>JAXHNU010000032.1:0-155664 GCA_034520175.1 Saprospiraceae bacterium
GAAGTTACGTATTGCTTGATGCTCAAACGCCTCGCTTTGTACCTTACGGAACGCAAACCCCATTACTATAAAATATCCTATCTCACAGGCGCGACCAAAGGCGATTCGTGGATTGATATTGACGGCGGCATCGGCAATGTCTTCGCGTATGCCTCGTTGCGGCGGCATTTTGGCAACCAAACTTTTTTCGTGGACGGTCAAAATGCCCCCCTCAGTAAAAACGGGACTTTTATCGGTCAACACGTTTGCGTTCCGAAACAAGGTGTGGCGGTGCATATCAATGCGTTCAATTTTCCTGTCTGGGGGATGTTGGAAAAATGCGCTGTGAATTGGCTCGCGGGTATGCCAGCCATCGTAAAAGCCTCCGAAATTACCTCTTTTTTGACAGAAACGGTCGTTCGAGATATGATTGCGAGCGGTATTTTGCCCGAAGGCGCACTCCAATTTATTGGCGGACGTGGGCATGGGATTTTAGATTTTGTCACGTCCCAAGATGTCGTCACGTTTACAGGCTCGGCTTCAACGGGCAAAATCCTTCGCGCTCATCCCAAACTCAATGAATATTCCGTACCGTTCACAATGGAAGCCGACTCGCTCAATGCCATGATTTTGGGCGAAGATGTAGCGTTGGATGCGCCCGAATACGGGATTTTTATCAAAAATGTGGTGCGCGAAATCATCGTAAAAACGGGTCAAAAATGCACAGCCGTGCGCCGAATTATAGTTCCAGAACGGATTTTGGAAGATGTACAAATCAGTTTGGGCATTGAACTGAAAAAAGTGGTTTTTGGCGACCCCTCAGTAGAAGGCGTAAAAATGGGGGCTTTGGTGAGTCAAACACAGCGGCTGCGGGTGCGCGAAAACGTGGAGAAATTGCTCAAAGTGTCGACATTGGTCGTCGGCGATTTGAATAGATTTGAGGTGAAAGGTGGTGACAGAATGGACGGCGCGTTTTTGCCACCGATGCTTTTATTAAACGAAAAACCGTTGAAAAAACACGGAAAGTCACGAAATAGAGGCTTTTGGTCCTGTTGCAACGCTCATGCCATACAAAGGTCTTGACCAAGCGATTGACTTAGCGAATCGCGGCAAAGGCTCGTTGGTATCTACAATTTGCAGTTTTGACCCCTCAGTATGCGGCGAATATTTGGAAAATGCAGGTGCTTTTCACGGGAGAATCTTGTTTTTCAATCGAGAATCCGCCAAAGAAAGCACAGGACACGGCGCACCGATGCCTTTGATGACGCACGAAGCGGACCGGAAGGGCAGGCGGCATAGGCAAAGAAATCAGCGGCGTGCGCGGGGTGTTTCATTATTTGCAACGGGTAGCCGTTCAAGGATACCCCACAATGTTGTCAAAAGTGACTAAAACCTACCAAAAAGGGGGGCTGATTTTATTGAAACAGGCAAGCATCCATTCAGTCAATATTTTGAAGATTTAGAAATTGGCGAGACTTTAATCACTGAAAAACACACGGTCACGCTGGATGATATTGCCCAATTTGCCCACCTCACAGGCGATAAATTCTACGCGCATACCGACCCAAGGGCATTAGAAGGTACACCTTGTGCAGGCTTGGTGGCGCATGGTTATTTTATATTGTCCCGCGCAGCGGGTTTGTTCGTTCAAGCCGAAAAAGGACCTGTTTTGCTCAATTATGGTTTGGAAGAATGCCGTTTTATGAAGCCTGTTTATCCCAATTCGACGATTGGTGTGCGGTTTACTTGTAAAGAAAAAACGGATGTGGAACAGAAAAAGTAGACGACCCTTTGCCGCCACGTGGTATCGTCAAATGGCTCGTAGATGTGTATGATGAAACGGATGAAACGGTAGCTTTGGCGACGATTTTGACGATGGTGAGAAAAAAATGACCCCTCAGTATTGTGTCTAAAAAAATGAAAAATTCGCCCCATTTTTTCAAACATCCATCTTTTAAAAAACAAAGAATCCCAAAAGAATGTATTTAAAATGTAAAAGCACGTTCCCTCTTATCACTGCTCCTTAGCTTCGGGTTGTCAACTGTTTTTTAGTAAAAAACCTGTTTTTCATCATCAAAATAAGCGAAATAAAAAATGAAAAATCTTGCTTTAATCGCCGCTTTTTCTCTGCTTTTCTACATCAGTTGGAGTCAACAAATTGGTTCTCCTATTTTTTTCGATTCTAAGGTCAAAATCAGTCAAATTGCGCCGCAATAAATCAAACAGATTTGGCTTTCGTCGCTCGAGTTTGGGGGGTTTCTCAAATACCATCACCCGAAAATCTGTTCGGGCAAAGTGAATTGGGATTCAGAGTTGTTTGGGGTTTTACCAAAAATTTTAGAAGCAAAAAACACGACCGACCGCGACCAAATTTTGCTGACTTGGATAAACGATTTGGGGGAGATTCCAATTTGTACAAAATGCGAAGAACCAAAAGGCAACATCAAATTAAAAAACCCGACCATGAATGGCAAAAAGACCCAACAATCAGTCCCATTTTGGCAGAAAAACTGCGTTTTATCTATCAAAATCGGTATCAAGGGAAAAATCATTATGGAGATTTGACCCGTTTAGGTGGTGGCGATTTTGACAAAGAAGAAGCCTACAAAGGCTTGCAAAATCCCGATGCAGGGTTTCGGTTATTGGCGTTGTTTCGGTATTGGAACATCGTTCATTATTTTTTTCCTTACAAATATTTGATAACTGAGCAGAATTGGAATGATGTTTTGACTCAATCCATTCCAGAATTTATCGCCGCCGAACCGTCCAAAAGAACCTTTTGCGTATCTCAAAGCCTTGAAAAGATTAGCGGTCAAAGTCCACGATTCTCATGCGAATATTATCCTGAATAAGGGCGCTTTTGATGTGCCTTTGATTACACAATTTATTGGTAATCAATTGATTGTAAAGAATTATGCCAACGATTCAATCGCCAAAAACTGCCTTTTGAAAATTGGTGATGTGATTCTAAAAGTGGACAGTTCGACGATTGAACAATTGATAGACCAACTAACACCCTTAACGAGTGGCTCGAATCTGCCGACCGTTCGGCGCAATATGTCGTACCAAATACTGAGGGGGGATAAAGAAGCCGTGATTTTGACAATTTTGCGCGATGGGAAGCCGCAACAAGTAGAAATCAAGCGGATAAAACCGTATTTGTTCGTCACTCGGAGTTACGTAGATTCGGTAATCGTTCAAAATCATAAAATCGCGGACGATATTGCCTATATCAATATTGAAAAATCAGGGAAAGAACGATATAGAGGATGTTTTCAAACGTGCAGAAGGGACACGCGGGTTAGTAATTGACATTCGGAATTACCCAAAGGATTTTCCGATTTATCATACTTGGTAGTTATTTGAGTCCCATTAAAACGCCTTTTTGTCGCATGAGTCGCGGCGTTGCCCACAACCCCGGGTATTTTATTTTGGAAGAAACCCCTTTGAAGGTCGGCAGTAATAGCAAATTGTATGCAGGGAAAATTGCCATTTTAGTCAACGAAACAACTCAAAGTTCAGCCGAATTTCACACGATGGCGTTCCAAACGGCACTGAAATCAAAGGTTTTTGGCAGTCAAACGGCAGGGGCAGACGGCAATGTATCGCGTTTTAGCTTACCAGGTGGTGTTTTTACGGCTATCACGGGTCTGGGCGTGTACTATCCCGATGGACGCGAGACGCAACGCATTGGGATGATTCCAGATGTAGAAGTAAAGCCAACACTCGGAGGCATAAAATCGGGAAAAGATGAGGTTTTAGAGAAGGCAGTTGAGTGGATTCGCTCGAAAAAGACTAAAAAACGCTTAAAAACAATTTACAAAATTCCCTAAAAGGGTTTGTTTTGATTTTTTTGCTAAAAAATCAAAACAAACCACCCCTTTTTTCAGGTTCACAAGTGTTCGGCTTTATGAACATTTACAAGTTGTTTTTTCATCGTTCCTAAACAGACTAAAAATAGGAAGGGGGTAAAATTTGAAATTTCAAATTTTACCCCCTCCCTATTTTGACTAAAAATTCAATATTTTCTAAGAAAAAAGTAAAAACTTAGCCAAACCCCGAAGGGGTTGAACATGAATAGCCCCGATTGAAAATCGGGGTCATCGAAAGGGGCATCGCAACCCCGAAGGGTGTTGAATTTGCCACTTTTCACATTCAACTCTTTCAGAGTTGGTATAATCAGCCAATTTTTACCCCGATTTTCAATCGGGGCTATTCATATTCAACGCTTTCAGCGTTTGGCTAAGTGTTTACAAAAAAAGCCCTTATTCTTTCACAAATTTCACCTGTATCGTACCAATTTTGAGCAAATACACGCCTTTCGCCAAAGCCGATACATCAATCCGTTGCGTCGTTTGCCCTGTCATTAGGTGTTGACCCAAAATATTGGTGATGGTATAATCACCTTGATTGCAGGGCTTGTTCACAAAATCATTGTTAGGTAAAATCCGTAAGCATAAGGGCGACCGCAAGGGTCGCACCCTACGCAATTGCCGTTTGAGAGTAGGGCGCGACCCTTGCGGTCGCCCTTGCATTCACGATGTTTTTTAAGAAATTTTCCATAACAATGATTTTGTGAACAAGCCGTACCTTGAATGTCGTTTGACCGTCAAAAATTGATTAACAGGATTTGGATATATCTTAACAGCGTGGTCTTTATCATGTTTTGGAGGAGTTGGGTTTTCAAAGAATCCACTTTTAGCGGATTTTGAGCAATGGGTTGTGTCGTTATCCAACAAACAAGAAAGAGATATTTCATCGTAAAGCATATTTTGTAACTATCCAGCCGAAACTCCAAAGAAGGTTTGTTTTTTTATTTTTGTAAAAAATAAAAAATAAACCTCATTTTTCGCCGAAATAAGGGTGGTTTGTTTTAATTTTTTTACAAAAAATTAAAACAAACCCTCTTTTTAGACATCGGCTGGATAGTTACCATATTTGTTATGCTGTAATTTTAAATCAAAAATCTGTAATCTTAGTTTCCCTCAAGTATTTTCAATTTTTTTGATAAACTGACCTATATTTGCCCAATAAAAAAATTAAAAATGGTATCAGAAAGCACCGTTCATCAGCCTGTCGATTTGAATATTGAGCGTAAACGCCAGGGGTACACGCTTCAAGAATTCCTCAGAAAAGAGGCAAAATCAATTGACAAACACGAATTTATTGACGGAGAAATTATAAAAAATGCCTTACGCAAAAGACCTGCATAACATCATCACAGCGAATATGACTCACAGAATGATGTCAGCTTTCGACGATTCAGATAAAAACTACATCGTTTTTCCATCTGACCAAATGGTCTATATGCCTGCACTTGATTCAGGCGTTTATGCCGATGCTTTGGCAGTTGCAGAACGTCCAATTTACTGGGATAGCGAACAATTGTTGTTGATAAACCCGATAATTGTAGTCGAAGTTTTATCAAAAAGCACTCAAAAACGCGACCGAACAAGCAAATTTGAGGAATATAAAACCCTCGAAAGTTTTAGAGAATACATTTTGATTCGACAAAATATCTGTGCAAAGTTGAGGTTATACTTCGACCCGAAAAAGGTGTTTGGTACGAAACTGTTTATCAAAATATGGATGAGGACGTTGTTTTACAGTCGGTTGGTATCAAAAATTCCGATGAAGAAAATTTATAAAAAACATCGTTTTTCCAACACCAAAATGAAAAATACTGAGGGGGGTGCAGAATTAGGATTTTTAGGATTTCAACGATTTAATAGATTTTTATTAAAACTCAAATCCTAATTCTACACCCTCAGTATTTTGACAAACAATCAGACATTACAATGCTCGTTGAATATCCGCTTTGATGTCCTCAATATGCTCAATTCCTAACGAAATCCGTAGCAAATTTGGGTCAACACCCGCCGTTGATTGTTCGGCTTCTGACAATTGCGAGTGGGTGGTGGAAGCGGGATGAATGATGAGCGTTTTAGAATCGCCGACATTTGCTAAGTGCGAAATCAATTTCAGATTGTTCACAAAAGCCTCCGCACGAGCGCGCCCGCCTTTGAGTTTGAACGATAAAACGCCGCCAAAACCACGTTCGAGGTATTTTTTAGCCAATTTATGTGAGGCATGACCTTTCAATCCCGGGTAATTCACAGACTCCACTTCGGGATGTTCTTCCAACCATTTTGCCAAAGCCAACGCGTTTTCGCACGTCCGTTCTACGCGCAAAGTGAGCGTTTCGAACCTTGCAAGAGCAAAAATGAATTGAAAGGTGATTGACAAGGACCCCAATCGCGCAAACCTTCCACGCGGCAACAGGATGATAAATTGGATATTGCCAAAAGGACCGCCCAATGCCAAAAACGATCGTTGCTACACCAAGCCGTGATAGCTGCCAGGAGAGCGACGATGAACTGAGGATATTTGCCATTGCCCCAGTCGAAAGTACCCGCATCCACAATCACACCGCCCATCGAAGTGCCGTGTCCACCAATCCATTTTGTCGCTGATTCGATGACAATGTGCGCCCCGTGTTTGATGGGTTGGCAAATCGCGCCACCCGCGCCGAAGGTGTTGTCCACGAACAAAGGCAGGTCGTATTTTTTAGCCAATTTCGCAAAAGCCTCGAAATTTGGCACATTTAGACCTGGATTGCCGATGGTTTCCAAGTAAATCAGCTTGGTTTTGTCATCAATCAGTTTTTCAAAACTCGCTACATCGTCGCCATTCGCAAAACGCGCCTCAACACCGATGCCTTTGAATGAGTTTTTAAATTGGTTGTACGAACCGCCGTAGAGGTAAGAAGTCGTGACAAAATTGTCGCCTACCGACGTGCAGTTGTTAATAGCAATAAACTGCGCCGCGTGTCCCGATGCTACCGCCAAAGCCGCCGCACCGCCTTCGAGTGCCGCGAGTCGCTTCTCGAAAACATCGTTAGTGGGGTTCATGATGCGGGTGTAGATGTTGCCAAATTCTTTCAGGGCAAAGAGATTCGCCCCATGTTCAGAGTTCTTGAACTGATAAGCGGTGGTTTGGTAAATCGGCACAGCGCGGGACTGTGTTACGGGGTCAATTTCTTGTCCTGCGTGAAGTTGCAGGGTTTCAAATTTTAATGACATGACAAAAGTTTTTTAGTTAAAAAATAAAATGTGTGTAAATGTATTGAGCCAAAATATCCCCTCAAGTATTTCTGCCTAAAATTTTCATCAAAATTCAACGCGCAAACCATTTGTCCAAGAATAAACCAAATCTGGAATCTTCGTGGGCAAGCGCGGGTCGTTGTCAAAACTGGCATTGGCACGTGATTGTAGCTTAAAATGTTTCGACAGATTGACCAAAAGCACCCCCTCAGTAGCGAATCGCCGCATTTGCCCACTTGTATAAGGGGTTGAAAATAAGTAGTTTGTGCAAACGAAACTTGGCTATTGAGTTTCAAATAACAAGAAAAATAGGTACTCAAACGCCCGTCCCGATTTATCAATTCGGTGTCTTTAAATGCCGTATTCGTACATCAGCGAAGCCCCCAAATAGAACCGATTGATATACCTTGATGCAGTCGCAGTCGCCCGCCTGTCCCGACCAAAGCCCGTAGTTTTGAGCGGGTTCGTTCGTTGTACTGCACTTGTGTAAATGCTTCAAAAGTCCAGAGTTTGGGCAAATCGATAATTATAGCGCAGATGTGTAAATGCCTCATTTTGAATATTTTGTACCCCCTCAGTATGAATAAGACTGTGACCACCCACGAGCATCAAAACGTGTTGTTTGTGTTGGTGTTCAGCTTTGTAAAGTCGTTTTGGTGGTGGTGAGGCGCTTGTCATTTTTAAAATATTGAACCCAAAATCTGCAAAACCATAGGTAGCGACGGTATCCGCGTGCTTCATACGTATGGTCTTCACGTGTTGATGATTTGGGCAAAAACGGTAGAGTAGGAGAGTATGAGAACAAGCGTAAAAGGATTCTCGACATAAGACAAAAAGGTGAATGGGATAACGTGGAACTCCAGTTCCGCCTGATTTTTTGACCGAAACCCTAAGCGGAACTGGAGTTCCGCGTTACCATTTTTATTACGGCTAAGTAGTTATGCGAATCAAGAGTGGAAAAAACAAGTCTAACGACGAAGTATATTTTAAAGTTACTGAAACAGATAAGCAAACGGGGCTGTCTCTACGCAAGGAGACAGCCCGTTTTGCTTAAAAATACTGAGGGGGGCAAAAATCTATTTTTTCTTATTTTTTGGTAAATTTTAAGTCTAGACACCCTATTTTTGCTCAAAATAACAACGGCACTATTCTGTGGCATCATCAAATTTTTAACTTTAAAAAAATTTTTAACAAAATGGGGTTGATATACGCAGATATAGAACTCATCAACGGCGATGATTTGGTACTCGCTCGCAAACACTACATCGGTACGGAAGAAGTCAAACGGATGCACGTCAGTATGTTGCGGGATACAGGTGCTTACAACCTTTAGATCAATGAATCCATTCAAGAACAATTGCAATTTCCGTTTGCCGAGAAAAGGAAAGCGGAAACGGCAGACGGCAGAATTGTCGAAATGGATGTCGTAACGAATGTGGAGGTACGGTTTAAAAACAGAGCGACCACCTGTCGGGCAATGGTTTTGCTGGGTGATTCAGAACCTCTATTGGGCGCAATTCCGTTGGAAGATATGGATGTCGTCATACTTCCGCTCCGTCAAGAGTTGATTGTGAATCCTGACTCCATCCGTATTTTGCGCAAATGAAATTGAAGTAGCATTGAGTTATGTAAAACAAAAAATGGGCTGTCTCCTTGCGTGGAGACAGCCCATTTTCGCTAAAAATACTGAGGGGGTAAAATTCTATTGTTTCACAATTTTTTCGGTAAAAACCTTGCCATTGACGCGTATTTTAGCCAAATACAAACCCGCAGCGACATCGTGCAAATCTATGATGTCTTCTCTACGGTCGCGGCGGGCAAGCGACGAATCATCTAAAAAAGCGGCACGCTGGGTCACGTACAAGTCATTCATGGTGTCAAGACTACGGCGTTGCTGTTCAGTCAAGCCAATTTTTTGCGCAAATTTTTCTTGTCGTTTCTGAAAACGTCCAATCCAAGAGTCTTTTGCAAAAAGAGAGAATCCTTCTTTGTGCTCACTGGCTTGTGGTGTCACTTTGGGTTTTTGTGCCACTGCGAAAGTGGCAATGCACAACAAAACGATGGTTAAAAATTGTTTTTTCATATCGTTAGATTAAAAATGGTGATAAAGTCATTTTAGGCTTTTACTCGCTTCGCTCGCAAGAGGGATTGGGTGAGGCTCAGTATTTACGAATACAGAATAAGACACGCTTAGAGATTATACCGTGCTTTGACCTCCAAAACAAAACTTACAGTCGTGTCAAAGTCTTCGGAAATTTCTTCAATTGTCAATTTACCCCGTTTCAACGCTTTAATAATACCTTGAATCTTCCCTTCTATCTTCCCTTCTATCTTCCCTTCTATCTTCCCTTCTATCTTCCCTTCTATCTTCCCTTCTATCTTCCCTTCTATCTTCCCTTCTATTTTCCCTTCTATTTTCCCTTCTATCTTCCCTTCTATCTTCCCTTTGTTTTCGCCTGCATCAAAAGCCGTGTCAATCACATTTTTCAAATCGCGATACGATTTAAGACTGTCTTCGTATTGTTCTTTTTCTTGTGGACTAAATTTGGCAATTTCGGCAGTTTCAAATAAACGGTCAAAGATTTTTTCTTGGAGTTGATGTGGACGTTTTTGTAAATTGGGTAAGTTTTTCAATACATACAACCATTTATCATACGTCGTTTCTAACTGCTCTACGGTCTTTTGAAAATTAGGCATTTCTAAGTACAGGTCTTTATTAGGCTCAGTGCCGAATAATTTTTTAAAACCAAAATCCGTAAAAGGATTGATATATTTTTCTTCAGTTACCATTTTTTTTAGATTTTGTAAGTACGAATTATAGTCGCGCTCGCTTCGCTCGCATAGGAGAAAGGAAGGGTGGTTCACTTTTCGGCAAAGCCGAAAAATGAACCACATCTTCGTCCCTTGCGCGAGCGAAGCGAGCGCAAGGTGTTAAACATACCTCACTTCTCATGCACTTTTATAGCTTTAAAACGTAAAAATAGGCTTTTTTATTGGTAAAATAATACAAGACAACACTATTTTATTTTTTGCACGCAATTGAGTAAGGCGTTAAATACAAAATGCTAATTATTCAGCAATTCGACAATACTAAAGCATCTGTTCAAGCGCGTGGTACCCAATGCCATAATGTTTTTTTATTGCCGCTACTTGTACCAATGCCTCTGGCTTCGGCTTGCCTTTTATGCCTACAATCATCACATTTTTGGGTGTGTGTTCGGTTGAAATAAATTCAAAAACTTTGGTTTTGTAGCCGTGTGCTTCCATCAACAAGGCGCGAATACCGTCAGTCAACAATTCGGCTTGGCGTTCTTCCATGATGCCGTGCCGCAAAATGGGGGACATTTCGTTCATTACGTTGTTGTTTTCTTTCAGTTGCTTACGCAATTGTTTGTGGCAACACGGCGCAACGACAATAATTTTTGCACCACTTCTAATGCCTTTGGCAATCGCAATATCGGTAGCGGTGTCACAAGCGTGTAAAGCAATGAGCATATCAAGGCGTTCGGTTTCAAAGGTGTTTATATCTTGGGCAATAAATGAGAGTTTTTCAAAACGGCATTTTTCGCTCAATTTATTGCAAAATTCCACCAATTTTGGGCGCAATTCGATGCCAAATACTGAGGGGTACTGTTTTAGATTATTTTTCAAAAAATCGTACAAAGCGAAGGTCAAATAGCCTTTGCCACTGCCCATATCCACGATAATTGGGTCGTTGGGCAAGTCCGTTTCGCGCACGAGGGATTCAATGATTTCGATGTATTTGTCAATTTGTCGAAATTTTTTCTGTCCCGTTGGCGTTACACTACCTTTGGCATCTGTTATTTCTAATGCGTGAAAATAGGCTTGTTGGGGGTCTAAACGGCGCGTTTTTTCGTGATTGTGTTGCACTGCAAGAGACCCCTCAGTATGGGAAGCCTTTTTTTCAATCAGTCGGGCTTCGCCTTTTTTATCTATTTGCAAAGACATGTCTGATTCAGTTGTCCACATATCCGCGTTCATAAATGCTGTTCCGATTTGATTTGATAAAAAATCGACCCCCTCAGTAAAATCGTAATTTTTTACTTCATCGCGCGTTTTATAGCGAAAAGTGAGTGATAGGCGCGGTTGTTTTTTTATCTCAACGATTCGCCCGTACAGATTTTTCAATTCTGTATCTGACTTTGGTTTTGCCAACGTTATTTTTATAAACGTTTGATTCTGAACATGCTGTCTAAGTTTTTCAACAAAACGTTCAAGCGGTTGTTTTTCCATGTTTTAATTCTACTTTTGCCCTCCAGTAAGATTCCAGATTTCAAATTTCAAGGTGCAATAATTTGACTATCAATTGTTTGAAAGTAATTACTTAGCCCATAGCTCGCTTCGCTCGCAAAAAAGGAGAATGTGGTTCGTTTTTCGGGCTTTGCCCGAAAAACGAACCACCTCTCCTCCCTCGCGCGAGCGAAGCGAGCGCGTGGTAAACAGTTACCTTTATTTATTTCCTGTTCCCAAGATGACAATGCTTAAAAATATAAAAATAGTCGGCTTATTTATTGCCTTAGTTACCTTAACAAACGGTTGTGCGAATATTGGCGCGCTCAACGGTGGTAAAAAAGACACAACACCGCCGCGTGTAATAACGGCGCGTTCGACGCCTAATTTTCAGACCAATTTCAAAAAACAACCCATTAAGTTGGTTTTTGATGAATACATCAAACTTGACGATGTATTCAAGCAAGTCGTGATTTCACCACCTTTAGATGAAAACCCCGAAGTGGTGTCAAAAGACAGCCGTTCGGTCGTTTTAACCTTCGGAAAAGACGTTATTTTACGCGAAAATGCTACTTATACCATCAATTTCGGTAGTTCGGTCAAAGATTTGAACGAAGGCAATGTGGCGAAAAACCTCCGTTTTATCTTCTCTACGGGTAACCAAATTGATTCACTCACGGTAGTCGGACGCATCGTTGATGCTGTTTCGGGGCAACCCGTTGAAGGCGCATTGTTGATGTTGTACGACAATTTTTCGGATACGATTGTCCGCAAAAAGAAACCTTTTTATTTTGGTCGAACCGAGAAAGACGGCATTGCTCGCATCGAAAACGTCCGCGAAGGTAAGTTTAAAGCCTTTGCCCTTGTGGATAAAGACCAAAATTATTTATTTAATCAAGATATTGAGCGCGTCGGCTTTCCAGATACGCTATTAAATGTGTCCGTTATCAACAACGCCCCGCAGTTTTTTCCACAAGATACTTTTACTCAAAGAACCGATGGTTTGCAAAATGACCCAAAGATAAGTCAAAACACACCGAAAAACACGCTCAAAGATACAGCCCTTCAAACCTCAAACTCTAAACTTCAAACTTCGAGTTTAACTATTCGCTTATTTGACCCGCCCAAAAAACCACAATTGATGAGCCGCGAAACGGATAAATACGGCTTGGTCAAACTCGTTTACAACCAAGAACCGACGGCAGCCAAAGTGAGTTTTGACCAAATTGGGCAAACAGTACAAACAGAAGTCAGCAAAGATACATTGTTGGTTTATTACGATTTGAGTCAAGAAACGGCTTGGAATCTTGCTGTAAAAAACGATACATTCCCCAATGATTCGGTTCGGGTACGCACGAAAGGACGGGCAGATTTTTTGAAAAAAGCCCGATTGGAAGCCCTCAACGCGCCCAAACAAATCAATAAACACCCAACAAAACCAATCGTTTTAACCTTTACAAATCCGTTACAAAATATTAACAATCAACTGATTAATTTATTGGATTCGGCGAACAAAACGATACCCCTCAGTATAAAACGCGATTCGACGAGTCCCCGCAAGCTACAATTTAATGCCGATTGGCAACAAGGCAAACGCTACACCTTACAGGTTTTGCCCAATGCCCTAACGGATATGTACGGGCTTAAAAACGACACCGTGAGCATCAGTATAAACGTTCAATTGAAAGAAGAATTTGGTGATTTGACCCTAAAAATCACGCAGTTAGATTCTACCAAACACTACGTTTGTCAGGTGTATGGCGGTGGTGGCGTTGTGGAAAAAGAATTTTACATCGAACAAAAATCTAATTTCAACACCCGTATCGAAACCCTACAACCCGACGGTTACACGATAAAAATCATAGAAGACCTCAATAAAAATCGGCGTTGGGACACAGGCAATTACGACAAACACACGCAACCCGAACGTATATTTCTAAAAATAGCGGAGAGTTTGCGGGCTAATTGGGAAGTAGAGGTGGAAGTGGTGGTCAAGTTTGAAGAAAATTGATTTAAAAGTTATAGCCGTTTTCAAATAGCATTAACAGCTATAACTGAGGAGTGGGCATAACCTAAAAACATGGTTTTTTGATTAAAAATAGATGTTTTGCGCGCGCTTCGCTCGCGCGAGAGGAATGTGGTTCATTTTTCGGCTTTGCCGAAAAATGAACCACATTCCCCTCCCAGTGCGAATTGAAAATCAATTCATTGTAGTTTGAAATTTGAAATCTTAAATCTTCCTTATTTACTTGGGTCAATATTAAACATATTTTCCCCACTTTGCTATTTGCCCAACAAAAAAGCCTGTAGTTAACGAATAGTCAGCTACAGGCTAATGTTGAACGCTGCTGTTGTCAAGTCAATACGCAAGTGATTGTAAATTAAACAGCAACCCCAAACTCCCGTAAAGCATTGTTCAACGATACTTTTTTATCTGTACTTGGTGTCCGTTTGCCAATAATCAAGGCACAACTGACTTGAAATTCGCCCGCAGGAAATTGTTTCGCATACGTACCGGGAATAACCACCGAACCCGCAGGTACAATGCCTTTGTAAGTGACGGGTGTTTCGCCTGTTACGTCAATAATGTGGGTTGATTGCGTCAAAACGACATTAGCACCCAAAACGGATTCTCTTTCCACTTTCACACCTTCTACAACAATGCAGCGCGAGCCGATAAAACAATCGTCTTCAATAATAGTGGGAGAGGCTTGTACGGGTTCAAGAACACCACCAATGCCAACACCACCACTCAAATGCACGTTTTTACCAATTTGAGCGCAAGAACCGACCGTTGCCCAAGTGTCAATCATTGTGCCAGACCCAACGTGTGCGCCAATATTGACATAAGACGGCATCATAATCACACCCGCTTCCAAAAACGAACCGTAACGCGCTACCGCAGGCGGCACAACACGTACACCTTGTGCGGCGAAATCGCGCTTTAAAGCAATTTTATCGTGAAATTCAAAAATACCGACTTCAATTGTCTCCATTTGTTGAATCGGGAAGTACAAAATGACTCCTTTTTTGACCCAATCATTTACTTGCCACCCCTCAGTAGTAGGCTCTGCAACGCGGACTTTACCCTTGTCCAATGCCTCAATCAATTCGCGGATTGCCGCTTGCGTTTTTGGTTTTTTCAACAATGCACGGTCGTCCCATGCCGCTTCAATCGCGCTTCTAATGTTTTTCATTTACAATTTTAAAATTTGATAATTAAGAAAATTTCAGATTTCAGATTTCAAAGCGCAATGACTTGGCTTCCAGTAATTTTCGCTTTGCAATTTTCGGGGCGGCGTAGCTGCCTAATCTCGGTAATATTCAACGAAAAAAAAAGTATTCTCAAAGCGGTGTAACCGCTAAAGTACCCGTTTTGCGGTTACACCGCATCAAAAGTAGTATTTAAATATTACCAAGATTAGGCAGCTACGCCGCTCGAAAATCTCAAAGCGACAATTGCTGCTTGGCTTCCGTTCGATTTTCCAAAACATTGGAAGGCAAGTCATTACAGCTTGAAATTTGAAATTTGAAATTTGAAATTTTTAACGTGGCACATCAATTCTTTTGACGATTTCGCCAATAATATCGCGTGTGGAACAGCCTTCCATTTCGCGTTCGGGAGATAGGATAATGCGGTGGTTCAATACGGGCAATGCGACAAATTGAATGTCCTCTGGAATCACAAAATCGCGTCCTGCCATTGCTGCAACGGCTTTTGATGTTTTCAAAATTGCCAACGATGCACGTGGCGATGCACCGAGATAAACATCGCCATTGTTGCGCGTATTGTGGACAATAGCGGCGATATAATCCAACAATTCTTCTCTTATATGGACTTTTTCAATCAAACTTTGGCAAGCCCGAATGTCATCACCCGTCAAAACAGCATTGACTTGTACCGTTTTTGTTTGTCGAAAATCCTCTTTGAATAGGCGTAAAATGCGTTGTTCTTCTGCCAAACTTGGGTAAGTTATGTTTATTTTGAACATAAAACGGTCAAGTTGTGCTTCGGGCAATTTGTACGTTCCTTCTTGTTCAATCGGGTTTTGCGTCGCGATTACAAAAAACGGATAAGTCATCGGATAGGTTTTACCGTCAACCGTAACTTGACGTTCCTCCATGACTTCAAAAAGCGCGGATTGGGTTTTGGCAGGGGCGCGATTGATTTCATCAATAAGAACAATATTTGAAAAAATAGGTCCTTCATTGAAGTAGAAATCCGATGTTTTGGTATTGAAAACCATTGTTCCGACCACATCTGAGGGCATCAAGTCGGGTGTAAACTGGATACGTCCAAATTCTGCCGCAATCGTTTTAGCCAATAATTTAGCCGACAAGGTTTTAGCAATGCCGGGGACACCTTCCAACAGGACGTGTCCTTCGCAAAAAACGGTCACGGTCAATAATTCAACCAACTCAGATTGTCCAATGACGACTTTTGCGATTTCGCTACGAATGGCACTCGCCGCATTTTGGACGCGGCTCAAATCCAATTTATTGACGCCCCAACGCATCTCTTCAGTAGAAGGGTGGTGGGGGTCTGGGCTAAATTCTTCCATGAATTTTTATACGATTTGGGTAACTGCAAATGCTCGCTTCGCTCGCAAAAGGAGGGTGTGTGGTTCGCTTTCGGGCTTTGCCCGAAAACGAGCCACGCACCCTCTTTTGCGCGAGCGAAGCGAGCGCGACTAAGTATTTTTAAATTTATTCTAATACTAAAACACCCGTCGCCATAAACTTAATATCTTCTTGGGGCTTTGTGATTTTGGCAATATCTTCCTTTGATTTGCCTTCATCTTCTGCAAAATGACGGAGTTCTTCTACGCTTGTCGTTTCTTTAAACGCATTGCCGACCATAACGACTTTTTTACCCGCAATATCTTTGGGCATAAAAAAAGCGTAATCCTTAAATTTGACGAACATCGAAGGCGCACCTTTGTCACTTGCAATATTCATCCAACAGCCTTTTACTTTACAAACAGCTTCGACCGTGCCACTCACTTTTATATTATCGAGTTTTGTGGCTTTGCCCATTTTTGCAAGCATCGCATCGTAAGAAACGGCGTCTTTTGTCGTTACAGCTTCGCCAAAAGTTTTACCATCACCTTTATTTTTTTGAAAAGCAGCGTAGGCTTCCGATTCAGACACTTCTTTTTTAGCGGTTGATTTGCTTGAAGTGTTGCAACCAATGGCTAAAATTGCCAAAATACTGAGGGGGGTAATCAATCGTTTAAACATTACTTTTAATATTTTTTTGTTAAAAAAAGGTGCGTATTTAGTTTCTATTGCTCGCTTCGCTCGCAGAAAAGGAGGAAATGTGGTTCATTTTTCGGGCAAAGCCCGAAAAATGAACCACCTCTCCTCTTTCTGCGAGCGAAGCGAGCAATAAAAACTAAAAAAAGGTAATTAAGGTTGCGTTACGTTTTGTTAAACAAACACTTGTAAAGCTATGTACTGACAGACCAAACCCAATACAAAACCCGCATATAATTCTTTTGATGTATGTGCGCCAAGCACCAAACGCGCACTACCAACTGCCCCCGCGAGAAATACACTCAACATCAAAATAAAATTGATGCTGATCTTAGACACGCCAACAAAAGGCAACCACATCGAAACTGCACCATAACTGTACAACCACATGGTTATCAAAACCATTCCGACAAATCCACCTGCACCAGTGGCATGAAGACTAATTTTTAAAAATAAATTTATCAAAAAACACGCAAACAAGCCAATTGTTGTGCCAAGTGCCGCAATTAAAAAGGCAGTTGGCATGTTGCTGTCATTTAAAACGCTGCGAAAAACCCACAAATAAAAAATGCCCGTAGCAATAAAAGGTCCAATACGCTCTTGTTTGTCGGTCATTTGTAGGCTTGAAATGAGTTTCAAACGGTGCATCAAGAATATGGCAAAAGCGGGCAAAATAAAGGTGGTGGAAAATACACGAATCACCAATAATTTTCCTTCGCCCGCACTGTTGATGCCGAACAAATAAGGATTGACGATGAGCAATAAGCCCAACATATAAGTCAACATCAACAAAGGATGCAAGATGACCGAGAGTATTTGCGCCGATATTTTGAGCATTGTTTTAGATTTAAAGAGATTTCAATTCTACCACGAAGGACGGTATTTTTTCACATTTTCATTACAAAAATTTGTTTTTTTCTTTTTATATCGAGTGTCAATCAACAGATGACAAATCAATCGCTAAGAGATAGACTCAAAATAGAAGAACAAAATGCAGTAACAGTTTCGCGAATTATTGCAGATAGCTTGAAAGAGAATTTAATCAAGCCAGAAGACCCCCTCAGTGAATCACGTAAATTTGTCCGCTATCTACCATTTTGGGCGCAATCTTATTTGACGGTTATTTGATAGAATAGGTATAATAGCCTTGTTTAACAGAATAACTAATTGATTATCAATTAATTTTTATTTGACGGTTATTTGATACCAGCAGTTTCCGCTTTGGGAAAAGCGCAGCTTCGCTGCGCATAGTTCTTTATGGGGCGAGGTACATTTTTTTGTTAAAAGTTGGGGCAAGCCCCAATTTTTAACAAAAAAATGCACCTCGCCCCGAAAGACCCTCTCATGTCGCCGAAGGCGGCGCGTTTTGAGGCACTACCACAAAACTTGGGTTATTTAGGTAAATACTTAGGTCTATTGCTCGCTTCGCTCGCAAAAGAGGGGAATGTGGTTCATTTTTCGGGCTTTACCCGAAAAATGAACCACCTCTTTTTTTTCGCGAGCGAAGCGAGCGCGAGATGCAAAAAACACTTTTAGGTTATGCCCACTCCTCATTTATCTATTTAGCTTGAATCATTAAAGAGATACGTTTTTTCTTAGAGAAAATTGAAAAAGGCTTTGGACGTTTCCGCCAAAGCCTTTTTACAATCAAAGCGATGTGACAATGACATACTATTGTGAAACCTTCCGCAAGTATTCCCCCTTTGGGGGTTAGGGGGCTACATTACATATTCTTGATGACTTCATCGCCGAACTCTGAGCATTTCAATTTTGTTGCACCTTCCATAAGGCGTTCAAAATCGTAAGTTACTCGTTTTGAGACGATTGCTTTTTCAATACCTTTCACAATCAATTTGGCGGCAGCATCCCAACCCATGTATTCAAACATCATCACACCAGACAACAAAACCGATGAAGGATTTACCACGTCAAGGTCAGCGTATTTTGGTGCTGTACCGTGTGTGGCTTCAAAAATTGCGTGTCCAGTTACGTAGTTGATATTTGCACCAGGGGCGATACCGATACCACCAACTTGTGCAGCGAGGGCATCAGAAAGGTAGTCACCGTTCAAGTTCAAAGTTGCCACCACGTCAAAATCAGTTGGGCGTGTCAATACTTGTTGCAAAGCAATGTCCGCAATAGCATCTTTTACGAGGATTTTACCTGCTGCCAATGCTTCTTTTTGTGCAGCATCTGCGGCTGGTTGACCACTTGCGGCTTTGATTTTATCGTAAGTCGTCCACGTAAATGTTTGTTCTGCAAATTCAGTATCTGCCAAGTTGTATGCCCAATCGCGGAAGCCCCCCTCAGTAAATTTCATAATATTGCCTTTGTGGACAATCGTTACTGATTTGCGTTTGTGCGTGATAGCATACTTAATTGCCGAGCGTACAAGGCGTTCAGTACCTAATTTTGACACTGGTTTGATGCCAATACCGACTACAACATCGTTTGCTGCTTTCAATTTTGCTGCTTTGTTGTATTCTTTTACTTTTTCTTTTGTTCCGAAACGGATTTTTTCAAAATCTTTTGGGAAATTTTTCTTTAAAAATGCCAAGACTTTCGCTGAATTATCAGAACCGCCTACCATTTCAATACCCGCATAAATGTCTTCTGTATTTTCGCGAAAAATCACCACATCTACTTCTTCTGGACGTTTGACTGGTGAAGGAACACCTGCAAAATACTGAACTGGACGCAAACACACGTACAAATCAAGGATTTGGCGCAAAGCCACGTTCAATGACCGAATACCACCGCCGACGGGCGTAGTCAAAGGTCCTTTGATAGCGATAAGTTGTTGACGGATAACGTCCAAAGTTTCTTCTGGAAGCCAGTTGCCTGTTTGGTCAAATGCTTTTTGACCTGCCAAAACTTCTTTCCACACAATTTTCTTTTTGCCTTTGTATGCTTTCTCTACGGCAGCGTCAAATACACGAACGCTGGATTTCCAAATATCACGTCCTGTACCATCACCTTCGATGAATGGGATAATGGGGTCGTTGGGAACTTTGAGTTTCCCGTTTTTAATCGTTACGGTTGAACCTGTCATTTTTAAAAATGATTTTTGTTGAAAATATTTTAAATTTATGAGTTTTAGCAGTGTATTTGAAGCCGAAATAGTCGTTTTATAGTCTAAAGACCCCAAATATCTAATCTAATGTTTGTTTTGCTTGATTTTTCCAACAATAGCATAAAGAGGGTTAGAAAAAGCGGTGCAAATATAGAAAACTATATTTATTATAGCGGTTAATTGTATGAAAATACGTCGAAAAGATGATTTTAATTGATGTATTGGGCATATTAAGACATTGGGGATATTGCCACCACCCGACAATATCCCCAATAAGTAATTGAGGGATGGGCATAACCTAAAAGCGTTTTTTGCATCTCGCGCTCGCTTTGCTCGCGCGAGGGAGGGGAATGTGGTTCGTTTTTCGGCGAAGCCGAAAAACGAACCACGTCTCCTCCCTTTTGCGCGAGCGAAGTCTGTTTACATCCCGAAAGCCTTCGGGAGAGCGTGTGGTAAACAGTTACACATATTATTTCTTCTTCTTCTCTTTATTTTCGTCGAGTTTACGGTCTTTCACCGCATCATTCAAAAAAGCGTTGATGTCATCAAAACGAATATTGGACGTGAGTTCACCAAATTCGTTGATGCCAACGTTGAGGTTTTTTACGGCAGGCTTTTGTTTTTTGCCCGTTTTAGACTTATTTTTTTCTTCTGACATGGTTTTTCGTTTTTAATTTTATTTCTTTTATTATAATTACTCTTACTGTAAATAATTTGTGCAATTCTAACAAACAACGGGTTAAAACCCGTTGGATACTATGGTTTTGTAACTTTCCAGTGGGTTTTAACCCACTGTTATTCATAAATGCACAAATTATTTACAGTACCTAATTACTTGGTCACGCGCTCTTTCGCTCGCAAAAAAAGGGAGAGGTGGTTCGTTTTTCGGGCTTTACCCGAAAAACGAACCACCTCTCCCCTTTTTTGCGAGCGAAGCTTTTATTTTAAACCTCAATTATTTTTCTGCGCAATTCAAAATTTTTGCCCAAATACACTTTCCTTACCATTTCGTCGGCTGCCAATTCTTCGGCTGTACCCGCTTTGAGGATATTGCCTTCAAACATCAAATAGGCGCGGTCGGTAATGGACAAGGTTTCTTGAACATTGTGGTCAGTAATCAGAATACCGATATTTTTTGTTTTTAATTTGGCGACAATATATTGAATATCCTCAACGGCAATTGGGTCAATGCCCGCAAAAGGTTCGTCGAGTAGGATAAAATTGGGCGATGTTGCCAATGCGCGGGCAATTTCCGTGCGCCGTCTTTCGCCTCCGCTTAGAGTATCGCCATTTCCTTTGCGGACTTTGTGCAAATTAAATTCGTCTAAAAGGTTTTCCAAACGGTCTTTTTGCTCTGAAATACTGAGGGGGGTCATTTCAAGCACCGCCTTGATATTATCTTCAACAGTAAGTTTCCGAAAAACAGAAGCCTCTTGTGGCAGATAGCCAATGCCTTTTTGAGCGCGGTGGTACATGGCTAAGTCCGTAATGTCTTCATTGTCCAAATAGACTGCGCCGCCATTTGGCTTAATAAACCCAACCGTCATATAGAAAGTGGTGGTTTTGCCTGCACCATTTGGTCCAAGCAAACCAACAATTTCCCCTTGATTGACCTCTACGGATACCCCTTTCACAACTTGGCGTGAGCCGTAGTTTTTTATCAAATTTTCTGCTCGTAATATCATACGGAGGTATTTACTTTTTCTTTTTATAATCACCGTTTTTCCAAGATTGAAAAAACTGCTGCCACGACAATGGGTTAAAAATATTCATGGGCGGTGCTTGACCATAATAGTAGTAGTTTTTAGCTTGTTGGCGGAGGAACATTTGACCTGTTTCTCGTCCGTCTTTTGGTGTCACTTCGCGTACTTTTTCCAATGTTTCGGCGGCAAGGTTTTCCATTGCGCGGCGTTCCAATTCGCTTTGCACATTCATTGCCAAAAACTCTGTTTTGAAATGGTCACGGCTGGGCCACGGAAAAATTATCGCTTCATCTAATAAAATGGTATCGCGGCTCAATATTTTAACCATTGAATACCGTTCATCTTTGAGCGATTGAGGAATAGCATAAGTTGATTTGCGGAAACCCAACGCCGAAAAAACGACTGTCTCACCTTTTTCAGCAACAATACTGAAAAAACCTTGATAATTTGCTGTTGTCCCAATTTTTCTACTTGGAATATATACCGCAGCATACGGCACGGGTGCCATTTGTCCGCGCTCATCGGTGACAATAACGCCACTAAACTGCACAAGATTGTCCTGTTTTTCAGCCGCAGGTGGTGTCGGTTTGGCTGGTGGAGTAGCGGCAGGTGTTGGTTTGGCAGCAGGTTGTGTTTGTGCCGTCATCGAGACACCCCTCAGTATCAGCATTAAAGCGAACAAGAAACGCGTAATTGTCATTTTCTTTTTTAGATTTTAAATGTGGCGCGAGCTTAAAGTCGCGTTACTTTTTTTGCACAAACGAAGTCTGTTTACATCCTGAATACCTTCGGGAGAATGCGAGGCGCAAAAATGATTGTTTTATAGTTAATCTCCAAATAAAGCCCCAAGATACATCTTCTTAACGTTTCAACTAAAAATACCGCCGCTTTGGTTTTATTTATTAACGAAATTTTAAAGAAAGGTAGCACGGGCTTTAGCCCGTGAACGTGTAGAAATGCTTATACGTTCACGGGCTAAAGCCCGTGCTACCTTTTAAACTAAAATAGCCATCAAAACGATGTTTGACGGCTATTTTAGAAAGTATTGAAAATCAATTAAAGTATTGAAAATCAATTAAAGTATTGAAAATCAATTAAAGTATTGAAAATCAATTAAAGCATTGCTGCTGCTGCCATAAATGGCTTGCGTTCTGGTTTTGCCAACACATTTGCGAGGCTTTCAAAACGGTAGCCTTTTGCCGCAAAATGTTCCAAAACGCGCGGTAAAGCATATTTCATACGTGATTCAGCTTTCAAACTGTCGTGGAAAACGACAACTGAGCCACGACGGGCAGATAGAATCACATTGTTTAAACAATCATCTTTTGAAATCTCTTGGTCAAAATCACCACTCAGCACGTCCCACATAACGATGCGGTAGTGGCGTGCCAAAAATTGTGTTTGTTTTGGTGTCAATTTGCCATAAGGCGGACGAAACAAACTCGATTGAACAAGATGCGCACAATTCCGAACGTTGTGAAAGTAAGGCAAAATGTCCGTTTCCCAACCGTTTAAATGGTTGTAAGTGTGGTTTCCTACGGCATGACCACGGCTCAAAACGTCCTCAAATACTGAGGGGTGCTTTTCGACATTTTCGCCAACGCAGAAAAACGTCGCTTTGGCTCTATATTGGTCTAATACATCTAAAACCCACGGGGTTACTTCTGGAATAGGACCATCATCGAAAGTGAGATAGAGGACTTTTTCCTCTGTTTTGACGTTCCATGTGTAGTTAGGGAACATCGTTTGCATAAAGCGTGGTGTTTTTACAAGATACATAATTTGTTGATTTAAAGGACTATAAAATAATTCGTTTGACTACCTTACTTTCTGACTACAATCGCAAAACTTTAGGTTTGCTCTTTTCTTCAACAAATACCGCTTTAGCTCGGTGGATAATAAAATCTTGTATGTTGTTGTATTTTATTGAAAATGAAAAAAGTTTCCTTAGGAACTAAGGGATTAATGGGATTTTCTTGTAAATCCTTCATGTAGTCTTGTTATCCTGTCCCTTATTTTGGTTTTTTAGTAAACTACATTGAGCAAACGCTGGGCAACGTATTTTCGCTGCCTCTAATTTTGCCTTTTTTATAAAAAAAAATTTAAGTTTGCTTATTAACGTTTAAACCCAAAATAAATTCTTTTTGTTGAATAAAACAAATGTTAATAAGTTTATAAATGAGAAAAAGTGGTGAATTTTAACGAAAAAAGCGTGTTTCAAACGAAATTTAATTCGTTTTTTAAAAAATATTTAACAAAAATACAGCAAATAGAGTAGTACTTTTTTCGCTCTGTGACAATTTTAGCGGTAACTCACGTTCGGGGAACTTTTAAAGTTCCCCGAACGTCGGTTTGCACGGTTTTTGACGCAAAAATGCTTTATTTACTGAGGGGGTCTTTTGCTGCCGCTAAAATTGTCAGAGAGCCTACTTTTCTACACCAAGCTTTTTTTACAAAAATGCCTAAAGTGTATCAACACTTTAGGCATTTTTGTTGCAAAGGCAATCATTAGAAATTATCAAACCTAAACGCCGATAAAGCCTTCATGTCTTGAATCGCTTTGGTGGGGTTAGGTGCTGCAAAAACACTGCTACCCGCCACTAAAACATCTGCGCCAGCTTGTAAAATAACTTCGGCATTTTGAAGACCGACACCACCATCAATTTCTATATGCGCATCTAAATTGTGTTCATCGAGCATTGCCCGCAATTTTTTTATTTTATTTAAAGTCTGGTAAATAAATTTCTGCCCCCCAAATCCCGGATTTACAGACATCAAGCAAAACAAATCCGCGTCGGGCAAAATATCTTCTACCATCGAGACGGGTGTGTGCGGATTGAGTGCCACGCCTGCTTTTGCACCTGTTGCGCGTATTTGCTGCAAAGTTCGGTGCAAATGCGGGCAGGCTTCAGCGTGAACCGTGATAATATCCGCCCCCGCTTTGCGAAACGCCTCAATGTATTTTTCGGGTTCAACAATCATTAAATGCACGTCGAGTGGTTTGGTGGCGAGCTTTTTGATAGCTTCAATAACCATCATACCAAATGTGATATTGGGGACAAAACGCCCGTCCATCACGTCCAGATGAAACCAATCGGCTTCACTTTGATTGACCATGTTAATATCGTGTGCCAATTGCGTAAAATCGGCTGCCAATACTGATGGAGCTACTAAGTGTTTCATTCTTTCTCTTTTTTAATGTTTGATACAAAATTGCTGTACACTTTTGCTCGTTTCGCTCGCAAAAAAAAGGGGAATGTGGTTCAATTTTCGGCGAAGCCGAAAAATGAACCACCTCTCCTCCTTTTGCACGAGCGAAGCGAGCGCAAAGGCGTACTTTTACACGCTTCAGAATTTTAGGTAGGGTTTCAAAATCTTTCGCAAAAGTAAGTGCAAACTTCAAAAATCAAAGAAAAAATAAATTTAGATACCCCCTTAGTAATTGAGCAGTTTTTGAGTTTTGCATCTTACATTTGCCTTTGTTTTGCAACTAAATTTTATTTTTTCGTAATTACTTAGTCTGTTGTTCGCTTCGCTCGCAAAAAAAGGAGAATGAGGTTCGTTTTTTGCGAGCGAAGCGAACAACAGACTAAGTAATTAACCTAAGTTTTGTGGTATAAAAACGCGGCTTCGCCGCGAAGAAACTCTAATGGAGCGAGCCGTTTTTTTTTGTTAAAAATTTGGGCAAAGCCCAAATTTTTAACAAAAAAAACGGCTCGCTCCGAATAAACTCCCCGCGCCGCCGAAGGCGGCGCGTTTTGAGGTACTACCACAAAACTTAGATTAATTACATGTTTTCTTATAAATCGAACAATGACATATCATTTAAGAAAGAACCGTTTTATGACATTTAGCCTGTTTGCCGCACTATTTCTTCATTTTTTTGCCGCTTGCACGGACAATGCAACAGGTATTGCAACCCCAAATGCAAAGGTAGATTCGACTCAAACCGGGGCTATTGCTGCCGTTCCTGCGGTGGATTCGTCCCAAATGATTCTCCCCAAAATCCCTAAATCTGTCCTCGATTCTACAAGCCGCGTCGTTTATTTTACGATGGACGATGGACCACTCCAACCCAGCGATATACTGCGTCAGGTTGCAGAAGAAAAGAAAGTTAAAATTTCAGAATTTGCCGTTGGGATTCATGCGTTATCAAATAAATCATTTATGGGGCATTTGAACGCCATGAAACACAGTCCATACATGGAAGTTTGTAACCATTCGTACAGTCATGCTTACAACAAATACGCTTATTTTTATTCAAATCCACAACGGGCTGCCGATGACATTATTGGCAACCAAAGTAAACTGGATTTGACCTTGAAAATTGTGCGTATGCCAGGTCGCGATATTTGGTCAACTTCTACAACGAAACGCGGTTGGAGTCAAAGTGGTGGCAAAACGGCTGAAATATTGACCAACGAAGGCTATAAAATATACGGTTGGGATTGTGAATGGGAACATTTTGGCAACACATTGGCGAAAAAAACACCCGAAAATTTTGTCGCTATGGTGGACGATTTGTTCCGCCGTAATGCTATGGTCACACGCAATCACCTCGTTATTTTAGGACACGACGAAATGTTGATTAAAGAAAAAGGACGCCAAGATTTTTGTCAAATCGTGGATATGCTCAAAGCACGCGGCTATATTTTTGAGTTTATTAGCAATTATCCGCATTGATTTATAGGAATTTCAGATTTCAAGCTGCAATGGAAATAGACTGCTAAAACATAGCTCGCTTCGCTCGCAAAGAAAGGGAATGTGGTTCGCTTTTCGGGCAAAGCCCGAAAAACGAACCACCTCTCCTCCCTCGCGCGAGCGAAGCGAGCGCGTTACTAAGTAATTACAAATAACCAATATTTAAAATGTGTATCTTCATTCACGTTCTTTTGGTAGGGAGGGTGCGTTGCAGTTTTAGCTAAGTATTTACAGATTTTCTAAAATAGTTCCTTAAAATTTAGGTAATAAAATAAACCTACCCCTACATTTGCCTTTCTTTTTTTAACTACGTGAACGACTTGTTTGACAGGCTTCTTTGCGTAGCGAAAAATGTATAGATGGACAAACATTATTACAAAAAATACCAGACTCTTGAACGCGAACATTGGTGGTTTACTGCCCGCGCCAAGATACTTATGACCCATATTGACCGCATTTTTGGACACCAAAAGGACTTAAATATCCTCAATATTGGTGCGGCGACGGGTTATTCAAGCGAATTGTTGCAGCAATTTGGCGAAGTCACCTCCATAGAGTTTGACGAAGACTGCTGTATCTTCACCCGTGATGTCCTCAAAATATCCATTCTTCAAGGGTCAATTTTAGCCCTTGACTTTCCCGATAATACATTCGATTTGGTTTGTGCTTTCGATGTGATAGAACACGTTGAAGATGATTGTTTGGCGGTGTCCGAAATGCGGCGCGTTGCCAAACAGGGCGGCGTTATGTGCGTAACTGTTCCTGCTTTTATGTTTTTGTGGTCGGAACATGATGTTGTGAACCACCATTTTAGGCGTTACACGAGCAAAATACTGAGGGGTCTGTTTGTGAAGGGAAATACGCCTATTTTTCATTCTTATTTCAATTTTTGGTTGTTTTTTCCAATTGCTGCCGTCAGGCTTGGACTACGTTTGTTCACTAAAAAGCATCTGGTGAAACCCGAACAAGCACAGTCTGATTTTGACAATTTTCAAAGTCATAGCATCATCAATACGGTACTGAAATATATTTTTTTGAGCGAAAATTTATTTCTAAAACAATTGATTCCTTTGCCAATCGGGGTTTCAATTTTATCAAGTTGGCGAAAAACTTAAATCAAGGACAAGCCCCCAACCCCCAAAGGGGGAGTTTTCGATAAAAGCTAAAATGCTCAAATATTGAACAAAATTGGCAGTATTCGTGAATATTCTCCCTTTGGGGGTTAGGGGGCTTAGTGGTAATTAAAAAAGAAAACTTCACGTATGGCTTCTCCACAAGAAGGTCGAAACATAAGTCGGGCGGGACTCTTAATCGCGCTTGGATTTATATTTGGCGACATCGGCACATCGCCGCTTTATGTCTTTAAGGCAATTATTGGGAACGACCACGTTTCGCGTGAGTTGATTTATGGGAGTATTTCCTGTATTTTTTGGACATTTTTGTTCATTACAACCTTCAAATACGTCTATCTCGCGCTTAAAGCCGACAATAGGGGAGAGGGAGGTATTTTCGCTTTGTATGCCCGTATCCGTCGTTATCGCGCACGTTGGGCAATTTTTCCTGCCATGATTGGTTGTGCAACGCTGCTTGCCGATGGTTTTTTGACGCCAGCTATTTCCGTTTCAGCCGCCGTTGAAGGGCTGAACCGTTTGCCTAATTTTCACTCGGACACTATGCCCATTGTTATGGTTGCTTTGGTGACGATTTTTGTCTGGCAGCAATTTGGTGCGCAGGTTTTAGCGAAGTATTTTGGGTATATCATGTTTATTTGGTTCTGTCTGCTTGGTGGTGTTGGCTTGGTAGAGGTGATGAAGACCCCCTCAGTATTTGCGGCATTAAACCCGATGAATGCCGTTAATTTTGTGTTACATTACAAAAGTCCGACGACAGGCATGACGGGTTTTTGGTTACTCGGTGCGGTTTTTCTATGCACGACGGGTTGCGAAGCCCTGTATTCAGATATGGGGCGTTGTGGCAAAACGAATATTCGGGCAACTTGGCTCTTCGTTTTTCCGTGTTTGATGCTCAGTTATTTGGGGCAAGCTGCATGGTTGTTGCAATACGACGGGCAAATTCTCCCGCGTGAAGTGCAAGAAATAGGCATTTTTTACGCCATGTTGCCCATAGATTGGATGCCTTTTGTGATTGCTTTGGCGATTGTGGTGGCGGTTATTGTGAGTGAAGCCTTGATTGCAGGGGTTTTCACAATGGTAAATGAAGCCATTCGTTTGAAATTGTGGTTCAATATGAAAACGTCTTACCCTTCGCATTTACGTGGACAAGTCTATATGCCGATGATCAATTGGTTTTTGTTGGCGGGGTGTTTATTGACGGTCTGGTATTTTAAAAAATCGTCGAATATGGAAGAAGCCTACGGTTTGGCGATTGTCGTGGATATGATTATGACTTCTTCGTTGCTGCTGCATTTTGTTCACATGCGCAATCAATCCTTGAAATTGGCTTTCGCAATGGGTGCTGTCTTTGTTGTTTTTGAATTGATGTTTTTGGTGGCGAATCTTCATAAATTATCGCATGGAGGTTGGTTTACTTTGTCAATCGCGGCTTTGATTTTCTTCAATGTTTTTGTTTTTTGGCGCGCCCGCAAAATCAGAGAAAAGCACACCAATTTTGTCAATGCAGAGGATTACGCGCCTGTTTTCCGCGATATTATCGCTGACCAGACAATTCCACGGACAGCCACGAACTTGGTGTATCTGGCTATCTCAAATGATGCTACAAAAATTGATTCCAATATCATTTATTCTGTTTTCAAAAAACAACCCAAACGGGCTGATATTTATTGGTTTCTGCACATCGAAATCACCGATGCGCCGAATACCAAAAAATACAAAGTTGTACCGATTGTAGAGGGTAAAGTCTTTTTTGTGCAGTTGAAATTTGGTTTTAAAGTGAAGCACAAAGTCAATAAAATGTTCAAACAAATTACGCGACGTATGCAAGAAGCAGGTGAAATAGACGAACAAAGCCATTATCCGAGCCTACGCCGCTACGATTTACCCGCCGATTTTAAATTTATCCTCTTGAATAGCCGTGTTTCTGCCGATGACGCGCTACCGCCTTTTGAGCAATTTATCGTTCGGGCTTACCGTCTTTTGAAGAATATTGCGATTTCACCTGCGGAATATTTTGGGCTTGAAAACGGTAATTTTTTAATTGAAACAATACCTATCAAGGTGGCTAAAACACAAGATATTGATTTGATAAGGGAGGAGATATAGTTTTTTAAATTTTTCATCACTTAAAAATAATTGCACAATGAGTTTTACAGACAGAGAAATTGCACCCTTAGCCAGCATCGAAGAATGGGAAGACGATGTTTTGGTGCGTTATCCAGAGCCGAATACAACGGCAAAATCACAAGAAGAATACCGCAATTATGTGGATTCTAATCGCCAAGATACGGTAAAGGAGTTTTACAGGCTTAACCACACCTATCAGACGTATGATTTTGTTAAGCAAAAACAAGCCGATTATCTGAAATTTGACAAGAAAGAAATGAATATCTGGGACGCTTTTAGTTTTCTCAACACACTTGTTGATGACTCGGACCCAGATACCGACCTCGACCAATTTCAGCATTTACTCCAAACTTCTGAAGCAATTCGCCTCGATGGACACCCCGATTGGATGGTTTTGGTGGGTTTGATGCACGATATGGGCAAAGTTTTGTGCTTATTCGGCGAGCCACAATGGGCAGTTGTGGGTGATACATTTCCTGTCGGGTGCAAGCACTCAGATAAAATCGTGTTTTCAGAGTTTTTTAACGCCAATCCCGATTCAAAAAACAAGGATTTCAATACAAAATACGGCGTTTACGCGCCAAATTGTGGCTTACGCAAAGTAGATATGAGTTGGGGACACGATGAATATGTCTATCAATTGATGAAAGATTATTTGCCCGAAGAGGGTTTGTATCCCTTGCGCTACCACTCATTTTACGCCCAACACCGCGAAAATGAATACGCACATTTGATGGACAAACACGACCACGCCATGTTCAAATGGGTAGATAAGTTCAATCCGTATGACCTTTATACCAAAGCCCCCGTAAAGCCAAATTGGACAGAATTGAAACCATATTACGAGGATTTGGTGGCTAAATATTTGCCTACGACTTTAAAATTTTAGCAACTATTGATGTCTATTGCTCTTTTTGCGAGCGAAGCGAGCAATAGACTTACTTTTAAATCTCCTTAATAATCTAAGTTTTGTGGTATAAAGACGCGGAACCTCGCCGCGTAAAAATCTAATGGAGCGAGCCGTTTTTTTTGTTGAAAATTTGGGCAAAGACCAAATTTTCAACAAAAAAACGGCTCGCTCCGAAAAAAACTCCCGCGCCGCCGAAGGCGGCGCGTTTTGAGTGACTACCACAAAACTTAGATTTAATAACGAAAAACCTTACTTTATGAAACAGTTACAAACCCTTGATTACATCGTTTTTCTCATCTATTTTGTCTCCGTAGCCAGTTACGGTTATTGGATTTACCAACGTAAAAAGACAACAGAAACCAGCACCAAAGACTTTTTTCTCGCCGAAGGCTCGTTGACATGGTGGGCAATTGGCGCGTCGCTCATTGCTTCCAATATATCGGCTGAACATTTTATTGGCATGTCGGGGTCAGGTTTTGCGATGGGCTTGGCAATTTCGTCTTATGAATGGATGTCGGCAGCAACATTGGTGCTTGTAGCCGTTTTTTTTATCCCCATGTTTTTGAAAAACAAAATATACACCATGCCGCAATTTTTATCGCAACGTTATAACAATACTGTGGCGACGATTATGGCGGTGTTTTGGCTTTTGTTGTACGTTTTTGTCAATCTGACATCTATACTCTATTTGGGGGCATTGGCAATTGAAAGTATTTCGGGGATTCCGTTTTTATATGCGATGATTGGATTAGCCGTTTTTGCCATTTTCATCACGCTTGGCGGTATGAAAGTTATTGGTTACACGGATTTTATTCAAGTGATTGTGCTGATTTTTGGTGGCTTGGTCGTCACGTATTTATCGCTCAATATGGTGTCAGAACGCTTCGGCGGCACGGGGATACTGAGGGGTCTCTCGGAACTGCGTACCCAAGCTGATGACCATTTTCACATGATTTTTTCGGAAGGGCATAAGTATTATGATGCACTTCCTGGCATGGCAATTTTATTTGGCGGTATGTGGATTAACAACCTCAACTATTGGGGGTGCAACCAATACATCGTGCAAAGGGCTTTGGGTGCAGATTTGAAAACAGCCCGAAGTGGGATTTTATTCGCCGCTTTCCTGAAATTATTGATGCCTGTTATTTGCGTATTGCCGGGTATTGCCATGTATGTTTTGCATAAAAACGGAGCTTTTCAAGCCGAAATGGTGAACGAATTGGGTCAACTCAAACCCGACCACGCTTATCCAACCTTAATGAATTTGTTGCCCGCAGGTTTGAAAGGCTTGTCTTTTGCTGCACTTACGGCGGCAATTGTTGCCTCATTAGCGGGCAAATCCAATAGTATTTCCACGATTTTCAGCTTAGATATTTATAAAAAATTCTTAAACACAGGAGCGTCTGAACAACAAACCGTTTGGGTAGGGCGTGTTGCAGTTTGGGTGGCTTTTGCCATTGCTTTGTTGATAACCCCTCAGTTACGACAATTGGAACAAGCCTATCAATTTATCCAAGAATATTCCAATTACTTAACCCCGGGCGCATTTGCCTTGTTTTCATTGGGTCTGTTTTGGAAACGTACGACTTCCACAGCGGCTATTATAGGGGCAGTTTTGTCTATTCCAATGGTTGTAGCTTTTAAAAATGTACACAAACTCATCGGTGGCAACCCAATCCCGTTTTTAAATGTGACGATGTGGGTGTATTTGGTTTTAGTGGGTATTATGGTGGCTACTTCTTTAGCGGATAGCAGTAGTAAAGACAATCCCAAAGGTTTGGTTTTAGACGCTGATGATTTTAAAGTATCCAATCAATTTGCGGTTATTTCTATCTTAATCATGGGTATTTTGGTTGCGCTATATACTGTTTTTTATTAGTTAATCTAAGTTTTGTGGTAATGGCTCAAAACGCGCCGCCTTCGGCGGCGCGAGAGTTTTTTTCGGATCGAGCCGTTTTTTTGTTAAAGATTTGGGCAAAGCCCAAATCTTTAACAAAAAAACGGCTCGCGCCATTAGAATTTCCTCGCGGCGAGGTTCCGCGTTTTAGTACCACAAAACTTAGATTAGTTATAGTGAAATTAGTGGCAACTCCTTTTTTTTCCTGTACTAAACTGTTTTTTTTTTCAAAAAATCAGAATAAACAACTGTCCAGATTTTCGTAAATTTATAGCTACTTAAAAAAAAGGGAAGTACAGAAACTCTACGAAACCACATAAGAAAATTGATTTTTTAGGTATTAAAACTCTATTTTAAATCTTTGATATTCAATAATTTATACCTTTTTGATGGTATAAAACATATTAAATAGCTTGTCACGCGCTTCGGTTTCTATTTATAATAAAAAGTATGTAAGTGTTTGTTTTTTTACTATTATTTTTAGTCACTTTTTCCAATTAATATTTGGTGAATCTTCACATTTTAAAATAAAAATTTTAAAAAAAAGAGAAAAAAGATTGGAAATTCAAAATACCGTTTTACCTTTGACCCAGCAGAAATAAATAATTGAACCAAATCAACCATTTTATTTTTGGCAAAATAGTAAGGACACAATATTTTTATTTGGCGAACTTGGGCGTCAGCAACCAAACACATCTATATTATGAATACTAAAGGACACCAACAATCATTAGGTTTGAACAACCACGTAAATCAACAATTTACAGCAGTTTTACCAATTCTTTCGACACTCATATTTGTACTATTTTTTATCTCTGCACAGGCAGAATCCACAAAGCAAAACGAAAAATTTAATAAAGGACCTTTTCCGAATCCAAAAACATTGATGAAGTTGACTGCTACTCACGCCGCTAATACCGTAACGGCAGTAACAGTTGCACCAATGCCCGTTTCTACTATCGTTGCATCAAGCCCTGTTGTGGCTGTAAGCCCTATCGCTTCCTCAGTTTCCACACCAACAATTACGGCATCTGCACCAGTCTTAACAACTACGACAACTTCAATAACTGAACGCCGCCAAAATGTGGCATGGTTTGCTGCTTCTTACTCCGATTGGGGTTTCAAGTACCAATCTGGTTCATCGTCTTATGAAAACGGTGGTTTTGACTGCTCTGGTTTTGTCGCTTTTGTCTTAAATTATTTTGACATCAAAACAAAACGTTCAGCCGCCGAACAGTTCAATGAAGGAACATCGTTACCCGTTGAAATGGCACGCCCTGGCGATTTGGTTTTCTTTGGTGGCAAAAATAAGATTTCGCATGTAGCAATGGTTGTGTCAAATGATGACAAAGGTTTGGTTGTTGTACACAGCACAAGCTCTAAAGGTGTTACACAGGAAAATATTACGGAATCAAAGTATTGGAAAGGTAAATTGAAAGATAAAGCAGTGAATATCGTTGGTGAATAGTTTTTTTTGAAATTACGCTTTCTCGCTTTGGTGATAGGCAAAAAATAGTGGTGAAACCCTATTTTTTGCCTTTTTAGTTAGAGTTAATCTGTTGAAATCAGGTTGAACGAAAGAAAATAACCATAATATGTAAACTATTGGAAAATTCTAATCTAACGGTGCGTAACGTTCGGGGAACTTTCAAAGTTCCTCGAACGTGGGGCTATTCCAAATATTTATCAATGAATTATGTATTATAAAAATTTTCTTTCGTTTCATCTGTATTGAAATACAAATTTATTGATTTTAGATTAGTTCCAATCTGACGCGGGTTTCAAATCCGCGTCAAATTTTAAATGAAATTACAAAAAATTAAAATATTAAATATTGCGTTTTTTATCTTAAAAAATATTTTTTTTTAAAATTTTATTCTAAAATGATAGAATAGAATTAGTTTTTATTTGTTTTGCGTGTAAACCCATTAATCGAAACGTTTAAACATATAGAAACCTGTATATTTGCGAAAATCTGAAAATATAGAACTAATGCTTAATCTTATACTTTTTGGACCTCCGGGGTCAGGCAAAGGCACACAAGCCGAGAGTTTAATCAAAAAATACAACCTGTTTCACATTTCTACGGGCGATATGTTCCGTTTTGAATTGTCAAATAATACGGAATTGGGGGAACTTGCTCGTAGTTATATGGACAAAGGACAACTTGTACCCGATTCGGTGACGATTTCGATGTTGCAAAAACGGGTTGAAGATAATCCGCACGTAAAAGGATTTATTTTCGACGGCTTTCCGCGTACAATCACGCAAGCAGAAGCACTTGATGCGTTTTTGGCAGGTCGGGGTGAATTTATCTCGGGCTTGGTTGAACTTGTTGTTGATGAAGATGAAGTCACTAAGCGGCTTTTACTGAGGGGGGAGTCTTCGGGTCGTGCAGACGATAAAGATGAGGAAATTATCCGCCGTCGTTTTCAAGTGTATCGGGCTGAAACATCGCCTGTGGCACAACATTACAAGAAGAAGAAACGCGCCCATAAAGTAAAAGGTGTGGGTACGATTGATGATATTTTTAAACAATTGTGCGCGAAGATTGATAAATTGTAACAAAGCAGGTCGTCACAACTAATGGTTAAATAGTTACTGGCTCTTTTTCGCTTCGCTCAAAAATCGCTTCAAGGGATTTTGTAGAGCGAGCCGTTTTTTTTGTTTTGAAACCATACATAAAATCTAAACTGCTGGTTTTCGCGCTCGCTTCGCTCGCGCGAAGGGGGGAAATGTGGTTCATTTTTCGGGCTTTGCCCGAAAAATGAACCACCTCTCCTCCTTTTACGCGAGCAAAGCGAGCGCAAAAATGCCTTTTAATGCGTATTTTGAATTTATGTATGGTTTCAAATTTTTGTTAAAAATTTGGGCTTTGCCCAAATTTTTAACAAAAAAAACGGCTCGCTCCATTAGAATTTCCACACGACGATATTCCGCGTTTTTATGACATAAAACTTAGGTTAAATAAATCATACTAAAACTCTAATGTTCCCGCCGCCCAGTCAATAGATGCCCGCGCTGTGTTTACTGCTATCTGCGCTTTCACCAATTTTATTTGCGCTTCAATGAGTTTCATTTCTCGACTATTCAATAGAAATAAAGAACTTTCTCCTAATTGAAAACGATTGTTTTCTAAGATTAGCAATTGCCGATAGTTATCCACCGTTTTTGTGAATAAGTCTAATTGAAGCAAGGCATTGTCTAATTCATTCAACGCAAACTGTAGTTTGTTTCTTAGTTCCAATGCTTTTTGCTCGCGTAGTAATTGCGTGTTTTCTATTTTAATTTTTGCCAACTGAACCTCACCTTTTTCGGCTCTAAACAAGGTAGAGCTGCTGAAAGATATTCCCCATTTGTAATTGTCCGTGAATAAAGGATTGAAAGCCAAGCCGTTGCTCAATATATTATAATTGGCGTTTAGCTTAGGTTTCAATTTTTCTTTTTTCAAGCGTTGGTCAATGTTCAATTGCGCTAATTTAGCGTCGTAGATTTTCAAAAAAGGATGCGTTTCGGCAATGTTTTCCAATAGAATCGCTCGATTTTTTACCCCCTCAGTATTTGGGTTGATTGTGGGCATTTGAGCCGTCCAATTGTCCGAAAAATTTGACGGTTTATTTTGATTGTTCCACAGAAAATTGGTAAGTTTTAGTTGAGCTTCTTGCACATCTAATTCAGCTTCGTTTAGTTGTACTTGTCGGTCTTGCACTTGAATAAAACTTTCCAAAGTGTCCATTGCCATACGGTCGCCTTGTTCAAACGCGGTTTTAGTTGCCGTAAAACGGGCTTCTGCAAGCCGCAGAGCTTCCTGAAAGATGCGCCGATTTTCAAAGTAAAATACCCATTTCCAATAAACCTGTGTGGCCGAAAATGCTAAATCGTTCAATAAAATTGCTCGTTCATTGGCGTTCAATAGTTGCGTTTGACGGGCTTTGAACAAATTTGCGCGGCGGTCATCTATCGTAAAACCTTGTAACAAAGGCACGGACACGCCCACTAAACCCAGCCCTGCCGACGGAGTGACTTCACTCGGATTGATAAAATTACCACCCACATAACTGTACGCCGTCTTTACTTCAACGCCATACCAAGTCGGTACTTTCACACCGCCTTCACCGACATTAAAATAGGTTTTTTTCTTAAAAAACTTCTGCTCAAAATCACCATATACTTTTGGGTCAAAACCACCTTTTGCCGTCAATAACTCAGCTTCGGCAGCGCGATTCAACAAATTTGCCTGTTTTACTGAGGGGTGGTTAGCGGCGATTAATTGCAAAAAATCACGGAGTGTCAATACAGAATCGGTCATTGGTTTTTGCGCTTTCCCAACAACAGATAAATGGAAGATGAGCAGATAGAAAAAAGCTGTTTTTTTGTACGTCATAAGGAAGATTTCAAATTTCAAGAATTGGCGTATCTTTTGATTGATGTTATTCGTGGTTTTAAATCACTATATGTTCCTATTGCTCGCTTCGCTCGCAAAAGGGGAAAGTGGTTCGTTTTCGGGTAAAGCGCGAAAACGAACCACCTCCCTTTTTTGCGAGCGAAGCGAGCAATAGACTAACTACTTAATTACTATTTTTCCTTCTTAACAACTTGAAAATCACTGTAATAATCAGGTGGAAAACCGTTCACTTGCCGCCACAATTCGTACCAAACAGGCACATCGCGCAACAAAGCAAACCCTTGTGCGCCTGAACCCGGGCGTAAGGCATCGGGCCATTTTGCTATCGTGGCATCTGGTGCAGCGAGTATCCGAAATTTGCCCTTTGCATTTGCCACATTATCAATAGCAAACACCTTCCCCGCATAAGTCCCAACGGAAGCATTGGGCCAACCTGAAAAAATAAAGGCGGGCCAACCATCAAAAATAAACCGAATTGTCGCACCGATAGTCACAAGTGGCAAATCAATTGGGTCAATAAACAATTCAACTGCTAAATCCATTTTGGCAGGTACAATGCTTACAATTGGTGCGCCCTCTTTCACAATTTCACCGATACCCATTGTTGTTGCTGCCGTAATGTAGCAATCTTGGGGCGCAACAACGGCGTAAAATTCAGCGCGGGCGGCATAATTGGCGTATTGACTTTGCAATTTAGAAACGTCGGCTTCGGCGGCAAACCCATCGCTTCGGCTGCTTTGTTTGTCGCTTTCGGCTTTGGCTATTTTGCCTTGCGTTTCAACATCGGCGCTGCTCAATTGCAGTTTAAGCTGCTCGATTTCTTGTACCGATTGCCCCAGTTTATTCTCCGAACTGACCAATTTAGCTTCTGTTTCGCGCAATTTCAACCGTTTGTTTTCTACATCTATCAGCGATTTGATGCCTTGCCGATACATTTCTTCAAAGCGCACCAATTGTTTTTGCTCATTGCCAAGGCTTATTTTAGCGGCTTGAACATCTGCGCGTTCTCCTTCAATTTTGAGATTGGTTTGCGTTATTTTATTCATCAATTGGTCGCGCTTAAACGCCAATTCGCTTTTCATTGCCACAATAGTTTTGTCCAACGCCTTTACTTTTTCTGCATAACTGTTCACCGAATTCGATTTGGCGTTGGCTTGTGCTTGGGTATTGGGCAGCAAATTGGGGTCAAAATATTCTGTTTTGACTTCCGATAAACGCACAATTGTGTCACCTTTACGCACCAATTGACCTTCCCTGACGTGCCATTTTTCCACGCGTCCTGAAATTGTGGCATGGATAGTTTGGGGTCTTTGGTCGGGTGTCAAAGTGGTTAATTGTCCTTTGGCACGAATATTTTGCGTCCACGGCATAAACAAAACGCCAAAGGAAAAAAAACTAAAACCAAGCATCCACCGTCTGAAAAAAATATTGGCACGCGCAAGTTTGACTTTATCGAAAGCGCGGTATTTTTCAGTCGAGATGCTGATAGGATTATCCGAAATATTGAGCATAGGAAGATTTCAAATTTAAGATTTCAAATTTCAAAGTGCAATGAATTGATTGTTAATTCTACCGTACATGTTTTTTATGTACTTCGCTCGCAAAAGAGGATAAAGTAGTTTGTTTTTCGGGCAAGCCCGAAAAACAAACCACCTCCCTTTTTTGCGAGCGAAGCGAGCAATAGAGTACAGTAATTTTTTAAGTGTTATAAATCTTGAAAACCCGCTTAAAATGCACCGTTTTTTTGATTTCCTCAAAAGAACCTTCGGCGACAATTTCCCCGTCGTTCATCACGATAATTCTATCACAACGACTTGCCAATTCTGCGTCATCGGTGACGGCAACGAGTGTCCACGGTTGATTTTTATCTGTCAACAAAGCGGCGATTTTTACGCGGTCTATGTGTTCCAAATTTGCCATCAATTCTTCAATGGCAAGGAGTTGTGGATTTTGAATAATGCTTCTTGCGAGAATTATTTTCACAAGAATATTGCGCGGCAGATTGCGTCCTTCGGGCAAAAGCAAGGTATCAAATCCGTTCGGAAGGTTTGATACAAAACGCATTAAACCAACTGCCTCACAAGTTTTAACGAGAGCGTCCATCTGAATATCAGGGTAGCCAAGTGTAATATTTTCTCGCAATGTCCCCTTAAAAACAGCTTCTTGGGACGAAAAATCACCAATTGCAGCCCGTAAAGACATCGAATTGAAATTTTTGCGCGGCACGTTATTGTACAAAATAGACCCCTCAGTATTGTTGAGGAAACAAGAAATAATTTGTACCAAAGTCGTTTTTCCAGACCCGTTGTAACCAGAAATACAGAGCTTTTCACCCGCTTCTACGTTCAAATTTATACCCCTCAGTATCGGACGCTCATTTTCAGAAAATTGATGCGATAAATTTTGAATATCTATTGAAATACCTTTGCCCGTGCTGACTTCGCTAAAACTGATACCTTTTTCGGATTCCGTGGGTAAATCCGTCACTGCCCCAATTTTTTCGAGTGCTGTCAATACGTCATACACCACTTCCAGCGTTTGAATCATTTTTTCTGAGGCGTTCATAACCAAAATAATGATGATTTCAGCCGCCACAAATTGTCCAATATTGATTTGATTGCTGATAACGAGAAAACCGCCCAATGACAAAATCACAAAAGAGATAAGCGTTTTGAAACCCACAATAGCACTGAATTGAAGCAATAATATCCTAAAATGGCTCTCTTTGGCGTCTAAATAGTTGGATACATACGCATCGGTGCGGTTTAAAGGCAGAGGACTTTCACCTGCAAGTTTGAAGGTTTGGAGCGTTCGTGCCAATTCCTCCAACCAATATGCCACTTCGTATTTGTATTTCGATTCTTTCATGCTCGTTGAAAGTCCTAAAGGACTTGACAAACGAATAATTAACACCAAAAATATGATGAGGATTGCCCCAAAAGCGATGAATAAAGGGTGATAAAACGACAACAGCAGCAAGCCAAAAACGATTTGCATAATCGCCGTTGACAAGTCCATCAAGATTTTAGGCAAACCTTTTTGAATCGTTAAAGTATCAAAAAAACGATTGACGACTTCGGGTAGATGCACGTTTCGGACGGTATCCGTGCGTAAATTGGGTAGCCTTCGCGCGAAATCGAAAGCAACCCGCGTAAAAATACGGCGTTGTAAGGTTTCACTGACCGACATTTGCATAATAACTAAAATGCCCGCCATGAGCGTCCCAACTGTGACAACAACAATGAGTAGCCACCAGCCCGAAGAAACCGCGCCGCCTTGCAAAAGATTTAGAATAGCTTGTACGCCAAGCGGTAAAGTCAAGTTGATAAGCCCCGCAAAAATCGCATAGATGTAAATATAGCTGATTTCTCGACGGTCGGTTTTCAACATTCGGTAAAAACGTTGAAGTGTGGTTAAGGTAGATGCTTGAGCCAATTTACAAAATTTAAAGTGGTTTGAATTGATTGCATATAAACTTAGTAATTGTTCAGTTACGCGCTCGCTTCGCTCGCGCGAGGAAGGAGAGGCGGTTTGTTTTTCGGGCAAAGCCCGAAAAACAAACCGCCTCTCCTTCCTCGCGCGAGCGAAGCGAGCTATGAGCTAAATAATTACAAAACGTACTGACAACTCCGAATATTTTTTTATAATAGCCAAAAACCTAATGAATCCGTTAGGATTCACACGTTTGTAGAAGAACAAAAGAGGAATTTATCTCTCGAATCCGTAGGATTCGTACGTTTGTACCAAAAACGTTCCTTTGAAAGCACAAAATTAACGCTTAGTACTTTCTACAAACGTGCGAATCCTACGGATTCGAGGGACATTTTCTTTCATTTTCTTCTATAAATGTGTGAATCCTACGGATTTATTAAGTTTTGACCTATTTTTTCTATTCTAAAAAAATCTTCGGGGTTGCCAGAAACGTATTAAGTAGCTATGCGTAAACACGCCGCAAAACTAAATTTATTTGCTATATTACACAACAACTTTTAGAACTAAGTTATTGCTTAGTAAGTTCCATCAAGATTGTCAAAAAAAGATGACAATTATTAACTAAAAGTTGACTGACACGTAGTATCATTATGTTTACAACAAAGGTGAACGTCAAGCATTTTCATTGAATACGTAGCGTCAAAACGTTTATTTTTTACACTCTAAAAATTTATGGTTCTTTGACAATTTTAGTGGAAACAAAAATACCCCCTCAGTAAATTGAGGTATTTTTGAATCAAAGAGGAAGTAAAAACTAACGTTCGGGGAACTTGAAAAGTTTCTCGAACGTAGCCACCACTAAAATTGTCAAAGAACCAAATTTATAAGTAATGGGTAGAGTTTGAAACTTGCGTCAAGTTTGTAGCTATATTTATGACCACTTATTTATCTGCACATTTATCTGTATCTTTGCGCCGTTTTAAGTCAAAAATTGAAAAAGGTATAAAATGTTTCCAAAATATGATGTAATCGTTGTGGGTGCTGGACATGCGGGCTGTGAAGCGGCGGTCGGTGCGGCGAATATGGGGTCAAAAGTGCTGTTGGTCACGATGAATATGCAGACCATCGCTCAAATGTCGTGCAATCCTGCTATGGGTGGCGTGGCAAAGGGGCAAATTGTACGAGAAGTAGATGCGCTTGGCGGCTATTCGGGTATTGTAACTGACCATACGATGATTCAATTTCGTATGTTGAACCGTTCAAAAGGACCTGCTATGTGGTCGCCGCGTGCGCAAAGCGACCGTATGCTATTTGCGCACAAATGGCGCATGATGTTAGAAGGACACCCGAATATTGATTTTTGGCAAGAAATGGTTACTGGTTTGATTGTGAAAAATGGCGTAGTGCGCGGTGTTCGGACACCGTTGGGCTTGGAAATTGAATCAAAATCAGTCGTTTTAACGAACGGGACATTCTTAAATGGTTTGATTCACATTGGAGAAAAACAATTTGGTGGTGGACGTGCGGGTGAGTCGGCGGCGAAAGGTATTACCGAACAATTGATAGAATTGGGCTTTGAGGCAGGGCGTATGAAAACAGGTACACCGCCGCGTGTGGACGGTCGCTCATTAAATTACGACCGAATGGAAGTGCAAGAGGGAGATACTGAGGGGGGTAAATTTTCTTACACCGATACCCCAAAATTGACAAAACAACGCCCTTGTTACGTAACTTATACGAGTGACCAAGTGCATGAAACCTTGAAAGAAGGGTTCTCGCGCTCGCCGATGTTCAACGGGCGGATTCAAGGTTTAGGTCCACGCTATTGTCCTTCGATTGAAGATAAAATCAACCGTTTTGCGGATAAAGAACGGCATCAATTGTTCATCGAACCAGAAGGTTGGGAAACGGTGGAAATTTATATCAATGGTTTTTCTTCGTCTTTGCCCGAAGATGTGCAGTTCAAAGCCTTGCGTCAAATTCAAGGTTTTGAAAATGTCAAAATGTTCCGTCCCGGCTATGCCATTGAATACGATTACTTTCCGCCAACGCAACTCACGCTCGGTATGGAAACAAAATTGGTGAAAAATCTGTTTTTTGCGGGTCAAATCAACGGCACAACGGGCTACGAAGAGGCAGCTTGTCAAGGACTGATGGCAGGTATCAACGCGCATCTTGCCGTTAATGACAAAGCCCCGTTTATTCTGAAACGTTCAGAAGCCTATATCGGTGTTTTGATTGACGATTTGACGACAAAAGGGACGGAAGAACCTTACCGCATGTTTACAAGCCGTGCCGAATACCGTATTTTATTGCGCCAAGACAATGCCGATGTACGCTTGTCGCCCCTTGCCGCCGAATTGGGTATCCGAAACATGGACGACCGCATGGCACGGGTGCGCGCTAAAAACGAAGGGACAAAACAAATCACGGATTGGTTGTCAAATACAACCGTCGCGCCCGATTTGGTCAATGGTTATTTGGAAAGCGTCGGTTCAGTAGGGATTGACCAACGGACAAGATTGCATAAATTGCTCTTACGCCCACAAGTAAGTGCGGATAGTTTGCGCCAAGCCGTCCCTCAATTGGACGAGTTTTTACGTGATTTCGATGCCGAAATTATCGAAAATGCAGAAATCGGTTTGAAATACGAGAGTTATATTGTGAAAGAAAAAGAAATGGCAGACAAAATGCACCGTCTTGAAGATTTGCAATTGGGCAGTTTTTTCGATTATTCCAAACTCGCTGCTTTGTCTATGGAGGCGCGTTTGAAATTGGCTAAGATTCAACCGCAAACATTGGGGCAAGCAAGTCGTATTTCAGGGGTTTCGCCTTCAGATATTTCGGTTTTGTTGATTCATGCGGGGCGTTGAAAAAAAATTGAGAACTGTTCACCACACGATTGCTTCGTTTTGTCGTATCGAAACGTGGTTTCGCCGCGTAAAAAATCTAATGGAGCGAGCCGTTTTTTTTTGTTGAAAATTTGGGCTTTGCCCAAATTTTCAACAAAAAACGGCTCGATCCAAAAAAACTTCCCGCGCCGCCGAAGGCGGTGCGTTTTGAGTGACTACCACAAAAATTAGTTATTTACTGAGGGGGTGTTTTTGCCGCCGCTAAAATTGTCAAAGCACCAAAAAAAACTACCTTTGCGCGAAATATTGTTTTTCAACTCAAAATCCTGTTCTTTCTATGAAAAAAATGATTCTTTTGGTGGTAACAGCCCTTGTTTTCTCCAATTGCACAAGCAAACCCGCAACGGCAGATGCGCCCAAAGTTGCCGCAAACGAAGTAGCTATTGCCGCAGGTATGGCAGCAGCAAAAATAGCTTTTGTCAATATTGACTCTTTGCAAGATAAATATACATGGTTCAAACAAAAAAAATCTGAGTTTGAACAAAAAGAAAAAAACCTTGCGACTTCTCTCCAAAACAAAGCGGCGGCTTTTCAAAATGAATACGCGGCTTTACAGCAAAAAGCGCAAACAGGCACTGTTCCGCCCGCGCAATTGCAGCAAGAAGGCGACCAACTACAAAGAAAACAACAGACTTTGGTAGAAGAACGCGACCGCAAGACAAAGGACTTGATGGACGAAACGCAAAAATTCAATACAGAATTGATGAAAAAAATCAATGAAGTATTGGCAACTTTACAAAAAGATAAGGGTTATGATTACGTTATTCGCCATAGTAATGAGAGTGGAAGCGCGTTTTTGTACGTTAATGAAAAATTGGACATTACGAATGATGTTTTGACAATTTTAAATGCGGAAAAGAAGTAATGGAGACTTTGGTTCCGCTTGCTTCGTTCACGCGATAAAAGATGTAGTCCAAATTGTCTTATCCCTCAATATTAGGTGTAAAACAAGCCTATACATTAAGGCAATATTAGTTTATATCATTAAATTTTAAATAATGCAAGCTACGAAAAAGAAGCTTTCCTACAAAGTCAAAGACATCAATTTAGCGGCATGGGGTCGCAAGGAAATTCGTTTGGCGGAAGCCGAAATGCCAGGACTTATGGCTTTGCGCGAAGAATTTGGCGCATCAAAACCACTCGCAGGGGCGCGTGTTGCGGGTTGCCTCCACATGACGATTCAAACAGCCGTATTGATTGAAACCCTTACAGAATTGGGGGCAGAAGTCAGTTGGTCATCGTGCAATATCTTCTCAACTCAAGACCACGCAGCCGCAGCTATTGCCGCAGCAGGAACGCCTGTTTTTGCATGGAAAGGTATGAACGAAGAAGAATTTGATTGGTGTATCGAACAAACCTTGTTTGCGTTCAAAGGTAAGAAGCCATTGAATATGATTCTTGACGACGGAGGAGACTTGACAAATATGGTACTCGACCGTTATCCACAATTGGTTGCGGGCATCGGTGGCATCTCTGAAGAAACAACAACGGGCGTTCACCGCTTATACGAACGGGTTGCAAAAGGAACATTACCGCTTCCTGCTATCAACATCAATGACTCGGTAACAAAATCGAAATTCGACAATAAATACGGTTGCAAAGAATCACTTGTGGACTCTATTCGCCGTGCTACCGACATCATGATGGCGGGTAAAGTGGCAGTTGTGGCAGGTTATGGCGATGTGGGTAAAGGAACGGCTGCTTCTTTATCGGGTGCAGGTTGCCGTGTTATTGTAACAGAAATTGACCCTATTTGCGCTTTGCAAGCGGCAATGGACGGTTATGAAGTTAAGAAAATGGAAAATGCGATTCCGCGTGCCAATATCGTTGTGACAGCGACGGGCAACTGCAATATCGTAACAAAAAAACATTTTTTGTTGATGAAAGACAAAACGATTGTCTGTAATATCGGTCACTTCGACAACGAAATTGATATGGCTTGGTTGAACGGCAATTATGGCGCGTCGAAAACCGAAATCAAACCACAAGTAGATTTGTACGATGTGGAAGGCAATGACATCATCGTTTTGGCGGAAGGTCGTTTGGTTAACTTAGGCTGTGGTACGGGGCATCCGTCATTCGTTATGTCCAATTCGTTTACCAATCAAGTTTTGGCACAATTGGAATTGTGGGAAAACAAGGACAATGCCAAATACGCCAATCAAGTTTACATGTTGCCTAAGCACTTAGACGAAAAAGTAGCGCGTTTGCACTTGGCGAAAATCGGTGTTGAATTGGAAGAATTGGATACACATCAAGCCGATTATATCGGCGTGAAAGTGGAAGGTCCATTCAAACCTGAGTACTACCGTTATTAATTAATCGTAATTACTTAGTCTATTGCTCGCGTCGCTCGCAAAAAAAGGGGAATGTGGTTCGTTTTTCGGGCAAAGCCCGAAAAACGAACCACCTCTCGTCCTTCTTGTGAGTGAAGCGGGCAATAGAATTTACAATTTTTTTATTCAATACCCACTTCTACGCGGCGGTTTTTAGCCCGTCCTTCTTCCGTATCGTTTGTTTCTCTTGGTACAGAAGAACCTTTACCTGCCGTGACGATTTGCTCGGCGTTTACACCGTTTTTAGCCAAATAAGCCCGTACAAATGCTGCTCGTTCCGCACTCAAACTTGTATTTTTTTCGATGCTGCCTTTGTTGTCTGTGTGTCCCGTTGAGGTTGCTTTCGCTCCTTTTTTGTTATCGAGATAATACAACAAGTCTGAAAAATCTTTGCGTTGTTGGTCTGTAAGTGACAAGCCGCTGGCATTTGTCGCAAAATACAAGATAATTGGATTGGCACGCAAACGTTTTTCAATATCGGTAAGGCGCGTATTGTCTGTTACCAAGCTCGAAAAACTGTACATGGCACCACCCGACAAAGTATCATTGACGAAAGTCAAATCGTTTTGCATGATGGCATCTGTCGCAATTTGAGAAGCAGGTGCGCCCAATCCTGTCAACATAGCTTTGATGTGATTTGCCCGTGCCAAGCCCAAATTTGGATAAATGCTTGTATTTTTCTCCGCTTCATTATAAAATCCAGTGATTTTTAAAGTGCGGTCGGCGTGTGCTTTGAGGTAATCAGCCGTTGACCCAAATACCTTTGTAACGCCCGCCGAAAGTGGCAAACCGTGTTCATAATTGCTGCGCCCAAACCGCAAATTGTCATTGAAACTGCCTTTAAATGCCGAGCCATCGGCAATAGCAAGAGTTGATGTAGCTGTTAGAGTTGTCGCACCAACAGCAGGCAGCGCATTAACAGCATTGCACCCACAATGTGTTTGGTAGTAACTATTACCCCAGTAGAGAAATAAAGCGAGAAGGGCTGAAAAGAGCCACGGAAGAGTATTCTTCATAGAGTTTTGTTTTTTGAATTACGTGTATAAAAAAATATTCGTACTGCTGGAAACAGCGTAAAGACGACGAAAAGGAAAAAAGATACATTTTTCTGCTTTGGCTTTTTTCCATACGCCGCCTTCGGTGGCGTGAGAGGGTTTTCGGGGCGATGTGCATTTTTTTTTAAAAATTGGGGCAAAGCCCCAATTTTTAACAAAAAATGCACATCGCCCCATAGAGAACTATGCGCAGTGAAGCTGCGATTTTTCCAAAGCGGAAATTGCTGGACTCTACTTTAATCTTGCGATAACTGTTTGATTACCAAATGCTTTTTGGTCAATATTGACTAAAATCTCAGTATCAAGTGGTAAATAAATATCTACCCGTGAGCCAAATTTTATAAAACCCATGTCTTCACCTTGTCGCACATAACTGCCCTCTTTAATGTATGCAATGATGCGTTTGGCAAGTGCGCCAGCCACTTGGCGGAACATGACTTCGTGATTCGCGCTTTCAATAACAGTTGTTGTACGCTCGTTTTCGGTTGACGATTTTGGATGCCAAGCTACCAAAAATTTACCTTCGTGATACCGAAAATATTTGACAATACCCGAAATTGGATTGCGGTTGACGTGTACATTAAGTGGCGACATGAAAATCGAGACTTGGATACGGCGGTCTTTAAAATATTCAGCTTCTGTGGTGTCTTCAATCACAACAACTTTTCCGTCGCAGGGTGCATAAACCAGATTGTCATTGTATTCTTCGATTTTCCGTACAGGGTTTCTAAAAAATTGCAACACCAAAACAAAAAGCCCAATGGATAAAGCTGCTAAATAAGGAAATAGGGCAGGGGCGAGCCAAAATACAACGCCGCAAATAACAGTCAGAGTAACGGCTGTACCGAGTAAAATTAAAAATCCTTCTTTGTGGATACGCATAATAAAAATTTATTTTTTAACTAATTGGGTGACTTATTTAAAGTGTTTTTCTATTGAGGCGCAAAAATAGAAATTTATCTTAAATTAAGTCTTTTACAAAAGATAAATAGACATAAACAAACGGAATACAGAAGATAAAAGCATCGAATCTGTCCAAAAAACCACCGTGTCCGGGCATAAAATTCCCCGAATCTTTAACGCCGACCGAGCGTTTCAAGAGACTTTCCACTAAGTCACCAATTGTACCAAAAACGGCGATGATACCACCGATTATTAACCAATCTGTAAGCTCCAATTCGGTAAAAAATTGAGCAATAATGCCTGCCATAATCATACAACAAACGCCGCCGCCTATTGTGCCTTCCCACGTTTTTTTGGGTGAAACACGCAGGAAAAAAGGTGTTTTACCGATTTTCGAGCCAATAATATAGGCAAAACTGTCATTTGCCCACGTAAGAAAGAGTACGCCCGCAACGACATTTGGCGTGAAACTTCTTGACCCAGACAAATGCGTAAAATGCGTAAGTAATGAAAAAGGTAAAGACAAATAAATTAAACTAAATATAAGCAAGGCAACGTTATTAAAAGGCAATGCCGCTTTTAAAAATAATTCAACGGTGAGCAATAAAAAAGATAAAAATAAAATAAAATATAGGCTGCTACTCCCATTATTAGCCGGTAATATCTGCTCAGATAGGGGAGAAAATGTCCCCGTAAGCGTATTAGAAAATAAAAGGACTAACCCAACAGAAGCCAATGCACCGATGATTTTTCGGACATTTTTATACACCTCATTGGGTAAGGTCATGTCAAGAAATTCCCATACACAGCCCGTTGAAATGACTAAAAAAAGCAAATTGAAGCTCGATTCGTTGAAAAATAAACCCGTTAGCATAACGGCGGCGAAAATGATAGCGGTGATAGCACGCTGTTGAAAAATTGTCATAATCTGGTAGATAAGTGAATTTCAAAAGATTTCAAAAGATTTCAAAAGATTTCAAAAGATTTCAAAAGATTTCAAAAGATTTCAAAAGATTTCAAAAGATTTCAAAAGATTTCAAAAGATTTCAAAAGATTTCAAAAGATTTCAAAAGATTTCAAAAGATTTCAAAAGATTTCAGCTTGAAATTCTTGAAATTTTACACATTAGCGCACAAGGTTTTACCCTCTTTTTATACCTATCGTAATCACTTAGCTCGCGCTCGCTTCGCTCGCAAAAAAGGGGAATGTGGTTCATTTTTCGGGCAAAGCCCGAAAAATGAACCACATTCCCCTTTTTTGCGAGCGAAGCGAGCAGTAGGTTATATCAAAAAAGAGGGTAAAACCTTGCGCAATAATGTATAAGACCGCAAGGTATTTTAAATTTGAGAATTTTTTTAAACAAGTTCATTTTATCGTACAAAAAAAAACGTCGGTAGAGAATTGACCCCACCGACGTTTCTACGAGAAACCAAACAAACTAAATGGACAAACGGCACATCTCCAGGACGTACGACACTTAAATTTTTGATGTGATTAGAATTTGATGAATGAAACCGTAAACTCGATTATTTGCCCTTAAAGCGTATTTTTACTGAGGGGGTCGCTTTTGTTGAAAAACGACTACCTAACAGCTAATTATTGGGTGATTAACTCGTTGAAGAGTCTGCTTATTTAATATGATAATCGTGATTTTAACTATTGTCGTGGGGTTGATTTTGTTATCCGTTAGAGAGTAGGTAACTTTGCATAAGTGAATAAATAAAGTGTAATTTTTGACTGTGTAGAAACCTTTATTACAGATTTAATAGTGCAAAGGTGGTAATTATGTTTGAATAAAGTCAATATTAGTGACGATTTTTAATGCCTTAAAAAGGGTGTTTTTGAGAATAAAGTATTTATTAGTATGTTATCGGTCGTTTTAGTGCGAAAAAATAGACCAATCAATTATAAAAAACATGGTTGTTAAAACGCGCGGTATCGTTCTTCGTGCCATCAAGTACAGTGAAACTTCGGTTATTGTAGATATTTTTACCGAGCAATTTGGTTTGCGGTCGTACATTATAAGTGGTGTGCGCACATCAAAATCAAAAGTCGCGGCGGGTTTGTTGCAAGTGATGTCGCTTGTGGACATTGTGGCGTATGAAAAAGCGGAGAAACTGAATCGGCTTACTGAAATTCGTGCCGCCCACGTTTACACGGCTTTACCTTTCGATATGACGCGCATGTCGGTTGGTTTGTTTATGACAGAAGTGGCACAACGGACGATTAAAGGCAGCGAAGAAAATCGCCCTTTATTCAATTTTTTGTTCGATGTGTTTAAGTTTTTAGATATGACAGACGGCTCGGTTGCCAATCTCCACTTGGCTTTTTTGGTCGAACTTTCAGGTTATTTTGGCTTTCGTCCTGAAGTGAATGAAGACGAGTATTACGAAGAAGAAGAACTGACACTCGACCTTCGCGAAGGTATTTTTCTACCTTTTTACGAAGATGAAGAAGAGGGTAGCGAGCCATTACCCCAGCATTTTTTGAAAGCAAATTTGACCACTATACTGAGGGAGTTCCTGAAAACACCCTGGCATGAGTCGGCGAATATAAAAATGAATCGCGATGAAAGACGGGCATTGATTACGGAATTGTTGCGGTTCTATCAATGGCATTTGGAGGGGTTTCCCGACATTCAGTCGTTTAAGATTTTACAAGAAATTATGTGATGAAGATTTCAAATTTCAAGTGCAATAATGAAAAAATGATTCAAGGTAATGCGCTCGCTTCGCTCGCGCAGAAGGGGAGTGTGGTTTATTTTTCGGCGAAGCCGAAAAATAAACCACCTATTTTCCTGCCTTGTGCAAGCAAAAGGCACTTAGTTAAATAGTTACAAAAAATCGAATTTGACAGAGCAAACCAATTCTCCTTTTTGCACGTATTTGAAACCATACATAAATTCAAAATACGCATTAAAAGGCATTTTGCGCTCGCTTCGCTCGCGTAAAAGGAGGAGAGGTGGTTCATTTTTCGGGCAAAGCCCGAAAAATGAACCACTTTCCCCTCTTTTCGCGAGCGAAGCGAGCGCAATGATTAATGCCTCCACTAAAATTGTCAAACAACCAAAATCTAATGGAGCGAGCCGTTTTTTTTTGTTTAAAATTTGCGCTTTGCCCAAATTTTAAACAAAAAAAACGGCTCGCTCCGAAAAAACTCCCCGCGCCGCCGAAGGCGGCGCGTTTTGAATGACTATCACAAAACTTAGGTTAAATAAAAAAAATTTGGCTAATTCAGTTAGGTGTTTTAGATTTGTAAAAAAATTAGATAAAGAATGAGCGAAGCAATTATTTCTAAACCTTCATTGTTCACTGAATCAATTGTGCATGATTCAAATGTTTATTGTTGAAAATCTGCAAGATTTTTTTTATACCATCAAGCCCAAAGTAGGAGGTAATTTATTTGTCGAAACAAAGGCAACGCTTTCAAAGAAAACATACCGCGTTTCCGATTTATCTTATTTCAATCGAGAACAAATGCGTCGGGCTACCGAAGGCGAAGCGGATATTCCTGCTTTAGCTATTGAAATTATCTCTGAAAATGATGCCTGTCAAGATTTTGAGGACAAAAAAGACTTGTATTTTAACTGAGGGGTGGGCATAACTCCAAAGCGATTTTTGGGCTTTACGCTCGCTTCGCTCGCGTAAAGGAAGGGAATGTGGTTCGTTTTTCGGCGAAGCCGAAAACGAAGCCACATCTCCTCCCTTTTGCGCGAGCGAAGCGAAGCGCAAAACATCTGTTTTTAATCAAAAAACGATGTTTTTAGGTTATGCCCACTCCTCAATTACGATTCAATAAAGACTAAAAAGCCGAAAGACGCTTGACTTTCGGCTTTTAAAATTTTTCCAATTCTACTTTTCACTTTTCACTTTTCACTTTTCACTTTTCACTTTTCGCCGATGACAAAAAACGTTATAAACTTACCCTCACACCCCCTCAGTAAAATGCTTGTTTTAGGAGCCTTTTTTACTGTTTTTTCATTATGGAGTTGTAATAAAAAAATGACAGCAGAGAAAATGCCCACAACCCGCATCGAATTTGGTCATGGCGGGGGCTTTACGGGAGCAGTAACGACTTACGTACTGCTCAATAATGGACGCATTTACAAAGAACTCATGGAAGGTGCGAACTACGATAAATTGCGCCGTATCACCAAAGATGAGGCAACAGCACTCTATGACGAGTGCGAAAAACTCAGAACGTTAAAGACCGATTCGCCCGGCAATATGTATTATTTTGTGACCATGAAGGACAGTACACAAGTTCCAAGACGTTGGATTTTTGGCGACCCCTCAGTAGCACCACCCTCAGAATTGGAGGCTTTGTACAAAAGATTGGTAGGCTTGATTCCTAAAAAAGATTAACTAACTAACTGTACTTATGTGTAAAAACCATTGCTCGCCTCGCTTCCAAAAAGAGTAGAATGTGGTTCATTTTTCGGGTAAAGCACGAAAATGAACCACATTCTACCCTTTTTGCGAGCGAAGCGGGCGCGTGCTAAGTAATTACATTTATCAACGAAGACAACGGATTAGCTATGTATCTTGTATGAGATAGGTAAGTCTAAACGTTTTAAGATTTAGTTCATTTAAAAATTCAACAATGAAAAATTTTCTGTGCTTGGCACTATTTACCCTTATTTTTTCTAACACAACTCTTTTGGCGCAACGAACGCCTATCAAAACCGTTACGCGTCCCTCATCACCGCGTGTTGAAGTGCCAAAACCGATTGAAGCACCGATTGAAAAAGGTGAACCAACATCTAATCGCCCGCTTCAAGGCAGTTTGGCGATTCGTTCTATTGATAATTTCGGACGTTCGCCGCTTGAATTGCCCAAAGGTTTGAGTGCCGCAAATATCCAAAATGGCTTACCGCGTTGGATTGAAGGCGCATTGCCCATTGAATTTAAGACCCAAAAAACAAGCGAAGAACGTGCTTTGCAATACGTCGCGGCAGTTGGTAAAGCCATGAGTATTACAAATGCGGCAGAAGAATTTGAAATAAGCCGCGTAGAAACTGACGAAATTGGTCAAACACACGTAAGAATGCGCCAAAAATTGGGTAATGTACCCGTTTATGGCGGCGGCATTATTGTCCACGAAATAAACGGTATTGTGCAAAAACTAAACGGGGCGTATTTTCCGACCCCCTCAGTAAAAACGCTCGTTCCGTCACTTGCTGCAACAACCGCACACACGCAGGTTCAAACCGCTTTGACGGCTTCAAACAAGCCTTTTAGCAATTTGTCCGATGACCAAAAACGCTATATCGGCGGTGAGCAATTGCGGAGTACTTTGGTCATTTATCATAAAAACGATGATTACACGGCTGAACGTTTAGCCTATCATGTCATTGCTTACCCGACTGTTTTGCACCGCTACGAATATTTTGTAGATGCCCAAAACGGGACAATTTTGGATAGTTTCAGCGCATCGTGTAGCATTGCGGGACATCGCCACGAAGGGGAAAAGCATCTGGAAAATACCGATTTTACCATTGAAAGTCACCCAAATACTGAGGGGGTACGTTCTGCCTTCAAAAGTGAAATTTCTGAAAATAATGCAGAATCAAACGCTTTTAATCCGTTGACACGCTTGGTTGTTGATGGCAAATTTACGGCTACTGCGCTCGATTTGCTGGGTGTGAACCGCACGATTAATACCTACCAAGTTGGAACAACTTACTTTTTACTTGATGCAAGTCGCCCGATGTTCAAAGCCACAAGTTCACGGATGCCAAGCGTTCCCGTAGGTGGTATTGAAACCAGAGACTACAACAACACAGACGATGGTCCTTATATTTATGTGACGTCAACGAACAACACTTGGGCAAAACCTGCGGCAGTTTCGGCACATTACAACGGTGGTGTGGCGTATGACTACTTCCGCACAACCTTCAACCGTAATTCGATTGATGCGGCAGGTGGTACAATCACGGGTTTTATCAACGTGACGGACGAACGCCAGAGCATGGACAACGCTTATTGGAACGGTGAAGCTATGTTTTACGGCAATGGCGGCTCTGTTTTTTATCCATTGGCGCGCGGTTTGGACGTTGCAGGACACGAAATGTCGCATGGTGTGATTCAACAAACGGCAAATTTGCGGTATCAAAATGAAGCGGGTGCGTTGAACGAATCTTTTGCCGACATTTTCGGTGCGATGATTGACCGTGATGATTGGCAGGTAGGTGAAGATGTGATTAAAGACCGAACGACCTTCAAAACAGGTTTTTTACGCGATATGGCAAACCCCAATAATGGTGGAACAAGCCTTGCCACAGAGGGTTATCAGCCCAAACAAGTAAGTGAACAATACCGTGGCTCGCAAGACAATGGCGGTGTTCACATCAATTCGGGCATTACAAACCGTGCTTTTTATCTGTTTGCGACAAGTGCAGCCGTCGGAAAAGCCAAAGCAGAACAGGTCTATTACCGTGCTTTGACACAATATTTGGAGGCATCTTCCAATTTTTTGGATTGCCGCGCCTACGTTGAAGCAGCTTGCAAAGATTTGTATCCTAATGATGCGGCTGTGTTGACGGCAGCTCAAACGGCATTTGCAACGGTTGGTATTGGCACAAGCGGCGGTACTGGCGGCGGTGGTACGACAACACCCACAAGTTACCAAAAAGATGTTGCGGTCAATCCAGGGGCAGATTTTGTGGTGTATGTGAGCAGCGACAAAACCAAATTGCAGTTGTTGAAAGTGTCAACGGGTGTGGTAACAACGCTTAGTTCGCGTGGTATTGGCAACAAACCTTCCGTGACGGACAATGGTTCTTCTATCTATTACATCGGTAGAGATAAAAAAATGTATCGGGTGGACAATATCAACTATAATGCTTCGCCGATTACATTCAGAGATGGTGTTATTCAATCTGACCCTAATTGGAACAACGTAGCTGTATCAAAAGATGGGACAAAAATTGCGGGCAATGAAGGGGATTCTTTGATATGGGTTTATTCATTTCCATTGGCAGTGTGGAAAACGTTTAAAATTTATAACCCGACTTTCTCGCAAAATGTCAATTCAGATGTCGTCAAATATTCTGATGCTTTAGAATGGGATCACTTTGGCGAATATGTCATGTATGATGCCTTCAATCGGATTCCGTCACAAACAACAGCCGACCCGATTGAGTTTTGGGACGTTGGTTTCGTCAATGTTTGGTCAAATACGACAAGAACGTGGGCAACGGGACAAGTTGAAAAAATGTTTACTTCTTTACCCGATGACACAAGTGTAGGCAATCCGACATTTGCCAAAAACTCGCCCCATATCGTGGCTTTCGATTTTATTGATGAGAGAGACGCCACAAAAACGGTGTATCAAATCCGTGCGGCGAATATTCAGTCGGGTAAAGCAAGTGTATCGCCCATCTATACCAACAACACAGTCGGCTACCCAAGTTTTAGCCGTACCGACAACCGTTTGATGGTCAGTTACGAAACAAGTGCCACGACCGCCAAATTACTAACAATTCCGTTGGCTGCCACTAAAATCCAAGCCGCAAGTGCCACCACAACCGATGTTAAAACTGATGCTTATCAAGGTGTTTATTTTGCAAACGGCACGCGCAATTTGGTGTCAACCGACGAATTGGACAAAACAGCCGTTTCTATTTCTCCCAATCCGTTTGATACGCAGGTGTCTATTGCTATAAAATCGGATATTGCGGCAGAAGGTAAGGTTGAAATTTTTGATTTGCTCGGAAAATCAGTGTCAAGTACCCCCCTCAGTATTTTGAGTGGTACAAACGCAGTTTCGATTCAAACAAGTGGTTTATCGGCGGGTGCTTATTTATTGAAGATTACGGTGGGCGGTAAAACCCGCGCTACGAAGATTGTGAAATTTTAAATGTAGCACGACCTTCATGCTACGCGCTCGTCTTTGTGCGTGGTAAGCAGGGAGCGTATTTCGGCAAAGCTCGAAAATAAACCACTTTTTATTTCACTTTAAAATCTGAAATTCATGATAGCTAAAACACCACCACCACCTTATTACGCCGTCATATTCACGTCCACGCGCATTGACGACGACGGACAAGCCTATGGCAAAACCGCCGCCCGAATGGTCGAATTAGCCAAAACAATGGACGGTTTTTTGGGCGTAGAAAGTGCGCGAGAAGATGTCGGGATAACCGTGTCTTACTGGGCGAGTTTGGCAGCAATTCGCAACTGGAAATACCAGATGGAACACATTGAAGCCCGCGACAACGGACGCGAATTGTGGTACAGAAGTTTTAAAACCCGTATCTGTTTGGTAGAACGGGATTATGGGTTTGAAAAAATGTAGAAACATGTTACATAGGGATATTCAATCCTCTGACCCGTAACAAAGAATCCAACACCTTTACTTTTCGTTCTAATACTTCAATTCGCCCTTGTTCAGTTTGAGTGGGTTGAGTCTTTTGTTTTTCATCTTTCCATTTGACATAGGCAATGTAAACTGAGGGTAAAATCATCAGGACGATAAAAAAATACCATAAGCCTATGGTTGTTTTATCTGGTTTTTTAATTGAACAGTTTTTGTGATAGCCTGTGATGCGGGCAGTAATAAACGTGGCTAAACCGATGAATAGGCAATTGATGAGGTAAAAATACAAGCCGCCAATGAAAAATGTATAGTCCAAATGGTACAGTGCTTTGATTGCGCGGAATATGATTGGTTTTCCCGTGAAAGTCAAGCAAAAAACGGGTAATGCAGCAAGGTGGTCTAAAGTAGAATACGATGTGTTTAATGGGGCAACTCAAATTGAGCCTAAATATTTGAAAGAATCGTTTGAAGATATCCCTTCAACTTGGATTACCCGCGTTTCTATTGCGGCTTATACTACAAACGGGATGCCTTCGTCGGTAATAAAAAACAATTTTTCGGTGGCAGAAAATTATGTGTGGACAAATAAATTATTGACCCAAAAAACGTTTGGTACGGGTGCAAATCTCTTGACTTGGGGCATTGCTTACAAAGCAGGGACAAACCTTGTGGAAAAAGTGACGGACGAAAATGGGCTTATCAAAAAATACGCTTACGACCCGTTGATGCGTTTGCAAACCGTGCAAGACCGCATGAAAGACGACGGAACGGACGTGCAAACAACCACAAACTACACCTATCAGTACAAAGATGCCAACAATGCGTACAGCTATATCGGTACAAGCATGAGTTTCGCAAACACCACAGGTGCAACACCCCTCAGTACAAAACAGTACATGGACGGTCTGGGTAGGGCAGTTTCGGTGGTGAAAGAAAATTACACGCACAGCAGTAATCTGAATCAAATCAACAATGTGGTGTATGACGCTTTGGGCAGACAATACAGAACCTATTTGCCGTTTGCGAGCAATATGACGCAATCATCGGCGGGTTATGTCGAAACGGGTTTTGAAGGCTCACCTTTGAGTCGCCCGATTAGCCAAAGAAACCCTGATGCGACATACAAATACATGAGTTACGGCGCAAATACGGTGGCTGATGCGGTGCAAATATTTACCCCCGCTACGGCTTCGGGTATGGTAGCAAGTGCCGCAAGTTCGAGTACTTACGCGGCAAATATGCTGTATAAAACGATGGTTACAGACGAAAATGGCAAAATATCTTGTATATTTTTGGCAGGGCAAACAGCATTTGCGCTATCCGTATGTCTCGCAAAGTCCGATTTTGGACAGTGATGTAAATGGTGTGGATTGGGTCGTATCGGGTTACAATGGCTTACAACAACCTGACCTAACCATTCGTTATGTCTTTGAAGGCAATGGCAATGATGCCAAAACATGGCAAAACTTTACCTACGATAATGGACGCAGATTGACGGATATTAAGTTCAATTACGCCACAGGGGGCGCGGGTATTTCTTCGCCCACTTATACCCTGTCGAATATGGTCTATAATTTCAAAGACCAATTGGTTGAGAAAAATATTGGTCTGACGGGGGCAAATGCGTTGCAATCCATTGATTACACCTACAATAGTCGCGGTTTTCTGACCAATATCAATAATGTGGCTTTGTACAACAATGGGTCTGCTTCGATTATGACACCGCCCATGAATGGGTCAAGTCCGATTCAAAATTTAGCAATTGCGCCTTTTGTAAATAAAATCGTTCAAGATGCGGTACAGCCTTATCGGACGGCTAATGCGCTGGAAATGCCACCTGTCAATGACAACAACGCGGATTTATTCAGCCAAAATATTACGTATGACAGCCCTGCTTCACAAACGGGTGCGGCGGCTCAAAACAACGGCAATATTTCTTCAACCACTTGGCAGGTTTTGGGTAGGGACAAACAAGCCTACGGTTTTACTTACGATGGTTTGGACAGGCTCACAGAAGCAAAATACTTCGATATTACTGAGGGGTATCAAAATGGCGTTTTAACGTCTCAATATTCAACGGACAATAAGTTTAAAGAGGCGATTCAGTACGATGTACGCGGCAATATCCTAAGTTTGCAACGCAATGGCATGAAAACGGGTGGTTGGACGCAAAACGGGTATGTAGCAGGGACTTACGGCGTGATTGACAATTTGACTTATGGTTACAATACCAAAAATCAACTCATTCAGATGATTGACAATGCGGTAAACCCAAATGGACCGCGTGGCGATAAAGATTTAAAAGGGTTTGTTTATGATTTTGCCGTCGGTGCTTCGGGTAATACCCACTATAGTTATGACAACAATGGCAATATGACCAAAGATGCCCACAAGGACATTACAGCAATTGAGTACAATTACCTCAATCTGCCACAAGTGATAACTTTAACGGCAGGTCGGACAATTCAGTTTGTGTATGATGCGACTGGTGCAAAATTAAAGAAAATCACGAATGACAACGGCACAATCACGACTTTTGACTACATCAATGGCGTGGAATATAAGAACAACACCTTGCAACGCATCCCACATACTGAGGGGGCAGTTGTGAAAAATGAATTCGGCGCGTATGAGCATGAATACGTTTTACGCGACCACTTAGGCAACAACCGTGTGACTTTCCGAGACGGCATCAACAAAGGAGATGCGTATTGGGATTGGAACACCTGGACTTACGTTGAACCCAACGCCAACAACACCACGGGCTACAACGACGGCATTATCACGGCGGCGGACATCAAGCAAATCAACCACTATTACCCCTTTGGCTTAAACATGGAAGGCAACTGGAACGGCACAGGCGGCGCGAACAAGTACCAGTACAATGGCAAGGAGTGGAATGATGATTTTGGCTTGGGCTGGAATGACTACGGGGCGCGGTTTTATGATCCTGCGATTGGACGTTTTCCAACGATTGACCCATTAGCACTTTTGTATTCGAGTACAAATCCCTATGCCTATGTAATGAATAATCCTATCATTTTAATTGACCCAACTGGTATGGCATCAGAAGCATATACGAGCATTGACCAAGCCAATAGAAATGTAGAGAACGCACAGCGTGCAGCAGATAATTTTGTAAAATCTGATGCTGAAAAATTTAACTCTATTACAAGTGAGGATATTGCAGTGTCTTACACCGCTACGCCTTATGGTTATAAATCAGTTGATTCTAAAACAGGAGAAGTTATAAAAAATACTGTTGAAGGGTTCAATCTTACACCTAAGCCCAAACCAAGTTTTGCTAAGTTACTTTCAAGTTACGTTGGATATAATACGTCCGATGCAGCCTTTTGGCAAAAAATAGGCTTTTCAGAAGCTACTAGAACAGTCAATGGGATTATACAAGTAGAAAAAGGGTATTATACGTGTGCTGCTAGAATGAGTTATGCTTTAAATACTGCTGGTAATAAATTAAGTGGTGGGCGGAGTATTGGTGGAAATAATTATTATTTAAGTGTCATAAAATTGTATAATCACCTAAAAACAGATTGGGGTAGCCCTGATATATCAATCACTAAACAAGCTAATACAGCAATGTCAGATAGCGATATGGCAAAACTTAGCGGAGTGCAAGGTATTATATTCTTTAAAATCAATTACAGTGATGCGGCTGGACATTTTTCATTATAGAGCAATGGTGGTATTGCAGGACATTCGGAAGGTAATCACGGTATGCAAAATTTTATTGAGGCAAGTGAAATTCATTTATGGAAATTAAAATAAATTCTTATAAAATATGAAAAATAAATTCTTTTTCACAATCCTAATTGGATTGGTTGGGTGTACATCACAAAAAGCATCCATTAAAACAAATTCACAAGATTTAATCATTAAAAACTATGCTTTTTGTCGTTGCATATCAACAATATATCCAGATTTTAATAATCAACTTAGGGATGGTAGTATCGCAAAATATAGTTTTGAGCTAGACAATGTTGAAGCCATTGATACTCTTGTTAATCAATGGATAGTTAAAAATCAATATCGTAGCATCCAAGATAATAATTTAGGATTGCAGAGATGTCTGGATTTTTATAATAGTCAAGGGATAGATTCTCTTGTCAATGTTATGAAAAAGTAATCTAAATTAACTTGTTCTTTGAAAGGCGGGCAAAACGCTAAAATACTGAGGGGGTGTAAAAGTTGTTTGACATAAACGAAAAATACGGGCAGCAACCGCATCGAGCCCCTCTACGATGCCACGGGTGCAAAACTCCGTAAAACCACCTACGCCAATAATGTGTTGCAAGAGACACGGGATTACGTCAATGGCATTGAGTATAAAAATGCGGTACTCGATAGGTTCGCCCACGCTGAGGGAGCCGTGGTGAATCAAGCGGGTGTTTATGTGCATGAATACACCATAAAAGACCACCTCGGCAACGCACGTGTCACGTATAGCGATGCCAATAATGACGGCACATTGGCAATAACCGACATCAAACAAATCAACCATTATTACCCCTTCGGTATGAATATGGAAGGCTTTTGGAACGGTGCGGCGGGCAGCAATAAGTACCAATACAACGGCAAGGAGTGGAATGATGATTTTGGGCTGGAGTGGTATGATTATGGGGCGCGGTTTTATGACCCCTCGGTAGCAAGGTGGTTCAATGTTGATCCTTTGAGTGAGAAGATGCGCCGACATTCGCCTTATAATTATGCGTTTGATAATCCTGTGCGGTTTGTTGATCCTGATGGGATGGCTCCTGATGGTTATATCACAGGTTCAGATGGAAGTTTATACCATTCAAAAACTATAAATTCTCAAGAACAATTCGATAAGACCTATGGTAAAAATAGCGGACTCAGTTATCAAGGAAATGAAGTTAAAATACAGTCAGGAGGCAATTCTTTTTATGGTGATTCAAATGGACAAATTAGTAATCTTTTATCAGAAGGGACTGAGATTACGGCAAAAACAGCTTCTAGTAAAATTGCAGGAGGGGTAAAGAATGCCTTGATGGGCGCTGTGGGGGTAGTAGGCTCGGGTGCGTTTATAATTGGTACAGAAGGTGCAGGGGCTGCTTTAGGTGGTGCTGCTGCATTAACCTTAGCATTAGGTGAAGTTACAATTGGACTCGGACAAATTGTAGATGGTGTTAAAGATTTAAATACTGGAAATAGCAATGAATCAATACATGAAGTTTCATCACTACCAGGTGTTGTAGCACAAGGTTTAAATTCTCCATACACTAAGCAGATTGATGCACTTGGTCAATTTGTGCCTGGATTATTATCGGGAGCAACTCCAACAAATGTTTTTGGAGCACTTGATAGTGGGATGGATGCAGCTAAAGCAATTCAAGCTAAAAATGTAGGAGGAAGTATTTATAGTACCTTAACCGCATATGACGCTGCGAGTGATTTCGGAGGATTTATGAATAGTTTAACTCCAACGTCTCCATCATCAATAATTAAAAAATAAAAAAAATGCAGACAGAATTTAGCATATCATTATCAAAAATGTTAAAAACATTTTTGGCTACTAATTTAGTAATATTAGTTGTTATTTTACTATTATTTATTTGGAATAAATGGTTTAAAATAGCAACAGCACCCTTAATCATAATTTTTGTCAATTCAGTTTTTTTACTTAAATTTTTTAGCAAAAATCAGCTTCTATCTATTACTATTAATGAAGAGTTCGTTAAGATAAAGTATATGAAATCATTTTTCAATACACAGGTTTTAGATTGTAAACTAAATGAGATTGTCATTAAAAAGTATACTCAATCTGGCTACCGTGGGACTAAGCTAAATTTCTTTATATTAAATATACCTACCTTAAATAATATCAAACTTAGCCTTGATGAAATAGGTTGGAGTAGTCTTGATATAGAACATTTAGAGAAAATTTGTAAAAACTTAGCCGCGCTCGCTTGTTCGCTCGAACGGGGAATGTGGTTCATTTTTCGGGCAAAGCCCGAAAAATGAACCACATTCCCCCCTTTTGCGAGCGAAGCGAGCAATAGGCTAAGTAATTACGAAAATTTTAAGTAATACCGTTCTTCCTAAGCCTTAGCAAAATGCAGGGGGGGCGACCGCTATGAAAATTTGGTATGACTATTAACCGTTCTTCCAAAGTCTTAGGCAAAACGTAGGGGGGGCGTGTAAGTTTTAGCGCAGCGAGGACTTACACGTTCTGCCCACGCAGCAGGAATGTAAAAACATAGGATTTATGTAAAAATACTGAGGGGGTGTAAAAGTTGATTGACATAATGATACGTTTTACGCGACCACTTAGGCAACAACCGCGTGACTTTCCGCGATGGCATCAACAAAGGCGATGCGTATTTTGATTGGAATACCTATCAATACATTGACCCTAACGCGGGCAACACAACGGGCTTAAATGATGGTGTTATTGCGGCTTCTGATATTAAACAAATTAATCACTTTTACGCTTTTGGTCTCAATATGGAAGGCAACTGGCAAGGGGCAGCACAAGGGACAAATTTGTACGGCTACAACGGCAAGGAGTGGAACAATGATTTTGGGTTGGGGCTAAATGATTATGGGGCAAGGTTTTATGATGCGACGATGGGGCGGTGGACAACAACTGACCCGTTGGCAGAACTATATGGGTCTATGTCACCTTATCAGTATGGTATGAATAATCCTATCTATTTTGTTGACCCGACTGGTATGGCATCGGAAGCGTACACAAGTATTGAACAAGCCAGACGTAACAGTTCAAATCAACAAGCGGCGGCAGATAAATATACCTCTGGAACTAATGCAACAAAAGATAGAGAGAGATATGAATCTATTACAAGTAATGATATTAAAGGATCATATACAGTTTCTACATACGGTCATTATTTAGTTAATTTGGCGACAGGGGAAAGATCTCCAAATGTTGTTGAAGGATATAATTTTGTAGAATGTGATAGACAATGTCTAATAAATAAAGGCAGACAATTTGTACAAGTTCTTGCTCTAGGAGCGTCTATTTATTCAGGATATCAAGAAATACAATTAGGCATGGCAACAACCCTTACAGGTAATGCCCCCTTAGTAGGTTACTTTATGTCTGACGGAATTGTGCGTATAGGTACAGCACCAGTAAAAATTTACGGTGTTCTTACAGGGAATCAAAATTTCATTAATGCGCCTTCTAATTTACTGGGATTAGTTGGTTATATAATAGATAGGTATGGTGGCTCTTCTTTTCAAACTGGTTCTCCTTCAGGTGGTAGTTATCAAACAGCAGGTGAAATTGTAGGAAATTATGGTTTAAGTAGATATCTTTTACCAAGTCAGGTAGATGGACTTTTTTCAGAACCTACACTAATAAAGTTAGGAACTATTGTTAATACCGTTACTCTTCCTATTAGAGAAGTTATTCAGAGGTATTATGATGGAAGATTAAAAAAACCACAGAACTAAATATTTAATTATGACAATTTTATTAAATTTATTATTTTATTTTATCGCAATTAACTTATGGTCTTTTTCTTACGGAAAATCGTCTCTTTTTTCTATTAAGAAAAATAAAGAACAATGGGTTAATGAAAAAGGTCCAACCTTTAGGAAGTATTTAGTAAGGATTATAGTTCTGTACACTATTTGCCTTATATTTGATTTACTAGCTCAAAGAGGTTTCTTTTGATATGTTAAAAAAAATGAAATATATAATCCAGCTCTTAGTAGAGATACTGAAGTTTTTCACTGGCACTATATAAACCTGCTGGAGGCGGTGTTCAAAACAGCGTGCGGTACTTTTATGACAACGCACGGCACCGCTTTAATCGGTCTTCAGACCGAGCGCACGGTTTTTTATTATGTTCGGTTCTTTGCTGATGTTTCAGCAGGGTGCTTAACAAAGCCGTGTCCTAACTAACACTCGGAAGGTCGGTCTGGAGTTGTGGTTTGCGCCAATAAATCATGTTTTTTACTGAGGGGGTATCCTCGCGCCCCCCCTCAGTAAAATTCACTAAAAACAAACAAAAAATGAAAAAAATACTATTTTCTGTCGCGATGCTTTTCAGCATCTGCGCTGCCTTTGCGCAAAACAAGGCAGACACCACGCAACTTGGCGTTTACAGTACAGGCGCACGGTTTGCCATTACCCGCGCCGATTTGGGTGCGCAACTGCCCACTACCTTGATAGGTGAAATGGTGGTTGCTTTTGATACCGTTAAGGTTATCGCGAGAGTTGCCGACAGTAGCCGCAGCAAGCAAAAGCACAGCTACACCCGACAGTGCAATTACATCGCCTACTTGAAGGCAAACTCTGCGGCGTACAAAGACAAAATCGTGTTGATGGACTTAAACAAAGCCTGCGATGTGTCTCAAATCTTGATGTTAGCCCAACGTTCGGGTGCAAAAGCCTTTGTTTTTGTTTACCACAGCAACGGCAATGGGAACAATCTCAAACTCCCTAAACTGGGTGTTTACAAAGACAGTATTCGTATGCCAATTTTCACGGTTGGACGTGAAAAAGGGGCAGACATCAGTACTTTACTTCCCTCAGTAGTGGGCATCAGAACCAAGGGTTCGACAGTCCAAAATCTGCTCAATCGATTGACCCTCAATCTCAATGCCCAAGCCGAGAGCAGCAAAGCCCGTCTAACATGGGTGAACAACACAGGCTTTCTCAATGACTATTTTATTCTCCAAAAATTAAACCCCACCACAGGCGTTTTTGAAGATATGCGCACCCTCAACACGCGCCCAAGCGAAGATATTGAGTATTACACGGACTTCGATAACGCCCCCTCAGTAGGTGACAATATTTATCGTGTAAAACTCGTTCTCGCGGACGGCACAAGCCGTTTCTCAGAAGAAAAAATCGTTAAATTTTACGCTAATGAAGCCGTCACGCTCTTCCCGAATCCCGCCAACGACATCTTAAACCTCGCTTTCAAAGGCTACACAGGACAAGCGATTGACTTCTCAATCTCTGATATGCAAGGTCGGTCAATCATGGTTCAGCGCATCGAAAAGCTGCAAACGGATATTTACACGCTGTACCTCGCCGACCACATCTCGGCAGGACAATACACGCTGAGAATACAGTCGGCTGGCAAACGAGAGGTGGTGAAGGTGTTTACGGTGGGGAAATAATTGTTGAATTAGGATAGGCAGGATTTTAAAGGATTTTAAGGATAAGGGTCGTCGTGTGTTTGAAATCCTTTTTTATCCTTTAAAATCTTGCCTATTCTAATTCAAAAAACAAAAACCGATGTTTCATTGCGAAGCATCGGCTTTTGTTTTTTGTGTCTATTGCCCCAAAAGTTTTTTGAGTTCAGCTAACTGTTTTTCAAGGTCTTGGTTTTTTTGCCTTTCTTCTTCTGCTTTTTGCCTTTCTTCTTCTGCTTTTTGCCTTTCTTCTTCTGCTTTTTGCCTTTCTTCTTCTGCTTTTTGCCTTTCTTCTGCCAGCTCTTTTTCTTTGTTTTTCAATTTGTTATCCTTGTCCTTCAGTTTTTTGTCTTTATCTTTTAATTCTTTTTCTTTGCCTTTCAGTTCTTGTTTTGCTTGGTCTAATTGCAATTCAATTTTACCAAACAGTCTATCCACTTCATCTTCTGCGTCCATTTCTTTCAAAATTTCTTCACTTGTAACTGCTCTATTGAGTCTGTCGAGTATTTTTTGCACCAATGAGTTGTCCGTATTTTCTTGAAAATCAAGTTTGTGTTTATCATTTTTTATTTTGAATTTTTGATTAAATACTCTTAATACTTTTTGTAAAGTCGTTCTTACTTCATTTCCGAGAAACGGAATTTGAATGGTGTATGAATCGTGGGTCAAATTTTCAATAAATGGCTCTTTTTGTGCATTTTCAATCGGTTTACCTGTTTCTGCATCAGTGTAAACACGGTTAACTTTTATCACGGCTGTTGTCAAGTAATCTAATTTAAAACCCAAAAAATAGATAGTGATGATAGGCAAGGGATTGATTTCTGTCTCTCCTTTTTCATTCACTAATTCTTCTCCTTTTTTATAGTTTTCAGCGAGATATTCTCGGAAACGCATAATATCGAACAATTTACGCGCCTTTTGTAGTTCTATTAGGACTATTTTTTTCTCATTTGTTACTGTTTTTATAGTGGCTTTAAAATCTAAACGTATAATGCGAATGACTTCTTGGGTTTGAATTTTTCTTATAGACATTTCCTGAGGTTGAACCGTCAACTCCTCAATTTCTTCGCCAATGATGGTCGAAAGTAAGCCACGAGCGATGTCAATATCTTCTAAAAGATATTTGAATACAACGTCATATATCGGGTTGGCAATAATCATTTTCTATTATTTTTTTACAAAAATACAATACTTTTACAGGTTTTCCAAGTTTTTACACGTTTTTTTAATAGTTGTGGGTGTGTTTTGAAGACCGATGAAGCAAGTGTGACCGCGCCCAAAGCTACTTTGCGCACCGAAGTTGATATTGTACGCCCCGCGCAATCTATTTTCAGTTTTTCGGGCAATCCGTATTGGGTTAATCAAGAAACCTTATTTGGGTTTGATGAGGTGAATGCAAGTATCAACGGTGCGGGAAAGCCAACGTTCAACAATCGGTATATTTTCATAGGCGCGGAAGGCAATTACAGCAATTTTGCCAGAACGACAGAAACCATGACCTACGACCAATCCGTGCGTCTGAAAACAATTGCCCACACGATGACCAACGCCACCACGTCCACCAATATCTCGATGGGCGAATTGGCGAATATGACGTACAATTTTAAAGACCAATTGACGGTAAAAAAAGTAGGCAAAACGGGTACAAAGTATTTGCAATCAACGAATTACGCTTACAATAGCCGCAATTGGTTGACAAATATCAATCCCGACCCTTCGACAATTGCGGCGAACACTCTGGATTATCCTGTATTCAATGCCACCGACGCGGCATTGACAAATGCTGCTTAATCCCTGATATGCAAGGTCGCGTGATTATGGTTCAGCGCATCGAAAAACTGCAAACGGATATTTACACGCTGTACCTCGCCGATCACATCTCGGCAGGACAATACACGCTGAGAATACAATCGGCTGGCAAACGAGAGGTGGTAAAGGTGTTTACGGTGGGGAAGTAAAATTTCAGATTTCAAGGATTTCAAATTTCAAGGTACTTTGACTTGGCTTTTGAGGTTTTGTAAATCCTTTTTTTATCCTTCAAAATCTTACCCAATGGTTCATTAAGAATTAAAAGGTGTTTTAAAAAAAAGCGCGTAACTTTGGGTTCTCACACCTAAAAAGTTACACGCGATGAAAGGTAATAAATTATCCCTTTGTGCAAAAATAGGCGCAATAGCTGATAAAAGCAAAGTTCGGCAAAGAATTTTAATTCAAATTTTGCCTTTATTTTTAAGTTTACCCCGTCGGGTTAATTTTACCCAAATGACGAAGTGGGGGGAACACAACGAAATGACCTATCACAATTGGTTAAATCAAGACCTTGATTTGATCACTTTTAACCGTCAATTGATAGATGAGAACGGGAGTGGCGATCATTTTGTCATTTTCGACCCCAGTTTTTTGAGTAAAAGTGGTAAAAAAACAGCTCACAAGGGCAGATTTTGGTCAGGCGGTGCAGGTATGACTAAACTTGGACTTGAAATGAGTTGTTTTGCTGTTGGTGACATGAAAAAGCATACTGCTTATCATTTATCAAGTACCCTTACGCCTTCACCAAAGGAATTAAAAGAAACTGGAAAGACGTTAATAGATTACTATGTTAGTCAAGTCCAAGCCAATAAAGCCCATATTAAGCATTTTGGCAATTTATTGGTCAGTGACACGTATTTTGGTGTATCGACTTTTGTCCAACCTGTTGTCAAAATGGGTATTGATATTATCAGTTGCTTGAAGGGCAATTCGTGTCTTTTTTATGTACCCCAACCTATTGTTGGTAAACGCCAACGGGGGCGTCCCGCTAAAAAAGCGGGCAAAATTGATTGGCTTAATTTAGATAACGACAAATTGCCAATTGTCGAACAAGATGCTGAAAAAATAGTGCGTTCCGCTTTAGTTTATGTCCAATGCTTAAAAATGACCGTTTTACTGGTCGCAGTTGACTATTTAAAGGAAGACGGAACGCGCCAAACACGTAAATTGTATTTTTCTAATCGCACCGATTTTCATTATGCCTTCGTTCTTAAACATTATCAATGTCGTTTTCAAATTGAGTTCTTATTTCGAGATGCCAAGCAGTTTACAGGATTGATGCACTGCCAAAGTACAAACAGCACCAAATTGTTGAATCATATTAACCTTTCTTTGACAGCTATTTCTGTTGCCAAGGTGGCTCATTGGGAAGAAAATAAACCGTTCTCAATGGAGGAAATTAAAAATTATTACCATAATTTAAGAATGGTCGAATTATTTTCAGAGGCTTTAGGATTAGATACCAACTCTGTAAAAAATAATCCGAAAATTATAAAACTCTTAATATCAAATGATTATAAAGCGATAGCAGCATAATTTTTTAATGAACCATTGTTACCTATTCCAATTCAAAAAACGAAAGCCGATGTTTCAGTACGAAGCATCGGCTTTTGTTTGTTGCGTCTATTGCCCAAAAATTTTTTTGAGTTCAGCTAACTGTTTTTCGAGGTCTTGGTTTTTTTGCCTTTCTTCTTCTGCTTTTTGCCTTTCTTCTTCTGCTTTTTGCCTTTCTTCTTCTGCTTTTTGCCTTTCTTCTGCCAGCTCTTTTTCTTTGTTTTTCAATTTGTTATCCTTGTCCTTCAGTTTTTTGTCTTTATCTTTTAGTTCTTTTTCTTTGCCTTTCAGTTCTTGTTTTGCTTGGTCTAATTGCAATTCAATTTTACCAAACAGTCTATCCACTTCATCTTCTGCGTCCATTTCTTTCAAAATTTCTTCACTTGTAACTGCTCTATTGAGTCTGTCGAGTATTTTTTGCACCAACGAATTGTCCGTATTTTCTTGAAAATCAAGTTTGTGTTTATCATCTTTTATTTTAAATTTTTGATTAAACACTCGTAATACTTTTTGTAAAGTCGTTCTTACTTCATTTCCGAGAAACGGAATTTGAATGGTGTATGAATCGTGGGTCAAATTTTCAATAAATGGTTCTTTTTGTGCATTTTCAATCGGTTTACCTGTTTCTACATCAGTGTAAACACGGTTGACTTTTATCACGGCTGTTGTCAAGTAATCTAATTTAAAACCCAAAAAATAGATAGTGATGATAGGCAGGGGATTGATTTCTGTCTCTCCTTTTTCATTCACTAATTCTTCTCCTTTTTTATAGTTTTCAGCCAGATATTCTCGGAAACGCATAATATCGAACAATTTACGCGCCTTTTGTAGTTCTATTAGGACTATTTTTTTCTCATTTGTTACTGTTTTTATAGTGGCTTTAAAATCTAAACGTATAATGCGAATGACTTCTTGGGTTTGAATTTTTCTTATAGACATTTCCTGAGGTTGAACCGTCAACTCCTCAATTTCTTCGCCGATGATGGTCGAAAGCAAGCCACGAGCGATGTCAATATCTTCTAAAAGATATTTGAATACAACGTCATATATCGGGTTGGCAATAATCATTTTCTATTATTTTTTTACAAAAATACGATTCTTTTACAGGTTTTCCAAGTTTTCCCACGTTTTTTTAATAGTTGTGGGTGTGTTTTGAAGACCAATGAAGCAAGTGTGACCGCGCCCAAAGCTACTTTGCACACCGAAGTTGATATTGTACGCCCCGCGCAATCTATCTTCAGTTTTTCGGGCAATCCGTATTGGGTCAACCAAGAAACCTTATTTGGGTTTGATGAGGTGAATGCAAGTATCAACGGAGCAGGAGACGCAATTTATAGTACGCATCGCAACGGAGTTGCTCGCGAGCATCGCACGTTTTTGGTTGTGGATTGAAGACCGACACCAACGGGCAAGCCATTGACCTCTCAATCCCTGATATGCAAGGTCGCGTGATTATGGTTCAGCGCATCGAAAAACTGCAAACGGATATTTATACGCTGTACCTCGCCGATCACATCTCGGCAGGACAATACACGCTGCGGATACAATCGGCTGGCAAACGAGAGGTGGTGAAGGTGTTTACGGTGGGGAAATAAAATTGAATTAGGATAGGCAGGATTTGATAGGATTTAGACATGTACGTGATAAAATCCTATTACATCTTTTTAAATCTTGCCTATTCTAATTCAAGTTAAAATTCTTCTCTTATCCTTTAGTTTTTTTTACAATTTTTTCTCAAAATACCGCACCGAATCCAATGGATTGTGGTAATAAGGCTTCGTTTCCACAAAACCATATTGTTTGTACACTGCAATTGCCGTTTTTAATCTATCCAAAGTATCCAACCACATTGTTTTGTAGCCCGATGCGCGTGCCAAGTCCAATGCCGCTTCTAACAGTATTTTGCCATAGCCTTTTCCACGGTATTCATCGCGTACATACATGCGTTTCAGTTCGCAAGCGGCACCCGATTTATCCGTTTTCAAAGGGCGAATAGCGACGCAGCCGACTGTTTGACCGCCTATTTTGAGCAGAAAAATACCGCCTTTGGGCGCGGCATATTGAACCTCAATATCAGCTAATTCGGTTTCAAAACCTTGAAAACACAAATCCACTTTGAGCCATTTGGCGTATTCCAAAAACAGAGATTTGGCGGTTGTGAAATCACTTTTTATTTGTGCTTGGTGCAAGTGAGGCGGTGTGAAGTGGGGCGCAACTTTGATTATTTCCGCTTGTAATTGAGCTACAACTGTCTCAACTGACCCATTTCCGTCAATCTCAATAATATTTTCATTGCGTGTTTTTCTGAGAAAACCAATTGCGTCAATATATTTTTTTCTTGATTCGTCCAATCTATCTTCAAACAATTCGGGTGCTTGATTGCGGTTTGCCATGCGTGCATAGCACACTTCTGTATCCACATTGATAAAGAAAATAATATCGGGTTTTAGGGCAAATTCATTGAGCGTCATCACTTTTTCAAATGGAAAATCGGGGCTACTTTGATACACCAATGACGACAAATAATACCTATCACAAATCAAAATATTGCCATTTTGTGCTTCTAACCACGGGCGAATCACTTGGTCGCCGTGGTCAAGTCTGTTTGTCGCAAAGGCAAGAGGTAGGAGTTTTGGCGTAAAATGAGTGTGTTTTTTCGTCAAAATATCCCGAATCAATAAGCCCCCACACGATGGGTCATGCGGCTCATAACTTTGTTTGACCTGCCCCACTTGAACCCGATTCAGCACATCTACCAAGTGCCGAGAAGCCGTTGACTTTCCAGACCCGTCCAAACCCTCAATGACGACGAATAAAGATTTTTTTTCTGACATAATTTTTAATTTAAAAATAGCAAAAGCCGATACCCCTCAGTATCGGCTTTCATTTTATCATAAATTTTTGATAATCAATTACTTCAACAAATCCTTAGCCCGTGCCAAAGCACCTGCCAAGCCATTGGTATCTGTACCACCCGCCGTTGCAAAAACAGGTTGTCCACCGCCGCCGCCTTTGATGTCTTTTGCGAGTTCTTTGACCATTGCGCCAGCGTTCCAACCTTTTGCTTTGGCAAGGTCTGGACTGATGCAGATTGTCAATTGGGGTTTGTCATTTGAAACAGAACCGAAGACGATAACGGCATTGCCCATTTCTTTTTCAAGATTGGTTGCCAATGTTTTAATGGCGTTGTTATCGGTCAAACTGATGTGTTGAATCAATAAATTGACCCCCTCAGTATTTTTGAACGCTGAACGCAATTCCTTTTGCAAAGCAACCGCTTGTTCGATGTGCATCGCTTCGATGATTTTTTGCAAACGCTTGATTTCATCGCCTTGTGCAATGGTTTTATCCGCTGTATTTTTAGGATTTCTGAAATACTCTCTAATCCGATTCAATTCTGCCAATTCTTCGTTCAGCAAGGCTTCTGCACCGTTGGCTGTTACCGCTTCGATGCGGCGAACACCCGCCGCTACTGCCGCTTCTGCCACGATTTTGAACATACCCAATTCACCCGTTGCCGCAACGTGTGTACCGCCGCAGAGTTCTTGGCTAAAGGTTTTATCGAATGTAATCACGCGGACAGTTTCGCCGTATTTTTCACCAAAAAGCATCATTGCGCCTGTTTTGCGCGCGTCTTCAATTGGCATATTTCGGACTTCGTGCAAGGCAATATTTTCCCGAATTTTTTGATTCACCAATTTTTCAATCGCGCCAATTTCATCTTTTGTTACGGCGTTGAAATGCGAAAAGTCGAAACGCAAGCGGTTGTCATCTACATTTTGCCCTTTTTGGACGGCGTGGCTGCCCAAGATTTCGTGTAAAGCCGCGTGCATCAAGTGGACGGCTGTATGGTTTTGAGAAATCGCTTGCCGACGGTTTTTATCTACTTGCGCCCGAACACGCGGGTCGTTGATGTTTTCGGGCAATGCCGAGACGATGTGAATAATCAAATCGTTTTCTTTTTTCGTATCTAAAACGGCGATTTTTTCACCGTCAAAATACATCGCGCCTGTATCGCCCACTTGTCCACCGCTTTCGGCGTAGAACGGTGTACGGTTCAAAACAATTTGATATTGTAAACCTTTTTTATCCGTAACGGCGCGGTATTTCAATACTTTAGCGTTTTCTACTTTGAGTTGGTCGTAGCCCACAAAGTCAACACGCGCTTCGTCTTCCCCTTTTTGGGGGGATTGAGGGGGGCTAACCCAATCACCAACTTGTTTTTCAGCGTCTCGCTTTGAGCGTTGTTTTTGTGCCAAAAGTGCCGCATCAAACCCCTCAGTATCCACGCTCAAACCGCGCTCAGATGCCAACAATTGCGTCAAATCAATCGGAAAACCGAAGGTATCGAACAGTTCAAATGCCTCTGTACCGCGTACAACACCCCCCTCAGTATTTAAGGTGTCAAAGCGTTTTAAACCGAGTTCCAATGTCCGTAAAAATGAGCGTTCTTCTTCCAAAATCACTTTCTGTACAAAGGCTTCTTGTGCTTTCAATTCGGGGAAAACATCGGCAAATTCACTTGCCAAGAGTGGCACGAGTTTATTGAAAAACGGCTCTTTAATGTCCAAAAACGAGTAAGAATAGCGTACTGCACGGCGCAAAATACGGCGAATCACATAACCAGCCCCACCGCTTGACGGCAATTGTCCATCGGCAATTGTAAAGGCTACTGCCCGAATATGGTCAGCCACAACGCGCATTGCTACATCTATTTTTGCTGTTCGCTCGTAACTCCCCGTGTAGGTTTTGCCGCTTTCTTTTTCTATTAATCGGATAAATGGCGTAAAAATATCTGTATCATACGTAAACTTTTTGCCTTGCAAAACCATGCATAAACGCTCGAAGCCCATGCCTGTATCCACATGTTGCGCGGGCAAAACGACAAGCGAACCGTCAGCTTTGCGCTCAAATTGCATAAAAACGTTGTTCCAAATCTCCACTACTGAGGGGTCGTCCATATTGACCAAAGTTTCCCCCGCGACCTTTGCGCGTTCTTCATCGGACCGAAAATCGAAGTGAATTTCCGAACACGGACCACACGGACCTTGTGCGCCCATTTCCCAAAAATTATCTTTTTTTGAGCCATCAAGAATCTGATTTGCGGGTAAATATTTAAGCCAATAGCCGCGTGCTTCTTCGTCCGATGCCAAACCTTCTTTGTCATCGCCGCCAAAAACGGTGGCATAAAGTCGCTCTTTGGGTAAGCCCAAACGCACGGTCAATAGTTCCCACGACCAATCAATCGCCTCTTTTTTGAAATAATCGCCAAATGACCAGTTGCCCAACATTTCAAACATGGTGTGGTGTGTGCCGTCGAAGCCCACATCTTCCAAATCGTTGTGTTTGCCACTCACGCGGAGGCATTTTTGGGTGTCCGCAATCCGTTTTGACGGCGGCGTACCATTGCCCAAAAAATAATCTTTGAACTGAACCATACCCGAATTGGTAAACATCAATGTCGGGTCATTTTTGAGTAATAAAGGTGCGGAAGGCACAATTTTATGCTCTTTCGATTTGAAAAAATCGAGGAACGCTTTGCGAATTTCTCTTGATGTCATATCTCTATTAAATTTGTTTTTAATTATCTTTAGTTTCTTTGCATTAGAATTCCCGATATGTCGCTGACCTCGTTATGCTTTCGGGTGTATAAACTTTTTTTAAAGCCATGCCTTCAAGCGTGGCTTTTCTTTTCAAGACAATATACCGTTCAAAACCGCGCAAAATTAACAATAAAAAAGGCATTACCAACGAAAACCGTTAGTAATGCCTTTTTTTGTCAAATATACTGAGGGGTGCTAAAAATATTTAGAAATCATTGATAAACGGCGCATTTTTGCAGCAGATATAGGATAGAACGTTTCGGACGTATGCGCGGCGCAGTTTTCGGACAATAGTACGGGACACTATGTAATATCAAAATCCGTACTTATGCTGCGATTTTCAGCTTAATAGCCGATTGATAATCAGTCACATCTTGCCGCAAACGTTTTGTTTCAGCCAAAAGATTGCGTTCAGCTTCTTGAAAAGCCAAACGAATAGCTGCCTTTGCAGTCGGATTAGTCATTTCAAAACTTTGCCAAAACTGTTTGTCAGTTGCCATTTTAGCTTCTTGCGTGTCAGCCATTAAGATTAAAGTATAATAAGTTTTAAGCGCCTCATTATCCGTAAGGCGATTGACTAATCTATTGACGTTAATATATTTTTCCATGATGAATTTACTTTTTAAATTTTACAACCACTCTTAGCTGCTCGGCACGTATTCTTAAACGGTCGTTGCGTAATAATGCAACGAAGTGACTTACTTCAAAATGGTTATTACCTAAATTTGACGGCTTTATTTTATGTGTCTCAGGCTGTCGAAATAGACGATTTATAGCCAAAAACGAAATATTCCGTTTTTGGAAAACGATATTTTTCAGTAATGTGATTTAGATGTTTAGGATACCAACGAAACGTCGGTGGATTTGGTATTTTAGCCGTTTCACTCATTGTATAATTTTAATTTAATGTTTGCTTAGACAAAGATAAAATATTTTTCTGAATCTGCAAAATAAAAAGGCATTACCAAAGAAAACCGTTATTACCTTAGCCCCATGAAAAACAACGCATCTCCTCTTTTTTCTCCTTACTTTACGTGGCTCGGACACGGTACTTTCGCGGTGCTGACTGTCCTATCGTTTGTGTTTTTTAGGGAAAGAACGGTGATTTTAGATGCGGCTTTACAAAGTTTTATTATCCTCAGAGACAATGATTTTGCGATTCAAGTGCATCGTTTTGGGGCGGCAATGACGCAGGTATTTCCTTTAGTGGCGGCTCGGTTAGGTGGTTCTTTGTCCACTATTTTAATGGTCTATTCGCTTAGTTTTGTGTGGGTACATTGGGCGATGTTTTGGTTGTGCGACCGTGTGTTGAAGCAAAAACTTATGGCGTTTGCGATTGTCTTATTCAACGTTTTTATGGTGAATGATACGTTTTATTGGGCGCAAAACGAGTTGATTCAAGCTATTTCTCTCAATTTTGTCTTTTGGGCGTACTTGCTCAATCGGGGTAATTTTACGGCGTTTCGGTGGTTCGATTATCCATTGTTGGGAGGTTTGGTGATTACTTTGGCATTTTTTCACCCTTTGATTGTATTCCCATTTTTATTTATGGCTATTTATTTTCTAACGAAAATTTCAGATTTCAGATTTCAAATTTCAAAGAGCAATACGACAAATGAACCACCCATTTTTAATTATACCCCCCTCAGTATTTCGCTCATTTTGACGGCTTTTTTGTGTTTTTTACTTGTCTATACTTTAAAAAATCAATTACTACCCAATTATTATGACCCGTCGGCAAGGGAGCGTCTTTTTTTGGATAAAAACGTCTTATTTGATTTTTTATTAAACATCAAAAACGCCCCAAGTTTTAAGGATTTTTTGGCGCATCTGTGGTCGGATTTTGCCTTGTTGCCCATTTTTTTAGGTGTGTTATCTGTTTTTTATCTACTAAAAAAAAGAATTTTAACGCTTATTTTGGTTTGGTTGAGCGTCATTGCTTATACATTGATGATTGTGATTGCGTATCGAGAAGGGGGCAATTGGTTTCACATTGAAAGCCAATATTTGCCTATGAGTATTTTTGTAATTGTTCCATTTATTTGTGAATTATTACTTGATTTTGATAAAAAACAGATATTTGATAACCCAAATGCAGCATTGAGTACCTCCTCAGTGTATTTCACTCAAAATAGTTACAAAGGCGCGGTTTCGCCGCGTATAATCTCTTTCGGAGGGCTGTTGATTTTTCTTAAAAAAAGTTGGCTTTGCCAACTTTTTTTAAGAAAAATCAACAGTCCTTCAAAGAAACCCCTCGCGCCGCTGAAGGCGGCGCGTTTAGAAGCTGTCCTCTTTTTAATTGGTTTCTTACTGTTATATCGCCTTGCAGATATTTACCAAACCCATGATTTTTATACAAAACGAGTAGCCTATATCGGCTCAATACTTGAAAAAACAAAACAGGTGGAAGGCACTAAATTTATTATTGAAGAACGCGATATAGATAAGACACCACTTATTCAAACATGGGGTTTTGCTTACGAAACCTTGTACTATTCTGCCCTGCAATCATCCGATTCGGTGCGTTCTATCACTATTTTGGTGGACAGTGTGGCTATTTCAAAGGCTCTAAACACATCGTCTATTTTTCAAGGCATATTTACTCCGACACCGTATAATCAATTGAATCCGAGACTTTTTCATCAAAAAGATACAGTGAGTTTTTATAAATTACTGAGGGGTGAGGATAAGTAGTTGCGCGTAAATAAACGCTACATTACACCCTATTTACTGGCTCTTTTTCGCTTCGCTCAAAAATCGCCCGTTGAAAAATTCTATTGGGGCGAGCGTGTTTTTGTTGAAAAATTTTTGATTTTTCAACAAAAACACGCTCGCCCCTAAGAAAAACACCCGCACGATTTTCGAGCGAAGCGAGAAAGAGTGCGTATCGAAGTAGCGTCTATTTAGATTTAGTTACCTAACTAAGACAGGTTTACTGCTTATTCAAACGCCAATCATAATCCATATAATCCAAGTTGGCGTTTGTTGCCAATTTAGTTTCTGCGTACCGATTCAAAAAGGCGATTACTGAGGGGGCTGTTTTGCGAAAATCGCCCGCAAACCAACTGAAAATTTTGCTCACGTCTGCTTTTTGAGGCGAAGCGATTTTATTACGTATGCCGTCATTGATAAAATCTTTTGCGGCTGCTTCCAATTGTGCGTCCAATTTTTCGGGAATAAACGCTTCGTTCAGCAATTTTGGACAGCTTCGACTGGCACAATTGACGGCAAAATGAATGCGCGGGTCATCGTATTTTGGGCGCAAAATACCGTGTTCAATATTGTTCAAATTGTAGGTTTTGCCTTCAATTTTAATGAAATTTATCGCCCACGTATCGCTCACAAGCGGAATACCTTTTTTGATGTCTTTGATGCTGTTGATAGGGTAGTAGGTGCATATCAGCTTGATAGTGAACGCATTGTACGCATTTATCCAATACGCCATTTGTTCATTACGCGCCCAGTTTTTGTCATTGGGGTGATTTCTTGATAGTAAATCAAGGTATTTACTAAACGCGACACTATCGCGGATAAAGCCTTCATAATTCACAAATCCATCTTTGTTGACGTGCTGCCGAAGCAAACTGTCAAATAAAGCATGATTAACAGGTTTTGACTCCGAATTATAGTTTTTTACCTTAAAACAGGCGGTGAAGGAAGTCGCAACGAAGGCGAAAATAAAGATTTTTAGATAACGCATATTTTGATTTTTTAGATTTTTACTGATTTTACGCAAAGCCGTAGGCTCGACCGATTTTTTAGCGGCAGATTTCAATCCCCCGAAAACGTACAGCCTTTTTTCACTGAGAGCCGTAGGCTCGGCACATATTTATATGCACCGAGCCTACGGCTCTTAAATAATCGGCTTTAATCTTTCGGCGGATTAAAATCCGCCGCTACAAAATCGTTCATGCCTACGGCACTTTCAGCACGTGTGCGTAACATCAGAGTTCTATACCCAAAAATAGAGGCTCAGTATCACAAAAACCTCACAAGACAACTAACGTAAACAGGCTCTCAAACGCAAGTTTGAAAGCCTGTTTTAGTAAAAAATACTGAGGGGGTAAGAAATCGTAATTATTTAATGAAGGTGGCACGGACTTAAGTCCGTGCTACTTAAACCAATCAATACCCACCAAAGTACCGCCTCAAAAACCATTCAGCCGCTAAGAGGAGAATCAAAATACCAAAAATCCATTTCAGATTCAAGGCATTTTCTGTTTTTTGCGTGGTGTACATCACGGGTTTTAGATTTTTTGCCAAAATAGAATCTCCCAATGATGCCATATTTTGAGGAGTCACCGTTACACCGCCCAATTGCGTACTCAATGCCCGTAACAAGGCGTGGTCGGCAGTTGTTTCGTACAATTCTAATTGAATGGGCTGAATACTAAACGCGCCACCTGCTTCCAATTGTTGTCCACCAACGCTTGTTGTGGATTTGTAGGTGTAATTGCCAACGGGCAAAATACCTGCATTGAGGGCATAAGCACGCCCCGATTTATTCATTGTGTAAGGAAATTGTTTGCCTTCGCTGTTGGCGACAATCACGCGGACATCGGCTTCATTGATGAGTTCGTAGGAATTATTGTAGAGTTCGGCAGAGAATTGAACAGGCTCATTTTCACGATAAACATTTTTATCGGTCGCTGAACGGAACTTGCGTTTGTCTTCCTTGACGGACAAATAGGTGCAGATTTTAGCCATCAATCCGTCAAAAATCTCGTGATTTTGGTGCTGCGCGAAGTCAAAAAGTCGCCATTTCCACAAACCTTCGGCGGTGATAATGCCCGTCCGACTGCCGTTTGATTCGCCCAACATAATCAAAGGGTATTTGGTTTCTACTTTGCCAATTTTTTGATACAACAAAACTTGTCCACCGCCAATTTCTTTAAACTCCCCAAAAGGCGATATAATAGGACTGAAATTCGCAATTTGCTTATAATTGTCTTCTAAAGTGAACAAATTGAAGCCGTTATTGAGGGTCGCTTGTACATCATTGGTGGTTTTGCCATCGGCATTTAAAGCCATCATTGCTTGCTGGGCGGTGAGTTTTCGGGCATCACTTTGCGCACCAACGATGAACAAACGAGGTATTTTTTTTGCGTTCAAATTGTTCAAAATAGCGTCTAAAGGCTGCGTTGCGGACGGTAAATTGTGGAAAACCACGAAATCAAAATCAGCGGGATTGACCTTTGCATCATCGGCGTAAGCGGCTGTTAGTGTGTAGTTTTTATTGACAGAAACTGCTTCGCTCAAAGCGGCAATATCGGGGTGCGGTGCATTGCCCAGCAGTAGGATTTTCGTCCGTGCATCTAAAACTTCAACAAATATCTCTTTGGTGTTGTTGACCGTCGAAATTTCGCCCGAAATTGTCGTTACATTGACCCGAAAGCGCATAATACCCGCTTGTGCGGCATCAAGTGTGACCTCTTTTGTCGTAAAAAAATCATTTTTATTTATCGAAATCTGCGACGTACTGACGACTGAGGGATTGCCCGCCGCGTCTAATTTTGCCACCGTCAAACTTGATGAACCGCCTGCACAATTGTTGGCGGCAACATCAATTTGGATATTGAATTTATCGCCTAAATACGCGATATTGTTGTGAAAAACACGTTTCACAACCAAGTCTTTTTTAGGCGTTGTGTCACCCAAAGCAACCGTATAAACGGGCGCATTGAGTTTTGCGGCAGCATAAAGCGGATTTGACCCTTCATTGTAAATCCCATCGGTTGCAATGACCACTGCACCGAGATTTTGATTGGCGTACACATCATAAATAGAGTGCATCAAATCAGACGTATTTGTGAGTTTATCTTTGAAGGAATAATCAATGCCTTCGCGCACTTTCTCGCCAAAACTATACGTTTTTACTTCGTATTTTTCTTGCAAACGGGTAGATAACTGCTCAAAATTGCTTTTGTAGGCAAGGGTATCTTTAACGGCAACAGCGATAGATTCCGACACATCTTGCGCCAGTACAACAACGGGTTTACGAATATCCGTCACCGTAGATTTGAGCAAAGGAGAGAGCAAAAGAGCAGCTATGAGTGTGCCAGAAAGGAAGCGCAACGCGCCTAAAATCTTGTTGAGTTGCGGCGATTGTTCCCGAAAAGTATTGTTACGGAAGTAGAGTGTCGCGGCGAAAATTGCACCTAACAAAGCGCAAAAAAGGAGGTACCAAGTTGGATATTGAAAGTTGAGCATCGGTATTTTTTTACAGCAAGTTTTCTATCGTATTGTGCCAAAAAGCACGGACATAAAACGAAAAACTTAATTCCTTAGGTAATTTTCCCACAAATGTCGGATAAGTTATTGTAATTCTTGTTTTTAATTCGACTAAAATAACGCTTTTTCGACGTTTTGGTTACACAATTAAGTCGAATAATGGGGCAAAAATACACTTTAAATTTGTATATATGGCGTATTTGTTTCTTGTAAATCTTTACCCGTAAAATCAATACCCCAACCTTCTATAATTTTAAAATGAAATTCATTCAAAAAGGCTTTCATCGTTGCCTCTTTATAATTTTCAAAATTAACGTGTGTTACCAGATACCCTTCTTCTTTAAGCCTTTCTGACAACAACTGAAAATAAGTGCTTTTCCCCGTTTGGCGCGGTGCCCAAATCGTGAAATAACGTTCCCTTTCTACCAATTGTAAACCCCGTTTTATCAATTGGGAACGCTGCAATGTGTAGTGTTGTCTGGGCATATTTGGACCTGATGTATTGAAATACCGCATAGTTTTACAATTTTGAAGCCTGTTTCAAAGCATTTTTCGTAATTACTTAGTCACGCGCTTGCTTCGCTCGCACGAGTGAGGAGAGGTGGTTCGTTTTTCGGGCTTTGCCCGAAAAACGAACCACCTCTCCTCTTCCCTGCGCGCGCGAAGCGAGCGCGTGACTAAGTAATTACCTTTTGTTTAAAAAGATACCCCTTCAGTATTTTACTGTTTTTGAACAGGTTGAACCCAAAAAATAATCGTAATACGTAAACGATTGGAAAATGTAGATTTAACGGCGCGTAACATTCGGAAACTTTCAAAGCTGTGCATACCCCACAAGTTTTAAACGACTGCGGCTTTCATTTTTTGACTTCAACTAAAATTGTCAAAGAAGCATTTTTTACTTCGCATTGACCAGCATCTTAAACCAAAAAATCGGATTCAACACTTTCTTCCGCACATCTATATTATTAAACATAGAATACACTAAATCTGAAATTTGAACATTGCGCGAAGCTGCCCAGAGGACAAAGTTGAACACACCTGGGTAATTGCCCAAGCGTTGCAAGCGGTAACTCAAATTCAATTCTGTACCCATCACCCGCCAGACGCGCACATCGTGGTCTTTCATAAATTCGGCGGAGAAATTATTGGCTTTTAGGCATTTTTCGGCTTGGTCAGCGGCGATATAGCCACTGTAAACGGCATTGCCGATGCCTTCGCCCGTGAGTGGGTCAACCAAACAAGCGGCATCACCAATCAACATATAATTGTCGCCCGATAGCGGACGTCTTTTTGAACCAAGTGGAAGGGGAAAACCAACAATGTCACCGTCAAGTTTGGCGTTGGCAAAGCGTTCTTTGATGCCGGGGCGGTTTTCGATAATCTCCAATAAGGCTTTTTTCAAATTGATTTTCCGTTCCGAAATAGTAGAACTCAACATACCGAATCCGACATTTGCACCGCCATTGGGTAGTGGGAAAATCCAAAAATAACCCGGCAAATAATCTTTCAAAAAGTGCAATTCGATGAAATTATCCGTGTGGTTGCCGCCTACATTTTCGTAATACGCCCGTACTGCCGCCGCATTGTGTTTTGGGTCAACTTTTATGTTCGCAACGTGGCGTGCAAAGGGCGAAAGTGGACCATTAGCTACAATCAGGACTTTGCATTGCACTTGAAAGCTGTCCGACTTGTCCGAAATCGTCCAACCGACCCCCTCAGTATAAACGTGTTTTTCGATATTTTTTTCTTCAAAAAACTGAATCAAAGGCTGTTTTTTGACCTTTTCTATGAGGTGATTGTCAAAATCAATGCGTTTGGCGACGAAACAAGGTTTTCTATCATTGGCTTTATTGTAGTCCCGGCGAAAAGGAACGGGAAAATGGCGTTTATTGTCCATTGAAAACAAAACGCCCCAAGAATCGGCAGCTTGATTGGGCATTTTCTCCAAATCATCCACAATTGACGGGTCAATTCGGTTCAAAATGGCAACAGTTCTGCCTGTCATGCCGTCGCCGCAAATTTTGTCTCGCGGAAATTTAGCTTTGTCAATCAATACTGAGGGGATACCCAATTGCCCCAAGCGAAGGGCTGCTGCTGCGCCACCCGGACCTGCGCCAATAATGCAAACGTCGGTTTGTATCATGTTCTTATTTTGAGTTTGTGAGAATATTACTACTCACTATTGCTCGCTTCGCTCGCAAAAGAGGGGGAGTGGTTCATTTTTCGGGCTTTGCCCGAAAAATGAACCACTCCCCCTTTTTTTGCGAGCGAAGCGAGCAATAGACCTAAAGTAGTTATGTGGACTTAAAACAAAGAGTCAGATGCACGATTGAGGACGTACATCTGACTCAATGTTTTTTCATTGAAGACGCAAAGGAATTGAAAATAAATAAAATATCCAATTTGATTTTGTAAAATATTGGAAATCAAATTATTGTACGTTGCGTAACGTTCGGGGAATTTTCAAAGTTCCCCGAACGTAGGCTATTACAAATCCCAGAAAGAATGAGACGGGCGGCGACCGAAGTAGCGGCGGCATCTATCCACAAACAGAATACATTGTAAACCAATGTTTTGTAGAATGTCTTGTAGGTGTATTTTAATGGTGGACATAGTTAATAGGTTTTTATTTTTATGAAAATCAAGCATCTAAAACATCTGTCTCTGAAATCGCTCTTTCTGAAACAGCAATAATATCTAAACTTATATAATCAGCACGAACAACTGTGTATTTCCAAACGGCAATAACAACTGCTACAAACCCCATTAGCCAGATAAAAATATCAGTGTTACCAGTAGAAAATGTAGTGAACGTATATAAAATGCCGAAATAAATAGCCACCACGCCGAGATAAATTTGTTGTAATCGGTCGCCATTGAGTGCGTAAACCACACCACTTAACACTTGCCACGCACCCAAAGGTATGAGTAAAAGCAGAGAAAAGAAGCCACTAAATACACCATTACCACTGTCTAACTTAAAAAGCATCAACAAACCGCAGATGAGAGCAATTGCCAAGAAGAATGAAATGGCTAAACCGATAAAACTTTGTATGTGATAATCTGTTTTGATGAATGTATTATTCGTTTTCACAGCCCAAAGATTTTGAAAAACGCGGCGTTCATTCGTCCGTTTCATGGCGCAAAGTTAACGGGTAAAAAAGAATTTTCAAAATTTATTGAAAGTTTTGAATGTTTTTTTTTGAATAATTTTTAATAAAAACGCCCGAAATACTGAGGGGGGTGTTTTTTCGATTTATTTTGCATTCTTAAACGTTGTTACGTCATTAAACTGTTCCACAATGTCGCGTCATTTAGCCATGTTTCCCTTGCGCTTGGTCGTTTTCCCGCAAGAAAAACTAAATCTTCACATTTTTGAACCCCGCTACCGTCAACTGATTGGTGAGTGCGAAAAGACGGGTATGACTTTCGGAATTCCCGCTTATCTCGATGATACGTTGGCAGAAATTGGTACTGAGGTACGGCTTATTCGCGTAGAAAAACGACATCCACGCGGCGAAATGGACATTCGTACTGAGGGGGTCGGTTTGTTCCGCATCAATGAATTTTATTCCGAAGGACGCGGGGCAATCTACCCTTCGGCAGACGTATCAAACTTACCCATTGACCGAGAAGGTGATTTTATTAAAAATGAAACTATTTTAGGGCTTGTGATGGAATTGTTTGCTGCCCTCCGTATTCAGAAAGAAGTGCCGAGTCCCAGCGATGGTTTTTTGACTTTCGATGTGGCGCACCATGTTGGTTTTTCCGTTGAACAAGAATACGCCTTTCTCTGTATGAGAACGGAGTTGGAACGCCAAAATTTTATGTTAGCGCATTTACAAAAAACCTTACCTGTTGCACGAGAAATAGAACACCTAAAACAACGGGCTTTGATGAATGGGCATTTTAAACACATCACGCCACCTAACTTTTAAATATTAGAGTAACTTAAGTGGGTTATCGCTCGCTTCGTTCGCAAAAAAATGAACCACCTCTCCTCTTTTGTAAGCGAAGCGAGCGTGACGAATTACTTTATAAATAAGAAAAAAAATGAATAGAAAAGCCGTTATCACGGGCGCGACCAAAGGCATCGGTCGGGCAATAGCCGAAGCCCTCGCTACTGAGGGGTATGATTTGGCGGTATGTAGCCGCAATGAAGAAGACCTACTCGCCTTGCAGACAGATTTTGCAGACCGTTTTCCGCACAGCCAAGTTTTGATAAAAGCGGTAGATGTGAGCCAAAAAAGTGAAGTTGTTGAGTTTGCACAATTCGTTGTGAATCAATGGAATAGGGTAGATATTTTAGTGAACAATGCGGGTATTTTTATATCGGGCAGTATCAAAGATGAAGCCGAAGACGCGCTTGAAACCATGCTAAAAGTAAATCTCATGTCTGCCTACAACCTTACGCGGGCTTTGTTGCCGACTATGATAGCGCGGAAACGCGGCTATATTTTCAACCTGTGTAGTGCAGCAAGTATTCGTGCTTACACGAACGGCGGCTCATACTCCATTTCTAAATTTGCGCTTTTGGGTTTTTCAAAAAATTTGCGCGAAGAACTTAAAGAAACAGGCATAAAAGTTACCTCAATTTTGCCCGGGGCAACGTGGTCGGATTCGTGGGCAGGTTTTGAAGCACCTGAATCAAGGTTGATGCAAGCGCGAGATATTGGAGAAGTGGTCGTTTCTGCTTTGCGCATGAGTCCTTCGGCAGTGATTGAGGAGATTTTGATGCGTCCGCAATTGGGAGATTTGTAAGGAATTTCAGATTTCAGATTTTAAGTTTGACAGTAATTACTTAGCCACGCGCTCGCTTCGCTCGCGCGTGGGAGGAGATGTGGTTCGTTTTTCGGGCTTTGCCCGAAAAACGAACCACTTTCCCCTTTTTTGCGAGCGAAGCGAGCAATAGGCTAAGTAATTACGTTTGACAAAAGTTGTACTTTTGGGACGTTTTCTAAACAACAGTTTGGGAGTTTTTAGTTTGCTAAAAACAGAAAACCTCTAATGTACCAGAAAATCTTGTTTCAAAATTTCTCAATTTAAAAAGTGATTAGTATTTTTGCATACTAGAAATAGCAAAAAAGAAAAAATTATGGATTCAACTATTAATTCGCCATTTAGGTATGCAGGAGGTAAGTTTTACGCAAGAAAACTTATTTTAGAGCATTTGAAACCACATCGGCTTTATGTTGAAGTATTTGCAGGGGGTGGTTCAATTTTTTTTGCTAAAGGTAAGGCAAAAGAAAATTGGTTAAATGATGTTGATAAAGAGCTAATAAACTGCTATAAAATCATAAGAGATAGTCCACAAGAACTGATTAATTCTCTGCATGGAGAAGCTGCCTTGAAAGAGCGTCATGGCTACTATAAGCACGACTTTGTTCCTCAAAATGATTTAGAAAGAGCGCAACGCTGGTTTTATCTTAATCGCGCCTCTTATTCTGGTATTATGAATATGAAAAATTGTTATTGGGGCTATGGCGATAAATACAGTATGAGACCCGAAAATTGGGCAAATAATATTAATAGGACTTCTCTAAAACTTCAAGGCGTTAGACTTACTTCTTTTGATTTTGAAGAACTTTTGGAGCAAATTCCTTACAATGATGATGTTTTTTTGTTCATAGACCCGCCTTATTTCAACGCAGACCAAGACAAATTTTATGAACATTCTTTCGCAAAGAATGACCATACAAGATTGAATGAAGCATTAAAACAAAATGCCCATAAATTTAACTTTTTGATGACTTATGACAACTCACAAGAAGTGTGGGATATGTACGATTGGGCGACGGAAATTTTTGAAAGAGAATGGAATTATACGATTAATCGGACAGATGACCAAACTAAAAATGGAAAAGAAAATATAGATAAGAAAAAAGGAGAACGTTTTAAAGGTAAAGAAATATTTATTCTTAATTATGTTTCGGTTGGGCAACTTCAAATATTCTAACTGCCTTCCACTATTTTAGTGAAAAATGAAACAGCATTTTCAACAACAACCCAAGTTCTGTTGGGTGCGGTTTCATTTTTTGGAAATGTGATAATTGGATAATTTGGGATAAATCCACAATTATGAGGTGTAGGGCAAGTCTTGCGTGAACATTTATGGTTATTTTGATTGGTAATTGCCAAATCTGCTGAGCTTGAAAGGTACATTTGATCATAAGCAAAACTCTGGAGTTTTTCAAGGTCATTCATACCTGAAAGACGTTTTAAAAATCCTATTGCTTTTGCAGTTGGCTGCCATTCAAATAAATCAGTTTCTTCATTTGTTGTATAAAAGGCATTGGCAATACTCGTTATAACAACATCGAAATCAGAGGGGATATATTGGTCGTTATGAATTTTAAGTACAGCTTCGGAAACACCAATTTTAGGTGTAAGTTCCTTCACTTTGCTATCACCGAGTGTCCGAGAACGCATACATTTCACCTTGATTTGAGCATCTTCATTTTTTTAAATTTTAAAGCTGCCTTTCGACGCCAATTTACATTCGACGCCAATTACTTTTTGTGTTTTTTGATGCGTGATACGGACATCCATATCGTGCAAACCAAATTGAGCATTCATTACAGGTTTATCTACAACCCAATCAGATTTTGGTAGGATATTTTGAAGCAAAAGCATAGCTGAAAACTCAAAAGCCTTACCCCGAATCATTGGAATAACTTTGGGGTCACTTAAAATTTCAGACATGTATTCAAGCGGAATGTTATAATTTAGGCAAAATTGGCGGACTTGCCCTATCCATTTGTCGCTATTGTTCGGCATTTTTAAGTAGGTCGCCTAATGAGGTATATAAACTCTCTGCGATTTTTTCTGCGTTTAGTAAAGTAATATTTTTTTCAGCACGTTCAATCATGCCAATATAAGTACGATGCAAGTCAGCCGAGTGTGCTAACTCTTCTTGTGTGAGCTTTCTTTTTAGGCGTTCTCTGCGCACATTTTCGCCAAAAACTTGTAATATTGTTTTTTCCATTTACATTTGTCTTGCAATTGCAAAATTATTCAATTAGGGCAATTGAATGAATACTATAAATAGCATTTTAAAAATAATATAATTTTTTTTCAATTTCTAGTAATTTTAGTTTCCATGATTTCCATGAACCGATTCGGCTTATTTACCGCGATTTTCACGTTCTTTTCATTAGCTACCGCGCAAGCCCAACAAATTCCACTATTTACGCAATACCGCGAAATGCACGGGGTTTTGAATCCTGCTGCCATTCCGTATGGTTTTATGACCAATCGGAATAAAAGTGCAGTCGGTATTTCCAACCGTCGGCAATGGGGTGCGATGCCGAATCCGCCGACTACCCAAATACTGAGGGGGGAGTATTTTGCTGCCGACCGCACGGGTGTTGCCTTGCTCACGGGTGGCTACCTGATGAATGACCAAACTGGACCGACGAGTTATACGGGTGTTTATGGACGTATTGCGGGGGTTATCACCAATGATGCAGAAATGGGCGGTGTGAGTTTTGGTTTGGCATTGGGCGGTGTGCAATACCGTTTGAAGACATCACAACTCAAATTGCGCGATGCCGATGATATTCGGGCAACCGAAGACCGTACAAAATTGTATCCCGATTTGAGTATTGGTGCGTATTGGTATCAAAAAATGGGCGATTTTTCTGATGATTTTATCTATGCAGGGGCGAGTGTCCCACAAATGATGGGCTTGAATTTAAATCTTACAGACGGTAATAAAACCTTACAATACGAGCGTGTTCGACATTATTATGCCTCGGCGGGTTGGTATCATTTTTTTGGTGAAAGTTCGTTTCTTGAACCCTCAGTTTGGGTGAAATATGTGAAAAATGCGCCTGTAAACGTGGATTTCAACCTACGTTATCAAGCTGCCAACACATTTTGGGTAGGCGTAGGCTCGTCTAATTCGGGCAACATTCACGCTGAATTGGGCTTTATTGTGGGTAAAAACTTGGGTTTTGATTCCAATTTTAGAGTAGGATATGGGTTTGATTACACGACTCAAAACTATGGCTCATTTGTGGGGACAACTCATGAAATCAATATCGGGTACGCGTTTTAGGGGAATTTCGAAATTGCGCTCGCTTCGCTCGCGGAAAGGAGGAGATGGTTCATTTTTCGGGCAAAGCCCGAAAAATCAACCATCTCTCCTCACTCGCGTGAACGAAGCGAGCGCGTGACTAATTAATTACAAATAAACTAAAAAAGTCCTGTGCCGTTAAGCGCAGGACTTTTTTTATGGATTGTCAAAACCCACGATAGATTACTTCGCAAACTTTGCAAATTTTTTGTTGAACTTATCAATACGACCAGCCGTATCAACAAATTTTTGCTTGCCCGTGAAGAACGGGTGAGAGAAAGCAGAAATTTCCATTTTAATAAGTGGGTAAGTGTTGCCATCTTCCCAAACAATGTTCTCTTTTGAGTTAGCTGCTGAACCAGTAAGGAACATGTCGTCTGTTGCGATGTCCTTGAAAATCACTTTGCGGTATCCTTTTGGATGAATATCTTTCTTCATAATTTTTTCTATTTAATGATTCTTGAATTTGAGCCGCAAAAGTAGGTCTTTTTAACTTTACTGAGAAGTATTTGTTGATTTTTTTATTGGATTTTGACAAAAAATAAAATAGTACGGAGAAAGTTAGTTTTTAGGAATGTGAAGTAAACAACTTATCATTTTGAAACGCACTATTTTTCGCTTCGCAAAAAAAAATCTATCAGAGTGAGCGTATCTTTTTTGATTAAAAATCGAAGATTTTTAATCAAAAAAGATACGCTCGCCCTAAAAAAACGCTCTGAGGGCGATTTTCGAGCGAAGCGAGAAAGAACTTGTCCCGACCTTCATCGGGAGACAGTAAAATGGTAAGTTATTTATCTCACGTTCTTAATAATTCAATAAAGGTAATTATTTAGTCACGCGCTCGCTTCGCTCGCGCGAGGGAGGAGAGGTGGTTCGTTTTTCGGGCTTGCCCGAAAAACGAACCATATTCCCCTTTTTTGCGAGTGAAGCGAGCTATGGGCTAAGTAATTACCAGTAAAGTATCAAGTTCTATGTTGCAAAATATTGAAATTCAATTTATTGCAGTTTGAAATTTGAAATCTTAAATTTGAAATCCTCTTATGGGTAAGTCTTAGGTCTATTGGATTTGTCTGGCGATGCCATTAAAAATAAACATATTGATAAGAGAAATAATACAAGGGCGTCAGTAATAAATTGGGGATTCATTAGTTTTCATTAAAGTTAAAAAGCTGTTAAAGAATTAATTTTCAAAAACAATCCAACTTAGGGTAATTAAAGTTGAGTATCAAAATTTATTTTATATAAATACGTTAAATTAGCCTAAATAGGGTAGGAGTTTGAAGCCTTATTTGGGCTTTTTGTGTAGTTTTGGGCAAAATTTAAAAAACTATCGCTCCATCATTCACTCAACTATCCAGATGTCTATAGACTTGTTAACACGCTGTTTAATACTTTTATTCGTTTTTACACGCTCGTTGTCTGCGCAGACAGTACCTTCGGTTATTGTGAAAAGTGTGGGTGTTGAGGGCAATCGCAAAACGAAAACGCGCATTATCACGCGAGAATTAACCTTCTCAATTGGCGACACAATACCCCTCAGTAAATTTGGTCAGTTGTTGGAAAACAACCGATTGCGCGTAATGAATACCAACTTGTTCAATGTTGTTCAATTTAACGTAAAAGATTGGAAATCAGGTGATTTGCCCGTTGATGAAGTCAATCTTGTCATCTCGGTTGTCGAAAATTTCTTTGTTTATCCCGTTCCTATTTTTAGTTTAGCTGACCGTAATTTCAATGTGTGGTGGAAAGAACAAAACCATTCTTTTGCACGCACGAATTATGGTTTTAGTCTCCAACATATTAATACAACAGGGCAGCGAGACCCTTTTTCAGCCACTTTGCAATTGGGCTACACGCCCCGTTTTAGTATGTCTTATGAGGTACCTTATATCAACAAAAAACAGACAGTCGGTCTGCTTTTGGGTGGTAATTACGGCGTAAATCGCGAATTAACAGTGGCAACTATTGGTAATAAACAGTCGTTTTTCCGAAATCCTGAGCAGCATATTTTTCAAAATTTAGGCATTGTTGTAGGGGCAATCATCACACCGGGGCTTTTGAGCCGCCACAGTATTTCTTTAAGTTATTCGCGACAATCAGTGGACACATCGGTAGTCAGCCGTAATCAGGATTATTATCTCGACAAACGCAACAAGCAACGGTATTTATTGCTCAATTACAACTATTCTCACGATACACGCGATATGCGTCCTTACCCTCTGAAAGGACATTTAGCTGTCTTCTCAGCAAGTAAAAGTGGTCTTTTGCCAACTGATGATGTCAATTTATTAAACATCAGTGCGCGGTGGGCGCAATTTGGTAAAATAACACCACGATTGAGTTATGAAACCGTAGCAAAAGGGCGTTTTGCTTTGATAAACGGCGAGCAACCTTATTCTTTTACGCAGGGTATGGGCTATGGTACCGATTATTTGCGAGGTTTTGAATATTATGTCGTTGACGGTGTTAATTTTGGGATTTTAAAAAATAGTTTGCATTTTCAATTATTTGATAAGACCTTTGACCTTTCCCCTTATTTGAAATTGAAAATACTTAAAGGTTTCCATTCTCTGCCAGTAAAATTGTATTTGTCAGGCAATTTTGATATGGGCTATGCACAGAATTTGGTTAAGTATTCTGCACAAAACCCCCTCAATAACCGCGTTTTGCGGAGTGGTGGCTTGGGGTTGGATATTGTGGCGTTTTATTCATGGGTTTGGCAAATTCAATACAGTTGGAACGATTTGGGTGAAAAAGATTTGTTTATTCACTATAAAACAGGATTCTAAATTTCCCCTTTTTGCTCGCTTCGCTCGCAATAAAGGGAAAAGTGGTTCGTTTTTCGGGCAAAGCCCGAAAAACGAACCACCTCCCTTTTTTTGCGAGCGAAGCGAGCAATAGTAATTTTATTTTGACATCAAAAAAAAAATTATGAAATATTTTTTTCTATTTTTTTCCTTTATTTTAACCCCCTCAGTATGGGGCATCGCGCAAACCGCGCATCAATCTCTACGCAAAGGTGACGCTGATTATGCTAAAAATGATTTTAAAAAATCGGAAGAACATTACCGTCGTGCGCTTGATGCAGAGAAGTCAAGTAAAGCGGCGTACAATCTCGGTAATGCCATTTACGGGCAGAAACGCTACGACGAAGCCATACAGCAGTATGAAGATGTGGCAAAAAAAACAAACGACAATCAATTGAAATTCAATAGTTTGTACAACAAAGGCAACGCTCATTTTTGGAAGAAAGAGTATCCGAAAGCGATTGAATCCTACAAAAATGCCTTGCGCTTGAACCCCAACGATGAAGACGCAAAGAAAAATTTGGCTTTAGCCCAAAGATTGCAAAAAAAGGAGGAGGAGCAAAAGAAAAAAGACGAGCAGAACAAAGACAGTAAAGACAAAAACGACGACAAAAATAAAAACGATAAAGACAAGCAACAAAATCCGAACGATAAAGACCAAGACCAAGACAAAAAAGACGATAAAAATCAACAAGATAAAAATAAAAACCCGAATCAGCCAGACCAAAATCCGAGACAAACGCCGCAAGAGAAAGCTCAACAGGATTTGAAAAAAGAAGAAGCAAAACGAATGCTTGAAATCATGGACGAAGAAGAACGGAAAGTGCAGCAGCGTTTAAAAAAAGGCGTACCACGTCCATCACGCTCTACAAAAGACTGGTAATTTCAAGGATTTCAACTCTTGAAATCTGACATATTTGAAATTTTGTAACTACTCAGCCTATTGCTCGCTTCGCTCGCAAAAAAGGGGAATGTGGTTCGTTTTTCGGGCTTTGCCCGAAAAACGAACCACTTCTCTTCCCTCGCGCGAGCGAAGCGAGCAATAGGCTAAGTATTTACGTTTTTTTTAAGCTCCTTTGCGGCTCAAAACCTCATCAATCAAGCCATATTCTTTGGCTTGTTCGCTACTCATCCAGTTATCGCGGTCGCTGTCACGTTCAACTTCTTCAAATGTTTTGCCGCAGTTTTTCGCCATGATAGCGTATAACGAGTGCCGCAATTTTTTGATAAGGTTGTAACTTATTTCCATATCTGAAAACTGTCCCGACATGCCACCCGAAGGTTGGTGAATCATAATCAAGCTGTGTGTCAAAGCACTACGCTTGCCTTGTGCGCCCGAGCAAAGCAAAAATGCACCCATAGAAGCCGCCATACTTGTACAGATAGTGGCAACATCGGGTGACACGTATTGCATCGTATCATAAATGCCCATACCGTCAATCACCGAACCGCCCGGACTGTTGATAAACAACTGCACATCGCGTTTTGGGTCGGCACTTTCAAGGAAAAGCAATTGTGCTTGAATGACGTTTGCCACGTAGTCGTTGACAGGTACGCCCATAAAAATAATTCTGTCCATCATCAAACGGCTAAAAACGTCCATTTGAGCCACATTCAATTGGCGTTCTTCGATAACAGAAGGCGTGAAACCGTTGATATTGGGAACGGATACCCCTTGAATACCACTACCCATGTTTGGAACATGCTGAACGCTTTGCGCCATGTATTTTTCCAAGTGCATGGTACTCATGCCGCGATGTTTGACGGCGTACTTTTTGAATTCATCGTGCGGAATCATATTCGCTTTTTTTTTAACGGTATTGTGGAAAATGTTTTTTCAATTGGGTTACTGTAAAAAGTAGCGAGTTTTTTTTACTACTTAGCCTACTGCTCGCTTCGCTCGCAAAAAAGGACAGGGTGTTTCGTTTTCGGGCTTTGCCCGAAAACGAAACACTTTTCCCTTTTTTGAGAGTGAAGCGAACAGTAGGAATTTTGTATAAATTTTTTAACTACTTAATTGTTGGTTTCAAATCTCTGCTAATATTATTTTTGAAACCATACATAAAATCTAAACTGCTGGTTCTCGCGCTCGCTTCGCTTGCGCGAGAGGGGAATGTGGTTCATTTTTCGGGCTTTGCCCGAAAAATGAACCACCTCTCCTACTTTTGCGCGAGCGAAGCGAGCGCGAGAACCAGCAGCTTAGATTTTACGTGTGGTTCCAAATACTAAAACGATAAAGTAAGCCAAAGGTTCTTTTCAATGTCGCAAATGTAGTTTTTTTACACCAATTATGCTCAAAAAGTATTTTTTTAATAAATCAAGTTAAATATACTTGATGCAAGTTAAGTAGTTGAGGAGTGGGCATAATCTAAAAACATCGTTTTTTGATTAAAAACAGATGTTTTGCGCGCGCTTCGCTCGCGCAAAAGGGAGGAGACGTGGTTCGTTTTCGGCTTCGCCGAAAAACGAACCACATTCCTCTCCCTCGCGCGAGCGAAGCGAGCGCGAGATGCAAAAAACGCTTTTAGGTTATGCCCACTCCTCAGTTAAGTAGTTATACCTAAATAAAGGCTGCTTTGGTACTGGCTCTTTCTCGCTTCGCTTGAAAATCGCCAGAGTGTGTTTTTTAGGGGCGAGGGTGTTTTTCAATCAGAAAAATCGAAGATTTTTCTGATTGAAAAACACCTTCGCCCCGATAGATTTTTTAGAGGGCGATTTTTGAGCGAAGCGAGAAAGAGCCAGTTATGAATAACTTATTGATTATCAGCACGTATCAAGTCTAATATTTACCTCCGTGCATTTTGCTCGCGCAACGGCAGGAGAAAAGGTGGTTCATTTTTTGTTAGGCAAGCGAAAAGAGAAAGCCGTTTTAAAGTTTCCTTTAAAACGGCTTTCTTTGTCAAAATACTGAGGGGGTCAAAATGCGTGCCCCAAACTTAAAGTTAAGCGTGGTCCAATACCTGATTTCAGTTTAGACAACTGTGAGAGTGCTTTAAACGCTTCACTGGTTTGACTGTCCACTGTGGGAATATTGCCCAAGCTGTAATAACCAACACCCACATTAATATCGGTTGTAAAACCTTTAGAACGGATACGTTGTCCACCAATCATCACGCCATAAGTCGTCAAATCTGACGGGATATAGATTTTTAGGTCGGCAGTAACTTCTGGCGTTTTTACTATTTTATGCGCAAAAACGTCCACTATCCGAAATAAATAATAGCCGCCTACGTAAAAGCCATTCATAGGTGCTTTCTTTTTAGAGGTATAGTAGCGTGCTTCGGCTGAAAAACCAGTGGAAGGGTCTGCTAAAGAGAAGTAACCCGTAGCATCTGCTGCTGCACCATAGGACATAGACGGAAAATACAAACCATTGACACTCAATGAAAAATGTTTTCCAAAACCGCGTTCAATGCCGAGACTAATAGGAGAGAAAATATTGGTTTTCAAGACAGTCATACGACTTTTGGGCGTGCTGACAGCAGCCGTGTCTTGAGCGTGCAAGCCAACGGTAAGGCAGAGGCAGCACAGGATAAAACTTATTTTGAGTTGTTTCATTTTTTTACTTTTGAGAAAAGACTAATGGTAAATTTTTTAGTTGGGTTTGTAGATAGCTCTTGTTGACAAAATAGCACCTGCACCAAAGCCGCCGGGAATGTCTTCTTTAGCTTCCATGCTAAAGGTAACGGTAATGGGTTTGCCCGCTTTTATGGCAGGGGCGAAATTAGTTGAGAGGGCAGCTTTGGAAAAAGCATCTGAGTTTGAAGGCGTTATGGATAGAATTGTTGCCGAGCTGCAGTCATTGCTACTCGTTTTTGAGCCGATTTCTGGGAAAGTGGCTACAAGCGAATACGACTTCAGTTTTAAGCAATTTGATTGATTGAACGTAGCAACACATGTATTGACGTAAAATTCTTCCAACTCAGAAGGGTCAATATTGTAGCGTGTTTTGAACTCTTTGCTGAGGTCAAACGAGTACGTTTTTGAGAAAATTGCACCTGCTTTAGTAGGGTTAGCATTAACCGTTTCGGCATTAAGGTCAAGGTTGATGAAAAGACCTTTCTTAGGGTCAAACTCATCTGAACGGCACGTAGGTGCCAAAAGGGGCATAAGCAAGCACAAAATGCTAAATTGGAATAATAATTTTTTCAACTGACCTTTTTTAATGAGTGGCGTGAGCAATTTTTAATTCATTTCTCAAAATTCTGAATACATTTGTCCTAAAATCAATCACTTTATGCTGTACATTGTTCCCACGCCTATCGGCAATCTTGAAGATATTACACTTCGTGCCTTGCGTATATTGCGAGAAGTAGATTTTATTCTCGCCGAAGATACCCGCACCTCCAAAAAGCTGCTTGACCACTACGGCATAGAAAAACCCGTGCGTGCCAATCATGCCCACAATGAACATCAGATACTGAGGGGTATCATTGAGGCATTGCGCGGCGGTGCAAACGTGGCTTTGATTAGCGATGCAGGTACACCTGCTATTTCCGACCCCGGGTTTTTGCTCGTTCGGGAATGTGTACGTGAAGGTGTAAAAGTTGAGTGTTTGCCAGGGGCAACTGCTTTTGTGCCAGCCCTTGTGTCATCGGGTTTAGTGGCAAATAGTTTTCATTTTGAAGGGTTTTTGCCGCATAAGAAAGGACGGCAAACACGCTTGCGGTATTTGTCGAGTTTGGACAATACATTTATTTTGTACGAAAGCCCGCACCGCCTTGTCAAATGTTTGGAAGAATTGAGTGAACATTGCGGCGAAGAAAGACAAGCCTGCGTCTGCCGCGAACTCACGAAAATTCACGAAGAAGTAAAAACCGACCCCCTCAGTAATTTGGTCAATTATTACAAAACAGAAGGCGTTACAAAGGGAGAAATTGTGATTGTGGTGTCGGGAAAAAGTGCGTAGCTATTCACGAACGAATAATTAAGCTGGCTTTGTTATTAGGTTGGTCTGCCTACATTTCACATCTTTTGTTAGAGATGATGAAAATCTATCAGTTTTATTTCGTGACCAAGCCATCAGCGATATGAACGATTGGTTGGAAAACAATATGAGCATCCTTCAGCCGTATAGCGTTACTTATCGTGCGGATAAGTACTATTTTGAAACTGATAATTTATCATTTGTAACTACACCAATCCTTTTTTTTCTAAAATTTGCCCCATCGTTTGTTGTACTTTTAAAGCTGCTTCTCGTGCTTTTTCGGCAAAATCCTCACCGTGTCCCGCATAAATAATCTCCCGCGAAGAATTGACCAATAAACCACAATGGTCATTCATGCCATATTCAGATACCTGTCTCAAATCGCCACCTTGCGCACCGATACCCGGCACTAAAAAGAAATTGTGAGGAACAAGTTTACGGATTTCTTTAAAACGCTCGGCTTGTGTTGCACCGATGACAAACATCAAATTGTCGGGTGTTCCCCAACTTTGGGCGGTTTGGAGCACAATTTTAAACATATCGCGGATAAATTGGAAGTCTTCCGAACCTTTATTGGAGGTCAATGCCAAAAGAATTGTCCACTTATCTTTGAATTCTAAAAACGGTTTGACCGAATCTTGACCCATGTAAGGAGCGACTGTCACCGCGTCGAAATTCAGCGTGTCAAAAAAGGCTTGGGCGTACATTTTTGAAGTATTGCCAATATCACCGCGTTTGGCATCGGCAATTGTAAAGTGTTGATTGCCAATATAATCCACCGTTTTTTCCAAAGCTATCCACCCTTTTACGCCTTGCGATTCGTAGAAAGCAGTATTGGGTTTGTAGGCAACGCAAATATCGCGGGTCGCATCAATAATTTGTTTATTGAATTCAAAAATGGGGTCATCGAAAGCCAGAAGATGCGGCGGAATTTTCGATAAATCGGTGTCGAGACCCACGCAGAGGTAAGATTTTTTTTGTTGAATTTGCTCAAAGAGTTGTTGGCGCGTCATAATTAGGAATATTTCAAATTTCAGATTTCAGATTTCAGATTTCAAGCGGCGTAGGCTTTCTTCGGAGGGAGGCAAAGCCGCGCCTTTAGTTCGTATCTAATAGATAGATACTCTATTTATTGCCCATTCCTTGAACGCCATTTATCGCAATAACCCCTTTTATTTCGGGCATTTTCGTCCGAATTGCTTGTTCAATGCCCGCTTTCATCGTCATACTTGACATAGAACAGGTCTCACAATTGCCCAGCCAACGTACATGAACAATATTGTCTTCCGTTACATCTACGACCTCGACATTGCCGCCATCTACTTTCAAAAACGGGCGAACATCGTCCAAAGCAGCGTTGATGCGGTCAAGAAAATCACTTTTTATTTCGGCTACCATAATATTAAAGATTGAGATATTGAAAACTTATTACCCTACAAAGGTAATCTTTTTCAGGGGTTAATAGCTTACTTTTCCTTTATTTTTCAATTTAAAAATCAATGCCCGCACCACAATTACCGCGTGATTGAACAGATTGGGCAACCAACCAAAATGCGTTGACAAAACAGCATAACGGTCTTTTAGCGACTGCTGGTGCCGTATTTTTGAAACACCACCCATCAAATATTCAGCAATAATGGTTTGTGTGTGGACGGTCGTTTTAGATTTTTTTAAACATCTGATGACCCAATCAATATCGGCGGCTAAATTGTTGTCCATGTAGGACTCAGCCAAAGTTCGACGGGCAAAAAAAGATTGGTGACAAACTACCATGCCATAACGAAGCCTGCGCCACGTCAATTGTCGCGGCAGTTTTTGAACCGTCAAATCCGTGCGTGTACCCATGTGCTGCCTTCCGTCATTGACCAACATGGTTTCTCCGAACAAAATATCAGTGTCGGGCGTCACGCATTTTGCCACTTTTTCTAAAGTGGTGGACTCAAAAAATCGGTCGCCCGCATTTAAAAACACGATAAATTCACCTCGTGCTAGCCCCAAACCTTTATTCATGGCATCGTATAAACCTTTGTCGCGCTCAGAAATAGCTTTTATACTGAGGGGGTGCTTTGTCTGCAAATTTTCCACAATTTTGAATGTCTTGTCTTTTGATTGTCCATCAATGATGAGATATTCATAATTCGTAAAGGTTTGATTAAGGACACTTTGCATCGTCCCTTCAATAAGGGATTCGCCGTTGTAAACTATTGTGATTATAGAAAAAAGCATTTTTAGGTATGATTTTAATATTACTCTACACTATTGCTCGCTTCACTCGCGTGAAAGGGTGAATGTGGTTCATTTTTTCGGCGAAGCCGAAAAATGAACCACCTCTTCTCTCGTCGTTGCGCGAGCAACAGGCACATAAGTAGTTAGTCATAAATAATCGCTACTTTTCAACACCCGCCTTTGCGCTCGCTTCGCTCGCGAAAGGGAGGAGAGGTGGTTCATTTTTCGGGCTTTGCCCGAAAAATGAACCACATTCCCCCTTCTCGCGCGAGCGAAGCGAGCGCGAGAAGCATCATAAAAAGTAGCGATTATTTATGATGACCTACTTAGCTAAGTAGTTACGATCTATATACATCAGTTATTGCTTGCCCGACCGCATCGTAACTGCACGTTTCGACAATTTTTTTTCTAATCAATTCGGGGTTAAATCCGGATAAATGCGTCATGATAAAATCCAGATTTTCTACTAAAGCTGCTTCGTCTTCCGATTTGACCAAACGCCCCGACCCCTCAGTAATCCAATCCGCCATGCCGCCTGTTTCTGTTGCCACAACGGGCAGACCCACCGACATTGCTTCTAAAATAACGCAAGGTAAGCCTTCAAAACGGCTAAAAAGGACGAAAATATCCGCTTTTTGCATGTGTTCTGCCACTTTTTCTATCGGCAAATAATCATAAAAATGGATAAATTTTTCGATGTTCAAAGCATTAACCAGAGCTTTGTAAGGTGGTTGCTCAAAAGGGTCGCCGATAATATCGAGGACAAAATCTTGCCGTATTTTAGAAAGTTGCGCCACGCTATTCAAAATACCCGTAATATTTTTAGGTGTATCATTCAAACCAGAAACGTGCAAAAGTCGTATTGTCTCTTGTTTTTCCTTACTTTTCTGCTTAAAAAGAGTCGTATCAACAACATTAGGTACGTAAAAATAACGATTGTTCAAACTGTGTTGTTGCATTGTTGCCGCATGAAACGGCGACAACGCCATCACCCCACGCGCTGCCCGAAAACAAGCCTCAGCCAATGTGCGCATCAGCCAACCGCCTCGTTGAAACGCCCCTACTTCGGTGCGATAACCCGCCCAATGCTCGGAAATAACGAACGCTAAACCGTGAAAATAATGTAAAAATAAAGCAAAAATACCTGCCGAATACACAACGTGCAGATGCACCAAATCGGGTTTCCCAAACTCACGACAGACCGCCGCATAGCCTTTTCGATACGCCCGAAATTGCCTAAAAAATTTTAAAAACTTATTATTGGATTTGGGAAAATAAACGAGGACTTCAAAATGTGTTTTTCTGTTTATTTCAATCTCAAAATTTGCCCCCCCCCTAATTTTCTGTTTTGTGCCATCTGGCGACAAAATTTCCGTTGTTTTTTCAACCGCATGAAGCGTTGCAATATCCGCGAATCGGGCAACCGCTTCGGCTTGTCGGCGAACGAAAAAACCGTTGTGGAAAATATACCGATTGGGATACCAAGAACAGAGCCAAAGGACTTTCATATTTTAATTTTATGTAATAAATAGGTCATAATAAATAATTGCTAAATATTTACTGGCTCTTTTTCGCTTCGCTCAAAAATCGCCCAAAGAGTTTTTTTGGGGCGAGCGTGTTTTGAAAGAAAAATCATAGATTTTTCTTTCAAAACACGCTCGCCCCAATAGATTTTTTCGCGCACACATTTCGAACAAAGCGCGTAGAAGAAACGTGCTTCCATATTAATCCAGAGTTCATAACTCCTCTTCTTCTGCCAATATTTCTTCAAATAACGCCCTAATTTCCGTATTTGGCGTTTGCCCTTTATTTTTATATTTAAAATAATCGGCAAATAAATCGCGCATATTTCCACCAATATCTATTACTTGTCCGTCCGTTATCCCTCGTTCAGTTTGGGATTTTACTTCTGGCGTAATCCGAATCAAGCCCGTGTGTGCTTCTTTCAATCGGCGCGTATCTTGGTTTTTCATATAACTATCCGATACGATTGTAAGGTCAATTAAAGCATCGGGATAAGTATTCATCCATTCAATTGCGGCTTCTATGGATTCAAAACGCCCCCTCAGTAATTTCTTTGTTTTTGTCAATTCAATGCGTTGAATATCCGCTTTTTGCTGCGGTTCAAGCTGCACAATCATCACATATTTGTCTTGATTTTCTTCCGCAAAACTATACGCCAAAGGGCTGCCACAATAGATAATCGGGCAGGGTGTGTTCGCAATTACTTGTTGCCGATGCAAATGCCCAAGTGCGACGTATTGCAAAGTCAAAGGAAAACAATCGGTAAAAACTGCCCCCGCCCCACCGACAAAAATCGGGCGTTCTTCTTCGGGTTCTTCGGGTACTGCCCCGCCGTCTTGCATCACAAATAAATGCGCAATACCTATATTCACCCCTTCTTGATAATCTTGAGTAGCAACAGCAGTCGTAATTATTCCCCCTTTGGGGGTTGGGGGGCTATTAGGTTTTTTCATGTATTTTTCGGACAAACTAAACCATTGTTCGGTCAAAATTTGGCGTAAATTTTCTTCGGGATTCTCAATACCCAAATTTTGCCGAAGGCGGTATTCATTTGCATAAGGTGTCAGCAAAAGGCGTAAAGGATAATTGAATTGTGGGAGTTGCAATTCCACAAAACCCGCATCAGACCGCGTGAGTTGTATGCCCGTCGGTAAAACAAAAGGCTCAACTGTTGAATGTGGAAACCCCACAAAAATAATCCCACAAGCCCGTGCCAAAGGGTCAGCCGTTTCGACCCGTTCGGGCGAATCATGATTGCCCGCAATAGCCACAACGGGACGTAAACCATTGTTTGTCAGTTTTTTACACGTTTGATAAAACAAATCTGTACTTTCGTTTGACGGCGTAAAAGCATCGAACAAATCGCCTGCAATGATAACCACATCAACTGCTTCGCGGTCGGCAATATCGCAAATTTCAGCCAGTACTTGGGCTTGTTCTGTGTGTCGAGAATAGGTTTCAAGGCGTTTACCTAAGTGCCAATCGGCGGTGTGTAAAATTTTCATAGGGCAAAAGTAGGCATTTTTAATTATCTTCTATCCTGTTTTCATAATCTTCAAAGTCTTCACAATCTCCCCCGAAGTAAACCGAACAACATACATACCAGCAGGGTAGATTTCCACGTCTTTTTAGGTCGGTTGAAAGTATTCCGCACCTCACCTACAACCGCCCGAATTAAGCGAAAATAAGCCCCAAATCTATGATGTCGTCATCGTAGGCGCGGGTCTCGTAGGCGTCGAGCAATAGGCACATGGCTAAGTAATTACAAATTATTTGAATAATTTCAGTAGAATTTTTTACCTTGTCCGGTCTTTTTAATTTAAAAAATAAAAGCACATTATTTTGGAAAAACGAATATTATTATTTTTTGTCTTTGCGCTTCTAATTCAGTCTGTTGAAGCACAAAAAACGGACATACAGGCTTTGCTGGGTGCTGCCACAAAATTTTTTCCTTTGCTCAATGCGAAGCAAATGGAAATTCAAGCCTTGAAAAAACGGTCGGATTTGGTGGATATTGCCAAACGCCCTTCTTTAGATGCGTCCTATCAAGCGGATTTGGCAACCTACAACAATTTGACAGGTATGTTCCTTTCAAATGGCATTACGCCGATAAGTGGTCCCCCCTCAGTAAAAAACTTTTTTGAACCTGTTTTTGGTAGTGCCGCCGCTTTGTTGGCAACTTGGCAACCTTTTGCTTTTGGGCAAGATGTGCGACAGAAAAAAGTCATTGATTCAGAAGCAAATGTCAAAAAAGCGGAATCCGATAATGAGCTTTTTTACTACCAAATTCGGGTTTTGAACGCTTATTTAGATTGGCAGTTGGCTGGGGAACTGGTAGATGTTTTTCAAAAAAATGTAGAACGGGCAGAGGAATTGTCGAAACAAGTCAATGCTTTGACAATCAATGGTCTGAAACCTGCATCGGATTCTGCCATGCTGATTGGCGAAATTTCAAGACTAAAAATTGAGGTTTTAAATGCTCAAAAACTGCAAGAAGCCTACCGCATTTCTCTCAATAATTTTATTGGCACGAATGATAATTTCAAAAAAGAAAGGCTCTTTTTTGAAAAATTGCCTGTTTTAGATGCTTTGCAAACCGTTGATAACCACCCACTTATACGTCTTTCAACAAGTCAAATCGGGGTAGGCGAAGCACAAATAGAGTTAATTAAAAATCAACTTGTTCCAAAACTACAATTTTGGGGAACGACTTATGCACGGGGTTCGGGTGTAAAGGCAAATGGTGAAACGAATTTTATTAATGGCTTAGGTTTGCAGCGTTTCAATTATGGTTTTGGGGCGCAAATTTCTTATCCATTACTGAGGGGGGCTGAAATTAAAACCCAAACTCAAGCACAGGAAATTTTAACCGAATCGTATCGAGAACGTTTGAAAAATAATAAAATACAACTGACTGAAAATCAACGAATTGCAGCAAATACCTTAGAATCTGCCCTGAAAGTAGTGAGGGAAATGCCCAATCAAAAACAAGCAAATGACTACGTTTTACAGGCTTTGACAGGACGATATAAAAATGGGTTGGTCGCTTTTTCAGAAATCATACAAGCCCAATATGGTGTTATAAAAACAGAGTCGGATACCAAAAAAGCCTATTGGGAAGCGTGGAAAGCCTTATTGTTTCAATCGGCAACGGGCGGTGATGTGAACATTTTTTTAAATCAATTGAATTAATTACTTCTAATTCTTGTAATTTGCGTTGTGTTTGAAAAGAATAATTTTTTAGCGCACGAAAAATAATAAGGCTATAAAATGATAAACAGAATAGAAATAGAAAATTTTAAATCTATCCAAACAATGGATTTACAACTTAATCGTATCAATGTGCTGATTGGGGCAAATGGTGCGGGTAAAAGTAATTTTATAGGACTTTTTAAGTTGCTGAAAAGTATGTATGATGGAAATCTTGCTGATTATCTTGCTGATGAGGTTGGTGCGGATAATGTGTTGTATTTTGGTTTAGAAAATTCCGATTATTTGAGTGGTAGAATAGAGTTTGATAGAAAAAATGCCTATTACTTTGAATTGAAAGATAATAAGGAAGGCGACCTGTTTTTTAGAAAAGAAGGGACACAGTTCTATAGAGATTGGTACGATACGGGTTGGGATAATGAAAGTTTGGGACATGGGCATACGGAAAGCGTATTAAAAGAAAAACAAGGTGGCAGATATGAATTTATAAAAAAATATATGGATTCATTTAAAATATTTCACTTTCACGATACAAGTAAAAAAGCTAAAATTAAGCAAAAAGGAAGTATTGATAATAATAGAGGCTTGCGGGAAGATGGTGGTAATTTAGCAGCTTACCTGTTTTTATTGCAAGAAAAATACCCAAAAGATTTTAAACGAATTGAAATGGTGATACGGTCTGTTGCCCCGTATTTTGAACGTTTTGATTTAAGTCCAGACCGTAAAAATGAAGAAATAATCCGATTGGAATGGAAAGAAAAAGGCTCTGATAAATATTTCAATGCGATGCACTTATCTGATGGTACACTTCGATTTATGGCGTTGACAACTTTGCTTTTACAACCCCAAGCACCTAAAACAATTATTATTGACGAACCTGAATTAGGTTTGCATCCTTTCGCTATCAATAAATTGGCGGGTTTGATACAAAAAGCATCTGCGCAAAGTCAAGTTATCATTTCTACTCAATCCGTTAATTTAGTTGATAATTTTCAACCAGAAGATATTATTACCGTAGATAGAAAAGATAATCAGTCCGTGTTTGAACGCAAAAGTAGCGTAGTCTTGGAACATTGGTTACATGAATACAGCAATAGTATGGGCGATTTATGGAACAAAAACATAATCGGCGGCAGACCATGAAACATCTTTATATCATTGTTGAGGGCGAAACAGAATTAGAATTTGTTAATCGCTTGCTTATTCCCTTTTTGATTAAAAAAGGATTGCATACGCACATACAAGGCGTACCCATTGATATGAAAGGTGGTGGTCATGGGTTTAATAATATTGAACATTTCAAAAAAACAATTCGCCCTCTGTTGCTAAATGAGAATGAGCCTATTATTACGACAATGATAGACCACTATGGCATTAATAGTGAACGAAAATTACCGAATTATTCTACTTGTATCCAAAATATACAGGTAGAACAACGAATAAAATGTATGGAGGATAATTTAGTTCATATTGTTAATTCCATTAAGCCCTATCGTTTTTTTATTCCAAACATCCTTCGACATGAGATGGAAACCCTATTTTATGCAAACCCAGAAAAAGGTTTTGATTTGGAAGATGAAAAAATTAAAAATGCAGTTTTAGCAATTTGCAAAGCATTTCCCAATATTGAAGACATCAATAGTACGCCACAAGGAGCGCCTTCAAAGCGGTTAATCGCAATTTATGAAGCAAACGAAAAAAAATATAATAAAAAAGTTGATGGTGTAGATATTGCTGAATTAACAGGTATGGACATCATTTTAGAAAAGTGTCCGCGCTTTCGGGCATGGGTGGAACTTATTATTCAAATATTAATGGCATGAATCAACTCATTACCATAGCCTTACGGCGACCCCTCAGTATCATCGTTGCTGTTTTAGCAATTTTACTGTTTTCATTTCTCGCTTTGCGGAAAATGCCGATTGACATTTTTCCGAAATTGGGTCTGCCGACTATCTACGTCGCACAGACTTATGGCGGCTTATCGCCACAACAAATGGAGGGTTTTATTACGAGTTATTACGAGTACCACTTTTTGTATGTGACGGGTATTAAATTCGTAGAAAGTAAATCTATTCAAGGCGCAACCTTGATAAAATTACAATTTCAGCCCGAAACGGACATGAATCAAGCGATTGCCGAAGTGATTAGTTACGCCAATCGAGCAAAGGCTTTTATGCCGCCCGGCACAGTGCCGCCTTTTGTTATGCGCTTTGACGCGGGCAGTGTGCCTGTTGGTCAATTGGTTTTTAGTTGCGATTCACGGACTTTGGGTGAAATTCAGGACTTGGCTTTGTTCAAAGTACGTCCGATGTTTGCCACTTTACAAGGTGTTTCAGCCCCGCCACCTTTTGGGGGCAATCAGCGCACGGTGGTTGTGAAAGCCAATCCAGAACGCTTGCGGAGTTATGGCATTTCGCCCGAAGACTTGGTGCAAGCCTTAGCTAAAAACAACCTTATTTCGGCGGCGGGCAATATCCGTATTGGCGACCAAAACTTGATTTCACCGCAAAATACGGTGGTTGAAAACTTCAAAGAACTCGAAAATATACCCATAAAACCTGCTTCTGGCACGTCTATTTATGTCCGTGATGTGGCTTCGGTAGATAATGGGGCGGATATTACAACGGGTTATGCTTATATCAATGGCAAACGCTCGGTCTATATTCCTGTTACAAAACGGGCAGATGCTTCGACTTGGGACGTGGTACAACGCATAAAAACGGCTTTGCCTGATATGCAAGTGGCAATTCCTGCGGATATAAAAGTGAGTTACGAATTTGACCAATCGGGCTATGTGATTAATGCGTTGAAAAACTTGATGACCGAAAGCCTTCTGGGGGCAATACTGACAGGTCTGATGGTTTTATTGTTTTTAAAAGACATTCGAGGAGCGTTAATAGTCGTTTTGACGATTCCATTAGCGATGCTTTTTGGCGTGATTTGCTTGTATTTGACGGGGCAAACGCTCAATATTATGACGCTTGGCGGCTTGGCGTTGTCGGTCGGTATTTTGGTAGATGAAGCAACCGTGACGATTGAAAATATACACCGACACTTGGAAATGGGCAAGCCAAAAAGCCGTGCGATTGCCGATGCAAGCCGTGAAATTGCTTATCCAAAATTGTTGATTTTGCTCTGTGTTTTGGCGGTTTTCGTACCTGCCTTGTTTATGTCTGGAACGCCACGGTCGTTGTTTGTACCCTTGTCTTTGGCGGTTGGTTTTTCGATGATAGCGTCTTTTTTATTGTCGCAAACGCTTGTACCTGTGTTGTCCAATTGGTTTTTGAAAAATCACTACACGATTTCGGATTTGGGATTTGGGATTTCGGCAGATGCCCCGAACGCAACCGAAATCCGAAATCCAATTTCCGAAATCCGAAGCCGTTATCAAAGCATTTTAAATAAAAACATACCGCGTCGTGCTTGGATTGTGCCGATTTATTTATTGCTTGCTTTTGCTGCCACTTTTTTAATTTATAAAAAATTGGGTGCAGATATTTTTCCAAAATCCAATTCAGGTCAATTTGTTCTGCGTTTGCGAATGCCTGCGGGAACACGCCTTGAACGAACAGAAGATGTGACACAAAAGGTTTTAGGCATTATCAATGAATTGTCGGGCAATAAAAAAGGAACAATTACATCAGCTTTTGCAGGGGTACAAGGGCAAAGTTATCCTGTCAATTTGATTCATTTGTGGACTTCGGGTTCGCACGAATCCGTTTTAAGGGTCAATTTAGACAAAGATTTTAGCGTTGATTTGGCTGATTTTGAAGAAAAAATTAGGCAACGTGTGGCAACCGAAATTCCTAAATTACAACTGTCTTTTGAAGCGGGTAATTTGGTGGAACAAGTCATTAATCTCGGTTCTTCTAATCCGATTGAAATAGCAATTTTAGGTAAAAACCTTAAAAATAGCCGTGACATTGTAGATAAATTACTACCCAAACTGAAAGAAAACCCGCATTTACGAGATGTTCAGTTATCAACACCGCTTGATTATCCGAGTTTAAAACTCAATTATGACCGCACAAAAGCGGGTCAATTGGGTTTGACGGTTGATGAAATAAGCCGCAATGTGATTGCTGCCACTTCGTCAAGTCGGCTTACTCAACCCAATTATTGGCTTGATGCGGCATCGGGCAATGCGTATCAAATTCAAGTAGAATTGCCACAATATCAACTTAATTCCACAGAAACCATAGAGCAAATACCTGTTTCAAGCAATGGTAAAAACGAGGCTTATTTGCGAGACGTTGCCGATTGGACAACAGGCAATACAGTGGGCGAATACGACCGTTTGAATCAACAACGTTATTTGACAATTACCGCCAATTTGCACCATACTGACCTTCAAAAAGCGATTCAAGAAGTGCAATCTGACATAAAAGCACTTGGCAAACTGCCCGAAGGTGTGAAAGTGAATTTGAGAGGGCAAAGTGAGCTTTTTGACCAAACCCAAAGCGAACTGATGATAGGACTTTTACTGTCCATTATCGTCATTTTTCTACTTATGGCTGCCAATTTTCAGTCATTCCGCTTGGCAACTATCATTTTGGCTATTGTCCCTGCGGTTTTATTGGGTGCATTCTTTTTACTGTTTCTTACGGGTAAAACCTTGAATATTCAGTCATTTATGGGCTGTATTACGGCAATAGGCGTGGCAGTAGCCAATGCTATTTTGATGATAACACAAGCTGAATTGTTGCGAAAACAAAAAGCGGAAAATATCGCTTCGCAAAGTGCCGCAAGTCGTTTTCGCCCTATTTTGATGACAAGTTTGGCGATGATTGCGGGTTTAGTTCCAATGGCTTTGGGCTTGGGCGAAGGCGGCGAACAGGCTGCACCGTTGGGTATCGCGGTGATTGGCGGTATGTTGTTTTCAACGCCTGTTACTTTGCTTATTTTGCCTTTGCTGTATAGTTTTGTTCAAAAACGCTTACTCAATAATATTTCACTCGACCCTGATGATGTGGGTTTTGTGAGAGAATGACCCCTCAGTATAAAATCTATTTTTCACCTTAAAATCATTCAATTATGGCTAAAAGTAAATTAGTTAGTATTCCAAATGACATAAAACATGAAGTCTTAGAAATAGTAGAAGGCTTCAATCAAAAATCTAAAACTTACTACCGAGCAGATTTTAGAGGTAAATTCTGCTATATTTCTCGTATTGATAAAAACGATAAAGCTCCTTTATTCATAAAAGCTGTTAAATTATTTTTACCCACTGATAATGCTCCTGAATTGGAAACAAAAATCGGACGTTTGACATGGACGGGTGACATGGATAGTTGGGATTTTGCAGTCTACAAATACAGCCGAGATAGCTATGACCCAGATGAATGGTTCTTTCCAGGTAGAGAAAAGTTAAACGGTACGGTTCAATCTGTTTTAGAGACAGGTTATACGATTTATCCAAAATAGTAATTGAGGAGTGGGCATAACCTAAAAACATCGTTTTTTGATTAAAAACAGATGTTTTGCGCGCGCTTCGCTCGCGCGCGAGGGAGGGGAATGTGGTTCGTTTTTCGGCTTCGCCGAAAAACAAACCACATTCCCCTCCTCGCGCGAGCGAAGCGAGCGCGAGATGCAAAAAACGCTTTTAGGTTATGCCCATCCCTCAAATAGTAATTTTAATGAAAATAAATAAAATGAGATATATTTTAATTATACTCCTCTCAACAATTTGCTTTTTCAGCAACGGTTGTTCAGATAAAAAATCAGAGCAAACGACACAAACCGCAACGGTAGCACCCAAGCCCGACAGCCTAAAAGTCTTTATTTTAAAGACTGAAAGTGTCGGCAAAACAGTAACATTGCCTGCGGAATTAACACCCAATGAGCGCATCAATATCAGTGCTAAAATTCCTGCCTATATCCGTCAAATCAAGGCAGATATTGGCACTATTGTGAAACGCGGGCAAGTTTTAGTCATTTTGGAAGCACCCGAATTGCAAGCAAAAACAGCAGAAGCGGCTGCCCGTGCAGAAACGGTAAAAGCAAAAATGAAGACGAGTTACGATTTATTTCAACGCAATAAAGCGGCTGCCCAAGTACAAGGCGCAATGGCTGCCGCCGAAGTTGAGCGCAGTCAAAATCAATATTTAACGGACAATGCCGAATACGAAGCCGCACAGCGTTATGTGGCGAGTATCAGTGAAATGCAGAATTATTTGACCCTTACAGCCCCTTTCGACGGTGTAATAACTGCCCGAAATATGGACGTAGGCAGTTTGGCAGGCAATAGCGATAGAGCCATTTTAGTCCTTGAAAACAACCAAACTTTGCGTTTACGGGTGTCTGTACCCGAAGCCTTTGCAAGTTGCGGTTTGGCAGATAAAACGATTGCTTTTAGCCTAAAAGCCGAACCAACCCAAGTATTTAAAGCGACTCTTGCCCGAAAATCACAGACAATAGACCCAACAACACGCACAGAAATTTGGGAATTTGACGTACCAAACAGCCATAAAACCTTAAAATCGGGTATGTTTGCCAATGCAAAATTAGCCCTAAATCGCCCTGCCAATTCTATAACCGTTCCTTTTTCAGCGATAACGACAAGTTTAGAGCGTAAATTTATCATTCGAGTTCACGAAGGCAAAACGGAATGGGTGGACATTCAACAAGGTTTGACTTTGGCGGATAAAGTTGAAATCTTTGGAAATATTGCCGTAGGTGACACGATTGTGTCAAAAAGTAGCGAGGAAATTAAACCCGAAACAAAGGTGATAGTTAAATTTTAAGTGTCTTCTACAATTTTAATCAATCGGATAAAAAAGCGAAATTGCCAGCGAGTGAGTTTTGGGAAAAAAAATATTGATTTATCTTTGCCACTACAATAGCTCGGTAGTCTTTGGCACGCCGTTTTGAACACAGACTGTGCAAAAAAGCATTTCAAAACTGAAATATTCGCATCTGCATCTGAGTAAAAAGTGCTGTGTACGATTGTCAAGGCTCTGAAAACCTTTTTTGCACAGTCTGACACCGTCAACCAGCAGGTATTTTTAAACTTAGTAATTACTTAGTCACGCGCTCGCTTCGCTCGCGTGAGGGAGAAGAGGTGGTTCGTTTTTTTTGCGAGCGAAGCGAGCTATACGCTAATTAATTACTGAGGAGTGGGGATAACCTAAAAACATCGTTTTTTGATTAAAAACACATGTTTTGCGCTCGCTTCGCTCGCGCAAAAGGAGGAGACGTGGTTCGTTTTCGGCTTCGCCGAAAAACGAACCACATTCCCTCCCTCGCGCGAGCGAAGCGAGCGCGTGATGCAAAAAACGCTTTTAGGTTATGCCCATTCCTCAATTAATTCCTAAATTTAAATTTGAAACCATACATAAATTCAAAATACGCATTAAAACGCACTTTTGCGCTCTCCCCAATACCTTCGGGAGAGCGCGAGAAGCAGTGTTTGGATTTTATGTATGGTTTCAAAAATTTAAAAGACAGTCAGACATTAAAAATTGATTATCAACTATTTATTCTAAAAAAAGGGTACTTTCGTAAATTTAGATAAGTTAAATCTGAGTTTGCCGCATTTTTTAAGTAACTTGTGGTACGGATATATGCTAAAAATGCCGTAGGCATGACCAATTTTGTAGCGGCGGATTTCAATCCGCCGAAAGTTTAAAACCGATTATTTAAGAGCCGTAGGCTCGGTGTATATACATATGGATCGAGCTGAAGACCGACAAAAGCAGTGCCGTGCGTTGTCCTAAAAGTGTCGCACCTCGATGAAATCGGGAATGTTTATAATAACGGACATTTTTGAACATTTCGGGCTGACACGTAGTTTTTGGTATCTGCAAATCATTTCATTTTCCAGATTTTAGGACTGCGTAATGTCAGTTACTAAAAAAGAATAAAGCGTTTATCTGACTATGCGTACCTATCAATATTAATGTGAAGGGCTGCTTATCAAGCCTTATTTTTATACTTTTCAATGATTTTTATGACTTTTTCTTCTGAAATTTTGGCATACTTAGCTATCTTATAAATAGGCGTGTCATCTAACCAAAGTTCAATAACAAATTCCTCTCTTCCTTCCTCTCTTCCTTCCTCTCTTCCTTCCTCTCTTCCTTCCTCTTTTGCTTCTTTGATCTTATCTTTCACGTCTATCATTTCTGTTTGTTGATAGCTTGCTAATTTTCTAAGACGCGCTACAAATTCATCGTATTCTTTACGTGCTTTAGGTTTTAATTTCAATTTATTTAACTTAACTTTAGCTTCTGCTAACCCTTGCGCTGTAAATTCATCTTTTACTTCTCCAGTTTTGAAAAAGTATATCCATTCGTCAAGTTTATCATTCACTTGTTCTTCATCAAATATCCCTGCTTTGATTATCCAATATTCAGGATATATTTGAAAAATGTGTTGTTTTCCATACAAATCTTTTTGTTTCTCTGAAAGTGTTAAAACATCGCCTTTGTGAATCCCCACAAAACTGTTTGTTCCATGATAGACATAATCTTCTCCCTGCCCTAAGTCAAAATAGGCAATGGTAATAGAAATAACTTTTTTTACGTTTTCGTAAGGCTTGCCTTCTTTCATGTATTCAGCAATAACTTTTGACGTACCAAACAAAATTCGATGGAAATAGTCGTATTCTTTGGTATTTTGGACTTCAATAATTATCAGTTCTTTTTTGGCGTTCTCAACCAAAATGTCCACGTCATTATATTTATCGTCTTGAGTTTGTTTATTGGATTGGCTGCTCAAAATCTGTTTTATAGTCACGTTCTCACCCAATAAAACGGACAGGAATCCTTCTAAGACGCTGTAATTCGCCTTATCTCGAAGCAAGTGCTTCATTGCCCAATCGAATCGTACTAATTGCATTGTCATATTATTCTATTTTTCTGCAAAAATAATGGAAAAGTCACAATTTTATATGAAAAGTGTGGCTTTTATCATTTTTTTTGTAACTATTTAGCTACGTGCCTTTTGCTCGCACAACGACAGGAAAAGAGGTGGTTCATTTTTCGGAAAGCCGAAAAATGAACCACATTCCCCCTTTCTGCGCGAGCGAAGTCTGTTTACATGTGGTAAACAGTTACAAAAAGATAGATAAAAATTCTCATAATTTTAATCTAGGAATTGAACAAAAATAAGGTACTCCATTCAATTTTGCAACTTATTGAGAATCAATCTATTGCAGTTTAAATTTCGAATCTTAAATTTGAATTTTTTTTTATCTAATGCGCTTTGTATTTTTCTGATGTGTTCAGCCGACAGATGTATATAAATTTGGGTTGTTTCTGGGCTTTCGTGTCCCAAGAAATTTTGAATCGTAATGATGTCAATACCTGCAAACACGAGATGTGTGGCAAAACTGTGTCGAAGTGTCTGATGTCGGTAATTTTCAAATTTATTAATTCAGAAAATTTCAAAATTCACCGAATTGCAGTCACAAAATAAGTAAGCGTTCTTGTTTTTTTATAGAACTAATATAAATTGGTTAAATATTAAATAATTAAATTTATTAATTAATTGAAATTCGTTATTTTAAATTTGGCAGAATATTCCTCGCTGTTTCTTTTTATGCCAATCTGCCTAAAGTAGACCAAACCTTACACGCCTCCATTTCTTCACCTGATTTTTAGTCTGCATGAGTGACTTGAAACCTGAACATGTTTCAGCATAGATTCTTCTATTTTCCATTTTCAAACTGTGTTTTATACGGTTTTGTCCCTCTTTGCGTATAAAAAATGTATTTTATATTTATGTTAAAAATACCTTAATTAGATTATTTTTTTTGTAAAAAAAATAGTACTGAATACTTGATTTTTAGAAAAAAAACCTTTATTTTTGTAGTAAATCGTTAGGTATTTTTTCTGAACTAAGGAAGGGGAAATTCTGTCACGTTTTACAATCTACATTTTTTTCTAAGTAAACACAAACTGAGCTAAGACAAATTACAAACAATAGACCGTCACAATTTTAACAAAATTTATCTGACAGATGAAAGTATTAAATATCATTGTATTCACTTGCGGTTTACTCCCCACTTTTGCTTTTGGACAAGGAAAAGTCAATACCGACAACGACCCCGTCGTTGTGGAAGGTACAATTGTTAATGAAAAAAATGGCAATCCGCTTCCCGATGCCCAAGTTGTTGTATTAGACGACAGAATGTTCGCGCCTCTTGCTCAAGGATTAACAGACGGTAATGGGAGTTACCGCATTGTTGTACCCAAGAAAGACCGTTACCGTGTCGCGGTTGATAAAAACACCTATTTCAAATCGGATAAAATCTTTTCAACCGATACGGCTGTAATGCGCCAAGATATAACTATGAAAAACAAACCTGGGTATATCTTTGACATCACGATTTTTGACAAAGACCGTCGCCAAGAAGCCTCAAACTCTTTGCCCGATTGTAAAATTGAAATTTACAACAATACGACAAAAGAGCAGGAATTGACGTTACCAAAACACCACAAGGCAGTCTTTAATTTTCCGTTCAATGAAGGCAATCATTACACGCTGTTGGTACGCAAACCCAAATACATCAACCGTCGGATTGAAGCCTATGTGGACATCAACGGCTGCATTTTATGCGTGGACGGTATGGGCGTTGAAAAACCAAACATGGTGGCTTTAATGTCACATAACAATGAAGTTGGTTATTTTTTAGGGAGTATTGACTTGGATTCATTGAAAGTGGGTAAAAAATTCAATATTCCGAATATTTACTACGATTACGACAAATCGTATATTCGGGTAGATGCAGCAAAAGTATTGGACAAATTAGCCGTATTTTTGAAAGACAATCCTGCTATCAAAGTGGAATTGGGCGCACACACAGATGCTCGTGGCTCAGATACCTACAATATGGCATTGTCGGCAAGAAGAGCTGAGTCGGCGGTTCGTTATTTGGTAGATGTGTCTGGTGTCAACCAAGCCAATATTACCTCCAAAGGATACGGCGAAACTGTACTCGTAAATAGTTGCGTCAATAAAGTGAAATGTTCGGAAGAAGAACACCAAATGAATCGGCGGACAGAATTGACTGTGACGGCTATCATGGAAGAAGACCCGCTTTGGAATCATTCGCTAAAGGAAATTATTGAAGATAAAAACTTGTATCAGAAAATTATCAAACAAGAGAAATCTGGTCAAGGACAACCTAAAACGATTAGCCCGTCTTCGATAAGATAGTTTTTTTGTAATTACTTAGCCCATAGCTCGCTTCGCTCGCGCGAAGGAGGAGAGGTGGTTGGTTTTTCGGGCAAAGCCCGAAAAACCAACCACATTCCCCTTTTTTGCGAGCGAAGCGAGCTATAGGCTAAGTAATTACGTTTTTTTGTTTGACGCCTAAATGTGCGCCACGCATACCATACATTTACCCGAGATAAGTGTAAAACAGGCTATTCAATATACCACTTGGTAGTTCAAAATTAAAACATACAATAAAGTGGAAAAAATACACCCTACAGACTTGTGGCAACACCTTACCGACCGCATACTTATTGACGTGCGTTCGCCGTCTGAATATGCCCGCGCTCACATTCCAAACGCCTTGAGTTTACCTCTTTTCAATGATGCCGAACGTGCAAAAGTGGGCACTATTTATAAGCAAACCTCTCCAGAAAGTGCTTTGATAAAAGGTTTAGAAATCGTAGGACCTAAGATGTCGGGTTTTGTGAAAAAAGCGATAAAATGGTCGCCCAATCGCAAGGTGATTGTGCATTGTTGGCGCGGTGGAAAACGGAGTGGCTCGGTGGCATGGCTGTTAAAATTTGCGGGTTTTGATGTCTTGACCGTTGAAGGCGGTTATAAAAAATACCGCCAAACAGTTTTAGAATCTTTTGATAATTTATCACTCACCAATATCGTTGTTTTGGGTGGTAAAACGGGCAGTGGAAAAACCCATATTCTACACGAATTGAAGAAACGTGGTGAACAAATCATTGATTTAGAAGGTTTAGCACAACATAAAGGTTCGGCTTTTGGTTGGATTGGCGAAAACGACCAACCGACAACTGAGCAATTTGAAAATGATTTGCACGCAACTTTGCGGCAGATAGACCCAACGCGTCGCGTGTGGATTGAAAATGAAAGCCGTTCGGTAGGGAAAGTGTTTATTCCTGAAGGTTTTTGGACACAAATGCGTGCCGCACCACTTGTTCAAGTAGAAGTGCCGTTTGAGGTGCGGGTTCAACATTTGGTGAATGTGTATGGTGTAACCGAAAAGTCGGACTTAGCGCAATGTTTTGAGAAAATTAAGAAAAAAATTGGTTTCGACCAAGCTAAATTCGCCATTAAAGCCGTAGAAAGCGGCGCGTTAGACGTTGCCGCGAGAATAGCCTTGACGTATTACGATAAAGCATACAATTTCTGTTTTGAGACAAATGAAACACCTCAAAAACATGTTATAGCCATTGATGTATTTGATGCAGCAAAAACGGCAGATAAGCTAATAGATTTCGCCAAAGAAGATTTAAAATTTAAAATTTAAAATTTCAAGGTGCAATAAATTGACTTCCATTTTCTTTGTAAAATTGAACGGAATATTTTTTTATTTTTAATTCATGACATGAGGGTGGTCAATTTTTTTACGTGTAAAATAAATCTATATTTAAGAATTCTAAACTACCTTTGTGAACTGTATTTAATAAGAATGAGGAGTGGGCATAACCTAAAAACATCGTTTTTTGATTAAAAACAGATGTTTTGCGCTCGCTTCGCTCGCGTAAAAGGGAGGAGACGTGGTTCGTTTTTCGGCGAAGCCGAAAAACGAACCACATTTCCCTCCCTCGCGCGAGTGAAGCGAGCGCGAGATGCAAAAAACGCTTTTAGGTTATGCCCATCCCTCATTTAATAAGAATTGAAAATTAGTAATTACTTAGCCCACAGCTCGCTTCGCTCGCAAAAGAGGAAAATGTGGTTCATTTTTCCGCGAAGCCGAAAAATGAACCACCTCTTCTCTCGTCGTTGTGCGAGCAATAGGCACATGGCTAAGTAATTACAATTGTTTTACTTATTGAAATTTGGAATCTGAAATTTAGAATTTTTTTAGTCAAATCAAATCATGGAAAAAACTAACGACCGTTCGCTTCAATACATTATGGACAATTGGCAACAATTGGTAAAAAAATACCAAACGCCCGACCATACAAAAGCGACTATTCAGATGATGACCTCTTTTTTGCCTTTTATTGGCGTCTGGGTCTTGATGTATTTTAGCCTTTCAATTTCGTATTGGTTAACCCTGCCTTTGGCTTTTTTAAATGCTTTTTTTCTCGTCCGCATTTTCATTATTCAACACGATTGCGGGCATCAGTCTTATTTTAAATCGCGGAAACTGAACGATTCTGTTGGTTTTGTGTGCAGCCTTTTTAGCTTGATTCCTTACAAATATTGGGCAAAATCGCACAATTTTCATCATGGTCACAATGGGCGTTTGGAAGAAGACATCCGCGATATTGGCGATTTGAAAGTTTTGACGGTAGAGGAATACAGCCGTTGTACGCCATTTCAAAAATTGTCGTACCGTGTATTTCGGATGCCGATTGTCTTGTTCGGCTTAATCCCAGTGTATTATATTTTAATCAATAACCGATTTCCTTTCATTCGTTTACGCGGTTTTGAAGTGGCAAGACGGTCGTTGATTTGGAGCAATTTATTTACAATTGTTTTTTATGCAGCGTGTTTTCTATTGTTTGGGGCGTGGACATTTTTGAAGATACAGATACCAATAATCGTCTTTTTTGCCATTATTGCGATATGGTTTTTCTACGTTCAACACCAACATGAACGTGCTTACAAGCATTGGCAATCGAATTGGAATTATGTTTTGTCAGCCATTCAAGGCAGTACTTATTACCGTTTGCCAAAAGTGTTTCAATGGTTGACGGGCAATATCGGTTTGCACCACATTCACCATTTAAGTTCATTGATTCCGAATTACAATTTGGAAACTTGCAAAAATGAAAATCCTGTTTTGCAAGAACACATTACAACTATTGGTTTTGTAGAAAGCCTAAAATGTATGTTCCATAAATTGTGGGACGAACAGCAAGAACGCATGATTACGTTTAAAGAATACCGTGAATTGTACGGTAAAAAAATCAGTTATTAAATTACTTACCCCAACCCTCAAAGGGGGAGTTTGACTCGGTAAAAGTTAAAAATACTCATTTGTCGAACAAAATTAACAGAATTCGCGGGTATTTCCCCTTTGGGGTTAGGGTTAGGGGCTAAGTAGTAATTCAATTTTATTTATGTTTAAAAATATTGATTCCAAGCTATTAGCCATTGAAGGCATTAGCTTACTGATGATTGCCATTGTAGTCGGGGTAGTGATGTACCCAATTTGGACACAATTTCCAGAATTTAAGTTTCAATGGACAAATGTCGTTTATATTGTTGCTTTTTTAACGTTTACGCGCTACACGTTTTTGTTGCGCTATACGTTTTTAGCGCGCCAACAAAATGTAAAAATCGGCTTTATCTTGTTCACTTTAATCATTATTTTGGGCTTAGTTACGCAAATCCAGGACTTCAATGTATGGATTGACGCGGGTGACCCCGAACGTTTGATGCCTTTAGTCCCTATTTCAAAACGCGATGGCTTGTTGAGTTATATTAAAAGTGAGTTTTTGTTTTTTGCCGTTGGTGCAATTGTCGCTTCTCTGTTTTTATCGGGGCGTTTAATGCAATCGGTTTGGCGAACAAGGAATAAAGAAGGTGTTTAATACATTTAAATCAGTGTTGGACTACCCATCAGTACTTTTTGTTTTTTTCGTTTTGAAACCATACATAAAATCTAAACTGCTGGTTCTCTGCGCTCGCTTCGCTCGCGCGAGAGGGGGAATGTGGTTCATTTTTCGGGCAAAGCCCGAAAAATGAACCACTGATCTTCCTTTTGCGCGAGCGAAGCGAGCGCAAAAGTGCCTTTTAATCCGTATTTTGAATTTATGTATGGTTTCAAATTTTTCGTAATTACTTAGCCGATAGCTCGCTTCGCTTGCAAAACAGGAGAATGTGGTTCGTTTTTCGGGCTTTGCCCGAAAAACGAACCACCTCTCCTCACTCGCGCGAGCGAAGCGAGCGCGTGACTAAGTAACTGACCTTTCGCAGCGCAAAAATTTGGAAATTAGTTCTTTCTTACAGTTTTTTTTAAAATCATTATTTTGACGCTACGAGTCAATACAAAGGCTTAAATCTGTTATTACTGATGTTAGGCATATATGCTGAAAATGCCGTAGGCATGAACGATTTTGTAGCGGCGGATTTTAATCCGCCGAAAGTTAAGCCTATTATTTAAGAGCCGTAGGCTCGGTGGATATGAATATGGGTCGAGCCTACGGCTCTTAAGGAAAAGGTATAGACGTTTTCGGCGGATTGAAATCCGCCGCTACAAAATAGGTCGAGCCTACGGCTCTGCGTAATATCAATAAGTAATTGAGGAGTGGGCATAACCTAAAAACATCGTTTTTTGATTAAAAACAGATGTTTTGCGCGAGCGAAGCAAGCGCGAGATGCAAAAAACGCTTTTAGGTTATGCCCATCCCTCATCTAATTGTTAGACTACCTTGAAACTGATGACGCCAAACTTATTCCCAATCTCAGAGCATGGCTTATTATACTTGTTGGGCGGGAGTGGAAATTGGTGGAGGAGATTTTTGTTGATTGAAGATTTTAGACAACTCTTGGAGGGTTTTAAAACCCTCCAAGAGTTGTAAGTCTAATCCACCACTTCAAACGCCACCGTCTGCGTACTGTCCGAAGCCGTGCCAATCATCACTTCAAATGTACCTGCTTCGACTATTTTTTGCTTGTTGAGGTTATAAAAACTCAATTTATCGGGTGTAATTGTGAAGGAAACCACTTGTGTTTCACCCGCTTTGAGCGTGATTTTTTTAAAATCTTTCAACTCTTTGACAGGGCGGGTTATCGAACTCACAACGTCTCTGATGTACAGTTGAACGACCTCCGCACCTTCTCGATTGCCTGTATTGGTAACAGAAACCGACACTTGAATAGTCTGGTTTTTCTTAATTGAAGGTGCTGATACTGAGGGGGTTGCGTATTTGAAATTAGTGTAACTCAATCCATGTCCAAAGGCGTACAAAGGTTTGACCTCTTCAAAAGCGTAGCCGCGTCTTGCCGAAGGTTTGTAGCTGTAATAAGCAGGAATATGTCCCACCGAACGCGGAATTGTAATGGGCAATTTTCCCGAAGGATTGATGTTACCCACAATCAAATCAGCCACAGCATCGCCTGTTTCTTGTCCCAAAAACCAGCATTGCACTAAGGCTTCGGCGTTGTCATCTAAGGTTTTACACGCCAACGGAGAACCCGTAAATACGAAGCCAACCAAAGGTTTGTTGAATGTTTTTAGACGTTTAATCAACTCGTTTTGCTCGCCAAAAAGGTCAATATCGGTCATATCGCCCAAGTGATTGTTTGCCCACCCTTCTCTAAAAATCGCTTCGTTTGAGCCACCAAAATAGAGAATTAAGTCGGCATCTTTACATTTTTCCATTGCTTCCGCCATACGCGGCGCGTTGTCTGCCGACGAGGTGGCTTGTATGTCTTTTGTATCTGAAAACCAATCCCCTTTATCCGTCAAACGTACCCCCTCAGTATAAACGAGTTCTACGTCATTGCCGAGCTTGTTTTTCAAAGACTGCCAAGGTGTAATCGTCTGTTTGGGCGTATTGGAGTAGCCGCCCAAGATACATCTATCCGCGTTTGGTCCAACTATCGCTATTTTTTTGTATTTTCCTTTTTGCAAAGGCAAAATACTGTTGTTGTTTTTCAATAAAATCATAGATTCCGTAGCGGCTTTGTACGCCACCTTCCGATTAGCATCAGAACCAACTACTCTGCGGGCTTCCTCTGCATCGGTGTAAGGATTTTCAAACAAACCTAATCGGAATTTTGCGGTCAAAATACGGGCTACGGCGGCGTCTAAATCGGCAGTAGTTAGTTTACCTTTTTTAATCAAATCTGGTATCATTTTATACCCCCAAGCATTAGGTGTTTCGATGTCAACTCCTGATTTTAATGCCCAAACTGCCGCATCTTGAGCGTCTTTGGCAACTTTATGAAGCGTTACTAAATCCTGAATAGCATTGTAATCCGACACAATAACACCTTTGAACCCCCATTCTTTACGCAATAAATCGCTCAAAAGCCACTTATTGGCGTGGGCAGGAATACCACTCAACTCGTTGTAACAAGGCATCAAACCCAAAGCACCTGCTTCTTTTACGGCTGCTTCAAACGGTGGAAAATAGACTTCGCGGGCTGTTCGTTCGTCCGTAAAATTAGGCGATACATTGAGTCCACCTTCCGACGCACCATGTATGCCAAAGTGTTTTAAAGTAGAAATGACGTGCCGTGCGGGAATCTTATCTACCCGTTTACCGCCTTGGTAGGCTTCAATTTCAGCAACGCCCAAACGCGACACCAAATACGTGTCTTCGCCCAAACACTCTTCCGTGCGTCCCCAACGCGGGTCGCGTGCCAAATCCAAGACGGGCGCAAGCACTTGATGCCCGCCACGTAAGCGCACTTCTTCCGCAATGACGGTATAAATTTCAGATAATAATTTTTCGTTCCAACTCGACCCCAATGCCAAAGCGACAGGAAAATTGGTTGCATCTTTCGCTTGATTGCCGTGTAAAGACTCCTCGTGGAACATTACAGGAATACCCAGACGGGTTTTTTCAACAAAATACTTCTGCACCGCATTGGCATAAGTAGCCGTTTCAAACGCACTGCGGCTGCCAGAAGCACTCGTCTCATTCGGACGAGCCAACTGCCCCAAGCCATTGGGCGCAAATTTCGCCCATTTGTCGAGGTCGGCTTCGTTGGTTTTAGGGTTGGTCACAGTTCCCCAAGAAGTGGTTTCCCAATGGCATTGCACTTGCGCCACTTTTTCTGCCAAAGTCATGCGTGTCAACAAATCAGCAACGCGGGCTGAAATCGGCAATTTCGCGTTTTTATAGGGAGAGGTGGGCTGTTGCCCCATTGCGCTTGCGGCGAGTAGCACAGCAAAAGCGGCAGTCATTAGTTGTTTCATTATTATAAATTGATTGCTGAGTGGTAAAGATGCCAAAGCGGAAACTACCGTCGAAACGACAAAAGCCTTGACAATCAATTGACTATCAAGGCTTTATGTGGATTTAACTGTACGCACGACTGGAGTCGAACCAGCACGTCCTTGCGAACACTACCCCCTCAAAGTAGCGCGTCTGCCAATTCCGCCACGTGCGTTTCCAATAATGATGCAAATATAGGATAGGCTTTTGGTTTTTTCCAATTTTTTTGGAAAAACTTTTTTGGGTACAGATTTAAAATGTGTGCTGCTGAGTATTTGTTTGTTGCTTTAATGGTTTATATAAATTGAATTTTTACTTCATTGTAATTACTTAGTCTGTTGCTCGCTTTGCTCGTAAAAATGGGGAGAGTAGTTCATTTTCGGGCAAAGCCCGAAAATGAACCACATTTTTCTCTGGCTATAATGTTTAAAAAGTGTTTTACAAGTTCGGAATACAGATTTACGAAATTTTTAATATTTTGTAAATCTAAGTCACTATTAAAACCCAGTAAACAACGGGGTAATTTTTTACCTTTTTATTCCAGTGATTCAAGAATAGGATATTTTCTACCAGCAGGAATACGATAAAAAAAGCCTTTTGCGGACTGCAAAGGGCTTTTTTTTCCTCAAAATAGAGAGCGAAGCGAGCGCGGGCTAAGTCATTACCTATTTTTTATTTTTCAAATACTGAATAAACGCTTTACGAATATCCAATCTCACATCACTTGCTTCAGTTGGAGTGTTAATATTTGAAATATTGGGGTTTTTAGTATTAAAAAAATCGAAATTATTTTCTTTTCCTGTGAGTAAAAAATCATTGGTTGCGCAATGGTAAATTCTTGAATCGCTCAATAAATCGCCATTGATGCGGATTGTTCTTGTAGGGTCGTCGTAACTGATTTTATCCCATTGCAAATAGCCGCCACGTCCTTTCGACAACAAACCCGCCAAAATAACTTTGCGCAATTCCGCCCCTTGAATGTCAAATTCGACGACTTTTCCGCCAAAAGGCATGATGCGAATAATGTCTTTTTGGGTGATTTTACCCGTCACTTGGTCATCAATACGGATAGACCCACTGTTGAAAAATGAGCAATCAACAGGCTTTTTTGCCGCCGCCGATAGTGATTTGGCGATAGCACTGCCCATATTATTTTGCTGCAAACGCAAAGAAGCCTCGCGTCCGTCTAATATTTCAACTAAGTCTGCCACCACTTCATTGGGGTCAAAACCTCCTGCTTTAAATGATTTTTCGGCAATATCATTCCATTTCTGAACAACAGCCGCTACTTTTGGGTCTTCGGCAATAGCGTCATCAATTTTTACCAACTCAGAAGTAACCATCGTTTTTTTCGTTTTGATATTGTACGAACAGCGATGTACATAAACCGTTTTTGCGTTGGCATCAGCTTTTGCGAGGGTCGTTTGACCAATTTTATATATTTGATTGGTATGTTCGTGTCCTCCCATAATCAAAGATACTGAGGGGTTCTCTGCCGCAATTTCCTTATCTATTGCCACGCCAAGATGCGTCAAGCCTACAAAAACATCTACCTCTTTTGGCATCACTTCTGAGACAAGGGTTTTAGAACGCTCCAAAGGGTCGCTGTACTGCACATAGTCTTTTTTATTGGCATCTAAAACGACGCCCCATATACCTACTTTAACCGACTCGTTGGCTTTTCCATCATTGATAGTCAATACTTTATACTCTGGATGCCCGTCTTCGTCGCCCGTTTTTCCAAACGCAACAATGCCTTCTCCTTCCGTTCTAAAAGCATTAGAAGAAAGCCATTCAAAGGTGGATTCGTCCATTCTTTTTTGCAAATCGGCGTAATCAATGTCAAATTCGTGATTGCCAAAGCACACCAAATTGACGCCCAGGGCGTTCATGGTTTCAACCATCTGCCGCCCTTTTATGCCGCTTCCTTCGTATTTCAATGTGCCAATTACTGAGGGGGATAAAAAATCGCCCGCCAAGACTGTAAACACATTTGGATTTTCTTTCAGCAAATTCTGTTTGACAGTAGCAACCCGTGCCATACCGCCCGTTTTTCCATTTTCAAGCGGTGCAATTTCATACACATCATTGAGGTGTAGGAAAATCCATTCAACTTTCCCATCGGCTTCACCATATACTGTTGTTTTTTTACTCGTAGAACAGGCTGTAAAAATGAGCAATAAAGTTAAATAAAGAGTGTAATTAATAGATTTCATTAAGCGCGTTTTTTAAAATGACAAATGACGTTTTCAAGACAAACTAAGTAGTTGAACCTAATTTCGAAAGAAGCGAGCGAGCGTATCAAAGCAACCTTTATTTAGGTACAACCGCTTAGTGTTTTGATAATGGTTGTAAAAGTAAAAAAAATAGCAAAACTGAAGCGAAAATGTGAAAAAAAATGTCATTTATACAGATTGGACAAACCTCCCTGCGGCAAAGGAGCAGTTGATTACTTACCACAAAACTTAGGTTAGTAAATGTTTTAAAATACATATTTGTTTAATGAAAATTGTTTTAATCTTCGTAAAATACAATAAGGCTGATTAATTTTGCTGTCTAAATTTTGAAAATCTTATTTTTAACCTTAATTTTGTACAGCAAAACATTACTATGAAAATTGTCAACCCGATTTATGACGTTGCCTTCAAATATTTGATGGAAGACAACCAAATAGCTATTGATTTTTTATCGGCTATTTTAGATAAAGAAATTGTTTCAGTTGAGGTGCAAACACAAGAGTTTGTAGATACGAGTGCCTCAAATGGCTTGCGTTTATTCAGAATAGATTTTAAAGCCGTTATCAGAAGCCCCATAGGTGATTTGGAAACAGTCTTGCTTGAACTTCAAAAATCAAAAAATGGACTTGAAGTAGAACGTTTTGAATCTTACTTAGGCCTAAATTATTTGCGACAAAACGTCGTTTTAGATGAAAATAAAGTCACTAAAAAAGTAGGTTATCCCATAACAGCGATTTATTTATTGGGGTTTCGTTTAAAAAATATCAAAGTGCCTGTTTTGAAAGTGGCACGCCAATATTTAGATGGCATAACGAAACAACCACTACAAGTTAGGGATACTTTTGTAGAAAAACTCTCGCACGATTTATATGCGATACAAATTCCTCGCTTAAAAATGCACGCACAAAAAAAAATGGGAGGATTAACGGATTTGGAAAAAATCTTAGATGTCTTTAACCAAAAAAAATACAAAACAACAGATAGCCGTATTTTTGACTATACGGGCGATACAAGTAATCCCAAAGTTGCCCGTGTTGTTAAACATCTTAGTAGAGCAATTATTGAGAACGATAATTTGCTCCACACCATGCTTGTAGAAGACGAATTTGAAGTCCTTTTTGAGCGTCAAAGAATCGCTAAAGAGGCACTTGAAAAAAAAGCGAATGAGGCAACTACAGCCCGAAAAGCCGCCATTGCTGAAACAGCAAAAGCAGTTGTTGAAAAAAAAGCTGCCATTGCTGAAGCAGCAAAAGCAGTTGTTGAAAAAGAAGAAGCCATTGCTAAAACAGCAAAAGCAGTTGTTGAAAAAGAAAAAGCCATTGCTAAAACAGCAAAAGCCATTGCTGAAAAGGCAAAAGCTGATGAACACGCTGCAGAATGGCAAGCAAAATTTGAAGCATTAGCTGCACAATTCAAAGAGAAAAAAGATTAATTCTACTTTTTGATACCCCTCAGTATAAATCCCGGATTTAGCTGCTTTTGTCGCGTAATTCGGGATTTTTCTATTACCTAAAGCCCAATTTTGATCCCTGTCAAGCCTATTTCAAAATAAAATAGGGACTCTTGACAATTTTAGCGATAACTCACGTCGGTTTAACGTCGGTTCTTGATTCAAAAATGCTTATTTACTGAGGGAGGCTTTTGCTACCGCCAAAATTGTCTAAGAGCCAAAATCTTCCTATCATTGTGCTTTGAAATCTGAAATCTGAAATTTAATTATGTCTTCTCGAAAAATAAACGTTTCCTCTGAAATTGGGCAATTGCGCCGCGTCATTATTCACCGTCCTGATGAAGGGATTAGCCGCATTTCGCCGCGTCGGGCGGAAGAATTGTTGTTTGACGACATTGTTCATCTGCCGCAAATGCAGACTGAACACGATATTTTCACCAATATACTGAGGGGGTTCTTGGGGGCGGAAAATGTATTGGAAACCCGTCAATTGTTGACGGAAGCTCTCGCTGCTGATGCTGAAACAAAGCGCGAAGTCATCGAAATGATTATTGATTATGAAGAATTACCGTCCAATTTTAGTCGTCTTTTATCAGATTTGAGCAATGAAACATTGGCAGAAACCCTGATAACGGGCAATTTAGCTAAGGAAAAACACATTCTTTTTGACCCAATTCCCAACTTCATTTTTACCCGCGATATTGCTGTAACGGTCAATGACCATATTTTGATTTTGAAAGCTGCCAAGACTGCCCGCTTCCGCGAGAATTTTTTAGCACGGTTTATTTTCTTGGCGCACCCTATTTTTCAAGACACAAAGAAGGCGGGAAAAATTATCAATCTCAATGATGTTGACCTGTTTCCGCCCTCAAAACGCGGGGAAAGCATCAGCATTGAAGGCGGTGATTGTATGATTTTGAACCAAGATTATTTGTTGATTGGTTGTTCAGAGCGCACAAATGCCTATACCATTCGGCGATTGAGCGCACTCTTGTTTGATAAAGGTGTTGTCAAAAACGTCGTACAAATCAATATCCCGCAAGACCGCGCCTGTATGCACATTGACACGGTGTTTACGCACATCAACCACAACCACATCACGGCGTTCAAACCGATTGTGGTAGAGGGCTTGGCATCGAATGTTGAGGTGTTGCGTTCAAATCGAACATCTACTTTCTACCCCTCAGTAAAAGATTTTATGCGGGCAGAAATCAACGGAAAAATGAAATTTATCCTAAGTGGTGACGGCGAATCTCCCTATCAAGAACGCGAACAATGGACAGACGGTTGTAATCTCGTTGCTCTAAAACCGGGCGTTGCTTTGACCTACGACCGCAACTCAAAAACTGAAGAAGCCTTCAAGGATTATGGCTATAAAATTGTATCGGCAAGACAAATTTTGGAGGATTTAAAAAATGGTTTAGACCCACAAACCGTTGAAAATACGATAATTACGCTGCCTTCAAATGAGTTGTCACGCGCACGCGGTGGCTCACATTGTATGACTTGCCCGATTGAAAGGGATTGAAAATTTAAAATCTTTGAAATTTTGTAATTACTTAGCCTATTGCTCGCTTCGCTCACAAAAGAAGGGAATGTGGTTCATTTTTCGGGCAAAGCCCGAAAAATGAACCACCTCTCCTCCCTCCGCGCGAGCGAAGCGAGCGCGGGCTAAGTAATTGAGGAGTGGGCATAACCTAAAAACATCGAATTTATCGTCAATAAATATGAAGGTGGCTACCCGCCGATGCTTGGTTTTTGGGTGCAAAGCGAAGACCTCAGACCCGTTGCTTACCATAATTTTACGTCCTTAATGGCAGCCACACCGCACGACCCGATATTGATGGAAGCAAAAGAAAATACTGTTTTTAGGTCGTTTATGAACATTCCGCAAAACAATAAAACCAAACGAATTGTACACGCCGTTAATGTAGGCAGCCCCGAACAGTTGCATTACACTTTTGATATGGACAAGGCGGCGATTGTACAGATTTGGAAAGGAAAATTTCTCAATGCGTCGCCTATGTGGGACGATAGGGGAGACGGCTCTTCGCAACCAATGGGCGTAAAATTAGTTTTGGGCAACCACACGAGCATTGTTACTGAGGGGTCGAAAACGCGCTTAATTGATTCGGTTTATTCCGATGCTCAGTACCGTTTTTTGGGGTACAATCTTGATGAAGCGGGTTTGCCAACTTTTCGTTATCAAATCTATGGCGCAGAAATCACTGATGAAAGCCGAAATACTCAGGGGGGGAAATTTTTGACCCGCACGCTTAACAATACCAATAATGCGACAAATATGTCCGTTCGTTTAGCCGTTTCAAAAGATATTAAAGACTTGGGTAATGGTCTATTTGTATTGGACACAAAAGGATATTATGTCAAGGTCTTGAATGGGACAAAAGCCACAATCGAGAAGGCGGGCGATATGTTTGTTTTGACAACACCTTTGAAAGACAAAGTACAGTATTCAATTATGTGGTAATATTTAATTGCTCGCTTCGCTCGCAAAAAAGAGGGGGTGGTTCATTTTTCGGCTTTACCGAAAAAATTAACCACATTCTTTCTTCCTGCGCGAGCGAAGCGAGCGTGTGGTCAACAGACAAAAAATCCATAAAATGAAAAAGAAAATCAAAAATATAGCTCAAATAACGAGCATTGTAATCGCTTTGACGGGTGCATTTGGTTTATTTACCAATGCCACAAGAGTAGGTGCTGACTTACCTACCGAAGATGATTATTACAAAATAGTCAAACTCCCCATTCCCGAAGGAATTGTAATGGAAGTGGGCGGTATGACGCAATTGCCCAATGAACATCACGGAAGACGGTAAAGTGACACCCTGGTCGGCTGGGATGCGCTCACCTTGTGGTATTGGCGTCGTAAATGGTGACTTTTCTACGGCGATAACCAAGGTGATTGGATGGGTTCGGGTTTTATTATGCACGTCGAAAAAGGCGATTTTGCGGGACATCCTGCGTCGTTGAAATGGGCAGACCGTCCAGAATCAACCGTAAAAATGCGGACAAACATGATTTATTCAAAAGTTGACCCGCGTGATTTGCCGACTAAAAAACCACAATTCGTAGAAGATGATTCCACAACGACCATTTATGAAATGGGCAAAAAATACTATCCCGATATGGGCATTAAACCGCCCTCGGTTTGGCTGCCGCATGGTGTTCTGGGTGTTTCGACTTCCGAACTCATCACTGATGATACTAAAGGTAGTTTTGGTCCTTTTGCGGGACAAGTTTTTGTGGGTGACCAAGGCATATCAAAAATTGCCCGTGTATTTTTGGAAAAAGTGAATGGACAATATCAAGGCGCGTCTTTTGATTTTAGAAGTGGTTTTCGTTCGGGTGTTTTGCGTATGTGCATGCCGTTGTTGCACCCACAGGCTTTTTACACTTTAAATGCGATTCCGCAAGGTGCAAAAGCCGATATAAAATTGGTAGATGCCGTCTTTAAACATGTGCAAGTAGTGGACAAAGGCACATTGGCAAACACGCCCGACAATCAGATGAAAGAAGCTATGCCAAGTGCAGGTAGTGTAGAAAGTGTGGGTAAAAAAGGGAAAAGCGTGGAAAAGTGGGCAGAAAAAGCCAAGAAAAAGGTCGTTGAAACGCCGAAACCTGTTGTCGTTGCACCAAAACCTGCTGAATCTGTTGTCAACGAAAAAGAAATTCAAGGTTTATTGGGAAAATACACCTGCAACGCTTGCCACAAAACGAATGACAGAACCGTAGGTCCGTCATTTGCCGAGATTGCCAAGCGCAAATACACGGTCTCAAAGATGGCGCAATTCATTGCCGTACCCCAACCACAGAACTGGCCCGACTTTGAAACGCCCATGCCGCCGATGCCCCACGTACCCAAAAAAGACGTAGAAAAAATGGCTGCGTGGATTAATTCTTTGAGAAAATAGTCAAGACTTGCGCTTTTTGAAGACCGATACCAACTGTTTTTCTTCGCAGGTAGCTACCTCTTTTATTGTATTTTTAAAATTTAATTTTTTAACGAACTTCAATAATCTAAAATTTATAAACAAAAAAATCGTGACATCTTTTATTAAAAAAAAAATAAAAAAAAACAATTATATTTAAATAATTTATATTTGTAAGTGTTTGTTTAATAGTTTTTTGTATAAAATAAATATAATTTATTTATTTTATAAGAACATTAAAAAAGTTTTAAATTTTCGTAAAATATTTAAAAATATATAGATATAATTAAACATTGAGTAATAAATGTGCAAAGCCATAGAAATCACGTGTTCAAAAAATACTAAGAAAACAAATAAAATTCCTGTAACTTTGTGAAAAGTTTTTAAAAATTAGCCAGACACAATTGATAAAAACAATAGTTGCAGTATCATTATAACCACTATAATCAAACTTATTCTTTCAAAGAACAAATGTATAAATTAATACACTTTTAAACGGAACATTTTTTATTCAGTCATCACGATTTTATACTTCTGATACGGCTAAGGAACTATAAGCCCCTTCGCAGTTTCGATTTATGAAGTGTTGTTTTAGAACGCATCATCACAACTCTTGCTATTCCCAAAAAGGACGTCTCAAGTGCTAAAATAATTGAAGTGTTTTACCCTCCAAAGGCAACCCCGTGCCACGGCAAATATCTATTAGATTTGTAATCAGCTAACTAATTATTAGTTGATTATTTGTGTGATAAAGGTTTGACAATGATGTCTAATTACTAAGTGAGTACCCCCTCAGTATTCTGGTCTTAATGTCCGTCTAACTTTTGAATTTCGTAAATTTTTTAATCAAAACAATTCAATTATGAATAAGAAAAATTCTATTCTTATTACAATGCTGATGGCGATATTTATTTCCCTCAGTATGAGTGCTTTTGGTACGACACCAACGACTTCTTTGCATACCGAGAAACGACCATTAGCAGGTTGTGACGGTGTGACAATTACAGGCGGTAGTAATAGTATCACAATTACAGGATTGGGTACTTACTCCCATATCCAAGTTTTTACGCCTGGTTTTGCAGCGCAAGTATTCGATAGAGAAATAAATTCGGCTACTTTGACTGTTCCTATTGCAACTCCGGGTGCTTACATCGTTAAAGTATGGTCTAATCCAGACCCAACTGCATTTTGTGAAAACAACTTTCCTGTAACAGTAGGTGGAGGTGCAACAGTACCGCCTGTTGCTAATCCAGACAATGTAACAACACCCCAAGCCACACCCGTAACGATTGTAGTTTTAGGAAATGACAATTTGAATGGTGGTACTTTACAAACAGTGACGTTGGTAAGTAATCCTGCAAACGGAACTGTCACGCTTAATTCTGCAAACAAATATATTTACACACCAAACGCTGGTTTCTCAGGAACTGACCAGTTTACTTACAGAATTGTTGCCTCTAACGGTACATCTAACACAACAACTGTAACCATTACTGTCCCTTCGGCACAAGCTGCTCCTGTGGCTAATCCTGATAATGTGTCAACTAATCAGAATATAGCAGTAACTATTCCAGTTCTCAACAACGATGTTGTAAATGGTACTCTTACAATGCTTGTTGTAATGTCGCAACCAACAAACGGAACGGCAACAGTATCGGGCAATCAAATTATTTATACACCAAGAGCAGGTTTCTGCGGAACGGATAACTTTACATATAAATTAGTGACATCAACAGGCTCATCTACATCATCTGTTGCAGTAAATGTAGCTTGCGGTGCTGCTCCTGTTGCGAATCCAGACAACACGACAACGCCACGAAATACGCCTGTGACAATTGCTGTTTTGGGTAACGACAATTTGAATGGCGGTACTGTTCAAGCGGTTGCGTTAGTGAGCAGTCCATCAAACGGTACTGTTGCGCTCAACGCGTCAAACCAATACGTTTACACACCAAACGCTGGTTTCTCTGGAACTGACCAATTTACTTACAGAATTGTTGCTTCTAACGGTACGTCTAACACCACAACTGTAACTATTACTGTTCCAGCAGCGACGTCTGCTCCTGTTGCGAATCCAGACAATACGACAACGCCACAAAATACGCCTGTGACAATTGCTGTTTTGGGTAACGACAATTTGAATGGCGGTACTGTTCAAGCGGTTGCGTTAGTGAGCAGTCCATCAAACGGTACTGTTGCGCTCAACGCGTCAAACCAATACGTTTACACACCAAACACTGGTTTCTCAGGAACTGACCAATTTACTTATAGAATTGTTGGCTCTAACGGTACGTCTAACACCACAACTGTAACTATTACTGTTCCAGCAGCGACGTCTGCTCCTGTTGCGAATCCAGACAATACGACAACGCCACAAAATACGCCTGTGACAATTGCTGTTTTGGGTAACGACAATTTGAATGGCGGTACTGTTCAAGCGGTTGCGTTAGTGAGCAGTCCATCAAACGGTACTGTTGCGCTCAACGCGTCAAACCAATACGTTTACACACCAAACACTGGTTTCTCAGGAACTGACCAATTTACTTATAGAATTGTTGGCTCTAACGGTACGTCTAACACCACAACTGTGACTGTTACTGTTCCAGCAGCAACGTCTGCACCTGTTGCGAATCCAGACAATACGACAACGCCACAAAATACGCCTGTGACAATTGCTGTTTTGGGTAACGACAATTTGAATGGCGGTACTGTTCAAGCGGTTGCGTTAGTGAGCAGTCCATCAAACGGTACTGTTGCGCTCAACGCGTCAAACCAATACGTTTACACACCAAACGCTGGTTTCTCTGGAACTGACCAATTTACTTATAGAATTGTTGGCTCTAACGGTACATCTAACACGACAACCGTAACTATTACTGTTCCATCTGCTTCAGCGGCTCCTGTTGCGGTTCCTGACATTGCTACAACGCCACAAAGCACACCTGTGACAATTACGGTATTGGGCAACGATAACTTGAACGGTGGTACTTTGCAAATGGTCATGTTAGTGAGTAATCCAGCAAACGGTACGGTTTCACTCAATGGTTCAAACCAATATGTTTACACGTCTAACGCGGGTTATACTGGCATTGACCAGTTCAGATACAAAGTTGTAGCATCTAACGGCACATCTAATACGACGACTGTGACTGTGGTTGTAGCATCGCCATCAGCCCCTATTGCGGTTCCTGACAACGTGCTAACGCCACAAAATACGCCTGTGACAATTGCGGTATTGGGCAACGATAACTTGAACGGTGGTACTTTACAATCAGTGAATTTGGTGAGTAATCCAGCGAACGGTACGGTTTCACTCAATGGTTCCAACCAATATGTTTACACGCCTAACGCGGGTTTCACTGGCATTGACCAGTTTACTTATCGGATTGTTGGTACAAACGGCACATCTAACACGGCGACTGTGACTGTAGCTGTTCCAGCGTTGCCATCAGCAGCCCCTGTTGCGGTTCCCGACATTGCGCTAACACCACAAGCCACGCCTGTGACAATTGCGGTATTGGGCAACGATAACTTGAACGGTGGTACTTTGCAATCGGTAAATTTGGTGAGCAATCCAGCGAACGGTACGGTTGTCCTTAATGGTTCCAACCAATATGTTTACACGCCTAACGCGGGTTTCACTGGCACTGACCAGTTTACTTATCGGATTGTTGGTACAAACGGCACGTCTAATACGACGACTGCGACTATAGCGGTTATAGCGTCGCCATTAGCCCCTATTGCGGTTCCTGACAACGCGCTAACGCCACAAAATACGCCTGTAACAATCGCTGTTTTGGGTAACGACAATTTGAATGGTGGTACTCTACAATCGGTGAATTTGGTGAGCAATCCAACAAACGGTACGGTTTCACTTAATGCTTCAAACCAATACGTTTATACACCAAACGCTGCTTTCTCTGGCACTGACCAATTTACTTACAGAATTGTTGGCTCTAACGGTACATCTAACACGGCAACCGTAACTGTAACTGTTCCAGCGGCTCCTGTTGCGAATCCAGACAATAGAACAACGCCACAAAATACGCCTGTAACAATCGCTGTTTTGGGTAACGACAACTTGAATGGTGGTACTTTGCAAGCGGTTGCGTTGGTAAGCAATCCTGCAAACGGTACGGTTTCACTTAATGGTTCAAACCAATACGTTTATACACCAAACGCTGGTTTCTCTGGAACTGACCAATTCACTTACAGAGTTATTGCATCTAACGGTACGTCTAATACGACAACTGTAACTATTACTGTTCCAGTGGCACAACCAACTCCTGTTGCTAATCCAGACAATGCGACAACGCCACAAAGTACGCCTGTAACAATCGCTGTTTTGGGTAACGATAATTTGAACGGTGGTACTTTGCAAGCGGTTGCGTTGGTAAGCAATCCTGCAAACGGTACGGTTTCACTTAATGGTTCAAACCAATACGTTTATACACCAAACGCTGGTTTCTCTGGAACTGACCAATTCACTTACAGAGTTATTGCATCTAACGGTACATCTAACACCACAACTGTAACTATTACTGTTCCAGTGGCACAACCAACTCCTGTTGCTAATCCAGACAATGCAACAACGCCACAAAGTACGCCTGTAACAATCGCTGTTTTGGGTAACGACAACTTGAATGGTGGTACTTTGCAAGCGGTTGCGTTGGTAAGCAATCCTGCAAACGGTACGGTTTCACTTAATGGTTCAAACCAATACGTTTATACACCAAACGCTGGTTTCTCTGGAACTGACCAATTCACTTACAGAGTTCTTGCATCTAACGGTACGTCTAATACGACAACTGTAACTGTAACTGTTCCAGTGGCACAACCAACTCCTGTTGCTAATCCAGACAATGCGACAACGCCACAAAGTACGCCTGTAACAATCGCTGTTTTGGGTAATGACAATTTGAACGGTGGTACTTTACAATCGGTCAATTTGGTGAGCAATCCAGCGAACGGTACGGTTACGCTTAATGGTTCAAACCAATACGTTTACACACCAAACGCTGGTTTCTCTGGCACTGACCAATTTACTTACAGAGTTATTGCATCAAACGGTACGTCTAACACCACAACTGTTACTGTAACTGTTCCTGCAGCGACGTCTGCTCCTGTTGCGAATCCAGACAGTACGACAACGCCACAAAATACACCTGTAGCAATCGCTATTTTGGGTAACGATAATTTGAATGGCGGTACTGTCCAAGCAGTGACGTTAATAAGTGGTCCAGCAAACGGTTCTGTCTCGCTTAATGTCTTAAACCAAAACGTTTCTACCGTTTATACACCAAACGCTGGTTTCTCTGGCACTGATCAATTTACTTACAGAATTGTTGCCTCTAACGGTACATCTAACACGACAACCGTAACTATTACTGTTCCAGCAACGACGTCTGCTCCTGTTGCGAATCCAGACAATGCGGCAACGCCACGGAATACACCTGTAACAATTCCTGTTTTGGGTAACGATAATTTGAACGGTGGTACTTTGCAAATGGTCATGTTGGTAAGCAATCCTGCAAACGGTACGGTTACGCTTAATGGTTCAAACCAATACGTTTACACACCAAACGCTGGTTTCACAGGAACAAATCAGTTTACTTACAAAGTAGTTGCGTCAAACGGTACGTCTAACACCACAACTGTTACTGTAACTGTTCCTGCAGCGACGTCTGCTCCTGTTGCGAATCCAGACAGTACGTCAACGCCACGAAATACGCCTGTAACAATCGCTGTTTTGGGTAATGATAATTTGAACGGTGGTACTTTGCAAATGGTCATGTTGGTAAGCAATCCTGCAAACGGTACGGTTACGCTTAATGGTTCAAACCAATACGTTTACACACCAAACGCTGGTTTCACAGGAACAAATCAGTTTACCTACAAAGTAGTTGCGTCAAACGGTACGTCTAACACCACAACTGTTACTGTAACTGTTCCAGCAGCTCCAGCTACTCCTGTTGCGAATCCAGACAGTACGTCAACGCCACGAAATACGCCTGTAACAATCGCTGTTTTGGGTAATGATAATTTGAACGGTGGTACTTTGCAAATGGTCATGTTGGTAAGCAATCCTGCAAACGGTACGGTTACGCTTAATGGTTCAAACCAATACGTTTACACACCAAACGCTGGTTTCACAGGAACAAATCAGTTTACCTACAAAGTAGTTGCGTCAAACGGTACGTCTAACACCACAACTGTTACTGTAACTGTTCCAGCAGCTCCAGCTACTCCTGTTGCTAATCCAGACAATGCGTCAACGCCACGAAATACACGTGTAACAATCGCTGTTTTGGGTAATGACAATTTGAACGGTGGTACTTTGCAAATGGTCATGTTGGTAAGCAATCCTGCAAACGGTACGGTTACGCTTAACGCGTCAAACCAATACGTTTACACACCAAACGCTGGTTTCACAGGAACAAATCAGTTTACCTACAAAGTAGTTGCGTCAAACGGTACATCTAATACGACAACTGTAACCGTCAACGTTACAAATGGTCCTATTGCTAATCCAGACAATGTGACAGTATTACAAGGTAGGCCTGTAACAATTGCTGTTTTGGCTAACGATAATTCGAATGGTGGCAGACTCAGAATGGTTATGTTGGTAAGTAATCCTGCAAACGGTACTGTTTCACTTAATAGTTCAAACCAATACGTTTACACGTCAAACGCTGGTTTCTCTGGAACTGACCAATTTACTTACAAAGTAGTTGCGTCAAACGGTACATCTAATACCGCGACTGTAACGGTCCGTGTTCTGGCAGCTGGAGACCCTTGTTTAAATGATGTAACACGGCCAGTTATTACTTGCCCAGCGAATATGGTGAAAACACCTACAGATGCTGGTACATGCTGGAGAAATATTACGTGGAATCCTGCAACTGCAACGGACAACTGTTCGACACCAACTGTTACCCAAATCTCTGGACCAACAAGCGGCTCGTGCATCGGTTACGGTGTCTCTACTGTTTGTTATAAAGCAACAGATGCGAGAGGCAATTCAGCAGTTTGTTCGCTTACAGTGACTATCAACAGACCAACAGGATCAACTTGTACAAATCCTACTGTTAATTTCAAAAACGGTACGAATTGTTCGTTAAGTTTGTATTGGATTGATAGCAATGGAAAGAAAAAATGGTACAAATCAATTTCAGCTGGTGCAACACATGCGCAATCTACTTATCCTGGTCACAGATGGTTGATGTGTACGAGCAAAGGCTCTGTTGTGTATGATTATAAGGTTACTTCTAACTGTACACAAACGGCAACGGCATCAAGTTGTTCTAACGGCTGGTGGTTCTTGGCTACTGCTGACGTGTTGACATTGGAAGCAAGAGCAGAAGTGAACCGCAATCGGATTGATTTTGTAAACAATACAGGTATTCAAAATGATTATTTGACAGTTGAAAAAGTTAATCAAGCTTCAGGTGATTTTGAAACGTTGGAACTTGTTAACAACAAGTCAAACACCAACGAAAATGAATATTACTCTGTTTATGACAACAATCCTGTTGAAGGCGACAATACATACCGCGTGAAAGTGACCTATTTGGACGGTTCGACTAAAATTTCTGACGCTAAAACGGTTAGTTCTAAAACATCACAAGGTGTAAGTGTTTATCCAAACCCTGCGGTAGAAACTGTAAGTGTTGATTTGTCGAAATACAAAGGTCAAGCGGTAACTATTTTATTGTACAATACTTTCGGTCAACAAGTATTGACTCATAGTGTTGACAATGCAAGTGGTTCGCTCAATCTTGATATTGCTCAGTTTACGGCAGGTAACTACCGTTTGCGGGTTGTTTCAAAAGGCAGAAAAGATGTTATTCAGCAATTGAATATCGCTAAATAATAACATTTTCGTAATTACTTAGCTTATAACTCGATTTGCTTGCGAAAAAGGAGAATGTGGTTTGTTTTCGGGCTTGCCTGAAAAACAAACCACTTCTTCTCTCTCGCGTAAGCGAAGCGAGCGCGTGACTAAGAATTACTTATTTTTTTTTCAGTCAATAAAATAAACAGTTGATACTGAGGGGTCTATCCTTGGTATCAACTGTTTTTTTTTGTCGATTTTAAAACCATACGTAAAAATGGTTGTTTGACAATTTTAGTGGAGGCATTAGTCATTGCGCTCGCTTCGCTCGCGAAAGGAGGGAAAGTGGTTCATTTTTCGGGCTTTGCCCGAAAAATGAACCACCTCTCCTCCTTTTTTGCGAGCGAAGCGAGCAGAAGCGAGCAGAAGCGAGCAGAAGCGTTTGTCGAGAACCCCTCCACTAAAATTGTCAAATAACCGTAAAAATTTGAGTTACTATTTGAGGGATGGGCATAACCTAAAAGCGTTTTTTGCATCTCGCGCTCGCTTCGCTCGCGCGAGGGAGGGGAATGTGGTTCGTTTTTCGGCTTCGCCGAAAAACGAACCACGTCTCCTCCCTTTTGCGCGAGCGAAGCGCGCGTAAAACATCTGTTTTTAATCAAAAAACGATGTTTTTAGGTTATGCCCACTCCTCAGTTACTATTTGTTTCTATTGCTACTCGAAAAGAAAAATTCTGTTTTTCCTTATTTTGAATCAAACTAAAGACTTGGGAATATTAAAAATAGACCCCTCAGTATTTCTATAATTTTATTACCTTTACGCCGAAAATTCGACAATTTTATCAGAATAGATAATGACTAATCAAAAAAATATTAGAAACTTTTGCGTTATTGCGCACATTGATCACGGAAAAAGCACACTTTCTGACCGTCTTTTGGAGTTCACAAAAACAATTGCCGAGCGCGATATGCAGCACCAAGCACTTGATGACATGGATTTGGAGCGCGAACGCGGTATTACCATAAAAAGTCATGCGATTCAGATGCGCTACAAGCATACCGACGGTGATGTTTACACGTTCAATATGATTGACACGCCCGGTCACGTTGACTTTAGCTACGAAGTGTCGCGGTCAATAGCCGCTTGTGAGGGCGCATTATTGCTCGTGGACGCTACGCAAGGGATTCAAGCCCAAACAATTTCAAACCTTTTCTTGGCGTTGGAACACAACTTGACAATCATTCCTGTATTGAATAAAATTGATATGGATGCGGCAATGATTGACGAGGTATCTGACCAAATTATTGATTTGATTGGTTGCGAAAAAGAGGAAATTATCTTGGCTTCGGGTAAAACGGGTATTGGTATTCAAGACATTATGACGGCGGTTGTGGATAGAGTTCCAGCACCCAAAGGCGACCCCAACGCACCCCTTGAATGTTTGATTTTCGACTCGGTTTTTAACTCTTTTCGCGGTGTAATTGCGTATTTTCGCGTGATGAATGGCTCAATTCGCAAAGGTGAAAAAATCCGATTTTTCTACACAGGGCGCGATTATGAGGCAAATGAAATTGGTATTTTGCAGATGACTTTGATTCCACAAGACGCGGTTGCAGCTGGAGACGTAGGCTATATTGTAACGGGTATCAAATCGGCAAAAGAGATTAAAGTGGGGGATACGATGACCCACGCAAACCGTCCGACACCGCAAGCCGTTCAAGGGTTTGAGGAAGTAAAACCAATGGTTTTTGCGGGTATTTACCCAATTGACAACGACGATTTTGAAGACCTCCGCGATAGTTTAGAAAAATTGCAATTGAACGATGCCTCTTTGATTTTTGAAGCGGAATCTTCGGCTGCTTTGGGTTTTGGCTTCCGTTGCGGCTTCTTAGGCATGTTGCATTTAGAGATTGTGAGCGAGCGTTTGCGGCGTGAATTTGACCAAGAAATCATCGTCACGATTCCAAATGTGTCGTATTATGCCAAAACAACAAAACGCGGCGCAGAAGAATACCTCATTCGTCAGCCTGCTGAATTGCCCGACCCTTCGGCTTTGGATTATGCAAAAGAGCCGTTTATCGAAGCCCAAATCATCACGAAACCCGAATACATCGGCTCAATTATGAATTTGTGTATTGACAAACGTGGTTACTTAGTTAAGCAAAATTATTTGACACCTACCCGTATTGAATTGGTCTTTGAATTGCCTTTGGCGGAGGTTGTTTTTGATTTTTACGATAAATTAAAATCATTAAGTCGCGGCTATGCCTCTTTCGATTACCATCAAATTGGCTATCGCGAAACGGATTTAGTGAAATTAGACATCAAACTCAATGGCGATAATGTAGATGCTTTTTCTGCGTTGGTGCATCGCTCAAAAGCGGACATTATGGGACGTCGCTTGTGCGAAAAGTTGAAAAAATTGATTCCCAATCACCAATTTGTGATTCCTGTCCAAGCCGCTATTGGTGCAAAAATCATTGCCCGAGAAACGATTTCAGCGATGCGAAAAGACGTAACTGCCAAATGTTACGGTGGTGATATTTCGCGTAAGCGGAAATTGTTGGAAAAACAAAAGGAAGGGAAGAAGAAAATGCGTCAATTTGGCTCAGTAGAAGTGCCGCAAACGGCGTTTATTCAGGTATTGAAATTGAACGATTAAAAGGCATTTTTGGGAAAAACTCTCGGAGGGCTTTAAAACCCTCCAAGAGTTAAAATGTTTAAAAATACTGAGGGGTGTAAAAATGCGGCGAATAAATTAATTATTTTCCGCAAATCATGCGGCGAATAAATTGGAATTGTGTGCTTTTCACAAAATTTTAAAAATCAGCCACTTTTTTCGGTCAATCTAACGCGAATTGTTTTGTTGGAATCGGCAACTAAATAGCCTTGACGGTACAATTCACCTTTGGGTTTTGCCGTTTTTTGCCATTTCGCATGGTCAACTAAATACTTTTTTTCTATTTCTTTTCCCATGAGTGTAGCTTTTACAATTAACGTGAGTTGTGAGTTACGCCCTCTTTCTCGCTACGCTCGAAAATCGGCTGCGTGAAAATCTATTGGGGCGAGCGTGTTTTGACAGAAAAATCGAAGATTTTTCTGTCAAAACACGCTCGCCCCAAAAAAACGCTCTTAGGGCGATTTTTGAGCGAAGCGAAAAAGAGCCAGTTTTGTATCTAAAAAATTGACAATCAATGAGTTTAATTCAGAATGCGTGTTAATTACTTAACCACGCGCGAGCGAAGCGAGCAAAAAAACATACAGTAATTGTAATTACTTAGCCATGTGCCTATTGCTCGCACAACGACGAGAGAAGATGTGGTTCATTTTTCGGCGAAGCCGAAAAATGAACCACATTGCCCTCTTTTGCGAGCGAAGCGAGCAATAGGCTAAGTAATTACCAGTAATTTTTACTTGCCTAATTCAACTGCTCTGTTCAAAGCCGCTTTTGCGCCGTCAATAATATCTTGGTGCAAAGTGTTGGCTTTGAATGAATTTAAAGCAGCCTCAGTTGTACCACCGCGAGACGATACTTTTTGAATCCATTCTGCGCAAGAAAAATCAGATTTATTGTACAAATCTACCGCACCCGTGAAGGTTTGAACCACCAACAATTCAGATTCTGATTGCGAGAACCCCATTTGTGTTGCCGCTTGCATCATAGCGTCCATGAAGTAGTAAACATAAGCAGGACCAGAGCCAGAAATCGCCGTTACAGCGTCAATCATTTCTTCTTTTTCAACATATACAGCCTTGCCCGTTGTTGCCAGCAAGTTTTGAACCATGACCAATTCAAGGCGGGTCACTTCATCTGCCGATGTGAAAGCCGTCATGCCTTGTCCGATTTGTGCAGGTAAATTTGGCATTGCGCGAATCACTTTTTTGACACCTAAAGCCTCTTGAATTGCCGCAATCCGCACACCTGCCATGATGCTGAGGAAGACTTGCCCTCCCTCAGTATTTGGGCGAATTTGGGCAAAAAGCGATGCCGAATCTTGGGGTTTTACGGCTAAAATAATCACATCAGCTTTGTGTAAACAGTCCTTAGAATCGAGATAAACTGTTCCCAAATTGAGCGCTTTGAGTTGTCCCGCTTTTTCCGGCAAATGCTCCAAAATCATCATTTGTTCGGGTGTCGAAACGTGCGAACGGATAAAGGCTTGAGCGTAGGTGAGTCCCATATTGCCACCACCGATAATTAAGACATTCATATTATTGTTGTTGTTTTAGGAGAATTTCAGATTTCAAAGTGGAATAAATTGTTTAAAACTTTCAAAAAGTTGCAAGCTTTTTGAAATTACTTAGTCACGCGCTCTCCCGAATACTTTCGGGAGAGCTATGGGCTAAGTAATTACAATTTTTTCAAAGTTATTTTTAGTTGAAAAATGCTAAAATACTGAGGGGGTAAACCTTGAAATTTGAAATCTTAAATTCTCATAATCTGTGATAATTAATTTTGATAAAATAATTGGATTTGAGAAGACAGACAAAGGTAAAAATCATGGCTGAAATCAAGCCAATTTAATGAAAAGAGAATTAAATCCAAGTAAATTTATTTGGTTCTCTGACAATTTTAGTTGAATCACTTTGGCAGTCTTAATTTCTGCGGCTTTCATTTTTTGACTTCAACTAAAATTGTCAAAGAACCCTTTATTTTTACCGAAGAAATGTGTTTTTTTACGCCATAAGAAGATTTCAAATTTCAGATTTCAAAGCAACTAACGAAATAACAGATGTTAAAATTTCAACTTCTTCATCACGTTTATAAAATTTCAACGTTAATATAGTGGAACTTAAATTTATTCATAAAACATAGCTGTTTACCACACGCTCTCCCGAAGGTATTTGGGATGTAAATAGACTTGGCTCGCGCAGAAAGGGGGAAGGTGGTTCATTTTTCGGCTTTGCCGAAAAATGAACCACCTTTTTTCCTGTCGTTGTGCGAGCAAAAGGAACGTGGCTAAATAGTTATCATTAACCTTTTAACGATTTTCTAATGAACTACAACAGATCTTCTTCTGGTCGTAAGTGTTTTGTTTTATTGCTATTGTCAATGCCTTTTTATCTATTTTCGCAAAATACGTTCACCTTAAACGGCTATGTCGAAGATGCCGCTTCAAAGGAGAAACTCATTTCTGCTATCATTTATGATGTGGCTTCCAAACAAGGTGTCGTCACGAACACCTACGGATTTTTCAGTTTAACCTTACCCAAAGGTGAAAAAACATTAACGATTAGCTTTGTGGGTTATGAAACACAAGAGCTGAAAATTAACCTAATACGGGATACGACGCTCAATTTGCCGTTGAAAATAGCCGCAGACTTGCAAGCCGTAGAAGTCAGTGCCAAACGACAAGACCGCATTGAGGAACAGGTGCAAATGTCTAAAATCACTGTTCCAGTTGCTCAAATTAAAAAAATTCCGATGCTTTTAGGCGAAGTTGATGTGTTAAAAGCCTTGCAGTTTTTGCCCGGTGTGCAGTCGGGGGGAGAAGGTCAAAATGCTTTGGTTGTGCGTGGGGGGAGTCCCGACCAAAATTTGATTATTCTCGATGGTGTTCCTGTTTATAATGTCTCGCATTTGGGCGGCTTGTTCTCTGTTTTCAATGGTGATGCCATTAAAAATGTGTCGCTTACAAAGGGTGGTTTTCCTGCCCGATTTGGCGGCAGGCTCTCCTCTGTCCTTGAAATTGATATGAAAGACGGCAATATGCAGGAATATCACGGCGAAGGCGGCATTGGTATTTTGACATCTCGTTTGATGCTGGAAGGACCACTTGTTAAAAACAAAGCCTCTTTTATGATTGCAGGTAGAAGAACCTACTACGATGTTTTGATAAAACCAATTGCCAAAAAAGCCTTCAAAAAACAAGAACCGAATAGCGATTTTGATTTTAATCTCTTTTTTTACGACCTCAACGCCAAGGTTAATTGGAAAATCAATGAAAAACACCGCCTTTTTTTGAGTGCTTTCAACAATGCCGATATTTTTAATGTAGATTATAAATTAGCCGATAGAAACAAGCCCGCAGACTACGAACGCACAAAAGGCGGCATTGACTTTGGCAACACAACAGGCGCATTGCGCTGGAATTGGCTGATTGGTAAAAAACTGTTTGCCAATACCACCGTGGCTTATACCCGTTACCAATTTAACACAATTGCAGGTTACGAAATAAAACAGGATACGACCCTTGAAAATGCCAATGGCAAGTTCTTTTCAGGCATCAAAGACTGGTCAAGCCGCATAGATTTAGATTATTTGCCCAATCCACAACACCGTATTCGTTTTGGTGCCAGCAATACCTATCATACGTACTCACCGGGAGCTTTCAATATTAAAGCTAAAATTGATAGATTCAACACAGATACAACGCTTGGGTCAAGCAACACTTTTGCCCATGAGCCTTTTGTATATGTAGAAGATGAAATAAGTTTGGGAAAATTCAAAGCCAATGTTGGCTTGCACTATGGAGGCATTTTTACTGAGGGGTCTTGGTTGGGGTCTTTACAGCCTCGCATGGGCGTTAGTTATCGCTTGCCACAAGATATTGCTCTAAAAGCCTCGTTTGCTTCGATGCAGCAAAATGTTAATCTTTTGACAAACGAAGGTGTGGGCTTGCCAACCGACTTGTGGACACCCTCTACAAAGCGGATTGTGCCTCAAAAATCGTGGCAAATTGCCGCAGGAGCTGCCAAAACATGGCGAGATGCCTATGAAATAAGTGTAGAAGCCTATTACAAAGACATGACCAATGTCTTATCGCTCAAAGAAGGAGCGTCGTTTTTAGGCACGCAAAACAATTGGCAGGATAAAGTGACGCAAGGCGATGGCAAAGCGTATGGTCTTGAGTTTTTTTTACAGAAAAAAGAAGGTAAAACAACAGGGTGGGTGAGTTATACATGGTCCAAAAACCTCCGTCAGTTCAACGACCTCAACGGCGGCTTAGAATTTCCTTACAAATATGACCGTCGCCATGATTTTAAACTCATCATGTCGCACCTATTTTCAAAACGTTTCAGCATCAACGCTGCTTGGCAATATGGTACAGGCAATGCTTTGACGCTTTACACCAACAATTTCCGTTTGCCGAGCAGTAATCAACCCATTGACGTACGTTATAAAAACGACATTGAAGTCGCAACCGTCGGTGAACGCAACGCCTACCGATTACCCGCTTATCATCGCTTGGATATGAGTTTGGAATGGACTAAAAAGAAAAAACGCCATACCCGAACATGGGTTTTGGGCTGTTACAATGTGTATGGGCGGGCAAATCCTTTTGCCCTGTTTAAAGCATCAAAATTTGACCAAGCTACACAGCAATCAGTTCCCGCTTACCGAATTTTAAGTTTGATTCCGATACCTCTGCCTTCGATTTCGTACAATTTTAAATTCTAAATTTTGAAGCCATACATAAATTTAAAATACGCATTAAAAGGTACTTTTGCGCTCGCTTCGCTCGCGCAAAAGGAGAAGAGGTGGTTCATTTTTCGGGCAAAGCCCGAAAAATGAACCAGATTCCCCCCTCGCGCCAGCGAAGCGAGCGCAAGAACCAGCAGTTTAGATTTTATATATAGTTTCAAATTCTAAATCATTAAAAAATGAAAAATATAATCAATTTTATAGGTATTTTACTTCTTATTCCTTTCTTCGCTTGTGACGAAGATAGCTTTTCACCTCTCGTTGAAATAGACATTCCTGCCCATACACCCCGCTTGGTTATTCGAGCAGATTGGCAAGCTGGGAGTGATTCTTTAGCTGTTTTTGTGAGCAAAAGCAAAGGTGTTTTAGATAAAACAAAAGCCAATTTTAGCCAAGTTTTTTCTTATTGGAATGGGAAAGACTCCATTAAATATGTGCAAGAACACTATGATACCGTTCCCAATACAAAAGTTGAGTTGTTGCGAAATGGTCTCCTACTGGGTACAATTCCTTACTCACGAAAAGGCTATCATGTTGCCAATAAATTGTACAAGTTAGACACAGTTTCAGGCGCAACTTACACAATACGGGTATCCGCACCTAATTTTGAAACCGTTGAAGCAGCTCAAAAAATACAAGAAGGCTTCAAGATACTGAGGGGGGGGTATCGCAAAGATGCCGCCTTATACAGAGACCTTTCAGACCCGTTCAGTTCACCACAAAGAGGCGACGAATTGACAATTGAAATACAAGACAGTGGAAACGATGAAAACTATTACGCGCTCAATGGTTCTGGGAGTTTTGGTTTTTTTCGGTCACCTGATGCGCTCGTTTCAAGAGATTCGATGGGACAAAAGTTTGAAGCCTTTGGCTACATTAATAATATTGACCCCAATGAGGAAAATGATTTTTTGCCAGACCGTTCATTCAACGGTAAAAATTACTCGTGGCGTTTTTGGCTAAGACCTAATTTGGATTTTTATTCAAGCAATGGAAATGGCAACGGAGGTATAAGCCAACTCAAATCGGGTGACAAAATCACTGTCAATATTTCATCTGCGACCAAAGACTATGTTTTATTCTTAAAAACACTGGATTTGACGGCTTCTGCACAAGATAATCCATTTTTTTCCGAGCCTGTTATTTTATATACCAATGTGAAAAATGGGTATGGTATTTTTACCATTGGCAGTGCAAAATCGGCTATTATTGTAATTCCGTAATTACTTAGCCCATAGCTCGCTTCGCTCGCAAAAAAGGGGAGAGGTGGTTCGTTTTTCGGGCTTTGCCCGAAAAACGAACCACCTCTCCTCCCTCGCGCGAGTAAAGCGAGCGCGTGACTAAGTAATTAATCTAAGTTTTGTGGTATTGAAACGTGGCTTCGCCGCGTAAAAATCTAATGGATCGAGCGGTTTTTTTTGTTAAAAATTTGGGCAAAGCCCAAATTTTTAACAAAAAAAACCGCTCGATCCGAAAAAAATCCCTCGCGCCGCCGAAGGCGGCGCGTTTTAAGCCACTACCACAAAACTTAGATTAATTACTTAATCAAACCTAAACCTGCCCCTTTGGGCAATGACATCACCCCATTTTTCAACACAAAACCCGATTTTACAACATCTTCGGCAAGGTCTAAACTGCCGTCGAGGTCAATATATTTGGTGTGTTTGCAAGTAAAGGCGGCGTGTAAAGCGGCTTACAGCAATTGTTTTTGCGCCGTACATTTTTATCAACTGAATCTCACTTTTTACTGAGGGGATACGCGCTTTGATATTGTCTTCTGTACCTTCGTAATATTTTCGGCTCGGTTGGGCTTGCAAAACAACCCATTTTGATTGTCCCGACAACAGAAACTCCGAACCTGTTGGACCAATCGGATTACGCAGGGCAGACTGCCCGTTGAGGAATAGTACGTCGGGTTTTTGTTCATCAAAACAGCGCGTAATTTGGGTTTCTAACTCACCTGTCAAAAAGTCGTTAATAGTCGAATCAAAGATAAAAGCGTAGCGTCTATCTTGCATCCAACCCGTTTGACCCGTCGAAATCATCTCCGCTTTAAAGCCTTTTTCGCGCATTCGTTCGACCAAAAAACGGGCAGTTGTACGTTTGCCGACGGCGCAATCCATACCCAAAACGGTGACACGCGGCGTAGTAACGCGCTGAATTTCACCCGACCAATAAGTCATTTCAGAAGGCGTTTTGGTGCGCCGAACGTCCGTAATTGTCACGCCATTTTGTTGGGCTAAAGCGATAAAATCAGCTTTTTCGTTCAGCTTTTCGTGTAAACCATTGATAATACTGATTTTATGCCGCATCGCAATTGTCAACACATCGAGCATCGAAGGCGGTATTTTACCCCCTGCAACGGCAACACCAATGACGATATACTGAGGGGTCTCGCCCAATTTTTCTACGGCTTTTTCAATGGTTTCAAAAATAGGAATATGCCGATTTTGACCATCTAAAACGTCGCCTGCATCGCGCTCTGCCGTTGCGAAATCAATCACGCCAACAATTTGGAAACGCTCGGAACTTCGGATTAAGCCGTGCGCGGTTTTGCCATTTTCCGTGTCGAGCAAACCGTGGGTTAAAATAAGGGCTCTTGGTTTCACAATTAAAATGATTTATTTTCCTTTACGCTATTTTCAACAATAATTTCCCAATTTTATCCCCGCCAAAAAGCAAAACAAACGTGTCCAAAAAGTCAGTCACTTCACCTTGCACAATGTGTTCGCGGCTTTGCAATTGTCCTTTCTGAATCCAGCCTGCCATGTCCATTGCTGCTTCTTGATAGCGTGGCGCGTAATCAAAGACAACAAAACCTTCCATTTTTGCGCGATTGACCAATAAAGACAGATAATTTTTCGGCGCAATGACACCTTCTGTACTATTGTAACCTGAAATTGCCCCACAAATGCCGACCCGCGCCTTCATTTTCAACATAGACAAAGCATTGTCAAGCGTTTCGCCGCCGACGTTATCGAAATACACATCAATACCTTCGGGACAAGCGCGGCGCATGGCTGAACGCAAATTGCCTTGTTTGTAGTCAATGGCATCGTCGAAACCGAGTTCATTTTTCAAAAAATCTACTTTATCTTGACCACCTGCAATACCCACAACGCGGCAACCTTTGATTTTAGCAATCTGCCCAACTACCATACCCACAGCACCCGCCGCACCACTTACGAGTACCGTATCGCCTTCTTTTGGCGCACAAACATCAAGCAAACCAAAATAAGCCGTCATGCCCGTCATACCCAAAACGGAGAGCCATGTACTGAGGGGCGCAAGGCGCGTATCCACTTTGGTCAAACCTTTGCCGCCTTTTACGTGCCAATAGTCTTGAACGCCCGTTGTGCCTGTTACCATATCGCCGATTTTAAATCTGTCATTTTGCGAAGCGATAACCCGACCGCCGCCACCTGCTCGCATCACCTCGCCTATCTCAACGGGACGAATATACGATTTGCCGACATTCATCCAGCCGCGCATCGCAGGGTCGAGTGAAATCAATTGAACTTGAACCAATACATCACCTTCTTGAAGAGGGCTGATGGGTTCATTCACGATATTAAAATCGGTGGGTACGGGTAGCCCAACAGGACGCGCCGCGAGACGTACTTGCTTATTCAACATAATTTTTAATTTTTACAGATGACCTATTAATAGTAGTAAACGCCAAGAAACGAATTTTCGCTAAAAGGAAAAATATTATACGTTTTTTTAACAAACTGGGTAATTACTTAGTTGAGGGATGGGCATAACCTAAAAGCGTTTTTTGCATCTCGTGCTCGCTTCGCTCGCAAAGGTGTATAGTATGCACTATTGCATTGAGTTTGACTCTTTTATTAGATATAGCCTATTGCTCGCTTCGCTCGCGCGAAGGGGAATGTGGTTCATTTTTCGGGCAAAGCCCGAAAAATGAACCACATTCCCCTTCGCGCGAGCGAAGCGAGCGCGAGAACCAGCAGTTTAGATTTTATGTATGGTTTTGAAACCATACATAAATTCCAAATACGCATTAAAAGGCACTTTTGCGCTCGCTTCGCTCACGCAAAAAGAGGAGAGGTGGTTCATTTTTCGGGCAAAGCCCGAAAAATGAACCACATTCCCCTCTTCGCGCGAGCGAAGCGAGCGCGAGAACCAGCAATTTAGATTTTATGTATGGTTTCAAAATGTTTTTATCAAAAATACTGAGGGGTTATTGTCACACGAAAAAGCCTTTTGCTGTTCTCAGCAAAAGGCTTTTTTCTATGATACCCATTTTCAAGACATAAATGCTTGAAAATAAGTAATTACTTAGTCACGCGCTCGCTTCGCTCGCGCGAGTGAGCAGAGGTGGTTCGTTTTCGGGCAAAACCCGAAAAACGAACCACATTCCCCTCCCTCGCGCGAGCGAAGCGAGCGCGAGATGCAAAAAACGCTTTTAGGTTATGCCCATCCCTCAACTTATAACTCATAATTTCTAAGATGTTAGAATAACATTAGCCGCCGAAATATTTGATTGTCTGTTTTTGTACTCAAAATCGCGTTTGACTTCTTCCATGATGCTGTTCATGTTAGACGTAGCTTGTATGTGTTTACTCTGATTCAAATTAGTCACCTTGTTTTGCAAGGAGAGGGAGTGTAAATACGCTTCTGACTTACTAATTTTTTTAAACATGAGTGAAAAAATTTAAGTTGTGGACTAATAAAGTTTTGGATAAATAACTATTCGCAGATGCTTGGTTACGCGCTCGCTTCGCTTGTGCGAAGTAAGAGGTATGGTTTATTTTTTGGGCAAAGCCCAAAAAATAAACCACTTTTCTCTCTTTTGAGCAAGCGCAGCTAAGTATTTACGATTTAAAGTTAGTAAAATTCGTAAACGTCTGCAAAGTAACAGAATTGTCTTGAAGCACACAATCTTTTTCCGAATATTTAACCAAATGTCCTTGAAAAGCCGCCAGTATTAACGGTTTATTATCAAATACGTTTGGTTCTGTTGCATCTAACAACATCAATCCATTTGATTTGTTTTCTTTCAACAACTCTTTTGTGGACAATTCGGCAATCCAAATAAACTTGGGCATAGGAATTTCCACAATGACATGTTTGATGTTTTCATCAAATGTGTCGTTAAAAGATAAATAATCTTTGTAAGAACGACTCGATGTCAAATACACCCGCAAAACAATCTCGGTATTGTCTTGCAGCGATACAATTCCCTCCACTAAGAACGACATAACAAAATTTTTCGCGGCGTAAGCCTCCAAATAAATGCGCGGATGTAGTGGTACGACAAAATTGCTAATGCGGCAATTGCGCCACGCTTGTGTGCCATAATGCCCCGTCGGGTTGTCGATAAATGCTTTTTGATAAACGGGGTGATTGTCGTCAATAAAAACAAACTTTTTCCGAATAGCGTCACTGTCATAAATCGTAATATTTTTACTTTTTAGTTTGTACTCTAAACTTCGATTAGAGATGCTTGTTGGCTCTAAATCATCAATAAGGTCAGTTTCAATGAACTCATGTCCGACACAAATCATGGCATGTCCGATTAACTGATGAGGCGGCTGATTTTGCACCGCAATAACTAAAGGAATCCCACTTGTGATGTAGCAACTCAATATATTTTCAAATTCATCACCATATTGGTCACGCGAATAAACAATAGTCCCAAAACCAAATTCGCGCAAGGCAAACGAAATTTGTTGAATTGCCAAGCCGCGTGAAGGTACTTGCCTTTCGGTGGATACTTTATTCAAAACCTGAATAATACGTGATGGCAAAACAGGCTGATATTCGGGATATTTGTGGCTAAAATACTCCATTATCGCCCAAATCGTCGTTTCTGCACACGTAATGGTCTCACCGTCTTGCGACGAGTGAGGAAAGCCTACTGCTTCCAATTTGACACCATTGACGGTTGTGGAAATCTTTGAAAAACTGGTATTAAAGTTACGTTTTTTCAACGCATTAGGGCTGATAACACTGCGCCCGACTATCTGCGGTAAAGTGGGTCGAATAACAAAAAAACCTTTGAAACTATTGAATAAAAAGTTAAATCGCTCTTTATTTTTGAAATCGTCTTCTGTTATTTCTTTATCAAAAATAGATACTTTGATGCAATCTTTGTTGTATGTCCCTAATTTTGTAGAGAAATAATTGTAATAACTATTTCTGAAAATCCTATCCACATACGGCGCTTCAATCACCAAATAAGCACTCGATTTGAGTTGGGACAAGTGTCTTTTTAACTGCTCATTCACCATTCTCGTTGCCACATCTAAGGTGATGTTAAACCGCTTCTGAATTACCTCTGCCAAGCCTTCTTCGCACGCTTTTAAAGGCGTGATATAAACGTCTGTAATCATTATTGATTTTAATTATTTATTTCATTTTTGAAACCATACATAAATTCAAAATACGCATTAAAAGGCACTTTTGCGCTCGCTTCGCTCGCGCAAAAGTAGGAGAGGTGGTTCATTTTTCGGGCAAAGCCCGAAAAATGAACCACATTCTCCCCTCGCGCGAGCGAAGCGAGCGCGAGAACCAGCAGTTTAGATTTTATGTATGGTTTCAAAATTTCATTTACAAGTTGTAAAAGTAATGCTTAAACTGATAATGTCAAAAAAATCATTTTTTAACCCAAGGTTTGTAGTTCTAAGTAGCTGTACCTAAATAAACGTGGTTTGATACGCACTGTTTCTCGCTTCGCTCGCGCAAAAGGGAGGAGACGTGGTTCGTTTTTCGGCGAAGCCGAAAAACGAACCACATTCCTCTCCCTCGCGCGAGCGAAGCGAGCGCGAGATGCAAAAAACGCTTTTAGGTTATGCCCATCCCTCGACTAAGTAATTACTTTTTCTTGAATAAAAATAATATTGACACACCAAAACTTTCAAGCCTTGCATCTACACAAATAGAATCTTTAAAGTGAAGGTCGTTTGGAGAAATTTTAAGGTTTTCCGTATCTTTTTAATGACTGTAATTACTTAGTCACGCGCTCGCTTCGCTCGCGCGAGTGAGGAGAGGTGGTTCGTTTTTTGGGCAAAGCCCGAAAAACGAACCACATTCCCCTTTTTTGCGAGCGAAGCGAGCTATGGGCTAAGTAGTTACTAATGATTTAAGGTAAATATTGAGCTTCCGTGCATTTTGCTCGCGCAACGGCAGGAGAAGAGGTGGTTCATTTTTCGGCTTTGCCGAAAAATGAACCACATTCCCCTCTTTTTCGAGCGAAGCGAGCAATAGGCTAAGTAATTACTTGAGGGATGGGCATAACCTAAAAGCGTTTTTTGCATCTCGCGCTCGCTTCGCTCGCGCGAGGGAGGGAATGGGTTCGTTTTTCGGCTTCGCCGAAAAACGAACCACGTCTCCTCCTTTTGCGCGAGCGAAGCGAGCGCAAAACATCTGTTTTTAATCAAAAAACGATGTTTTTAGGTTATGCCCACTCCTCAAGTAATTACTTAAATTTTAAAAAAACGTATATACTGGTAACTTCGGAAATCTCATAAATCCGTTAGGATTTACATGTTTGTAGAAAATATAAAGCAAAACGCACATTGAATCCGTAGGATTCATACGTTTGTAAGGGTTAAAAAACGTGCGAATCCTACGGATTCGGGGGACAGTTACTTGATTTTTATTCTACAAACGTATGAATCCGATGGATTCAAGAGATTTCCGAAGTTACCAGTATATAAAAAAAAGAAGAATAAATTATAAAAATAGCTATTTTATCGTATATTGTATTAAAAATTTATTGTATTTATTGATTAACTAAATTAGTGTATAAGCCGATATTTTTATTGTATGTATTTAACGAAAAGAAGCATTAACACGGGTTTAACAATTTTAAAAACCAATATTTATTTGCTTCCTATAACCTTGTTTGTGTAGTAAAGATAAAGACGAAATGCGGCAAAAAAAGGGAAAAAGGGCGTTTTCGTCGAGAAAAAGGCGTGTTGTTCAAGGGCTTACGAACGAAATTAAAGTTTCAGAAAAGAGGGCGTAACAAAATTTTTTTTAAGATGTTAGTTGGTGAATCAGTTTTAAATTGTATAATTGCACCACCTTATTAAGTAAGCACTAATTAATAAGACGCATGTGAGAAACACAATTTCAAATTTTAATATAATTCAAAACAAGACTCTTTTAAAAAAATTTTTATTAATTCAAAACTCAAACTTTCTGGATTATGGCTAAGGCAAACGTAGCAGCTTCGGCATCAAAGGCAAGCACAAGCACATCTGAAAACAACGGATGGTTCGCACCTGTGGCAATTCTTATCGCGGCAGCAGTCGCGCATCTTATTTTTTATCTCATCATGGGTGATGGTAGTCACTACGAAGGAGCAGACCCTATAAGAGGACACCCTAAAGATATGTTGGGTATCATCTACAAAGGTGGTTTCATCGTACCAATTTTGATGACGCTCCTCATTTGCGTTTTCATCTTCTCGATTGAGCGTTTTTTGACAATCAGTAAGGCGGAAGGTAAAGGTTCATTGCAAGCGTTTATCAAAAGTGTGAAAGCGTCTCTTGAATCAAACAACGTTGACGCGGCTATCGCTCAGTGCGACAAACAACAAGGTTCGGTGGCTAACATCGTGCGTAGCGGTTTGATGAAGTACAAAGAAATGATGGGTGACACAAGTATGGACAAAGACCAAAAAGTGGCGTCTATCCAACAAGATATTGAAGAAGCTACGGCTTTGGAAATTCCAATGTTGGAGCAAAATATGCCCGTTTTGGCTACTATCGGCTCTATCGGAACGCTTGTCGCCTTGTTAGGTACGGTAATCGGTATGATTAAGGCGTTCTCGGCACTTGCAAGCTCAGGTGCGCCTGACGCGGTTGCCCTTTCAACAGGTATCTCTGAAGCCTTGATCAACACGGCTTTTGGTATCGGTACATCGGCACTTGCAATCATCGTGTACAACTTCTTCACAGCGAAGATTGATGGTTTGAACTACCGTATTGATGAAGCATCTTTTTCGATTGGTCAGTCTTTCGTTGCTCACAACAAGTAAGACAGCTTTTAGCTTATAGCTTTAAGCCCAAGCGGTCAAAAGCTTGCAGTTTGTGGCTCATAGCTCACAGCTTTTAATTAACAATCAAAAAGGAACATCACAATGCCAAAAATTAAACTGAAAAGGCAGAGTATCCGTATGGACATGACCGCGATGTGCGACGTTGCGTTCTTGCTTCTGACCTTCTTCATCTTAACGACGAAGTTCCGCCCGAATGAACCTGTCCAAGTGGATATTCCTGCGTCAACGGCTCAAATTCCGTTGCCAGAAAAAGACATCTTGATGATTTCAGTCGGTAATGACGGTCGGATTTTCTTCGGCGTAGATGACCAGAACACGCGACTTGCTATCCTCGATGCTATCAGTAAGCAAAACGGTTATACCGTAACTGCTGAGATGCAGAAGCGTTTTAAGTTGCTTGACCAATTTGGTTTGCCACTTGACAAATTACCTACTTTATTGACTATGGACGCCGTTGAAATGGCAAGCTATAAGCAAGAAGGTATTGTTTGCGACCCAGAAGCTAAAATCAAATTGATGGGTGGTTCAACGGGAAAAGAGGACGTGAAAAACGAACTCGGCGAACTTATCGTTATGGCGCGTACTGCAAACAACAATTTGCGTATCGCTGTAAAAGCAGACAAAGTTGCTGATTACGGTAAGGTAGATGATGTGATTGAGACATTGAGAAAAACAAACTCAAATCGTTTCAACCTTATCACTTCCGCAAAAGCAGGCGAATCAGCAGCAGCTACGCCTGAGTAATAGGGGTGATTTCAAAATTTCAGATTCCAAAATTTCAAAGCGAGATACATGTAGAATTACATGGCGGTTCAATCAATTGGAAACTCTTAAATCTTAAATTTAAAATTTTCCTAAAATACTGAGGGGTCGCTAAAAATCTTTTTTTAACGAATCAATCCTATTCACAATGGCAGAAATAGCTACGGGGAAAAAGGGTGCCCCGCATACAGACATGACGCCAATGGTAGATTTGGGTTTCTTGTTGATTACGTTTTTTGCGTTGGCAACAACATTTAACAAACCTAAGACTGGGAAGCTGCTTACGCAGCAACGACAATAGACGGCGATACGAGTGAACCCGTGACGACTGACGAGCCGGAGGTTGATGCAAGTGATACGCGGAATTTGGATATTCCGCGGGTGGGAGATGAGTGTGGCTGGGAATGTGGCGACGTGCACGTCGACAGAGATGGAAGCACAGACGGACAACTGCCGTCCCGGGACGTATAGCACGCGAGTTGATGACGTGGAGTACCGGATCGAGATAGGGGATGACGAAGGGGAAGTGCTTGGGTGTACGGATGGAGGAGGGGAACCGGGAATGTCCCCTGACGAGGCTACGATCATGGAATATATCGACCGCGACGGCACGCGAGACGCGGAGGCGGGGAGATGGCGGTGCGGACTCCCGTGACGACGACTGACGAGCCGGAGGTTGATGACAAAGGCCAACAACGGCGACGATAAAAGGCACGATACCACGATGACAACGGTTGATGCTGGTGATGAAAAGGACGGCTCCGAAAATGTTGCTGCGGACGCGCTAGCGGCCCTGGCGACGCCGGCGGCGGATGCGCTCGTGGATGCGGTGGCGGAGGCATTGGGCGATGCGAGGATTTCCAACGCAGAACAGATTGTGGCCGCAGATGGTGACCAGCCTCGGAAGCAGACGAGCGCTATGAAAATCTGGTTACCGTTGCGGCGTGTGATTATTGCTTTGACAGGCCGCCGGACCACTGGGAAATAACAGTTCGCCGCGATGACGGTCAGTTGGGAAACCCTTAACCTTTCCGTGGGCGAAACGGCAGGGGAACATTGCAGGCTGCCCGGCATTCGTACGCCGGCGAATATACATGGCAAGGATACACATGGCCCCGCTCCGCGCCGGGCCGGCGAAGGTTCATTTGGCATGGGCGGGCCCTCGCCCTCGGGCGAAGGCTCCTTCGGTGTGCAGAGCGATGACTCCTCTCTTTTGTGCCGCAGGCAACTGGTGGCTCCGTAAAGTAATGGACGACGGGGATGACAGTACGGCCGATGATCCCGGTGCTGTTTGGAATAGGACAACGGGAGCAGGCCAGATTGTCGCGGTGATCGATACCGGTATTGACTTCAGCCATCCAGATCTCGCCTGGCAAACTGTTTCGGGCATGGATTTTGTTCATAACCCGAAAAGCGACCCTTCTGACGAGCACGGACACAGGAACGCATGTTGCCGGCACTGTCGCCGCAGGCATGAATAATAGTGTCGGAATTGCGGGCATCGCGCCTGGAGCCAAGATTATGCCTCACCAAGTTCTTGACGAGGATGGCTACGGAAGTCTCGACAACGTCATTCTGGCGATCAGGCACGCCGCCGATAACGGTGCGGATGTCATCAATATGTCGCTTGGCGCCGAAGGCCGGCTCGGTTCCGCGGTTCAGGCCGCCCTTCAGGAAGCCATCAATTATGCCCAAAGCAAAGGGGCCTGGTCATCGCGCCGCGGGGAACCTAAGCTGAATATCGGGGACCCAGAGCGGCCTACTTTATCCTGCAATTCTGCCCGGTGTCATTTCCGTCGCAGCCAAATCAGTCCGCCGATGCGCTGACGTCATTTAGTAATTATGGAACGCCGGGCAATCCGGCCGGAGCCCGCCGGGCGTCACGCTCGCAGCTCCCGGTGCCGGCATCCTCTCGGCGGCCGCGGCAGTTTGCGCGATGTGCGCCGGGTATCAGCTTGTTGAAAATCATTATGTCGCCGTATCAGGAACTCTATGGCAGCGCCGATCGTGGCGGGTACAGCCGCGCGCTGGTGAGCGCCCTGGTGCCGGACGCGACTTTCGAGCAGCTTCGCGGCGCTGGCTGCAGAGCGGCAAGCGCTTTGACCAGCGGAGGGGATCTGATCGGCGGCGGCCGGTTGAATACGCTGCCTATTGCTAAGGTCGTCCCAACCTGGGAAATCCGCCGAATGATCCGAATAATCAGGAGACTCTCCCGCCACGCAAGTCGATGGAAGGGTGGTGACCGGTTCCATGGATGATCAGGGGAATATCTTTGATATTTTGGGCATTGATTTCATCATG
>JAXHNU010000017.1:0-7157 GCA_034520175.1 Saprospiraceae bacterium
AAACGGGCGACAAACCGCTTTGCGACTACGTAAAAGACTATATAAAAGCCCGTTATGGCAAACCCGGCGATGTGTTTCTCGGCGTCTGCCACCGCATTGACCGCCCTGTAAGCGGGGCAGTTATTTTTGCACGCACATCAAAAGCACTTGAACGCATGAACAAGCTGTTTGCGGATAGAGAAATTGATAAAAAGTATTGGGCAATTGTCAATGAACGCCCCGACCCACTCGAAGGAACACTCGTTCATTATCTCGATAAAGACCGCGAGCGCAATATTACGAAGGCTTTAGACGCACAAAGTCGCCGTCATCCCGATGCCAAACGTTCGGAATTGACCTATGCCCTTATCAGCAGCATGGGTGACCAACACGTTTTGGAAGTACATCCACAAACAGGACGTTCGCACCAAATTCGCGCTCAATTGTCGAAAATTGGCTTACCGATTCGTGGAGATGTGAAGTATGGCGCACGTTCGCCAAATGTAGATGCGTCTATTTGTTTACATTGTCGCTCCATGTCTTTTATTCACCCGACTCTGAAAACACCCGTTGTCGTTACCGCCGATACACCACACAAAGAGACGGCTTGGCAGATTTTTGAAAAAATCTTGAGCTAATATGGTGATTAGTTATGAATAATGCAATTACTCAGTCACGCGTTCGCTTCGCGCGCGCGAGGGAGGAGAGGTGGTTCGTTTTTCGGACTTTGCCCGAAAAATGAACCACATTCTCTTTTTTTGCGAGCGAAGCGAGCTGTGGGCTAAGTAGTCACCGAATAATTTAAAACATGCCTATACAATCCGCAATTCAAGATTTGGTCACGAGTTTGACCCCTCAGTGTGGCGACCGTGAAGCAGCCTCGATTAGTCGCTGGTTATTCGATGATTATTTTGGGATAAAAGCCCACAATCCGAATGATGAATTGATGTTTACAACGTTTTTGCGAACCGATTTTTTGAGCATCAAAAAACGCTTATTGAACGGCGAACCTATCCAATACATCACGGGTTTTGCGTGGTTTTACGGCTTGAAATTCAAAGTTAATCCGAATGTACTCATTCCGCGTCCCGAAACGGAAGAACTCGTTGAGTGGGTTTTGCAAACAGTCGGCAAGCGACACAATGTACAAATTTTGGATATCGGCACGGGTTCGGGTTGTATTCCCGTGACTTTAAAAATCAAAAATCCAAGCCTTAGTGTATCTGCCGTTGACATTAGTGAAGGTGCGCTAATTACGGCTTCGCGCAATGCCTATCGGCAAAATGCGGACGTTACGTTTCAGCGTTTGAATATTTTGAATATGGAAGATTGGGGTAACTTGGGCAATTTTAACATCATTGTCAGTAATCCACCTTATATCCTAACGGCAGAAAAAGCCTTAATGGAGCGCAATGTGCTGGCTTTTGAACCCGAATTGGCGTTGTTTGTAGAAGACGATAATGCTTTGATTTTTTACGAAAACATCGCCGAATTTGCCAAAAAGCACTTTTATACTGAGGGGGGTACGGCTTACTTATTTTTTGAATGTAATCAGTACAATGCCCTTGAAGTGGTGCAGGTATTGCAAAAAAAAGGCTTTGCTGACGTGCAATTGCGAAAAGATATGAGTGGCAATGACCGTATGATTCGGGCTAAATGGGTTAATAATGGATAGTTGATAATGCAGGGATAATGGAAAATACCCCACTTCATTATCCATTAGCGGGAATGGAAATTGGTGGAGGAAATACCCGTTGAGTAAGAAAAAAAACACCCCCTCAGTATTTTGAGTTAAAAACAACGTTATTTATGCAAATCTAAAAAAAAGACCTATTTTTGTAAGAAAATAGATAACTTATGAAGAATGTTACCGAGTTAGTCCGCTTTGATTGGTTTATAAAATTCATGTTTCGGGATAAGTCCGACTTTGATATTCTCGAAGGCTTTTTGAGTGAATTGCTCAAAGAGGACATTCTTGAAAAAGCACTTGTAAAAACGGTTATTGGCTTTTATAATATCGGTTTACCAAAAGAGAAGATAGCGGAAGCCTTAAATATTTCAGTAGAAATCGTTACTCAAATAATTGAAAATCAGTAATTAACCTAAGTTTTGTGGGAGTCATTCAAAACGCGCCGCCTTCGGCGGCTCGCCCCATTAGGTTTTCCTCATGGTGAAGCCACGTTTTAATACCACAAAACTTAGATTAATTACGGAAAAATCAATCAACAGCTTTGTAAAATATGGATAAACAAACGAAAGAGCAAATTCGTGATTTAGTCGCCAACGCTCGATTGGATAAAGCACTTGAAGTGTTTGGCACTTGGGCTGAATCGAAGGGAGATAATGACATTCAGAACACGATTCTCCTGAAAAAAGGACAACTAAGAAAATTGAGGTCAGATGAAAATCTCGGGCTACTGAACACAAGTGATGCGCGTATGCAAAATGCTCAGATTTCTCATGCAATATTGTCTATGCTTGATGCAGCTTCTTCAGAAAAACAGGTTTATACCATTTCAAAAATTTCACCCAAACAGAAAACCCTTCTTTTTATGGGGGCAAATCCACCCAACACACGGAGTTTGCAACTCGAAGTAGAACACAGCCGTATTTCGGCAAAGTTGAACAATGTTTATAAAATTGAGGTTGAAAAATTTACGAGTGCGTCGGATATCCCAGAGCTGATTGTATCCAAAGAACCCAATATTATTCATTTTTCGGGACATGGAAAAGACCCAAATTCGGGTGAAGCGGGCGAAAAAGACCGCGCAATAGGGTATGTTTTGCCTGAAAATTACGACCAAAAAGGTGGTATCGTTGTGTTTGATGATGATATGCGGCAGATGAAAGTTGTAGATGACGATGTGCTTGATTACTTGTTCGGCGCAGCAGTAAATGAATTGGGGATTTCGATTGAGGTCGTTGTTTTCAATTCGTGTCATTCCGAATCGCAAGCAAAAGTTATTTGTAAATATGTGGGTTATGTCGTCGGCACAGCAAGGGCAATAAGTGACGATGTGGCTATTGCTTTCGCATCGGGGTTTTATTTTGCGCTTGGGCAGGGTAAAAGTGTCGAAAAAGCGTTTACAACGGGTAAAATGCAAGCAGTTATCAAGGATATTAAAGCGAGAGATTTAATTGTGTTGTACAAAAATGGTGAACGCCAAAAAATGTAACGATTATTTCAAGGATTTCAAAGATTTCAAATTTCAAACGGCAATGAATGAATTTTGAATATAGTTCTGATAACTTTGCAAATCTCTTGAATTCATCGGATTCATACGTTTGTAGAATAAAAATCAAGTAAAATGTTCCCTGAATCCGTAGGATTCGCACGTTTGTAGAATAAAAATCAAGTAAAATGTTCCCTGAATCCGTAGGATTCGCACGTTTTTAACGGTTAAAAACGTATGAATCCTACGGATTCAAAGTCCATTTTGCTTTATATTTTCTGTAAGCATGTAAATTCTAACGGACTTATGAGATTTCCGAAGTTACCAGTATTGTTCCTTGAAATTTGAGATATCCGAAATTTAAAATCTTCCAAATTCGTTTTTTCTTGAAAAAAATGGCTCAAAAACTTTTTAAAAGCGTGGACTATCGTAAATTTGCCCAGAGAGCGAATATTCGCTATTTGCCTACAACCATCGAAGGGTTGCAAGTCCTTGGAGGGTTTGCCCCTTTTTCTAACAACTAAAATTCAAAATAATGGAAGAAGCATATATCGTAGCGGGCTATCGCTCGGCAGTTGGAAAGGCTGGACGCGGTGGTTTTAGAAACTATCGGTCAGATGATCTGGCAACAGATGTCATCAAGCACCTCATGGCGCAAGTGCCACAAGTGGAAGCGGCAATGGTGGACGATTTAATCGTCGGCTGTGCGAGTCCCGAAGGCGAACAAGGTTTACAGATTGGTCGTCAGATTTCATTACGTGCTTTGGGTATAGAAGTGCCGGGCTTCGTGATTAACCGCTATTGTGCATCGGGATTGGAAGCTATTTCGATTGCTGTTGCCAAAATCAAGGCAAATATGGGTGAATGTTACATCGCAGGTGGCACAGAAAGTATGTCTATGTTGCCAATGACGGGTTACAAACTTGCACCAAGCTATAACGTGGCAATAAACACGCCCGATTATGTAGTTGGTATGGGCTTGACGGCTGAGGCAGTGGCGCAAAAATTTGGTATTACTCGCGAAATGGCGGATACTTTTGCTTACAATAGCCACGTCAAAGCGGCAGCAGCGATTGACGCTGGTCGTTTTTCAGATGAGATTGTACCAGTAGAGGTGGAAGAAGTTTGGGTTGAAAATGACAAACGGAAAAGTTCAAAATCAATCATAAAAGTAGATGAAGGTGTACGCCGCGAAACAACCGTAGAAGGTTTGGGCAAATTGCGCCCTGTTTTTGCAACGGGTGGCGTTGTGACGGCGGGCAATTCATCGCAAACTTCTGATGGTGCAGCGTTCGTAATGGTGATGAGCAGCACTTTGGTTAAAAAATTGGGTTTAAAACCGATTGCGCGCATGGCTTCTTGCGCGGTGGCGGGTGTTGAGCCGATTATCATGGGTATCGGACCTTGTGCGGCAATTCCAAAAGCATTGAAAAAAGCGGGTTTGAAATTGAAAGATATTGATTTGATTGAACTCAACGAAGCATTTGGCGCACAGGCTTTGGCGGTGATGCAACAAGCAGGTTTGAATCCTGATATTGTTAACGTCAACGGTGGGGCTTTAGCTCTTGGGCATCCACTTGGTTGCACGGGTGCGAAATTGTCGGTGCAGTTGTTCAACGAAATGCGTCGTCGTGGCAATCGTTACGGTATGGTAACGGCTTGCGTTGGTGGTGGACAAGGTATTGCGGGGATTTATGAGTTGTTGAACTAAAATTTGACCCCTCAGTATTTTCACTAAAAGCCGTTCTGAATGTAGGTCAGAATGGCTTTTTTTAGTGTAAAATTGATGTAAATTATGTTCGGAGAACTTTAAAAGTTCCCCGAACATGGGGCTATTCTAAGCGTTTATCAATGAGTTAATCTAAGTTTTGTGGTATTAAAACGTGGCTTCGTCACGAGGAAAATCTAATGGATCGAGCCGTTTTTTTTGTTGAAAATTTGGGCAAAGCCCAAATTTTTAACAAAAAACGGCTCGATCCTAAAAAATTCCCCGCCGCCGAAGGCGGCGCGTTTTGAGTTACTACCACAAAACTTAGATTAATTACAAAAAAACAAATCTCAAGTCTAAACCTTTTACAGTAATTTTCAAATTTTGATATTTAAATCAAGTAAACTACTGATACACTACCCTATATTTGTAATTCCTCCCGTTAGATTCATTCTCATTACTTATACTTATAAATAAAAAACAGATTCTACTATGGCTCTTTTTTATTCTCGTGCTTCTTGGGGAGGTACGCTCTTGTGTACTTTTTTCCCCTTCTTACTAAGCGCACAAGTTCAAAAGGTAACAGCTTCTTTCAAAGGTGGGCGGTACAATTCGCCTCTGGGTGTGGTTTTGAGTACACCAACACCCAACGCCTATATTTGTTACACTTTAGATGGCAACGAACCCGATTCTCTGCTTTCTCCTCGGTATAATGATGCGTTGCTTGTTGATAAAACCACTACTTTGCGGGCAAGAGCTTTTGCACAAGGGCAGGTATCGAGTACAATCTTGACGCACACTTATTTGCTCAATGTGCAACACACTTTTCCAATTGTGGCAGTATCTTTTAAACCCGACGATTTTTTCGGCGCGGCGAATGGTATTTATACCAATTTTACCAACAATCGAGAAGTGCCTGTGCATCTCGAAATGTACGAAAATGGTAATAATTCGGCGGTGATTGACCAATACATCGGTACTGAAATTCAAGGGGCATCAACTGTATCTCTACCTCAGAAATCGCTTGAATTTAAAGCAAAAAAAGTATATGGTGCGAACACTATTCCGTACAAAGTCTTTCCCAATTTGCCCTATACGGATTACAAGCGTTTGGTGATTCGGAACAGTGGGCAAGATTGGAACATTACTCAGTTTCGTGATGATTACACCACGAGTTTACACCAAGATTTGAGCGATTTGAACGGTATTTTGCGGAAGCCCGAAATTTATTCTTCTTCTTATCGCCCCGTAGTAGCCTATCACAATGGGCAATATTGGGGTGTTTATAGCCTCAAAGAGCGTATGAAAACGGCTTTTGTTGAACAGCACTTCAACCTGAAATCTTCCGAATATGATATGGTTGAAAACGAAAGGGAAACGCTAAACGGGGATTCTACGGTTTGGTTAAATTTTCAAGCCTATCTTAGGAGTGGAGTAAATTTTGCCGACATTAATAATTACAATGAATTGACCTCTAAAATAGATGTTCAAAATTTTATAGATGTGATGGCGTTCAATGTCTTTGTTGACCACGAAGACTGGCCCGCCAACAACAACCGCCGTTTTTTACCCAAAGCAGCAGGCAGCAAGTGGAAATGGATTAGTTTTGATTATGATTTTACGGTAGGTCTGTTTCAAGCTACGGGTGGATTCAATACGGGGGACGCAAGTCCCAACGCTTTAAGACGTTTAATTGACTCTAATTTTGTATTTTTCAACAATACAGCATGGTCAACTTTGCTCTTTAGAAAATGCTGGGAAAGCCCTGTGTTTCGGCGCGATTTCTCTAATCGTTTGGCTGATATGATGAACACCATGTTCAAACCAAGCCGTATGAACCAAAGAGTGACTAATTTCCAAAGTTTGTACGCGCCTGAATTGGTCAGACATGCCAACCGTTGGGGCAATCCAAACCCAATTATTTTCTCGAATAATGTAGATAAAATTAGGGCGTTTAACAATAATCGCCCGAATTTCGTCTATACTCAATTAGATGAATTGACACCCGATGTGACTGGAACGGCAAATGTTACGCTGAATGTGAGTCCAGCAGGGGCGGGTACTTTGCAATTTAGTACTCTAAGTTTGGGTAATGGTAGTTTGCCATTTACAGGGGCTTATTTTTCGGGGATTGATATTCCAGTAGTCGCAACACCAGCGGCGGGCTATGTTTTTACGGGTTGGTCAGATGCGTCATTGCCTCAAACAAATAGTGTGAATCTGCGTTTGCCTGGCAATAGCACTTTGGTGACAACTTTGCTTTGGAAAATTCTAATCCTTGTGCAGCAATACGTAAC
>JAXHNU010000018.1:0-720724 GCA_034520175.1 Saprospiraceae bacterium
ACCACGACCATAGTGTTGAAGCCTCTGGGCTTCAACACTATGGTTAGGTGGTTTGCAATCGCCCTATTTAGGCGAACAGCCAAGCTTTCGCTAAAACAGTACTAAAAACCTTGCCTACCAAAACTAGGAAAGGGCAGTTTTCACCTAAAACCTCGCAAAATCCCCGCGAAGGGCGCGACTAATAGCAGGTTGTCAAATCTATCCAAACCGCCGTGTCCTGGCAGGTTTTGGGCAGAAAGTCTTACTTGAAGGCGTTACGCTCAAAGATGGACCGGAGGAGGTCGCCTTGCGTACCTATTACTACCACCAAAAGCCCCAACACGCCCCATTGCCACCAAATCAAATCTGCAAATAGACTGCGCGAGACAAACCATCAAGATACAGTTGAGCAGACCTGCGGCACTTCCTTCCCACGATTTTTTTTTGGGCGAGATGCGGAAAAAAGTTTGTAGTTTGCCGTATTTCTGCCCTACAAAATAGGCGGTAATATCATTTATCCAAATAAAGAAACAAGCCCATGATTATTCGATAGCTGTAATATCGCCTCGAGAAAAACGGCCGCTGATGAAGCGCCGCAGCAGAGGCCACATATCACACCCAAAGCGTTAGTGCAATACTCAAAAGGTTTCGTTTCGTGTTTAATGTAGAGTTTTAGTATAAATACGCCCGCAAAAGCAGGGTATAAACCTAAAATACAATGTAAGCACCTGCATCTCAACCAAAAACGTAATCACATAGAGTGCCACGCCCATCGCCACACCGTAGTACTCTTTAAAGGACGCTTGCCTGCTCTGTAGCATCAAATCATAAACCTGCGCTATGACTTACGCATACCACCAAAAGCGCCACAAAACCATACGTCCATGCATTGTATAACATTCCGCCCATGCATAGAAAAAAGCCCGAAAAGCCAAAAATAAGGCGGTTACGGAGATTGTCATTAGATTTTGGGGTCTGGTCTGTCATGAGGCTTGTTTTTTTGCTTTAGTGCCGTCAGTTCTGCCGCAAAGTCGAGGTAGGTAGGCAAGGCTTCTATATCTTTCTGCAATGTTACTAAAAAATTTTTATTATTATACCTTGCCTACCTGTAGCGGTCTATGCGCCAAAGATAGTTGATTTTTTGAATTTCCCCGTATAATTGCGTAGTTTCGGGCTGAAAAAATAGGCTTCTGCAAACTTTTCTCCCAAATATAATTGCTCGCCTTGTTCGGGTTGGGTGTAGGAGGTCAGAGGCATAAAACCGCATTCAGCAACCGTATCTAAAAGCAACTCGTAGGCAGGAAAGTATGCTACTTCGGGATAGAGGCAGGTAAGTTCGTGTGCCACAAGCCCCCATCGCCTTGCTCACCGCGTTCAGTTCAAGCGTATCCTTCAGGTGTCGGACAGGACTAACTGTAAGCACTATCTGCATATCAGGGATTTACAGCCCTCAACCCTTGCCTTCCGTGCTAGCCTCAAAGCTCGCTATGACTTCTGAAGTTTTGAGCAATTTTTTCTCAAAAAATGGGCGGGTTGCTTATGACAATTTGCCACTAAAACGCCCAAATCGCGTGCCTCATACACCCAAGCCGTTCCCAATGTGATGAATAAAAACTTTGCTTTTTTTAGCGTTTGGTAGGCAAGGTCAGTTTGCACTTGGAGTTGGTAGGCAAGGTCAGTTTGCGTATTTGCCCAAAACTGCGAATGAAAAGCATAGTGAAACCACATACCTTCACGCGCTATGTATTGGTTTGTAGGCAAGGTTTGCTGTTCTACTGCGAGCCGTGTAAGTTCAAAAAGGCTTACAGGGCTGAATATTGTTCCAAACGGATTGACCACTTGCAACTACTACTTGCCCCTAACCGCGCTCCTATACGCTCTGCAAAGCACGAACCTGGGCAACAGGGGTCTGATAGCCAATGCTTTTGCGCAGATTTTTTGAGTTATTTCTGTTCTGAAGTGCATTAAGGATTTACGAATTAAGGTTTTAGATTTACGATTATTTGTAGCAACGGGCTTTAGCCCCATCCATTACCCACATCTTTTCAAAGTATTTCTTGTAGTTTTGTAGGTAATTTTGCGCGGTTTCCGTAGGTTTGCAACCTACGGCTATTCATAAATAGGGTAGTGGTTTTTCGGTAACTGTTTTGTAATTTTGCAAAAAAGTCAAATATGATAGTTGAGATAAAAACTTGTCGTCATTGCGGAAGCTCTGACCTTACTAAAAATGGGTCTTGTGTTGTGACCCACAAACAGAAATTTTACTTTGCAAGGCTTGCCATCGATACGGCACGCTTGAACTGAACGTTGGCATTACAGCCCAACGTAAAGAAAGAAATATTAACCGTATATTTTGAGCGTCCAAGTATGCGTGGCATTGCGCGAATATTTCATCGCTCACTCGCCAACTGGATCGATATTTGGGCGATGAATATGATATTTTTATATATTTTGTTGAAAAATAAAGAATTAATTGTTTTTTAAATTGCCAAATGTTTATTTTTTGTATAATTGCTTATTTGAATACATTTGTTTTTAGCTTTACTATAATTCTTAATAGTTTTTTTTTTAATTTTTCATGACAAGAAAACTATAGAAAAACATAAATTTTAGATAAATATTATACTAATTGGTATCTAAAAACAATCTCTGTTTCTATGATTAACCACTCAACGGTATATTATTATTTTATCTTTGCAAAGATAGACAAAATCAGTTGATTTTTAACACTACCCAAAAAAGATGTGGGTTATCAGTAGGGTTGTAACCCTACGCTAACGAAACTACTTTGTAATGTCGTTATCAAATTAACAACTCTGCCCTCCTACCCTCCTACCCTTCCACCTCTAATTAACAAATCCTATCCTATCCCAACGTACTGCATTGTTTTTTATGCGAGAGCCACACAAAAAACGCCTTGCCTATCAGGTGGTCTTGTGTGGCACAAAGCCCCAAAAACGTGAGTCTCGCCGAATTGTAGTTGTCGCCCAATGCTAAAAGTAATAGTCCTGTTGAAAAGTGTAATGCTTGACTTGCTCGCCATTGATGTAGGCAGTTTTGTCTCTACCTTTTTTAGGTTTAGGATAAATCTCATAGTCGCGGAATATGTTGCCCATATAACGCTATGATGATGTAGAGATAGGCAAGCAATACAAGCCTTTTGCATGATGACAGCCCCAAAATTATCCCCATTCCAGCTATATCAGCGCTTTTGTGGGAAAATCTCAGCCTGTTTTTGTCTTCATTGGTTTTATGATGATTTCCTTTACTTCGGGACGCTTGCCCAAAAGCCCTACTTCGTGGCGCGTAGCATCAACCATGTAATGCAAAACCCTTTATCAGTTACCGCAGGGATTGTGTCCGCAAAAGGGCGTAGTATCAATATTTTGGAAGATAGTTATTCGATTGAATCTTTTATTCAGACCGATGCCGCCGTCAACCCCGGCAATTCGGGTGGTGCTTTGGTCAATACTAATGGTGAATTGGTGGGCATCAATACGGCAATTATCACCAAATCAGGACGATACGAAGGCTATTCTTTTGCTATTCCGACGAATCTGGCGATGAAAATTATCCGTGATTTGAAGACTTACGGTATCGTTCAGCGCGGGTTTCTGGGCGTTGAAATCAATGATTTGTCCGTTTCGCAAGCGCGTTCAGCCGGCTACAATTCCATGAATGGCGTTTTTGTTTATAAAATAAATGAAAACAGTGCCGCCGATGAAGCAGGTATGAAACAAGGCGACGTCATTCTGTCTATTGATGGACAAAAAATTAAGAACAAAGCCGAATTATTGGAACAAGTTGCCCGTCATGGACCAGGTGAAAGCGTCAAAATCGAATATTTTAGAAAAGGACAACGCGCAACTGCCAATATCACGCTCCGTAACAAAAGCAACACAACCGCATTAATCACAACAGATAAATTTGATGGCAGTCTTGAAGCCTTCAAAAAAATTGGTATCGCCGATATTCGCCCATTAACGCAACAAGAATCGCGCAAACTCGGCACACAAGGCGTAAAAGTTGTGAGTATTGAACACGGGAGTTTGATTGAGAGCAAAAATATGGAAATCGGTTTTGTTATTACCCACATCAACGACCAAAAAGTAACAAGCCTTGACGACGCCGTAAAATTGGTGGGTACGTCACGCGGCAAAGTTGTTTTATCAGGTGTCTATGAGGAGTTTCCGGGGGAATATTTATATACCTTTGTGAAGTAATGAATTATGGTTCTTTGACAATTTTAGTGGAGGGGTTCTCGACAAACGCTTTTCTGCTCGCTTCGCTCGCAGAAAAGAATCCGCTAAAAAAAATTTACCTAAAATTATCAGAGAACCTAACAAAACTCTATTTAAACCGTACCAACTACTATAAATTATAAAAATTAAATATATTAAAACCGACATTTCCCACTGCTTTTTCAAAAATCATGATTTATCAAAAAAAACAGTTTAAAGGCTGTTTCGCGCTCGCTTCGCTCGCGCGAGGGAAGCGAGCGCGAAAATTTTGGCTATTTGAATAAATGTCTGTTTAAAAAAATGTCGTGGGAAATGTCAGTTAAAAGTCTATATATTTAATTTATTTTGAATTTATGACAATTAAACTCGAATCAATTCTACAATTGGCACTTTTTTTGATAATGATTTTTTGTAAAATAAAATTTTTCATTACTTTTAGTTTAAGTTATTGAAAATCAATCTCTTAAAGCCACCCTGTCAACACCCTACGAAAAAAAAGAAAAATTCAATGTAGTCTTTTTCTTGCTTTTTTCCGCCAATGCCCTTAATTTTGCAGCCTAATTAAAAAAAAAATAGAATGGGCTGTGTTTTTTTTGTTAAAATTTAACGCAACCGATTTTTACTGTTACTTTTTAACCAACAACATGAAAATATGACGCCAAGCAGCAGTTATTCGAACCACAATTTTTCTCAGAACGTATAAAGTATAATCCCATGCTTGGACAAAGACAAATTCAATCGTTGCAGCAAAAACTATCGCCGCAACAAATCCAACTAATGAAATTGCTACAATTGCCCACAACCGCAATTGAGCAACGTATTCAAGAAGAGCTTGAAGTCAATCCTGTTTTAGAAGCAGGTGATGAATATGAAGAACAATTTTCGGCAGAAGGAGAAATAACTTCCGAAACAGGCGAGGACGAGCCGCACGAAGATGCTGATTCTGATTTCAACGAAATGGAGGAAGTTCCGTTGCGTGAAGATGATTATGAACTCGACGAATACCTGTCAAAATACGCCGAAGACGACCCCGGAGAATACATTCCAAAAGGAGAAGGACGTAACGCCGACGAAGAAGATAAAACGGTGCCTGTTGCCGTTGAAAACAGTTTTCATGAGCATTTGGCGCAACAATTGGGCATGATTAATCTTAAAAGCGAGCGTGAAGTATTGATAGCCAAACAGATTATTGGTTCAATTGACGATGACGGGTATCTCCGTCACGAACTCATTTCTATTGCCGATGACCTCATGTTTGCTCACAATATTATGACCGATGAACACGAAATTGGTTTGATTTTGGAAAAAATCCACCGTTTCGACCCGCCCGGCATTGGCGCACGCACATTGCAAGAATGTCTGTTGATTCAAATCAAGCTGAAATTAGAACAGGAGAATTTAGACGATAGTATGATTCGGAATTTGCGCATGGCAGCGCGCCTGATTTTTGAGGTATTTGATGAGTTTACAAAAAAGCATTACACAAGAATGCAAAAGCATTTGAACCTCACCGAGGAGCAACTCAAAGATGCGATGACTGAAATTTTGAAACTTAACCCAAAGCCGTCGAGTGGTCATGTGAACACTGCCGAACGCAATATGCAATACATCGTTCCCGATTTCGTTGTCGAAAACCGAGACGGACGCATCGAACTCGTCGTGGACAGCCGCAATGTACCCGATTTGCGCGTCAGCGAACATTACCGCGACATGCTGAAATCGTATAAAAACACACGCCTCAACAACCGCAGCGATAAGTTGCAAAAAGATGCCGTGATGTTTATCAAACAGAAAATTGATTCCGCAAAATGGTTTATTGACGCGATTCGTCAGCGTGAACAAACAATGTTCAAAACCATGTACGCGATTTTGACTTATCAACGCGATTTTTTTATGACGGGCGACGAAAAATTGATTCGTCCCATGATTTTGAAAGATATTGCCGACGTAACAGAATTGGATATTTCAACCATTTCACGCGTAGCCAATTCAAAATACGTGCAAACGGAATACGGTACAAAACGCCTTAAAGACTTTTTCTCCGAATCGCTCCAAACTGCCGAAGGCGAAGAAGTGTCCACATTGGAAGTGAAAAAGATTTTGACGGACATCATCGGCGGTGAAAGCAAGAAAAAACCACTATCCGACGAAAAATTGAAATCTATGTTGACCAAAAAAGGCTACAATATTGCCCGTAGAACGGTCGCTAAATACCGCGAACAATTGAATATTCCTGTGGCAAGGTTGAGAAAATCTTTGTAGAAAATTTCAAATTTCAGAATTTCAAATTTCAATGAGCGATGAATTGATTTTCGATATTTTGAAAAATAGAAGGTTCTTTGGCAATTTTAGTGGCGGTTACATTCGGGGAACTTTAAAAGTTCCCCGAACGTGGACACTAAAAATTATCAAAAACTAAAAAGGCTCCTTGTAAAACTTTGTGTTTTACAAGGAGTTTTTTTTGAAAAAAATGTTGCATTTTTGAAGGTACTACGTCTAATGTAACGCGACCTTAAAGTTGCGCTACTTTACAACTTTTAAAATAATACTCAAAATGACGCATCAGAAAAAACAAGATACGCTACTTTTAACATTATTGAGCATCGTCTCTATTGTGGGAATTATCTTTCTTATTCTAAAAAAAGATGGAAAGCCCACCACAGAAGAAGTAAAAGAAGAAGCAGAGGAAAGGAAAAACCCTCCTAATCCTAAAGATTTTATTTGAAATCTTGGTTAATACTTAGCCACGCACTCGCTTCGCTCGCGCGAGGAAGGAGTGAGGTTCATTTTTCGGGCTTTGCCCGAAAAATGAACCGCCGTTTCTATTTGGTTATTTAACAATTTTAGCGGCGACCACGTTCGGGGAACTTTTAAAGTTCCCCGAACGTCAGATTTTACCTCTTTTTTGATTCAAAAATACCTTATTTACTGAGGGGTATTTTTGTTCCCACTAAAATTGTCAAACAACCTTCTATTTTTTGTTCGCTGCAAACCGTCCTTAATTTTTAATCACATACGTTTTTTTATCAACGCCCACACCTTTGAGCGTCAGAGACTTCCATTGCTTAGGCAGTCGAGGCTTGTATTTTTGTACGATACCGTTGTCATTAATCTCCAAGCCGCCGAAGCCGAACAAAAGTGTCTGCAAAAATCCACCTGCTCCCGTTGAAAAATAAGGATTTGTGCCACCTGCTGTTTCGGCTAAAACATCGAACGGCGGTGCGCAATTGGGCTTATACGAATCTACAAACTGGCTGTATGCCAATTCGGTATTGTTCAATCGGGCATTGAGAATACAAAAAATAGCTTGTGCCATAGCAGGGCTTGACCCTTTCATGCCGGGTACATTGTCACCCAAAGTTTTCCAATAATAGTCCAAATCTTTCTTAATAGTAGCTTCATCGGTCACAATACTGAGGGGGTAGCTGAGGAGGTTAACATCAGTTTGTTTGATGGGTTCACCGTTGTAAGTGGCGTGTTCGCGGGTTGTACCGTCGGGAAATTTGAGAATAATCAAACCGTCTTCGACAATTTTCCACATCGGATTGACGGGTTCACCGAGTTCAATAGCTGCTCTTTGGGCATAGTTCAACACTTCTTTGGCGATACCATTTGTGAACGCATTATCGTCCACATTTTCAGCCCACTCATCGGCACACACCACGTTGATAATATGGTATTTGCCGTCTTTGCCAAGTTCAGAACGCGCTGCCCAAAAATCTGCCGTTTCTTTCAAAACAGGAAAACCTTTCTCGCGCAACCACTTTTTATCCTTTGTTACTTGGTAATATTTCCACATGGCATAGCCCACACACCCCGTAATATGGTGTTCAAACGGACCCGACAAAGCCCAAACAGGCGTGCCTTCTTGCCCCGTGTCATCGCCTTCCCATGGATATTTTGCCCCTTTGTAGCCATAACTCACGGCATTGTTTTTGGCAGCTTCCAACCCTTTGAAACGGTATTCCATCGGCGATTTTGCCATTTCGGGGTGCAAAGCCAAGATAGTCGGGTACATCCACAATTCGGTATCCCAAAATACGTGTCCATTGTAACCCAAACCCGATAAACCCATCGGCGACAACGAGTAAGAAGTGCCTTCCCGCACAAAGGAATACAGGTGGTACAAAGCCGAATGAACTGCCCGTTGTGCCGCCACATCGCCTTCAATCACGATGTCCGATTGCCACAAATCTGCCCACATTTGGCGATGACGTGCCAGAATACGCTCTTTTTTCTCTAAAGCGACGAAAATCGTCATACGCTCTGCCTCGTTTTGTGGGTCAGCACTTTGTGCCGTTGAAATCACCGAGCCAACGACAGAAAACCGATAGGTTTCTCCCGCCTTCAAAGTCTTTTTGAATTTCAACAAGTGCATATTATTGTCCCATTCTTCGTGAATCACGCGGGGTTCTGAGCCGTGTTTTTCCTCAAATAAAAACGTATTTGATACAGCTAAAGTCAAACGTCCTGTTGGTGATTTTGCCACCGAAGTCATCAAAGGAATGACAATGTGGGGACGGTCAATTTCAGCATAAAAGTTCTTAACATCTTTCAAATTGTCGGGCGATTCGATGACACTTGCAGGGATAATTGTACAGGCTTTTTTCGCCGTAATCTCTACATTTATCAAAGCGGTGTGCGGCATTTGGCGCAATGCCATGACTTCATGTTTAACTGAAAGAACATCTTTGTAAGCGAAAGTAGTTGCCATTGCCGCGTTTTTCATATCCAAAGTCTGCTGATAATCCGAAATATCAGCCCGACTTATACGGCGGCTTTGTCCATTTGCCTCAACGTCCAAGTTCATATTGGCGAAGCTAAAAACCTTCATAATATTGGATACACGCCCACGCCCATAAGTATCAAATGCGCCATTCAAGACCACATCTTTAACTTGCATCGGATTCGGTGACGACACAATGCCAATCATACCATTCGCAACGGTCTCTCCAAAGTATTTTGACGGGTCAATATTACGGGCAACGATGTTCCACTCGTCTGATACTGTGGGTTGTTGCCCCCTCAGTATTTGCGGCGTTTGACACGCTAAAAAAAGGAAAAATAACCAAAAATTAATTTTCATTATTGTTTGTTTAAAAATTATGTCAGCGAATAAACTACTAAAACAACTATCACTATAATCAATATCCCGACCCATCTGGAAAAATCTGACGATTCGCGGTAAAGATTGTACAGTTCTTCCATTGCTGACCGCCAATCCAATTTTTTTCTATTCAGCAGGGCTTCAGTGGCATAGACATAAAATTTTTGCTTACCTTTTCGAGCTTGATCGCCGTGTTTTTGGAGAATAAAAAAATCGTTGTTCAAGAAAGCGAGGTCAAAAAATTGGCTTTTCCCACCATAATCTATGATAAATGTATTGTTTTCTGGAATAAATCGCCAAGCTCCTTTGGAAATATCACCGTCAATAACCACCATGTATTCACCACTCGGCATAAATATGTGCAAGACCGTTTCATGGTAAGTATCTGTATCGCGTAGTTCTTTCCACCTTTTATTTAGATACATTCTATCGTTTTGAAGGCTACTGCTCCACGGTTGCACTTTTGGCACAATGAATTGTACATATTGCTCAAGCGATTCAAGGTTGTTGGGCAATTCATACTCAAACGCTTTTGTAAAATTGTCTAAAAATTTTGCTTCCATAAATAGACCCTAAATTAAATGTTAAATAGCCGCCTCCCCGAAGGCTCTCGGGAGAGCGCAAAAGTACCTATAAATGCCAATCTTGCATTTGTGTATGGTTTCAAAATGTGGTTATACAGTTTTCAACAAAGCAAGGACAAGTATAAGTATTTTTTTGGAATCATTGTATTATGAGGGATAAATTATTCGATAACCTAAGTTTTGAGGTAAATTATAAAGGTTCTTTGACAATTTTGGCACTTTCGTAAATTTAGTGGGTATAAGATTAAATCTGGGTGCCGTATTTTGTAAGTAACTTATGTAAGGAGGAGAGGTGGTTCATTTTTCGGCTTCGCCGAAAAATGAACCACATTCCCTCCCTCTGCGCAAGCGAAGAGAGCGCGTGATAAAGAGTTACAAAAATATTGAACCCGACAGTATTAATATGAAAAACTACTAAACTGAGCTATCACTAAAATTGTTAAAGAGCTAAAATAATCAGCCAATTATGTCAGAAATACACAATCATACGGTGGCAGACGCGCATTTGCACCACGAAAAACATTTTCAGAGTTCTGATGCTTTACAAAATATTGTAATTGGCATGAGCGACGGTCTGACTGTTCCTTTTGCACTCGCCGCAGGTTTGAGCGGTGCAGTCAACGATACACACACTATCTTGACGGCGGGCATTGCTGAAATCATTGCAGGTTCTATTGCTATGGGTTTGGGCGGATTTTTGTCGGGTAAAGCAACCAATACTGAAAGTTTGAAATGGTTATGTGGTTTGACTTTAGTAGCTTTACTTATATTTGGTTATTTTAAGAGTCACATTATTGGTCAATCGCCGTGGAAAGGTGCGACCCAAACGGCGTTTATTGGTGCTTTGGCGGCAGCAGCGGCATTTGGCATTGCACGATTGCTGAGTTGATGCTCAATTTTCGTGTTCGTTACCCCTCAGTATATTGAGCGTTTTTGGCTTAATTTTTGGAAATATTAGGGAAGTTTCATTTTGCGTAAAAAGTGCTTTACAACTTCGGAATACAGATTTACGAAATTTTAAAGATTTCGTATAAATCTAAGTCGCTATCTAAGTCGCTAAAAATCAGCTATTTGTACTGAAATATCATTATGATTTTGTAATTACTTAGCCCGCGCTCGCTTCGCTCGCGCGGAAGGAGGAGGAGTGGTTCATTTTTCGGGCTTTGCCCGAAAAATGAACCACATTCCCCTTTTTTGCGAGCGAAGCGAGCTATGGGCTAAGTAATTACTAATTGAGGAGTGGGCATAACCTAAAAACATCGTTTTTTGATTAAAAACAGATGTTTTGCGCTCGCTTCGCGCTCGCGCGAGGGAGGGGAATGAGGTTCGTTTTTCGGCGAAGCCGAAAAACGAACCTCATTCCCCTCCCTCGCGCGAGCGAAGCGAGCGCGAGATGCAAAAAACGCTTTTAGGTTATGCCCATCCCTCAATTAGCATAAGTTTGTTCAGTTAAAATGAAACATCACAAAAATTACTAAGATTTCAAAGTGAAAAGTAGTTTTTCCCTTTACATGAAAAAATTATCTAATCCTCCCTCCCTCATACGCCTCCCCTATCTTGTGTTTGACGCTTTACCACAAATTTGAAACCACACATACGCTATTGTTATGAGAAAGTTCAAAATACGGAGACGTTTGCCGTCCTTATCATCTTTAGAATCTTTATCATTTTAATTCAAACTTCTTAAATTTCACTTTGAAACCATACATAAATTCAAAATACGCATTAAAAGGCATTTTTGCGCTCGCTTCGCTCGCGCAAAAGGAGGAGAGTGGTTCATTTTTCGGGCTTTGCCCGAAAAATGAACCACATTCCCCCCTTCGCGCGAGCGAAGCGAGCGCGAAAATCAGCAGTTTAGATTTTATGTATGGTTTCAAAAATTTCACCTCGCCCTGTGAATTACGAATAATTTTAACTAAACTACAACTATTTCATTTAAAATGAGAAAACTACAGTATAACTACCTCTTAGGGGCAGTTATTTTAATCGCTTTCACGGTCATATCTTGTCAAAAAGATACAACGTCAGCGTTCAACACCAGCGCAGAAACTTTTGATGGACTCATGGCACACCATTGGTTCAATACTTTTCGCACGCTCACCAAAAAATGTCCCGGTTTCACGCCACCTGTGGCTGCCCGCGCTTTTGGCTATGCAGGTTTGACGCTCTACGAAACGGTTGTTTATGGACTACCCAATAAACAATCTTTACAAAATCAACTGTCAACAGGCTTGAAAATTAACCCGCCTGACACCACGCTTGAATACAATTGGGCAATTGCCGCCAATGCTGCTATGGCTGAAACCGCCAGATTGTACTATGCCAATATGCCCACTTCGGAAGCCATTGCCGTTGCACAATTAGAAGAAGTGACTTTCAATGACATTCGAGAAATCGGCACAGGTTTGAGTGGCGCAACCGTTGCGCGGTCAAAACAATGGGGTTTTTACGTGGCACAAGCCATTTTTGAATGGTCAAAAACAGATGGTGGACATCTTGGTTACACTAAAAATTTTCCAAAGGATTATGTCATTCCAATTGGTGTCGGTAAATGGATTCCAACATTTCCAAAATACCTAACGCCAATGCAACCGAATTGGGGCAATTTACGGACTTTTTTGCCCAACATCGCTGCTTCAACCCAACCTAACGCGCCTATTCCTTATTCAGAAGACACGGCTTCGGTCTTTTACAAACACGCTAAAGAGGTCTATTTGGCGGCTAAAGATGCAACACCAGAACAAAAAATCATCGCAAAATATTGGAGTGATGACCCAGGAGAACCCGGTACACCCAGTGGACATTCCGTATCTATTGCTACTCAAGTATTGCAAAAACAAGGCGCAAATCTGGGGACTTCCGCCGAAATATATGCAAAAGTAGGCATGGGCATTTCTGATGCTTTTGTGTCTTGCTGGAAATCAAAGTTTGTGTTCAATTACATGCGTCCTATTTCTTATATCCGTATGAAATTTGACCCTAATTTTGTTACATTGCTTGAAACACCGCCCTTTCCAGAATTTACATCAGGACACTCCGTACAAAGTGGTGCAGCCGCCAAAATTTTGAGTGATGCCTTTGGCATAAACTACTTGTTTACCGACCGCACTCACGCAAGCCGCACAGATATTGACGGCACACCCCGTTCTTATAGGTCATTTTTTGAATTTGCCAACGAAGCCGCAAGTTCACGCCTGTACGGCGGCATTCATTTTCAAGAAGCGATTGAGGTGGGTATTGTGCAAGGCGATAAAATCGGCGCGGCGATAGGGAAGTTGAAGTTTAGCAAATAATGGATTATTAAGTTCTACTTTGGTTCTTTTTACTGGCTCTTTCTCGCTTCACTCGAAAATCGCCCAAAAGTAGTTTATCGGGGCGAGCGTGTTTTTGAATCAGAAAAATCTTCGATTTTTCTGATTCAAAAACACGCTCGCCCCAATAGATTACTTCCACTGCGATTTTTGAGCGAAGCGAAAAAGAGCCAGTAAAAAGTCACTGAAAATAAAAACTTACCCCCTCAGTATAAAGCCAAAAAGCCTTGCAAAACGTTAAGTTTTGCAAGGCTTTTGGCCGTTTATACTGAGGGGGTCGTTTTCAACGCAAATTTTGGTAAAAAAGGCTAAGTTCAAAACATAGTTTTGCGTGGAGATTTTTACCTTTGCCAAGATTTTAGCTCCGTGACAATTTTAGCGGTAACTCACGTTCGGGGAACTTTAAAAGTTCCCCGAACGTCGGTTTACGCGGTTTTTGGCGCAAAAATGCTTTATTTAGTGAGGGAGTTCTTTTGCTGCCGCTAAAATTGTCAAAGAGCTAATAATTTAACGATTTCGTAACTAACCAATTCAACTTTTTACGTCTATAATTGCGTATTATTGACACTAAAACATTCTATTTCTAATAAAAGTAAAAAATCCTATTTTCGTTATGAAAAAATTATTTTTGGCATTCCTCGCCTTCTCCCTTGTTACAGGCACAAGCATTGCGCAAACTCCTGTTGAACTCATCAAAGCGGCGTCAAAGGCTGTAAAAGCTATCGGTGGCAAAAAAGAAAAAATTGCAGCTGCCCAAACTGCCGTTGATGCCATGTTTAAAGCACCAGAAAATCAAAATAGCTGGGAAGCATTGCTCATAAAAGGCAAAATGGGGAATGAAATGACTTCCATTGACAATTTGGAATTAACTACCGCAAGATTGACGGGTAAAGCCTATAAACCAGAATTTGGTAAGGCATCAATGAGCGCGGTTAATGCTTTGATTGCAGCTTCAAAAGCTACACAAGACAAAAAACAGTTGAAAGGAATTATTTCAGAATTGACTACTGCTCAAGGATCTTTGGGTAGCTATGTATCTGAATTTACCGATGCAAAGGACTATGTTTCAGCTTATGAGGTACTTAATGCAGGCTTGACGTCGCACGACGCGTTGAAAAGTTTAGGTGCAAAAAGCCTTTTCGACAAGGTAGATGAGTACAACAAACAGTTGTATTTGGTCGGCTTATTGTCTGTTTATGCAGATAAAGAAAAAGAATCGGTAGGTATCTACGAAAAAATGATTGCGGCTAAAAAAGATACCACTTTCGTTTACAGTTCATTGTACAAAGTAAAAGCTGAAACTGACCCCGAAGCAGCAGCTAAATACTTAGAAATTGGTCGTCAAAAATATCCAGATGACTCTCAATTATTGTTTACTGAAATAAATCATTATTTGAAATTAGGTAAATTGGACGTCTTGATTGACAAATTGAAGGCAGGTATTGCTAAAGAACCTAAAAATGTGGCTTTGTATTTCACTTTGGGCAATGTCTATGACAATTTGTCACAAAAAGAAACTGACCCCGCTAAAGTTGAAGAATACGCCGCAGAAGCTATGTCCTATTACAAAAAAACGTTGGAACTCGACCCTAAAAGCTCTGATGCAATTTACTCAATTGGTGCGTCTTTCTACAACAAAGCAGCACAATTCAGTAAGGAAATGAAGAAATTGGAAAGCGATTTCTCAAAAGCAGGTCAGAAAAAATACGAAGAAGCAGAAAAATTGATGATTGCAGAATTTGACAAAGCATTGCCTTATTTCAAAAAAGCTGAAAGCATCAATCCGAATGACCAAAATACGCTTATCGCTTTGAAGGAAATCTTCGCTAAGAAAAACGATATGGCTTTGTCAAAAGAATTTAAAGGACGCCTTGACATAATTCAAGGTGGTGGCAAAAATGCAAAATCGTATTTTACGGAATAACAAATTCCAGGGTTCTTAGCATCGCGCTCGCTTCGCTCGCGCGAGGGAAAGAGGTGGTTCGTTTTTCGGATTTGCCCGAAAAACGAACCACATTTCTCCTTTTCCGCGAGCGAAGCGAGCAACAGCCTAAGTAATTATAAAATTCATAATCGGTTACAATTGCAAAAAACCCGCGATACTCAGTGTTCGCGGGTTTTTCTGCATTTAATGCACCTCCTCAGTATAAAAACTATTTTTTAGAAAAAAAGTATTTTTAAAGCCGAGCCAATAAAAACAAGGGCAAACATAAAAATACCAATGCCTTCAATAAGTTGCTCTTTGGGTGTGAGGTTAAACGGATTATTTTTATTATTCATTTTAAGTGATTCATTTTAAGTTATGAGTTATAAACGATAAGTGGTGAATAGTAGCGCCACTTATAACTCATAACTTAAGTAGTTAGTCATAAATAATCGCTACTTATAACTGAGGGATGGGCATAACCTAAAAGCGTTTTTTGCATCTCGCGCCTGCTTCGCTCGCGCGAGGGAGGGGAATGTGGTTCGTTTTTCGGCGAAGCCGAAAAACGAACCACGTCTCCTCCCTTTTGCGCGAGCGAAGCGAGCGCAAAACATCTGTTTTTAATCAAAAAACGATGTTTTTAGGTTATGCCCACTCCTCAATTATAACTTATAACTTAATTACTCTTTCCCCATAACGCTTTTAGCGGCGCGGAACAAAATTGGCGGTGTCAGGTCTTTGATAAACTCTTTTGCGCCTTGTTTTTTGTTGAATTTCAACATTTCCGCGTCAACAGTATCTCCTTTTCTGACTTTGAAAAGCGTGGTGTGGTCTTCCAAACCGACATTCACTTCGCTGGCAGGGCGACCATTTGAGAAATAATACAAAGCGATTGATTTGCGGCTGCGGTCAGGCGGGCAAGTCAATGGATTTGGCAAACCGTGGTAGCTGAAATCCGTTGTTGAAAACAATGCCATTGTCGCAAAATCTGGACGTACTTTTTTGACACAATGGGTCATTTCAGTATCCCACATTTCAAAATGTCCACCGTATTCGTCTTTCCAATCTTTGTTGAGATAAACCAACACATTCAAACGACGGTCAAGTTTTGTCAACTTGTGTTTGTTGAAATCCGCGTGAATTTTCAAAAAACCACCCGCTTTTGTTTGATGATAGCCCGCACCTTCCAAATATGGGTCAGGCATAAGCGTTTCTTCAATACCCGTCAATTCTTGCAAGAACTCTAAAAATGGTTCAGAATTGAGGTAGTGAACAAAGGCTTTGGTTTTGTCACCAAAGCGTGTTTCCCCTTTTGAAGCCAGTTTTACTTCGTTGGGTGTGTCGTATTTGAGTGTTGCGCCTTTGTCAAGGTCTTGAAACTCATTGATAACACCGTCGAGCATTTCCTCGTCAAAAAATTTCTCAAAACTAATGTTTGGAAATGGATCATTACCTTGATAAATGTCTTTGTAACGTGCCGCTACTTCTTTCAGATTTGCAAATTTCGGATTTAAAAAATTCATTTTATTCCTCTTTTTTAGTTTACCAAATTATTTTTAAAATATTTAATGCGAGGTAGCATCTTAAGAGACCCCCTCAGTAAAACTGGCTTTTTCGCTTATTTTTACCCATTTTTTTAATTCAAAATCGTATTGTTTAACCACTTTTGCTGGATTACCTACCACAACCGAATAAGGCGGAACATCTTTTGTAACAACCGAACCCGCACCTACTACCGCGTTGCGTCCAATATGCACACCTGCCGTGATGATTGCACCTCCACCAATCCAAACGCCATCTTCTACTACTATTTCGGATACCGAATAGCCTTGATGCACAATTGGTACTGAGGGGTCATCAAAATCGTGATTCAAGCCCGACATCAAGACATTTTGCGCCAAAAGAATATTATTACCCAAAGTAATTGGTCCAGTCAATTTACAACCAACACCCACCAAAACTTTTTCACCCATAATCACATCACCACAAGCATTAGCAATCATGCCATAATCTTCGATAATGCAATGAGAACCAACTTTGAATTGCTTAAATGGAAATAAATCTAAGCGCACGTTCCACCGAATAATGGCTTTTCTATCCACTTTATGGACAATCGGATTGACGATGTTCCGTATCCACCAACGCGGGCGGTATTGATTCGGTGCTTGCAATGCCCATTGTGCAAGACGTTTCAACATTGGGCTTGATTTGATTTTCTCTTTTAATCCCATATGGATTAGCTTTTAGCTTTTAGCTTCAAGTTTTAAGCAAGCATCCCAACTGGGCTATCTGCTAAAATTTGATATTTAAAGTTGGTTTATGTATGTAATTTATCCATAAAACCGAATAACATGCGTTGTTCTTCAGTCAGTAAATTTAGGATTAGGTTAACTTTAGTTTCTTCAATCCAGCCTCTTTTTATAACAACCAGTAATTGAGTTTCCAATTCATAAGCAGAGCCTAAAGCTATTTCACAGAATCGGAAATAGTCTTTTTCACTTCTTCGGCTACTTCCTTCGGCGATATTTGAAGGTATAGAAACAGCAGCACGTGTCATTTGGCTTGTTATCCAAATTTTTCAGTATTTGGCATACAAACGGACATATCGTAAATTAATTCCGTAATTGCCATTCCTTGTTGCCAAATTTTTAGTTTTTTATTTGAAACCATACATAAATTCAAAATACGCATTAAAAGGCACTTTTGCGCTCGCTTCGCTCGCACAAAAGGAGGGGAGGTGGTTGATTTTTCGGGCTTTGCCCGAAAAATGAACCACATTCTCCCCCTCGCGCGAGCGAAGCGAGCGCGAGAACCAGCAGTTTAGATTTTATGTATGGTTTCAAAGTTTTTTAAAGTCTTTCATTGATAAATCGGTTTATAAACTAATTTGATATTAATAGTAACTGAGGAGTGGGCATAACCTAAAAACATCGTTTTTTGATTAAAAACAGATGTTTTGCGCGCGCTTCGCTCGCGCAAAAAGGGAGGAGACGTGGTTCGTTTTTCGGCGAAGCCGAAAAACGAACCACATTCCCCTCCCTCGCGCGAGCGAAGCGAGCGCGAGATGCAAAAAACGCTTTTAGGTTATGCCCATCCCTCAAATAGTAACTGTTTACCACACGTTCTCCCGAAGGCTTTCTATGTTATTTTAGCATTTACAATTCTTAGATGCAGTCTAATCTATTAAAATTAACGAGGTGTAGCTTGAAACTCGTAGCTATTAGCTTGTAGCTTTTTCTCCAAATGCCCTTCTACAATTTCCCAAAATTGTTTCACGCGGTCGCCCCAGGTGTTGCTATTTGCAACGGCTACGCGGGCTTTAATTTTTTCTTCTGAATAATCAACCGCCGCTTCATCAATCAATTTCACAAAATGGTCGTGGTCTTGGGCAATACGTATAAGCGGTTGGAAACTGCGAATATCATCGCTAAAATTGGTAGCAATACACGATTTACCACCTGCCAAATATTCATTGATTTTTAAAGGATATACAGAGCGCGACATTTGGTTAAGCAAAGAAGGCAAAATAGCCACGTCCATAAATTTCAAATATTGCGGCACATCTTGAATCCGTTTTGCACCCGTCAAAATCACATTGGGCATTTTATCCAAACCTTGCTCGTAAATTTCGGGCGAATTGGCTGGACCCACAAGTAATAACGTTTTATCGGGGTGTCCTTGCGCAATGCGTTTCAACAAAGGATAATCAATCCGAACAGGGTCAAGATTACCCACAAAACCAATAATTTTACCCGTAACATGGGCAATTTCGGCAGGTCGTTCGTAGGTTTTATACGCCAGATCTTTAAATATCGAAATATCCACGGCGTTGTGCATAATGTGGGTATCGGGCTGAATTTGGATAAATTTTTTCCACAAACCCGTCGAAGTCACAAGCGTAATATCAGAGGCTTTTGCCGCTTCATTTTCCAAACGCACGCCGTGTTTTGCCACATAAGGCTCGGTTGCAATATCGTCAATGCACTGATAAATGCTTAAAGCTGCCCCAAACTCAGGTGGCAAAACAGGCACAAAAAATGGGTCGAAACAGGTCAAATAAATAAAATCCTTTAGCTTGTGCTCATTGATGACACGGCGGATTGTGCGCAAAAGCACTTGCCGATTGTAACGATACAAAACATCGTAGAGACCATTGTTCGGCAAAAAATTGATTGGCAAGGTCGGTGAAGGCGTTGCTGCAATAAAATTTTGTGGAATTTCGGGCAAAGTTTCGTAAAACGTTTGTCCCGTCAATATCTTTGGAAAACGCTCACGCAATTTTGGTTTTTCTCGTTCGTCCCAAATATCTTTTATTGAATAAGGGTGATTGACGTAAAAAACGCGGTGCGTTTTTGCCAATTCTTTTGCAAAACTTAGCGAGACCGAGGAATAAGAATTGTCGGTACGAAAGAGTGTATTTAAAATGATGTCGTATTTCTTTCCCATGAGTCGTGTGTATGTTTTGAAAAATTCGTTTCTTGATAAACAGGCTGCCTACGTCTTAGAGTTACCTTTGAAACCATACATAAAATCTAAACTGCTGGTTCTCGCGCTCGCTTCGCTCGCGCGAGAGGGGGAATGTGGTTCATTTTTCGGGCTTTGCCCGAAAAATGAACTACTTCTCCTACTTTTGCGCGAGCGAAGCGAGCGCAAAAGTGCCTTTTAATGCGTATTTTGAATTTATGTATGGTTTCAAAGAGTTACCCCTCAATATTTAATCCCTAAATATTTACTGGCTCTTTTTCGCTTCGCTCAAAAATCGCCCTCAGAGTTTTTTAGGGCGAGCGTGATCTTTTTGGCTTGAAAATCTTCGATTTTCAAGCCAAAAAGACACGCTCGCCCTGATAGATTTATTTTTCGCTTCGCAAAAAAATAGTGCGGATTAATTTTGTCCAATTACTTATTTGAGGGGTGGGCATAACCTAAAAGCGTTTTTTGCATCTCGGGCTCGCTTCGCTCGCGCGAGGGAGGGGAATGTGGTTCGTTTTTCGGCTTCGCCGAAGAACGAACCACGTCTCCTCCCTCGCGCGAGCGAAGCGAGCGCAAAACATCTGTTTTTAATCAAAAAACGATGTTTTTAGGTTATGCCCACTCCTCAATTACTTATTTATGAACATCTACTTAGATTCAATTATACAAGATACTGTAAATCAATTCATCGCACATTGAAATTTGAAATCTGAAATTAAACTACGCTGTTTTAAGATTTTTTTTATTCAGAAAAGCCATTGCTTTTCCATAAAAATCTTTATAAAAAGTCATTGCATAAGTAAAGCAATTCAGAATATCTACTTGGAACAGTCGGCGTAAAATCAATTGCATCACCGCAAACATTAACGACATAGCGATTAAAGAGCCGTAAGCTGCTCCGTATAAACCAAATTGTTTTATAAAAATATAATTGAATACCAAATTGGTAACGGCGGATAAAGTCGTGATTAAAAAGTTTAATTTTGGCTTGCCTACTGAATCCAAAATTGTCCCAAATTGCATAGCAAATGCCATAAAAATACCGTAAAAAATAGTCAATCGAAGAACAGGTGCTGCACTTGCGTATTTTTCAGAACCGATGATTTGGACAATAATATCTGCCCCAAGCAAAATCACGACGACAACAGGCAAAATAATGGCAAGCAAAATACCCACCGATTTTTCATATAAATATTTGGCTGAATTAGACCCCTCAGTACCTGCACGTTTTGCGGACTGTGGAAACAAAATTGAGGCTAAAGTCATGGTTGGTACTTCTGCCAAATTATTAATTTTAATACTCAAATCGTAGGTGGATAAAGTACCCAACAACATACGTCCCAACATCATTTTGTCCACGCTTTTATATGCCATTGTGGATAAGTTCGTACCAAATGTGTATTTCCCATAATCCAATAGTTTTTTTACCCAAGCCCAATCCAATGTTGTGGACAATTTGAAATATTTACGGGCAAAACCAAACGCCACCAAGGCAGCAGGAATTGTAGTCAGTAATTGTACCAATGCCAAATTGGATAAATTATACGTTGAATTAGTGAATTTTACGAATAAAATATAAAAAAATAAGCCTCCATTTTTGACACAACTCGACCAAAACAAACCTTTAAAATCCATATTGGCTTGTTGAATAAAATTGAATTGATACAAAGCAGAAGATATAAAAGTCGTACCTGCGTAGATTGTTAAAAGGCTCATAAGGTCTTTTGCACCATAATAATTTGCTACAAAAGGACTGAGCAAAAGCAGTAAAATGACAAAAATTAGCGAAAGCGATATACTTAAAAAGAAAGAAGCTGTATTGATTTTAGCGTGTTCTGATTCGTCTGTTTGGTTTAAAAAAGTCATCAAACCATTTTGTAAAAGACCCGTTCTACCCACTTCCAAAAAAGCGATAATCGTCATATAAATCACCCAAACAGAACAGGTTTCTTTATCCAAAACACGCAATAACAGGACAAACGACCCCAAATTGAAGACCATTTGCGTCAATTGATTGAGAAGGGAATAGAAACCCGATTTTAACCAGTAGTTTTTCGCCATGGTGTTTGTAGAAAATTTAAGATTTCAAATTTCAAAGTGCAATAAATTGATTTTCAATATTTTGCAAAATAAAATAAAATAAAATATTTTTTTATTTACTTGCTTGCTTCGCTCGCAAAATAAGGGTCCACCTACCCTTATTTTGCGAGCGAAGCAAGCAATGGGAAAAGTATTTGACAATTAATTTTATAAATTACTGAGGGGTAATCAAGCCCAATAAGTTCGTCCGCTATTGATTTCAACCTAAAATTAAATCCAATAACGGACGTCTTTAAGTCCATTAAAACAAGGCTCACATTATTAGTATTAATTCAGATTTCTTAAATTCGCTTTGTTCAACACACTACCTAAGACTTTATCGCCCAAGGAATGAAGAAACTCCAAGCTATTTTCGTCAGCTTGGTTGAGTGAAGTTGTGGCATCAAAAACAGGAATGACTTTCTCCACAAAATCCACCAATTCGCGTGCATCTGAGTATTTGTTCAGCGCGGCTGCTTCAAGGAAAATATAATCATATACTTGACCCATTTCCGAAATTTTACGCTTAAAATCCACACCTGATAACAATTCTGAAGGAGAATTGTGTCCACCTTGATTGCCAATAATATCCACTGTTGGCATATTGATAATAAAATCTAAGCGGGTTGCTGCCGAAGTTGTTTTGGCAACTGGTGTTACAGGATTGTCGTGAAAAGGTTTTACAGACAAACTCGTAAGCGTGTTATTTTTAAAATTGGTGTCAATCACCAGAACTTTTTTGTTCTTCAACGTAAACGAATAAGCCAATGCAGCCACCATAAAAGATTTGCCTTCTTGGTCTTTTAGTGACGTAAATAAAAAGGATTTCGCGCCCGAAGCCTCAATATCATGTCTGATTTTGCGCAATGATTCTTTAAAGTATTCTGTCTCTTTTTTAGGGTTATTTTCTTTGAAAAAATCATCAAAATTACGCCATTTTTTAGGATTCAAGACATTGACTGCCGACAAAAGAGGTAAGCCAACTTGCTTAGAAAACTGAAAAATAGACCCCAAAGAACGGTCAAAATACGACAATAAAAACAAACCCACCATCGCCAAACTACCAACACCGATACCAGCAAAAGACGTAAGCAAGGCACGTTTATTAGACTCTGCTTTGTAGGGATACATCGGATATTCCAACACTTTCATTGGCAACTCTTCCCCACCCGATTGTTTGATAACTTCGGCAGCATATTGTTTTTCAATCGCATCTTTATATTCAGCCGACGCATCAGTTATTTGGCGGTTGTATTTGTTCCATTCAGCATTATTATTGACCAAACCAGCCCGTTTTTGATTCAAATCACCTACACGCTTTGACAATGCCTCAACGTGTTGCGTTGCTGCTACACGGTTACTTTCTGCATCTGCCCAACGAACAAACATATCTTGCTGCTTAGTAATAGCAGGGTCAGTATTATCGGCTCTTGTCAAGGCAATTTGTCTTGATACCAACACCCGACGTCCTTTAACATCTTCTATTTGGCGTTTCAAATTTTCATCTTGATTGCCCGCATCTACTAATTTGCCATTCAAAGTACGGAGTTCACTGTCTAATTGCTTGACACGGTCATTGTTTTGAATTTGTTCTGCATAATTTCCTTTATAGTTCTCCTGATACACATCTTTTTGAGTACTATAAACAGCAACTGATTTTTCATAACCCACACGTTGTTTGTTTGCCTCATCGCGTGCCATTTCCAACTCTTTTATTTGAGTAACCAAAGCCTGTGCTTGTTCCAAAGGCGCAACCAAGCCATTTGCTTTGGCATAAGCCGTTTGTCTATTATTCAAGGAATCTAAAATCTGCTTTTTGACTACGGCTAAATTCCGATAGAAGACCAATGACTTGCTTTCTTTCAAATCCTTTTTATCATTATAGGCTTGCAAAAATTCGTCAACGTAAGTTTTTGTCAGATAATACGTCAATTCTGGTTTTTCAGAAGCATATTCAAGCTGCAAATAATCTGATTTTCCAGAGCGTTTCATCTCCAATTTTTCTCTAATTGTCTCATAGTCGTAGCCCAATGCTTTTTCCACTGTTCTTGCCGTAAACAACACTTCAATGTCCTTGTCAGATACACCAAACGAATCAGGGCGATTCTCCAATACACCTAAATATTCATTGACACGCTCTTGCGTCAATCCCAATTTTATGGGGTCAACTTTGCGAAAAGGTTCTTCACCTGCTGCGGGGCGCAAATCGTGTAAAACCAAACGTTTTGTCAGAGCATTGATAACAGGACGCGCTTTCATACGCTCCGTCAAGTTGGCAAACTTACTTTCAATCTCAAATTCTTGCACAAAAGGATTAGGCTCACCAACACGAATCGTTTGGTATTCGACGATACCAGTTGAAAGCAAAGCAGATGCTTTGAATTTGTGTGGCAGCTTATCGATAACAAAAAATGTAGTAACTGCTGCGGCGAGCATAGTGGCTAATAAAAGCCATTTGCGTTTTGATAAAACTGACAAAAAATAGCGTAATTCCATTGTGTCGGTGTTATAAGTTTTCTCTCAAATTTCGCGCTAAGGAAACCACGAAAAACGATGACTTTTTAATTGCTTAATTCAATTATATCTTCGATAGTTTGTTGGGTGAGCCAAACATTAGTGCTGTTTTCTCAAATAATAGTGCAAAATTACAAAAATAAAGCCACCCTTCAAAGTGGTTGAAAAGGGAGCGTTTTCAATTGATAAAAATTAAAAATTGATTTTAAATAAGTACATTTTAAATTAATTAAAAATAATACTTATAAAATATTTAAAATAAAATTTTTACAAATTTTATTTTTTATTAATTGTAATTAAAATTAATAATACACCCCCTCAGTATATTTCAATTTGCAAATAAAAAAATATGAATTTTACCATAAAAAAGCTGAAATTACCCTAAATAAATTTCCGATTACCATGTTTAAATAACCGTTTAATAATTAAAACAACCGTTTAATTTAAAAAACAAGCATTTATAGTGGTCGCTTGGTACAAGAAAAGCGAATGTGATTACTCTAAGAAGCTGCTTAAAACCTTTGTAATTACTTAGCCCGCTCCTTAAAAGTTTCCCGCGCCACCGAAGGCATCGCATTTTGAGGCACTACCACAAAACGGTTGTTTGACAATTTTAGTGGAGGCATTAATCATTGCGCTCTCCCGAAGGTATTCGGGATGTAAACAGACTTCGCTCGCGAAAGGAGGGGAAAGTGGTTCATTTTTCGGGCTTTGCCCGAAAAATGAACCACCTCTCCTCCTTTTCTGCGAGCGAAGAGAGCAGAAAAGCGTTTGTCGAGAACCCCTCCACTAAAATTGTCAAAGAACCAAAAATATTTCTCTGAGGTAGGTGTCAAAGAAAAAAACATCAAAAATACTGATGAGTGTAAAAACCTTATTTTAAAAATAAACTTCCGTAAATCTGTTTTCAAACCATATTTATTTTGCTGATGCTACAAAAAACAAAATCATTCTGCAATTGCTTAAAAACGTTTAAATACTGAGGGGTGTTTTACTTTTATTTTCGTCAATGAAAAACGGAAAAAATTTTGGTAGAATCGGTATAAATACTAATTTTGCGTCGAAATTTAAAGAATTTAATAAAAAATAAATAAAAAATGGCTAATATCGGTCGTATCAAACAGATTATCGGTGCAGTTGTGGACGTGAGCTTTGCTGGCGAGGGGTCTAAATTGCCCGAAATCCTCAATGCTTTGACGGTTAAAAGACCAAATGGTGATGAGTTAATTTTGGAAGTTCAACGCCACTTAGGGGAAGATTCAGTCCGTACTATCTCAATGGACGCAACAGACGGCTTGACACGCGGCATGGAAGTCGTGGACTTGGGCAATCAAATCTCGATGCCTACGGGTCAACAAATCCGTGGTCGTTTGTTCAACGTGATTGGTGAAGCCATTGACGGTATCGGTCATGTACCTAAAGGAGACGCAGGTTACTCTATCCACCGCAAACCACCTACTTACGAACAACTCTCTACGGAAACTGAAATCCTTTATACGGGTATCAAGGTTATTGACTTAATTGAACCCTACTCAAAAGGTGGTAAAATTGGTCTTTTTGGTGGTGCTGGTGTGGGTAAAACGGTGCTTATCATGGAACTTATCAACAATATCGCAAAAGGTTACGACGGTATGTCGGTTTTTGCGGGCGTTGGTGAGCGTACACGCGAGGGCAATGACTTGCTCCGTGAAATGATTGAATCAAACGTTATTAAATACGGTGACGCTTTCAAACACTCAATGGAAGAAGGCGGCTGGGATTTGTCGAAAGTAGATAAAAAAGAATTGGAAGGCTCGCAAGCAACGCTTGTATTTGGTCAGATGAACGAACCACCAGGGGCGCGTGCGCGTGTGGCTTTGTCGGGTTTGACAATGGCTGAATATTTCCGCGACGGTGACTTAAATGACCCGAACGGTGGACGTGACATCTTGTTCTTTATTGACAATATCTTCCGCTTTACACAAGCGGGTTCGGAAGTATCGGCTCTCTTGGGTCGTATGCCTTCGGCGGTAGGTTATCAGCCGACATTGGCAACCGAGATGGGTTTGATGCAAGAACGTATCACGTCAACAAAGCGCGGTTCTATTACATCGGTACAAGCGGTTTACGTACCTGCCGATGACTTGACCGACCCTGCTCCTGCAACAACATTTGCCCACTTGGACGCAACAACGGTATTGAACCGTAAAATTGCATCGTTGGGTATCTATCCTGCGGTTGACCCACTTGACTCGACATCGCGTATCCTCGACCCGAAAATCATCGGTGATGCTCACTACAATTGTGCGCAGCGTGTAAAAATTATTTTGCAACGCTACAACGAATTGCAAGACATCATTGCCATTTTGGGTATGGAAGAATTGTCGGAAGAAGACAAATTGACGGTAACACGCGCACGTCGTGTACAACGTTTCTTGTCACAACCTTTCCACGTTGCCGAGCAGTTTACAGGTTTGAAAGGCGTACTCGTGCCAATTGAAGAAACAATCCGTGGTTTCAACATGATTATGGACGGCGAAGTTGACCAATATCCAGAAGCAGCGTTCAACCTTGTGGGTTCAATTGACGATGCGATTGCAAAAGGTAAGAAACTCATCGCAGAAGCAAACAATTAAAAATAAGTTATGAGTTATGAGTTATAAGTTATAAGTTGTGAGTTATGAGTTATGAATTGTAAAATAGGCGTTGTACTGCCCGATTTATAATTCATAACTTATAACTCATAACTCATAATTCATAACTCATAACTTGTAACTCATAACTATCAAAAAAATGAATATAACGGTTTTAACACCCGACAAAGAGATATTCAAAGGTGAAATCACCTCCGTCAAAGTACCCGGTACGGGCGGACAATTTCAGGTTTTGAAAAATCACGCTGCCCTTGTATCGTCATTGGCGAAAGGCAAGGTCTTTTTGAAAAAAGCCGACGGTAGCTTGATGAATTTCAGCATCGAAAAAGGTTTTATCGAAGTGCTGAACAATGAAGTATCGTTGCTCGTGCAAGGTGTGAACTAATACGATTTCGGATGTGGGATTTCGGCAGCAGATTCCGACGTCCGACATCACAAATCTGAAATCGTATTCCTTCAATATTTTTACGTGTAACAGCCTTGAAAACGTTGGTTTTCAAGGCTGTTCGTCGTTAATGTGGTTCGTTTTCGGCTTCGCCGAAAAACGAACCACGTCTCCTCCCTTTTGCGCGAGCGAAGCGCGCGCAAAACATCTGTTTTTAATCAAAAAACGATGTTTTTAGGTTATGCCCACTCCTCAATTAGTAATTTTTTATTTGAAACCATACACAAATCTAAAATACGCATTAAAAGGCACTTTTGCGCTCGCTTCGCTCGCGAAAAAGGAGGAAAGGTGGTTCATTTTCGGGCAAAGCCCGAAAAGTGAACCACATTTCCCCCCTCGCGCGAGCGAAGCGCGCGCGAAAACCAGCAGTTTAGTTTTTATGTATGGTTTCAAATTTTTTTATATAAATTAAAATAATTAAAAATGAGTAAAATTGTGTTTTTGTCGTCACCACTCAACGACAATCTTTACAAAGTGAGTGGATTAACTTTGAACAAAGAACTTTTGTATCCAACAGAAATCATGATTACAATTAATTCAAAAAAAAGTGTTAAAATGAGAGAAAATTTAAGAACTTTGCTGTCAGATTATCTAAAAGAAGTAGAAAAAACAAAGAAGAGTGACGAATTAGAAGTATTAACGAATTATGAAAGGGCTGCTATTTATGCTTATACAGTAGATAGATATGAATCTTTAAATGAGCAATTAAGAAAAAAAAATGGCACGAATGATACGTTTTTGGGGCAATATCTTGACGAAACATTAAGCAAATTACCTAATGTAGAAGGAATTATCGTTCACCGATGTATATCAATGACAGCTAAAATGCTTTCAATTTACGAAACAGCTTTTGAAAATGAAACACCAATCATCGAACATCATTTTTTATCAACAAGTAGAGATGAAAGTATAGCAAGTATGTATTTGAAACATTCAAAAAATATGTATCAAGTGAGTTATAGAATATTTAGTAAGACAGGAAAAGATATAAAAAAATATTCCAAATATGATAGATTTAGTGGTCAAAATGAAAAAGAAATATTGTTTAGACCTAATACTGAATTTGAAATTGTAAATATAAGTAAATCAGGAAAATCTGTTACTATCACTTTAAACGAAATTAGAAAAAATGGAGCAACTTAATATCTTAGAAAAAAATATAGCTAAAAAAGATTTTGATAGAGTTTCTGGAGTTTTGGTTGATTTAATGAATATTGTGCCTAAAACAGCCCCTAAAAATGGGCTGAGTCAAAATTTTATATTGGAAGACTTTGAGCAATATCTAACCAAGTTGATAACACATGATGTATTATCAAACCGAGAAGAAAGATTTGCCGTTATTGATTTTCTGTATAAACTTCAAGCCAGACGTGAAGCAATTGCTTTAATGTCAAGAGCGTCTAATATGGATGAAATCAAAAAAGCGTCAAAAAGTTTAGGTCGAAAAATGGCTGTACCTCAGACTGAACCTTTTGGGGTAAGTATTGCCAAGCAATAAAAGGCAAGCGTTTGTTTAGTTGGATAAAAATTAACGTTGAAAAGCCTTGAAAACACCCCGTTTTCAAGGCTTTTACTCGTTTATACTGAGGGGTCTCTTTTCAAACAGCTTCTAAGATTTTGTAACTACTTAGTCGAAACTCATTTAGTGGCTTTTTGCGAGCGAAGCGATGCCGTAGGCTCTATTTTTGAGTTATTTTTTATAAAACGGTATTTCATTTCAATTGGGATAATATCAAACCTTTTGTAAGTTATTGTGGGATTACTTTTGACCGTAAGATAGGTATTTTTATCAGTTCAAAGCGTATAGTCTTTGGAAATATAGATTTATAGTTCTAACTTTGTTGAAAATTAAGAACAATAAAAATGTCCGCAATAATCGCAGAGCCACGCTCAAAACTAATAAAACGTCTGCCTGAGCCTAAACTGCTGACTTATAACGACTATGCCCGTCTGACACCACCTGATAGCGGCAATTACGAACTACACATAGATGTCCGTTTTACGCCTAATGACGTCGTACAGCCCGATTTACTTTTTATACCTACTGCCCGATTAGACATAATCCAAAGAATCGTTGAAGGTAGCCCTGATTTGATTGTCGAAATTAAATCGGACGGAAACACTCCAACTGATATGAGTTATAAAAAATATTTTGAAACCATACATAAATTCAAAATACGCATTAAAAGGCATTTTTGCGCTCGCTTCGCTCACGTAAAAGGAGGAGAGGTGGTTCATTTTTCGGGCAAAGCCCGAAAAATGAACCACATTCCCCCCTTCGCGCGAGCGAAGCGAGCGCGAAAACCAGCAGTTTAGATTTTATGTATGGTTCCAAAAAAAATATTTGTACGAAACAAATGGTGTCAAGGAATATTGAATAGTCTATCCTAATAAAAAAACAATTAGTATTTATACGCTTGTAGAAGATGAATTGCGTTTTCAACGGACTTTAACCGTATCTGACACTTTGACATCTTTGGTTTTAATAGGTTTTGAGATGCCTGTTGCAACAGTTTTTGAGTAGCCAAACAAGTTTTTAAAAATGGGAGAACTAAAGTAACCCATATAACGTTTATAAAAAGCAATTGTTTAGTCTATTGCTCGCTTCACTCGCAAAAGAGGGGAATGTGTTTCATTTTTCGGGCAAAGCCCGAAAAATGAAACACCTCTCCTCCCTTCTCACACGATCAAAGCGCGTGCAGATAAGTCGCTACAAAAATAAAATCACAACTTCTCGTTATTTGGTCGTTTAATATCGGTTGTTTACCGTATTTTTACAGCAGTTAAGACATAATCACACAACTTATGCGTTGTATTAGAACTCTTTGAAAAGATAGATAATCATGTTAAAAATCTGGTGGAATATGAAATTTAGAAACGCTTTTTTGATTACTGCAATTTCCGCGACGGCACTTATCGCCGCATTTTGCCCAAAACCCACACCCGCCGATAAAGAATCGGTGCTTTTGCAAGCTATTAATAATGCCTTGACCTCTTTGCATTACAGTCCGCAAACGATGTCGGACGACTTTTCTAAGAAAACGTATAAGTTATACCTTGACCGTGCTGATGCAGGACGTCGTTTTTTTACACAAGAGGACATTAAACAATTGCAGCCGTTTGAAACACAAATTGATGAGCAGTTTAAAGCATCAGATTTTACTTTTTTCAATAAATCCATTGAATTATTAGACAAAGGCATCGAGAAAGCAGAAGTTTTTTACAAAAAAGCCCTTGATATGCCGATTGATTTTTCAAAAAATGAAAAAGTAGAACTCGACGGCGGTAAAAAACCTTATGCGGCAAATGATGCTGAATTGGCGGATATGTGGCGTAAAATGGTGAAATATGAAGTAATGACCCGCCTTGTTAATAAATTGGAAGACAAAGAGAAAGGCAAAGAAGCGGTAAAAGACAAATCAGATGCAGAATTGCAAAAAACGGCACTCGCGGAAGTGGTGAAGCAATACAATGATTACTTCAAGCGTATCAAAAAACTGAAACGCAACGAGCGTTTGTCAACTTACCTCAACGCAGCAATCAACGTTTTTGACCCACATTCAGAATATTTTGAACCCGTGGACAAGCAAAATTTTGATATTGGTATGTCGGGCAGACTTATCGGCATCGGCGCACGCTTGCAAACGGACGCTGAAAGCGATTTCACAAAAGTAACTGATGTCACTATCGGCGGACCTGCCCACAAGCAAGGTGAACTCAAAGACGGCGATTTGATTATGAAAGTGGCACAAGCCGACAAAGAACCCGTTGACGTAAGCGGTATGGAAATCAATGAAGTCGTTTCGATGATTCGGGGTAAATTGGCAACGGAAGTGCGTTTGACAGTAAAAGCCAAATCGGACGGAAAAGTGAAGGTGATTAGCATTATTCGCGAAGAAATTATTATTGACGAAGGGTTTGCCAAGTCGCTTGTTATCCAAGCTGACCAAAATGCTGAACGCATAGGTTATATCAAATTGCCTAAGTTTTATGCCGATTTTGAAAACGAAAACGGACATTTCTGCGCCGAAGACGTGAAAATTGAGATTGAAAAATTGAAAAAAGCCAATGTTAAAGGCATTGTCCTTGACTTGCGCAACAATGGTGGTGGTTCGCTCCGCGATGTTGTCACAATGAGTGGCTTTTTTGTGGAAGAAGGTCCAATGGTTCAAGTAAAAGGGCGTTTCGACAAACCCGATGTATTGAACGATACAGACCCCTCAGTACAATATTCGGGTCCACTCGTCATTATGATTAACGAATTTTCGGCATCAGCTTCTGAAATTATGGCAGCAGCCATGCAAGATTATGGTCGCGCCGTGATTGTTGGTACACCTTCTTACGGTAAAGGCACTGTTCAACGCTTTTTCAATCTCGACCGTGCTGTAACACGCGGCAATAGTGCTTTGGTGGATAAAGACGGTAAACCACTCGGTGCTTTGGGCGATTTGAAAGTGACGATTCAGAAATTTTTCCGCATCAATGGCGGGTCAACGCAACTTAAAGGCGTAACACCTGACATTATTTTGCCAGATAGCTACATGGAAATCCCCGTTGGAGAAAGAGACAATGAACACCCAATGGCTTGGACACAAATCAATCCCGTTAAATATGCGCAAAGCGTGGTGGATTTGAAGAAAATGCCACAAATTATTGCCAATAGCCAAAAACGGATTGATAAAAATCCTGTTTTCGCTGCCTACAAAGAAAATGCACGCCGCATGAAAATGCAGCGCGACAATAGCGAATATCCATTGAATATCAAAGACTACCGCGCTCTTGAAGCCAAGCGTGAAGCAGAAGTTGATAAATTTAAAGCCGTTATTAAGCCTATTGAAACCTTCGTGGCTGAAAACGTTGCCGAAGATTTGACCGCTTTGAACACTGGCAATGATTCATCAAAAATTATCCGCAACCGCGAATGGGTAAAAGATGTGAAAAAAGATGCACATCTTTACGAAACATTAATGATTATCCGTGATTTGACGCAAAATGCTACATTCAAAACGGCGGCGGCTGATACTAAGCGTAATTAAAAGGGTTTTAGCACCCCTCAGTATATTTGACAAAAAAACCTTGCAAAGCGTGCTTTGCAAGGTTTTTTTGTCAAATACTTCCACATCAATCACCTCCCAAAACATTGCCTAAACCACCTAAAAGACTTCCTTCTTCACGGCGACCAGCCACTTGCCCATACGACAAGATGCGGCTTGCCAAACGGCTGATTGGAATGGTTTGAATCCACACTTTACCCGGTCCACGAAGGCTCGCAAAAAACAGTCCTTCCCCGCCAAACATGACGTTGCGCACACCTTTCACAAATTGAATATCGTAATGAACACCCTGCGTAAAGGCAACGATACAACCAGTATCCACCCGCAAAGTTTCACCTGCCACCAATTCGCGTTCAACGACTAAGCCGCCTGCATGAACGAACGCCATACCGTCACCTTCCAACTTTTGCATGATAAACCCTTCCCCACCGAACAAGCCTGTACCGAGTTTGCGTTGAAATTCAATGCCGACTGTTACGCCTTTTGCGGCAGCCAAAAAAGAATCTTTTTGGGCGATAATCTTGCCACCTAAAACAGCCAAATCAAGCGGAATAATTTTCCCGGGATAAGGTGCAGCAAAGCAAACACGCGCTTTGTAGCGTCCTTGATTGGTGAAAGCAGTCATAAAAAGGCTTTCTCCCGTCAAAAGGCGTTTACCCGCGGAAAACATTTTCCCCATAAATGATTGTTGTTCGCCCGTGCCATCGCCGAAAACGGTGTGCATTTCGATACCGTCGTCCATCATCATAAAGCTGCCCGATTCGGCAATTGTCGTTTCTTGTGGGTCAAGTTCAACTTCGACGCATTGAATTTCTTCGCCGAAAATACGGTAATCAATCTCGTGACTTCTCATTTTTATTTTGGTTTTAAAATTACTTGGTTTTAAAATTACAAAAAATTAAGGCTACTACTAAGCCCCCCCCCCAAAGAGGGAGTTTGACTCGGCAAAGCTAAAAATACCCGTAATTACTTAGTCTATTGCTCGCTTCGCTCGCAAAAAAGGGGAATATGGTTCATTTTTCGGGCTTTGCCCGAAAAATGAACCACCTCTCCTCTCACCGTGCGAGCGAAGCGAACGCGGCTAAGTAATTAAAAACCCTTACAAAGATAGTCCTTGCAAGGGTTTTTGTGAAAAAAATACTGAGGGGTGTTAGAGAAGTTGAATTTTAAAAATTACTCTTCTTCTTCTTCCTCCGTCCGAATACCGAGCGCAATTAATGCTCTTACGGACGCCATTTGTTCCGCCGATTTTTTGTTAAAATCGTCTGCGGCGGCGATTTTTTCGCCGTCGAGCAATACAGCGACTTTGAAACGGTCGCGTTTCTCGAATTTGTACTTGGCAATGACTTTATAGCTCACTTGCTTACCTTGTTTTTGACTCCACTCCAACAACTGACTTTTGTAGTTGTCGTCGTAAGTTTCCAACTCGTGAATGTCGAGATAACGACGGAGTAACTGCTTAATAACGTAGAGTTTAGTTCCGTTGTAACCTCTTTCAAGATAGACCGCACCTACGAGAGCTTCGACCGCATTTCCGAGCATCGAACGGCTCAGTCGTGTGTTGTTATACTCCAATAAAATACTGTCTAACCCCATTTTGTCGCCAATTTGATTGAGCGAATTGCGCTTAACAATTTTGGAACGCATCTTTGTCAAAAAACCCTCATCGAAATTCGGGTATTTGGCAAAAAGGTATTCCGCAACAATTGTTCCTAACACGGCATCGCCCAGATATTCGAGGCGTTCGTTGTTTTGTGCCGCACCCGTTGTCGGCTTGTCAGAACTTGAGGATTTGTGGTAAAAAGCGAGCTTATACAATGCCAAGTCAGACGGAATATAACCTAAAAGCGGGTAAAGCCGTCTTGCCAACTCCTTGTCTTCGGAGATGTAGTAATTGTAAAGTTTTCTAATGTAACCCAAAACGATTTAAAATTGAATGTTATCGGTATGGATTGGTGAATGGTTTTTCAAGAATTTTATATTTCACATAATCCTACTATACTTTTTCTTTATTGCTCGCTTCGCTCGCAAAAAATGGGAAAAGTGGTTCGTTTTTCGGGCAAAGACCGAAAAATGAACCACCTCTGTTTCTTTTGCGAGCGAAGCGAGCAATAAAGTACAGTAATTTTATTTCACATATCAAACTTCACATGTCAAGTGTAAAATGTGGAATCTGAAGAATTAAGGCTGAAATACTAAAATACTGAGGGGGTCAATTTTTGACAATAAAAATTAGAGAGGAGTTAAAAAACTGACAATCAATTATTTACCCCCAAAAACCATTCAATAACCCGATTTCAAAATCTAAGAAAGAGGGACTAAAAAGCATTTCTAAAGGCTTTACTGCAAATGTCGGAAAACTTTGAAGACAGTTTTTCGACATTTGTTTTTGTAAAAAGAGAACCTTTAATGCCCTTAGCCCGCAATAATAGTGCTTTTTTTAGGTATGGGCTATTTTTGCCATAAAGTTTTTACATCCGCTTAAAAATAACCGATGTGTTATGCCCACCGAAGCCAAAACCATTGCTTAATACAACATTTAAGCGGCGTTGTTGCGCTTCATTGAAAGTTAGGTTGAGCCGTGCGTCAATTTCGGGGTCATCGGTAAAGTGGTTGATAGTAGGCGGCACAAAATCGTGCAGCATACCCAATATACCCGCTACTGCTTCAATTGCCCCAGCCGCGCCGAGTAAGTGACCCGTCATTGATTTGGTCGAACTGATATTTGTTTTGTAGGCTTGTTCACCAAAAACGCCCATAATAGAACGAATTTCGGCAATATCTCCCAGAGGCGTTGACGTGCCATGCGTATTGATATAATCCACATCGGCAGGTGTCAAACCTGCTTCTGCCAATGCCATGCGCATACAATTCATCACACCTTTGCCTTCGGGGTCGGGAGCAGTCATGTGGTAAGCATCGCAACTCATACCCGTACCGACAATTTCGCACAAAATATTTGCGCCGCGTGCTTTGGCGTGTTCGTATTCTTCCAAAATCAAGGCTGCACCGCCCTCTCCCAACACAAAACCGTCGCGTTCTTTATCGTAAGGACGAGAAGCGGTTGTAGGGTCAGCATTGCGTGTACTCATGGCGTGCATGGCTGTAAAACCACCCACACCCGTTGCTGTAACCGTTGCTTCCGAGCCTCCCGTTATCAAAACATCGGCTTTTCCAAGCCGAATATAATCAAAAGCATTGATAATGGCGTGATTTGCCGATGCACAAGCCGAAACAGTGGCGTAATTGATGCCCCGAAATCCGTACTTTATCGCCATCAAACCAGCCGCAATGTTACTAATCATTTTAGGAATCAAAAATGGATTGTAGCGTGGTGTACCACTACCCCGCGCAAAATCTGCAATTTCGGCTTCCAATGTTTGCATACCGCCAATACCTGAGCCAAAAATAACACCTGCGCGGTCTAAATTGAGTTTATCTGGCTCCAAACCACTCATTTTCAAGGCTTCATCAACCGCAACGATGCCATATTGTGCATAAACGTCAATGCGGCGTGCTTCTTTTCGGTCAATAGCGATTTCTGACGCAAATCCTTTCACTTCACAAGCGAATTGTGCCTTAAACAATGATGCGTCAAAACGTGTGATTGTGGCAGCCCCACTCACCCCATTTTGCAAGGCATGAAGGTAGCTTGCAACATTGTTGCCAATTGGGGTGACAGCACCAATACCTGTTACTACGACTCTTCTTATCATATTAGCTTCTTAAAATTTTGGGCAAAAATAGACAAGTCCAGCGAAATTTTACCCCCCTCAGTATTTTTTGTCAAAAATGTTTTGAAAAATGTGTATTATTGTCTTTTTTATGAACAATTAGCCACGCTCGCTTCGCTCGCGTGGGGAAGTGAGGTGGTTCATTTTTCGGCTGCGCCGAAAAATGAACCACCTTCTTTTCTCTTCTACGTGCGCGAGTAGAGACAAGGTACTTTGTCTCTACCACCACAAAACTTAGATTGTACTAAGAAAATACTATCTTTGTCTCATAAATTAAATAAATGAGAAGTGAACATAACCTAAAAACATCGTTTTTTGATTAAAAACAGATGTTTTGCGCGCGCTTCGCTCGCGCAAAAGGGAGAAGACGTGGTTCGTTTTTCGGCGAAGCCGAAAAACGAACCACATTCCCCTCCCTCGCGCGAGCGAAGCGAGCGCGAGATGCAAAAAACGCTTGGCTCAATTAGGGTTTCAAGTTGCTGACATCTACTTTTAGACTAAAAGCGGCGTAGCTGCTCAATCTTGGTAACTCAATAATCGAATAACTTGGTTTACAACGCGGTATAACCGCTAAAGAAGTCAAATTTAAGGGCTACGCCCCAATCAAAATACTATTTCGTTGGTCATATTACCGATATTTGGCAGCTACGCCGCCTTTAAGAAATTTAAAATTGGCAGCAACTTGAAACCCTAATAGAGCCAAACTTAATTTGAAATTTTCTAAATGGATTTCTTCGACTTAAAAAACATAGCTTTTACAGCACTTGGCTACCCGATGTCGTGGGTAGAATTAATCGCTACGCTTGCGGGTGTGGCTGCCGTTTGGTTGAGTGCCAAAGAAAAAATCATCAATTGGCCCATTGGTCTTGTCAATATTATCTGCTCCTTTTTTCTGTTTTTCAAAACGGGCTTTTATTCCGACGCTTTTTTGCAAATTTTCTTTTTTATCACCAATATTTATGGTTGGTACATATGGGCAGGACAGGATAAAGCGACGACCCAACCACTTGTAAGCGTCAGTTTTTTGCCCCGTTCGCAACAGGTTTTCGGTGCAGTGGCAGTCATAGTGGCGTCCCTTGCTTTCGGTTCTATTGTCAACCAGTTGCACGGCTGGTATCCCTCCATTTTTCCAGTTGAAGCCGCCTTTCCCTACGCGGATTCTTTCGTGATGATGATGAGCATTGCGGGTAATATTTTATTGATGTTTAAAAAAATAGAATCGTGGATATTGTGGGTATTGGTGGACATTATTGCGCCCATTTTGTATTTTCAAAAAGGGATTTATCTTATCACACTTGAATACGTTGTGTTTTTAGCTTTGGCAAGTTTCGCCCTCTGGAATTGGTGGGGTATTTACAAAAAACAAAATTCGCACGTGACAACAACCTGAGCAAGCTGTTGTCAAAAAATGCCTCGTAGCGTAAAATTTAAGTATCTTTGCCACATGAAAAACTTACCAATTGGCATACAGACTTTGGGACAGATTCGGGATAAGAATTGTGTCTATGTGGATAAAACGCAGCTTGTCCATCAGTTAACGACATCGGGAACGTATTATTTTTTCTCGCGTCCCCGTCGTTTTGGAAAATCGTTATTGATTTCAACGTTTAAGGAACTCTATTTGGGTAACAGAGCCGTATTTGAAGGACTTTGGATAGAGGATAAGTGGAATTGGGCTAAGAAAAATCCTGTCTTTCATATTTCTTTTGATGATATGAGTTACAAGCAAATAGGCTTGGAAGCGGCTATTTTACAGCGATTAAATGATTGTGCAAAGCAATATAAAATCCGTTTGACGACTACTGATTACAAAACTCAATTTAGAGAATTACTTCAGAAATTAGCAAAAAAAGGTAGAAAAGTCGTTGTGTTGATTGATGAATATGACAAACCGATTATTGATTTTTTGGAAAAAGAAGAAATAGAAACGTGTAAATTTAATCGCGACATTTTACGGGAATTTTATGGTGTACTAAAAAACGCAGATGCTTTGATAGAGTTTGTCTTCATTACAGGTATAAGCAAATTTTCAAAAGTATCGCTTTTTTCACATCTGAATAATTTAGATGATATTACATTATCACCAAAATATGCGGCATTGGCGGGCTATACACAAGCCGAATTAGAGTCATATTTTGACGATTATCTTCAAGGTTGTGCCGAATCCTTGGAAATAAGTCGAGAAAGATTACTCTCGGAAATGAAAACGTGGTACAATGGGTATAGTTGGGACAGTAAAACATGGGTCTATAATCCATTTGGTACGCTCAATTTTTTATCTCACAAAGTCTTTTTCAATCATTGGTTTACTACGGGCAGTCCATTTTTTTTAGTAAAAAAAATGCGAGAACTCACTTATTACAATGTTGAAAACGCTATCGTTAATAATGTTATTTTGGATAAATACGATATTGATAATCTTGAATTAATACCCTTATTGTTCCAAACTGGATATTTGACGGTGAAAAAATTGGATCGAATGACGGGCGATATGGTCTTGGATTACCCCAACAAAGAAGTGCGAGATAGTATGTACACTTTTTTGATTGATGACATATCGCGCAATCAACAACGCACGCATACAGGTATGACGATACGGGACATAAACAAAGCCTTTGCGTCAAAAGACTTGAACAAAGTCAAAACCATACTCAACGCCCTTTTAGCAGATTTACCCGTTGAAACCTATTCAAAACAAACGGGAGGCTTGTTTCACGGCTTAATCCACTTGGTTTTTAGTTATTTGGGAACACTTGTGAACAGTGAAGTACATTCCTCACGCGGTCATGCCGATGCAGTTGTCCAAACATTAACTGATGTGTATATTTTTGAATTTAAGTTCAACAAAACTGCCCAAGAAGGGCTTGACCAAATCACAAAACAAGATTATGCTGGTAAATATCGAGCTTCTGGTAAAATGATTACGGGTATTGGCGTAAATTTTAATTCGGATAAAAAAGGCATTGATGAATGGCTTGAAGCAGTTTTGTAGGCAATTATTTACAAACACCCACTTATTTCAAATTCATTCCACTTTTAGCAAACAAAATTTGGTCAAAAACACCATTATTTAAGTCAAACTTTTTACTTTTGCAGCCGTTTTACGAAACGACTATTGAAATAATATTTATTCATTTATAAAATCTGTAATATATGCCTTGTGGTAAAAAACGGAAGCGTCATAAAATCTCTACGCACAAACGGAAAAAGAGACTTCGTAAAGACAGACACAAGAAGAAGAAATAATTATAAGTTATGAGTTATAAGTTATGAGTTATGAGTTATAACTCATAATTCATAACTTATAACTGAGGAGTGGACATAACCTAAAAACATCGTTTTTTGATTAAAAACAGATGTTTTGCGCGCGCGAAGCGCGCGCAAAAGGGAGGAGACGTGGTTCGTTTTTCGGCTTCGCCGAAAAACGAACCACATTCCCCTCTCTCGCGCGAGCGAAGCGAGCGCGAGATGCAAAAAACGCTTTTAGGTTATGCCCATCCCTCAACTTATAACTCATAATTCATAACTTTTTTTCTGATTTTCTAACCCTGATGAGCAATCAATAGCACGTCTGAAAGGACTGTAAATGGGTGTTTTTACTGAATTAGAAGTCTGAGTTACAATGGTGGCTTGGTCAAAAAAATAGAAGTAGGAATGTCGAAAACGGCGGTTTTCGGCGTTCCTTAACTTGTTTTAAGAATACTGTTCAAACTTTTTTCTGCCAAAACCAATCACGAAAAATTTTTGAAAAAGCCATACAACTAAGCTGTAAATCAATGCGTTGCCCGCACCTTGTCCTTTGAGGGATAACCCAAAACGCTTTTTTTGACGCTTAATACTGAGGGGGTACTTTTTTTCGACTCGTTCCTTTTCTTTTTACAAATTATTGATAATTTAGTCGCGCTCGCTTCGCGCGCTGAAAAAGCAGAGAGGTGGTTCATTTTTCGGGCTTTGCCCGAAAAATGAACCACACTCCCTTTTTTTGCGAGCGAAGCGAGCAATAGACCTAAGTTTATAATAATTATACAATCATCTTCAAAACAAACGATTTTGAAGGGACGAGTTCGCAAAATGACAGAAAATTAATTAGGCGTTTTATCTTTTGAACACATTTTATCAACCGATATTCTATTACTTGTTGTGTTGCCTATTTTTTTTCGTTACTCCGCCTCATTCCGTCGGTCGGTAGAATATTGCCCTCATTCAAAACCACACGACGCGTTATTTTTAGGACTCAAGACTAAAAGCTGTTTTAAAACAGCTTCTCAAAACAGCCAAAAAACGACCCGTTACAACGGTTAAACAGATTTGCTTTGCGATTGCCCCTCGCAAAACCGAAGCATTACGTGGAAAAAGAACTCATTATCCACTCAACGCAATCGGAGGTAGAAATCGCCCTTCTTGAAGATGGGAAATTAGTCGAACTGAATCACGAAGAAACAAGCAACGATTTTGCCGTCGGAGATATTTTTATCGGCAAAATCCGAAAATTGATGCCGGGTCTGAACGCCGCTTTTGTTGACATTGGTCATAAAAAAGATGCGTTTTTGCACTATACGGATATGGGTCCAAAACTCAAAAACGTGCTTAAATACACCGATAGCGTTATCAGCGGTGGCTTGAATACGTCGAGTCTTGAACATTTCAGATTAGAGCCAGACATCAACAAAAACGGAAAAGTTGACCAAGTTTTGCCCAAAAGACAACATATTTTGGTGCAAATCTTGAAAGAGCCAATTGGTACAAAAGGACCGCGATTGAGTTGTGAACTCACAATTCCGGGTCGTTTTCTCGTACTAACACCGTTCACGGACGTGATTGCCGTGTCGAAAAAAATCTCATCTGCTGAAGAGCGTAAACGCCTTCAAACGATTGCTGAAAGTATCAAGCCCAAAAACTTTGGCGTCATTGTGCGCACTGCCGCCGAAGGGAAAAAAACCGCCGAACTGCACGAAGAAATGATGCAGATGACAGCGAAATGGGACAAAATTTTTTTCCAACTCAAAACCGCGAACCCGCCAGCTAAGTTGTTGAGTGAGTTGGACAAAACATCAAGCATATTAAGAGACCTCCTAAGTGACTCCTTTTCTAAAGTCATTGTGGACGACAAAGACATGTTTGAAAGTATTAAAAATTATTTGATGGGTTTCGCCCCCGACCAAGTAAAAATTGTGCAGTTACACAAGAGTACAAAGCACATCTTTGAGACATTCAACGTCAATCGCCAGATTAAATCGGCTTTTGGCAAAACCGCCACCATGAATAGCGGTGCGTATGTCATCATCGAACACACCGAAGCGATGCACGTCGTAGATGTCAATAGTGGACACAAAGTAGGCACAAATGCTACCGATGATTCCATTCTTGCGGTGAATATTGAAGCGGCGGAAGAAATTGCAAGGCAAATGCGCTTGCGTGATTTGGGCGGTTTGGTCGTCATTGATTTTATTGATATGAAAGACATGGAACATAAAAAAACGCTTCAAAATGCCATGAAGAATTTTATGCTCAAAGACCGCGCACAACACACCATTTTGCCTTTGTCAAAATTCGGTTTGATGCAAATTACACGGCAACGTGTGCGCCCCGAATTGAAAATCAATACTGCCGAAGCCTGCCCAAGTTGTGCAGGAACAGGCAAAATTCAACCGACAGTCTTATTGACAGACGGAATTGAACACGATTTAGATATGGTGTTACAAACGCGACCAAAGGGTAAAATTACTTTAGCCGTACATCCTTACCTTGAGGCTTATTTGAAAAAGGGCTTTCCAAATAAGCAAATGCGTTGGTATCTGAAGTATAGAAAATGGATTAAAGTTAATTCAGAAGCTGAAATGCCGTTAAACGTCTATAAATTTTTTGACGAAAATCAAGACGAAATTCGTTTGAGTTAAATCGTCATTAAATTGTCTATAAATCGTTTTCAAGACTTTAATAAAAAATGCCGCCGCCGTCCAGTGATTCACTGCGACGGCGGCGGCGTTATTACGCATTACACTTAAATAATCTAAGTTTTGTGGTAGTACCTCAAAACGCACCGGCTTCGTCGCGAGGAAAATCTAATGGAGCGAGCCGTTTTTTTTGTTAAAAATTTGGGCTACGCCCAAATTTTTAACAAAAAAAACGGCTCGCTCCATTAGATTTTCCTCGCGACGAAGCCGCGTTTTTAATACCACAAAAGTCAGATTAAATATTTACAAAATTAAAACACTTAAAACCACCCTATAAAAACCCTTTTTTGTATTTTTGACCATCTAAAAACAAACACCCTTAACATTATGAAACAAACACGCAGCCAATGGGCTATAATTACCTTATTTTTCATTTTTTCGCCGTCGCTTTCTGCTCAAAATCATTGGACACCAATGCAAAAAGAGTGGTTCTCGCGGATTTTTCAGTTGTTAATAGCAGCAAAAAAAACACATATACCGACGGTTTCAACCGTAAAGACTTGTGTTGTTTCTAATGAAATTACAATAACTGTTGCCCCTTGTGGAGACAATTTGCAAAAAAAAGAAGTTGGACAGATAAAACCTATCCAATAAGAAACGTAAATTTTGTAGGCGTAGAGACAAGGCATGCCTTGTCTCTACCAAAACGAAAAATCTATCGGAGCGAGCGCGTGGCTAATAAATTCCAAAAAATTAGTGCTAATTAGTGTGATTAGTGGCTGACTAAATAGTTACAAATCAAAAATGTGAACCATGAAACACATAACAATCTTAACAGGCGCAGGTATCAGCGCAGAAAGTGGCATACAAACTTTTCGTGATGCGGACGGTTTGTGGGAAAATCATAATGTTCAAGATGTAGCTTCGCCCGAAGGTTTTCAGCGTGACCCAGAAATGGTCTTGCGGTTTTACAACGAACGGCGGCAACAGATGCTGAAAGTAAAGCCCAATGCTGCCCATTTTGCGCTTGCCGAACTTGAACAAGCGTACAAAGTGACCATTGTTACCCAAAATATTGACGATTTACACGAACGCGGTGGCAGTTCAAGTATTATTCACTTACACGGTGAATTGCTCAAATCGCGCTCAGTGAAAAGCGACAAACGCAATTTTGATTGTCTAACGGACATCAAACTTGGTGATAAAGCACCCGATGGTGGGCAATTTCGTGCCGATATTGTTTGGTTTGGCGAGCCTGTACCTAAAATTATGGCAGCCGCTTTCGCCGTACAAATAGCTGATATTATCTTGGTGATTGGCTCTTCGATGCAGGTATATCCTGCGGCGGGACTCGTGGGCTATGCTAAAGCTAACACACCCGTTATTTATATTGACCCAAAACCTGCGGTCAATTATGAAATGAAAACGAATAAAAATTTGCGTATCGTTGCCGAAAAAGCAACGACTGGCGTTAGAAAAATAGTAAATGAATTACTGGAGGTAATATAGTTATACTATGGCACTTTGAACTGGCTCTTTTTCGCTTCGCTCAAAAATCGCTTTGGAGAGAATCTATTGGGGCGAGCGTGTTTTTGAATCAGAAAAATCTTCGATTTTTCTGATTCAAAAACACGCTCGCCCCTAAAAATTACGTTTGGGCGATTTTCGAGCGAAGCGAGAAAGAGCCAGTAAATATGGTTTAATTGTAATTACTTAGCTCATAGCTCGCTTCGCTCACAAAAAAGGGGAATGTGGTTCGTTTTTCGGGCAAAGCCCGAAAAACGAACCACCTCTCCTCCCTCGCGCGAGCGAAGCGAGCGCGTGACTAAGTAATTACGTTTAATTTACCTCATGTTCCATAGACAAGTAAAAATATGAATTTTCCTTTTTTTATAACAAGCCGTGTTGCTGCAAGTGGGCAAAAATCTTTTGCGCGGCTCATTATTCGCATTGCGATTGCGGCGGTGGCTTTGAGTATTGCCGTCATGATAATTGCCAATGCCTTGATAAAAGGCTTCAAATCAGAGATTTCGGATAAAATGTTCAGCTTTTGGGGACATATTCACATCACTTCGGCACAACAAACGACGACTTATGAGCCGATTCCAATTACTGCCAACCAGTCATTTTTACCTACTTTAAAAAATCTAAAAGCCTTGCCCGATTCGTTTCTAAAAACAGAACGACTTTTAGAGACTGCAGAAGGGGAAAATACTGAGGGGGTATCAAAACCCTCTTTTGGTGGCATCAAACACGTTCAAGTCTATGCGACAAAGGCGGGGATTATAAAAACCAAAGATAATTTTGAAGGAATAATTCTGAAAGGCGTTGGCACGGATTTTAATTGGTCTTTTATCAATCAGTACATCTTGGAAGGGCGACAATTGTCCCCGTGTGCGATAGACTCTTGCAACGAAATCCTTATTTCTAAATCCACTGCCGACCGTTTGAATCTCAAATTGAACGGCAAATTCATCGTTCATTTTGTCCAAAATAACGCACAAGAACAACGGCTTTTCCAAATCGTCGGGATTTATAAAACGGGTTTAGAGGAATATGATAAAAAATTCGCGCTCGTAGATATTCAACCTATTCAAAAATTATTGGGTTGGTCGCCCAATCAAATTGCTGGTTATGAAGTCTTTGTAGATGATATTCGTGACCTCAATAGAATGAACAATTTTATTTATAATGAATTGATTTCCAATCAATTTTCTGCACAAACCATTCGACAAGAACAACCTTCCATATTTGAATGGCTCGATTTGCAAGACGTGAATGAAAAAGTAATTTTAGGCTTGATGTTGCTCGTTGGTATCATCAATATGGTGACAGCTTTGTTGATTTTGATTCTCGAACGAACAAGTATGATTGGCACATTAAAATCGTTGGGGTCAAGTAATTGGTCTATTCAGTGCATATTTTTGTATTACGGGGCAATTATTATTTGCATCGGTTTATTGATTGGCAATGTTGTGGGGATTGGTTTAGCGTTTTTGGAACAAAAATTTAAGTTTATAAAATTGTCAGAGGCGGATTATTATTTGAGTTACGCGCCCATTAAATTCGATATTTTCACTATTTTATCCTTAAATTTGGGAACATTGGCGATTACGACCTTGTTTCTTTTATTGCCAACTTTGTTGGTTTTGTCCATTTCGCCTGTGAAGGCGATTCAATTTAAGTAAAAATTGTAATTACTTTTTTTTTGCTCGCTTCGCGCGCAAAAGGAGGAAAGTGGTTCATTTTTCGGGTAAAGTGTGGTACGCATTAAAGTTGTACCGATTTATGACGCGATAAAGTTCTGCCGATTTGATATAATTACTTATGTTGCGCAGATGTGCTAAAAATGACGTAGGCATGACCAATTTTGTAGCGACGGATTTCAATCCGCCGAAATTTTAAACCCGATTATCTAAGAGCCGTAGGCTCGGTGCATATAAATAGGGGTCGAGCCTACGGCTCTTAATGAAAAGGTATGTACGTTTTCGGTTGATTTAGAATCTTGGATTCAATTAGCCCTCGATTTTAATGTCATAGCGAAGGCATCAAAAAAAACAAATAAAAAATGATTGTAGTCATAAACGTACATTATCGAGAAAATGAAGCAAAAATCGTCTGTCTTGAAATAGACAATTGGACGGACAATGTTTCGTCTAAAACCCATATTGTGTATAAATACGACGTTGCAGAATACGAATCGGGCGCATTTTACAAGCGCGAATTACCGTGTATTACAAACATCATGGAATTTGTGGATTTAGAAATGGTCGAATGTATTGTAGTAGATAGCTATGTGTATTTAGATGACAACGACAAAAAAGGTCTGGGCTATTACGTATATGACCATTTTGAAGGCAAAATACCCGTCATTGGCGTTGCAAAAACGTCTTTTCACAACAATACTAAAAATGTGCGTCCGATACTGAGGGGGTCGAGTTTGTCACCTTTGTACGTATCGAGTATTGGCATTGAATTGGATTTAGCTGCTAAATATGTTTTGTCAATAGCAGGGAAATTTAGGCAGATTGTCCTCATGCCTTGTGTAATAAACCAATTTTGGATTCTGTAATTGAAAAAATAGGTACTTCTGGTGTTGTCCGTATCTAATGCTAACACTTCGGTCATAATCGGTGAAATGACGCGCTCAGAAACAGCTTTTTGAGTTGATAACGGTGCTAAAGTAGCCCTATCAATGACCTTTTTTAATAAATCACTTAGTTCAATAGGCGTTGTTTTCGAGCTATCTAACCAGCGAATTAAGCGATTTTGAATCCCGAATTGGGTTTCTAATTCTGTTAATTTGAATTTTCTGTAAGTCATTGTTCAATCTTTTATACAAAAAAACGTTTTTTAAATACATACTGAGGGGTATCTTTTTACCTTTTTTTAGAAATATATTGAATGATAGTAAAACAATTTTTCAAAAAACAGACCTTCAATCCCGGCATTGTTGGTTTTTTTACAAATCCTTTTTTCTTTGCGCGTCGTGCTTTGTACGATGCTGTTGAGCGCGAAGCGGGACAATTAACAGGTAAGATTTTGGACGTAGGTTGTGGGCAAAAACCCTATTTGTCCCTGTTCAAATATTCTGAATATATTGGCATGGAAGTCGAGCAAGAAGGGCATGACCACACCAACGAACAAGTAGATGTGTTCTTTGACGGACGGCACTTCCCGTTCGATAATGACCATTTTGACGGTGTTTTGACGAGTCAAGTCCTTGAACATGTTTTTACACCCGACGAGTTTTTGCAAGAAATCCACCGCGTCTTGCGTCCCGATGGACGACTGCTTCTGACCGTCCCTTTCGTTTGGGACGAACACGAACAACCTTATGATTATGCACGCTATTCATCGTTTGGTTTGCGGCATTTATTAGAAAAAAACGGCTTTACCATTGTATCACATCAAAAAACGTTACAAGATTTTCGCGTCATTGTGCAGCTCATCAATGGGTATATTTTCAAAAAAACCTATTGGGCAGGGCGCAAATCACCCATGCTGAATATAGTAGCAAGCGTAATTTTTAATGCGTGGCTCAATATTGTTGGCGTGGTTTTATGGCTTATTCTTCCAAAAAATAAGGACTTATATTTAGATAATGTGATTGTGGCAACGAAAAAATAGGTCAGCGTACTTATTTGATTTCTGAAAATTTACACCTACTTTTGTTCAAGATTTGACAAATGAAAAATTTAGAAGGTATTACCTTCAGTCCCAAAATCATGGGAGGTAAAGCCTGTGTTCGAGAGATGCGCGTCACTGTCGGGGCGATTGTTGCATTAGTAAGTTCTGGCTATAGCTTCGACGATATTTTAACTGCTTATCCTTATCTTGAATTAGAGGATATTAAGCAGTCACTTCGTTATGCAGCTTGGCGCGTCAACCTTAAACTGTGAAATTTGAATTCTGAAATAAATTATGCTTTACTTCTGCACACTTTTCGATTCCAATTATTTAGCGCGCGGCTTGGTGACTTATGCCTCTTTGATGTCAGCTACTGAGGGGGGGGCGCACCTCTACGTTTTTGCTTTTGATGACCTCTGTTTGTCAACTTTGAAGGGTATGAATTTGCCAAATTTGACCGTCATTTCACTTGCCGAGTTTGAAGATGAAGACCTATTGCGCATCAAACCGACCCGTTCGCGGGGTGAATATTGCTGGACTTGCACGAGTTCGACGATTCATTATTGCTTAAAACAATTCAAATTACCGCATTGCACGTATATTGATGCCGATATGGTGTTTTATCAAAATCCTAAAGTCTTGTTAGATGAAATGCCGCCTTCGGCAAATGTTTTGATAACCGAACACCGATACACCCCTCAGTATGATAAGTCAAAATTATCGGGAAAATACTGCGTACAGTTTATGTATTTTGATAATTCCGAAAATGGGCAAACAGTATTGAATTGGTGGCGCGACCGTTGTTTGGAATGGTGTTACAACCGCCACGAAGACGGCAAATTTGGCGACCAAAAATATTTAGATGATTGGTTAGAACGTTTTACGGGTGTTCATTCGCTCCAACATTTTGGCGGTGGACTTGCTCCGTGGAATGTACAAAGATTTGATTTTCAAGAATTTAATGGTAAAATAATCGGGCAATTAAAGACCAAAAAGCCTCAAAATACTGAGGGGGGTAATTTTGATGCTGTTTTCTTTCATTTTCATGGTGTGAAACTATTTGAGCAAGATAAATCTATTTTTGCACCGAAAATGTATCTACTCACTGAGACTGTAAAGCAAGTTTTCTACAATCCATATCTACAAAAATTAAAAGCCGCCCAAACGCAATTAGCACAATTAGATACGCGGTTTGAGAAACTCGGTATTTTGTCAACGGCTGATTACAAAGCGGATAAAAAACGGGGGTGGTTCGCTTATTTTAAAGCTAATTATTTCAACAAATTACTCAGCCCCCCAGCCCCCAAAGGGGGAGTTTGACTCGATAAAAGGCAAAAGTGCAAATTTATCGGACAAAATTATCGCTCGAAAAGTGTGCGCAGGGGAATCTATCGGGGTGAGCGTGTTTTGAAAGAAAAATCTACGATTTTTCTTTCAAAACACGCTCGCCCCAAAGAAATCCTCTTAGGGCGATTTTTGAGCGAAGCGAAAAAGAGCCAGTAACTATCAAATAATTGTATCCACACGCTCATTTTCACAAAAAATATTATGTACACTTTTGCTCGCTTTGCTCGCAAAAGAAAAAGAGGTGGTTCATTTTTCGGGCAAAGCCCGAAAAACGAACCACTTTCTCTCCTTTTTGCGAGCGAAGCGAGCAATAAATAAAAAAAAATGGCATACATCATAGAATTGAAAAACTACACCGACCCACGCGGCACATTGAACGTGGCACAAGAACAAATACCCTTTGAAGTCAAGCGGTTTTACTGGATGCACGGCGTTCCACCCAAAACACGGCGGGGCGGACATCGGCATCGGGAATCGTGGCAAGCCTTGATTTGCTTAGGCGGGAGTTGCGAAATTTACAACAATGACGGGTGGTCTGAACAAATATTCAAGCTCGATAAACCCAATAAAGTCTTGATTTTAGAACCCAAAGATTGGCATATCATGTACGATTTTTCAAAAAATGCGACACTTTTAGTCTTGGCTTCTACAAAATACGATAAAAATGAATACATTGACGAAGTGTATCCTAATACGTCGGCGGAATGGTTAGGAGTAATTACTCCGTAAATACTTCATTATTTTGCTCTCTGTAAACGATTTGTGCGTTTTAATTTTTCTCTCAATGTATCCATGATATAGTATAAAAGCCCTTTCAGGGCTTTTTCAGTTTTGGACAGATGTTAAGACGCACAAATCATTTACAGAAAGTATTTTTATATAACAATTAAATTTTATCGTTTGAAAAAATCATCATGTAGAGTAAAAATAATGTCTTTCAGCGATTTCAAAAACAACAAAACGGCTTGGTTCTCTTACCTCAATCAAGCCGTTTCCATTGCGCCTTTAGTGGTGTTTCGGATAATATTTGGCGTATTGATGCTCGGCAGCACAATACGCTTTTGGTGTTTGGGCTGGATAGAAGACCACTTTTTACAGGCAAAATTTACCTTCAAATATTATGGTTTTGAATGGGTGCAATTGCTTTCGCCTTTCGGAATGTACGCTTTGCATAGTCTTATGGCTTTGGCAGCATTGGGCATTATTTTGGGTTTTTGGTATCGTTTATCGGCTATTTTGTTCTTTTTGACCTTTACTTATATCGAATTGATTGACCTTACGTACTACCTCAATCACTATTATTTTGTCAGTATTGTCGCTTTATTGCTCATTTTTGTTCCTGCCAATCGCTATTTTTCAGTTGATGCTTATTTAAAACCTGTCCTAAAAACAGATACTACGCCCCTTTGGACAATTTTTATTTTTCAATTTCAATTAGGCATCGTTTACACTTTTGCAGGTTTAGCCAAAATTAATTATGATTGGCTTGTCAATGCCTTGCCCCTAAAAATATGGCTTCCTGCCAACGATTATTTGCCCGTTGTAGGTTGGTTTTTAAAGCAAAAAATCACGCCTTACGTGTTTAGTTGGGTAGGCATGTTGTACGATACGACGATTGTTTTTTTTCTAATAAATCCTAAAACACGTCTTTTGGCTTACGTTTCAGTTGTTATTTTTCACGTTTTAACGGGTTTGATGTTTCAAATTGGCGTTTTTCCTCTTGTGATGATGGGCGCAACGTGGATTTTCTTTTCTACCGAATTTCATCAAAAAGTAATTGATTTTTTAGATAAAATGATAGAAATACTGAGGGGGGGTAATCGGGAAATTTCAGATTTCAGATTTAAAATTTCAGAAAAAATACATCTATCGAAACCTCAAATTCAAACCTCAAAACTAACTTTAGTATTGTTGTCCGCCTTTTTTATCTTTCAATTACTCTTTCCGTGGCGGTATGTGTTATACCCGAATAATCATTACTGGTCAGAAGAAGGCTATCGTTTTGGTTGGCGAGTAATGCTCATGGAAAAAGCGGGAACAGCAACTTTTTACGTAAAAGATACCCAAACAGGGCGAGAAGGCATGGTGGACAACAGCGATTTTTTGTGCGCACATCAAGAAAAACAAATGGCAATGCAGCCCGATATGATTTTGCAATTTGCCCATTTTTTGAAAAATCATTACCAAAAACAAGGCGTGGCAGACCCCTCAGTACGCGCCGAAGTTTTTGTCACTTTGAACGGAAAACCCAGCCAATTGTTGATAGATTCAACGCTGGATTTGACTAAAATTAAAGACAGTTGGCGTGCTAAAACGTGGATTTCACCTTATCAAAAGTTTTGAAACCATACATAAATTCAAAATACGCATTAAAAGGCACTTTTGCGCTCGCTTCGCTCGCGCAAAAAGTAGGAGAGGGGTTCATTTTTCGGGCTTTGCCCGAAAAATGAACCACATTCCCCTCTCGCGCGAGCGAAGCGAGCGCGAGAACCAGCAGTTTAGATTTTATGTATGGTTTCAAATCAAAAGTAATAGTGTTTGTTTTGGAAATAAAATAATATTCTTAATTTTCAACATGAAAAATAATTTTATAACAATTTGTATCTCATTGATTTTCAACAACTTAAATATTTTTGCCCAACAACGCGATACGGTCAAAGTGTTAAACCAAATTGAAATAAAAGCCAAACAAGACGAAACAAATGGCGTGAGTCGCCTAAAAAGCGTGGACGGTGTCCGCATTTTTGAAGCTAAAAAAAGCGAAGTAATTGTTTTGAAAGACCAAAGCCTTAATGCCGCTACCAACAACGCCCGACAGGTTTTTGCCAAAATAACGGGGCTGAATATTTGGGAATCGGACGGGGCAGGTCTGCAACTTGGCATCGGCGGCAGAGGTTTAAGCCCAAATCGGACGAGCAATTTTAATACCCGCCAAAATGGTTACGACATTTCGGCTGATGCTTTGGGCTACCCCGAATCTTATTACACGCCGCCGACCGAATCATTAGAAAAAATCGAGGTTGTGCGAGGTGCGGCTTCCTTGCAATACGGGACGCAATTCGGGGGTATGCTCAATTTTATTATGAAACAACCCAATCCCGAAGCCGAGAGTCCCCTCAGTATTTTGAGCCGACAAACGGTCGGTTCGTGGGGCTTTTTGGGTTCTTACAATCAAGTAAGTGGTCGGGTTGGCAAATGGAGTTATTTAGGATTTTTTCAACACAAAAAAGGCAACGGCTGGCGACCAAATGGCAGTTTTAAGCTCAATAATGGCTACCTTGATGTACATTATCAAGCCAATAGCAATACTGAAATTGGTTTAGAAATCACAAAAATGACCTATCTGGCTCAACAATCGGGCGGATTGACAGACGTTTTGTTTGAGCAAAATGCTCGACAATCGGTAAGAGCAAGAAACTGGTTTAAAGTGAATTGGAATTTGGCAGCTCTTTCCATTAATACGCGATTGAGTGATAAAACCCGATTGAGTTCTAAAACCTTTGGTTTAGTGGCGCAACGGCAGTCTTTGGGGGTTTTATCGCCCATTAATGTCATTGATTTTGGTAAAATGAGGGATTTGATTAGCGGTGATTTTAAAAATATCGGCAATGAAACTCGTCTTTTGCACCGCTACGAAGTACCTATACTGAGGGGGGTATCTCAAACTTTGGCAGTTGGTTTTCGGGCTTACAAAGGTACAACAACCGCACAACAAGGCGATGCTGCCGACGGTGAAGGCACGACCGCAAATTTTAATTTTAATGACCCAACCAATATTGAAAAATCCGATTTTACTTTTCCAAACTACAATTTTGCCTTTTTTGCTGAAAATATTATTCGCCTCAATCAAGCATGGAGCATTACGCCTGGTGTGCGCTTTGAAAATATCCAAACTTATGGTGACGGCTATTATCGTCAAAGAGTTTTTGATGCCGCAGGAAATATCGTGGTGGATAAAAAAATAGAGGAAAAATTGGACGACCGAAAACGCAATTTTCTTCTTGGTGGCATTGGTGTGAGTTTCAAACAACAGAAATTTGAAATATATGGCAACGTTTCACAAAACTATCGCGCCATTAATTTTTCAGATTTACGAATTGACAATCCCAACGCCAAAGTAGATGCAAAACTCACCGATGAACGAGGTTTTACGGCAGACTTGGGCATACGAACACCAACAGGCAAGGCATTTTTTGGTGAAATTACCGCATTTTATATCGCTTACAAAGACAGAATTGGTCTTTTACTCAAAACAGACCCCGTACTTTTCAATGATTTTCGATTACGCACCAACATTGCGGACGCTCGAAACGTAGGTATAGAAGCCTTTGGGGAGTACAATTTTTGGCGCATTATTGCCCCTGCCGATTCCCTTACTCGCTTAACCGTTTTTGCAAATCTGTCATTCCTTGATGCCCGTTATGTCAATACGCAAGACAATTCCGTGAGAAATAAAAAAGTGGAACTTGTACCGCCTTTCACACTTCGTACAGGCATTGGATTTAAACATAAAGCCTTGAAAATCAATGCAACATGGGCATATACCGCCGAACATTTTACTGATGCAACGAACGCAATTCGTACCGCTTCGGCAGTCAACGGCTTGATACCTGCCTACCATGTAGCCGATATTTCAGCAAGTTGGTCTTGGCGTTTTTTGAGCCTTGAAGCGACTTGTAACAACGTATTTGATGCCCGTTATTTCACCCGTCGAGCAGATGCGTATCCGGGTCCGGGCATTATTCCGAGTGATGGGCGAGGATTTTATGTGACGGCGGGGGTACAATTTTAACTATAAATTTGTAATTACTCAGTCTATTACTCTCCCGAAGGTATTCGGGATGTAAACAGACTTCGCTCGCAAAAAAGGGGAATGTGGTTCGTTTTTCGGGCAAAGCCCGAAAAACGAACCACATCTTCTCTTTCGCGCGAGCGAAGCGAGCGCGTGGCTAAATAATTACATAAATTTTATGTCCCGAAAAGAGAAGAAGCGGGTTGATTGCCTTTTGAAATCTTATTTAGCGTGAATATCTCCCGTCGCAAACTTATCATACTGAGGGGGTACAAAATCTTTGAGTTTTTGCAATAATTCGGCAGGTTCGTCGGCAAAAATAGCATTGTCGCGGTAGGCTTGTTGGAGGAAACCGTCGGCAGTCATGCGGTCAAGTTGTAGAATCATGTTATCATAAAAACCATCTACATTTAGAAAGCCGCAAGGAAATTTCCTATCCCCCAAAATAGTCAACATCAAAACTTCGCCAAATTCATCGAGCGTGCCGTAGCCACCTGGCATGGAAATAAAAGCATCTGACAAATCAATCATCAACAACCGCCGTTCGTGCATGGATTCCACTATGTGCATATCGTGCAAGGCATCGTGTAGGACTTCGCGTTGCATCAAAAAATGAGGTGCAACACCCGTTACGCATCCCTTATTTTTTAAAACAGAATTGGCGACAACACCCATTAAACCGACATTCCCACCGCCATAAACGAGACGAATATCTTGTTCAGCGAATAATTTACCAAGTTCAGCCGCTTTTTCTGCGTAAATCGGGCGATTTCCCGGCATTGAGCCGCAATAAACGGCGATTGATTTCAAGTCCATTAAAGTTTGAAATTTGAAATTTGAAGACCCCTTCAGTAGTCAAATACAATTGATTGATTTTAAATTAGTTTCAAACCCGCGTCAGATTTTCTCGAGATGGGGCGTTGAAGATGATGTTGTTCTATTTGATGTGAGACTCGTTAGTTTAAAAAATCATAAGTAATTGATAATCGACTTAGTTCACATCTATTTGTTTTAGCAGAATTTTCAGTTGCTTTCGATTGACAGTTGCCCTTTCTGATTTGCGACATTTTTAAGCCCTTCGATTATTTCATCAGCGACACGCTGCGGTACACCATCTGTTGTGCCTTTCACTTTAATTTTAAGCCTCTCAAAGAATGCCATCAATAGACTTTTCATCAGCAGGGTTGTAAGAAATGGTGATACTTTTTGTCATGCCTTTGTAGGATTTAATTTTAAAAAATCTTGAACAAAGATAAGCGTTTTTTTTGAGATTTGAAAAAAATGAAGCCATTTTTAGGTGAACTGTAACGTAATTGTAGCTTTTACTAATTTATTGAGCAACTGTTTACCATACGCTGTTCCGAAGGCTTTCGGGATGTAAACAGACTTCGCTCGCGCAGAAAGGGTGAATCTGGTTCATTTTTCGGCTTTGCCGAAAAATGAACCACCTCTTTTCCTGTCGTTGTGCGAGCAAAAGGCACATAGCTAAATCGTTACGAAGTTTTTTAGCCGTAAAAGGTTTATGAAGATGCAGAAACACTACCTCCGCTTCCTGTACGCTGACCAAAACCACCGCGCGTAACAGAGTTCACACTACTACTACTTGATTTTGAAACTGTTGTAGAGCTTGCCGTTTTGTTCGGAGAGGGTTTAATAGTGTAGGGGCGCGTCGTTTTAGTTTTAGTGCGTGGTATTACAATTGTGGTTCTTGATGGATAAATGCGTGTGCCATTGCTACCTCCACCTGAAGTTTGTCGCTGTGACCGACGCTGCACCGAATCTGTTTGCACAATAGAATCGTTGCGTTCATTATCAAAATGGGTTGAATTTGGGCGTTGAGCCGCGTTTTGGGCAATACTTGGGTTGGCTAAAAAGGTTGCACCAAGCAAAGCTAATGTGATAGTCTTTGTTTTTTTCACTGGAAAGGCGGGTAAATGAATGTGAAATGGGTATAAAATAGAAAAGCCCTCCTAAGAGGGCTTTTGCTAAATTTAGCGGTCTGGACGGGACTCGAACCCGCGACCCCATGCGTGACAGGCATGTATTCTAACCAACTGAACTACCAAACCGTATATCATTGTTAGATGACGCGATACCTGACCAGCTAAATAATTTCTTACTTCCCGTTTAAAGCGATGCAAAGATAGTACAGTCGGTGTGAAACCACCAAATATTTTTTAAAGTTTTTTTTATTTATTTTGTAATTACTTAGCCATGTGCATTTTGCTCGCGCAACGATAACAAAAGAGGTGGTTCGTTTTTCGGCTTCGCCGAAAAACGAACCACATTCCCTTTCTCGCGCGAGCGAAGCGAGCGCGTGGCTAAGTAATTATTTTTTGGCTCTATTAGGGTTTCAAGTTGCTGCCAATTTTAAATTTCTTAAAGGCGGCGTAGCTGCCAAATATCGGTAATATGACCAACGAAATAGTATTTTCATTGGGGCGTAGCCCTTAAATTTGACTTTTTTAGCGGTTATACCGCGTTGTAAACCAAGTTATTCGATTATTGAGTTACCAAGATTGAGCAGCTACGCCGCTTTTAGTCTAAAAGTAGATGTCAGCAACTTGGAACCCTAATTGAGCCTATATTTTTTTTATTGAATATCAATTAATTTTACTTTGGCACGCCCAAACGGGCTATTTCTCGGTCTGCTCAAAAATCGAGTGTTATACTAAGCCGAAAGTGGTTTTCGGATTTGTCTTAGGAAGCCTCCTTCTGGCTTCCTAAGACTTTGGCTCGATTTCATTGGATTTGAACACAATCTTAGGAAGATTGAAGGAATCTTCCTAAGATATTTAAAATTCTGAAATCCGAAAACCACTTTCGGTTTAGGATAATAATAACGTAATGATTTTCAACTTCAATTACATTTTTTGCTTTTTATCTAAAAAAACACGCTTGTATTCAAAGGAATTTATAGTTTTGAGGCTTGTCTTAATCAAATCTAAAATTGACTTTTTCAGTGAATAAATTTTTATTTTTCCTCCTTTTTCTCTCCGTGAGCAGCGTACAAGCGCAAAAAAGCACGGTGAATCTGATTCCACAACCCGTAGAGATTCAAGAATCGGCGGGTGCTTACCAATTGACAAATGCCACCGCGCATGTGGGAAAAGTGGTTCATTTTTCGGGCTTTGCCCGAAAAATGAACCACATTCCCCCTTCTCGCGCGAGCGAATCGAGCGCGAGAAGCATCGTAAAATTAGCGGTTATTTATGACTAACTACTTATCTGAGGAGTGGACATAACCTAAAAACATCGTTTTTTGATTAAAAACAGATGTTTTGCGCGCGCTTCGCTCGCGCAAAAGGGAGGAGACGTGGTTCGTTTTTCGGCTTCGCCGAAAAACGAACCACATTCCCCTCCCTCGCGCGAGCGAAGCGAGCGCGAGATGCAAAAAACGCTTTTAGGTTACGCCCATCCCTCAACTACTTATCTTAAAAAAAGATGCAATAAAAAACTAATTACCAAATTTTAAGACTGCGTAATGTCAGTAATTGACATAAGTTTGTTCAGTTAAAATGAAACATCACAAAATATTTGAAAATCTTGAAATTTGAAATCTTTGATTTGAAACCATACATAAATTCAAAATGCGCATTAAAAGGCACTTTTGCGCTCGCTTCGCTCGCGCAAAAGGAGGAGAGGTGGTTCATTTTCGGGCTTTGCCCGAAAAATGAACCACATTCTCCCCTCTCGCGAGCGAAGCGAGCGCGAGAACCAGCAGTTTAGATTTTATGTATGGTTTCAAAATCTTTGAAATCCTTAAAATCCTTAAAATATGTTAGATTTTTCACAAACATCCATTGCCAAAATTGCCATTACTTGGACGGGCAATAAAGAGCGTAATGAAGGTGTCGTTATTCCAAAACGGACGCTCGTAACGGTCAACGAATACGCGCATGAGACGCTCTTGAAGACTTTTTTAAAACCTTTTGAAAAAAATGAGGAGTTTTTTTACTTCCACCACGATGAAGATTTGAGTCACAACGCTGTGTATCAGTCGTGTGTTCAAATTTTTTCTGACCCAGAAACCCTCTCCGAACAAGCCGCCGTTCTGACCGAACGGTTGTACAGTTTGTCGAACGATAAAAAAATTACGGGTGGTGAGTTTTTTGTTGCTTTGTTTGATGCCGTTCAATTGCAAGGCGAAACAATGCCCGCAATTGGCTTATTCAAAACGATTCACAAAGACTCGTATTTAAAAGTAGAACGCTCTACTGAATCCTTTGCTTTGCAAATCGGCGAAGGTATTGCAACGGGCAAATTGGCATTAGCTGCCTTGATTTTTGGCGCAGATGAAGCAGAAGGCTACCGCATGATGACGGTGGATTCGGTGACGAAAAAAGACGACCCCTCAGTATGGTTAACCCAGTTTTTGAGTGTGAAGCCTATCGAAGACCATTATTTCAACACCCGCCATTATATGCAGATGACGAGTGATTTTATCAACGAAAAAGCCTCAAATGCCTTTAGTTTGAATCCGACGGATAAGATTGATTTACAAAATAGGTCGTCTTTTTATTTCAAAGAAAACGAAAATTTTGAAGTGGAAGATTTTGCTAAGACGCTTTTTCCCGACGAAGAACAAGCCGCCGTTTTCAAAGAATTTAAAGCACAATACGTGGAAGAAACGGCAGTGCCTTTGGTTGACCAATTTGATATTAGCCAACAAGCTGTTCGTAAATCAAGCAAAGTTTTCAAAAATGTCATCAAATTAGATGATAATTTTAAGATTTACATCTCTGGTCGCCGCGATTTGATTGAACGCGGATTTGATGAAGAAAAAGGAAAAACTTTTTATAAAGTTTATTTTGACCAAGAAGAATAACAAAAAAATCCTTTCTGTAAATGATTTGTGCATTTACCACATGTTGACACGCTGTGTCAAGTGGAACACTTGGTTTTAGTGCTTGTTATAAACATTTTGAGCCTAAAGGCTCAATAAACGCACGAACTTGATGAGCCGTTAGGCTCAAAATATTTATAACAAGCACTAAAATGAAGCACTTCCTTAGTCACGTAGTGACATAATGTGCTGTCAAGTTTAAATGCACAAATAATTTACAGAAAGTATATTTACATATTAGTTACCTCCATTCGCTTTTTCTTTGTCCTTTGCGCGTTTTGCGCGTTGCATTGGATTTTCACCGCCGCCGCCGCCAAAACGACCACCGCCACCCCCTTTGAACACCTCAAAGCGCGACAATTGTGTTTTTGGTGGGAAGTAGTTATTGGACACGTCCACATCTGCCGTTTCTAAGTACGGGTCAACGACAAATTGCTTGACTTCTTTCGCCGTTTTGAACACTTTTGTTACCTTTCTATCGCCCAAACGCCAGATTTCAGCAGGAATATTGTGGTATTGTTTAGTGCCGTCGGTGAATTGCATTTCTATAACAATTGGTGACAACAATTCACCTTTCATCTCGAATGTCAATTCGTAAAAATTCATACCTGCTTGAGTTGCGAGAATCTCACGCTCTTCTTTACCCAATGATGCCAAGTATTTTTGATAGTCTTCTTTGTCCAAAACAGACACTTCGTAAGGGCTATCAGATGAATAATAATCCTTTATTTTCGGGTCAATTTCGTCTTGCGTTTTTGCTATCGCTTTTTCATTGCGAATGCTCGATATATTGCGCGGTTTTTGCGCGTCTTCTTCGCGTTTTGCCGCCGCCACTTCATCAGGATTTTTTGTACTCAATTTGAAGGGTTTTACATCAGTCAGTGCAATATCCACATTGTCGGTCGTGTAGAACCAGCCGCGCCAGAACCAATCCAAATCAACACCCGAAGCGTCTTCCATTGTGCGGAAAAAATCGGAAGGCATGGGGTGTTTAAATTTCCAACGGTTGGCATACGTCTTAAAAGCATAGTCAAAAAGGTCACGACCGATGACCGTTTCACGCAAAATATTGAGTGCAGCCGTTGGTTTTGCGTAAGCATTGTTGCCAAACTGACGGATAGATTCTGAGTTCGTCATAATGGGTTCAAGGCGCGACCAATCGCTTTTCATGTAGTCCACAATATTTGCCGCAGGTCCACGACGGGCTTGATAATCGCGCTCCCATTGCTGTTCGGCGAGAAATTGGAGGAATGAATTTAAACCTTCGTCCATCCACGTCCATTGGCGTTCATCAGAATTGACAATCATTGGGAAATAATTGTGTCCGACTTCATGTATAATCACTGAAATTAATCCGTATTTTGTTCTTTCCGTGTAAGTTCCGTCTTTTTCTGGACGACCACCATTGAAACACATCATCGGATATTCCATACCAATTTGGTGTGTATGAACCGAAATGGCAACGGGATATGGATAAGGGAACGTGTGATGCGAATACCATTTCAAGGTATGGGCAACCGATTTTGTCGAATATTGTTCCCAAAGCGGATTACCTTCTTTCGGATAATACGACATTGCCAAAGGCGTTGTACCATCTTCTTGTTTGACTGCCATAGCGTCCCAAATAAACTTTCTCGAGGAGCAGAAAGCTACGTCACGCACGTTGTCCGCTTTGAATAGCCACGTTTTTGTTGCCTTCGATTTCGTTTTTTCGGCTTCTCGGGCTTCTGCTTCCGTGACTATGATGACAGGGTCAACGTAAGCAGTTTTTGAGCGATTGAAACGCTCCATTTGAGCCGCTGTCAATACTTGTTGCGGATTTGTGAGCGTACCCGTTGCGCCAACGATGTGGTCAGCAGGAACAGTCAAAGCGACTTCGTAATTGCCAAAAGTCAAGGTAAATTCACCTGCGCCCAAGAATTGTTTGTGTTGCCAGCCTGTCACGTCCGAATAGACGCACATACGCGGAAAATGTTGGGCAATGCAGTACAAATAATTGTTATCTTCTGGAAAATATTCCCAGCCCGAACGCGCATTGGTTTTCAGACGGTCAACGATTGTAAACATCCATTTTACTTTAAACACAAAGCGTTCACCGCGTTTTAGAGCCTTTGGCAAATCCACGCGCATCATTGTTTCAACAATTGTGTAAGGCAAAGCACGGTCATTGGCATCTTTTACCCAATCTACTTTACAACCGTAGTCGTTTTTAGGGTCGAGGGCTTCAAGTTGTCCTGCGGAGAGTTTTTCGCCTATTTTTTGCTGGTCAATTGTTGAAGCAATGCCATTTTTATCAAAATTATTTTGGTCAAGTTGCAACCATAAATAAGTCAAGGCATCGGGTGAATTATTGATGTATGTAATCGTTTCTTCGCCGAAAATCTGTTGTTTTTCATCATCAAGCGTCAATTTCATTTTATAATCGGCTTGTTGTTGCCAATATTCGTGTCCCGGTGCGCCACTTCCTGTACGGTAAGAATTGGGTGTTGGGAGTATTTCTTCCAATTGACGGAACTTGTCGTCAAATTTTTTGCCTTTGTCTTGACCCCTCAGTAGCGGCGCGCAAAAAGCAATTAGTAAAGTGAAGAATATCAATTTTTTCATGAATTCAGATATTTGATATGATAAAGTAGAGGTAATTACTTCAGCCCATTGCTCGCTTCGCTCGCACGGAGGGAGGAGAGGTGGTTCATTTTTCGGATAAAGCCCGAAAAATGAACCACATTCTCCCTTTCTTGCGAGCGAAGCGAACGCGGGCTAAATAATTACGAAAGAATATAGTTAACGTTCTAAAGCAACAGATGTTCCAACAATTAGAACAGTCCACGAATGTAGTTTTTCTTTAAATTTGTTTTTCTTTTTTTCGACGATATTCGATAAAGAGGTTTAAAAACGTTGTAAATACTTAACTTCTTGACAAACTTTCACCGCCTAATACTGATTTTAATTTATTTTGAGCTCTTCTTTCAATTGGAAGCCGTCAATTCTTCTAAAACCTTCACTGCTTCAACACCGCGGTCTCGCTGCACAAAAATATGGTCGTGGTAATAACCTGCCACAACATTGCAACTGATGTCATGCTTTGCTAAAGCCTGTGAAAAAGCGGCAGTCAAGCCCACCGCTTCCAAAGCAGAATGAACTTCCAAAGTTATCCAAGAAAAAACAGAACTGTACGCATATTTTTTTTTATCCGCGTATGATTTCGCACAAACAAAAGTAATTCCTTCGTTCTCTTTGAAAAAAAACAAACAATGGGCAATGTCTATTTTTATTGTTTTTGAGCTACAAAAAACAAATTCTCCCTCATTTAGTTTGGGTTTCATGGTGCTTATCAGCACATTAAGGTTGGTTTCACCGTTCATTGTCTCTACGGATTTTTTTTATCTGCGGATTTATGGATTTAACGAATTTAACGGAGCGTAACGACTACTTTTATCTACGGATTTACGGATTTTACGGATTTACGGATTTAACGGATTTAAAAGTAGTCGTTGTAAATCCGTTGAATCCGTAAATCCGTAGATAAATGTAGTCGTTATGCTCCGTTAAATCCGTAAATCCGTTAAATCCGTAAATCCGTAGATAAATGTAGTCGTTATACTCCGTTAAATCCGTAGATAAAAGTAGTTGTTATGCTCCGTTAAATCCGCAGATAATTATAGAACCAAATTATTTCAACATTTCTGCGCGTGTCCCCAAATCATCAATCAATTTTTGATATTCCGAAGGCATGATACTATTAGGCATTTTGTCTTTAAAAAAGGCTTGTTCTTGCGTATAAAATGCCCTTAGTTTATCTGCTTCGAGGCGTGTAGCTGCTCGTCCATTTACATATTTTAGGTATTGCAAGATGAACGGTTCGTAAATCAAACTATGATTGACGCGCTGATAATCGCTTAGTAGATTATCCAAATTACCGTCAATTTTATGTCTTTCGGCAGCAATACCCGCCCACATTTTTAACGCCGACCCATAATTTGGTAAAATTTGTAAGGATTTATCAAAGTAGGGGCGCATTTCGTTCAATAAGACATTTTTCTGTTCATTAGTGGCGTCTTTTGGCAATTTCATGTATTTTTCTTCCCAAATACTCACACCATAAAAACAATTTGCGCGTGCACTATTGGGTGAATTAACTATCGCAGAAGCATTGAGTGTTGCGCCGCTTTTCCAATCGGGTACACGCATCAAAGTACGTCCCGAAAAGCCGATAATAAGTAAAGTTGCCGCACTTATTGCCGCAACTTTTGGCACAAATTGTCGCGTCAACAGATATGCCATAGCAATACAAAAGGCAATGGAAGCGTGATACACAAAACGTTCATTCATAAATGTACCCACCGAAACCACGACATTTGACACAATACTCAAGGCAATTAAGTAAAAAGCCGACGTATATGCCCAAATTGTCTTGTTTTTCCACCCCCTCAGTATAACGGCAACCAAACCGATGTGTAGTGCTAAACCCAGTACTGCACGCCAATCAGCCCACGTTAGTTTGGGAATTTGAAACGGGTAATAATCGTGCGTCAATGGGTGTGGGAAAATATGTAATTTAAGATAAAGCAGTAGCGTATAAGAAATTGTGGCAAGGCGGTCACTTGTTGTCATGCCGTAAAAAGGGTTGTTCATCAAATCCATCACGACTTTTGAATCCAACAAATAGCCTATGGCATTGACGCGCATCATCAAATAAATAACCGTTGCGGCGATAACAGGCACGGTGATTTTTATCTTTTCTCCAATCGTTGCTTTTGTAAAAAAATGAGCCGTCAATGGCACAATTGCCAAGAATGTAATCGCGCTTTCTTTTGACAGCATAGCTATCAAAATACTTATAAATGAACCGATTAGATATTTTAAATTAGGATTATTGATGTACTTGAATGTAAAACACACCGAACTTAATTCGCCCAACAATGCCAATATTTCATCGCGCCCTTTGATATTTGCTACCACTTCAACGTGAAGCGGATGCACAATAAAAAAAACTGTGGCTAAGAAAGGTATTCCAAATTCTAAATTCCAAACTCCAAATTTGAAATTTGAAATTTGAAACTTGGAATTGTTAAGGTCATTTGGGAACATAAATAAGAGAACACGGTAGAGCAAAAGCGCAGTCAAAGCATAGAGCAAAAGGTTGATAAAATGCCCCGTAAATGTATTGTTTTTGCCAAATAAACCTACTTCAGCTGCAAAAGTCAGGAGACTAAACGGGCGATAACGGTCGCCTTCAAGCAATTGTTTTTGCTCACCAAAATAGCCGCGAAAACTCTCAAAACGAAGAATATCACCTATGCCACTAAATCCTTTTTGGACAAATTGATTTTTCTCAATCACCATCGTATCGTCTAAAACGTAGCCATAACTTAGACTTGAGGCATATAAAGCGACACTTAAAACGCCCACAATCAGCAAGGGCAAACGATTTTTTGACCAGTCAAAAGACGGAATTAAGGGTAAAATTAGCTTTTTTTCGGTTTTATACTGAGGGGGTGTTTGGGAAGTCGTAGAGACTGGTTTTACGTTTTTTTTCTTCGACATTTTGAATTTAGAGAGGTTGATGAATCGCAAGTAGTTACACCTAAATAAACGCTGCTTTGATACTGGCGATTTTCGAGCGAAGCGAAAAAGAACTTGTCCCGACCTTCATCGGGAGCCACTAAATATCCAGCAAACGGCATTTATTTAGAATACACTACTCACAAAAAAGCAAAATTACAAATTTTGATAAGAATTAAGGGCTATGTTTGCACTTTAAAATATTGTAATTACTTAGTCACGCGCTCGCTTCGCTCGTGCGAGTGAGGAGAGGTGGTTCGTTTTTAGGGCTTTGCCCGAAAAACGAACCACATTCCCCTTTTTTGCGAGCGAAGCGAGCTATAAGCTAAATAATTACAAAATATTTCGTAACTGCTTACCATACGCTCGCTTCGCTCGCGCAGAAAGAGGGAATGTGGCTCATTTTTCGGCAAAGCCGAAAAATGAACCACCTCTTTTTCTGTCGTTGTGCGCGCAAAAGGCACGTAGCTAAATAGCTGAGGGATGGGCATAACCTAAAAGCGTTTTTTGCATCTCGCGCTCGCTTCGCTCGCGCGAGGGAGGGGAATGTGGTTCGTTTTCGGCTTCGCCGAAAAACGAACCACGTCTCCTACCTTTTGCGCGAGCGAAGCGCGCGCAAAACATCTGTTTTTAATCAAAAAACGATGTTTTTAGGTTATGCCCACTCCTCAGCTAAATAGCTACAATATTTCTAAAATATAACAAATATTTAGCCAGTAACAATGCCGCGTTATTTTCTCGAACTCGCCTACAACGGTACACGTCTCAACGGTTGGCAACGCCAAGACAATGCCCCCTCAGTACAGGCGGCAATTGAAGACGCTTTGCGCTTGATTTTGAGGCAGCCAATGCTTGAAATAGTGGGTTGTGGACGCACGGACACGGGTGTTCATGCGAGCGCGTATTTTGCTCATTTTGATTTTGAAGGCGAATTTCCTGCTTCATTCTTGGAAAGGGCAAATAAATTAGTCGGACTTGATATTGTTTTGAAAGGTATTCATACCGTTGAAGCTCAGGCACATACCCGCTTTGATGCCACACGCCGCAGTTATAACTACTACATTGGGTTTCAAAAAAATCCATTCGCCAGAGAAACCGAATGGCATTTCCCGCACGCCAAACGGTTAGACAGAGAAAAAATGCAAAAAACCGCCGATTTACTGAGGGGGTATAAAGCGTTCGCGCCCTTCTGTAAAACCAATTCTGATGCCCAAACCATGTTGTGTGACCTCTCGGAAGCTGAATGGATTTTTACGGATAATGGAGCTATTTTCACGATTTCATCGAACCGCTTTTTGCGGGGCATGGTGCGGCTTGTGGTTGGCGCGTGCATCAATGTTGGTTTGGGTCAAATAAGTTTGGCAGATGTCAAATACGCGCTTGATACGCAAACACCTCTCGTTAAAAGCTATTCTGTACCGCCAATGGGACTATTTTTGAGTCGGGTTATTTACCCATACGCATTGTAACTGACATTTTTTGAATTTATGTATGGTTTCAAAGTCAATTTTGAGTCATTTATAAAATGTATTTGGGAACTTTCTTTTTTCACAAGTAGATTTGCACCGCTAACGTGTCAGTACTTATTTTACCTGACTTAATATCTATATTTCTCATACAATAAACCTTTCAAAATGATGACTAAATTATTGAAAATCAGTTTTTTATTGTTTTTTTTTACCCCCTCAGTATCAACGGCTTTTGGGCAAGAAAACACGTCAATACCTACTGAAAAGCACCTTAAAAATATCCGTCAACTCACTTTTGGGGGCAACAATGCCGAAGCCTATTGGAGTCCTAATAGCCGCTATTTGACTTTTCAATCCGATTTCAAACAGTGGGGTGTTCAGTGCGACCAAATATTTAAAATTGATACTAAAAAAGCAGTAAAAGACTCAACTTATCGCCCCAAGATGGTGTCAACAAGTTTTGGGCGGACGACTTGTTCGTATTTCATGCCCGATGGTAAGCATATTTTGTATGCCTCAACGCATCTGGGTGGTCATGCTTGTCCTGCGCCGCCGCCTTCCGATTCAAAAAAATATTTGTGGCCCATTTACGCCGATTTTGATATTTTTATCGCTGACAAAAAAGGTAAAGTTGTCAAACAACTCACAAATGCAGCAGGTTATGATGCGGAAGCAACGGTATCGCCCGATGGTAAAAAAATTGTTTTTACATCGGATAGAACAGGCGACCTTGAATTGTGGACAATGAATATTGACGGAACGGACCAAAAACAAATCACTTTTGGCTTGGGTTACGATGGCGGTGCATTTTTTTCACCCGATTCCAAATCATTGGTTTTTCGGGCAAGTCGTCCGCAATCTGAGGCTGATGTGAAGGAATATAAAGATTTTTTGCAACAGCATTTGGTTGCACCGACCAATATGGAAATCTACACGTGTAAAGCAGATGGCTCAGATTTGAAGCAAATCACGCATTTAGGCAAAGCGAATTGGGCACCGTTTTTTACGCCAAATGGCAAAAAAATCTTGTTTTCCAGCAATCACCACTCAAAACGTGGCTACGATTTTCAGTTGTACATGGTCAATGCCGAAGATGGTTCGGGCTTAGAGCAAATCACAACCGAAAGTATTTTCAACGCTTTTCCCATGTTTTCACCCGATGGCAAGAAACTATGTTGGTCATCTAATCGGCGCAATTGGGGAACACGAGATACGAATTTGTTTATGGCGGAATGGGTGGATTAATTTGAAAATTTAGACAAAAGAGAGAAAAAATGAACCATATCTCCTCCCTCGCGCGAGCGAAGCGAGCGCGAGGCTAAGTATTTACAAATTTTAAATTTTTCTTACTGCCAAAATGTCAGTCTATTTTCACATGGCACTTGATTTGAAAGTAATGGTTAGGATATTGACAATCAAATCAGTTAAATCAATAAAAATAGCTTATTTTTTATGATAAAAGGTAATATTTCGGTACATACCGAGAACATTTTTCCCATTATTAAGAAATTTCTCTACTCAGACCAAGAGATTTTTCTACGTGAATTAATTTCAAATGCCGTTGATGCCACGACAAAAGTGCAGACGCTCGCTAAACGGGGTGAAGTAGAAGGAGAACTTGGCAACACACGCATAGAAATAGTGGCGGATAAAAAAGCCAAAACTTTGACTATCAAAGACAAAGGCGTAGGTTTAACAGCAGATGAAGCTCAACGCTATCTGAGTGAAGTGGCGTTTTCAAGCGCGTCCGAGTTCCTTGAAAAATACAAAGAAGGTAATATCATCGGGCATTTCGGTCTGGGTTTTTACTCGGCTTTTATGGTGGCTGACCGTGTTGAGGTGATTTCAAAATCGTACAAAAAAGACGAAAAAGCCGTGCGTTGGACATGTGATGGCTCACCCGAATACACGCTGGAAGAAGTTGATAGAACAGAACGTGGAACGGACATTATCCTACACATCAGCGAGGACGATAAGGACTATTTGGAAGAATACAAACTTGACCAGTTGCTCGGCAAATATTGTAAATATTTGCCGATTGAGATTGTATTTGGGACAAAAACAGAGAAATCTGGCAAAAAAGACATTCAAGTACCGAATGTCATCAACGATACAAATCCGCTTTGGAAACGCTCGCCAAAGGAAATTACGGAAGAAGAGTACCAAGAATTCTACGGACAAATGCACCCGCTTTCACCGATGCCTCTGTTCTGGATTCACTTAAACATTGATTATCCATTCAATTTGACGGGTATTTTATATTTTCCCAAATTGTCTAATGCCCTTGAAGTTCAAAAAAACAAAGTGCAGTTGTACTCCAATCAAGTATTCGTAACAGATGACGTAAAAGAGATTCTGCCCGAATTCTTGACCCTTTTGCACGGTGTGGTTGACTCGCCCGATATTCCACTCAATGTTAGCCGTAGCTATTTACAAAGTGACCGCGAAGTAAAAAAAATCACTTCGTACATTTCCAAAAAAGTATCGGATAAATTGGCGGACTTGTTCAAAAATGAGCGTGAAAACTACGAAAGTAAATGGAGAGACGTGGGTGGATTCGTTAAGTACGGTATTTTATCAGATGAAAAATTTGATGAACGCGCCCGAGAGTTCGCATTATTCCAAAATACTGAGGGGGTCTATTATACTTTTGATGAGTATCGTGAAAAAATCACGGCGAACCAAACAGATACGAAAGGCAAACTTATCGGTATTTACACAAATACACCGAAGGCACACCATGCTCAAATTCAAGCCGCAAAGGGACGGGGCTACGAAGTTTTGGTAATGGATCAGATGATTGACAACCATTTCATGCAGCATTTTGAGTACCGTGACAATAGTATTTCATTTGTTCGGGTTGACTCAGATACAACGGATAATCTTGTAGGAAAAGATGAAAAATTAGAATCGGTTTTATCGGAAGCACAGCAAGCAAGCGTAAAAGACACATTCACACCGCTTTTATCCACTAACGAATCGTGGTCAGTTGTGTTGAAAGCCTTATCACTAGATGAGCAACCCGTTCAAATCACACGCGGCGAACACATGCGCAGAATGAACGAAATGCGGCACCACCAAGCCTTCAATTTTGGTGAAGGTCGTGAAGTTGTCAATCTTGTCGTCAACACCAATCACCCTGTTATCAGCAATAACTTAGTGAAAATGACCGATGAAGAAGAACGTACTTTCTTTGCCCGTCATTTGTACGACCTCGCTCGCGTTAGTCAAGGTATGCTCGAAGGTGCTGAATTGACTGAGTTCGTGAAACGGAGTTTGACGTTTATAAAATAGACTTGATGCAAGTTGATAATCAATGCGTTACAGTTTACGCCCTCCCGATGAAGGTCGGGACAAGTTCTTTTTCGTTTCGCTCAAAAATCGGGCATGTTTAAAATCTATTGGGGCGAGCGTGTTTTAAATTAAAAAATCAAAGATTTTTTAGTTTAAAACACGTTCGCGTGGTTCGTTTTTCGGCGAAGCCGAAAAACGAACCACATTCCCCTCCCTCGCGCGAGCGAAGCGAGCGCGAAATGCAAAAAACGCTTTTAGGTTATCCCCATCCCTCAATTACTTATTTTACCTCCAAAGTCACCACCAAATTTTCCCACATCAAAACGATATTATTGTCTTTTACGGCAAAAGTCATACGCTCATTGAACGTTTCAGATTTAGCTGATTGGGCTTTTACGCGCAAAACATCTTTTTTATTGCTGTAATCGTAAGCACCCCATTGGTCGGCATTTGAGTTAAAAATAACTGTCCACTCGGTTTCAGTAGGAATCGTAAACAAACCATAACGACCCGCAGGGAGTGTTTTGCCGTCTATTGTCAAATCTTTACTCAAAGTAATGGTAGTGGCACCGTTAGCACCCGTGCGCCATACTTCGCCAAAAGGCACTAAACTTCCCCAAATCTTACGACCTTTAACGGCAGGTTGGTTGTAACCGATGGTGATGTCACTGTCACCAATTTTGCCTTCCGCCTTAGCCGCAGGGCTGGCTTGTGCTTTGGGCGCGTTTTGCGCGAAAATAAAAGTCGTGGCAAGTAAAGCGAACGACAGCAAAAGCATTTTTTTCATTAGAAAAATTATTTTAGTTTTGGAAAATGTGTAAATACTTAGCCAAACTCACTTCGCTCACGAAAAAGAGAAAAGGTGGTTCATTTTTCCGCCAAAGCCCGAAAAATGAGCCACACTCCCTCACTCGCGCGAACAAGAAGTGAAGTATTTACGAAAATCTAACACTTAGACAGTTTTGTCGACATTAAGTTCGTCTAAGCGTGTTATCTTTAGACAAAAAGAACGTTTAGACAATCAAAATTAGAAAAAATGAAAAAAATTTTAATTATCAGCCGTCACGAAATCATCTTAGCAAGTTTGCTAAATCAATTGTACGAACACAATTTTGATTCTATGGGTGCACTGCGCGATGCAGAAGCCTTGTCATTTTTACAAAGTTTCAATCCAGATTTGGTTGTATTGGCTGGTGCGTTCACGGAATCAGAACAATTATCTCTGATGGAACAACTCTTAGATAGTCAACCAGCTATTGCTATCATTTCTTTTAAAGGAAGTGCGAAAAAAATAGTAGAAGCAGTGAATACGGCTTTAGAAATTGAAAATAAGTAAATTCACGCGCTCGCTTCGCTCGCGCGAGAAAGAGCCAGTAAAACGCGCTTTTATTTAGGCTCTGTGACAATTTTAGCGGTAACTCACTTTCGGGGAACTTTGAAAGTTCCCCGAAAGTCGGTTTAACGTCGGTTCTTGATTCAAAAATGCTTTATTTACTGAGGGGTCTTTTGCTGCCGCTAAAATTGTCAGAGAGCCTTTATTTATTTCACGTTCCTTATGGAGTGTGGTGGATTTTTTCTGTTACCAATTCCTTTGTTCTCCTTTGAAATTTGGAATCTGAAATTTGAAATCCTCTTATAGTTTAATTTGCGGTGGCAAAAAAGGTGACGCATCACCTCCACCTTTTATAATTTCACGGACAATTGTAGAAGAAATATGCCCAAATTGTGGTTGTGAAATCAAAAAAAATGTCTCAACACCATTCCCAACGATGAAATTCAATTGTGAAATAGTTTTTTCATAATCAAAATCCGACGCATTGCGGAGACCCCTCAGTATCCAAGCCGCACCGACTTTATGGCAATAAGTTGCCGTCAAATTTTCAAATGTATCTACTTCTACCCGTGGCTCGTTTGCAAAAACTGCGCTAATCCACGCCTGTCTTTGTTCCAATGTAAACAAAGATTTTTTCTGCGAATTAACACCAATCGCGATGATTATCTTGTCAAAAATAGGCAAAGCACGTTGCACCAAGTCAACATGTCCAGATGTAATGGGGTCAAAAGACCCTGGAAATACGGCGATTTTCATTTTATTTTTCAACGATTTTAGTGGTACAACTCTTGAAGGGTTTAAAACCCTCCAAGAGTTTTGATATTTTATGTGGTAAAAAACTGTCTCGCTTTTGCTTTTTCACTCAATGACATTACAGGATTTTCAGCCATCAATTGTGCGGCTTTTTTCAAATTTGCAACGCGATTTTTCTTTTTCTGGGTTAGACGCCGTGCTTCTAAAAAAGCAAAATGCGCTCGTAAAGTCGGTTGCGCCAATGCGTGTTTCAGTGCAGAAATACCCGACCGTGCATAATCACCACCAAAAACGAGCGTTAATAACAAATCAGGTGTTATCAACAGTTTTTGAACAACTTTAGCGGCTTCAATTGTCTGCGGGGCTTGAATATTCACCTGCGTAGTGGCAGTTACAAAACCTTCCGTGTCTTTATCGTGCCAATGAATGTCCACGCTAATATCATAAGAACCTGCATTTGGAAACAATGCTCCTTGCGCCCCCCTCAGTAAAGTGAGGCTACTCAATCGCTTTTCGCCGCTTTTCAACGCGGTCAATTCTTCCGCGTCCATACAGATAATGAGGCTTGAAAATGACCGTTCTTCACCAAAAGCATCTGTTACCGTGCCGCGTAGAAAGCCCGATTTCAGACTAATATCGGCAGGTAAAAGTTGGTCGTGAAGACTTGTATTGAACAAAGCTAACTCCACGCGCACGGGCGCACCAAGCGGTACACTCCCCAACACGGGTTCGATGAGCAAAGCAACACCTTCAGTTGGTTTTTGAGCTTCGTCAAATATACCCGTTGTGGATAATTTGTTCATAGCTGCTCCGAAAGCTGTACCGCCGGGTCGGACATATACATCAGGAAAATGCCGTAAACGGCGTTTATCGGCTTCGGCAAATGACCATTTTATATTTTTAGGAAAAGGCAAATCGGCGGTTGCAGAAGCGGCAATTGTATTGGTGGCGTTCATAAAACCATTGTCGCGAAAATTGTGCTGTAAACCGAGTGCATGTCTAATTTCGTGTACTGCCGTTCTAAACAACACATCTTTTGCTTCGCCTGACCGTAATCCTTGCACCGAACCCCATTCGGGCGTAGAGGGTATCTGCCAATGTGTGGCGATGCCGATGCCTTCGCGCGAAATTTTATTAGAATCGGTTGCCCCAACATCGTACATAATGCCGCGCTCAGTAGCATCTAAATTTTTAACCGCCATGATATGAAACCGCCACTCAGTATCCAGATTTGTTTGCTCGCGGTGTGCATGTAAAGCCGCGTGCAATTCGGCATTTGACCACGAATGTCCGCTTACTTCGGGCGTATCTTGCCCGCTTACAATTGTTTTTATCGCCCAATTACAGTCATTAAACACTGTTTTCCAGTCTTTGCCGTTGTTTGTACTGAGGGGTGCTTCTGCGCCTTTTACGGTATCAATTTCTATTATTGCTTGCCTAAAAAAGGGAGAAATCCAACCCATTGACAAACGACCCACCACTTTTTGAGTCGCATCTACAACATCACCTACGGCATAATCTGCCGTTGGTGCAAAACCTTGTGGCGCATTTTGACGCTGCACAATTGCCGAAAACACACCGCCCACTTCCCAACTTCCACCTTTTGCTTTTCTGAAAATATACGATTCAAAATTTAAGACCATACCCGTTTCTGTCGGTACGATTTCAACAATGCGCCAATAATTGCTATACGATTTTCGCGGAAAAACAGGGATACCATTGCCTATATTGGGCGCAGTTGTACGTTTGTACAAGTCTGCACTTGCCAGTTGTGCGTTCCCTTCATGGTCAAAACGAAGTGTCCCATCAAAAACGGCGTTCCCTTTTTTAGTTTGAAAATGGAGCAAATAACACCCTTCCGCGAAAATCGGTGTAGCACCACTCAGTAAAGTATGCTTTACTGAGGGTTTGGGAAGTTGTGGTAAATGAGCGTAGAGATTCATATTAAAGATTTCGGATTTTAGATTTTAGATTTCAAATTTCAAGGTACAATAAATTGAGGCTATTTGACAGTCTTAGTGATAGCTCACGTTCGGAGAACTTTAAAAGCTCACCGAACGTTGGTTTGAGAGCCTTTTTTTTATTTTTTTTGACACAAGCTGGGTATAAAAGAATTTCATGAATTATCTTTGTTTTAAGGTAATTACTTAGTCACGCGCTCTCCCGAAGGTATTCGGGATGTAAACAGACTTCGCTCGCGCGAGTTAGGAGAGGTGGTTCGTTTTTCGGGCTTTGCCCGAAAACGAACCACCTCTCCCCTTTCTTGCGAGCAAAGCGAGCTATGGGCTAAGTAATTACGTTTTAAGTACAAATAATTGTAATTTTTTATTCAAAATAAAGACGATTCAATATTTTTGTTCTTGAAGCACAAAACTACATTTTCTGCTTTGAAAATCGTTAAATGTAGCGTTATTTACCCCAATTTTATTAACAACTTAAATATTCCAAACCATTGAAAAACATTTTACTACTCGCTTTTACCTTGCTGTTTACCAACTTACTTCGTGCAAATGACACTTTACCGACCATCAATAAAAAATGGGTTTTCAAGAAAGGACGTCACCACGCGACGCCTTTGTTGAGTGACCGTTTTCTCTTGAAACCCGAATTGTTGCGTTGGCGGATTAAGTTCGACACGTCGGCACGTTATCTATTACGTGATAAAAAAGGCAATATTGACAAAGACCAAGCCGACTGGCTCAAACTACCTGACATCACTTTCACGCCGTGGTTTACACATGGTAATACCGCAATGGTCGGCTGGCGATACAATTATCAAAAGGATTCTTTTGAACTCAACACCTATTTTCATCAACGTGGTGGTACGTTTTTCAAAAACAATCCACACATTTGCGTTGCTCCAAATGAGACTTTTGAGACCGAGATTCGGCTCGATTATGCTACGAAAGACATTATAGTATCTATTATTACGCCTCGTGGAAGGCTTTCAGAAACCCGTCGGTATCATTTCAAGCGGTTTCAATCGTGGGCGTGTTTTATTCACCCGTTTTTTGGTGGTACAACAAAAGCACCGCATAGGGTGACTTTATACGCGGATTTGATTCAAAAAGTAAAGTTCAAGGGAAAAAGATAATGGCAAAATTAAAAATACATGGAAAACAAAAGAATCATTCTCGCCGTTAGTGGCAGTATTGCAGCGTATAAATCGGCATTTTTGACCCGCCTTTTGGTCAAAGCTGGTGCAGAAGTCCAAATTTTAATGACCGAATCAGCGACGCGGTTCATCACACCCCTTACGCTCGGCACACTGTCGAAGCGACCCGTTTTTACCGAAATTATCAGCGAAAATGCGTGGAATAACCACGTTGAACTGGGTTTATGGGCAGATGCCATGATTGTTGCACCTGCAACGGCAACAACTTTGGCAAAAATGGCGCACGGATTGTGCGATAATATTATTACAGCAACTTATTTATCGGCGCGTTGTCCCGTTTTTGTTGCACCCGCAATGGATTTGGATATGTGGGTGCATGGCGCAAATACCCGAAACCTCGATTTACTGAGGGGGGATAAAGTGTCTATTATTCCCGTTGGACATGGTGAGTTGGCAAGCGGTTTGGTCGGTGACGGACGCATGGCTGAACCCGAAGACATTGTGGCGTTTGTGGCTGATTTTTTAAAGAAACAAGAAGCCGAAAATCTAAAAAAGCGCGACCTTACGGGAAAAAAAATCATGGTAACGGCTGGTCCGACATACGAAGCACTCGACCCCGTGCGTTTTATTGGCAATAGGTCAAGTGGTAAAATGGGCTTTTCGATTGTGAAAGAATTGGCGGCGCGGGGTGCAGATGTGCATTTAATCGTTGGTCCTGCCAAAATACCGACGGATTTACCCCCCTCAGTATCCGTCACAAAAATTGAGTCCGCGCAGCAGATGTACAATGCCGCAACTCAACTTTTTTCGCAATGTGACGCCGCCATTTTAGCAGCTGCCGTTGCCGATTATCGCCCAAAAGAGGTGTCAGATGTTAAAATTAAAAAGAAAGACAGCGAAATGTCATTGGAACTTGAAAAAACACCCGACATTGCCGCCGCTTTAGGACAATTGAAACAAACGCATCAGCGCATCATCGGATTCGCTTTGGAAACAAACAACGAATTTGAAAACGCCGTTGGCAAATTGAAACGGAAAAATTTTGATGCCATTGTACTCAATTCATTGCGCGATGCAGGAGCAGGTTTTAGCGGTGATACCAATAAAATCAGCATTATTTTTGACGAAAAAACAGTTCAGAATTTTGACTTAAAACCGAAAGATGATGTGGCAAATGATATTGTTGCTGCCTTAAAGTCTTTGTTGGTAACTTAGTCTATCGCTCGCTTCGCTCGCAAAAAGGGAGGAGGGGTGGCTCATTTTTCGGGCAAAGCCCGAAAAATGAGCCACATTCCGTCTCTTTGCCAGCGAAGCGAGCAATAGACCTAAGTGGTTACACTCTTTTAAATTCTAAATCTACCTTATCCAAAAATGACAATAACAAAATTCTTTACCCGACTACTTTTTTTAGCTTTTATACTGAGGGGGGGTAATGCGACGGCACAAGAACTGAATTTTACGATAAAAGTCGTCAATCCGCAAGTAAGAACGGCAGACCCTAAACTTTTCGTGAGTTTGGAGCAAGCCGTCCGTGACCTCATAAATGGCACAAAATGGACAGATGATGTCTATGAACAAAATGAGCGACTCACTGGCTCAATTCAGTTGACTATTGACAAAGAAAACAGTCCGACTTCTTTCACGGCAAAAATGTCCATTCAAGTCAACCGTCCTATTTTTGGAACGGACAATACCACCCCACTTTTAACGCACTTAGATGCCGATGTATCTATAATTTATGACCAATTTCAGCCATTGCAGTACGTCAAAAACAATTTTCAAGACAATTTGACTTCTACTTTGGCGTATTACGTTTACGTTATTTTGGGTATGAATTATGATTCTTTTGCCCCACTTGGCGGTGAACCCTATTGGCAAATCTCGCAAGAAATTTACAACAATTTGCCCGACGGTTTGAAAAGTGAGTGGAAAGGCAAGGAATTGGACAATACAAAACGCTATTGGTTTGTGGAAAATGTATTGAGTCCACGTTTAAAAAACTACCGACAAGCCATTTACGAGTACCACCGTTTGGGCTTAGATTTTGCCACAACGGACATGGGACGGTGTAAAGCCTCTATCATGCAAGCTCTTGACCACATGGAGGAAGCTCACCAAGCCTACATCAATACGCGAGCTATTCGGACATTTTCAGCAACTAAAGTGGAAGAATTGGTACAGATTTTCAAAGCTGGTACACCTGAAGAAAAAAGTAAATTTATCGCGATTATGACGAAACTTGACCCGTCTAATGCGTCTAAATTTACGGAAGTAGGATTTTAAAGTTATGAGTTATGAGTTATAAAGAAAAGGACTTGCCCATTATTCGGGTCAAGTCCTTTTTTGTTGCTTTAATTTAATTGTTTTCAAAGGTAGCGGCGACTCACGTGTTTCTCTTTTTGAGTGAGTGAATAGGCAAAAAATGCAGCTACAACGGCTAAAATAATTAAGATAATCATGGGTAATACGGTTTAAATGATAGAAAAAGGTTCATGTAATAAAATCCAAAATGCAAACATGAACCATATTTTTGACAATTGCAAGTTTATTTTTTTACGGTAAATATTGATTTTCAATTTGTAATTACTTAGCCCGCGCTTGCTTCGCTCGCAAAAGAGGAGAATGTGGTTCATTTTTATACAACTCTTGGAGGGTTTTAAACCCTCCAAGAGTTTTTTTAAAATATATAAAACGTACTACTCACTTGGTAACTTCGGAAATATCATAAATTCGTTAGGATTTACATGTTTGTAGAAAATACAAAGCAAAATGGACTTTGAATCCGTAGGATTCATACATTTGTAATCGTTAAAAAACCTGCGAATCCTACGGATTCGGGGAATATTCTACTTAATTTTTATTTTACAAACGTATGAATTCGATGGATTCAAGAGATTTCCGAAGTTACCAGTACTCAGTATTTTTACAAAAAAAGAAAGAGAAACGTACTGAACAAATATAGTTTTCTATATTTGTCCGTTCGATTTTAACAAACAACATTAGTAAAAAAATTTTAATAACTTCTACCATTTGTTGAAACCGCACATAAAATTTTGAACCACATTCCCCCATTCTCGCGCGAGCGAAGCGAGCTATGGGCTAAGTAATTACAATTATTGGTAATTATTTAGCAACACGCTCGCTTCGTTCGCGCAAAAAGGGCAATAAACCTAAATAATTACTATCTTACTAACCAAATAACTCAACGAATTTATGGAAAAAAAGTTATCAATACTGCGCACTAAAAAAGAAGCGTCAAAACTTGGCGGCGGTGCAAAACGCATTGACGCACAGCATAAAAAAGGCAAACTCTCAGCCCGCGAGCGCGTTCACTTTTTCCTCGACCCTGATAGTTTTGAAGAAATTGGTGCATTAGTGACGCACCGAAGCGTTGATTTTGGGCTTGAAAATGAGCAATATCTCGGCGATGGTGTCGTGACAGGCTACGGAACGGTCAATGGTCGCTTGGTTTATATATTCTCCCAAGATTTTACTGTTTTTGGTGGTTCTTTGTCGGAAACACACGCCGAAAAAATTTGTAAAATCATGGATTTAGCCATGCGTAATGGCGCACCCTGCATTGGCTTGAACGATTCGGGCGGCGCAAGGATTCAAGAAGGGGTTAATTCTTTGGGTGGATATGCCGATATTTTTTACAAAAATGTTTTAGCTTCGGGCGTTGTGCCACAAATTTCTGCTATAATGGGACCTTGTGCGGGCGGTGCGGTGTATTCGCCCGCCATGACGGACTTTATTCTGATGGTAGAAAATACTTCTTATATGTTTGTCACGGGACCAAACGTCGTAAAAACCGTGACGAATGAAGAAGTAACAAGCGAACAACTTGGCGGGGCAATGACCCACGCCACAAAATCGGGTGTGACACATTTGACGGCTACAAATGATTTGGATTGTTTGGAAAAAATCAAACGCTTATTGTCCTACATGCCGCAAAATTGCGAAGAACGACCCCCTCAGTATAAATACGATTTAGGCGATGAATACCGCGATGTTTTGCTCAAAATCGTTCCCGAAAATCCGAATCAGCCTTACGATATGCGCGAAGTTATCGAAGGGATTACGGATACTGCATCATTTATGGAGGTGCATGAACACTATGCCGAAAACATTGTCGTCGGTTTCGCGCTTCTGGCGGGTAAACCTATTGGTATTGTGGCAAATCAACCTGCTGCTTTGGCGGGTGTTTTGGACGTTGAATCATCGAAAAAAGGGGCGCGTTTTGTCCGTTTTTGCGATTGTTTCAATATTCCACTACTTGTTTTAGTGGACGTTCCCGGTTTTTTGCCCGGTACTGACCAAGAATGGCATGGCATTATCACGAATGGCGCAAAATTATTGTACGCCTTTAGTGAGGCAACTTTGCCGCGTATTACAGTTATTACCCGAAAGGCTTATGGCGGTGCTTATGATGTGATGAATTCTAAACACATCGGCGCAGATATGAACTATGCTTGGCCCTGTGCTGAGATTGCGGTGATGGGTGCAAAAGGCGCGTCTGAAATTATTTTCAAAAAAGAAATTGCAGAAGCCGAAAACCCTGCGGAAAAACTTTTGGAAAAAGAACGCGAATACGCCGAAAAATTCGCAAATCCGTACCGTGCAGCAAGTCGCGGTTTTATTGACGAAGTGATTGACCCAAGAGAAACACGGCGGAAATTAATTAAATCATTCGCTATGTTAGAAAATAAAGTCGCACATTTGCCTAAGAAAAAACATGGGAATATTCCACTTTAAAACGCGCCGCCTTCGGCGGCGCGGGGAGTTTTTTCGGAGCGAGCGGTTTTTTTGTTAAAATTTGGGCGAAGCCCAAATTTTTAACAAAAAAACGGCTCGCTCCATTAGATTTTTACGCGGTAAAGCCGCGTTTTGATACCATAAAATTTGAGTTAATTATAAAAAAAATATGAAACAGAAGCAACAGATTCTAACAGGTTTAACCGTTGTTATTTTTATCATTATCGGTTTGCGCTTTGCGGGTTATCGAGATATGATTCCTTCACCGCTATTGTGGGCTTTAGTGGCTGCTCAATTGGGCGTGAATTATTTGTGGAAGCCACAAACGCCTTGATTTTCTTGTTGTCACAGAAAGTTAAGAACTAAAACCCAACATCTTTGTTATTCAATCCATAATTTTGCAGGACATTCGTAAACACTTAGCTGCGCTCGCTTCGCTCGCAGAAAACAAGAGAGGTGGTTCATTTTTCGGGCAAAGCCCGAAAAATGAACCACATTCCCCTCTTTTGCGAGCGAAGCGCGCATTAATCTAATTAGTTACGTATATTTATCTTTTTGCTTGGCTCAATTTTTATGGAAAAAAATACGCAAGACGACGCGCCACAAGAGCGCGACAAAGCACCAGAATCCAATTCTGAATTCATCAATCCAATTGACGTGACGAAGGTTGCCGAAAATCCTGGATTCCTGCCTTATGCCCATACAGCAGGTGGTGCAGTTATTCGTCCTGAAGACAAAGGACGCATCAAAGGCAATGCGATGATGGCAATGTACGAACAAACTGACCGCCAAATCGGGCAGTTACGCGAACAAATGGAGACCCTCGTTACCCAAGCCAAAGCCTTGCAACGCCGTAAGGAAATATCAGAAGTCATTTACGAAGCTACTTTAGGATTCCGTCCTGTTGTTGGGCATGTCTATCATTTGTACCGCAAAAAAGATGCGTCACACACCATTTCTTTGATTGCACCCGACGAATGGGAAAGCTGTCCCTACACCTATTTAGCGACCGTTCAACTGCTGTATGACCACACTTGGGAAGTGCTGGAGCAAGCGGAAGAAGAAAATTTTATGTGAGTATTTGTGTAAATAGTTAGTCACGCTCGCTTCGCCCGCGTGTGGAGAGGGGTGTCGTCCATTTTTCGGGCTTTGCCCTAAAAATGGACAACTTTTTTTTGCACAAGCAAATTTAGCATAGCTAACAATTACTTATTTTTAAAACACCCCTACCTTGATATACGCCCTCTTTTCTGACCTCGTTTTTTACGTCTTCATTGCTGCGTCTGTTGTGCAGTATGCTTTTTGGCTTTTCGTTTTTTCAAGATTGGCTTTTTATAAAGAAGAAAATATTGATTTTTCGACCTATAACCTTCCAAGCGTTGCAAACGCTCGGAAGGTTGTTACACCAGAACCATCTCCCAATTTATCCGTTTCCTCTGAATCCCACAATCGCCCAATATCAATAGTCATTTGCGCTCGCAATGAATCGGCAAATTTGCACGAACATTTGCCCAAAATACTGAACCAAAATTACCCCGATTTTGAAGTCGTTGTCGTGAATGACGCTTCTTCTGATGATACAGAAATAGTGCTTCATAATTTTCAAAAAACGTATCCACATCTTCGTGTCATCAACGTTGTTGACAAGACACTCGCGGGCAAAAAAGGGGCATTGGCAGCAGGAATTGAGGCAACAAAAAATAACTGGCTTTTGCTAACGGACGCAGATTGTTACCCCCTCAGTAAAAACTGGATTTCGGGCATGGTTTCAGGTATCATATCTAAAAAAATACAAATTGTATTTGGCTATGCGCCTTACATCAATTGTGACAATAGTTTTTTAAACAAACTGATTCGTTTTGAAACCTTGTGGACAGCTACGCAATATTTGAGTTTTGCCCTCATTAAACAACCTTATATGGGCGTAGGTAGAAATCTCTTATACGAAAAAAAACTTTATGTTCAAGCCAATGGTTTCGCGTCTCATGCTGATTTAGCATCGGGTGATGACGATTTATTTGTAAATCAAGTAGTTACACAAAAAAATTTTTCACTTATTTTGCATAGCGAAACATACATGTATTCCATGCCAAAAACCACTTGGAATGGTTATTTTACGCAAAAAACACGGCATTTTTCCGTAGGCACACGGTACTTGCTCAAACATAAAGTACTACTGGGCATGGTATCCATGAGTCATTTTTTTTTAAATGTGACGGCTTTTTATTTGTTATATTCAAATATTAGCACGATGTTTGCAGCAACAAACGTTGTAGTGCGAATTTGTATAATTACATTCTTATATACCAGAATAAGCAGACGGTTACGAGAACCTTTTGCCTTCTGGTGGTTTCCAATTTTAGATGTAATATATATATGTTTTTATCCTATTTTCGCTCCAACGCTTATCCTTAGAACATCGTTAACAAATTGGTCTCGTTACCCATGACAACACTTACTACCTCCCTGTCTCCAAGAGGCACAGACGACTATCAACTCGTCTTGGAAGCCATTAATGGCAACCAAAAAGCGTATGAAACCCTTATGAATCGTTATCGTCATTCGGTGTATCACGCCATGTTCAAAATGGTCAATAACCGCGATGATGCGGACGATTTGACCATTGAAGCGTTCGGAAAGGCGTTTCATAAATTGCCGAGTTACGCACCCAATTATGCGTTTTCAACATGGCTTTTCCGAATCGCTATTAACAATTGTATTGACTACATCAGAAAAAAACGCCTCAAAACGTTTTCAATTGATGAGACAATGAAAGCAGATGGCGATAGCCAATTTTCGCAAAACATAAGCCTCTACGAACCAGACCCCGAACACATGATGGTGCACGACCAAAAAATCGCGCACATCCGTCGCTTAGTTGAAAAACTCAGCACAAAATATCGGGCAATGATTGAATTGCGGTACTACGAAGAATTAAGTTACGAAGAAATTGCGCAGGAAATGAATCTGCCACTTGGTACAGTCAAGGCGCAGTTGTTTCGTGCTAAAGAAATTTTATATCAGCAGCTTCTTGCGTCAAACTCGCGTCCGTACTTAGATGTACGCGCACGACACGACAAAGAAGACATGGCGGAAGCCGCTTAATAAACACAATATTATGATATCCTTACTCTTTTCAGTTGAGTGGCAAGCCGTTGAGTCGGCTTGTCACTTGTTTTTTTTACAAATTCCCAAACTTTCAAAAAGTTTGTAACTTTTTGAAAGTTTTACAACCACCAGTAGAATTGCTGTAAAATCTTAAATTTGCAATTTTTTTCTGGCTCTTTGACAATTTTAGCGGCAGCAAAAGACCCCCCTCAGTAAACAAAGCATTTTTGCGTCAAAAACCGTGCAAACCGACGTTCGGGGAACTTTAAAAGTTCCCCGAACGTGAGTTACCGCTAAAATTGTCACAGAGCCTTTTTCTTAGCCAATTGTAAAAACTTAGCCACCATTGTCTGAACGGTGATTTCTGTGATTTATTTGATTTCTATGACCAGATTAGGATTGTGTGTGTTAAAAATGGAAATGAAATAAATCAAACAAATCATAGTTCAGACTAAATTTGTAACTATCCAGCCGCCTCTGGCAGCGACAAAGCTAGCAAATCAGCAATAGCTGTCAAAACATTTTTTTTGTTTTTGATAGCTGAACCGATTACGGAGCGAATAATGGCGAATTCTTGCTGGAGAGATTTGAATTGGCTTGATATTTTAGTTTTGACTTTCACCATACGGAAGGCTCTTTCCGAGCCATTATTGTCAAAAGGGACATCTGCATGGTACAAAAACGGAAATAAAGCGTGTTTTAGTTTGACCATACCTCTGAAGAAAGTAATGGTTTGTTTACATAGAACAGGGTCATTCAATTGTTTTTCTAAAATGCTTAAATCGAGTAATTTATTTAAGCGTTCTTCAATTTCAATGGTTTTTAAGTAGTTCGTCATAAATAATCGCTACTTTTTACGATGCTTTTCGCGCTCGCTTCGCTCGCGCGAGAAGGGGAATGTGGTTCATTTTTCGGGCAAAGCCCGAAAAATGAACCACCTCTCTTACCTTTGCGCTCGCTTCGCTCGCGCAAAGGTGTGTACTAAAAAGTAGCGATTATTTGTGAACAGCTACTTATATCATTTTTATCATAATGAGATTGTGCTTGTTTTAGTTTAATAGCATCGCTGAGTAATGTTTTAAAATCTATTGCCCATGTCGTTTTGTCTGCACCAATCAGATATTTTAAATCACGAAGTAGATGCGCCAAGCAAATTTGATTACCCAAACAAACGGTTGAGAGTTGTGCTGCTAAACGGTCTGAACAAAGGATAGAATTGGGTCCCCCCCTGAGATAAAATTAATGCCGCATCTGGTCAATAAAATTAGCCCAATCACTCAATCGTTGGGCGCGTCCACTTTGAGCGAAATTCAAACAATCCATTGCCGAAATACCAAAATATTGCTGAATTTTATCAAAAACCTGCGAAGAAGTACGCGCATCTTGCAAAACTGCCGAGACATTCGGTGTACCGAAAATATCGTGCAGAACTTTATAGGTTGCATTGGCGCGTTTGACCACACCCAGCCAATTATTTTGTGTTGCGCCGTAGCGCGTTTTCATATCATCGTAAAATTTAGCTTCATCATCTGAAATTCCCCAACCCTTCTGCTCATTTGCAGTCCGAATATCCGTAAAAACGGGCGATTCAAATTCCCCTTTTATCTCTGACAAAACACCTTCAACGGCTTTAACAGATTCACCACGTGCTTTGATATCAGGACGCGGCTGTTTTTCATAAACCTCCGATTTAACGTCCACCCAAGCCGTCGTTTTTTCTGATTCGACTGACTTAAAAACGCCAAAAGTCTGCATCACAATAAGAAGGCTGATGCCGCCAAGAAGGAGCAGAATCCCATAATTACCATTGGATTGTTCGGGCTGGTCTGAGTGATTTGAGTGCTGTTGAGTATTAGGACGTGCCATTGTATAAGCTGGTTTTAGTTTGTGAGTTGTTATACTTTACTTATTTGATGCCTATAAGACGCAATATCTTCATAAAGTAAGTTCTTTACGAACATTCGCGGTGTTAAAATTAATATAAATTTTAGAAACTGCAAGTATTTTACACGGATTTTACAAAAATTACTTTGAAACCATACATAAAACCCAAACGCTGGTTCTCGCGCTCGCTTCGCTCACAAGAGGAAGAGAGGTGGTTCATTTTTCGGGCTTTGCCCGAAAAATGAACCACATTCCCCCTCTCGCGCGAGCGAAGCGAGCGCGAGAATCCAGCAGCTTAGATTTTATGTATGGTTTCAAATAAATTTTAAAAAAATTAGCACAAAATTTAGGTTAGTAGGTAAAAAAATGTTAAAATTTGTTTTTCGACTAAAATAATAGCAGAATAAAAAAAACCATTCCTATATTTGTGCCATCAAGTTGTTTATCGAAAATATTTTGCGAAAACAATAACGTTACGACAAAACATTGGCGACTTGTATCCAAGCAAATTGGATTCAGCAACCCTTTTTTCTAACTAAAATATAAGGAGGTATACATGAAAAAGATGATTCTCATGGCAGCTTTTGCTGCATTCTCTTTCGCTGTAAACGCGCAAAACGCGCCTGCCACTGCTTCAACCTCAGGTACACCAACTGAGAAGAAAGAGTGTACTAATAAAAGTCCATTATGCTGTGCTAAGGGTACTGCTTCAACGGCGGCGGTTACGCCAGAAGTAAAGTCCGTATCTAAATCTAAAGCAAAGAAAGCGTGCTGTGCAGGTGCTAAAAGCGCGGCTTGCAGCGAAGCAAAAGCTGAGAAAAAAGTGGTAAACTAATATTTTTGGTTGCTACTTTGCCAAAACAAAACGGCTTCTCCGATTTCGATTCGGAGAAGCCGTTTTTGTAACGTTTCGTAACGAGAAGTTCATTTTTCTGGCTTTGCCAGAAAAATGAACCGTCTCTCTTTATTTAACCTAAGTTTTGTAGTAGTGCCTCAAAACGCGCCGCCTTCGGCGGCGCGGGGATTTTTTTGGGAGCGAGCCGTTTTTTTTGTTGAAAATTTGGGCTTCGCCCAAATTTTCAACAAAAAAACGGCTCGCTCCATTAGATTTTCCTCGCGGCGAGGCTCCGCGTTTTAATACCACAAAACTTAGATTAACTATTTAGCTAAGTGCCTTTTGCTCGCACAACGACAGAAAAAGAGGTGGTTCATTTTTCGGTAAAGTCGAAAAATGAACCACATTCCGCTTGCTACACGAGCGAAGTGTCCTACATCCCGAATACCTTCGGGAGAGCGTTGTGGTAAACAGTTACGCGTTTTGAAATTTGAAATTTTGAAATTTTTACGCATTGCGATTGATACAATTCAAGTCTTCAAACGCACCTTTCAAACGCTCAACGAAGGATTTTTCAGCCGCACGTACCCATTTTCGCGGGTCATAGACATTTTTGTTGGGTTTATCTTCGCCTTCTGGATTGCCGATTTGACCTTGCAAATAGTCATGTTTCGATGCTTCGTAAGCCCGAACACCGTCCCAATATGCCCATTGCATGTCTGTATCAATGTTCATTTTGATAGCACCGTATTCAATTGCTTCGCGGATTTCCTCGCGGCTTGAACCCGAACCACCGTGGAACACGAAATTGATAGGCATATCGGACTCTAAACTGTATTTTTCTTTGATGTATTCTTGCGAATTTTTCAAAATAATTGGTTGCAATTTGACATTACCAGGTTTATAAACGCCATGAACATTGCCAAAAGCTGCCGCAACTGTGAAATTTGGCGAAATTGCCAACAATTTTTCGTAAGAATAAGCCACTTCTGAAGGTTGTGTGTATAAACGCGAAGAATCCACGTCCGAGTTGTCAACACCATCTTCTTCACCGCCCGTTACACCCAATTCGATTTCAAGCGTCATGCCCATTTTAGCCATACGCGTAAAGTACTCAGCACAGATATGGATATTTTCTTCCAAAGGTTCTTCCGATAAGTCGAGCATGTGGGAAGAATACAAAGGCGTACCACGCAATTTGAAAAATTCTTCGCTTGCTGTCAACAAACCGTCAATCCACGGCAATAATTTTTTTGCACAATGGTCAGTATGCAAAATCACGGGTACACCATAGGCTTTTGCCATGACATGCACCTGCATTGCGCCCGCGATACAACCCATAATTGCCGCTTTCTGACCTTCATTCGATAAGCCCAAACCAGCGTTGAACTGTCCGCCGCCATTTGAAAACTGAATGATAACGGGTGAATTGACCGCTTTTGCCGTTTCTAAAACCGCATTAATCGTACTGCTACTCACAACGTTTACCGCAGGGAGCGCGAAATTGTTTGCATTAGCGTAATTGAAAAGGTCAGTTACTTCTTGACCATACAATACACCACTTCTGAATCTTGCCATAACTTTATTATTTTGTTGTTTGATAATTTAAACAATCCCTTCTTCAGTTAACCAACGTTCGGCATCTAAAGCCGCCATGCAGCCCATACCTGCCGCCGTTACTGCTTGCCGATAGATCTTATCCGCCGCGTCACCCGCCACAAACACACCCGCAATACCCGTGTGCGATGACCCAGCATGATTGATAATATAACCCACTTCGTCCATTTTTAACCAACCCGTAAAAATATCTGTATTGGGTTTGTGCCCAATAGCAACAAAAAAGGCTTTGGCGTTCAAGTCCGTTAAAACGCCTGTTTTAACGTTACGGATTCTGACACCTGTTACTTCTTCTTCACCCAAAACTTCTACGGTTTCTGAGTTCCAATGCACTTCCAAATTGGGCGTATTCATCACACGTTGTTGCATGATTTTTGATGCCCGCATTTCGTCTCTACGCACCAAAAGATGAACTTTAGAACAAATTTTGGCGAGATATGTGGATTCTTCCGCCGCCGTATCGCCGCCGCCCACAATCACTACTTCTTGTTTACGGAAGAAAAAGCCATCACAAACAGCACATGCAGATACACCTTTATTCATCAAACGGTATTCGCTTTCCAAGCCCAACCACTTTGCCGAAGCACCCGTTGAGATAATAACCGAATGAGCAGCGATTTCTTCTCCCCCCTCAGTATAAATGCGGTGTGGATTGCCCGTAAAATCAACTTTATCAATCAATTCGTAGCGAATATCCGTACCAAAACGTTCAGCTTGTTTGCGTAAATCTTCCATCATAACGGGTCCATGAACGCCGTCGGGGTAGCCGGGAAAATTTTCCACGTCATTTGTTATCATCAATTGCCCACCAGGTTCTTTACCCGTGAAAAGAACGGGGCTAAGACCTGCCCTTGCCGCATAAATCGCCGCCGTATAGCCCGCAGGACCTGAGCCAATAATCACACACTTTAATGGTTCCATAAATATATTTTGTATTTGCTAAACTGATAGTAATTACTTAGATACGCTCGCTTCGCTCGCAGGAAAGAGGAGAGGTGGTTCTTTTTTCGGGCTTTGCCCGAAAAAAGAACCACATTCCCCTATTTTGCAAGCGAAGCGAGCAATAGACTTAAATAGATAAAACGAAAAAGCGCGGCAAAGTTAACAACTTTTCCGCGCCTTTGGCTGCTGATAATAATGATTTTTTCATTACATCAATAATAAGTATAAACGGTGCTTTGATACAGGCTCTTTCTCGCTTCGCTCGAAAATCGCCAGAGAGTAATTTTTAAAACTCGCTCGCCCCAATAGGCACTTTTCAAGGGCGATTTTCGAGCGAAGCGAAAAAGAGCCTGTAAATGTACCGCAAACCAACGTTTATTTAGGTTTGACTAATTAATTACCCACATTTTATAGTATGTACTTGTTGATACAGTGGTATGCTAAAAAAAAGGGGGGTAAAAGGGGGTAAAAATCCTCATTCGTGTAGTTGTTTTTGTCTTGCCCTATAAGGAAAATAGCGGAGAGGAATTAAGAAGTGACTATCTTTTTCAATGAACAGGTCAAAGGTAAGCCCACAAACCCCAATTATCAAAATTTGTAACAGCTTTTTTATGCAATTATGTAGTAAAATACCGCGATTACATTAGTTGTTTTTAGGGCATTTATCACATTTTGTTTTTATTTTACTTTTAAAGTATTTGATTAATTGCATTTTATATTCTTTTTAATTTTATCATTTAAAAAAGACAAATTTGTTGATTTGTCTGCGCGTGTACAGCGTTTACCAAAACAATTGAAATTTGTGACATTTTTTCGGTTAGTTTTTCTTTATTTTGGGGCGGAAGATAATTTGTAAAAAGAACTTGTGGTTCATTTTTCGAGCAAAGTTGTTAAATTAGAATAAGCCTCAGTAGTTCTTCAAGTCATAATTGTCGGGTGCTTGCCTCATAACTTTCGGAAAGTTAAAAAATTTCCGAAAGTTTTACTCGACAACCACAACTTGAAAGACCCCTCAGTATAAATGACAAAATCCTTGTAAAACACACGTTTCACAAGGATTTTGAAATTTGAAATCTGGAATTTGAAATCTAAAATCAATACTCTAACAACCGCATATCAATTTTCCGCGAGTCCATATCTGCATCTACGATTTGAACTTTTACCAATTGTCCCATTTTCAAAACCTTGCCCGACCGCAAGCCACGCGCCCGCAAACGCGACGGTTCTACCTCAAAAGGTTCGGGGCAACGCCCAAAATCAACCATACCCTCTGCAAGCATGTGTTTGATTTCGACGAACAAACCACGCTCTATCATACCGCTTACAGTGCCTTCAAATTCTTCGCCGATGTGTTTGGTCATATACTCCACTTGCTTGTATTTGACGCTTTGACGCTCAGAATCAGCCGCTTTTTTCTCTTGTTTTGAGATATGCTTGCATTGTTCGTCGAGATGTGCTTTGTCAACGCGCTTGATGTCTTTGAGGTTGTCGAACAAAATGCGGTGTGCCAAAACGTCGGAATATCGGCGAATCGGTGACGTAAAATGACTATAATAATCGAACGCCAAGCCGTAATGTCCAATATTTTCGCTTGAATATTCTGCTTTTGCCATACAGCGAATCGCGATAGGTGTCAAAAGACGCAAGGTTTCGTCTTTATCTGCTTTTGCCGCGAGGTCGTTGAGACTTTTTGCAATATTTTTGGGTGTATCCAATTTCATTTTCAGACCCAATTCCATAGCAAACATACCAAAATCGTTCAATTTATCTTGATTTGGCGTGTCGTGCGTTCGGTAAATGTAGGGAACTTCTACGCCTTTTCTACGGGGCGCATCATCGCGTTTTGCCATAAATTCGGCAACAGCACGATTTGCCAATAACATAAAATCTTCAATCAACAAATGTGAATCGTTGCGCTCTTTGATATACACTTCAATCGGCACACCTGTTTCGTCAAGTTTGAATTTGACTTCATCGGTTTCAAAATTGATTGCCCCGTCTTTGTAGCGTTTTTTGCGCAAAGCGTAGGCAATTTGGTTCAATTTCAACAATTCATCGGCAAAATTGCCTTCTCCCGCTTGCAAAATCACTTGTGCTTCTTCATACGCATAGCGGCGATTTGAGTGAATAATCGTTTTTCCAAACCATTTTTTCACGACTTTGTATTTTTCATCAAATTCAAAAACAGCCGAAAAAGTCAATTTATCTTCGTGCGGACGCAATGAACACAATTCATTTGACAGTCGCTCAGGCAACATCGGACAAACACGGTCAACCAGATAAACGGAAGTTGAACGCAAATAGGCTTCTTTATCAAGGGCAGTATTGGGTTTTATGTAATGCGTCACATCGGCAATGTGAACACCTACTTCAATATTACCGTTTTCCAAGACTTGAAAAGACAAAGCATCGTCAAAATCTTTGGCATCAAACGGGTCAATTGTAAACGTTGTGATGCCACGGAAGTCGCGGCGGTTTTTAGCGTCCCCCTCAGTATCGTCGTGAATTTGGGCAGCTTCGGCAAGCACTTCATCAGAAAATTCGATATTGAAACCATTGTTTATCAAAATTCCTTTCATTTCAATATCGCTCGACCCCGCCATACCCAAAACAGTCGTGATGCGTCCTGTCATGCGTCTGCCGCGTTCAGTTGACCAATCCATGACTTGAACCACGACTTTCATGCCGTCTTCCGCGCCTTTGGCATCTTCCAATTTGACATAAATTTCGGGTACATCAATGCGGTCAGTTTTGACATAGCCATTGTTTTTTGAAAAATAGAATGTACCAATAAACGCATCGGTTGAGCGCTGCAAAATCTTCACAACTTCTCCGTCAGGACGCCGTTTGCCCGCAGGAAAATACGCCGAAATCTTCACGCGGTCGCCTTTCATTGCCCCGTTGAGAAATTTTTGCGGCACGTAAATATCTTGCTCTTGCCCTTCACAAATCACATAACCCGCACCCGTTTTTGTTACGTCAACAATGCCTTCAAAAATGCCTCCGCGTGTTTTACGGCGTTCGTCGTTGCCGTCTCTGCCGTCTCTCTGTTTCCATTCGCGCGGCTGAGAACGCTTAAATGACTCCGATTTAGGTGTTTCTCGTGTTTGATGTAGTTCTCGCGCTTTAGGTTCGTCTCTTTTGCGTTTTCCCCGATTCTTTTCTTCGCGTTTTTTCCTAAAATTGGCTTTTTCTTTACGGGCTTGCTCCGCAAAATCCTCTACCGTTTCCACAACAGGTACAGGAATTACCACATCATCACCAATGATTTTTGCTTTATTTCTACGCTCTTTGCGCTCTTTAGACTCCTTAGGCTCTTTTCGCCCTATGGATTCTTTAGAATCTTTAAACTCTTTAGATTCTACGACAGGTACAGGAGTTTCTACATCATCACCAATGATTTTTGCTTTGGTTTTACGCTCTTTAGGCTCTTTAAACTCTTTGGGTTCTCTTAGCTTTTTAGGCTCACTTTTCGTCTTACCACGATGTGCAGACAATACATTGTCCACCGCATCGAGCGATAATTTCCCCGTGCCGACCAATTGCTCCACTGCATAATGTACCGAATCTTTATTGTTACTCACTTCAAGTTTTTCGATAATATGCCGTACCGAGAATTTCTTACCTTGATTCTCTTTGTACAGTGTTAAAATTGCGGTTTGCAATCCCGCTACCGTGAGCTTTTTAGCCGTCTTTTTTGTCTTTTTGGGAAGGTCGTTATTTTCGTTTTTCATATAAAAATTCAAAAGTCTTTTTTTTAATTTGCCAAGATAGGTCATTCGCAGCGTATAATCTTTAAATAGTATCTTCTAATAATTCGTAACTACTTAGCCTATTGCTGGCTTCGCTCGCAAAAAAGGGGAATGTGCTTCATTTTTCGGGCAAAGCCCGAACAATCAACCACCTCTTCCCATGTCGTTGCGCGAGCAAAATGCACCGAAGCTCAATATTTACTTCGAATCATTAACTGATGTTACGCAGAGCCGTAGGCTCGACCGATTTTGTAGCGGCGGATTTTAATCCGCCGAAAATGTATATACCCTTTTCATTAAGAGCCGTAGGCTCGGTGCATAAGTACTTATACCTCAATAAACGCTGCTTTGATACTGGCTTCCGATGAAGGTCGGGAGCCAGTAAATATGCCGCAAAGCAGCGTTTATTTAGGTTTAGCTACTTACAAATATGTGCCGAGCCTACGGCTCTTAAATAATCTGTTTTAATCTTTCGGCGGATTAAAATCCGCCGCTACAAAATTGGTCATGCCTACGGCATTTTTAGTACACATCCGCAACATCAGCCAGTAAAAAGATACTAAAAATGGATTTCGCTAACGCGAAAATGGATTAATTACGAAACCCGCACAAAATTAAGGATTCTTTATTGAAAAACCCGTATTTAAACGTAAGTGAGAAGTGGGCATAACCTAAAAACATCGTTTTTTGATTAAAAATAGATGTTTTGCGCGCGCTTCGCTCGCGCAAAAGGGAGGAGACGTGGTTCGTTTTTCGGCTTCGCCGAAAAACGAACCACATTCCCCTCCCTCGCGCGAGCGAAGCGAGCGCGAGATGCAAAAAACGCTTTTAGGTTATACCCATTCCTCATTTAAACGTAAGTACTTAGTCTATCACTCACTTCGCTCGCAAAAAGGGGGAATGTGTTTCATTTTTCGGGCAAAGCCCGAAAAATGAAACGAGCAATAGAAATTTCACCTAAGTGGTTACAACATTTTCATAAAATCAACCAATTCCAATGCGGTTTCGCCCTCAAAATCCACTAAACCCAACCACGCTGCTGCCTGTTTAACCACAATTGCCGCCGAATCGTTCCATTTCCGAAAATCTAAAAGCGACGTTGATCCTTCCGATTTCGACAATTTCACGCCTTGCGCGTCTGTAAGTAAAGGGTGATGCCAAAAGGTTGTTCTTAAAAAAGGTGTGTAATTCAACCTTTCAGCGAGAAAAATTTGAGCCGCCGTTGAGTGCAAAAGGTCTTGACCGCGTACAATAAAATTGATGTTAAAAAGTCCGTCATCAACAAGTGAAGCCAACTGATAAGCAGGTAAACCTTTTTTTTGCTTAACAATAAAATCACCCATTTGTTGGGATAAATTCACAGAAAAAATGTCTGAAATAGCGTTTTTTTTGTCAAAATTGGTCAATATACTGAGGGGGGGTAAATGCGTGTTTAAAGCCACATTTGGGAAATTTTTTAAGTTTCCCAAACGTTCACGCTCAAACTTGAGCATCTTGAAATGCACCATTTTTTCTTCTTCAACGAGAATACGCCACGCCGTAGTTTGCTGATAATTAGCTGTATTTTCTGCTGTTAGCACTCGTTTATTTCTACAAGTATTTGGATACAAACCATTTGTAGAAGCCACACGAATGTCTTTCCGCGAACAAGTGCAAGCGTATAAATCGCCTGTTTGTTGCAACTCTTTTAAGGCTTTTTGATAGGCTTCGAGCCGCAGATGTTGCGACCAATTTTTAGAAAAATCTTCTACCGAAAACGCGCCTTCGTCCCAATCTAAGCCCAACCAATCGAGCGTTCTGAAAATATCTTCGACGTATTCAAGGCGCATCCGTTCGGCGTCTAAATCGTCAATTCGCAGCAAAACTGTTCCCCCACAAGCCCTTGCCAAAGCCCAAGTTGCAACAAAAGAAGCACCATTGCCGATGTGCAGAAAACCGCTTGGCGTGGGTGCAATTCGGGTTTTGAGTAGCGTTTTAGGCGATGTTTTAGGCGGTGTTATAATTGGTATTTTCGGATTAACCATTGGCTTTTGGCAATTTTATTGAAAACGTTGTTCCCTGCCCCACTACCGAATCTTTTACAGAAATTTTCCCACCGTGATAATTCTCAATAATCCGTTTTGCCAATGACAAACCCAAGCCCCAACCGCGTTTTTTTGTCGTAAATCCGGGCTGAAACACGGCTTTGAAATCGCCGCCCGCAATGCCTTTTCCCGTGTCACTGATGTCCACCGTTACCCAATTGTGTTCTTCTGAAATGCGGGCAGTGATAGTGCCTTTACCGCCTTCCATAGCATCAAGCGCGTTGCGAATCAGGTTTTCAACGACCCAATCAAAAAGATGATTGTTGAGTTTGACACCTACGAGAGGCGTAACATTTTCCGATTGATCAAGCGGTTCATAAACTTGCCGCGCATCAAATTTTGGAAAATCGAAGACCACTTTTCGCGGTGCGCGTTTTTCCATGTAAACCCGGCAACGGTCAATGGCTTCGTAGATATTTGTTGGTTCGAGTTCGGGTTCAGAGCCAATTTTTGAAAAACGGTCGGCAACTAAAGTCAACCGCGACACATCATTTTCCAATTCTTTGACTATTTCTTGGGTCATTTCATCTTCTTCGTGGTTGAGTTTGAGGTGTTCAATCCAACCCAAAATAGCAGCAATCGGCGTTCCCAATTGGTGCGCCGTTTCCTTTGCCATGCCCACCCATACGCGGTTTTGCTCACTGCGCCGCGTGGCATTAAAACCCAAATAACCAAAATTTATGAACAAAGCAATGAGGATAAATTGAAAAATGGGGTAGTATTTCAGCAAAGTCAAATTGCGAGAATCGGCGTAATACACTTTTTGAATTATCTCACTGCTGGCATCACGTACATAAATCGGGCGACGACCTGCGCTGATGAGGTCATACAAACGTTTGTACAAAAACGCTGAATCACGCGGCATCACAATACCATTGCTGTCAATTTCTGAAAAACCTCGGGCATCAATAATATCAAATCGGTCGTCGGTCAAGATAAGCGGCATATTAATATTTTTCAATGTACTTAATCCCAAAACAAAGTCCTTGATGCCATTTTCGGGCATATCATCAAAGCCTACTTCCGTACCTATCAACTCGGTTGCCTGCCGATACAAATCCACATTTACTTCCTCTTGTTTCCGCAATTCGCCCACCAAATAGTTGGTATAAACTGCCGAAATAATGATGATTGCCAGACCAACAATTGCCAAATAAATTTTCCAATGTGATTTCTGTAAATAAGAATCGAGCGTGGCTTGATTGGAAAATAAGTTATTAAAAAAATTACGTAGAGTATTCAAAATTAATTATTTTTTGTAACTACTTGCCTATTGCTCGCTTCGCTCGCAAAAAAGGGGAAAGCGGTTCATTTTTCGGCTTTGCCGAAAAATGAACCACCTCTTCTCTCGTCGTTGCGCGAGCAAAATGCACATAACTAAGTAATTACTATTTTTCAATTTTATTCTAATTGCCAAGCCACTCAACCTCCCAAAAAAGAGTTTGACTCGATAAAAGGTAAAAGTACTCATTTACTGAGCAAAATTAGCCGTATTTGCGGCTATTTCCCCTTTGAGGGTTAGGGGGCTTGCAACTTTATCTTTAAAAACCTGCATTAGCACCTCCGTCAAAATCTCGTGCTTGCCTTCAAAGCCTACAAAATCCATTGTTAAACCTTTCGTTTTTACGAGGTCAAAGTGTTTTTCGATGCCTTCTTGATTGATAAATTCGTCGTTATCACCACAAACGAAGGTGAGTTTTTTATCTTCAAAATAATCCCAAAATGGCGCGTAATCCAAGTCTTCGGGCAGAATACCACCCCAAAAAATGAGGTGGTCATAGCGAGGAGACCCCCTCAGTATCCAACGCATTTGCGTCGCACAACCTTGCGAAAAGCCAAATAATACGATTTTTACTGAGGGGGGTACTTGCTCTTTAAAATGGGCAAAAACAGTCGTCAGATACGCCGTATAATCCGCAATTTCATCTTCTCTATCCTGTTTTGTCATCCAACTTGCCCCGACTATATTTGTCCTAAATTGCCAATAAAACCGATTCAAGCCTTCGGGGACAACCACAAAATGCGTTGACGCATCAAAACCTTCAAATTTTCGGATAATACTGCTCGCCAATTGACCGTAACCGTGGGCAACAAACCAAAAAAATTCCGTTTTTTCGGAAGGTACGCCGTGCGTGAAAACGTGGGCTGTTTTTTCAACTTTAAATTTATGATGTGTCATGATTTTTTTCTTTTTCGTGACTAACTCATGCTACGCATGTATGCTAAAAATGCCGTAGGCATGACCGATTTTGTAGTGGCGGATTTTAATCCGCCGAAAGATTAAAAGAGAGTATTTAAGAGCCGTAGGCTCGGCACATTGTTCATATGCACCGAGCCTACGGCTCTCAATGAAAAAGATGCTACACTTTCGGCGGATTGAAATCCGCGCCTACAAAATTGGTCGAGCCTACGGCTCTGAATAACATAAATGAGGGATGGGCATAACCTAAAAGCATTTTTTGCATCTCGCGCTCGCTTCGCTCGCGCGAGGGAGGGGAATGTGGTTCGTTTTTCGGCTTCGCCGAAAAACGAACCACTTCTCCTCCCTTTTGCGCGAGCGAAGCGCGCGCAAAACATCTGTTTTTAATCAAAAAACGATGTTTTTAGGTTATGCCCACTCCTCAATAACATAAATAAGTAATCTAAGTTTTGTAGTAGTAGTCGTTCACAACGTCCAGCCTTTGGCGGCGCGAGGCAAAGCCTCGTTTTTATACTATAAAGCTCTGGTTGACTACTTAGCTTATTGCTCGCTTCGCCCGCAAAATAGGATAATGTGGTTCATTTTTCGGGCTTTGCCCGAAAAATGAACCACATCTCCGCTTTTTCCGCGAGCAAAGCTAAGTATTTACAATAAAAATATGTCGAAAAAAGTTTTTTCAAAAATCATTATGTTTATCTTTGTCCAAAATTTAGCGAAAATTCGCTAAATTTTAAATCATTCATTATTAGTAACTAATTAAATGCGCTCGCTTCGCTCGCGGAAAAAAAGGGAATGTGGTTCATTTTTCGGGCTTTGCTTGAAAAATGAACCACATTCCCCTCTTTGTTACGAGCGAAATGAGCAATAGGCTAAGTAGTTATCATTCTTAAACAATTGAAAATCAAGAAATATGACGCGCAGAATCAGAAAGGTAGCGGTATTGGGTTCGGGCTTAATGGGTTCGGGTATCGCTTGCCAATTGGCAAATATCGGTTTAGATGTCTTAATGCTCGATATTGTACCGTTCGACCTTACCGACGAACAAAAAAATAATCCGAAACACCGCAACCGCATCGTGCAAGCGGCGTTCGATACGGCGTTGAAAGCAAAACCCGCGCCTTTGTACGACAATGCCTTCGCTTCGCGCATTAGTTTGGGCAATTTTGACGACGATATGCCGAAAATTGCCGATGCTGATTGGATTATTGAAGTGGTCGTCGAACGTCTCGATATTAAGCAACAAGTATTTGAGAAAGTCGAGAAATTCCGTAAAGCAGGTACACTCATCACGTCAAACACATCGGGTATTCCGATTCACATGATGGCGGCTGGTCGTTCTGACGATTTCAGAAAACACTTCTGCGGCACGCACTTTTTCAATCCTGTACGTTATATGCGTCTTTTCGAGGTCATTCCAACGGCTGAAACAGACCCCTCAGTAGTGGCGTTCTTTATGGACTACGGCGACCGCGCAATTGGCAAAACATCGGTACTTTGCAAGGATACACCTGCTTTTATTGGCAACCGTGTGGGCGTGTACGCTATGGCAAAAATTTATCAATTGACAACTCAGATTGGCTTGCGGATTGAAGAAGTTGATGCTTTGACGGGTCCAGCCATTGGTCGCCCTAAAACGGGTACGTTCAAATTGGGTGATTTGGTGGGACATGATACGGCGGTAAATGTTATAAAAGGTATCAAAGCCAATTGCCCGAACGACGAGCAAGCGGCGGCTTTTGAAATCCCTACTTATCAACAATTTTTGATTGATAATAAATTTCTGGGTAATAAATCGGGTCAAGGTTTTTACAAAAAAACAGCCGAAAAAGATAAAACGGGTCGCCCTGTTGTCTTGGCGTTGAATCTTGAAACTTGCGAATACGAACCTTCACAAAAACCCGCTTTAGCCTCGCTTGGTATGGCAAAACAGATTGACGATTTGCCCAATCGTTTGCGGGCTTTGTGGAAACACGAAGACAAAGGTGGTGAATTGATTCGCAAATCATTGGCGGGTTTGTTTTCTTACGTGTCGAATCGGATTCCAGAAATTGCAGATACAACTTACGCCATTGACGATGCCCTTCGTGCAGGTTTTGCGTGGGATTTAGGTCCTTTTCAATATTGGGACACTATTGGCTTGGCAGCAGGTATTGCGGCAGCCGAAGCAGACGGTTTGGTGATTGGCGATTGGGTAAAAGAAATGGTGGCAAATGGACACACGGCTTTTTACAAAGTAGAAAACGGTGTTAAGAAATACTACGATGTCGCGTCAAAAAGCTACAAAGCCATGCCGGGCGGTAGTGATTTTATCTTCCTCGACAATTTGCGCGAAAACGCACCCGTTTTCAAAAATTCGGAAGTGACTGTTCACGATATTGGCGACGGTGTTTTGTGTTTGGAGTTCCAATCAAAAGCCAATTCTATCGGAGAAGGCGTACTGAGGGGCATCAACGAAGCGATTACCATTGCCGAAGAACAAGGGTGGAAAGGTTTGGTGATTGGCAACAATGCGCCAAATTTTACGGTCGGTGCAAACTTGATGATGATTGCCATGAGTGCTTATCAGCAAGAATGGGACGAATTGAACATGGGCATTGATTATTTCCAAAAAACGTCTATGCGCTTGCGTTACTCAACCGTTCCTGTGGTTTTAGCCACGCAAGGCTATGTTTTCGGTGGTGGCTGCGAGTTTGCCATGCACGCCGATGCGACGGTTGCGGCAGCTGAAAGCTACGTAGGTTTGGTAGAAGCAGGTGTTGGCTTGATTCCCGGCGGCGGTGGCACTAAAGAATTTGCCCTCCGTGCAAGTGATGCTTTCCGCGAAGGCGATGTTCAAATGAATATTTTAATTGACAAATTTCAAACAATTGCGACCGCAAAAGTAGCAACATCGGCAGATGAAGCGTTTAAATTTGGCTATTTGCTCCGCGAAAAAGACAGCATTGTGACAAACAAAGACCGCAATATTGCCGCAGCAAAAACCAAAGTTTTGCAATTGGCAGTCAATTACATTCCCAAAGCACCGCGTAAAGACATTATGGTACTCGGTCGGGGCGGTTTGTCAACGCTTTATGTGGCAGCACATTCGTTGCTTTTGGGCAAATACGCCAGTGAACACGACATCAAAGTAGCTAAAAAAGTAGCTTATGTCTTGTGTGGTGGCGATTTGACAGGCGCACAACGGGTATCTGAACAATATTTGTTAGATGTAGAACGCGAAGCATTTTTGAGCCTTTGCGGTGAGCAAAAAACATTGGAACGGATTCAATACACGTTGACGAATAACAAACCGTTGCGGAATTAAGTTTAAATTTCAAATTTCAAGGTGCAATAAGTTGAATTCCAATACTTTGCAAAATTGAATTCGATTCTTTCAGTAATTTCGCTCTTGGAAAATCTGGAAAATTTACCTCCTCAGTAAAAAAAGCCTTTTCGTTAACGCGAAAAGGCTTTTTTACTGAGGGGGTAAATTTCAAGCTGCTTTCGACAGCATTTCCGCTTTCAAAGCCTGAATTTTAAATATTTAGGAACTGAAAAACGTACTTTTGCCTTCTTTTGCGAGCGAATCAGGCAAAAGCGTGTAGCAATTTGAAAACAATGTATAAACTATCTGTTTCCTAAATCAACATCTAATTCTTTAAAAAATACAGAGACTTGCTCTTTTCTTAAAGCAAAAATATCAGCAATTTCTTCAAGAGAAAACCCTTTTCCTCTCAAATTTACAATTGCAATTCTGAGTTTCTCTAAGCCTTTTTCCATGCCTTTTTCCATGCCTTTTTCCATGCCTTCTTCTAAGCCAATAGCCATACCTTCTTCTTTGGCTTGCCTGCGTAATATTTCATCTACTCCCATTGGACTGTCAATTTTTAAAAGTTGTTGATAATTTTGCTCAAATTTAAGGTTTATTTCTGGTTTTGCAAAACGAATATACGCTTTTATAAAACGTAATAACTTTCTTATTCTTGTTTTATCGACATTTTTTTCTAAAAGTCGGCGCATCAAATCTGTTTTAAGGTCTAAAACAGTTTCTTCTGTTAGTTCTTTTCGCTTCAATTTGATTGCCCAGTACGTGGCTAAAATCACTGCATCAAATAAATTTTCTGAGTTTGCCAAAGTTTTAGGGGATTGTTTCAATACTTTATAAGTTGGGTATTTATACTGCACTTCCGTACCCATAAAATTGAAATAATAGCAATTGGGTTCGTAATTGGGGTCAATATCGGTGAAAATGACCAACGTTGCAATAGGCAACTTGAAACGGTCGAAGAGCCGATAATAATAAATAAACTCCCGTTCTTCATAGTTCTCATGCCGATAACCCTGTACTTCGGGGTGAATTAAAATAAGCCGTTTTCCACCACCTTTTAGACTAATTTGAAGCAATTTGTCAATATTTCGCCCCGAATCTTCGGATTCTGGCATAAGTTGAGACAATTCTTTGTCTAAAAAAATAATGGGTTTAGTTAAATCAAAAAAGTGTAAATCATTAGGAAAAAACTTGGTCAAAAATTCAATATCCAAATCTTCGATAATACCCTTCCAAAGTTCGTCATTTGTCATAGTGGGTTACTGTTTTTTGAGTGTATAACAAATTCTCACTTTTGATTTTTATAGCTCGCTTCGCTCGCAAAAAAAGGATGTTTCGATTTTGGGCTTCACCCAAAATCGAAACACATCTCCCTTGTTTTACGAGCGAAGCGAGCTATAAAAACGAAATAAGGACAATTTGTTATACACTCTGTTTTTTATGTAGAAATTGGTTCAGGTTAAACGCACTATTTATGACAATTCCATGACAATTTTAATTTTAAGTAAAATGAAATTACGAAATTTAATTCTATTTTTTTTTAATTATTCAAAATTTAAAAAATATCAAATTTTGAATTACAAACTGCTCGAACTTAAAATATATTTTTTAATCCATTAATTTTTCAAATAAGTAGGTAATCATAAATAATCGCTACTTTTTACGACGCTTCTCGCGCTCGCTTCGCTCGCGCGAGAAGGGGGGAATGTGGTTCATTTTTCGGGCTTTGCCCGAAAAATGAACCACCTCTCCTCCCTTTGCGCGAGCGAAGCGAGCGCGAAGGTGTCCGCTGAAAAGTAGCGATTATTTATGATTACCTACTTACTACTGTAAGAAACATTATTTTAGGTAATTACAAGCAATTGTCATAAAAATGTCATAAATGATGCGTCGAACCTGAAATTGGTTAAAAAATTCTAAAGAGTACATATAATTGTTTGAGGAGTGGGCATAACCTAAAAACATCGTTTTTTGATTAAAAACAGATGTTTTGCGCGCGCTTCGCTCGCGCAAAAGGGAGGAGACGTGGTTCGTTTTTCGGCTTCGCCGAAAAACGAACCACATTCCCCTCCCTCGCGCGAGCGAAGCGAGCGCGAGATGCAAAAAACGCTTTTAGGTTATGCCTATCCCTCATATAATTGTTTACGTTGGTCTGATAAGACTTTTAGACGTTTTAGTATGTCTTTTTTACTCATAATATCGATTTTTTATCATCTTTGCAAAAACAAATGTACATTGCTTTGATTCGATTTTCAAAAAAAAAGTCTCAAAACCAAACATTTTATTAACATCATACCAAACTCTCCAATAAAAACGGTTCAACAACCTCTAAAAACCTCTGTATCCCCGCCGTTCTTTCCCGTAACCACATCATTTTCATCACTGCTTTTTGTGGAATATCCGTCAACTCAATCGTTTTTACCTTATAACTACCTTGCGTTAAGGCAGATTTGGGTTCAATCGAAATACCAAAACCTGCTTCAATCAACCGCATCACGGTAGCAGAATGTCCAGATTGTTGGGCAACTTTGGGGAGAAAACCTACTGCTTGACACATCGCTTCTATGGTTTCAACGTAGCCACAACTTTCGGGGCGCGGCGGCAAAATAAATTGCTCGTGGGCAACTTGTGCGATGCTTGAAAACGTATCTATACTGAGGGGGTGGTTTTCAGGCAAAATCAAGATAAAATTTTCTTGATACACAATACGGCTTTCAATATCGGTCGGCAAAATGATATTTGGTGCAAATGCGACATCGAGCGTGCGTTGCTTCAAGGCTTCAATCTGAAACAAATTTGTCCCTTCCGATAGCAAAACCCGCAGATTGGGGTGCTTATTTCTGAGTGCCACCAATATTTTCGGCAAGACTTCTGTCATTGACGACGACGCATAACCAATGCGTATTTCGCCCGCTTCTCCACGATGAATTTCACCCGTTTGACGGCAAATTTCATCAAATTGTTGTAAAATGCGCTCAATTTCCACGCGAAAAAACGCCCCCGCTTCGGTCAATTCAACCGAGCGTTTTGTTCGATTGAATAAGGTTGCGCCGAGTTCTTCTTCAAGTTGAATTATCTGCCGACTCAAGGCAGGTTGAGCAATTAAAATGCCTTCGGCAGTGCGGCGATAATTTAAAGTCGCGGCAAGTTGAAGAAAATTTTGAAGTGTACGAATATCCATGTTGCTGTCTTAATTTCAGATTTTTTCACACGCATAAAAGGAGAAAGCGTGGTTCATTTTTCGGCTTCGCCGAAAAATGAACCACATTCCTCCCCACCGCGCGAGCGAAGCGAGCGCGTGATGTATCTTTGATAACTAAAATGAATCAATCAATTAAAATAAAGTATTTTAAAGAATCAAAAATAAACCTTTACTTTGTAAGATTATTAAAAAATCAGGTTTTATTTTTTTTGAAACCATACATAAATTCAAAATACGCATTAAAAGGCACTTTTGCGCTCGCTTCGCTCGCGCAAAAGTAGGAGAGGTGGTTCATTTTTCGGGCTTTGCCCGAAAAATGAACCACATTCCCCTCTCGCGCGAGCGAAGCGAGCGCGAGAACCAGCAGTTTAGATTTTATGTATGGTTTCAAATTATTTTTTGTAATTATTTAGCCATGTGCATTTTGCTCGCGCAACGACAGGAAAAGAGGGTGGTTCATTTTTCGGCTTTGCCGAAAAATGAACCACATTCCCCCTCCCGTGCGAGCGAAGCGAGCGCGTAGTAAACAGTTACTATTTTTTTACGTGGCGCGACTTTAAAGGCGCGTTACAAAAAACGCTTTACGCAATGAAAGGCATTAAATTCTACATCGTAGATGTATTCGCGGCGAACAAATACGAAGGCAACCAATTAGCCGTTTTTGTGGATTTGGACAACCAACTGTCAGATACACAAATGCAGACAATGGCGCGAGAAATCAATTTCTCCGAAACCACTTTTATCAAAGCAATTAAAAACGACGAACGTTGCGTTGTGAGAATTTTTACGCCCGAACATGAAGTGCCGTTTGCGGGACACCCTTCTATCGGAACAAGCTACATTATTGCCAAGTTTTTGTTCAAAACAGCTAAAAACCAATTAACTTTAGAATTGCCCGTCGGCGATATTCCGATGACGATTTTAGACCCCAAACGCCTTGATAAAAGCGTCTTTTTTATGCGCCAAACGCAACCCGAATTCCGTAACACCTTTACAATTGACGAAATTTCGACCGAATTGGGTATTCCGCTTGCGGATTTAGACCCCTCAGTACCCATTGAAGAAATCACGACAGGATTGCCTTACATCATCATTCCGTTGAAAAGTTTGGCGGCAATGGAAAATTTAAAATTGGATTTATCTGGATTTATCCGATTTTTAGAGAAACGAAATAGATACCGAACAAACAGCCCAACTGGACATTCAACGTCTTTGTTCTTCTTCACAAAAGAAACGTATTTGACGGAAAATCAATTCAATACGCGCATGTTGCTCGTTGAAAATGGCAGACTTTCAGAAGATGCCGCTACGGGAAGTGCAAATGGTTGTTTTTTAGCCTATCTACTAAAACACCAAAGCCCAACGATAAAAGCAACTGTTGAACAAGGTTTTCAGATGTGCCGTAAGTCGTTTATCTACTTGGACGGCACTTATACTGAGGGGGGCTACAGTTTGAATGTGGGCGGCAAAACACAATTAGTATCTAAAGGAATTTGGTACGTATAAAAGTTATTTGATGGTTACTGGCTCCCGATGAAGGTCGGGACAAGTTCTTTCTCGCTTCGCCCGAAAAATGAACCACCTCTCCTCTTCCCGTGCGAGCGAAGCGAGCGCGCGCTAAGTGATTAGGATTTTTTCAACAAAAAAGACACGCTCGCCCTGATAGATTTCTACGCGGCGAGATTCCGCGTTTTAAACTACAAAACTTGCATTAAAAATAAAAAAAATATGAAAAACCAATTAATCAACTGGGGTTTGTTCCTCACCATTACCGTCATTTGGGGCAGTTCTTTCATTTTGATGAAAGAAGGTTTGGTCGAAATGACCGCTTTTCAAGTGGCTGCCATGCGGATTTTCAGCGCAGGTCTGGTACTTCTACCCATTACAATAGGTCAGCTACGGGTGATGCCAATGCAAAAAATTAAAATGGCAATTTTTTCGGCAACCATAGGCAATTTCATACCTGCCTTTTTCTTTTGCATTGCTGAAACCAAAATCAATAGTTCATTGGCGAGTATTGTCAATGCCTTGACACCGCTTTTTGCTATTTTAATGGGTGTTTTGTTTTTCAATATGCCGTTTGTATGGAAAAAAGTAGCAGGTGTTTTGGTGGGCTTTGCGGGCTTGTGTTTGCTATTTTTAGCACCCCACAAAGAAGGAATTACTTTTGACCAAAACCAGTTGTATGCCTTGTTTGTGGTGGCAGCTACTATGTGTTATGGTGTCAACCCCAATTTGATTGTGCGGCATTTACAAGGCATCAACTCATTGCATATTGCGGCGATAGGCTTGTCGGTATTAGCCATTCCTTCATTTTTTATCTTGCTGTTTACGGGCTATTTTACGTCTTTTTCACTCTCCTCCCCTTCATCTGTGCGCTCAACTTTGGCGAGTGTTATTCTGGGAGTTTTGGGAACAGCCGTTGCGCAAATCTTCTTTCTGATGCTGCTCAAACGCACAGGCGTTGTTTTTTCCTCATTAGCCACCTATATTATGCCTTTTGTGGCTATTGTGTGGGGCATTTATTATGGCGAAACCATAACGGCTTGGGAATTTGGCTGTCTGGGGATTATTTTATCGGGCGTTTATTTTGCCAATAAAAAAACTGCGTAGAAACGTCTTATTACCATTTACCAAAATGGATTTCATATACTTTGCTTTACCCGATTAAATGTTTTAATCGGGTATTTTTCACTCAAAATTTATCTACGGATTTACGGATTTTACGGATTTTACGGATTATAGTGATTACATTTTTATCTACGGATTTACGGATTTTACGAATTTTACGGAGTATGACAAATACCCTATAACGACTCTAATGAATCAAAATGCAGTCGCTATAATCCGTAAATCCGTAAAATCCGTAAATCCGTAGATAAAAATGCAGTCGCTATAATCCGTAAAATCCGTAGATAAAAATGCAGTCGCTATAATCCGTAAAATCCGTAAAATCCGTAAATCCGTAGATCCGTAGATAAAAATGTAGTCGCTATAATCCGTAAAATCCGTAAAATCCGTAAATCCGTAGATAAAAATGCAGTCGCTATAATCCGTAAAATCCGTAAATCCGTAGATAAAAATGTAGTCGCTATAATCCGTAAAATCCGTAGATAAAAAATGACCACACTTGATAGCGTTTATTCGCCCACTGATTTCAGAAAACAAGGGCATGATTTGGTAAACCTTCTCGCCGATTACCTTGAAAAAGCACAATCGGCAACACCCGATAAAACAATTCCTTACGTTGCGCCCGAAGACAATTTGGCGTTTTGGCAAGCCGATTTAGCAAAAGGGATAGAAAGCAACCCTTTAGATTTCTTCACAAAAGTAGTCGAAAAATCAACAAAACTGCACAATCCGCGCTATATCGGGCATCAAGTGTCAACAGTTGCGCCATTGTCTGCTTTATCGCAAATAGTGATGGGCATGATGAACAATGGCGGGGCGGTTTATGAAATGGGCATGGTGACAAACTCATTGGAACGAGTTGTAACGGATTGGTTGTCAAGGCATTTTGGGTTTGAGGCGGCAGACGGCGGCGGCATTATTACTTCGGGAGGAACTTTGGCAAACTTGACGGCACTGCTGGCGGCGCGGGCTGTCTCCTCGCCAACAGATGATTGGACAAACGGCACGACCGAAAAACTGGCTTTATTGGTATCGGAAGAAGCTCACTATTGCGTTGACCGTGCCGCAAGGATAATGGGTTGGGGCGCAGAAGGCATTATAAAAGTGCCAACAAACGAGCGATTTCAAATGAAAACCGACTTATTAGACGCTTATTTTGAGAAAGCAGAAGCCGAAGGGCGGCGTGTAATTGCAGTAGTCGGCAGTGCTTGCTCCACTTCAACTGGCAGTTATGATGATTTGGAAGCCATTGCTGATTTTGCCGAACGGCGTAAGATTTGGTTTCACATTGACGGCGCACACGGTGGCGCGGCGATTTTATCAAAGAAATACCGTTCTTTACTGAGGGGGGCAGAGCGAGCAAATTCTATCATTGTGGACTTTCACAAAATGATGATGGTGTCTTCTTTGGCAACAGCGGTGTTGTTCCGCAATCCCTCGCATAGCTACCAAACTTTTCATCAAAAAGCTCAATATTTATGGGAAAATGCCGATTCACAAGACTGGTTTAATCTCGGTAAACGAACGTTTGAATGTACAAAACCGATGCTCGCCGTCAAGGTATATGTCTTATTAAAAACTTATGGTGACAGTGTTTTTGAAGAATTTATTGATAAAACTCACAATTTAGCCACTGAATTTGCCCAAATACTGAGGAGGTACAAAAACTTTAAAATTGGGGTCGAGCCGCAGTCAAATATCGTATGTTTTAGGTTTTTAGGTAGATTACGCACATCTAAAAGCAAAAAAAAGGAGCTAAGCCTTGATGCGCTCAATGAATTAAACTCCGCAATTCGTTTAAAATTGATAGAAAAAGGTGATTTTTATATCGTACAAACCACCCTTCGGGGTGAAGTTTTTTTGCGTGTTTCCATCATGAATCCTTTGACAACGATTGAACATTTAAAAGAATTGATAAAGGAAATAATTCTACTGGACGTATAAATTTTGACTAAGTAAATCTTCAAGGATTATAAATTTACAAGTTATACTTTCTAATAATTTAATCGTAATTACTTAGTCACGCGCTCGCTTCGCTCGCAAAAAAGGGGAATGTGGTTTGTTTTTCGGGCAAAGCCCGAAAAACAAACCACATCTTCTCCTTCGTGCGAGCGAAGCGAGCTATGGGCTAAGTAATTACAAATCATATTAAAAATTTACACGTTCAGTACAATGATAAGTGATAAGCTATGAGTGATAAATTTTGGTAAGTTTTGACTTATCACTTAAAACGTGCTAATCCGCCGAATGACCTTAAACAATTTTGTGGATTCGCTTACTTCTTCTACGAATGGGTCATGCTCAAGGTAATTTGCAGAAATCAATTTCAAGTGCGTTACGCGACCCACCCGATTTTTGATACACTGGACGTACTTCGTCCAAACTGTGCCGTTGCTCCTAACAGCATAAATATCATTGTCTTTTACTTCTTGTGCCGAACTGATTTCCCGACACACCACAACATCACCGTTATTGATAACAGGCTCCATTGAGTTACCATTGATTGGGAAAGCGACTAAAGTGCCACCACCAATGCCCGGCAAAGAGAAAAAACTGCTTGTTTCTCTCGAAAAACTACCTACGTCAACGGCAGTACCCGCAAAGGCTTCGACAGTTGTGAACAAAATATTACCTTTCGGACTATTTTCCGTGAAGGTGTACATTTCGTAGGCTTTTTTTGCTGCTGGCGTAGCCTCACCGTCAAAAGGCTGACCGACACCGTCAATCATATAAGACTCACTGATGTCATAAGCACGACAAAATGCACGGGCTTGCCCGTAATCTATGACGCGCTTACTCATCGGGTCGAGATAGGCGCGAATGATGTGTCCATAGCTTTTGTTGCCGAGAACTTTCTCAGCCACATCGCCGACACCCCGACCATTGCGGTCATTTTTCACGATTGTCCCTTTATCTTCAAGCTGTTTAAAGATGGTGACAAATCGCTTGTTAAGCGTGACTCTATCTTCGCGTATCATAGCATTTCAAATTTAATTAGTGATAAAATACTGTGTTTCATTATGATGCTTTTTTAATTGTTAAAACAATTTCTCTCGAATTGCTGCATCAAAGTTAAAACATTTCATTTTTATAAACAAATATTTTGAACACTTTTTTTTTGTTTTGTGTTAAAATTTTTTGTTTATATTTATAATTAATTGATTATCAATACTATTTAGAACGACCAAAAATTATTTTTCCTTTTTTAGATGTTTAAAACCACAAAAAAGTGTGGATAAACCACTAAATATTGAGGGAATAAAACAAAAGAGGCATATAAATATTATTTAATTTGTAGAAGAAAACAATTCAAAAAACGTATTTTCGTTAAATGATTTTTAAATTTCACAAAATAAAACTCTATCAAGAATGCTCAAAATAACGCTTTCAATATTAACGATTTTAGTACTCTTACAACCCCTCATTTTTTTCTATCTAATAGAAGACAACCTTGTTTCCTATATTTATTATCCTATCTTAGGCTGTCTATTTACATTGTACTTGGTGTCCATTTGTTATAAGAAAAGAACTCTTTCTGGCTTATTCAATTTTAATTGGAGCATTATAATCTTCTTGATAGGTTTTGCAACACTTTTAATCCCCAAACGATGGATTTACGTGATTGACGCAATGGTTTTGATGAGCGAACGAGAAGCCATTGTAAAAAAAATAAAAGCTGATAAAAATTTGAATCAACAACTTGATTATACCCACATCAGTATTTTACCTATTGCGCTTAACAATCAAGTCATCATCAACGAAATAGAAACAGATAAATTCATTATTAAATTTGAAACAATTGAGGACGGTTTTTTAAGCACTCATAGTAGAGGAGTTCTATTCAGTGACAAACCTGAAAAAATTGATGTTTATGAAAAACGTTTAACTGGAGAAGGAGGCATTGTGAATGAAGCATCATTCCGCATCAAAAGAATTAAACCTCATTGGTATTTTTATGAATTTGAAGATGTAATGATTCAAGATTAATTTGACCTTTGCGCAAGCCAAGCGAGCGCAAAGGAAGGAAATATGGTTTCAATGACGTTTTAAAAATCTTTTTCCAAATTGTAAGGCACTAAATGGGTTTTAATGATTATTCCATCCCTCAATTACTTAGCCACGCTTGCTTCGCTTGCGCAAAAAAGAAAAAAGGTGGTTCATTCTTCGGGATTTGCCCGAAAAATGAACCACCTTTTCTTCTTTGTCTGAGCTAAATCACGTGTTTTTATAGCACAAAATTAAAATTAGTACAGGGCAAAAAAAGCAAAAATACTGAGGGGGTATCAGTAATCAGTTCATTGCTCCTTAAAATCTGAAATTTGAAATCTGAAATTGACCCAACTCACCGTTTTTTCCGCAATTGCAAAAACTTTTCTTTCTCTTTTTCCCGTTCCTCATCTGACAAAACAGCCACTTTATTCAACCGTTCTTTGAGCATATTTGCCATTTCTTTGAACGTTTGACTGTCTTTTTTTGAATAAATCCGTTCAGTTAAGTGGTTAATAGGTGTTCCCAATTTTTTGAAACGGAAACAAACGTGTGGACCAGTCGCCAAACCCGTCGAACCGACATAACCAATGACCTGTTTTTGCTTCACGGGCGTACCCGCTTCAATGCCTTTTGCAAAGCGGCTCATATGCAAATAAGTCGTTTCATAGGTGTTTTTATGCGATATTTTGACGTAATTACCATTGCCTCCGCCATTTTTTGCTTCTTCAACAATACCATCAGCAACGGCTATAATGGGTGTCCCGTGTGGGGCAGCGTAATCTGTACCGTAGTGTGGACGGGTATAGTGCAAAATTGGGTGGAAACGGTGTAAATTAAAATGTGATGTGATAACACTGTTTTTAACAGGTGAATCCAAAAAACCATCGCGCACAGGCAGACTGTCTTTATCGTACCAACCTTCTTTTTTATTGTTCGCATAATAAAACGCATAAACGGGTTTTTCTATACATTGACCATTGATATAAACGCTTTTAAGTTTGTTAATACCAACTGAATGACCGTCTATGAGTTCCTCTTCCCAAATCAATTTGTATTCATCGCCTTCTTCGCATTTGCTAAAATCGAATCGGTCTTTTAGAGCTTTTTGCACCATGTCAATCAAATTGTAATTCATACCACTTGATACCAAAGAACTGTACAACGTTTTTCTGAGTTTACCACCAATTTCAAATTCTCGGACGGCAATAGGGCGTTTCACCTCCGTTACTGAGGGGGTCTTTACATCAAACACAAAATAACTTTTGGGTGTTGGTTCGACGACCAAATACTGCTGAGTATCGCGGCAAAACAAAGCGTAAGGTTTCCCTATTCTTATTTTTTTAAAATCAAAACTTTCGCTCACCTTTGTCAGCAAACTATCGGCTTGCTTGGTCGTCAAACCTTGATTTTTCAAAAGCGAAAACACCCTATCACCGCGCTTTATGCTGTCCGATTCCATTGCAAAATGGCTTAAATCAAACCCATATTGTTCTTTCGGCATCGAGGCTGTTACCTGCTGATAGTGAGCAAACTGGTCTGCTTTTTCGGAAAAAGCCAATACCGACACAAACAAATACGAGCTGCACAAGATAGCCCCTTTGAGTTCTCCTTTTTTAGTGTTTAGGATGTTTTGTAACCACTTCTGAGTAACAATAAAAGCATGAAGTTCGTCACTTTTTTGTGTAAAAAAAGCGACAACAAAAGGTGGTACAACAATGGTAGGAACAGGAATTTTGGCAACATAATGCCCAATTACAGCAACAGTACGCACCCCCAAACGCTCAATAAACGGCACAACAACGCTTGTGAAATAGTTCACAATACGGGCTTTATTTTCCGTAATATCGGTCAAATAAGAATCAAAATCGTCTTTTATACGTGCCAAAATATCTGACAACAAAGGGAAAACAACCTTTACATTGTAATTGTAAAACTTATCTACCTTGCTATCAAAAGCATTTTTGACGCGCATAATACAGCCTAACCAAATAGGAGAAAAAACGAGGGTTTTCTGGAAAGAAAACGCAGAATTTGATGCTTTAAAGAACGTGCCAACGTGTGGTTTAATCAACGATTTTAGGTGTTCCAATTGTGTGGAAACCGCATAGCGTACATTCATAGTTCGTGTCTGTTTTAATGACAGCGTGCACTGCCATCAAGTGTAAAAAATAATTGTTCAAAAAAAGTGTCGGTTTTGTTTGTAAGTCTTGACAATTATTATTTCTACGAAAAATGCAAATACTTAAAATAATGCTCGCTTCGCTCGCAAAAGAGGGGAATGTCGTTCATTTTTCGGGCTTTGCCCGAAAAATGAACGACCTCTTCTCCTTTCCGCGAGCGAAGCGAGCGCGGCTAAGTATTCACAAAAAATGTCATTGGTTAGAGAAGCGTTGGTAGGCAGTAAAAATGGGCAATTAAAATTAGATAATTTAAATGACCCATAAGATAGCTTTTAAAATCGTTGTAATAGATTAAGAAAGCACAAATGTAGAACGAGATTGGGATATATGGTAAAATTTAATTGTCATTAACATATTTTCGTGTTTTTGCGCGTTGCTCTTAAAATGAAGCAATCTTTCTCACTTTTACATGCGTAAAACGGATTTTGAAACCATACATAAATTCAAAATACGCATTAAAAGGCATTTTTGCGCTCGCTTCGCTCGCGTAAAAGGAGGAGAGGTGGTTCATTTTTCGGGCAAAGCCCGAAAAATGAACCACATTCCCCCCTTCGCGCGAGCGAAGCGAGCGCGAAAACCAGCAGTTTAGATTTTATGTATGGTTTCAAAAAACGGATTAATACCCCCTCAGTATTTTTGGAAAAAACAGATAATATTATTGAAAATATAGTAATTTTGTATCAAAATAGATGATATTGGTAACTAAGGGATAGGGCATAACCTAAAAGCGTTTTTTGCATCTCGCGCTCGCTTCGCTCGCGCGAGGAGAGGGAATGTGGTTCGTTTTTCGGCTTCGCCGAAAAACGAACCACGTCTCCTCCCTTTTGCGCGAGCGAAGCGCGCGCAAAACATCTGTTTTTAATCAAAAAACGATATTTTTAGGTTATGCCCATTCCTCATATTGGTAACTTCAGAAATCTCTAAAATAAACGTTTTGACACTACGTGTCAATGCCAAAGATTCAAAGTTGTTGGTTATTATAAACATTTTGACTCTACAAGTCATAAAAATCACAAAAATCAAACAAATCATAATTCAGACTAAGTAATTAACAATTTTTAAAACGCACCATAAATGATAGAATTTAATAGATTTACGCTCGACAACGACCTCCGTGTTCTGATTCACGAAGACCTTTCTACGCCACTCGTTGCGGTCAATTTGCTGTATGATGTGGGTAGCCGCGACGAAAATCCTGAACGAACGGGTTTTGCTCATCTTTTTGAACATTTGATGTTTGGCGGGTCAAAAAATGCTCCCGATTTTGATGCCCCGATTCAATCGGCTGGTGGCGAAAATAATGCGTTTACGAACAACGATATGACAAATTTTTACGCAACTGTTCCTGCGGAAAATCTGGAAACGTTGCTATGGTTAGAAAGTGACCGCATGTTGGCGTTGAAAATGAATAAAAAAGCCTTAAACGCACAACGCAAAGTTGTGGTAGAAGAATTCAAAGAAACAACTTTGAACGAACCTTACGGCGATGTGTGGCATCATCTCGGCGATATGACGTACAAAGCGCACCCCTATCGTTGGCCCGTTATTGGTTTGACGCCGCAACACGTTGAAGAAGCAACTTTGACTGATGTAAAAGACTTTTTTCAAAAATTTTATGTCCCCAATAATGCTATTTTGGTGATTGCGGGCAATTTTCAAAAAGTGGGCGGTAGTGCAGGCGTGGCTCGAATGGTCGAAAAGTGGTTTGGCAACGTGCCTAAAGGCGATGTGCCACCGCGTCGTCTGCCGCAAGAACCCGCCCAAACTGAACCCTTGCGTCGTACAGTCGAAGCTGCTGTTCCGCTTGACGCTTTGTATTTAGCATTTCACGCACCCGCGAGAACTGACCCTGATTACTATGCCCTCGATTTGATGACAGACATTTTGGCAAGTGGTGCGTCTTCAAGGTTTTATCAAAAGTTGGTCAAAACTGACCGTATTTTCTCTGATTTGGATTGTTACCAAACGGGCTATTTAGACCCAGGTTTAGTCGTCATTGAAGGTAAACCTACTGAGGGGGTCAGTTTGGAAACCGCCGAAGCCGCAATTTGGGCAGAATTGGCTGTTTTGAAAAATGAACCTATTACCGCTAATGAATTACAAAAACTAAAAAATCGGGCAGAAAGTCAACAGGCGTTTGGCGATGTCGGGGCAGCGAATAAAGCCATGAATTTGGCATTTTATGAATTGATTGGCGATGCTAATTTGATAAATACAGAGATTGACCGCTACAATACTGTCGAAATTAAAGACATACAGCGCGTGGCAAATGAAATTTTTAAAGTAGAAAATTCAAGTTTACTTTTTTATAAAGCCAAAAAAGCGTAAGTAAATTGGCTGTCACAAAAATAAGGACTGAATAGGTGTAAATTCTAAAATTTAGCGCAATTTTACCAATAAAATAACAAGAAAAGGCATGAAAGGCACTCTTTTTGTATATCACTTGTTTCGGTTAATTTTGAATAAAAGAACTTTTTAGTACCTTTTATTTTAATTCAGCTATCTTCAAAAAATCGTAATTATTTAGGTGTCCACAGATTTTCACGGGACTTGTTCCGATGAAGGTCGGAACAAGTCCTGTGAAAATCTGTGGACACCCAAGTCATTACAAACCATCTATTCAAACAATATCAATGACAACAGTATCTTTTGTCAGTTTTGACCTCGCAGGACTTGAAACCCGCTTACTTTCAGAACTAAAAACGGGTTTTCGCCCCACCCTCGCCGTGATTTTCTGCTCGCCTCAGCAGGCTTATACAGACATAGGCGAATTATTCGACCGTTACAATATTGACCTTATGGGTTGCACAACGGCGGGTGAAATTGTGGATGCAGAACTCCATGACTCGGCAATTTCCTGCCTTTTACTCGATGTCAATCGGGCATATTACAAGCTCATTTTTACTAAAAATACTGAGGGAGTCTTTCAAACAGGTCGTCAAGTACGGCGTGAGGCAGATGCTACTTTTAGAAACCCTGCCCTTATTGTTGCATCAGCAGGCGTGACAAATGACGGAGAAGAAATTGTGCGGGGACTTAAATCGGCGGCTTTTTCGCGTGAAATTCCACTTTTTGGAGGTTTAGCGGGCGATGATTTAACAATTGTTAATACGTATATTTTTAGCCGTACAACTATCACCCACGACGGTATAGCAGCAATTGTTTTTGACAATGACAAGATAGAAATCAAAGGTATTGCCACAAGTGGTTGGCAAGCACTTGGCAGTTCGCACACTGTAACTAAAGCCCAAGGCAATACGGTTTACACAATAAACGACGAGCCAGCACTTGATTTTTTCATCCGTTTTTTTGGTTTTCACGACAACGCTAATGTAAAAGGCAAGCAATTGTCCACTATTGCGGCGCAATATCCTCTACAAGTCATACGCGGCGATGACTACGCTGTTCTTCGCAGTCCAATAAAAGGCAATGATGAAAACCGTTCGTTGATGCTTGTAGGTAGCTTGAAAGTAGGCGACCAATTTAAGTTTTCTATTTCGCCCGGCATAGAAGTTATTGACCAAACAATTGCAGAGGTGAAAGCATTTTTGCACGATACACTCGATGCCGATGCCCTTATTTTATTCTCTTGCAAAGGACGTCATGCGGCTTTAGGTCCGTTTTTGTGCGATGAAATTGAAGGTATTTATAACCATTGGAAAAAACCTATGATAGGTTTTCTAACCTACGGTGAAATTGGAAATGTTAAAAAGGGTATCTGTGAGTTTCACAACGAAACATGCAGTTTATTGGCAATAAAAGAAAGAAATTAACCACAGAACCTCTTATGATTGAGTCTTTTCAAACACTCAAAATGCTGGTCAGTCACTTAGATATTTCGCTGACTGAAAAAACAGAACTGCTCCGTTTTGCCAGCAAGGTAGAAAATGAGCAAACACGCCTTGAATTTCGTCATTTGCGGAGTACAAAAGACCGTGATATTTCCATAAATCTGTTGAAAGAAACGGTGAATGAATTGGAAAGACAAAAAAACCTACTTGAAAAACAATCGCAACAACTCACAAAAAACCTCCATGCTCTTGAAATGTCGTACAACGAGATGGAGCAATTTGCCCATATTGCGTCGCACGATTTGAAAAGTCCATTGCGAAATATCAGTGGTTTTTCTAAAATATTAAAGCAACGGTATCGAGATACAATTGACGAAAGTGGCAAAGAATACATTGATTTTATTGTTCACAATACCCAAATGATGACCAATGTTATTGATGATTTATTGATTTACAGCCAAATTGATCATGAAAAAGAATTAGCACTCACCAATTTTAACCGCATCGTCGAACTTGTCAGCGTCAATCTGAAGACCGTAATTACTGATGAGAATGCGACTTTGACTACCGATAATTTACCGACTTTATGGGCGCATAAATCGGGTATTATTCGTTTATTGCAAAATTTAGTTGAAAATGCCATAAAATACCGTTCAGAAGCCGCACCTAAAATCCATATTTCAGCTCATTTTAATGGGCAAGATTGGCAGTTTTCGGTAGCAGACAATGGCGTAGGCTTAGATGAAGTCTATAATGACAAAGCCTTTCAACCTTTTCAACGCATCAATCAACGCGACCGACCCGGAATGGGTATGGGTTTAGCTATTTGTCGAAAAGTTACTAAATTGCACGGTGGAAATATTTGGTTTTCGCGAAATTTGCCCAATATTGGGTCAAACACTAAGGGGGGGGGAACAACCTTTCATTTTACACTTCCGCAAATTTCTCAACCTATGCTTTAAAAATTTATTACTAAAAACAATTCAAAAAACATGCAGCACTTTCGTTTTTTAGTCCCATTTGTCTGCTTAATTACCCTACCAATCTTTGCTCATGCCCAAGATTGCGCCGATAAAGTAGAGCGCAAAGGCGTTGAAATAGAAACCGATACAGATAGTGAAAAAAACGCCCTCATCTTCGCTGTCAACCGATTAGCGACTGACAATGCCTTGAAACATGGGCAGTCAGGCATTGTTGTGATGGATGCTCAAACAGGAGAAGTACTCGCTTCACACAATGCTTGTGCGAGCGTGATTCCTGCTTCCAATATGAAAATCGTGACAACAGCCGCAGCACTCGGTATCTTGGGAGAGAATTTCCGTTTTAGAACCGAATTACAGCACGATGGCATGGTACGCGATTCTATTTTGTACGGCAATGTTTTCATAAAAGGGTACGGCGACCCTACTCTTGCAAGCCCCGAATTTGAGGGAATCCCAAGTATGTGGAGCGTATTGGACAGTTTTTCCACTCATATAAAAGCATTAGGCATAAAAAAAATTAGTGGTAAAATTGTCGGTGATGGGACTATTTTTGAACCCATGACGGCTCTACCAACTTGGTTGTGGGAAGATTTGGGCAATTATTATGGCGTAGGTCCAAGTGGCTTGAATTTTCACGAAAATTTGTATCACCTCAATTTTTCTCAAAATCCGAACGTCGGAAGTCCCCCCTCAATATTGGGTACATCTCCGCAAGTTCCTGATTTTCAACTGATTAATGAAGTTAAAAGTGCGAAAGGTGGCGGTGACAATTCTTATATCTATTCTGTTCCTTATGCGACTGTTGGAACAGTTGCAGGTAATATTCCTGCGGGCAATAAAACATTCAGCATCAACGGGGCATTACCCGACCCACCTTATTTTGCAGCTTGGCATTTGAGAAAAAGACTCATGGAAATTGGTGTGGAAGTGACGGATACAGCAACGACGCAACTCAAATTGGAACAAAAAAATGAACCAATGAAGTACCGTCAAACTTTCTACTCGTGGTTTTCGCCTACACTCGGCGCGATTATCAAACAGACGAATCTTGAAAGCGTCAACCTTTATTGCGAAGCATTTGTCAGAACTATTGGTTTGCAGCGTGTAGGTATCGGGTCAAATGAAGTTGGAACGGCTGAAATTGGCCGTTATTGGCGGTCAAAAGGTATTGATACTGAGGGGTTGTTTATGCAAGACGGTTCTGGGTTAGCACCACGAAATGGCATAACAGCTTTGCAATTAGCCTCAGTCTTGAAAAATATAGCGAGCGACTCACTTATTTTTTCACCGTTTTATGCGTCCTTGCCCGAAGCGGGAAAATCGGGAACATTGAAAGGTATGTTTAAGAATAATGTTGCTGCCCAACAACGGATTCGCGCTAAAAGTGGCACAATCACCCGCGTCAAAGCCTACTCGGGTTACGTGACCACAATAGAAGGAAAATTGTTGATTTTCTCAGCTGTCTGCAATAATTTCACCTGTTCACAAAAAGATATTCGCTTGAAATTAGAACAGTTTATGAGTGATTTACTCGCATATTGAGTACCAAAATTTTACACCAAAAGTGGGAAGCGTTTCTTTCATAACAATTATAGTAACCAATCTAAGTTTTATAGTAGTGGCTCAAAACAGGCCGCCTTCGGCGGCGCAGGGGGAATTTTTCGGGGCGAGCCGTTTTTTTTGTTTAAAATTTGGGCTTTGCCCAAATTTTAAACAAAAAAAAACGGCTCGCCCCATTAGAGTTTCCTCGCGGCGAAGCCGCGTTTTAATAGCACAAAACTTGGGTTAATTACTTATTTGAGGAGTGGGCATAACCTAAAAACATCGTTTTTTGATTAAAAACAAATGTTTTGCGCTCGCTTCGCTCGCGCAAAAGGGAGGAGACGTGGTTCGTTTTTCGACTTCGCCGAAAAACGAACCACATTCCCCTCCCTCGCGCGAGCGAAGCGAGCGCGAGATGCAAAAAACGCTTTTAGGTTATGCCCATCCCTCAATTACTTATTTTTTCAATATTTAATAATTGATGTTACGCAGAGCCGTAGGCTCAACCCATATTTATAGGCACCGAGCCTACGGCTCTTAAATAATAGGCTTAACTTTCGGCGGATTAAAATCCGCCGCTACAAAATCGTTCATGCCTACGGCATTTTCAACATATATGCGTAACATCAGTAATTTTAAAACCATACATAAAATCTAAACTGCTGGTTCTCGCGCTCGCTTCGCTCGCGCGAGGGGGAAATGTGGTTCATTTTTCGGGCTTTGCCCGAAAAATGAACCACCTCTCCTCCTTTTGCGCGAGCGAAGCGAGCGCAAAAGTGCCTTTTAATGCGTATTTTGAATTTATGTATGGTTTCAAATCAGTAATAACAGATTTAAGCCTTTGTATCACTAATTGGCAGTTTTTTTCCTAAATTCCTGTCATTTTGTCATTAAAACTCAGTCGGCATAAATTTGGCTTTTCCTAAAATATAATTTAGCCACGCTCGCTTTGCTCGCGCAAAAAAAGAAAAAGTGGTTCATTTTTCGAGCAATCCCCGAAAAATGAACCACTCCCCCTACCACGATACAGCGAAGCGAGCGCGTGGCTAAGTATTTATACTAAACCGAAAATAGTTTTCGGATTTCAGAATTTTAAATATCTTAGGAAGATTCCTTCAATCCTCCTAAGATTGTGGTTGAATCTAATGAAATCGAGCCAAAGTCTTAGGAAGCCAGAAGGAGGCTTCCTAAGACACATCCGAAAACCACTTTCGGTTTAGTATAATTCAAGTTTTGTGGTAGTGCCTCAAAACGCGCCGTCTTCGGCGGCGCGAGGGATTTTTTCGGATCGAGCCGTTTTTTTTGTTTTGAAACCATACATAAATTCAAAATACGCATTAAAAGGCACTTTTGCGCTCGCTTCGCTCGCGCAAAAAGGAGGAGAGGTGGTTCATTTTCGGGCTTTGCCGAAAAAATGAACCACATTCCCCCTCGCGCGAGCGAAGCGAGCGCGAGAACCAGCAGTATAGATTTTATGTATGGTTTTCAAATTTTTAACAAAAAAAACGGCTCGATCCATTAGATTTACCTCGTAGCGAAGCCACGTCTCAATACGAGAAAACTTAGATTATTTACCTTAAACTTTTACTTTAAAGGTGCTGATAAAGTGTATCTTCGCGCCGCATTTGTATTTTAGTTATGAAATGAGGAATGGGCATAACCTAAAAGCGTTTTTTGCATCTCGCGCTCGCTTCGCTCGCGCGAGGGAGAGAATGTGGTTCGTTTTTCGGCTTCGCCGAAAAACGAACCACGTCTCCTCCCTTTTGCGCGAGCGAAGCGCGCGCAAAACATCTGTTTTTAATCAAAAAACGATGTTTTTAGTTTATGCCCACTCCTCAGTTATGAAATATAAGATATGAGTGGAAGTACGCGTTTAAATAACGTAATTACTCGCTTCGCTCGCAAAAAGGGAAAAGTGGTTCATTTTCCGGGTAAAGCCCGAAAAACGAACCACAGCTCCTCCTACGCACGAGCGAAACGAGCGCGTAGCCAAGAAATTACTTATGTACTTGAAAAATTTTCAATAAAAATATAATCAGTCCTCAACAATGTTTGGATTAATCAAAAAATTATTCGGTGTCAAAACGAAATCCGAAAAAGACAATGCGACCTATACGCCGCGTGTAACGCAAGTCAACGCTTTTTTCAATCAATACGAATCGTTGAATGACGATGAATTGCGCTCAAAAACCTTAGAGTTTCGGGAACGCATTGCCGATTATTTATCGGATATTGATGCTGAAATAGAAAAAGTCCAAGCCTTAGCCATTGAAACGGAAGATTTAGACGAAAAAGAAAATTTATTCAAACAAGTTGACGCGCTCGGCAAAGACCGTAACGAAGCTCTTGAAGCTATCTTGCGCGATATTCTGCCAGAAGCTTTTGCCGTAGTGAAGCAAGCCGCAAAACGCTTAACGAACAACCCCGAAATAGTAGTAGAAGCAACCGAACATGACCGTAATCTGGTCATACAGGGCAAAAATTACGTGCGTATTGAAGGCGACAAAGCAATTTGGAAAAATACATGGTCAGCAGCAGGGGGACAGATTACGTGGAATATGGTGCATTACGACGTGCAGTTGATTGGTGGTATGGTGTTGCACGAAGGTAAAATTGCGGAAATGGCAACGGGTGAAGGTAAAACTTTGGTTTCGACACTTCCCGCCTACCTCAATGGCTTGTCGGGACGTGGGGTGCATATCGTTACGGTCAATGATTACCTCGCTCGACGTGACGCCGAATGGAATGGACCACTTTACGAATTTTTACATTTGACTGTGGACTGCATTGACAAATACCAGCCACATACTGAGGGGCGACACAAAGCCTATCGTTGCGACATTATTTATGGTACGAACAATGAGTTTGGCTTCGATTATCTCCGCGACAATATGGTTCACTCGCTCGACGAAATGGTACAACGCAAACACCATTTTGCTATGGTGGACGAGGTTGACTCCGTTTTAGTGGACGACGCACGGACACCGTTGATTATTTCGGGTCCCGTTACGGCGGGTTCGGATACACAAGAATACTTGGCATTGAAACCCGAAGTTGTGAATTTGATTGAAGAGCAAAAAAAATTAGTTAATAAATATTTGATTGAAGGCAAGCGGCTTTTTGCGGAAGGTAAATACGGGATTGAAGAAGGTGAAGCGGGTGTTTCGTTGTTGCGGGCGCATCGGGCATTGCCCAAAAACCGCGCATTGATTAAGTTTTTGAGCGAAGAAGGCGTAAAAGTCCTTTTGCAAAAAACAGAAAATAACTTCATGCAAGAGCAATCAAAACGCATGAAGGAAATTGATAAGCCTTTGTTGTTTACGATTGATGAAAAAAATCGCGGCGTTGAGTTAACTGAATTGGGCGCGGAATTTTTGTCGAAAGGACACAACGACCCTTCATTTTTTGAACTTCCTGACATTGCGGCTGATATGATGGCGATTCAATCAGACCCTTCTTTATCGAAGGAAGAAAAATCGGCTTTGAAGGACGCCGCAGCGCAAAATTTTTCGATTAAGTCGCAACGTTTGCACGGTGTTCACCAGTTGTTAAAGGCTTACACCTTGTTTGAAAACAATATTGAATACATTATTCAAGAAGGTGAAGTCAAAATTGTTGATGAACAAACAGGACGTGTGATGGAAGGGCGTCGGTATTCCGATGGTTTGCATCAAGCATTGGAAGCAAAAGAAAACGTCAAAATTGGCGAAACAACCCAAACTTACGCCACTGTAACGCTTCAAAACTACTTCCGTATGTACCACAAATTGTGCGGTATGACGGGTACAGCCGAGACAGAAGCAGGTGAATTTTGGTCAATTTACAAACTCGATGTTGTTGTGATTCCGACAAACCGCGCCATTACGCGGAAAGATGATGACGATTTGATTTATAAAACGGAACGCGAAAAACTGAACGCGATTGCCGACGAAATTTTGAAACTCACACAAGCGGGACGCCCCGTTTTGGTAGGTACAAAATCAGTAGAAAAATCCGAAATTCTGAGCCGTTTATTGAAATTGCGCGGGGTTGAACACAATGTTTTGAACGCAAAACAACACCAACGCGAAGCCGAAATCATCACAGCAGCAGGTCAAGCGGGTGCGGTAACAATTGCAACGAATATGGCAGGTCGTGGAACGGACATTAAACTCGGTGCGGGTGTACGAGAAGCAGGTGGTTTGGCAATTGTTGGTTCAGAACGCCACGATTCACGGCGTGTTGACCGTCAGTTGCGCGGTCGTGCGGGACGTCAAGGAGACCCGGGTAGCTCGCAGTTTTACGTGTCTTTGGAAGATGAATTGATGCGTTTGTTCCAATCGGAACGCATTGCGGGTTTGATGGACAGAATGGGACACAAAGAAGGCGAGGTAATTCAACATTCGATGGTGACAAAATCAATCGAACGGGCGCAAACCAAAGTCGAAGAAAACAACTTCGGCACACGTAAACGCTTATTGGATTACGACGACGTGATGAACGTTCAGCGTGATGCTATTTACAAAAAACGTTACAATGCTTTGTCGGGCGAACGTCTTGAATTGGATTTGAACGTCATGTTCAATTCGCTTACTGAGGGGATTGTTCAAGAGACAAAAGCAACGGGTAAATACGAAATTTTCCAACGCACAAGCTGGGAAATTCTCGGTTTTGACCCAGAAATCACGGAAGAAGAATTCAGAATGTGGACAGAACCCAAATTGATTGAGGCTTATCACGACCAGTTTATGGCGTTCTACAACCATAAAGCGCAAAAAACAATTGATACTTTATTGCCTTTGTGCGAACAGATTTTGGCAAGTGAAGGTAATATGTACAAGCGTATTTCCGTGCCGTTTAGCGACGGTCGGGCGCGGGCTTTGGGCATTGCGGCAGACTTAGAAGAAGCCGTAGCAACAAAAGGTAAATCTATTTGGCGCGATATTGAAAAAGCTATTTCATTGGCAATTATTGACGACGAATGGAAAGAGCACCTACGGAATATGGACGAATTGAAAGATTCGGTTCAAGGCGCAAGTTTTGAACAAAAAGACCCACTCGTTATCTATAAAGTGGAAGCCTACAACCTTTTTGCAGATTTTATTGGCAAAATCAACCGTGAAGTCACATCTTATCTGTCGAAAGGTATGTTATTGATTCAGCAAGAAGAACAACGTCCTGTTGTGCGTCAAGCTCCGCAAGCAACCCGTGTGCCGTTCCGCAGTCAAATGACCAATCAAGACATCGCCCGCCGCGAAGAAGAACGTCAAAGAATGCAAGAAGCGGCTGCAAATGCGGGTCGTGAGCAGCAACGCCCACAAACGGTGGTACGCAGCACACCAAAAGTTGGACCTAATGACGTTTGCCCGTGCGGGTCAGGAAAGAAGTACAAAAAATGTCATGGGGCTGGTTAGTTTCAAATTCCAGATTTCAAATTTCAAAGTACAATAAATTGATTTTCAATATTTTGAAAAAAAATCTTAGTGTAGAAAAAAATTAGGAACGTGAAATACAATCTAAGTAGGTAATCATAAATTTGAAACCATACATAAAATCTAAACTGCTGGTTCTCGCGCTCGCTTCGCTCGCGCGAGAGGGGGAATGTGGTTCATTTTTCGGGCAAAGCCCGAAAAACGAATCTCATTCCCCTTTTAGCGAGCGAAGTGAGCCATGGGCTAAGTAATTACGATTTTAAACGGCAATTAATTTATTATTTCCTGTTCTTTAGGTTTCGTTATAGCTACAATTTCTTCTGCATGACTCAAAAAATCATCGTGCAAATGTGTAGATGGTTCTACCTTTGCGAACTTCACTAAATCGGCAGTTTGCAACAATTTTTGTGTTTTTTCAAGAATATCGGCATCAAAACCACGCTTTTTTAAGATGCTCATCAACTCATCTGTTGTTGTTTCTAAGGCTGGAAGTTTAAATTGGTCGTCCAAGTACCCCCTCAGTATATGGCTCAATTCGGAGTAATATTCCTTGGTTTTACCATTTTGCCAGAGTTGTTTTGCCCGCAACGCCGCTAAAAGTCGCTCGGCAATAATATAAGCTGGTTGACTGATTTGGGCAATAACGGGCGGATTTTCTCTATTTTTTCTGTATGCCCAATACCGCCAAGCGAGAAAACCTAAAGCAAGCACTAAGATAAAATACGGCACATATTCTTTCAAAAAAGGCAACATATCTTCCTCAAATGTCCATTCAGTAGCCACAATTGGTTTAATATCAACTGGAGCAACGAGCGCATCTACCCCATTTGGATTGTTGACTGTGAGCAACATAGTAGGCGATTGTACGGTCGTAACAATACCATTTGCCGCCGCCAGTGTGAACACAACAGACGGAATTCGGAACAAACCCGTATCAAAGGCTTGAAAAACGATGGTTCTGCCGTAAGTTGGCAAACGCATTTTTTCATCGCCCCATTGTCCCAAATTAAGGGCATCGAATATTGATGTGTCAACGGGCATATCGGGCGTTGTACTTATTATTCTGGCAGATACATCGTGTTCTACGCCAACGTGCAAGACAACCTTATCGCCGATTGTCACAACGTTAGAATCTAAAGTGGCAAAGGCACGGCTTGGCGTTTCTTGAGCAGAAACACTTGTTTGAATCAGTAAAAAAAAGAAGAAAATACCCCCCGTCAGTATTTTGAGGCGTTGGAGCGTGTATTTGGACTTGTAAAGCATTCTTGAAATTGTTTTTAATTTACTTCGCGCGTTTTTTAAAGAAACCCAATAGAGCATTGGCATAATTTTCAGTTGTCCGAATACTCAACGTATCCACGCCCGAATGAAGAAAAGCCTGTTTAAAATACGCCGCATTATCGGTGTACCAACGCGCATATTGCTCACGTGTACGGCGGTCTGAGGCATCAATCCATATTCTTTCACCTGTTTCTGCGTCCATTACCCGCAATAAACCTACTGGTGGCAATTGTTCTTCTGATGGGTCTGTGATGTGTAAACCAATAATATCGTGACGTTTTGAGGCAATCCGTAGGGCATCGTCGTAATTTTTTGTCATAAAATCAGAAAGTAAAAAACAAATACTTCTTTTTTTAATCACGGAATTCAGATACGCCAAACCCACGCTCAAATCTGTCCCACTACCTTTGGGTTCAAAATTCAACAATTCTCTGATAATCAACAAGATATGCCCACGTCCTTTTTTGGGTGGAATAAATTTTTCAATACGGTCGCTGAAAAAAATCACGCCTACTTTGTCGTTATTATTGATGGCAGAAAATGCTAAAACCGCGCAAATTTCGGTCATCATTTCGCTTTTAAATTGCTTCTGCGTTCCAAAAAAAGCCGACCGACTCATGTCTATCACGAGCATAACGGTCAATTCACGTTCCTCTTCAAAAACCTTGATGAAAGGCGCACCCGTTCGGGCTGTCACGTTCCAGTCTATATTCCGCACGTCGTCGCCATATTGATATGACCGCACTTCCGAAAAAGACATACCGCGCCCTTTGAACGCTGAGTGGTATTCTCCCGAAAAAACGTTTGCCGATAAACCTCTGGTTTTTATTTCTATTTTTCGGACTTTCTTCAATAAGTCGCTGGTTTCCATAATGTGAGTTATAAGTTGTGAGTTAACTTGAATACCGATGACTGTCCAATCTCAAAAGTATTGCAACCATGATTGTAAAACTCATCAATGATGAGCCACCTGCTGAAATAAACGGTAAAGGTATGCCCACAACGGGCCACACCCCCATTGTCATACCAATATTGATAAAAAAGTGGAAAAAGAAAATCCCTGCTAAACAATAGGCATAGAGCCTCACAAAATTGGCAGGCTGTCGTTCGGCTATCTGAATGATTCGGAAAAGAAACATCAAAAAAATGGCAATGACGCCAAAAACACCGATAAAACCCTGTTCTTCCCCAATTGTGCTAAAAATAAAATCCGTATTTTGTTCGGGTACAAAATTGAGTTTGGTCATTGTGCCTTCCAAAAAACCTTTTCCTTGCAAACCACCCGAACCAATTGCCATTTTTGAATTGTTGAGGTTGTAGGCAGGTCCACGAGGGTCAACTTTATCCGTATTTAGCCAGATATTGATACGGTCGCGGTGGTGTTTTTTCAACACATTGTCAAATAAAAAACGTGTTCCAAATGCCAACATACAGCAAATAAACAATGCTCCCCCCGTTAGAATCACTAATCTGAACCGTCCTCGCCGACTATGTACCACCAAATAACCCAACACAGCCGCCAAAAGAAAGCTGATAGCTAACTGAGGACTTTTGAAAACATGCAATATATACGCCGCCCCGACCAACAATGCCACCGTGCCTGTAAGCCAAAGCCGTTGATGTTGTGTGATATTGAACGCAAAAATAAGCAAAACGAGCATCATAATATACGCCACCAATTCATTGACAGGGAGCATTAGAGCCAAAATAGCAACAATAGCTAAACCCAAAGCGATGATAAATGGAACACCCGACATGCCTTCACGGTACAACATAATGCTAAATGACAGAAAAACAAGCATAGAACCGACGTCAGGTTGCAAAAGAACGAGAAACATAGGGACACCAATCAAGCCCAAAACAGTTGTTTGAGCGCGGGAATCGCGTAAATTTACACTTGGTGACGACAAATAACTTGATAACGCGAGGCTCGTCCCCAACTTAGCCACCTCAACGGGCTGAAAACCAAAGCCACCGACATTGAACCATGATTTATTGCCGTGTATCTCTTTTCCAAAAATCAAAACGGCAACCAACAACAGCAAGCCCGCCCCAAAAATCGGATAGGCAAAGACACGCCATATTTTTTCATCAATCGAAAAAATAAGTAAGGTGAGTAGCAGGGACACACCAATAAAAATGGTTTGTTTACCAACTGAGGTTTTAAGCATAAATTCGCCGAATTCCATTTTGTCGTAGCCCAATTTATAGCCCACGGCATAAATCATCAGCCAACCAATGGCCATTAAGCCGAGCCACAAAGCGGTCAATCCAGCGTCAATACGTCCGCCTCCTGTAATATCTCTTGAAATCATTGTCGCGTTATCTTTTATTTGGAGGCAAAAATAGCCAAATTTTAGTCTTTTTATCACCCCCTCAGTAATTGGACGAAATTTTATGTAATTTTATTACCCAATATACGTCTTCATATCGTTCAATTTGAGAATCTTTGTGGGTAACTATTGGGAAATTGTAATTACTTAGTCACGCGCTCGCTTAACTCGCGCGAGGAAGGAGATGGTTCGTTTTTCGGGCTTTGCCCGAAAAACGAACCACATTCCCCTTTTTTGCGAGCGAAGTCTGTTTACATCCCGAATACCTTCGGGAGAGCTATGGGCTAAGTAATTACGGGGGGGCGAGTGTGTTTTTGAATCAAAAATTCTTGATTGTTCTGATTCAAAAACACGCTCGCCCCGTTAGATACTCCAATCGCGCCTCTCGAGCAAGCACACAAAAATATATCGTAATTTTGGTTTTAAAATAAAAAAGAAGGACAAAATGGGACTTGTAATTTTAGGTTGTATTTTATTCGGCGTCAGCTATGCCCTAACGAATAGCCCAAGCAGAGGCGCGGAAAAAGCCGCTTCACCACTTCGTTTTGGAGGTATCATAGCCATTTCTTTTGGCATCTTGACGGCTTGCGTGAAGCAGGTGGACGCAGGTGAAGTGGGTGTCCAAAAACTATTTGGCAAGGTGGACAACAACGTGTTGGAAAGTGGTTTGAGTTTCGTTAACCCGCTTGTTGCCATTACTGATGTCAATGTGCGGACACAAAACTACACCATGTCGGGCATTCACAGCGAAGGTAAAAAAGATGGCGACGATGCTATCCGTGTTTTAACAAGTGACGGTCTGGAAGTTACGCTTGACCTCACGGTGCTTTACCACATCAACAAACCCGACGCACCACGCATTGTTCAAGAAATTGGACCAAACTACGAGGATGTGCTTGTACGCCCCATTACACGCACAAAAATTCGCGACAATGCTGTTGCTTATTCGGCAGTTGACCTGTATTCTACCAAACGAGAGGAATTTCAGTCGCGTATTTTCAAAGACATTGATGCTGTTTTCAAAGGACGCGGCTTGGTTTTAGAGCAATTGCTGATTCGCAATATCACCCTACCAGAATCAGTCAAAGCAGCCATTGAGGAAAAAATCAATGCAGAACAGGCATCGCAAAAAATGCAATATACGCTTCAAAAAGAAAAGCAAGAAGCTGACCGAAAACGCATTGAAGCGCAAGGTATTGCCGATTATCAGCGCATTTTGTCACAAGGCTTGAGCGATAAACTCTTGCAATACGAGCAAATCAAAGCGCAAAAAGAATTGTCTCTATCGCCAAATACGAAGGTCGTTATTATGAATGGAAAATCTGCACCGTTTATTTTAGGACAATAAAGGATTTCAAGGATTTCAAATTCGGAATACAGATTTACGAAATTTGAAACCATACATAAAATCTAAATTGCTGGTTATCGCGCTCGCTTCGCTCGCGCGAGAGGGGGAATGTGGTTCATTTTTCGGGCAAAGCCCGAAAAACGAACCGCCTCTCGTCACTCGAGCGAGCGAAGAGCGCGCGTGACTAAGTAATTACATATTTTTTTACACATTAAATATTTATGGTATTATTTTTGAATTATTTTAGTTTCAGATTATATGTTTAAATTCAAAATAAGCCAAAGTATTTCCTCCAATTTTGCAAAATATTGGAAGCCAATCAATTGCTCTTTGAAATTTGGAATCTTAAATTTGATAGCTCTCATACCATCTGAAGCACCAAAACCGTATCTAAAGTTTTATAATCCAATTCATTTTTTTAGCATGACAACATACTACCGCAGATTCCTCTCTATCGTTTTTTTTGCCCTGTTGACCCTTCCCTCTTTTGCCGAAGAAGTTAATTTTATCAAGGACAATGTTCGTACAGCAATTGACCGCGCCGCCGCCGAAGGAAAACTTGTATTCCTCGACTTTTGGGCAGATTACTGTTCGCCCTGCAAACTCATGGAAAAATACACATTTACCGACCCCTCAGTAATTCAGCGCATGAACGGCAGTTATGTCCCTGTTCGTATTAATATCGAGACGTTTGACGGCTATGATTTGAAAGCTCAATATAATGTCAAATTGTTACCTACTATTATTGTCCTAAATTCAAAAGGCAAACAAGTGGCACGCTTTGAGGAATCCATGTCTGCATCAAAATTAAATGAGATTCTAACGAAATATGACACTAAACAAAATCGCAAAAAATTTGCAAAACCTACACCCGCGCCCATAAAAGCGAAGTTTTCACAAGATTTTGACATCGTAGCAAAACCGAATGTCAGCAGTGTAGGTTTATCCACAAGACTTATGGATAAAAACGCACTTGTTCCGAGTGCTGTACCGAGTGTTACTGCGCCTGTTACGCCAAGTGTTGCCCCTGCAACATCAAACGAGTCCAAAAACTCAACAGATAAAATAACTTTTAGGTCACCACCTGTATTCGGCATTGCACCTGCAAAACCTACGACAAACAGTACTACCAATGTACCAAATAGCTACAATAAAGTTGCAGTCAATCGGTCAGTAACAAAAGTGGAAAAACCTATAACTTTTAGTGCGCCTAATAATACGAATACTGCAAATAATGCTACTGTCAATAGAACTGTTAGGGTAAATAACACCACAAACACGGCTTCTAAAGGATCTTCATTGGCGAGTATCACATCGGGCTATTTCACGATTCAAGTGGGTAATTTTGCAAAAAAAGACAATGCCGACCGTGTAAGTAAAGTAATGAAAACACAAATGGCAGGTAAGCAAAAAGTGTTTTTACTATCTGGTGGGTCAGAAAATCTCGTAACGCATCGGGTGATGGTAGGCGGGTTCAAAACATATAAAGAAGCGGCTGAATTTAAAATTAAAAATCAGATTGAAGGGTTTGTGCAGAATTATGGGTCTTATATCAAAGAAAAAAATTGATGTAAGAATTTTGCTTCGTTTGCAGGCATCAGATTATACTAATGCGATTATGAAAAAAAAACTACAATAAGGAAACTGATACAACAATCCCAGTAATTCCTATTCTCTTCAATCAGTTTGACCAAGACTGGACACCGAAACCTTATAGAAGTCTTTTTTCACAATTATCGACTAAAATAGCGCGTTTTGTTTTGGAATTTGATTATTTAGTGACTTACTGTAAATAATTTGTGCAATTCTAACAAACAACGGGTTAAAACCCGTTGGATACTATGGTTTTGTAACTTTCAAGTGGGTTTTAACCCACTGTTATTCATAAATGCACAAATTATTTACAGTACCTTTAGTGATAAATTTGGCTTCGCTTTCGGAGAAGATTATTGAAGCTTTGACAACACTTTTAGGATTGTTGAAGCTCTAAATTTTCTTAAAGATAAAGTAATTACTTAGTCACGCGCTCACTTCGCTCGCTCGGAGGAGGAGAGGTGGTTCGTTTTTAGGGCTTTGCCCTAAAAACGAACCACATTCCCCTTTTTTGCGAGCGAAGCGAGCAATAGACTAAGTAATTACAAGATAAAAATAGTAGAGACAAGGCATGCCTTGTCTCTACAACTACAAAACTTACGTTAGTTATTCGCATCAATATCCAACACAATGCTCAAGAGCAAAGTAATGTCTTCATAAAATTCCCGAATCAAATCAAAACTCATATTGGATTGCCAAAGTACTGGTTCAAGCAAATCTTTTTGCTGACTGACTGCTACATAAATGGCATTTTCAATGAAGGATAAATAGATTTCATTCCCTTCCTTTTGCCGATATCTTAAAATGGATTCTTGCATATTTTCCGACAAAAAACCGCGTGTATTGGCATTGTGCGTGGCGTAAACGATAAAAGATTCGGTAAATTTAGCAGATAGATTGTACTCAAATTGCCGCCCTCCTTTCACTGTAAACGCCTTAATTGTTTTTGATAAATGTTGACGCTGGCTGCGCGGCAAAATCAATATTTCGCCTTTTTCTACCTGCACCTCACGCCAAAAACGAGCATGTAAAAACACACCTCTAAAAACATCGTCTAATCGATTTCGCGTAGTTGAAAATTCCTTTACTGCCAATTCAGACATTTCAAAATCCAGCTCACCCATTTCGCCTTTTATGTAATCTTCGCCCACAAAATCAGGTGCCGTAGAATTAAACAACCGACTCGCCCGAAATACTGAGGGGGAGATAGATGCGTTTTCAATGTACTTTAAAGGCACATTGTACGTCACATCGTTATCTATAAAATCGAGGAGCAAGGACACCACACGCGGCTTGAACGTAGAACGAAAAGCCTCCCACTCGTTGAAAGTATAGGTCAAATATAAGCCTATAGGAACGATGAGTACAAGGGTCAAAGTGAGGATTCCAAGATAAAATTGAAAAAAAACAGTAACCAAAATGCCCAAAAATGACAAAGCAAGCGTCGTCAATAGCCGATGCCGTCGTCTTTCCATGCGTTTAAGTTCTGGATGGATAGTATGGTTGTAATATTGTCGAAGGTCTGTGAGATTCTTCATATAAGAATTAGTTTCCTCATCGGCTTAGTCACAGAGCATGAATAATCCTTTGATTCCCAATTAGTTACGCAAAGCAAAGATTTTTTTTCGTAATTACAAAAAAATAACGTGCTGATTTTTATTTTTTTGAGAATTACCCTTTAATACTTAAAAAATAAATAAAAAATATTTTTAATTAATTAACCTAAGTTTTGTGGTAGTCAATCAAAACGCGCCGCCTTCGGCGGCGAGGGGCGTTTTTCGTGGCGAGCCGTTTTTTTGTTAAAAATTTGGGCAAAGCCCAAATTTTTAACAAAAAAACGGCTCGCTCCATTAGATTTCATGCGCCCGATTTTCGAGCGAAGCGAGAAAGAACTTGTCCCGACCTTCATCGGGAGGGCGTAAAAAGCAATTTATACAGTAATATTTAGAGCCTTAATTAATTGCACTTTGAAATCTTCTTAATCTGCTGTTTTAATCCCTACATTTGTCCAAAATTTTTGCCTATTTATGGTTTCACAAACGTCTTTGCCGCTTACAGTCATTTTCACGACTTTCAATGAAGCACCGAATATTCAAGCTGCCCTTGATTCGGTGGCACAATGGGCGGGGGAAATCATCGTGGTTGACTCGTTTAGTACAGACGGAACGGTTGAAGTTGTCCAAAAATTCGGTTCGGTTCGCTTGTTTCAACGCGCTTATTTTGGTCCAGCCGACCAAAAAAACTGGGCAATTCCACAAGCCCAGAACGAGTGGGTACTACTTATAGATGCTGACGAACGCGCAACGCCCGATATGCACGCCGAAATCGCCGATATACTGAGGGGGTATCAAAATAATAAAAATGGTAGTTCTGAACTCATTTTGACCATTTTTGATGGCTATTGGGTCGGTTTTACGCATTTTTTTATGGGCAAACGAGTACGTTTTTCAGGTTGGCAAAATGATAAAACCATTCGACTAATTCAACGCGACAAATGCCGCTACAATGACAATCGAGTACATGAAGAAATAAAAAAAGAAGGTCTGTCTGTTGGGCGTTTGAAGGCTAAATTTGACCATTACACGTTTAGAAACATCACGCATTTTGTTCAAAAACAAGAACGTTATGCCACTTGGTCTGCTATTGACCACGATAAAAAAACGGGTCTTGTGACGGCTTTTCATCTCGTCATCAAGCCTTTTTTTCGCTTTTTTAAGCATTATTTTCTAAAATTAGGCTTCCTCGATGGCAAAATTGGCTTCATCATTGCAGCAGTAGCCGCGTGGAGTGTGTTTTTACGATATGTTAAAATCATAGAAAATAGACAAATCAAACAACAAAGTACAGATATTTGAACGTTTAGTAATTTCAAAGATTTCAAATTTCGTAATTACTTAGTCACGCGTTCGCTTCGCGCGCGCGAGGAGAGGTGGTTCGTTTTTCGGGCAAAGCCCGAAACACGAACCACATTCCCCTTTTTGGGGAGCGAAGCGAGCTATGGGCTAAGTCATTACCAAATTTCAAGGATTTCAGACTTGAAATTTGAAATCTTTGAAATTACTAAGACACGCTCACTTCGCTTGTACAAAAAAGAGAAAGTGGTTCATTTTTCGGCGAAGCCGAAAAATGAACCACACTCCCTTCATCGCGCGAGCGAAGTGAGCGCGTGACTAAGTATTTACGAAATTTTTAACCTAAGTAGGTAATCATAAATAATCGCTACTTGTCAGCACTCGCTTCGCTCACGCAAAGGGAGGAGAGGTGGTTCATTTTTCGGGCTTTGCCCGAAAAATGAACCACATTCCTTCTCGCGCGAGCGAAGCGAGCGCGAGCAGCATCGTAAAATTAGCGATTATTTATGACTAACTACTTATAAATTCAGCTACTGATGAAAAAAGTTTTGCTTTCGGCAATCTGTATTGCCTTTATTTCCAGCACGTTTTCTTGTGGTTTGACGGGATGTAACACAAAAAAAACGACCAGCACAACCAAAGTCGAACAACCAAAAGATGAAAAGTTGGACACCCGCCTTGTTTTTCAGCCAAATGATGACTTATCTGCCGCTTTAACCAAGGCGAAAGCAGAGAAAAAAGCTATTTTTATTGATTTTTATACCACTTGGTGTATGCCGTGCCGCATGATGGACGAAAGCGTTTTTCGTGATTGGGACGTGGCTGAATACATGGCTGAAAACGTGGTCAGTTTGAAAGTGAACGCGGAAAAAGGGCGTGGTATTGGACTGAAAAACCAATTTGGTGTAGGTATGTACCCTACTTTCGTGTTTATTGGACCAAATGGTAGTGAGTTGTCGCGCAATGAAGGCACTATGTCCATCGCAGATTTTAAGAAAATGGCGAAAACGGCGGTTTGGAAAGTAAAAAATCCTAATTAAATGAACCGCACATAAAATCCAAACGATGCTTTTCACGCTCGCTTCGCTCGCGCAAAAGGAGAATAGGTGGTTCATTTTTCGGGCTTTGCCCGAAAAATGAACCACATTCCCCCTCCTCGCCTCGCTTCGCTCGCGCGAGGAGGGGGAATGTCGAATTTAAAAATCTTGATATGAACGTTGAATACGAAAATCTAAAAAAACTGAACGCTCCTTTTATGGACGATTACCGCAAAGCCTTCGATGCGGTTTTGGAAAGCGGGTGGTTCATTCTTGGTAAAGGCGTGGCGGCATTTGAAGAAGAGTTTGCTGTTTATCTCGGCGTGAAGCATTTTATTGGCTTGGCATCGGGTTTGGACGCACTTGAAATCCCTTTGAAATGTATGGATTTTGAGCCGAAATCGGAAGTTATTGTGCCATCGAATACATACATTGCGACTATCAACGCGATTATCAACGCAGGGCATATTCCCGTTTTTGTTGAACCCGATATTCATACCTATAATATTGACGTTCAACGCATTGAAGAAAAAATAACACCGCGCACACGGGCAATTATGCTCGTGCATCTCTACGGTAAGTCTTGTGAAATGGACGTTGTCATGCGTTTATGCAAACGGCACAAACTGGCGTTGATTGAAGATTGTGCGCAATCGCATGGGGCTACTTTTAAGAAAAAAATGACGGGTACTTTTGGCATTGGCGCATTTAGTTTTTATCCGACAAAAAATTTAGGCGCGTTGGGTGACGCTGGAGGTATTGCGACAAATGACGAAACTCTCTACAAAAAAATGAAAGCGTGGCGCAATTACGGCTCAAATGTGAAGTACCAAAATGAGTACATTGGCGCAAATTCACGACTCGATGAAACCCAAGCCGTCAATTTATCCATAAAATTGAAAGGTTTAGATGCCATCAATAAGAGAAAAAATGAGATTGCCAACCTGTATTTAAAGCATTTGAAATCGGATTATATTCTACCTACGGTTGATAAACGCCTGTTCAATGCGTTTCACATCTTCCCAATTCGCCACGAAAAGCGGGATATACTGAGGGGGTATTTGTCGGACAATGGGATTAGAACCGAAATTCATTATCCAATTGCGCCTTGTGACCAACAAAGTATTAAGCAGTGGGCAGTTAAAAATAATATCGTTTTGAGTCCCGATGATTTTATTTTGTCAAGACAAATTCACGCCACCGAGTTGAGTTTACCTTGCTCAACCATTCACACAGACGAAGAAATTTATTATGTGATTGAAAAACTGAACGCTTTTAGTAACTTTTAAACCTCGCAGATTTGAAAGAAATCTGCGAGGTTTACAGATTATTTAGAAATTCACTTGCGCTTGAATCCGTAATAAATTGCCTGTTTGCTGATTCACAGGATTTAAAACATCTTCAAAAGTACGGTCAGACATAGTGTACATTGTCACTAATTCAAAATTTTGAAATGGTTGCCACTCCATTCCAATTTCAAGTTCATTGACTAAATGCCGCCGTGAGTCGGTCTCATGTTTTTTTCCACCTTTGTAGTATTGATACCGACTGAATGGAATGAGTAATTGCTTTCCTCCTTTGAGCCTCAGATAATAACTTGCTTGGACATAGCCACCGTTTAGTTTTTGCAATTTTATAGTATTGTCTTTGGGGTCGTATTCTGGACCTTCTCCGATATTATATTCCGCTTGAATACCAAAAGGTTGTGGATACCAAATAAAAGAACCTGCCAGACGACGTTCAAGAAATTGAGTTGGTCCTTTAACAGTACTATTGGTTTTTGTAATACCAACCTCTCCTTGATAGGCTTGAATACTGGCTTCAACAATCTGTTTATTAGGCAATTCCAAAGGATAGGTCAAACGAGCAACTGTATGGGGTGAATTATTCACTTCTGGTCTATTGGCGGTTTGACCATTATAAACACCAAAAGCAAAAACACCATAATCACCACTGCCTTTCAAGCCAGAACTGACTAATCGGGAAAATAATTGGCGTGTTTTTGCAGGTGCCCAATAGAAAAAAACACCCATATCACGCTCATTAGATACGGCACTGTTTAAAGGGTCATTTCGGTCAAGTGCTGTGCGATTTTGGCTTGATTGCATATTCTCAAAACCATAAGGCACTTTACTTTGTCCAAGACGGAAGCGAAATTCTTTCTTTTTATCCAGAGCAATGTCAAAGTAAGCATCACGGATTTGGGCAAAGTGTAAACCTGTTGCCAAAGCTGAAGAGGCGAAATCGGGTTGGATATAAAAATATACATTTTCACTCAGATTTCCGAAAAATACAATGCGGATTCGACGCATAAAAAAGCCTCCATTTTCGCCCCAAGACTTATCACATTGCTCACATTTTAGCTTAGGATTGGTTTCTAATAAGCGATTATAGCGTACTTGAGCGTAGCCGCGCAGATTGATTTTATCGTACCACTTTTTAGCAGGGCTTATAAGCACGGGCTTTACTGAGATGGTCGTATCTTTAACAGATACAGTAGATTGTGCAGATGTCGTTGTAAAAAGACTTGTGCTAAGGAGAAGTTGTACAAAGAAGAAAGAAAAAAAGATTAGGAAATCTTTTAGCGTGTAGGCTCTGTTTTTTCACGAATTTTGATGATGTTGCGTAAATGAATCTTGTTGTCGCTGCAAAATTGGAAGTTTTTTATATTTTCGTCCCATTTTGAGTAATGATGCAAATGTACTGGTGCGTTACTAACAAATAGACCCCTCAGTATAAATTTAATGTTAACTTAATATTGGGAGAAAATTACGGGTGGCAACTATAATTCTATAACGTTCTTTTCTTTCTCATATCGGCTGCAACGCTGTGTGCTTGTGGGTCGTTTGTTTTTTCTAATTCTTCTACAATCTGCTTGTAATCCGCATCTTTCCGATTTTGAGACAATTTTGCTTTGGCTTGCACATCATCTAACTGCATTTCAAAACCAACAATGCCCCGAATTTCTTTTTTCACAAACGGCTGCGACATTTGACTCACCAAAACTGGTTTTTCCACGCCTGCCTCGTAAGTTGCCGTCAATTTTTCAACTGCTTCATACAATTCTTCTTCCGTCAGTAACCGAATACGCCCGTAAACGTGAACAGCAGAATAATTCCATGTGGACACATTTTCTTGTTCGTACCACGAAGAAGATATGTAAGAATGTGCGCCACTAAAAATCGCTAATGCCGTTGCCCCTTCTCCAAACAGTTGTGCGTGTGGATTGGCACGCGAAACATGACCCCTCAGTATAGGCGTGCCTTCAGAAGATATTTCTAACTCAATAGGAATGTGCGTGGCAATCGGCAAACCGTCGGCGTTAACGCTGATAAGTATGCCAAAGCTGTGTTTGCGGATAAAATCAAGGATTTCTGTTGAATCTTCGACTTTGAAGAGTTTGGGAATAAACATGGTTTCATTTTTTGTAAATACTTAGTGACGCGCTCGCTTCGCTCGCGTGAGAAAGAGAAGGTGGTTCATTTTTTTGCGCGAGTGAAACAGGCGCGTGGTAAAAATTAGTGTAATTAGTGGCTAACAAAATAAGCCGAATACTTCATGACGAAATATTCGGCTCGCTTAGCGTATAGAACGAATCTACAAGCTGGATTATGCCAAAGCAGCAATTTGTTTTGCCAAACCGCTTTTCAAGTTAGCCGCCTTATTGCTATGGATGCTATTGCGCTTTGCAAGTTTATCAATCATGCTTACAACTTTCGGGAAGAAAGCAGTAGCATCTGCTTGGTCAGTCAATGAACGCAATGTTTTGATAGCTGTACGGGCTGTTCTCTTGTAAAAACGAGCGCGTAAGCGACGTGCTGCTGATTGACGAATACGTTTTTTTGCCGATGCGTGGTGTGCCATTTTATGCGACTATTTTTTATTTTCAATTATTATTTAATGCGCTTTCTGAAATTTTCCGAAAGCTACTTCTTTCGGAGCGCAAAAGTAGATATTTCTCTCCGAAAAAAAAAGATTCCGCAAGAATATTTAAGTAATTAATGAAGAAAAAGGTAATTACTTAGCCCATAGCTCGCTTCGCTCGCAAAAAAGGGGAATGTGGTTCATTTTTCGGGCTTTGCCCGAAAAATGAACCACCTCTCCTCTCTCCGTGCGAGCGAAGCGAGCGCGGGCTAAGTAATTACAGAAAAAGAGTAAAAACGCAGTTTAGGTGACTCACGCCAAGTTAAAAACCAAATTGTGAGTTAGGTGCGAGCTTGAGGTAGCGTTGCACCACGTGACCTTAACTAACGAAGCCGCCTAATCGCAAGACTCGGCAGCTTTTATTTTGAGCTTAAATTATTGCTATTTGAAATCATTGAAATTCTACGCAGGTTCAGGTATCATTCTCGTTTTTTGTATGCCAGTAGTGTGTTGAAATTCAACATACCCTTTCACAATCGCTATTTTTTCAATGGAAAAACCCAACGCCTTTGCCTGTTTTGCTGCTTCTATCGCCTCTTTTTTCTCACCTGCTTTTTCAAGCGCAGATACGTACATACTCCAAGACTTAGCTTTGTAAGGTAAGTTAGGGTCGCCTTCGTTAAAAAGCCGTTTTGAGAAGAATTTGAACTCAAAAGCTGCTTCTTTGTTTTGGTCTAAAGCCAAGTGCATTTCACCTTTAAGTCGGCGAACTGTCCAAAAAATAGATTGAAAAGGAACGCAGTTTTTCAAGGCAGTTGCCAAATCTTCAACACCACCTACCAAATCACCCATTTCTCTTTTTACCTCAGCAAGTCCGACGTAGGCTTCAGCATTAGGCATCAAAGCATTGCTTTTTGAAAAATCCAACAAAGCATGTTCAAATTTACCAAGACGGAAAAACGCCACGCCACGCTGTTCGTAGGCTTGCGCATAACGGTTGTGCTTGTCAATTGCTTTAGTCAATGACTCAATTGCGGCATTGAGTTTGCCTTTTTCCAATAAATTGCAACCTTTGAGGTACTCAAAAGTGGCTACTTTATCACCGACGGGTAAAAAAGATTCAGATGCAATCAACTGGTTTTTTTCATTTTGTACCCACAAATGTAAGGCACCTGCTACTGAATACGTGCGAATTTCGTTGAGCAAGCCAATTGTGTTTTTCCAAGTCTTTTCAATACTACACAGATGCTCCATACGCGGCACGACCAAATTGAGCGTATCGGGTTTGAAAAACTCATCGCCTTTAAGGGCAATATCCATTTTGTAGTATGTTTCAAGTCGTTTTTGAAAATGTGCTGTTGCCATGTCATAGGTTTTGGGAATCACAAAATCCAAATGACCTTTTAGAGTTACTTTAAACGTATTCATATTTATGCTATTTTTATGTCGAGCTTTATTTTAGTTATTGTGTTTTATCTATTCATGCGTACAGGCACGCAAGTAATTTGCGTTGACCTATTAGGTTCAACCGTATTAATAAAAATCTTCTATTCATAAATGAGCCACAAAAAAAATGACGTGCCTCTTCTTCACCTTCAGTGTAAAATTGTGTGTGTGCGAGATTAAATGGTTAAGTAGCTGCAAGATACTGTTTCAGAGTTTCGTTTTGGGTGTACTAACTGCCCAAAGTATGCAAAATGTGTAATTTACAGTGCTGTTTTTATAAAGCCGTTTTCATGGACGTTTGAAATGCCGATATTTAAGAAATCGGCTTTAGCTTGCTTGAATCTTATTAGACATTAGGTGTCTTCTTTTTTAGAAAGAGCGAGATGCAAAGTTACACCATAAAATTTACTTTTACAAGCTTTTTCACAAAGAAAATTGATTAATTGTACATTTTTTTTATCATATAAATATGTTTTACAAAATACACCAATTATTGTTGTGGAGTCAAATTGTTAGACATTACGATTCTTTTTTAAGACTAAATAGTTTCTATTTATTATATGGTCGAGAGGCTTATCTGAGAAATATTATTTTTATATAAATTAAAATAATACGTAATTACTTAGTCTATTGCTCGCTTCGCTCGCAAAAAAGGGGAATAAACTAAGTAACTGATGTTACGCAGAGCCGTAGGCTCGACCGATTTTGTAGCGGCGGATTTCAATCCGCCGAAAACGTGCATACATTTCCTTTAAGAGCCGTAGGCTCGACCCATATTATATATGAGGAGTGGGCATAACCTAAAAACATCGTTTTTTGATTAAAAACAGATGTTTTGCGCGCGCTTCGCTCGCGCAAAAGGGAGGAGACGTGGTTCGTTTTTCGGCAAAGCCAAAAAATGAACCACATCTTCTCCTTTCGCGCGAGCGAAGTGAGCGCGAAAATCTTGCTATTTGAATAAATGGCTGTTTTAAAAAATACCGTGGGAAATGTCAGTAGTTATACGCTTATTTGAAATTAATTTTTCGTAATATTTTTTCTGAACGGCTTTTTTTATACTTTTGTTTCAATATGAAAAACAATAGTTTTGTAAAAATTTTATTAGCACCGTTTTCTTTATTGTATGGTTTCGGTGTGAGCCTTCGTGCTTTTAGCTATCGCATACAATTACAACGGTCTTCTCGTTTCGACGTGCCGACTATCTGCGTGGGCAATTTGTCAATGGGCGGGGCGGGCAAATCGCCGCACATAGAGTACCTTATTCGACTACTTGAACCTTATATAAGCGTCGGTGTTTTGAGTCGCGGCTATCGGCGCAAAACGGAAGGCTTCCTTTTTGTAGAACCCAAAAGTACTGCCCTCGACGTGGGTGATGAGCCTTTGCAGTTTAAACGAAAATTTCCCCACGTAGCGATTGCTGTTGGCGAACGACGAGCGTATGCGATTCCGCAAATGTTGGTGCGCTATCCCGATTTGCAGGCAATTTTGTTAGATGATGCGTTTCAGCATCTTGCGGTCAGCCCATATCTGAGTGTTTTGTTGACAGAGTTTTCACTGCCTTTTACCCGCGACTATTTAGTGCCTTCGGGCAATCTCCGTGAAGGACGGCAGGGCTATGAACGCGCTGAAATCATTGTGGTAACAAAATGTCCACTCAGTATGACTTTGACGGATAAAGAAAAATTTAGAAAAGAAATTTATCCTTTACCGCACCAACGGATTTTTTTTAGCTACTACGATTACGCCAAACCTTATCAAATTTTAGACCCCTCAGTATCTGTGGATTTAGATGCCGAAACAGAAGTATTGTTGATAACAGGTATTGCCCGAACGGATTATCTTCTCGATTGGCTCGCGCCAAAAGTGAAAAAAATAACGACAATGACGTTTGAAGACCACCGTTTGTTCACAAATTATGATGTCGCACAAGTCAAACGGCTCTACGACGGCATGACTACAGCCAGAAAACGCCTTGTTCTAACAACTGAAAAAGACGCAACACGGCTTGAATTACATAAAGAATACCTCACGGACAATCAATTGCCTATCTATGCTTTGCCTATTGAGGTAAAATTTCATTTTAATGAAGGCGAGCTTTTTGACAAAGATATTAAGCAAACGCTGTTAGATTTTAAAATATAAGAAACAATACAGGTGAAATTCTATTGCTCGCTTCGCTCGCAAAAATGAACCACATTCCCCTTTTTGCGAGCGAAGCGAGCAATAGGCTGAGTCATTACAAAATAAGTACATAACTATGAATCCAGTTTTATATCTCGTTTATCGCCTTTTACAAGGCATGGCGATTCTCGGTAACGAAGTGTATTTCCGAAAAATCCACTACATCAATAAGCAATATCTATCGGCTGATGGGCCGCTTGTGGTCATTTGCAATCACCCAAATACAGTTGTTGACCCTTTGTTGGCGATTATGTACGCCCGAGAACCTGTTTTTTTGTTAGCAAATTATAGTTTATTTAAAAATCCCATCGCTGGTGCAATTTTGCGAACTTTGTTTTGTATTCCTGTCAAACGGGTAAAAGATGTGGCAGAAAGAGAAAATCGCGATAATGACGATGCTTTCCGTAAAAGTGAGCAACATTTGAAAGAAAAACGCAGTATTTTTTTAGCGGCAGAAGGGTCGAGTTACACGGAAAGGCATATACGCACGTTCAAAACAGGGGCAGCACGGATTCTTTTCGCCGCCGAATCCCAATCTGATTTCAAGCTCAATGTCCGCATTTTGCCCGTTGGTTTAACCTATTTTGACCCGTTAAAATTCGGTTCTGATGTGGTAGTGGAAGTCGGCGCGCCTTTTTCAGCTGCCGATTGGAAAGACCGTTATGCCCAAAATCCACAAGAAACTGTGAATAACTTCATGCAATATATAGAAGACAAATTTCACGATTTGACGATTCATTGCGAAAATGTGAAAGAAGACCATTTTTTACAGAAACTTGAAGCCGTTATACAGTCTGAAAAACCCTTAGATACTGAGGGGGTGTATTTTAGAAGTAAAAAAATACTCATGTCTATTCAAGAGTGGAAAAAAAGCGATGCAACAGGTTTTAAAGTTTTTGAGCAACAAGTAGAAACCTATTTTTCACGATTAAAGACGCTTAAACTGAAAGACGTAAAAACTGAAAAATTTTCCGTTTCAAAAAGTTTAGGCTTATGTATTGTCGGTTTTCCAGCTTTTATCATTGGTTTGATACCTAACTTTATCCCTGCTTGGATAGCCAATGGCTTAGTGCGATGGCTGAAATTGGATTCGGCTTATGATACAACTGTACGGCTTATTTTTGGCTTCTTTTTAATTTTCCCAATGCTTTATTGGATAGAAACAGAGCTATTTTGCGCATTTTTATTCCCGAATCTCACGAATATTAGCTTTTTTCAAACAATTCTATTAATTGTGTTTTACATTACATCAGGTTTGCTTGCTTGGCGCGTTTATACTGAAGGGGGGCGTTTTTTGAATTTTCAGAAATATAAACGGGCAAATTCAGATGGTTCACTTACTGCTATGCGGCAACCGATACTTGATGTGCTAAATTAGGTAGCACGGGCTTTAGCCCGTGAATGTGTGGGTATATTTCACGGGCTTTAGCCCGTGAATGTGTGAGTATATTTCACGGGCTTTAGCCCGTGAATGTGTGGGTATATTTCACGGGCTTTAGCCCGTGAATGTGTGGGTATATTTCACGGGCTTTAGCCCGTGAATGTGTGGGTATATTTCACGGGCTAAAGCCCGTGAATGTGTGAGTATATTTCACGGGCTAAAGCCCGTGAATGTGTGAGTATATTTCACGGGCTTTAGCCCGTGAATGTGTGGGTATATTTCACGGGCTAAAGCCCGTGCTACCTTCGTACTACCTTCGTCATTACAAAAAAAGTATAAAACATGAATTTTTTACTCGTTTTTCTCGGCGGCGGTCTCGGTAGCCTTGTCCGTTATGGTATTTCACTACTTATCAGTCGTTTTGAAATAAACTTTCCACTGGCTACGTTCTTCTCAAACGTGGCAGCGTGTTTCTTAATTGGTGTGCTAACAGCCGCCACAGCAAAAGGTAATTTATCAGATGTACATCGTTTACTACTGGCAACTGGCTTTTGCGGTGGCTTCTCAACATTTTCAACTTTTTCCAATGAGACCCTACAATTAGCACAAAACGGACAAATTTTTGGAGCTTTCTCCAATGTTTTATTGAGTTTTGTATTTTGTTTAGCGGCAACTTTTGTGGGATTGCGTATTTTTTAAAGAGGTTTTATAACTTTGCGTTTTTTACTAATTAACCCAAGTTTTGAGTGACTGCCACACAACTTAGATTAATTGAGGAGTGGGCATAAGCTAAAAACATCGTTTTTTGATTAAAAACAGATGTTTTGCGCTCGCTTCGCTCGCGCAAAAAGGAGGAGACGTGGTTCGTTTTTCGGCTTCGCCGAAAAACGAACCACATTCCCCTCCCTCGCGCGAGCGAAGCGAGCGCGAGATGCAAAAAACGCTTTTAGGTTATGCCCATCCCTCACTTAGATTAATTACATGATATGCTTGTTACATATAGCGCGACCTTAATAGCGTGTTACGTCTAAATTTCCCTTATGAAAAAATCGGTTGTTCAAGTTCTCAAATTTTGTCTTTTTTTGGGTATTGGTCTTGCCATTATGACATGGCTCTACAATGGTCAAAATGCCTCTTTTCAAGAGCAATTGCAGCTTGAAGGAAAAGAACCTTATCCTTTATTGCGCAAAATTTTTGACGATTTTAAGTCAGTCAATCTTTTTTGGATTGGTACGACGCTTATGGCATTTTCAATTTCAAACTGGAGTCGCGCTATTCGCTGGAATATGTTGATTGAACCTTTAGGACATGAACCTAAAACATTGAACGCATTTTTTGCCGTGAATATCAGTTATTTCACAAATTTGTGGCTGTCACGCGCAGGAGAAGTTGTTAGAGCCAGTGCTTTGGCGAAATCCGAAGGAATGTCTGTGAGCCGCGTAATGGGAACAGTTGTCGTTGACCGTCTCCTTGATTTGTTAAGTTTGGGGCTTATTGTCGGCTTTTCGTTCATTGTTCAATACGATATACTTTGGTCTTGGCTCGATAGAAATCTTGGCGAAGGGAATGGCTCATTCCGTTTGCTGACGCACCCTTTATTTATTGGATTAATGTCAGTAGGTGGTATTGCTTTGGTTTCTGCTTATCTGTTGCGCAAAAAAATTGCGCAATTGCCTATGGTAAATAAAGTATGGCATATTGTGGAGAAATTTTCGGAAGGTTTGAAAACAATTCGCAAAGTCAAAAACCCGATTGTATTCGTTTTTCACAGCATCAATATTTGGGTTATGTACTATTTTATGACCTATCTGTGTTTTTTCGCTTTTGCACCAACGGAAAATTTATCCCCGTTTGCGGCTTTGACCGTTTTTGTTTTTGGTACTTTTGGGATTGTCATTCCTTCTCCGGGTGGCATGGGAACGTATCATTTTTTGGCAATGTCGGCTTTGGGTTTGTATGGTCTGAAAGGTGATGATGCTTTTTCATTCGCAAATATCATGTTTTTCTCCATTCAGATATTTTATAACATTGTGGCTGGGCTTCTCTCCATTTATTTACTCCGAAAAATGAATAAAAATGCTCCCCTCAGTACTGATGCGCTTTTAGAAGGGACTGATTAGATAGATTTCAAAGATTTCAGATTTCAAAGTACAATAAATTGATTTGACTGCGTGACAAAACCGGGGCGAACTTTGCGGACTATTCATCTGATGAATTCAAGTCATCAAATGAATAGTCCAACTAATTCGATTTGAACGGCGAACACATCTGAAAATCTGGAATGTCAACTTTCAATAATTCTCCGTCTTGTCGTGCAAACGTGTAGTAGCCTTTCATTTTGCCCATATCGGCGTACAAATGACACCAAGAGACATACTGATGCCTGCCTTGTGGAATGAGAATTGGTTGTTGACCAATCACACCTTCGCCTTCTACCTCGCGCACACCGCCGATTGAATCGTGGATAAACCAATGCCGCCGCATGAGTTGCACGGTATAAGCACTCATGTTTTCAATCGTGATGCGGTAAGCAAAAACATATTTGTTTTCAATTGGGCGACTATGTTCCACCTGATAGAACGATTCAACACTGATTTTTATACCGTAGGTAATACATGTAGCGATATTTGCCGTCATTTTTTTTGTTTTGTATATACATAAAACGGGATAAAATTTTGATTGACCATATTCGGGGAACTTCAAAAATTCCTCGAACGTCAGTTTTTACCTCTTTTTTGATTCAAAAATACTTTTTTACTGAGGGGTCTTTTTGCTCCCACTAAAATTATCAAAGAACCCGAATTATTACAATCATATTTTTAGTTCTTCACAAATTTACGCTGTTTTTATAAAACATCAATATTCGACTCTGATTTTTTTCAAATAATTCATCTGATAATATACATGAAACGGGGTAAAATCCCGCTTTATATATACAATTGGTCTTTGATAGTTTTAGAACACTTTTCTTTTTTTACAGCAATAACACTTTGATACTCGTTCGCTCACGGCAAAAGAGGAAATCTGGTTCATTGCGCGAGTAAAGCGGGGACAATGCTACCTAATCGTATTTTTTGCAGTAAAGCCTTCATTTCGCGCTTAAAAAATCCACAAATCATTGTACTTTTGTAAGTGTTTAGCTATGTGCATTTTGAAACCATACATAAATGGTTTTCGCACTCGCTTCGCTCGCGCGAGAGGGGAATGTGGTTCATTTTTCGGGCTTTGCCCGAAAAATGAACCACATTCCCCTCTCGCGCGAGCGAAGTCTGCTTACATCACGAGTACCTTCGGGAGAGTTCGTGTTAAACAATTACATATTTTTACACTATTTTTTTAAATAACACGTTAAAGTTGCGTTAAAAGCAATAAATGTTAAACTGTTATTCGTTTGTAATTATTTGATTATCAATGGTATAGTCTGTTTTTATTTAAAAAAGTCTTAAAAAGGCGTGTGATACTGAGGGGGTAGTTTTGCGTCTCATTGTAAGATGTTTAAAAAGTACTACTTTTGGTTTCAGATATTGGCGAATGAGCCAGTACAAGGACTTCGGTCTATTGCTCGCTTCGCTCGCAGAAGAGAGAAATGTGGCTAAGTTTTTACAAAATAAATTACTTTTTAAACAAGATTATCAACAATCAAAAACCTGTTAGGAATATGATAAAGCGCATCTTTCTCGTGGCAGTAGCTGCCCTCGCTCTAACGTTCTCGGTGAACGCACAAAAAATTGCTATTGTGGACATCAACCAAGTGTTGAATTCATTGGTAGAATATAAAAAAGCGCAAGAAGATTTGGATAAAATCGCGCAAAAATGGCGCGGCGATATTGCGCAGCAACAAGACGTTATCAAAGGCTTGTACAACCGCTACCAAGCAGAACAAGTACTTTTGAACGAGACGCAACGCAAGCAACGCGAAGAAGAAATTATGAACAAAGAAAAGGAAGTGCGCGAAGCACAACGAGTCAAATTTGGTTCAGAAGGTGAATTGTTCAAACGCCGTCAAGAACTCGTAAAGCCGATTCAAGACAAAGTGTATGCCGCCATCGAACGCTTTGCAGCCGACAAAGGTTATGACATTATTCTCGATAAAAGCAGTTCAGCAGGGTTGATTTTTGCAAACCCAACGTATGATAAAACATCATCAGTTATTGATTTAGTAAAAAAAATGTAAGCCTTAGCGCATCTTTAAAACCGATAACGTCTTAGTTTTGCGACGTCAAAGATTTCGAGGATTCAAATTTCAAGAATTTCAAATTATTTCAAAGGCAATAAATTAATTTCCAACTCTTTGCCTTTTAAAATTCTGGTTATTTGACAATTTTAATGGTGACCACGTTCGGGGAACTTTTCAAGTTCCCCGAACGTCAGTTTTACCTCTTTTTTGATTCAAAAATACTTTATTTACTGAGGGGTATTTTTGTTTCCACTAAAATTGTCAAAGAACCAAAATTCTTGGAATTTGAAATCTTTGAAATCTTGAAATCTTTGAAATCTTGAAATCTTTGAAATCTTGAAATCTTTGAAATCTTTGAAATCTTTGAAATCTTTGAAATCTTTGAAATCTTTGAAATCTTTGAAATCTTTGAAATCTTTGAAATCTTTGAAATCTTTTGAAATTACTTTTATTAAAACAGACAAATTTAGAAATGAAAAAAGCAATCAAGGCGATACTTCTGATGCTCACCGTCGTAACGGCAGCAAACGCACAACAGAAAATCGGTTATCTGAACGCGCAAGCTATCCTCGCTGACATGACAGACATGAAGGCGGCTGATTCACAACTTGAAGCGTATGCCAAGCAATTGACCGCGAAAGACTCAATTATGGTCGTTTCGTTCCAAGCTAAAGCGCAAAAATTGGGCGAAGACCAACAAAAAGGTCTTCTTGCACCTATTGCATTGGAAGCAGAAAAGAAAAAATTGGAAGCAGAAAAAGCACAGATTGAAGAATTTGAGCAAAAAATGCAACAAGATTTGGCTGACCGTCGCAAAACTTTGTATCAACCTGTCCTCGACAAAGTGAACAAAGCCATTCAAGATGTGGCAAAAGAACAAGCATTTACGTATGTGGTTGACTTGACAGCAGGCTCACTTTTGTACGCTGATGAAAAGAACGATTTGCAAAATGCTGTTCGGACTAAATTGGGTTTACCTGCTGCTGCAACAATACCCGTTGGTAAAAACTAAAGGCGTGATAAGTGAAAAACGAAAAGTGATAAGTGATAAGTGATAAGTGATGAATGAAAAAACGCTTATTTGGACTTGTTCATTTTTTGTAAAAAAATAAAGCCGCCATCAATTATTTGACTGGCGGCTTTGTCGTTTTACCTCCCCTCAGTCCCTTCTTTACCAAATAAATAGATCAAACTCACCGCAGGAATAGACCCCACTAATGCTTGATGAGCCAAACCAAAATCCACCACAAAATTGTTGTGCCAACTGTAACCCAAACCGAAAGAAAACCGTGCAGGTAAACTTGAAAAACCGCAACGTACCGATACTTCCTCCTTAATTTTATAATCTAAGCCAAAAGAGAAATTCGCTGCATTATCCAGTGTTTTTTCCACTTCAAGCGCAAGCATTACGTAAGTATTGACTCTGTATGTCGTTCCAAGCCGAAATACTGAGGGGGTACGTTCTTCCGCACTCAACCGAACGGCAAGCGGATTATAAACAAAAACGGAAAGTGTTAAGTCTTTAGTTATCAGTGTATTGCAACCGATTTCAAAAGTCAAAAGGTGCGTATTGGCATAATTAGGTGCTTGTAGATGTATGTAATCCAACTGAATCCCTACATCTAATTTATCAGAAAAATGACGCGCAATAGCCAATCCTAATTTTTGCTCACGAAATGCCGAAAAGCCAAAATGCTGCAAAGAAAACCCAAAGACACCCGATTTTGTCGGTAGGATAAAGCCCACACCAACCGGCTTCAATTCAGCCACGCCAAAGCGCATTTCAGTAGCAATCGTCGCCATTGAACGGGTTATTGGAACAAGTGAAGCAGGGTTTTGAAAGACAGCCTCAGCGCAAGGTGTCCCCGAAATGCTGTTGCTGAGTGCCGTAGAACGCCCACCATTGACCAAACGGTAGCCAATTTGGGCAGTTGTTTTTGATTGAAAAAAGAAGAATAGCGCGAGTTGTAGAAGTACTGATAAGCGCATCGTTTTGTGTTTAAATATGATTAAAAATAGGTCAAACAGTTAGGTTATTTCTAAGCATGATTTTGATTATTTCTTATGCAAACGTAGTAAAAAAATCACAACTTAAGTAGTTAGTCATAAATAATCGCTAATTTTACGGTGCTTCTCGCGTTCGCTTCGCTCGCGCAAAGGGAGGAGAGGTGGTTCGTTTTTCGGGCTTTGCCCGAAAAACGAACCACATTCCCTTTCTTGCGAGCGAAGCGAGCGTTCAAAAAAAAATCCCACATGCAAAAGTGCAGTGGGATTTTTTTTATTCAAAAGTAATTACTTAGCCCATAGCTCGCTTCGCTCGCAAAAAAGGAAAATGTGGTTCGTTTTTCGGGCAAAGCCCAAAAAACGAACCACCTCTCCTTACCCGCGCGAGCGAAGCGAGCGCGTGACTAAGTGATTACATTCAAAAACTGAGAAGCAGTATCTAATTATTGCTTCGCCAATTTTTGTTTGACTTCAATGATTTCATACGTTTCGATAAAGTCACCGACTTCAATATCATTGAAATTATCAATCATCACGCCGCACTCAAAACCAAATTTGACTTCTTTAACGTCATCTTTGAAGCGTTTGAGTGATGCCAAAGAACCCAACTGGTTTTCTTTGACGGGGAAGATAACGATGCCATTCCGAACCACGCGGAGGTGATTTTTGCGCTCCACTTTGCCCTCTTGGACGTAGCAACCCGCAACTGTACCCACTTTTGTGATTTTGAACACATCGCGTACTTCGATGGTTGATGTCACTTTTTCCTCTTTTGTAGGCTCTAACAAACCCTCGATTGCCGAACGGATTTCGCTGATTGCCTCGTAAATGATGGAATAAGTCTTGATTTCCACGCCTTCGCGCTCTGCCAATTTTTTAGCATTGATAGAAGGACGCACTTGGAAACCAACGATAATTGCATCTGATGCTGATGCCAACAAAATATCGGATTCCGTAATCGCCCCAACTGCCTTGTGGATAACCCGCACAGCAACCGTTTCTTGCGATTGTTTCAACAACGAATCTGCCAAAGCCTCTACCGAGCCGTCCACGTCACCCTTGATAATCAAGTTCAATTCCTTGAACGTGCCGAGTGCCAAACGACGACCGATTTCGTCCAAACTGATACGTTTTGTTGAACGTGCTGATTGTTCACGCACGATTTGTGACCGTTTGTTAGCAATTTCCTTCGCATCTGATTCTTTTTCCATTACTTTGAATACCTCACCCGCTTGTGGTGCGCCACTCAAACCAAGTACTAAAACGGGCGTTGAAGGACCTGCTTTCAATACTTTTTGACCGCGTTCATTGAACATCGCTTTTATCTTACCTGCGGTTTCTCCCGCAACAAGTGCATCGCCAATTTTCAATGTACCCGCTTGAACCATGATTTTGGTTACATAACCGCGTCCTTTATCCAAAGAAGCCTCAATAACCGTCCCGCTTGCGCGTTTGTTCGGATTGGCTTTCAAATCAAGCAATTCAGCCTCCAACAAGATTTTTTCGAGCAATTCAGGTACACCCGTACCTTTTTTCGCTGAAATATCCTGCGATTGGTATTTACCACCCCACGACTCAACAAGCAAATTCATTTGTGCCAACTCGCTCTTGATGCGTTCTGGGTCAGCCCCTGCTTTGTCAATTTTGTTGATAGCAAAAATCATTGGTACACCTGCCGCTTGTGCGTGGCTAATTGCCTCGCGTGTTTGTGGCATGATGTTGTCATCGGCAGAGATAATGATAATCGCTACGTCTGTGATTTTTGCACCACGCGCACGCATCGCTGTAAAGGCTTCGTGACCCGGTGTATCGAGGAAAGTAATTTTTTTGCCGTCTGGCAATTTTACCTCATACGCACCGATATGCTGGGTGATACCACCCGCTTCACCCGTTGCAACACTGGCTTGGCGGACATTGTCGAGCAAAGATGTTTTACCGTGGTCAACGTGACCCATGATGGTCACAACTGGCGAACGGAATACCAAATCTTCTGGTGCGTCTGGTTCTTCTTCAACAACTGAAACTTGCTCTTCGGCAGAAACGAATTCTACTTCATGACCAAATTCACCCGCAATAACTTCAATCAATTCAGCATCGAGACGTTGGTTAAGGTTAACGAAATAACCCATACCCATACACGTTTTAATAACGTCAGTTGCCCCAACATCCATCAAACTTGCCAAGTCAGATACTGAGATGAACTCAGCTACTTGCAATTTACCGCCGTCTTCTGCTTGTTGGCGTAATTCTTCTTTTTCACGGAATTTCTCCCGTTTATCACGACGTACCTTCTGACCTTTGTTTCTGCCGCCAATATTAAGCCGCGCCATCGTTTCCTTGATTTTAGCTTCGATTTGCGCTTGACTTATTTCAGTGGATTGTGGTGTCGTGGGTGCGTTACCGCTTACACGGTTATTACCGCCTGGACGAAAGCCACCACCTTGCTGTTGAACACCTGTGCGGTTGCCACCGCCTTGACCGCCACCTTGCTGCTGACCACCTGTACGATTGCCACCGCCTTGACCGCCACCTTGCTGCTGACCACCTGTACGGTTGCCACCACCTTGACCGCCACCTTGCTGTTGACCACCTGTACGATTGCCACCGCCCTGACCACCACCTTGACCATCACGGCGACCGCCACCTTGTTGCTGACCACCTGTGCCTGCTCCTTGCTGTGTTGCACCGCCTGTACCCGGTAATGGAGGTTTCCGCAAACGACGACGTCTTGACTCACTACTCTCTGCTGAATTATTTCTACCCCCCTCAGTATTTTGACCTCCTGTGCCTGCTCCTTGTTGTCCTGCACCACCTTGATTCATGTTCGGACCACCATTGCGGCGGTCACGTTCACGTTCTCTGCGGCGATTGCGTTCAAGATTACGTTCTTCTTTCTCTCTTTCTATAAATTTATTGACATCAATCTTTCCTTTGATATTCAAACCGCGCAATTGTGGTGCTTCTGCACGGATCAATTCTGCTTCTGGGTCAACTGGCTCAACAATAACAGGTTCAATGACTGGTGCTTTAAGCAATTCCACCCGAATTGGAATCGGTTGGTCGCGACGTTGCCCATCGCGTGGTGGTTGCCCATCACGACGTTGATCATTATTGCGCTGTTGTCCGTCGCGTGGTGGTTGCCCATCACGACGTTGGTCATTGTTGCGCTGTTGTCCGTCGCGTGGTGGTTGCCCATCACGGCGTTGTTGCCCATCGCGTGGTGGTTGTCCGTCACGGCGTTGGTCATTATTGCGCTGTTGTCCATCGCGTGGTGGTTGTCCCTCACGGCGTTGGTCATTGTTACGCTGTTGTCCGTCACGTTGTTGTGCATCGCGTGGCGGTTGCCCGTCACGGCGTTGGTCATTGTTGCGCTGTTGTCCGTCGCGTGGTGGTTGTCCCTCACGGCGTTGGTCATTGTTGCGTGGCTGTCCGTCGCGTGGTGGTTGTCCCTCACGGCGTTGGTCATTGTTGCGTGGCTGTCCGTCGCGTGGTGGTTGTCCCTCACGGCGTTGGTCATTGTTGCGCTGTTGCCCATCGCGTGGTTGGTCGGTGCGAGGCTGCTGTCCGTCACGGGGCTGTTGCGGCTGTGCGGGTTTGACCTCTACTTTTTGCTGTGGTTTTGGCTCCTCTTTTTTAGGAGACAAATCAATGCGACCGACAATTTTCGGCAAAACGATTTTTGGTCGCTCGATAAAATCGGGCAACGGTGGTTTTTCGGCTACGACAACGGGTTTCTCCTCCGTTGGTTTAGCAATCAATGACCCAATCACAACAGGCTTCCTTTCGAGAGGGGGCATCGTTGCAATTGAGGTGGTAGGGCGCGACTGTGGCGCGGGCTGCTGCTGCTGTTGCTGCGTCGGACGAACACCGAAGGCAATTTGGTCAGCTTTTGCTTTATCGGCTTTAGAGTCCGAAAAATTTTTGCTGAGGGCGTCGTACATCGCGTCAGTTACTTTTGAGATAGGACGATTCTCTATCTCAAAGCCTTTTCCTGACAAGAACTCGACTACGGTACCCATACCCACGTTTAGTTCTTTAGCTACCTTAATAAGCTGTCTTTCCATTCAAGTATTTTAATAAAAAAAATTTTGCTTACCACACGTTCGGAGGTAGGCAAAATCACTGCTCAATGTTTTTAAGCAAATACGCAGGCTTCCTGCACCGCGTGTATTTGCGCCGATGTCAGCTCATCCTCGTTTCCGATTTTTGATTAAAGAAATCATTGTTCCAGTATTTTTGCCATTTTTAAAATATATTATCCGAAGCCGTTTTGGAGAGAATTTTGACTTATCTTTCAGCAACTCCCCCATTGACGACGCAAAATTAACGTTATTATTCCAACTTTTGCTAACTATTTTGTATTTTTTATATTTTTTTATAAAAAAAACTGCTTATTTGCACAAAATACTGAGGGGTACTTTTAAAACGTGGATTCTAAAAATTTCTGATTTTATCAAAATTCAGTAATAAATTAACTAGAATAGCGTCAATTTGTTCCTTAAACAATGCTTTTTTAATAATCAACCAAATAAAATCATGTCAACGACTTCAGACGCACTTGTGCCGATTCATTTCGATAGAAAAAAATTAAGCGATTCAACTTTACGTCTGCTCTATAAAAAACTCATTTATCCACGCCTTATCGAAGATAAAATGCTCATTTTGATTCGACAGGGAAAAGTATCGAAGTGGTTTTCGGGGGTTGGACAAGAGGCAATTTCAGTTGGGTGTGCAGCCGCTTTGCGCGACAACGAGTTTATTTTTACCATGCACCGCAACTTGGGTGTCTTCACAACAAGAGAATTGCCACTCGACCAGTTGTTTTTGCAATGGCAGGGCAAGGCGGGCGGCTTCACAAAAGGGCGTGACCGTTCATTTCATTTTGGCTCAAAGGCACACCATATAGTGGGTATGATTTCGCATTTAGGTCCCCAGTTGTCATTGGCGGCAGGGGTGGCTTTGGCGCATAAAATTCGGCAAGAAGGCAGAGTCTCTCTGGCATTTACGGGCGACGGTGCAACCTCACAAGGTGAATTTCACGAAGCCTTGAATCTGGCGGCAGTTTGGCAATTACCCGTTATTTTTGTTATTGAAAACAATCAGTATGGACTGTCAACACCAACAAATGAGCAATATGCTTGCAAAGACTTGGTGGATAGGGCGGTGGGCTACGGTATGAATGGCGTTGTGATAGACGGTAACAATATTCTGGATGTTTACACTACCATTGCGGCTCTTGCGGCAGATATGCGCGAAAATCCACGCCCTGTTTTGGTAGAGTGTAAAACTTTTCGTGTGCGTGGACATGAAGAAGCATCAGGAACAAAATACGTGCCCGACACTTTGCAAAAAACATGGGCAGAACGCGACCCAATAAATAATTATGAGCAATTTCTCTTGGAAAATCAGCTCATTACTGAGGGGGAGATAAATGAGTTAAAAAAGGATTTCAAAAAAAGAATCAATGACGCAGCTGATTTTGCTTTTGCTCAATCTACGATTGAACCATCAGAAAGTGTAGAATTAGGCGATGTTTTTAAAAAGTTTGAAATCTCAAATTTGACGTTTGAAGATGGGAAACTTCAAACGGCTCAACACGCCCAAATGCCAAATACAGCCACCCTTCAAACTTCAGACCTGAAACTTCAAACCAATATACGCTTTGTAGATGCCATTTCGGAAGGATTGCGGGAAGCGATGTTGCGCCACGACAATTTGGTGTTAATGGGTCAAGACATTGCAGAATATGGTGGCGTTTTTAAAATTACGGACGGTTTTGCCGCACAATTTGGTAAAGCGCGGGTCAGGAATACGCCTTTATGCGAGTCGGCGGTCATTGGTGCGGCTTTGGGTTTGAGTATCGGTGGCATGAAGGCAATGGTAGAAATGCAATTTGCAGATTTTGTTTCTTGTGGTTTCAACCAGATTGTAAACAATTTGGCAAAAATCAATTATCGTTGGGGTGAAAATGCTGATGTGGTGATTCGTATGCCGACGGGCGGCAGTATGGGCGCAGGACCTTTTCACTCGCAAAGTAATGAAGCATGGTTTACGCACGTAGCAGGACTTAAAATTTTCTATCCTTCCACACCAGAAGACGCAAAAGGCTTGCTTTTAGCCGCTTTTGACGACCCAAACCCTGTTCTGTTTTTTGAACACAAAGCCTTGTATCGTAGCTTAACGGGCGAGGTGACAGAAGGGTATTTTACAACAGATTTGAAAGCCCGCGTCGTAAAAACGTCTGACATACCCCCCCTCAGTATTTTGACTTATGGGTTGGGTGTTCAGTGGGCAAAGACGGCTTGTGCGGCATTGGCTATCGAGGCAGAAATAATTGATTTGCGCGTCCTTGTGCCTTTGGATTACGAAACGATTGAAAAAACGGTCAAAAAAACGGGAAAAGTACTGATTTTACACGAAGATAATTTATTTGGCGGCATTGGCGGTGAAATTGCAGCGTGGATTTCAGAGCATTTGTTTGAAGCTCTTGACGCACCAGTGATGCGGGTTGCCAGTCTGGATATGCCTATTCCGTTTGCGCAGAGTTTAGAAAGAATCTTTCTACCCGAAGAACGTTTGCGTAGGGCATTAGAAAAATTGGTAAATTACTAAGTGAGGCTGGGCTAACAAAAAAGCTATTTAAAATCACGCGCTCGCTTCGCTCGTATGGGAGAGGGGAATGTGGTATAAAAAGGCGGAGCCTCGCCGCGTAAAAATCTACCTACGGCGTGTTAGACAATGGTAAAACTACGTTTATCAATGCGAGTGTCGTCAATCTTAAATATCAAGTCGCGAACAAACCTTTTATTTTTGAGTGGTGATACTTACCCGAAAGCAGCGCGTTTTGAGGCAGTACCACAAAACTTGGATCATTCAAATACTTATTTCGGTAATTGTATGAAATAGTTTGCCCAAAAAAATACCATCAGATAGATCCACAAATAATCTAAATAGTGCCAATAACGCGACAATAAGCGTAATTCCAACTGCCTGACAGGGTCTGTAAAATAAACTAAGACCGTAACGGGATTTTGCATACGTGTGTAGGCATGGTATAAAAATAAGAGAAAAAAAGGTAGTCCAAAAACAATATGAAAAACGTGAACTACGGAAATCGCATAGATATAATTGGACATATTACTCGATTTGTCCCCTTTGAAAATCGTAGGATTTTCAATTTTTAGCATTTCCCAACCGACGTATTGCAAAGCCATGAACACAAAAATAATCAAAATCGTTGCCAACAAAGATTTTTGATACCCCTCAGTATTATCAGCCTGGTACATCATCTTTGCACGCCTCAGCATCCAACTTGAGCCATAAAGTACAACTGTATTTATCACAAATAGTAGAGGCATTTTGATGGGTGGTTCGCCCGTCTGGATACGGGTGTACATGTAGGCAAATGAAAGACCCACGAATATCATAGTCAAACCTGTCAAAAACAGGTACATCATAATAGAATATGGATGAGTACGGAGCGAAGAAAAATCGTTGATTTGTTGGTTCATTAGATAAAATTGAATTGTTTGAAAAAGGTAATTTCTTAAACCCGAACATAAATAACGACCAATTGTTTTTAAAAAACGCTGGTAACAAAATTTTGAGTTGCGTCTGCTACCGATACTCCCTCAGTATCGGCGCGGCCCAAAGCCTTGATAAATGCTGAACCAATAATCGCCCCATTTGCGTGAGTACAAGCAATATCGAAAGTTGTTTTATCTGAAATACCAAAACCAATCAAACGCGGATTTTTCAATTTCATGGCTTCAATTCGTTTGAAATACGCGACTTGCTCGGCTGTTATGCCCGTTTTTGAGCCAGTAATGGCATAACTTGACACCACATACACAAAACCCGTGGTCAATTTATCAATCTTCCGAATACGATTAGTTGGCGTTTGTGGCGTTATCAAAAATGATATTTTAAGGTTCAAATCTGCCAATTTTTTCTGATATTTTTCTTCATAAACAGATAAAGGCAAATCGGGTAAAATCAAACCATCAACACCTACTTCTGCACACTTTTGAAAAAAAGCATCATCACCAAACTGCATCACTTGATTGTAGTAGCCCATTAAAATCAAAGGAATTTCTGTGTTTTTTCGGGCAGTTTTTACTTGCTCAAACAGCAAGTTCAAAGTCATACCATTGTCCAAAGCTCTTGAGCCACTTTCTTGAATCGTTGGACCATCGGCAAGCGGGTCGCTGTATGGCATACCGAGTTCAATGAGGTCAACGCCCGCTTTTTCTAACGCTGTGATGACCCCCTCAGTATCCGAACGTTTTGGATAGCCCGCTGTGAAATAAACGTTAAGAATATTCTTTTTTTTATTTTTGAATAATTGTGTTAGACGATTCATAAGCAAAGGATTGAAGTAACTTCTACAAAGGTATTCGAGATTTAAACAGGCTTCGTTTGCAGAATAACGAAGAAGGGAATTTGTAAAAAAAACGTAATTAATCTAAGTTTTGTGGTAGTGGCTCAAAAGGCGCGTAGCTAAATATTTAAAATTGCTTTCTGAAAAGCATGTTCATATTTTTTTTTATGCCGACTCATTTTTTATCAACTTCCATACCCACGCAAAGGTAATATATTAAACGGGAAGTGGTTTTCCGATTTCTATTTTTTGAAACTTTAAATAAAATTTGGCTTTATTTTTCACACTTTTGCGTTTTCCTCACTTCGCAGAAAACTCTCATTGTCTCAAATATTTCAATTTCGATTGAAAATTATAACCAATGACCTCCGCTTGTTGCTTGGCTTTTTCGGCTTTTTTGCCCATAAAAAGGTCATCAACAGTTTTGTGAAACGTAGCAATCCAGCGTTCAAAATGTCGTTCGTCCACGTTCAGTCGGCGGTGTGCATCAAATACATTGCCAGTGAACCCCTCAGTATCCAGCAGGATAAATGACCAAAAAGCCGCCATGCGGGGGAAATGGGCTTCAAAATCAACACCTTCAAAAAACGGTGACATAAACGGGTCGGCAAGTAAGCGACCGTAAAACGTGCGGACGAGCCGTTCAATATCGGCAGGGTTTTCTATATCTTTTGTCATATTATTCTAATTTTTTTACGTGATTTGCATTTTAAATGAGATTCTTGATTTCGGATTTCAGATTTTAAAGTGCAATAAATTGATTTTCAATGTTTTGAAAAAGCGTAATTACTTAGCCCATAGCTCGCTTCGCTCGTGGGAGGAAGGAGAGGTGGTTCGTTTTTCGGGCAAAGCCCGAAAAACGAACCACCTCTCCTCCCTCGCGCGAGCGAAGCGAGCTATGGGCTAAGTAATTACGCTTTCAGCAATTTCCATACGAAAAATTGGTGTTCTTACCCCCTCAGTATTTACCCTTAAACTTTATTTAGATGAAAAATATTGTCATTCTCGGAGCAGGAGAAAGCGGTGTTGGTGCAGCTTTATTGGCTCAAAAAATGGGTTTTAATGTCTTTGTGAGCGATAAAAGTCCGATAAAAGACAATTTTCGCGCTGAATTAGACAGGGCAAATATCGCTTATGAAAGTGGTAATCACGATATAAATCGTATATTTGCTGCTCACCAAGTGGTAAAAAGTCCCGGTATTCCCAATAAAATTGATTTGATTAAAGCAATTATACTGAGGGGTATCCCGATTGTGTCGGAAATTGAATTTGCTTACCAAAATTCATTTTTTTTAAGCGAAAAAAAGCCGTTAATCATCGGCATCACGGGGTCAAATGGCAAAACAACTACAACGGGCTTGACTTATCATCTATTGAAAACGGCAGGGGCAGACGTGGCAGTGGGTGGAAATATCGGCAAAAGTTTTGCGCGGTTGCTTGCAGAAGAAGCCGTACACGACTATTATGTACTCGAACTCAGTAGTTTTCAATTAGATGATATAGCTACTTTTCGCCCCGATGTGAGCATGATTTTGAATATTACGCCCGACCATCTCGACCGTTATGATTACAAGTTTGACAATTATGTGGCGGCAAAATTTCGGGTTATGATGAATCAAGGGCAAGGTGATGTATTTATTTACAACAATAATGACCCCGAATTGGTTAAAAAATTTGACGCCTATCAAGGAGATATTAAAACAATACCTGTTCGGGCAGATGATTGGAAAGTAGGAAAACCCATTGTTTTGCGTGAAACAAAATCCAGAACGAGCAAAGAAATGGGAAAAACAAAAACTGTATTTGTGGATTATCATTACGATTTGACAAACCCACATCTACAAGGACCACATAATTATTTTAATGCTTTATGCGCTATTCACGCTTTTCGCGCCACAAAAGCAGACAGAAAATGGCTTCAAAATGGTTTAAACACATTTGTCAATGCCCCACACCGACTTGAGTTTGTGGCAAATATCAAAGGAACGGATTATTACAACGATTCAAAAGCGACAAATGTGGACAGTGTTTTTTGGGCTTTATCCGCCATGACCAAGCCTACAATTTTAATTCTCGGTGGTCAAGACAAAGGCAATGATTACACGCAAATTGAAGATTTGGTACGCGAAAAAGTAAAGGCAATTGTGGCAATGGGCGTAGATAATTCTAAAATTGTGGCGTTTTTTAGTCCAATTGTTAAAATTTTAGAAGAAACACACTCAGCAGCCGAAGCCGTGTCAGTAGCAAGAGTTTATACTGAGGGGGGTGATGTTGTGCTATTATCGCCCGCTTGTGCGAGTTTTGATTTATTCAAAAATTATGAAGATAGGGGCGAGCAGTTTAAAACTGCTGTAAATAATTACACACTATAATTTAACGATACGCTTTTGCTCGCTTCGCTCGCAAAAAGGGGGGAAAGTGGTTCGTTTTCGGGCAAAGCCCGAAAAACGCCCCCCCTCCTCCTTTTGCGAGCGAAGCGAGCAAAAGTGTGTAGTAGCTTTTTAAAAAATATAAACCATGTCAATCGCTAATAGAATTTCAGCCGAATTGAAAGGCGACCGCGTTATTTGGGCAATCGTCTCCGTGCTGATGATGTTGTCTATTTTGGTCGTGTATAGTTCCACCTCCATGCTTGCCTTTCGCGAACGCGGGGGCAATACCGAATTTTATTTGTTGAAACAAGTCATCATGTTGATACTCGGGGCGGTCATTATGTACGCAGCCCACTTAATTCATTACCGCAGATTCAGCCTCTGGTCGCCTTATTTATTGGCAGCATCTATCCCACTTTTGATGCTCACGTTGGCAATTGGCAATGAGGTAAACGGCGCGACACGGTGGATTGAAATACCCATTATCGGGCTAACTTTTCAGACTTCCGATTTTGCTAAAATTGCTTTAATTGCCTACGTTGCACGGTCAATAACAGCAAAACAAGATTTTATAGAGGATTTTCAAAGTGCGTTTTTACCTATTATTGTGCCTATTGTTATTGTCTGTTTTTTGATTGCGCCCAGCAATTTATCAACGGCATTGGTTATTTTTGCAACCTGTATGGTGATGATGTTTGTTGGTCGCGTGGCTATGAAATACATTTTTTTACTGATGTTTTGTGGATTAGTAGCATTTGCTGCACTCATTGTTATTGGCAACGCTTTTCCCACAAAAGTACGGTCACACACTTGGACAGAACGCGCGCGTTCGTTTATTGAAGACGAAGACGGCGGCGACCAAACCAAACTGGCAAAAATGGCAATCGCACGAGGCAATATGCTTGGCAATGGACCTGGCAATTCTATCCAAAAAAACTTTTTACCAAGTGCTTTTGCGGATTATATCTACGCCATTATCATTGAAGAATATGGTTTAGTGGGTGGTTTTATAGTCATGGCTTTGTACATGCTGCTGTTTTTTAGGGTCGTCCGATTGGTTACGAAATCCCCTAAAACCTTTCCCGCGATGCTGGCAATTGGGCTGATACTCATTTTAGTCGTTGAAGCCCTTGCAAATATGGCAGTTAGTGTACATTTAGTACCTGTAACGGGTCAGCCTTTGCCTCTTTTGTCGTTGGGCGGTACGTCGTTGTTGTTTACCTGCGTGGCGTTTGGGATGATTTTGAGTGTGTCTAAGTTTATTGAAACAGAATAACGCGCTTCGCTCGCGCAAAGGAAGGAGATGTGGTTTATTTTCAGGCTTTGCCCGAAAATAAACCACACCTCCTAATTTCTCTTGAAATCTAAAATTTGAAACCTTTATGGCATTTACTTATTTAGAAACCTTAGAGGACGCGACAAAAACCGTCGAACAGTTTGAGTCTGCGACCTTGCCCGATTGGGCATGGACACATGAGGCACATTTGATATGTGCTTTATCAGTTTTATCGCGTTTTGGCATGGAGCAAGCTCCTGTCGCCATGCGCGAACGGATTATGAAATATAATATCGCCGTCGGCAAAATAAACTCCGATACAAGCGGCTACCACGAAACGGTTACCATTTTTTGGCTCAAAGCCATTTGGGAACGTTTATCGGTAGAAAACAAAGTAACGTTTGACCAAGCTACTTTAGACGCTTTATTATCGAATATTGATTTGGCATACCGCAATTTGTTTTTGAAATCGTATTCCGAAAAACGGATTTTATCCACCGAGGCACGTAAAAAATATGTAAAACCAGATTTGGAAGATGTCACATTCCTTAGCTGCCGACAGCCGCTTTGAAACGACGGTTTACTTCTTCCCAATTAACAAGGTTGAAAAAGCCCGCCACATAATCTGCCCGACGGTTTTGATAATGCAAATAATAGGCATGTTCCCAGACATCTAAGCCGAGAAGAGGCGTACCTTTTTTGTCAACCAAGTCCATAAGAGGATTGTCTTGATTAGGTGTTGAGCTAATAAACACGTTTTTGTTCGCATCTACCGACAACCATGCCCAACCAGAACCGAAGCGTGTCATGGCGGCAGCAGAAAATTCTTTTTTAAAATTTTCAAAAGAACCGAACGCACCTTTGATGGCGAAAGCAATTTCTCCAGTTGGTTCACCACCTGCGTTTGGCGCGAGGATTTGCCAAAAAAAGCTATGATTCCAGTGACCACCGCCGTTGTTACGGATAGCAGGTGCGTATTTTGAGATACTACCAACCAGTTGCTCAAGTGTTTTGCCTGCGGCACTTGCATCAGCAGCAACGGCATTGTTTAGATTGGTAACGTAGGCAGCATGGTGCTTTCCGTGGTGGATTTCCATTGTTTTCGCATCAATATGCGGTTCGAGGGCAGCTACGGCATAAGGTAGCGCAGGAAGTTCAAAAGCCATTTTATTGATTTTTTTGTTTTTAAATAATGAATTGGTAAACGTAGAACAGCTACCAAATAGTGGCATACTGAGGGGTGTCACTTTTAAGAAAGTACGACGTTTCATCCGTTTTTTTATTTTAGTTTTAATAAGATTTGATTCTAAAACAAGGTCGAAGGTAAGAAGTTTAGTGACTATTAAAAGTTCTGTCGTCGAAAATTTGTTTTTCGCTGGTATAAATTGAGCAACTACTGTATGAAGAACTAATTAACCTAAGTTTTGTGGTAGTCATTCAAAACGCGCCGCCTTCGGCGGCGCGGGGAGTTTTTTTCGGAGCGAGCCGTTTTTTTTTGTTTAAAATTTGGGCTTTGCCCAAATTTTAAACAAAAAAAAACGGCTCGCTCCATTAGATTTTTACGCGGCGAGGCTCCGCGTTTTTATACCACAAAACTTAGATTAATTACTTGATAGTTAATCTATAACTCGCTTCGCGCGCAAAAAAGGAGAGGTAGTTCGTTTTTCGGGATTTACCCAAAAAACGAACCACTTTCTCCCCTTTTTTGCGAGCGAAACGAACAAAAAAGAATGTTTAAACTGTCAAGTAATTAGTTCTCATTGCGCTACGCAAAATTTTACTTGCTTTTTTTCAAAATTCCCTTAAATTTGGGCGGTTAAATGTAGCATTTTTAGTATATACTTAGCCCATAGCTCGCTTCGCTCGCAAAAAAGGGAAATGTGGTTCGTTTTTCGGGAAAAGCCCGAAAAACGAACCATCTCTCCTCACTCGCGCGAGCGAAGCGAGCGCGTGGCTAAGTAATTACCATTTATTTAATTTACTAAATTTTTAATTATTATGTCTATTCAAGCAAAATACAAATCCGTTTTGGCATTGGGTCAAGAATTGGGTGCAGTTGACGGTACAGTTACCGAAGCAGATGGCGTTTTGACGGTTACAGGTACTGTTGAAACAGAGTACGATAAAAACCTATTGTGGGACAAAATCAAATCTGTTGGTGGTGCAACACCTTCTGATATTATTGCTGATATTCGGGTTGCTACAACTGATTATTATGCAAAATATACGGTTGCTTCGGGTGATACCTTGGGTAAAATTGCTAAGAAATTTTACAATGCACCTAAATTATACACCGCAATTTTTAGTGCAAATACGGATATTCTTGAGCATCCCGACAAAATTGAAATCGGTCAAATTTTGACGATTCCATTCAAACCAGAGGCTTAAGTTTGACTTTGACAGTTTTTACTGGCTCCCGACCTTCATCGGGAGCCTATAAGATGTGATTTTATTTATTCACGTTCCTAAATAGTTCTTCAAGTCATAATTGTCGAGTGCTTGCCTCACAACTTTTGTAAAGTTAAAAACTTTCCGAAAGTTTTACCCGATAACCATAACTTGAAAGACTACTAAGCCGAATTGCTGCAAATTCTAAACCTTTCTATTAGTCAAATTTTACAGACAATATTCAAATACCCATGACAGAATACCGCATAGAACCCGTTCACAAATTCTCTCTGGGCAGCCACGAACTCTGGCAATATAGGGAACTTTTCTTCTTTTTTACGTGGCGCGACATCAAAGTGCGCTACAAACAAGCCACTTTGGGCATTTTATGGGCGATTTTGCAACCCCTCAGTATGATGGTACTGTTTACCTTTATTTTTAGTCGGGGTTTGGGTTTGACTTTCGATGGCTTGCCTTATCCACTTTTTGCTTTTTCTGGTTTGATGATTTGGCATTTTTTTTCTAATAGCCTTCAAAATGCCGCAAGTAGCATGGTAGCAAACGCCCATATTATCCGAAAAATATATTTTCCACGCCTTATTATTCCACTTTCTGCCATTCTGACGGCTTTGTTTGATGTCTTTTTCGCCTTCTTAGTCTGGGTGTTCCTCATCTTTTATTATCAATATCCTGTTGCATTGGGAAAACTCTTTTTACTACCCCTCAGTATTTTGCTTGCTGGAACAACCGCTTTTGGTATTGGTACTTTTTTAGCCGCTTTAAACATCAAATACCGTGACTTTAGATATGTTTTGCCCTTTTTGATTCAGTTTTTGATGTTTATTAATCCAGTAGTTTATTCCACAAAAGCCTTTGTCAACTACCCTGTACTTGAAAAAATATTGGAACTCAACCCAATTGCGGGGGCAATAAACATGGTGCGGTCGCTGTTTTCTAATACGCCTGTTGATGGGCTTTTAGTATTGTATCAGTTCGGCATTGCCTTCCTGTTTTTACTCGTTGGACTCTACTTTTTTAGAAAAGTAGAGGCTTATTTTGCAGATTTAGTATGAAAACTTAGCCGTGATTCACACGAATTTACACTAATCTCGGTAGTTTCCGCTTTGGCTTTTTCACAGGTGACGTATCTGCCTAATCTCGGTTTTGAAACCATACATAAATTCAAAATGCGCATTAAAAGGCACTTTTGCGCTCGCTTCGCTCGCGCAAAAGGAGGAGAGGTGGTTCATTTTTCGGGCAAAGCCCGAAAATGAACCACATTCTCCCCTCTCGCGAGCAGAAGCGAGCGGAAAACATCTGTTTTTAATCAAAAAACGATGTTTTTAGGTTATGCCCACTCCTCAAGTACTTACTGATGTTACGCAAAGCCATAGGCTCGACCGATTTTGTAGCGACGGATTTGAATCCGCCGAAAACATACGTACCTTTTCATCAAGAGCCGTAGGCTCGACCCATATTTATATGCACCGAGCCTACGGCTCTTAAATAATCGGGTTTGAACTTTCGGCGGATTGAAATCCGCCGCTACAAAATCGTTCATGCCTACGGCATTTTTGGTACACCTGCGTAACATCAGTTACTTAGCCACGCGCTCGCTTCGCTCGCGCGAAAGGAGAAGATGTGGTTCATTTTTCGGCTTTGCCGAAAAATGAACCACATTTCCCTCCCTCGCGCGAGCGAAGCGAGCGCGAAAATCTTGCTATTTGAATAAATGGCTGTTTAAAAAAATGCCGTGGGAAATGTCAGGTATTGATATGAAGAGCTACTTAGCTGCCAGATGAAACATTCGTGCATAAAAAAAGTCGAATCGGTGCTATTCACATTCAACGCTTCCAGCGTTGTACCACAAAACTTGGATTACTTAGTGAAGCAAGTAAAAAAAACGCAAAGTTCTCATTGAACTTTGCGTTTTGTTTTTGTAACGCAGGGAATTTACCTACTTTTACGCTTCAATTTGAAATAAAATAAAAATTTATGATAGTCTCTCTCAATTGGCTCAAACAATACATCAATCTCAATGCCCTAACACCCGAACAAGTCGGCGAAACCCTTACTGATTTGGGCTTGGAAGTAGAAGGTATGGAACACATCGGCGGCATAAAAGGCGACCTTGCGGGGGTTGTGGTGGGTCAGGTTTTGACTTGTGAAAAACACCCAGACGCCGATAAATTATCATGTACAACTATTGATGTGGGTACAGGCGTACCCCTCAGTATTGTGTGTGGTGCACCCAATGTAGCGGCAGGACAAAAAGTGGCAGTCGCGACAATCGGAACGGTTTTGTATTTTTCGGACGGTAAAGAATTAAAAATCAAGGAAGGAAAGATTCGTGGGGCGGTGTCGCAAGGCATGATTTGCGCGGAAGACGAGTTGGGTATCGGGCATGACCATTCGGGCATTATTGTTTTACCTACGGAAACACCCATTGGAAAACCCGCGATTGAGGTATTTAAAATTGAAAAAGACGTGGTTTTTGAAGTCGGTTTAACGCCCAATCGGTCTGATGCGATGTGTCATTTGGGCGTTGCGAAAGACTTGGCGGCACGGCTTCAAGTGACTTCTGATAAAGATTTAAAAATCGTTTTACCCGATGTTTCTGCCTTCAAAACCCAGTCTAATGCCTTGACTATCAACGTAAAAGTTGAGGATGGGGAGGGGTGTCCGCGTTACTCTGGCGTTTGTATTGCGGGGGTCAAAATTGGGGATTCACCCGATTGGCTGAAGCAACGTTTGTCGGCAATTGGTGTCAACAGCATCAATAATGTGGTGGACGCTACAAATTTTATTTTACATGAACTCGGTCAACCACTTCACGCTTTTGATTATGATAAAATTGGTGGTCAACAAATAACAGTCAAAACTTTGGAGACAGGCACGGCGTTTCAAACCTTGAAAAAGAACGAAACAGGCGACTACGTGACCGTAAAATTAGATGCCGAAGATTTGATGATTTGCGACGGCGACAACGTGGGTATGTGTATGGCGGGTGTTATTGGCAACCCTACTGAGGGGGTGTCGGCAACAACCACTAATATCTTTTTGGAGTCGGCTCATTTCAATGGTAAGCGTTTGCGGCGTTCTTCTTTCCGCCACAATACGCGGACAGATGCAGCAAAAACCTTTGAAAAAGGCACTGACCCGAATGTTACTATTTACGCCATGAAACGCGCTGCTTTGTTGATTCAACAATTGGCGGGTGGTGAAATCGCATCGGAAGTGATTGATATTTACCCACAACCTATCAACAATCAACGCATTGCGGTCAATTTTCAAAACGTAGAACGGCTTATTGGTCAAAAATTTGACAACCGCTATTTGAAGAAAATTTTGGCAGCTTTGGACATGGAGATTGTCGAAACCGACGGTAAAGAAAATGTCGTGGTGAGTGTGCCAACAAACAAGTCAGATGTGTTGCGTGAAGCCGATGTAATTGAAGAAATCTTACGTATTCACGGTTTCAACAATGTACCAATGCCGAATCAAATTCGTTCAGCAATCACAGAAACAGAGCGTGTTGACCGCAACAAAGTAAAAAATTTGGTGGCTGATTTTCTCGCTGCAAATAGCTTCAACGAAGCAATGAGTTTGAGTTTGAGTCAATCAAAATATTATACGGACAATACAGAAGTTATTGACAATCAACGACTTGTTTATGTGAATAACACGTCCAACGTTCACCTCGACATCATGCGTCCGACCATGTTGTTATCGGCTTTGGAGACGATTGTTCACAATCAAAACCGTCAGTCAAGTGATTTGAAAGTTTTTGAATTTGGCAAAACCTACCTCACCGACGGCGATAAATTTGAAGAAACAGCCCATTTATCATTGGCAGTTGTGGGCAATCGGACGGCTGAAAATTGGCGGTTCAAAACAGGTGGCACGGCAGATTATTTTACTTTGAAAAGCTATGTCAACGCGGTTTTGGTGCGTTTGGGTATCGGCGGTTTTCAAGAAACAGCAATCACCAATGCTCAATTAACATTTGGATTACGCTACCATCGCGGACAACAAGTATTGGTCGAATTTGGTAAAGTTCAACCAAAATTGCGTAAAGAAATGGGTATCAAACAAGATGTTTATTTCGCTGATTTTCAATGGGATAATGTATTAAAATCGTTGAAAAATGCCAAATCGAGCTACGAAGAAGTCAGCCGCTACCCCTCAGTAAGAAGGGATTTGGCTCTTGTTTTAGACAGTGCGGTGAAGTTTGGTGACATCAGTTCTTTAGCACAAAAAACAGCGAAAAAACTATTGAAAGATGTCAATTTGTTCGATGTTTTTGAAGATGAAACGAAATTGGGCGCGGGTAAAAAATCTTACGCCGTGAGTTTTATTTTTGAAGATAAAGAAAAAACATTGGCAGAAAAGGATATTGAAAAAGTCATGGAAGACTTGATTAAAACGTATGAGTCCAAATTAGGGGCTGTTATTCGGCGGTAATGTTAAGAGGAAGAGGTGGTTCATTTTTCGGCAAAGCCCGAAAAGTGAACCACAACCCCTCCCTCGTGCGAGCAAAGTTAGCACGGTGCTAAGTAACTGATGTTAGGCATATAGGCTAAAAATGCCGTAGGCATGAACAATTTTGTAGCGGCGGATTTCAATCCGCCGAAAGATTAAAACAGATTATTTAAGAGCCGTAGGTTCGGTGCATATAAGTATGGGTCGAGCCTACGGCTCTTAATGAAAAGGGTATGTACGTTTTTGGCGGATTGAAATCCGCCGCTAAAAAATCGGTCGAGCCTACGGCTCTGCGTAACATTAGTAAGTGAGGAGTGGGCATAACCTAAAAACATCGTTTTTTGATTAAAAACAGATGTTTTGCGCGCGCTTCGCTCGCGCAAAAGGGAGGAGACGTCGTTCGTTTTTCGGCTTCGCCGAAAAACGAACGACATTCCTCGCGCGAGCGAAGCGAGCGCGAGATGCAAAAAACGCTTTTAGGTTATACCCATCCCTCAGTTAGTAAGTAATTTTACATTTTAATTTCAGTTTTGTGGTGTAGAGATAAGGCATGCCTTGTCTCTACGAGAATGGTGCGCTATACCTTGATAAAAAAAATGAAAGACTACCAACACATAATGACCAAACTTTTTCAAGATTGGTCGGGCGAAGATGCTACAAAAATGGATACCATTGCTCAAGCGGGCAGTGACCGCCGCTATTTTAGGATTCACGGCGCAACAAAATCCGCTGTCGGGGCGTACAATGCGGATTTCAAAGAAAACAGAGCGTTTATTAATTTTACGCAACATTTTTGGGAAAAAGGGTTGAATGTTCCTCAACTTTATGCGCAAGATTTATCAAATGGTGTGTATCTGCAAACTGATTTGGGGGATACGCAATTGTTTAACCTACTACCACCAATTGGGTCAACCTGGTCGGAGCAACTTGTGGGGCTGTACAAAAAAACAGTCGTTTCACTTGCTGATTTGCAAATTCGCGGTGGAGAAGATTTGGATTATTCGGTTTGTTATCCGCGTGCGGCGTTTGACAAGCAGAGCATGATGTGGGATTTAAACTATTTCAAGCATTATTTTCTAAAACTCGCCAAAGTACCGTTCGATGAAGGCGCGTTAGAAGAAGATTTCCAAAAATTTACGAATTACTTGCTCCTTGCGGAATGTAATTATTTCCTTTTCCGCGATTTCCAAAGCCGCAACATTATGATAAAAGACGGCAATCCGTTTTTTATTGACTATCAAGGCGGACGAAAAGGCGCGTTGCAATACGATGTAGCTTCCCTCTTATATCAAGCAAAAGGAGGTGTGCCGAACGGTATTAAAAAAGAGGTTTTTGAGCATTATGTGGATAAAGTAGAATCAATGGTGTCCATTGACCGCGATTTTTTCACTGACCAATATTATGGCTACGTGTTGATTAGATGTTTACAAGCATTGGGCGCGTATGGTTTTCGCGGTTTATACGAGCGTCGTGAGCATTTTTTGAGCAGTATTCCGTTTGCGATTGACCAAATGGAACAGATTTTGGGTATGATAAAACTACCTGTCCGTTTGCCCGAATTGTTCAAATGTCTTGAATTGATTTGCAAAAGTGAACAGTTTGAGGGTTTTGATAAGAAAAAATACGCAAACAGTCCTCTTACGGTGAAGGTTCAATCTTTTTCCTACAAAAAAACGGGCTACCCTGCTGATGACACTGAAAACGGGGGCGGTTTTGCTTTCGATTGTCGGTTTATCGAAAACCCGGGACGCTACGAAGCCTATAAAAAACTAACGGGGCGCGACAAACCCGTAATTGAGTTTCTGAAATCCAACGGAGAAATGGACAACTTTCTCAACAATGTTTACGGCATTGTGGATAAGTCTGTTGAAAACTATCTTGAACGAGGTTTTGCCAATCTTGCCGTCAACTTTGGTTGTACAGGCGGTCAACACCGCAGCGTTTACGCGGCTGACCAATTGGCAAAGCATCTGACGGATAAATATGGCGTGCAGATTGAATTGTACCATATTGAGCAAGAAAAGAAAAAGTGGATTAATTAGAAGCATTTCAAATTTCAATCAAATACTATCCAGTAATTAAAAGGAAAAAAACGCCGGGGTTCTTAAGGAGGTTTTGTTTAATTCAGAATTTGTTTTTCTTGTAAAATTTGTAATTAAGTGGTTAGTCATAAATAATCGCTACTTTTCAATACTTCCCTTTGCGCTCGCTTCGCTCGCGCAAAGTGAAGATAGAGGGTTCATTTTTCGGGCAAAGCCCGCAAAATGAACCACATTCCCCCCTCCCGCGAGCGAAGCGAGCGCGAGAACCAGCAGTTTAGATTTTATGTATGGCTTCAAATCATTTTACACGACAAACACACTATAAAAATTACACTGAAAAAAATCATGGCTAAATCAAAAAGTATATTTGGTAACGACCCACGTACACCCAAACTTTTGGGGGTATTACTCGTTTTCCTGTCTGCGTATTTATTTATCGCTTGTACTTCCTATATCTTCACTTGGAAAGATGACCAAGACAAAGTGTGGCATTTCAATTTTGATTTGCTTTTTCAAGACATTGAGGTAGCCAACCTACTCGGTCGTCTCGGGGCAATTGTATCCGATTTTTTGATGTACACGCTGTTTGGCTTGCCGTCTTTTTTCATCATTTACCTGCTGTTTCAGTACGGATTGGGCATCATCAACGATGTGCCTTTAAGCCGTTTTAGCAACCGTTTTCGGACTTCTATGATTTGGATGGTGGGTATGTCTATGCTCTTGGGCTTTGTGTTCCAATTGTCTAATTTTCCGTGGGGCGGTGCTTTTGGGCGTGAAATAAGTGCTTGGCTTATCAATTTTGTGGGTACGGTTGGCACATTTTTGCTTATTTTACTTATCCTAATTTTTTTAGTTATCTGGACATACAACCCCGAGTTAAAAGGCTTGACATTTGAAACGGCTTGGCAGCAATTTCGGGGGGCTATTCTTTCTATCTGGGACGACCGCTACCGCAATGCCACATTTAGCCCGTCGGAAAACATAAAACGTTTGACCTCTATGCCAAGAGAAAAACAGGCAAAAGAGTCCTCAAAAAATAGTTTCTCAGATGAAGAATATATGGAGGACGAAGAAGAAGAAGAAGTAAGTCTTGCCCCAATAAAAGCTGGTGAGCGCACGGCAATGGAGGAAGCCCTCAACTTACCTGCCGCCATCACTTTGCCACCTGCCAAAACAAGCAGTTTGTCGCTCGATGATACAGACTTAGCACCTGTTGAAAAACCAACGCCAACGCGCAATGCAAGCCTCAAAATCGGTGATTCAACTTTGGAAATCGCCGAGAATCCCCCCTCAGTACCAGAGGGCATTTTAGCCGATTTAGCCGCCGAAACACCGCGAAAAGCGGGCGTTCAAGGCGAATTGTTCAATGACAAATCCGTAGGTGATTTATCAACACCGTATGACCCGACGCTTGAATTATCGGGCTACGAGCATCCTGTTTTGATGCTTTTGGACAATTACGAAGACCAAAAAGTAGAAATTGACCGCGGTGAATTGGAATCAAACAAAGACCAAATTATTGAAACGCTGCTCAATTATAAGATAGAGATTACAAAGATTCGCGCCACGATTGGACCAACTGTCACACTTTACGAAATTGTACCCGCCCCGGGTGTTCGGATTTCGCGCATCAAAAACTTGGAAGATGACATTGCTTTGAGCCTTGCTGCTTTGGGTATTCGGATTATTGCACCTATTCCAGGACGTGGAACGATTGGTATTGAAGTGCCTAATAAAAGCAAACAAATCGTGTCTTTGCGTGAAGTTTTGTCGCACGAGCGTTTCAAACGCACGGATATGGATTTGCCAATTGCATTGGGTAAAACGATTTCCAACGAAGTTTTTGTGGTTGACCTTGCCAAAATGCCGCATTTGCTTATTGCAGGAGCAACGGGACAAGGTAAATCGGTTGGTATCAACACGATTTTGTGTTCATTATTGTACAAAAAACACCCGTCGCAACTAAAATTGGTCTTGATTGACCCGAAAAAAGTGGAATTGTCACCTTATGGAAAAATTGACAACCACTTTCTCGCCTATCTGCCCGACCAATTAGAGCCGATTATTACGGATACATCGCAAGTCGTGAAAACCCTCAATTCATTGGTGATTGAGATGGAGCAACGTTACGATTTATTGAAAAAAGCCCAAGCGCGGAATATCAAAGAATACAACGAAAAATTTATAGGACGCCGCTTGAATCCCGAAAAAGGACATAAATTTTTGCCTTTCATCGTTTTGGTGATTGACGAATTTGCGGATTTGATTATGACAGCGGGTAAAGAAGTTGAATTGCCCATCGGACGTTTGGCACAGCTTGCCCGTGCGGTCGGGATTCACTTAATCATCGCCACACAACGACCTTCGGTGAATATCATCACGGGTGTTATCAAAGCGAACTTCCCTGCCCGTGTTGCCTTCAAAGTTGCCTCAAAAGTGGACTCGCGAACAATTTTGGATACAAATGGTGCAGACCAATTGATTGGTCGTGGGGATATGTTGATGACGGCGGGGTCTGATATTGTACGTCTGCAATGCGCCTTTGTGGATACGCCCGAAGTAGAAAAGGTTATCAGTTTTATCCACGAACAACCCGGCTATGCCACACCGTATTTCTTACCAGAGTTTGTCAGCGAAGACGGCGGTAGCAGCAATCAAGTCGGTGCTGTTGATGTCAATGATTTGGACGATATGTTGGAAGATGCGGCGCGTTTGGTGGTTCAAAATCAGCATGGCTCAACGTCTATGATTCAACGACGCCTAAAATTGGGTTACAACCGAGCTGGTCGAATCATGGATCAGTTGGAACATTTGGGCGTTGTTGGACCTAATGAAGGGTCAAAACCACGCGAAGTTTTGTTCCACGACGAAGGAGAATTGTTGCGTTTTATGCAGGAATTGCGGGCGAAAAAATATGGTTGATGTTGTAAAAACGCTGACAATACTGAGGGGTAGCTTACGTGCGTCGGAGATGCAAGAGATAGTACGCATCGCAACTGAGTTGCTTGCAAGCACCACACGTTTTGGGCACTCGCAACTAAAAATTAAGACCTGCGACGAATGGAGCGTGTAAGTGCTTGTACTCGCTTCGCTCGCAAAAAAGGGGAAAGTGGTTCGTTTTTTGGGCTTTGCCCGAAAAACGAACCACATCTTCTCCCACGCGCGAGCGAAGCGAGCGCGTGGCTAAGTAATTACAAAGTTAGAAGACTTTTCACAAGCAGGCAAGCTAAGTAATTACTCAACGCTTATAATTCTCAATAACCCGCCGTACTGAACCGTGTTGATGCAACAATTTTTCTGCGGTTTCACTATCAACTTTTAGTTCAAACATAATCATACTTATGCCGCGTGTGACCAATTTTTTGTTCGTCAATTGCATGTCCACCATGCTGTTGCCACTCACACGCCCCATTTTTATCATCAAAGCTGTTGAAATCATATTGAGCGCGAGTTTAGTAGCTGTACCTGACTTCATACGGGTTGACCCTGTAACGAATTCTGGTCCGACGACAATTTCTATTGGAAAGGCGCAGTTGTCAGCAACGGGTGAACCCGTGTTGCACACAATACAGCCCGTCAATAGTCCTTTTTTTCGCGCTTTTTTTAAACCTCCAATCACATAAGGCGTTCTGCCCGATGCCGCAATCCCGACGAGAATATCCGATTCATCTAATTTGTAGGGTTTAAGGTCGAGCCAAGCCTGTTCTGGATTGTCTTCTGCATTTTCTACCGCATTGCGAATGGCATGGTCTCCACCTGCAATCAAACCGATGACCCAATCTCTGGGGACACCATAAGTTGGCGGTATTTCGGACGCATCTAAAATACCCAAGCGACCACTTGTGCCTGCCCCGATGTAGAACAAACGCCCTCCTTCGCGCATCCGTTCGTAAGCTGCCGTGACGAAGGCTTCTATTTGTGGCAAAGCCGCTTCAACAGCAAATGGCACTGTCTTGTCCTCCTCATTCATCGCATGGAGCAATTCGGCGGCAGACATGTGTTCAAGATTGTTGTAGTTAGATGTTGCTTCGGTCGTCAAATGGGCGATGTCAATAGTCTCATTCTGCATATTGGATACGGCGTTTCTGGGATTTTCCAGTTTGTTATTGTAACTATTTAGCTACGTGCCTTTTGCTTGCACAACGACAGAAAAAGAGGTGGTTCATTTTTCGGCAAAGCCGAAAAATGAACCACATTCCCCCTTCCTGCGCGAGCGAAGTCTGTTTACATCCCGAATACCTTCGGGAGAGGGTGTGATAAACAATTACTTTTTATTAATTATAAATTGCAAATTTTGCACACAAAAATCTATATTTTTTTGCAAATTTTGCAGAAAAAAATACTTTTTATCTGAAAAAAAATTGACTGCACCCGCTTCACTCGCACGAAAAGGGAAAAAAAGTGGTTCATTTTTTGGCAAAGCCAAAAAATGAACCACAGCATCTTTCTTCGCGCGAGCGAAGCGGGTGCGAAGCGGGTGCGAAGCGGGTGCGAAGAATTATCCCCATGCTTTTGAAGCAATGTCCACAATCGGAATTTGTACTTCCACGCGCGTTCCAAGTGCCTCATTACTGAGGAGGTCATAAAGGTCAATTGTACGGGTAGAAAATTTGTCTTTTCGGGTTGTGTGGAGGATTTCAAGGCGTCTTTCCGTGATATTCACGCCGCGTGACTTGTGCCGAAGGTGGTAATTGTCGCGTTCTTGAAATTCTCTTGCGCGGACACGACCGATACCGTTGTCCTCAATGATGCACATAATGGAGTCATCGTCCATCAATTTGAATTCAATTTTGATAAATCCTCCTTTTTTAGAACGAATACCATGTTCAATAGCATTTTCAATATACGGCTGCACAATCATCGTCGGCACGCCTGTAATGTCTTCTTCTATCTCTTCATCAACAATAATCGTAAATTGGAGTTTGTTGTCAAATCTTAATTTTTGATTAATGGTTAGATAGTCTTCCAAAAATTCGATTTCATTTTCTAAAGAGATAATTTCTAATTCCGAATATTCAAGGCTTGACCGCATGAGTTTTGCGAATTTTGCAAGATACATAGCCGCCAACTCACGGTCGTCGCAATGAATGTGGTGCTGAATAGAGTTCAAAGCATTGAACATAAAATGCGGATTCATCTGCGCCCGCAATGCTTTGAGTTGTAAGCCCGTTGCTTGCAAACGGAGCATTTCGGCTTCTTTGTGTCGGCGGTCGGCTTCGTATTTGAACTCCAATTCATCTACTTTTATCTTATTCGATTCTTCGTAATAACGGCGCACAAACTGACTATGAAAAACTTCATAATCGTAGGCATTGCGAAAGTCTTTTCGGTCAGCGTATAATTCTGCAATATCGCGGCAAACAATGGCTTGTTGGCGCGTGTCTTTTGCCAAATTTGCCAATTTCAAGGCTTCTAACAAGCGTTTTTCCGCGCGTTTGGGCTTACCAATGGCATCAAAGAGAATGCCTTTCCAACGCGACACGACGGATAAATTTTCGTAATCGTTTTCATTTGACCGCCGATAAATCTGTTCAGCCCGATTGTAATGGTCAAGAGCTTCATCATAACGACCACCCAAATAATGACAATAACCTAAATTTGCCGTCGCGTGGGCGCGGGCAGATTGACTAATATCATCTTTGATACTGTCCGCTTTTTGGAAAAATTCCTCTGCGTGTGCATAGTCATTCAATGTCATATACGCCTTGCCCACATTGACATAATGCCACGCCAAACGGCTGCGAATACCTGCCGATTCTGACATATCCACAACCCGCCGATAGGCATTGACACAACGCTGCATATCGCTCGTTTTTTCATAAATCAACCCCAAGCCTGCGTGAATTAAGGTCTGAAAATACAAATCCTTGATAGTGAGTTTTTCGGAGTCAATGTTGCTAAAAAGTTTATCCGATTGAAATAACAGTTCTGTTGCACGGTCGTAATCGGTGTAATGCAACCACAAATTACCTTCGCGGCTCAATAAACGGGCATACAATACCTCATCGGGAAATGCTTTGAGTTGACGGTCGGCACGGTCGAGCAGCTCGGCAGCTTCTTCCAACTCGTACATATTCATCAATGTACCCGCAAAATCAATCAAAACCTCGACAAGTTGGCTCACATTGCCTTCATTTTCCACAATAACGAGGGCTTCCCGAAAATGAATTTCTGACAACCTATAATTGTAAAACTGATTTTCGACAATGGCAGTATTCAAATTAAAACTCAATAACAAGTCTGGATTAGATTTTTTCTGAAGCAATAGTTGTTGTTCAGCCAAACGTTTTTGCGCTTCACGAATATTTGTGAAGGTGTAAAAACCTGTCAATTCGTTGAGTGCAAGCAACCGCGCCTCGTCACTCTCGAAGGTAGCAAGCTGATTTTCTAAATCATTGATGCGCTCTTGCGCGATTATATTATTGGAAGGCATAGTTTTTCTTTTAAATATGTTGTTGGGTTTTCTTATTACTCCGACAAATATAGAATATTTTTAGCTTTGCTCGCGCAAAAAAAAAGAGAAAAGATAGTTCATTTTTCGGATTTTATCCAAAAAATGAACCACCTTTTCTCTTTCAAAACACGCTCGTCTCAATAGATTTTCTACGCTGTTTATTGTTTAACGACTTTCTTCACCACTTTTCCACGCGCTGTTTCCACGGAAAGGAAGTACAGACCATTCGCAAAACCTGCCATACTGAGGGGTGTCCATGCGGCTTGTTGTTCCACATTTTGGCGCAAAACTTCCTGCCCTTGAATCGTTCTGAGAACCAAAACGACTTTATCTTCCGTTGAATTAATATTGACATTCAACACATTAGTCGTTGGATTGGGCGAAATTTGGACATCAAAATTTGCCAATTCTTTTGTTGCTGTTCTGATTGTTGGCTCTACAATAGTTCCTTTGTCATCGGCAATAAACGCCAAATTGTCGCCTTGTGTAGTGGTCAAACGTGCCGTTGCATTGTAATTTTCCATATCCATGAGCATTGCATCGTCAATTATCCAACCAACCGAAGCAACTGTTGCATTGGATTTGAACCGATACCGTATTTGAATTCGTCTTCCTTTAAATCCGCTTAAATCCAGATAAGTTGGTTTAAATTCAGATAAAAGTCCCCAAAATGTACGGGTTTCAAACGGAAAAGTCTGATACGTTAGCCCTGTTGTTCTGTTTTTAAACATCAGTTTTGAGGCATCTCGCCAATTGGGGTCATTGTCGGCAAGTATTTCTACGGCACCTGCATCAATCCCTCCTTGCGTATCGTAGCGGTGAAAGAAGCGAAAAACGGGTTGTTTACCCGTTACTGTCACCGCATTTGTGAGTGTCAATAATTGTTCCGATGCAATATTACCCTTTGCTTGCATTGATTTTAGTCCACTTCTTTGGAAAGAATCAGTCCTTGCCCAAGCATTTGTCCCTATTAGACTTGTTGTAGTAAAACCCGTCGTTGTCTGTTCAAAATCTTCAAAATAGTGAACAACCGATTGTTTTGCCGCATCGCTACGCAAGCGATAAACAACAGTCAACGAATCACCATTTCTTAAACTATCCGACATTTGTACAGTTACCAAACCACTCCCTTGTGTAAATGAAATAGGTGCGTTTGAAGACGAAGCCATTGCACTAACAAGCCCCACAACGGTTGCACCTGCTGGAATTGTATCCACTATTTTTACGCCCGTTGCAGCAATTCCTTTGTGGTTAATCGCTTTTAATGTCACTAAAAATTCATCACCTGCCTTTATTGTATCAGTCATTGTTTTACTGACTTTAATCGTCTTCAAACACGTTGGCAACACGTCAAATGCTTCCTCATTGTCCGTGCCACTTGTGCCACGTCCGCCACTTGCGGAATAGCCAAGACCACGTTTTGCAAAAATATCCCAAATCAAACACTGGTTTTCACCGTTGTAATCTGCGCGGTCAGCCGCCAGAATAGCGTTGCGTCCATCAATAAAACTTGGACTACAGACTTGCATTTTCATGCCATCGAACACCAATTGAATGGCTTTGCCATTGCCGCTTTTTGTGTTGTAAACATTCGCGTCCCAGCCGTATTTGTCCACCATTGCCCAATACAAATCCCAGAGGGTAGATGCCCAAATTTCACCAATAGGGTGTGGCGATGCTTGGCTCAAAAAGATATTGTTGTAGGTATGTGGATTAATTAATCTATCCGTTGAATAAGGATACCGCCGAATTCCTGCGCCAGATGTGTCTTGTCTTTGGACAAATGTACCAATTCCGCGTTTTTTTGTGGCTCTATCACTGGGTTTTGTGGTGAGCATGAGTGTCATAAAGTCGCTCCAACCTTCTCCCATTTGTTCACCCATACCGAGGCATGAACTATTGGCAGGTCCACCTGTTAGTCGGTTTGAAACACCATGCCCAAATTCATGGGCAATAATGCCATTGTCGAGGTCGCCGTCAATAAAATCTGGACCAACATCTTGAGCTGTTGGACGTTGAATGACTGCTTGCCAACCCGACGTACCGCCTCTGATTTTGGCACAATCGGCAGACTTGAGTGTGATAACTGGGATTTTCACGGCATTAGCAATATCAGGAAAAGTATCGTTGATAACAGTCATTAAGGTAGTAGTCGTGTTGCAGATAATACACGCCACGGCGCCACTGTCTTGAGCATTGAGGGCTTTTCTAGCAAAACCACAACCACCTTTGTCAATGAGTGCAATTTTACCCATCAAATCAACGGTTGAACTTTTGCATCCTTGCATGGGCATAGCGGTTGTATCAAGATATTGGACAATATTGGCTGAAAGTGCGGTAGTTGTCACCCGTTTTCCAAACAAAGCACTGCCCGTAGTGTAGAGTCCTGAAATGGCTCTTGGTGCAGAAATGCGCAACAATTGCGTTTGTGAACGCGCCCATACATACATTTGCATACGTCCGCTAATGCCATCAACGGGCGTTGCCATATTTGCATTGTTGACAAACGGCTCTGGCAAACCAATCGCATCTTGGGCATTTGCATTAACAAAATCATTACCTTTACCACCTCGTCCGTAGTTATTCAACTGAAAATTTCCCGCTTTTTCATCAAATCCGTAGCGATAACAGACATCGTGCAGGATATTGTTCATATAAAAAAGGTTGGTCGCGGCAAGGTTTCTCTGCGTATCCGATTGGGCTTGTGCATCGTAAGGAAAATCAAAAGTCAATGTCGCACCACCATCGGGTTCATTGCCAACTGAACGGTTGTAATTGCGTAAATCCAAAAAAGAATGGACATTATTACCTCGTGTTATTGTCAAATCTGCGCCAACAGTTCCCGTTGTATCGTGCCACCCGAAAGGCGAAGGAAGTGAATCAGGCGCGTTTTGCACCAATTTTAAGCCGCCGTGAATCGGGCTTTCAAAAGGAATGGGCAAAACGTTGTATTTACCGTCGTCTATCAACAAATTATCAACAGTAGTCGGGGCTAATTCGCGCATTTTCATAGGATTTTGCGCCTGACTATTCGTTTTATCATCCTTTTTTTGGGCAAAAAGCGGTGTTATACTGAGGGGTACGCCAAGAGCCTTTTCTGTTGATTCTTTTCGACAATTGATGTCATGCGCGCTTTCAGAATGGTCAAAGTTGCAATGAACTGTCCAACTTGATTTGTCTAAAATTGCGCCCGTTAAAGCATCAACACGAATATTCCAAAAGTCATTACCATTGATGGCATCTATGTCCACGTCCCACGCAAGGCGGGCATTGCCGTCGTCGCCAATGGGCTGATAACGCAATTTGGCGTGCATCTCTTGATAAGCAATGCCACTGGGCGCAAACGTAAAGCGCAATTTATCGGGCGATGCCACGGGTTGTAAGTTTTGCGGCGGCGTCATACCCAAATGTTGGGCGATAGCCACAATTGCATCGGCAGCCGAGATAGTTGGTTGTGTGGTGTTTGTTGTCAAATTAGACACAAACCGATTACCCGCAAAAAGGACTTCACCCGATGTTAGAATATTGACATTCACTAAGCTGTTAAATACTTCAATCCCATTGCGGCGTTGAATCAGCCAAACATGGGTCACGCCATTGTGGTCTGTATTATAAATTTGCTGAACAGCAGCTTCTGCAATATCTGTTTTTGATAAGTGCCAAGTTTTAGCGTTCGCTTTCAAGTAATTGAGCGCAATTACTGAGGGGTCTGTATTTTTCGCTTGAGCGAATGTTTGTACTATAAAACAAACAAACAGAAGGAATATAAGCCCTGTTTTTTTAAACAGGCTACATGATGTGGTTTGGTAATTGTTTCTTTTCATATCTTTGACTGCGAATTGATGCGTTGCAAATAACGATTATTTTTTGGGGAGTTATTGAAATAAAAAATTATTTTTTTAGTTTAAATAAAATAAAAAATTATGTGTACAAACACAGACCATTAGTTGTAAGTAGTTAGTCATAAATAATCGCTAATTTTAAGATGCTTCTCGCGCTCGCTTCGCTCTCAAAAGAAGGGGAATGTGGTTCATTTTTCGGGCTTTGCCCGAAAAACGAGCCACCTACCCTTCTTTTGAGAGCGAAGCGAGCAAAAGTGTATAGTAGTTTAATTGTAATTACTTAGCCATGTGCCTATTGCTCGCACAACGACGAGAGAAGACGTGGTTCATTTTTCGGCTTCGCCGAAAAATGAACCACATTTCCCTCTTTTGCAAGCGAAGCGAGCAATAGGCTAAGTAATTACCTGAGGAGTGGGCATAACCTAAAAACATGGTTTTTTGATTAAAAACAGATGTTTTGCGCGCGCTTCGCTCGCGGAAAAGGGAGGAGACGTGGTTCGTTTTTCGGCTTCGCCGAAAAACGAACCACATTCCCCTCCCTCGCGCGAGCGAAGCGAGCGCGAGATGCAAAAAACGCTTTTAGGTTATGCCCATCCCTCAGTAATTACCTTACATTAATTATTACGAATATTCAAAATCAATAATTTATAAAAATGAGAAATTTTTTTCTACTTATGTTGACTTGCTTTTTACTACCCTTGAATTGTACATCACAACAGGCAAGCAATCAAAAAAGAACCACTACAAGACCTCAAAAAACCACTAATACACAAAATACACCACGCCCAACCACCACAGCTACCCCCTCAGTACAAAAGGTTGACCCAAGCGATTTTCGCGCCTCCATGTTGGCGGCAGTCAATAAATTACGTGCAAATGGTTGTCGGTGTGGTGGTAGAACTATGCCGCCCGTGCCACCGCTTCGCTGGAACAGTCAGTTAGAAGCGGCTGCTATTCGTCATGCTACCGACATGTCGAGCAATGGGCATTTTGACCATATAGGTACAGACAATTCAGCGTTTGATGACCGTATCACGGCATCGGGTTATAAATGGATGGAAATTGGGGAAAATATTGCCTTTGGTTACGAAGCGATTTCTACAACTATGAAAGGTTGGCTCGATTCAGAATCACATTGTAAGCAAATGATGAGCGCGAAAGTAGATGAAATGGGGGCAGCGAAAAGTGGGAAATATTGGGTACAGGAGTTTGGACGACAAAGAAATTGGTAACTAATTACTGGCTCCCGATGAAGATCGGGACAAGTTCTTTTTCGCTTCGCTCAAAAATCGCCCTAAAGTGTTTCCTTGGGGCGAGCGTGTTTTTGTCGGAGAAAAATCTACGATTTTTCTCCGACAAAAACACGCTCGCCCGGATAGATTTCTTCTTTTACGCTCGCTTCGCTCGCAAAAGAGGGGAATGTGGTTCATTTTTCGGGCTTTGCCCGAAAAATGAACCACATTCCCCTCTTTGCGAGCGAAGCGAGCGCGACTGAAGTTCTACTACTTCGGTACAAACTTCATTTTGTATTCTGCTTTTGTTTTACCGCGTCGAATATTCTCTAATTTACCTTTAATCAAGGTGCGTTTGACGGGCGATAAATATTCCGTGAATAAAATGCCGTCAATGTGGTCGTATTCATGCTGAATCACACGGGCATTGACGCCACTAAAAGTTTCGGTGCGTTCTTCAAAATTTTCATCCATGTACCGCAAAGTCAAGACAGATTTGCGCATGACTTCTCCTCTGATGTTCGGAATACTCAAACACCCTTCTTCATAACTCCACCGATTGCCCGTTTCTTCCACCTTGTGGGCATTGATAAACACCCGTTTAAAACCGACATGCGTAGGTTCGTCTTCTTTTTCGATTTGTTCCGAATCAATAATAAATAAACGGATAGATGCGCCAACTTGCGGTGCAGCCAAGCCAACACCGTGAGCGTCGTACATGGTATCCCACATATTTTGGATAAATTCTTTCAAATTTGGGTATTCGGGCGCAATGTCCTCAGCCACTTTTTTCAAAACAGGTTGCCCGTAAGCATAAATTGGTAATATCATAAAAGTGATTATTATAACTATATTTTAAGAAGAACTCTTGTAGGATTTTAAACCCTCCAAGAGTTATAATTAATTAAAAATCGTAATTACTTAGCCCATAGCTCGCTTCGCTCGCAAAAAAGGGGAATGTGGTTCGTTTTTCGGGCAAAGCCCGAAAAACGAACCACATTCCCTCCCACGCGCGAGCGAAGCGAGCGCGTGACTAAGGAATTACTAAAATCAATATTTTAGAAGATTGAGTTGAAATCTGAAATCTTTGAAATTTAAGACCCCTCAGTACCGTGACCATTTTCCTTCAGCTTCCATCCATTCTGTCAAGATAAGAGACGCACTGATTTTATCCACCAATGTTTTATCCCGCCTCTTCATTTTGGGTATGCCGCTTGCCAAAATGATGCGTTTGGCATCGGCACTTGTGAAACGCTCGTCCTGAAACTCAACAGGAATATTTGGAAATAAACGATTGAGTTCCGCAACAAAAAGGCGAATTTTGGGCATAATCTGCGCTTCCGAATCGTCTAATTTTTTCGGTTCACCCACGATGATGCGCTCTACTTCTTCAGTAAAAAAGTAGTTTTTCAAATAATCCAACACCTTTGGCGTCTCAACCGTGTCAAGTGGTGAGGCGATGATTTGAAGCGGGTCAGTTGTAGCCAAGCCCGTGCGTTTTGTTCCGTAGTCAATGCTGATGATGCGTGCCATGAGCCGCAAAATTAGACATTTAGACCAATTTTTACGTGTTGAATGGTAAGAAATTTCGTAAATACTTAACCGAGGGATGGGCATAACCTAAAAGCGTTTTTTGCATCTCGCGCTCGCTTCGCTCGCGCGAGGGAGGAGAATGTGGTTCGTTTTTCGGCTTCGCCGAAAAACGAACCACGTCTCCTCCCTTTTGCGCGAGCGAAGCGAGCGCAAAACATCTGTTTTTAATCAAAAAACGATGTTTTTAGGTTATGCCCACTCCTCAAATACTTAACCACGCGCTTGCTTCGCTCGCTCGATAGAGGTGATGTGGTTCATTTTTCGGGCTTTGCCCGAAAAATGAACCACATCACCTTGTTTTGCTTTTTAGTTCTCCTAAGCGCGTAAAATCTTTACCGTCATTGCTACGTTCTACCACATATTTATCGAAATTAATGGCAGAAGCGACTGCCCAATCTAAGGTAATTTTGGTATTATTTACTGCTTTTACCTTAAATTCGGTCAATTCTACGGGAACAGGCTGCATTAGTACCAAGTCCCAAATACCGCGTCCATAAGTTGCAAAACGAACCGTATTTGAAGTCGGTACAAATTCCACTGAAGTATATTTGACATAAGCAGGTGTGCCTTGTGCATCTTGCAAACAACCTGCGCTCGCTTCGTTTGTAAAAAGGGTCTCAAAAGTTTTTACTACAAAAAAGGGAACTCCTATTCTTTATTGACAATTATTGTAGTTGCTAAATACCATACTTATTTTACCTTTAGGTTTCAAATCGTAAAATATTTGTAATTACTTAGGTCTGCTACAAATTAGGGAATTTGTGAAATATAACTTACCTACTTAGCCGCGCTCGCTAAAAAGAGAAAAGGTGGTTCATTTTTCGGGCTTTGCCCGAAAAATGAACCACATCTCCCTCCACGCGCGAGCGAAGCGAGCGCGTGGCTAAGTAATTGAGGAATGGGCATAACCTAAAAGCGTTTTTTGCATCTCGCGCGAGGGAGGGGAATGTGATTCGTTTTTCGGCTTCGCCGAAAAACGAACCACGTCTCCTCCCTTTTGCGCGAGCGAAGCGCGCGCAAAACATCTGTTTTTAATCAAAAAACGATGTTTTTAGGTTATGCCCACTCCTCGGCTAAGTAATTACAAATATTTATAAAAAATAACGATACGCAACATGAAAGTACTATTTCTTTTCTGCACACTCGTCCTAACATCAGGATTTTTTTCGACAAATGAAGACCATGCTTTTCATTTGTCTAAAACGGATATTGTCTATCAGCCCAAAGAAAAAACCTTGCAACTCACAATGCACATTTTTATAGATGACCTTGAAGTTGCCCTTGAAAAACAAGGCAAAAAATCGCTTTCAGTGGGTACTGAAAAAGAAAAAGCGGGTGTCAATGACTTGATTAACCAATATGTTCAACAAAATTTTGGCTTGACTGTCAATAATAAAAAAACGCCCTTGCTGTTCGTCGGCAAAGAAGCCACGGCAGATAAACAGGCTTTGTGGGTATATTTGGAAATCAAAGACGTGAAAAATATCAATAGCCTAACGGTCGAAAATAAAATGTTGACGGAGGTGTATCCCGACCAAAAAAATTTGGTACAAGTGATTGTGCCAACTAAAAAAGCCCATTCGTTTGTTTTGGAAAGAGGGAAAACAACGAATACAGCCCGATTTTAACGTCTTGGGGCGATTTCAAATTTCAGATTTCAAAGTACCATAAATTGACTTCAAATGTTTTGCAAAACTGAAAGTACCCAATTCGATTTTGCACAGTATTTCAAATTAATTCATTGAAATCTGAATTTTTTTATATTTCCACACTTTCCAATTCTTTCAAAAAATCTTCCTCAAATGCTGCACCAATACCGATGTCTTCGCCAATTGTTGCTGTTCCTTTTTTGCCATATTGAATCCCGCCTTTCACGGGGTCAACCGAGAGCATAAGTGGGGCATCTAAGTCAAAGTGAACAACGTTTGGACAAGCCATGATAAAGTGCATCAGAGCCGACATTGCCAAGCGCGTTTCTGAAAAACAACCGACTTGGCAATGCACGCCCGCCGCTTCTGCTATCGCATTGATTTTTAAAGCATTGTGAATACCACCCGATTTGGCAAGTTTGATATTAAAATAATCGCAAGCATTATTTTTGACCAAATTTAAGGCATCGAAATGGTCAAAAACCGCTTCATCTGCCATGATAGGAATGGGACTTACTGCCCGCACCCGCGCCAATCCAATCACATTACGCGCTGCAACGGGCTGTTCACAATGTTCAACATCGAAGCGTTCCAAACCTTTCAAAGTAGCAATTGCCGTTGCTTCGTCCCAGCCTTGATTCGCGTCAATTCTAAGCGGTAAGGTGTTACCAATGGCTGCCCGAATCTGTCTAATTCGTTCAATATCTGCTTTTTGTGTCGTCCCTAATTTGACTTTTATAGCAGGAAAACCCGTATTTTTGAACCGCAAAGCCGAAGCCGCCATGTTTGCTGCCGTCCCAATGCCGACTGTCATATCCGTTTCAATGAGGCGATTATTTGCCCCGCCGAGCAGTTGATACAAAGGCATATTAGCCGCTTTTGCCGCAATATCGTACAAAGCCATGTCAAAAGCAGACTTAATACAGCGATTACCCACCAACATTTTGTCCATTTTTGCCATACATTCCGCGATTGCCAAAGGATTTGACCCCCTCAGTATTTTTGCTAAAAATTGCCCTGCGGCGAAGCACGTTCCTTGCGTTTCGCCCGCAATGCTGCGGTAAGGATTGCACTCACCAAAGCCGACAATGCCCGTGTCGGTCGTGATTTTTACGGCAACACTTTCGGCATCGGTGATTGTTTCAATCGCAATGACGAAAGGTTCGGTAAGTGGAACATTGAGTTTGAAAAGCTCTATTTTTGCTATTTTCATTTTTATGATAGTATTAGATACTGATTTTCTATCTACGGATTTTACGGATTTATAACGATTGCATTTATCTACGGATTTACGGATTTTACGGATTTTACGGATTTATAACGACTGCATTTATCTACGGATTTACGGATTTTACGGATTTACGGATTTATAACGACTACATTTATTTACGGATTTGACTTTATATAAATCCGTAAAATCCGTAAATCCGTAGATAAATGCAGTCGTTATAAATCCGTAAAATCCGTAAAATCCGTAGATAAATGCAGTCGTTATAATCCGTAAATCCGTAAAATCTGTAAATCCGTAGATAAATGCAGTCGTTATAGTCCGTAAATCCGTAAAATCCGTAAATCCGTAGATAAATGCAGTCGTTATAAATCCGTAAAATCCGTAAAATCCGTAGATAAATGCAGTCGTTATAATCCGTAAATCCGTAAAATCTGTAAATCCGTAGATAAATGCAGTCGTTATAGTCCGTAAATCCGTAAAATCTGTAAATCCGTAGATAAATGCAGTCGTTATAATCCGTAAATCCGTAGATAAATGCAGTCGTTATAAATCCGTAAAATCCCTAAAATCCGTAAACAAAAAATCCACGAACCGCCCTTAAAGCGATTCGTGGATTGAGATTTTAGATTTTTTCAAGCGAAACTTAAAGGCGTAAATGATTGATTCCTAATAAATTGTCAACCGTTGCCGCCGATGAAATTACGAATTAGACGCGCCTTCCAAAAAAGAAACCGCTTGACCAACAGTCGTGATTTTCTCAGCTTGTTCATCAGGGATAGAGAGATTGAATTCCTTTTCGAATTCCATTATCAACTCTACCGTGTCGAGTGAGTCTGCACCTAAATCCTGCGTGAAAGAGGCGTTTGGTGTTACTTCTGACTCATCTACACCCAATTTGTCAACGATAATTTTCGTGACTTTTTCTGCAATAGTTGCCATGATTCCTGTAAAAGTTTTAAATAAAAACGTGATTTTTCAATTTAAGAAATGCGTTAAAATATCGCTTCTGACGATTTCACGGCAAAGGTAATATGCAATCCGACTCTTTTATCAATTTTGATAAACAATTTTATATCTCCTCAAATACTGGTCTATACTTTTTACTTTTTTGCTCACTTTGTTCGCAAAAAAGGGAGAAATGTGTTTCGTAATTACCGTCAATACTTAGCTACGCGCTCGCTTTGCTCACACGAGGAAAAGGTGTGGTTCATTTTTCGGGCAAAACCCAAAAAATGAACCACCTTTTCTATTTTTTATTTTATCATTTTCATAAACGTCCCTACAAACCAATTTGAATCCGCTTTGACGAGCATTTCAAGCGTACTGTCTGCTTTGGAAGAAAACAATTTGAGTTCATGCACCGTTTTATTAAGTGCCTCAGCTTCGGGGCAATTTGGCTCAATGCCACTGATTTCGTCCAATATTTTCAACATGGGGTCAAGCTCTCGTTTTTTTCGATTGATAATGATTTGACGAACGACTTTCCAGATGTCTTTTTCAGCAATAAAATATTCTTTACGGTCGCCTGTCCGCAATTCTTTATACACCAAGCCCCAATCCATGAGCGCACGGATATTCATATTCGCATTGCCACGCGAAATTTTCAATTCTTCCATCACCGAATCAGCACTGAGCGATTGCGGCGAAATCATCAAAAGGGCATGGATTTGTGCCATCGTTCGGTTAATGCCCCATTCAGAACCGAGTGCACCCCAAGCTTGGAGGAATTTTTCTTTCCCTTCCTGCCAGTCCATTGTCTGATTCATATTCTAATTTTGTTTGCGATGCGTCCGTATTGAAGTATTACAGGCAAGGTAATTACTTAGCCTATTGCTCGCTTTGCTCGCAAAAGAGGGAAATGTGGTTCATTTTTCGGGCTTTGCCCGAAAAATGAACCACCTCTCATCCCTCCGTGCGAGCAAAGCGAGCGCGGGCTAAGTAATTACAAAACAGATAAATATTTCAGAACTTTCTGAAATATTTTTTATCAACCCCAAAAGTAACCATTTTGTTGAAAGAAATGGTAAAATACTGAGGGGGTAAATAATTAAATATTTTAATTTCTGGTTGAGTAAGTTGCCCACACGTCAAAAGCCGACTAAAACAGGGTTTTAATCGGCTTTTGAAAGTAACTTTGAAAGTAACGCGAGTTAAGGTCGCGTTACGCTTAAAAATCCCCCAAAGTTTCAGGCAATTGTCCCAAAGCGGCTTCTAATTGTGCGGCATTTGGTGGAATTCCGTGCCATTTGTGGCTGCCCACCATAAAATCAACCCCGAAACCCATTTCAGTTTTCATCAAAATAGCAATTGGTTTTCCTTTACCAGTGCGGCGTTTTGCTTTGCGTAGCATGGCAACCACGGCTTCTACGTCGTTTCCTTTTTCAAGAATAAGCACGTCCCAGCCAAAGGTTTTGAACTTTGCGGGCAAATCACCCAATGACATTACATTTGCCGTTGAGCCGTCAATTTGTTGTCCATTCCAGTCAACGGTAACAATCAAATTGTCCAATTTTTTATGTGGGGCAAACATCAAAGCCTCCCAATTCTGCCCTTCTTGGAGTTCACCGTCGCCTGTGAGTACCCAAACGAGATTCGGGTCAGCGTTCATTTTTTTAGCCACGGCTACACCACAAGCTACCGAAATGCCTTGACCAAGCGAACCCGACGCAATGCGGATACCCGGCAAACCTTCGTGCGTGGCAGGGTGTCCTTGCAAACGGCTGTTGAGTTTTCTAAAACTTGCCAATTCTGGTACTGGGAAATAGCCCGAACGCGCCAAAGTACTGTAAAAAACGGGTGAAATATGTCCGTTCGATAAGAAAAAAGCGTCTTCATTGGTCGCAGACATATCAAAACGTTTTTTACGTTTCATCACGGAAAAATACAATGCCGTGAAATAATCTGTGCAACCAAGCGAGCCGCCAGGGTGTCCCGATTGGCAATTATAGACCATGCGCACAATGTCGCGGCGAATTTGTGTAGCGGTATTTTGTAATTCTTGACCTGTCATTTTTTATAAATGTTTGATATTAAATTGCTTATATACTGAGGGGTCGCAAAATTAACCGTTAATTGGAAAAATCAGACATTTTAAGGCATCTTTTTAATATTCAATGCGCTCGCTTCACTCGTGCAGAGAGGGGGAATGTGGTTCATTTTTCGGCTTCGCCGAAAAATGAACCACATTCCCTGCTTTCTTGCGTATGAGTCACTTCATAGTCCACCCCTCAGTATTTCCCCCATTCTGCCCATTTGTAGAGTCTGCCACAGAAAAAAACACCATAAAAACCACGCACATCAGGTCGTGCAAAACGCTTACTTCTCATATAACCGTCTAACTGAACTTCGACATCTGCGATGACTTGCGCGAGCTTTGCTTCCTCTCCTTTTTTGACATATTTAAGTTCCATGACCACCTCAAAATCCATCGGCACATCTGGAATACGCTCTAAAAAAATATCGGGATAGGTTCGTTTTGATTCGTATTCACTATGAATAAAATAGGCTTGATACGGACACAACAAACCAATCAATAAGGTTTGCAAATGTTTTTCAGCGTACACCATTTCGTCGCGGTTCGAGTGGTGGTGTAGTAAAACTTCTTCCGCTATTTTGAAAAATGGCTCTGGATTGCCATCGTCCAAAAACGTATTAATCGCTTGCTGTATCGGCGTTGTTTCTTCTGCAAAACGGGTTTTCTCTAACTGAATGGCTGTAAAATACTCAAAATACAGCTTTTTAATCACATAATTAGGTATTTCACATCGCCAACCAATCCGCGCCCTTTGTTTGAAAGACAACATACCCATATAAAATAAAAGACTCAAAAAGTCATCTTGTGAAAATTTCAGGGTCAAATTGTACAAGCGTGTCAACGGAAAATCAATATATCCATTTTGGACAACTTGCTCTAACAATTTATAACGCGCACTTTCCGCACCGCCAATTTTAAAAATATTCCTTATTTTTTGATAATCTGAAACCACATTTGTATCCAACATCACTTCTGGATATTCGTTTCTAATGCTGTATTCTTTCAAAAAATAGAGCATCATATCTGGATTAAAAAGAGGTTGCTCGGCATACGTTGAGAACCGATAACCGTCATACCATTCGGTTAAATCGGACATCATTGCAGGAATTTTTTCTTCGGGAATTTCAACACCCCTCAGTAATGTTTCGACTTCTTGGTGTGTAAAACCCACCATATCATGAAAAAATGGATTGTTACTAATATTGTCACTGATATTAAAACCGCTTGTCAACGAATCAAGCGTAATGGGTGAAACGCCTGTAATAAAAAGTCTATCTATAATTCCTTCACCTACTGCAGCTTTGAAACTTTCATAAAACTTATGCACAAAACCGTTCTTGCTAACATCATCTTTAAAACGTTGTAAATCGAACGACAGTAGTTCATTCGCAAAATGGTCGTATTCGTCTATCAATAGGTATATTTTGTGTGGGATTCTATTGGCATTTGTAATACCAAATAATGTTTTCACAAGTGCTTCGGGACTGTACTGACTCAAAATAAATTGTTTGTCTTCTTTTGTGAAAAACTGCTCATAAGCTGATAAAAAGGCACGTACACTTTCCAGAACATTGGTCATAAAACCTTTATACGTACTTTCATGCGTAGCCGTGTCAATACGACTAAACTCAAAACGCAAAATCATGTAGCTGTTCGCCAACGGTGTTGGATTTTGTCCGATATACAAGTTACCAAACAAAGCAGGAAACTCGTCTTTATGCTCCAAGCCGTAATAATAGTGTAAAACACTCACAAATAGGCTCTTTCCGAACCGTCGAGGGCGCAGAAATACAGGATATTTTGACTTCCAATCTTCAAGTGTTTCTATAAAAGATGTACGGTCTTGATAAAAGCAGTTGTCAATTATTAAGGCTTTAAAATTGCTTTCGGCATAACGAATTTTTACCATAACTATTTAATTTTCAAGTAAACAGGTACAAATACTTTCTCATTTTGGGCAAAGTTACAGTGTTTTCTATTGTTTTATTGTAATTACTTAGCCCCGCTCGCTTCGCTCGTTCGGAAAAAAATGAAACACATTCCCCCAAAATGTAACTATCAACCTATCCGTTCCAACCGCGCCATATAAAACCCATCGCAGCCGTCAACCGACGGTAAAACTTTGCGTTCAGCGATAAATTTAAAATTGGTATGCGTGCTTAAAAATTGCTCGACTTGTCGCTCGTTTTCAGAAGGTAAAATGCTGCACGTGGCATAGACCAATTTACCCCCAACTTTCAATATTTTGGAATAATCGGCGAGGATTTTAGCTTGAGTAGCGCGAACCGTGTCTAAAAAAGCGGGTTCTAATTTCCATTTAGCATCGGGATTGCGGCGCAAAACACCCAAGCCCGAACATGGGACATCAAGCAACAAACGGTCGGCAGATTCATGCAAACGTTTGATGACTTTTGTCGTTTCAATGATGCGTGTTTCGATGATATGCACACCATTTCGACGCGCTCGTTTTTTCAATTCTTCCAATTTCCACCCCTCAGTATCGAGGGCAATCAATGTGCCTTTGTTCTGCATCAGCGTAGCCAAATGCAAGGATTTCCCGCCTGCACCTGCACACGCATCTACAACGCGCATACCTGCACCGACTTCCAAAAATGGGGCAATCAGTTGACTTCCAGCATCTTGCACTTCAAAAAGTCCCTGTTTGAACAATTCGGTAGAAAAAACATTGCCACGCCGCTTCAAAACGACCCCCTCAGTATTCAAAGACGTTTTTTCGGTATCAAAGCCAATTGCGGTAAATTTCTTCTGCAGTTCAACAACCGTCGTTTTTAAAGTATTGCACCGCAAAACAACCGAATTGGGCAAATTTAAAGCCATTAGTTCAGCCGACCATTGTGCTTCGCCAAGTTCAGCCACACCCATTTCATCGAGCCAATCGGGAATAGATTCTTTAATTTTTCGGGCAGTTACAGCCAACTGTCTTTCTGACAAAGTATCAAAATGTAGGTTTTTAAAGTCCGCAAAATCACTATCTTGCTTGTCTTTCAAGACCAATGAAGTCCCGATAATTTCCAAAAAATCACCTCTTGAAAAATCTTGTGTTGCCACTTTTCGCCCGCTAACATCGGCAAATAAACGCCACCAACGCACACAATCGTAGGTCGTTTCGGCAATAAAAGCGCGGTCTCGGCTTCCCCATTTTGGATTAGAACGCAGCAGGTTTTCAATCACTTTGTCTGCATATTTGCCTTCTTGAAAAATTGCAGTCAAAGCATCGGCAACAGCTTCGATAAGCGAACGGTGGATTTTCATTTTTTTGTTCCTTTTCTTTAAATAAGTCAATTCGCCGCAAATTACCGCTATTTTGTAACTTAATCAAAATTACTCTATACTTTCCCCTTTTTCTGCGTATTGCATTGGAATTTAGAATCTATTTGGTACAAAAAAAACAGGGCGTGTTTTCGAAGACCGAAAACAACACCCTGTATAACCCCAAAAAACCAAATGAAAACAATCTACATATATAGTCTCCTAAAGGAGAAAATAAATCTTATTTCGTACCGAATAAACTTAGCATCAATTATTAATGAACTTGATAATGATTTGAGTAACAACCACACTATTTATTTTGTTCAAAAAAAATTGTGTTTGTTTGTTAAGTTGACATTGTGACGCAAATATTTTGAGAAGTCACAATTTTTTGTTTTTTTTTGGGTTCTTTGACAATTTTAGTGGAGGGGTTCTCGACAAACGCTTTTCTGCTCGCTTTGCTCGCAGAAAAGGAGGAGAGGTGGTTCATTTTTCGGGCAAAGCCCGAAAAATGAACCACTTTCTCATCTTTTCGCGAGCGAAGCGAGCGCAATGATTAATGCCTCCACTAAAATTGTCAAACAACTTTTTAGCAAAAACAATACTTTTTTAATTACAAGGCAAAGGTAAATATTAATTTTCAAACAATCAAGTTACGCATTGAAAAAAAAAATGTAATTACTTAGTCGAGGGATGGGCATAACCTAAAAGCGTTTTTTGCATCTCGCGCTCGCTTCGCTCGCGCGAGGGAAGGGAATGTGGTTCGTTTTTCGGCTTCGCCGAAAAACGAACCACGTCTCCTCCCTTTTGCGCGAGTGAAGCGAGCGCAAAACATCTGTTTTTAATCAAAAAACGATGTTTTTAGGTTATGCCCACTCCTCAATTACTTAGTCACGCGCTCGCTTCGCGCGCGCGGGAGAAGAGGTGGTTCGTTTTTCGGGCTTTTTCCGAAAAACAAACCACCTCTTCTCTTTTTGCAAAAGAAGTAAGTCGTAGAATGAGCGTTAACAATTTTTCAAAATTTTTGTGTCCAAATTAAATTTTTTACTCAATAGTCTTTTGTAAAATAATTTTTGTTATAACTTCACCCCGAAACAATATTTCCTTTTTTTTAATTATCTGTAATTACTTAGCCATGTGCCTAAGTACTTGTGTGTAAATAAACGAGGTTTTAAACGCACTGTTTCTCGCTTCGCTCTAAAGGCGTGCGGGAGGAAATCTATCGGGGCGAGCGTGTTTTTGAAAGAGAAAAATCTTTGATTTTTCTCTTTCAAAAACACGCTCACCCCAAATAAACCCTTTTTTGGCGATTTTTGAGCGAAGCGAGAAACAGTGCGTTTAAAACCTCGTTTATTTACACACAACTACTTATTGCTCGCTTCGCCCGCAAAAAAGGGGAATGTGGTTCGTTTTTTGGGCAAAGCCCGAAAAACGAACCACCTCTCCCCCTCGCGTGAGCGAAGCGAGCGCATGACTAAGTAATTACCTTTCTTCATTATTTATTTTCTCACAACCAACTTTTAAAAGTATCGCTATGCAAACAGGTTTACAGTCTTTGGACTACATTGTTTTCATTTTTTACTTCGTACTCGTTTCGGGCTATGGGTACTGGATTTATCAGCGCAAAAAAAGTGCGACTGAAAGTTCTGCTGATTATTTTCTTGCCGAAGGTTCATTGACTTGGTGGGCAATTGGGGCGTCACTCATCGCTTCCAATATTTCTGCCGAACAATTTATCGGTATGTCGGGCAATGGTTTTGCCATGGGCTTGGCTATCTCAACTTACGAATGGATGGCGGCAGCAACGCTTTTGGTAGTTGCTATTTTCTTTTTGCCCATTTATCTGAAAAACCGTATTTTCACGATGCCACAGTTTCTGAGTCAACGGTATAATCCGTCAGTGGCTTTGCTTATGGCGGTTTTTTGGCTTTTCTTGTACATTTTTGTCAATTTATCTTCGATATTGTATCTGGGTGCATTGGCAGTTACCAAAGTTTCTGGCTTAGATTTTATGACCTGCGTTATCGGCATGGCGATTTTTGCCGTCGTTATTACGCTTGGTGGCATGAAAGTTATTGGTTTTACCGATGTTATTCAAGTTATTGTCTTGATTATTGGTGGACTCGCTACAACTTATTTGGCACTTGATATGGTGGCTACAAAATTTGGCAGTTCGGGCATGATAAGTGGTTTGAACCTTCTTTATGAGAAAGCACCCGACCATTTTCACATGATTTTGCAAAAAGGGCAGCTCAATATTCCGAATGGGGAAGGTGGCACTAAAGACGCGTGGGGAGACTTACCTGGCTTGACGGTTTTGATTGGTGCGATGTGGATTACAAACCTTAACTATTGGGGTTGTAACCAATATATTACGCAACGGGCTTTGGGTGCTGATTTAAAAACAGCGCGTTCGGGCTTGCTTTTTGCGGCTTTTCTAAAATTATTGATGCCTATCATCGTAGTTTTGCCGGGTATTGCCGCTTATGTATTGCACCAAAACGGCATGTTCCAAGCGGAAATGCTCAATGCAAAAGGACATTTGATACCTGATAAATCTTATCCCGTTTTGCTTGACCTTCTACCTACTGGTTTGAAAGGGTTATCTTTTGCGGCTTTGACGGCGGCAATTGTGGCTTCTTTGGCGGGTAAAGCCAACTCAATTGCAACAATTTTCACCTTAGATATTTACAAGAAAGTTATCAATAAAGATGCTGATGAAAAGCAATTGGTAAATGTGGGTAAAATAACGATTATTGCGGCTATGGTTATTGGTTGCATCGTTGCACCGCAGTTGCAAGGTTTAGATTCAGCTTTCCAATTTATTCAAAAATATACGGGCTTTGTTTCACCGGGTATTTTTGCGATTTTCTTCTTAGGATTCTTCTGGAAAGGTGCAACAGGGAAAGGTGCTTTAGCGGCGGCTATTTTAGCATTACCTGTTTCGATAGCATTTGACCAATTTGGTGGTGGTATGCCATTTTTCCACGCGATGGGTTATTCTTTCCTCATCTTATCGGGCGTTATTATAGCGATTAGTTTGTTCGACCCTGAGAGTAAAAATAATCCAAAAGGTTTGGAAATTGATTCAAGCATGTTTAGAGTTTCCAATAGCTTTGCCGTAGGTGGATTTATTATTCTTAGTATTTTGACGGCTTTATATACGTATTTCTGGTAAAAAACGAAAATATACTGAGGGGTGGCTCACTCCTAAAAAAATAACCCGATGGACTTTTAGCGTCTTTCGGGTTGTTTTTTTAGGCAAAAAATACTTTATGAACGAGATAAATAATGAGTACACACCGCAGATGAAACGAAAGAAAATTTTTATAATACATAATTCATTGATAAATGTTCGGAATAGCCCCACGTTCGGGGAACTTTGAAAGTTCCCCGAACGTTACGCACCGTTAAATTAAAATTTTCCAATAGTTTACATATTATGATTATTTTCTTTCGTTCAACCTGACCAACTATACCGCAAAGTACCATAGACATTGCGCCCGCTTGAGTGAATACCCGATGCAAAAACGCGGTATTGCGTATCCAACATGTTCTCTAATCCCGCTTGAATTGTCAAACCTTTTGCGACTTCGGCACTTAATTTCAAATTGAGTGTCCACCAACTTGGCATACCGTCTTTTGTGGCATAGACTTCGTTGTCTTCCGTTCCGAGTCGGTAATCTGCGATGCGTTTCCATGCACTAAAATTGCTGAATACTTCCATATTGAGCTTATTTTTTGTGTAATTCACGCCGATTCTCCCAAAAGCGGGCGGTATGTGGTCAAGCGGTGTGGCTTTTGTTTTTTCGGTAGCCGCAACCGTTCCTTTGGTAAAATTGTACGTACCATAAAAATTGACCCCTTCAGTAATTTTGCCTTTTACAGTCAAACTTGTCCCCCAAAGCGTTGCTTTTCCCTTGTTTTGCGGCGCAATAACGCCACTTTTCACGCCGTCATACATGAGGCTGTCTTGCCCATTGTATTGAAATTTATCTACAACTATTGCATTGTCAAACAGGGTGTAATAAAACGACCCTTCGATACCTATTTTACCTAAATTTCTAACCAGACCCAATTCACCGTTCCAAGTCCGTTCGGGTTTTACATCGGCGTTCGGGATTGTCACTAAACCTATGCGTGTGTCAAAAATCTTTGTCAAATCGTCCACATTTGGCACGCGATAGCCCGTTGAACTGAGCAATGATACTTTGGTATCATTTGTTGGTGCGTAAATCAAGCCTACATTTCCACTCAAAATCTCGTTGTTTTGCTTGGTTTCGGTGAAAGGAAATTTGTAAAATGTCTGACTCACAAATGTTGATGTCAAATTGGACATACCCAAGCGAAAACCGTCATTTAAGGTCAATATATCACTTATTTTCCACGTATGCGTGAGGTAAGCTGCGGCATTAAACATTATATTATTGCCGTCAGGATAGCGGGTTGATGCACCATTTGGTGTTTCAACACCCGTGGAGGCGTTCCTCAAAAATGCCGTTGATTTAACTTGACTTTGTTGCGCGTCAAAGCCTATCCTTATGTCGTGTGCGCCAATAGTCCGTTGAAAATCGAGGTTTCCGCCGTAAACTTTTACTTTTTCTACGCGACCCGTCAAGTTTGCACCCCCAAATTCGCGTGTATTGCGGCTTTCTTCTATGTTTTGATAATTGACGTTGAACGAGATATTTTGAAAAAAAGCATTTTGGTTAAGCTGTTTACCGTCAAACGCGGTGAACACACGCTTTTGAGGACCATAATACCATTCTGCTTGGTTCAAGCCCGCGCCTTTAGGGTCAGTCAAACGGTCGTAACGTGGCACATTTGAGGAATTTGAATATTGAACATTCAAGCCCAAAGTCAAATTATCCGTTGCTTTTAACGCCAATCTTTGCAAAATATCGTATTGTTTGTAACCACTAGATTTTTGGGCAAACACATCGTCATTTTGCACCAACGAATCTTTGTTATTGATGCGTTCAACATATTGTTTTCGCAAGCCCCAAAGCGTGTCCAAAGCCTGCGTTTTTGTACCCATTCTGAGGTCGCCAAAATCACTGTAATTTACCGAACCCAGCCAAGCCAAGCGTTTTCCACCAAAATTCATGTTCACATGCCCCGTTTTTTCATTATTTGCTGAAGAATAACGTGTGAATACCGAACCACCAAAGTTTAGCCCCCCCTCAGTATTTGGGTTAAATTTTGGCTTTTTTGTGTGAAAATGCACTACACCCCCCAAAGCATCTGAGCCATAAACAGTTGAAGCTGGACCGAAAATAACTTCGGCGCGTTCCAACATATTTTGGTCAACGGTTATGACATTCTGTAAATGTCCACCGCGAAAAATCAAATTATTTAAGCGTACTCCGTCCACAACAATCAAAACACGGCTGGCTTCAAACCCCCTCAGTATGGGGCTGCTACCGCCTTGTTGACTTTTTTGCACCATCACCAAACCCGTTGCTGCGAGCAAATCGCCCGTATTTTGGGCATTGAGTGCGCCGATTTCTTTAGCAGAAATACACCGAATTTGTTGCGCCACGGTTCGCTTAGATTCGGCTACTTTATTGGCAGAAATGACGACTTCGTTTAAATCAATAGCTTTTGTTAAAGAATCTGTTTGAGCCGATGACTGATTGACTATCAAGGATATAATTATGATTGAAAATATTTTTTGCATTTGAAATAAGTTGATTACTTAGTCGCGCTTGCTTCGCTTGCGCAAAAAAAGAAAGGGTGGTTCATTTTTCGGGCAAAGCCCAAAAAATAAACCATATTCCTCTCCTTCCTGCGAGCGAAGCGAGCGCGTGGCTAAGTAATTACGATTATGATAGGTATAAAAATAAAACCTCATGCGTTAATGTATAGCAATATCGGCATGACATTGAGCAGCAATTTCCGCTTTGGGATTTTCGGGGCGGCGTAGTTGCCTAATCTTGGTAATATTCAACGAAAAAAGTATTTTTAAAGCGGTGTAACCGCTAAAGTACCTATTTTGCGGTTACACCGCATCAAAAAGTGGTGGCTTACCTTTTAATATTACCAAGATTAGGCAGCTACGCCGCCTCTAAAAAGCCAAAGCGGAAATTGCCGGACATTGAGCCACACGGACATTGTATGAACTTTATGCTCATTACACATTTGGAGGAGGTGTCTCGGTTGGTAGATATTGAGAAACAATAAAGCGGCTTTTATAGGCAAAAACGGCTTTAAACGACACACATACTGAGGGGGGTAATTTTTCAGAGTGTACCGTAGGAAAGTAAAAATCTTTTATCAGTGATTGAAAACAGAGGGCTGTTTTGTGTAGAAAATCATTGGTATCCACATGGTTTTCAACAATTAAATTGTGAAATTTGTTAATCAAGCGTGTTTCAATGGCATCGTTAAAACACGAAACGATGAGTGAATCGCCTTGTAATTCCACCCGCACAACGTCGTAATAACTGCCTTTGTGTTTAAATTCTTCGGTAGAACTATCAAATTCTGCCTTTGAAAAAACGAATTTTATCAAATCCGTTTCTGCTACCTTCGCCAATTCCACCCGCACCGATTGCCGCCATTCTGAGCGAATAGCTTGAAAAGCTGCCATAAAACCGATGAGGTTGTAAGTGACAATCAGCAATAAGGTGGAGACGATGATATTTTTTTTCATAAACAAGCACATGACTATACACTTTTGCTCGCTTCGCTCGCAAAAAGAAGGTGAGGTGGTTCGTTTTTCGGGCTTTGCCCGAAAAACGAACCACTTTCCCTTTTTTGCGAGCGAAGCGAGCAATGAAAAGTCTAAGTAGTATTAGAATTAAGAAACTAATTCTATTTTTGCTGCAAATTAAAGAAATTTTGCATCTCGATACAATAAAATTAACAAACTTTAAAAATTATGAGTCGGCGAACTTGACGTTCAGCCCACAACTCAATGCTTTTGTCGGACTGAACGGTACGGGCAAAACCAATCTTTTAGATGCCATTTACTATGCGTGCATGTGTAAAAGTTATTTTTTGCCTTTAGATGCAGACGTTATACTGAGGGGGGCAGATTTTTTGCGGGTTGATGCTTTGTTCCAAAAAAATGGGAAACGCGAACGCATTGTGGCAAAAACCCAAGCCAAGAAACGCAAAATTTTTGAACGCAATGACGTTGCTTATTCTGCTTTATCTGACCACATTGGCTTGTTGCCCGTCGTGATGATTGCCCCCGATGACACCGATTTGATAAAAGAAGGCAGCGAAGAACGCCGCCGCTTTGTGGACAATGCCTTATCGCAATTGGATAATTTGTATTTACGGCATCTAATGTTTTACAATAAAATCGTGGAGCAACGCAATGCGGCTTTGAAAAAATGGGGTGAAAACAGTGGTTATACTGAGGGGGTACAATCCAATTGGCTACAACTGATTGAGACCTACGACAGTCAATTAGTACCTTCTGCGCAATATATTTTTGAGAAAAGACAGGAATTTGTTGCTGATTTTGAACCGATTTTCAATTTTTTTTATAAAAAAATCTCGGACGAACGCGAAACCGTTTCTATTGTCTATGAATCGCAATTGTTGAAAGAAAATTTAACAGATATTTTGCTTAGGAATCGAGAAAAAGACCGCTATTTGCAGCGTACTTCGGCAGGCATACACAAGGATAATTTGGGTTTTGCAATGAACGAAAAACCCTTGCGGAAATTCGGCTCACAAGGTCAATTAAAATCGTTTGTGATTTCTCTTAAATTGGCACAGTACCATATTTTGAGAACTAAAAATTCGGCAATAAAAACGAGTAATTCATTAGAAATCAACGCTAAAAACGAACCTCAATATCAAACAGACTTAGCTTTAAGAAATAATTTAGACCTAAATTCATCTTTAGAATTAGAAGATATTATTGAATCAAACCAGCCAATTAATAGTGATATTGAATTGGAAAACAACGTCCGTTTGGCATTAGATTTAACATTAAATAATGAATTAAATGCCCACAATGAACTGGAATTACGTACCGAATTAGACATTGAAAAAGAATTAAAGTGGACAGATAAAGTATCTTTAAATTTTGTAGAATTAGAAAACAAACCCTTACTTTTGTTGGACGATATTTTTGATAAATTAGATGCGCAACGGGTACAAAATCTTTTGCAACTTATTGTTAGTCAGCAATTTGGGCAAATTTTTATCACAGATACGCATATTGAAAGGATAGAGAAATTGGGTAGGGATTTAAGGATAGATTTTAAAAAATTTGAAATAAATAATGGTGTGGTAAAAACACTCTAATTCCTCGCGCAAAAAGTAGAAAAGGTGGTTTGTTTTTCGGGCTTTGCCCGAAAAACAAACCACAATCTCCTCTCCCGTGCGAGCGAAGCGAGCGCGTGACTAAGTTTTTACCTTAATCTTTTATAGATGAAAAAAACAAATGATTTGCCAATTGGCGAAGTATTACAACAAATGGTGCGGGCATTTAAACTCAAAGACGACCTGACAAAAGTAACAATTGAGAAGGTTTGGGAGGAAAAAATGGGCAAAATGATAGCGACTTATACACGCTCATTGACCCTCAAAAACCGCGTTTTGTACGTCGTTATTGAGTCCGCTTCTTTGCGTTCGGAACTACATATCGGGCGCGATAAAATTCGTCAGCGCATGAACGAAGCCATAGGTGAGGACTTTCTTTCGGAGGTTATTGTGAGTTGAAAATGGTGTTTATCGCACTTGCTGCGCTCGCACGAGAGAGACAAAATTGGTTCATTTTTCGGGCTTTACCCGAAAAATGAACCAATTTTGTCTATTTAGGTCACGTTGGAAGTCTGAAATTTGAATTTTTTAATAAACAGCTTCTGCAATGCGCGTAATTGTTTTCACATCGCCCATTGTGTAATAATGCAGACACGGAACACCCGCAGCTTTTAGTTCTTTGGACTGTTGGATACACCACTCAATCCCGATTTCTTTCACTTGTGCATCGTCTTTGGCTTTCATTACTTCTTTCACAAATTCATCGGGAAAATCAATGAAAAATAAGCGTGGAATACCCACTAATTGCGCTTTTTTTGTAATGGGTTTCAGTCCCGGAACTATCGGCACATCAATCCCCGCAGCTTTACAATTTTTGACATAATCCAAATATTTTTTATTATTGAAAAACATTTGGGTCATGATATAATCCGCACCAGCATCAATTTTTGCCTTCGTAAACGCCATGTCCGTTTCCAAATTAGGCGATTCAAAGTGTTTTTCGGGATACCCCGCAACACCGATACAAAAATTCGTGGCATCGCCTTTTGTAATAGTTGGGTCAAGGTACCTGCCTTTGTTCATCTCAGACACTTGCTTCACGAGGTCAAGCGCGTAGCCGTGACCTTCTTGATGCGGCACAAAAGACGCTTCAAATTTACCAGCATCACCACGCAAAGCAAGAACGTTACTCACATTTAAAAAACTGAGGTCAATCAAAGCATTTTCAGTTTCATCTTTTGAAAAACCACCACAAATCAAATGCGGCACGGCATCAACACCATAACGATGCATGATAGCAGCGCAAATCCCCACAGTGCCGGGGCGTTTGCGAATTGCCGTTTTTTCGTAATAACCACTTTCACGGCGGCGGTAAATAAATTCTTGTCGGTGGTAGGTAACGTCAATAAAAGGCGGTTTAAACTCCATAAGTGGGTCTAAAGTATTAAAAATAGATTGCATTGACCCGCCTTTCATAGGTGGTAAAACCTCAAAAGAAATAAGTGTTTGACCTTTTGCAGCTTCAAAATATTCCGTAACTTTCATAAAAATGTTTTCGTAAGTGATATTATCAATATGAAGGGTAAAATTACAATAAAGCCACGTCTAAAGTAAGTAATACTCTCAAATAAAATCCCTAATTGGAAACATTCTATTATCGCTTCGCTCGCACGAAGGAGGAGAGGTGGTTCGTGCGAGCGAAGCGAGCGCAATGATTAATGCCTACACTGAAATTGTCAAACAACCAAACATACTTACCGTAATATTGCTGTACAAATTGCTTTTTAAGTAGTCAAACCTAAATAAACGCTGCTTTGCGGCATATTTACTGGCTCCCGATGAAGGTCGGGAGGACGTAAAAAGGAATTTGTACAGTAATATTACCTACCGTACAATCTGAATCATCTTAGCTACCACACGTCTTCCGCCGGGTTGTACTTTAATAACGTAAGTACCAACTGGTACGGTACTCAAATCTAACTCAAAAGCAGATTTATCGGCTTTGGGGATATTGGCTGTTTGCACCAATTTACCCACCTGATTGAATACGTCTATTGTAACTTGTACACCGTCAAACGGGGTCAAATCAACGTTGACAAACGCATTGGCTGGGTTAGGAAAAACGCGTACTGCCCCTGCCCCATTGAAAGGAACTTTGCGCACTTCCGATTTTTTGTGCGTACCATCTGTAAAAACAGCTTCAATTTGGTACATATTATCCCCCTCAGTAGGTTGGTTATCTGAGGCATTATAAAATTCTGCTTCGGTTGTTTTTTTGCCATTTAAGGTAGCAAACGCCTCAAAAATACCCGTTGTTGGGTTTTGTTTTTGAACCTCAAAATAATCTACTGTTCCACCATTTGTTGCAGCCACCCAATCCAGACGCACACGATTGTATTCGGCTGCGGCTTCGAGCGTTACGGTCGGTTCTTGGTCTGCCAAAAACAAATAGCTTGTTTTTTTCCACGGCATTTCTAAAACACGCTTTGCCGCTAACTGGCCCAATCGTAACCCCTCAGTACAATCCATTTTAAAATGTAAACCAAGTGGAATCCGTGAAATGGCGTCTTCGTTAGCCATTTGGTCAAAAGATGTGTAAAAACGAGGTGTACTGACAAATTCAGTACGCCCCAAATGGGACATATCGAGAAAAGAGTACGTTCCCCAACGGCGTAAATTGCGCTCAAAAAGCGACGACAAAACTGCCGCCCCAGCCCCACCAAACGCTGAATGTCCAGAAGGATAAGCGGGAAAAGACGGTGTAATGCCTTTTACACCCGTTAAAGGATTGTTGAGTGCCGACAACCACGTTGTGGCTGAAGGATATTTTTTAGATAGAACGCGACGGATATAGCTAACAGGTCGCTCTATATTGTAATGAAATTTCGATTTCCAAGCTGCTGCACCTGCGTCGTTGAGCGCGAGACCAAGTTTTGCGTACAATTCAGCACATTCTGCAAGGTTCAGATTTTCGCGTTTGGCTACTTGATTGGCAATGGATAAAAGGCGTGAGGGTGGTGAAAAGGTGAGTCCAACTATATCATCGCTCCAAAATTCGGCAATCCACTTATCTTTTTTGTAATTACCTGTTTTTGTATTGACGGCGTTGGTTCTTTTAAATACTTCTTCTGCTTGTTTAAAAATGGCAGAATTTGGGTCTTCACTGTATTCCAAAGGCGGCGAACACAATTGTTCTGCCTCTTTCAAAGCGAAATAACGGCTTTTGCCCATATCTGGGAAAGTGGCATTACTAAAATCAGGTGCAGTCGGCTGCCACAAACCTGCGCCGACAGGCGGTACATAAGTTGGCGGCTGAGGATTCAAAAAAGCATCGTGCCCAATGATGTCGAGCGTTTCCCAATCACAAATAGCTTTTGCCGTCGCTTTGCCGAAGGCTTCTGAACGGGCTACAACGACTGACGGAACTTTACCCGTGTAGGTTTTTTTTAGCTCTTTATACGTTTTTTCAATTTTTGCAAATTCAGCGGGACGACGCGTAGCCAAATAACTAAAAAAATGCATCATCATATAATAATAGCTTTCATTGACCGTTGCTGGGTGATAATATTCTGCACGGGCTTGTGCCGTTGGTAGTATCAAATCGGGCAATTGGCTTTTCAATGAATTGAAACGCGGCATACCTTGAAGGACAGATTCATAGGCAGAAAGTCCCATATATCCCAAAGCACGCGGACCAGGACTTGGGCGAAAACCAGGGGCATAGCGGTCAATTTCAAGAAAAACGGCGTTCCATTTCAAAAAAACTTGATTGCTATAAGCAGAAGCTTGTGTTTGACCAAAAGCGACGGATAATGTAAAAAATAAACCGAGAATTAAGGAAGTAAGTTTGAGTAAAGAATTTTGCATGTTGAATGAAATCTTTAGAAATTGTTTAAAATAAAATGAGAATCTTTTTTCAGTACTACGAAAAGAGTAAAAGTTAGGTAGGTCGTTATGACCAATCGCTACATATCTACTGCCTTTTGGGGAGCAGCAGAGCAATAAATTTAGATGTCTATCCAAACAGTTACGCAAAAAACATTGATTTTGGAGAGAATCAGCGTCCAAACGGGGGGACACGGGAAAGGTAGTTTATTGAACTAACGTTCGGGGCGTTTTGAAAGTTTTCCGAACATAAATAGATTAAAATTACGCTGAAATTGTCAATGTGTAACAATCTTAGTACAAAGAAGCAAGAAATCCACCGTATTGACAAGCGTAACACGGTGGATTTTATAAAAATACAATGTTTGGTTTAGAACAAAAATAAGAAAAAAATTACAAGTCAAGCCGATTTTTAGGGCGTAATTTCTTTTCCCAACGGAAACCCTTCATTTTCAATTCGTCGTGATTGGCTTGTTTCATTGGAAACATGGTAGCTTTGGGTTGGGCGTAAAATTTAATCCCATCTACTTTGTTGTCACCAAACAGCACCAACATACGGCTGCAAATCATTTTATTCACACTCACATAGCCGCCTTTTTCGTCGAGGGCATAATAAACGGATTCGGCGTTGCCTTCCACAAACATTCTTCGGAGGTCGTCTCCTTCAAATTCTGCCGTTATTTCACGCCCTTTTATTTGGTTAAAAAAGGCTTCGTCCGTAGAATTGATAATAAACGCATTGTTCTTCAAGAAAACGCGGTCAATTTTTTTATTTTTTAGCATAATCCGCATGGTATCACCCGATAATTGCGACGTATCCGACCACACAATCGGGTCTTTAAAAAGCCTAAAAATGGAATCTTGCTCGGAATAAAACAAAGAATCACAAACACTTTGAAAATTCGATTTATACATGCGTACTTTGTGGTAAGCGATGAGTGAACGCGCCGTATCTGACTGTTTTTGTTTAAACGTAATAATCGTATCAGCCCGCAACCACAAGGTATCTTTTTCCATCAAAGAACTCAAGATTGGTCTGCCGCCTCCTGCTTTGATGTACTCGCGGCGTTGGTCATATTGCATTTTTTCGCATCGCAAACTTGTTTTAGACGCCGTATCTTGCCAAAAAACATTACCTTTCGCAATACCAATCGAATCTTGGGAATCAAAATCCACGAGGTCTGCCTCTAAAATTTGGGCTTCGTTCACAATTCTTGAGCGTCCGCGTGTGGTATATGTTTTTGTTTTAGGGTGATAAACAATCGTATCGGAAAGAATATTTTGTTTTTCGTCCACAAAATGCGCATTGCCCTCCAATTGCGATTCTTCGGTTTTGCGGTTATAACGGATTGTGTTTGCAGTCGCTTCTTTAACTGTATCTTTGGTCACGGCATTGCCTTTTAGAGTAATAACGGTTGTTTTTCCGTCATAAAGCATCGTATCAGCCGTGGCAAGCTGATTGAGCTTCTGATACTGAGGGGTCTTCGTAAAAGCGGCATTGTCATTTTGAAGGTCATAAAAACCTTCTTCCGTATAAAATTGGGCGGAATCGCGAAGATAAATCAAAGTGGGTGCAAGAAAAGTAGCGATATTTTTCTGCGCATCAAATTTCAGCGTATCGGTTTTCATATCAAAATCCTTATCCACTACCAACACTTGGTCTTTAAATAAGGCTTGACTCGTGCTAACAAAGTATTGCCCCCGTTTGCTGGTCAACTGGGTGCGTCCGTTGTCGAGTGTTGCTTTATTATTGTACGTGGCAATTTTTCGATTGAGGTCGTAATTGAGTTTATTGGCGAATATTTTTTTGTCATTATTGACCAAAATGACGTCGCCAAACAAATCTGCTGTTCGGCTAAATCCATGAAAAATAACAGAATCTGCGAAAATACTTACCGTATCTGTCTGTTTTATGACAACATGACCACGGGCATATACGTTTTCTGCATTGTCCAAAATCGCAGAATCGCAATACAAAGTCGCATCTTTTTGTCGCAACACAACCTTACCTTTAAATTTTTTAGCCGATTCGTTTTTAAAAACAATGATTTCGCCCGTTGTCGCGTTAAGAATTTGTACGCGGGAAGTATCACCCGTTGGCGTCAGTTGTTGAGCAAACAGATTTTGCTGGACGAAAAAAATGCTCAAAACAGCAAGGGAAAAAAAGCGTTTGTTGAAGATTTTACACTTAGACAACTTTGAAAGCTGCTTGAACATGTCTTGCAATTGTTCTATGGATAATATGGACATAACGTTATTTTGTAACTACTTAGCCGCGCTCGCTTCGCTCGCTCGCAAAAGAGGAGAGGTGGTTCATTTTTCGGGCAAAGCCCGAAAAATGAACCACATTCCCCTTTTTTGCGAGCGAAGCGAGCAATAAACCTAAGTAATTGTCATTTTTAAAAAATCAAAGCACAAAAGTAACGTACAAACGGCGTTTTAGCTGCGCTAAAACGTTTAAGCATTACTTAAAGTTTTCTAAAAAGAATTGTAATTACTTAGGTGAGAGGTGGGCATAACCTAAAAGCGGTTTTTGAACTTTACGCTCGCTTCGCTCCAGCAATTTCCGCTTTGGGATTTTCGGGCGGCATAGCTGCCTAATCTTGGTAATACTCAACGAAAAAATGGTGTTTACTAAGCGGTGTAACCGCTAAACCGTCTGTTTAGCGGTTACACCGCATAAAATTAGTAGATTATCTTTAAATATTACCGAGATTAGGCAGCTACGCCGCCCGAAAATCACAAAGCGAAAATTGCTGTATTTAGATTCATTTTCAACATAAAATTTAACAATACATTGAAACAATTATTGATTTTACTAAGTCTTTTTTTTTGGGCAGCTTGCAAAAACGAAGCTGCTGAGTCGCTTGTCGTTAGCCGCGACCAATTGGGTATTGACGAAGGAAAAAACGTGGAAATTATTTATTCCGATTCTGCGCGTATAAAAGTGCGGGTGACAGGACCAACCATGCTGTCATATACCGAACGCAATGACCCAAAACAAGTGTTTCCCGACGGAACGAAAACATATTTCTACGACGACAATCAATTAGAAATGGGTGTTTTGAGTGGTAAGTATGCTATTAGAGACGAAAAAAAACGGCAAGTTATTGTGCGAGACAGCGTCATTTGGGAAAGTAAAACCGATGGACGACTTGAAACATCAGAACTCGTTTGGGACGAAGCGACAAATATTATCAAGTCCACTAAATTTACAAAAATCACGCGAGCAAGTGAAACCATTACAGGTTTCAACTTTCAAACAGATGATAAATTATCGCGTTGGCAAATTTTATCCCCTAAAGGAAATTTTACAACGGGGAATTAAAACAATCTTAAATAAATAGTTAATTTAAGTTTTGTGGTATTAAAACGCGGAACCTCGCCGCGAGGAAAATCTAATGGGGCGAGCCGTTTTTTTTGTTAAAAATTTGGGTTGCACCCAAATTTTTAACAAAAAAACGGCTCGCCCCCAAAAAAACTCCCCGCGCCGCCGAAGGAGGCGCATTTTGACTGACTACCACAAAACTTAGATTAGTTAAGTAGTTCGTCATAAATAATCACCACTTTTTACGATGCTTCCCGCGCTCGCTTCGCTCACACAAAGGTGTATGTTTAAAAGTAGCGATTATTTGTGACTAACTACTTACATTTTTTTTAGAAAGTTTATCTGCGTAAAAGTGTGGAAACAAAGCACTTTTTCTTACTTTTGAGGCTTGAAATTTAATTCTTAATTTTTTAATACAATTTAGTATGTCATTTGAAATAGTCGGTAAGCTGCTCCGCAAATATCCTACGGAATCGAAAAGCGATAAATTCCAAGCCCGTGAGTTCGTCATTGAAGTCGTTAACGGCAATTCACAATATCCAGAATTTGTTAAATTTCAATTGACCCAAGAACGTTGTGGGTTGCTTGATAGCTACAATGAAGGAACAGATATTAAAGTTCATTTTGACCTACGCGGACGCGAATGGCAAGGAAAATATTTCACAAACTTGAATTGCTGGCGCATCGAACAAGCGAGTACTGAGGGGGCAGGTAGCACGGCTGCTGCGACTGCACCAGCGCCGCCTGTGCAAAGAACCGCACCGAAATCAACGCCGCCACCTGTTTCTGAAGATGGTTTCCCAACTTTGGCAGACGCACCTCTGAAAGCGGCAGATACTGATGATTTGCCATTCTAAAAAGCTCAAAAGCCAAAAAAATAGGCTCAAAAAACTTTAAGAAATTATGCTTAGTAGTCTTTCATATTAATACTGTCGGGTAAAATTTAACTGTGTTCACTTTTGCTCGCGCAGAGAGGGGGAATGTGGTTCATTTTTCGGCTTCGCCGAAAAATGAACCACATTCCCCCTCTCTGCGCGAGCAAAGTCTGTTTACATCCCGAATACCTTCGGGAGAGCTATGGGCTAAATAATTACAATCTTTGTTACATAGCTTCAATTTTTTTCAATAAATTTTCGATTTCATCTACATTTTCATTTTTTTCTTTGCCCAATTTAAGAGCTTTTTCGGCAGATTCTTTCGACTTTACTTTATTACCTAATTTGAAATAAATAGAAGCCGTTGTTTCGTGAAACGAATGGCTATTTTCACTCAATTCAACCGATTTGAGTGACCAAGTTAGAGCTTTTTCAAGTGATTCTTTGCCCGTAGTGTTTTCGTAAAAAAACCATGCAAAATCATTCAATTGGTTGGGATTGACGGAAGGAAATTTATCTAAATGGCTTGACGCTTGATTCAAAATACCCGCAATATCGCCTTTCATTTCAAAATTTTGAAGCGTTAGAAGGCTTAAAATACGCTCAACGACATCAGGAGGTGCGTGTTTAAGCGCAAATTCACGAGCTTTTTCTATGTCCACCTCTTTTTTCTGACCATTGAAAAACGGCTTACCAATGGCAGTTGTCAAACGGTCGTCAAGGTCTGTGTCAGCTTGAAGTTTGCCAAATTTTTTTTCAAAAGCAGAGCGATTTGCCAACCAATATTGGAAAGCATCACTGTCCAATTTTTTGGCAAAACGATAAACAAAAGCGATATTTTCGTCGGTAGAAAGGTCTTTTTGTGTTTTTAGATACACACTGGCAACATTATCCGCCAAACCCTCTTCTTGAGCATCAACACAAGAAAACGCAAATTTTCTGAGGAAGTTCGTATCTTTTTCCCCGCTTTCGTATTTTTTCTTTAATGCAAAAAACTGTGTTTCTGGATTCGATGCGGCTTTGCCAATCGCAATAAATTTTTCAGCAGGCATTGCACCGAGACCACGATGCACGAGTTCGCCGTTGGCAGTGATAAACATATACGTTGGATAGGCTTTGACCCCATAACGCATGGCGACTTCTGGACCTTCACCATTTTCCATGTCCATTTTAACATTTATAAATGCTTCGTTGAAGACATCACCTACGTTTTTTTGCGTAAATACATCTTTTGCCATACGTTTGCAAGGACCGCACCACGTCGTGTAAGCATCTACAAAAACAATTTTGTTCTCTGTTTTTGCTTTAGTCAGAATGGCTTGCCAACTCAAAGTGTCGCTTTGAAAACTGATGCCTTGTGCGCAAAGAATAGTGAGTGCGCTACTTGTTAGGCTAAAGAATAGGATAAGAATAAATTTCATTGTCTCTCATTTTTATAAGTTGAAGTAATTACTTTCAAACGGAACACAAACGGAGAAGTTTGGTATTTTGTTGGCAATGATGCTGTTAAATGATAAAAATATTACAAAACGATAAAAAATATCTTGATGAATGTACCAGGTTTCTTTTGTTTTACGTTAATTAATCGTAATTACTTAGCCATTTGCCTATTGCTCGCACAACGACGAGAGAAGAGGTGGTTCATTTTTCGGCTTCGCCGAAAAATGAACCACACTTCCCTCTTTTGCGAGCGAAGTGAGCAATAGGCTGAGTAATTGCAATTAATCTGGTAAGTAGTTATACATGAGGAGTGGGCATAACCTAAAAACATCGTTTTTTGATTAAAAACAGATGTTTTGCGCGCGCTTCGCTCGCGCAAAAGGGAGGAGACGTGGTTCGTTTTTCGGCTTCGCCGAAAAACGAACCATTCCCCTCCCTCGCGCGAGCGAAGCGAGCGCGAGATGCAAAAAACGCTTTTAGGTTATGCCCATCCCTCAGTTATACATAAGTGAACGCGCTGCCTTGAGACAAGTTCTTTCTCGGAAGCCAGTAAATATGCCACAAAGCAGCGTTTATTTAGTTTTGAGTACTTACTTTGACATCTTTACTTTGACATCTCATTTTAGCCAATGAAGTTTTTTTACTACTTATTTTTTATCTTTTTCTACACGACAAACACAACAGTTGCTCAAAATGCCGAAATGTCCCAACCGAATCTTGTCCCTAATGGTAGTTTTGAAGAATTTGACGGCTTTCCGATTGGGTGGTATTACAAGGGTGTAGATTTTGATAACGTGGTCAAATATTGGACATCACCCACAACGGCTTCACCTGATGCTTATGGTACACGGGTGCGCGTGCCTGCGACGTGGGCAGAAAAAGGGTTTGGAAAGCATACGGCACACAGTGGAACAAATTTTACGGGGATTACGGTTTACGGTTGCGTGAATGGTAAGCCGCATTGTCGTGAGTATATGCAGATTCAGTTGACAGAATCGCTGGTGATTGGACAAACTTACACCATTAATTTTTGGTATGCGCAACTACCAAAATCTTTACGTGTCAATAATTTGGGTGTTTGTTTTTCTGAAAAACAAGTAAGTCTCGTAGGTGAATCTTGCTTAAAAACACTCAAACCACAGGTCAAAGCAGCAAAAGTTTTAGAAGCTAAAAATGGTAGTTGGGCGCGTTTTTCCATGAAATTTGTCGCCAAAACGGAGGCAGATTGGCTAGTTTTGGGCAATTTTGAAGAAGATGAAACAACAAACATCATGGCGTCCCCCTCAGTAAATGGACTAAATTTTGCTTATTATTACATTGATGATGTGACTTTGCGCAAACTCGAACCCATAAAACGTGTACCTATAAAAGAAGATGATTTGACACTTTTGAAGTTAGAAGTAGGTAAAGTCATCACGCTAAAAAATATTTATTTCGATTCTGATAAAGCTGACTTATTGCCGCGTTCTAATGTAGAACTCAACAAATTATCAAGCGTTATGCTTGCCAATCCAACACTGGAAATTGAAATAATTGGACATACCGACAATGTAGGCGCAGCCGATTACAACCTCACACTAAGCCGCCGCCGTGCTGCACAAGTTCGTGAGTTTTTGATTGAAAATGGCATTTCGCCCGCCCGTATGATTACAAACGGTTTCGGTCAAACACAACCAATTGTTAAGAATGAAACAGAAGGTGGACGCCAAATGAACCGTCGGGTGGAGTACCGAATATTGAAAAAGTAATTTTGTGATGAGGTAAGTAGTTACTTCATAACTTATACCTCAATTACTTTTCAATATTCGCTTGAATGTACAATTGTCTTGAATTCAATTCAAAACATGCCAATCTGGGCAAAGGATGTTTATCAAACACGCAGCCACAATCAATATTCAACACGCGGTCATCTTCTATGTTCTGTAACTGTTCTTGGGTTATCCGATAGCTTTGTGGCGTATGACCGTGTACAATGATGCGTTTTCCCAACCATTCGTAGTTTATTTTTTCGTACCAGTCGCGTATCCAAATCATCTGTTGGGAGGGTTTGAGTGGGTCAATTTGATTGAAATTTAAGCCACCATGTACCAGAATATAATCACCTACTTCCATAACGATAGGCATGTTTTTTATGAAATCAATATACAAAACGGGAATATCGTATATTTCATCTGTGCCAAAACTCTTCAACGTTTGTTTGCCACCGTGTTGCTTCCAAAAATATTGGTCTGCTATATTACCCATTGCGCCGAGTAACATTGCTTCATGGTTGCCCATTAAACAGACAACCTTATACCCAGCCTCAATCAAGCCGAAAATGGTGTCAAAAACACCTTTTGAGTCCTGTCCACGGTCAACATAGTCGCCTAAAAAATAAAGTTCGTCGTCTAATTGCATATCTATCTTTTTTAGAAGTGCCAAAAGGCTTACATTGCAGCCGTGAACGTCGCCGATAACAAATTGTCGCATGGTTGAATTAGAATATTAAATTATTTATGTGAAAAACTATAGCTCGCTTCGCTCGCAAAAAGAGAAGATAGGTAGTTGAGGGATGGGCATAACCTAAAAGCGTTTTTTGCATCTCGCGCTCGCTTCGCGCGCGCGAGGGAGGGGGAATGTGGTTCGTTTTTCGGCGAAGCCGAAAAACGAACCTCGTCTCCTCCCTTTTGCGCGAGCGAAGCGCGCGCAAAACATCTGTTTTTAATCAAAAAACGATGTTTTTAGGTTATGCCCACTCCTCAGATAGGTAGTTCGTTTTTAGGGCAAAGCCCGAAAAACGAACCACATTCCCCCTTTTGCGAGCGAAGCGAGCAAAAAATATTAACTAAGTAAAAATAAAAAAACACTTATGATGATAAAATATTTAGCACTCATTATCCCTTTAATGTTTTCTAAAATGCCCGTAGAAAAGGTAAAAACGCCCCCCTCAGTAAATCAGCATAATCAAGGCTCATCTACTGAAATAATAGCAAATTACCCACATTTTGCCGATAAAATTGATATTTCTGGGCATTGGGAAGGCACAATCACACGAGATGAAGGTGGCGGTAAACGCACGGTTTTCAAAATGGAACTTGATTTGAACCAGAAAGGTAAAGCCGTTACGGGTACAAGCTATGTTCATGCAGATGGTGAAAAACGCACATACAGCGCAAATATGGCATTATCTGGTAAATTTAGTAAATATTATTTCAAATATGAAGAAACAAAAATTCTGAATTACGACCCGATTCCAGATGCTGAGTGGTGTGTGAAGAAATGTGAGTTATCGTACAAACTCGACAAAACTTCTACCCCGACCCTTGAAGGGATATGGGAAGGAACGGCAGCGTCAACGGGTAATTGTATTCCAGGGAGAATTTTTTTGCAGAAAAAAGCACCACGCGTTTAGAGGGTTTCAATGAATTTCAAAGCGAAAATTGCTTACTGCACCCGCAAAAAGAGAAAATGTGGTTCATTTTCTGGGCTTTGCCCGAAAAATGAACCACATTTCTCCTTCTCGCGCAAGCGAGGCGAGCGCGCGCAGCATCGTAAAAAGTAGCGATTATTTATGACTACTTACTTACCCACTAAATTTACGAAAGTACACTACACTAAGTAGTTAAAATCGTAATTACTTAGCCCATAGCTCGCTTTGCTCGCAAAAAAGAGGAATGTGGTTCATTTTTCGGGCTTTGCCCGAAAAATGAACCACCTCTCCTTACCCGTGCGAGCAAAGCGAGCATGTGACTAAGTGATTATTTAAAATCAACAACACATGAATATTTTTTCAAATAAAATGCCTGACGCTTGGGCTATACTTTTGTTTTTAGCTTTTTTGACCCCCTCAGTATATGGGCAAAAAAACACTAAATCGGCGGCAAAAAAAGAAGCAAAAATGCCCGTAGGTTCTTTTAATGGCACTTGGTCGGGCAAAGGAACAGTGGATCATGGCTTTGGTATTCGGAGTGAATTTGAGTATGAACTAATTTTGGAACAAAAAAAAGATGGCACTATCACAGGCGTATCGGTTACATTTCTAACGATTGATGGAAAAAGGTACAGTGCCAAAGCTCTCGTTGAAGGAAAAGCCAATAAAACATACTTGAATTGCGCCGAAAAATACAATATTACGGAAGACCCTTTGCCAGAATCCAGTTGGATTCCATTTGTCAAAATGGAGTTAATTCTCAAAAGTGACGGCACTGCACTTGAAGGTATGTACGAGTGCAGCGATAGGTCGAACGGGCGTATAATTTTGAAAAGAAAACCACCGCAAGTATAATTTATGAATCAAATAGATTGCATCATCGTTGGACAAGGCATTTCAGGGTCTATTTTAGCGTATTTGTTGCGTAAAAATGGTCAAAAAGTCCTCGTTTTTGATGAAAATAGGGAGGGGGTACTCACTTCGTCAAAAATTGCAGCAGGTGTCATCAACCCGATTACAGGACGGCGTTTTGTCAAATCTTGGCGTATTGACGCGCTATTACCTGCGGCAAAATCCTTCTACCAAGAACTGGAAAAGGAGTTGTCTGTACTTATTTGGCACGACCGACCTATCCTCCGCACATTGCGAGACGTAGAAGAAGAAAATAATTTTCTGTTGCGGCGAACCTACACCGATTACGCGCCCTATTGCGGCGATACAACGACCACCCCGCAGACATCTGATGCGGTTTTCGCGCCTCTAACACACCCATTTTTCAATAAATTCTACGCATTTGCTGAAACAAAAAACAGTGCGCAAGTCAACATGCCTTTATTGATGAGCCGTTTACGCACCTATTTTACAGAGAAACAGATGTTGATAAACGAAGAATTTTCTTTCGGAGATTTACAGATTGAAGAAAATCAAGTGCGTTACAAAGATTGGACGGCGAAAAAGATAATTTTCGCGGAAGGGGCAGCAGGGGCAGTCAATCCTTATTTCAGTTGGCTTCCTTTTAATTTAGATAAAGGAGAATTGCTTTTAGTCCGTATTCCAGACCTCAATTTATCCACTATTTTTAAAAATAAAATCTCCATAGTGCCACTTCACGATATTGAAGTTGATATGCCCAACCAGACATCACTTTATTGGGTGGGCGCAACCAACGCTTGGAATTTTGCAGACGACTTACCCACGGAAGCCAATAAAGAATTGATAATAAGTGAATTGCGTGAGATTCTAAACTGCCCATTTGAGGTTATTGCCCACCAAGCAGCAGTACGCCCAACGGTTCGTGACCGTCGTCCATTGATAGGTTGGCATCAAAAATTTTCTGTTTTGGGCATATTCAATGGCTTTGGAACAAAGGGTGCGTCCCTTATTCCATTTTTTGCCGAACAATTTGTGGAGAATTTGCTGGTGAATAAACCGCTTGATACAGACGTGTCTATCAATCGTTTCAGGTTTGATTAATTTTTTTCAGCCGCTATGATTACATCTTCTTTTTTGACAAATTCAGTTGGGCTACGCATTTCAAAACCATCGGGAATATAAACCGTCATGACGATTTTTTCGGCGCAAACAGTACCCATATACTTTATTTTGGCATTTTCGCGGTGGGTCATTTTTGGGCGAATCAAAAGAAGACTCCCTTGATTGGCGGATTCATAAGCATAGCGGTTATCAAAAATAACAACGCTCAATAAATCCATTGTACCACCTTCAAGGCGAATAGACATATCTACCATTAGCTGTACACCATTCCATTTGCGCACTTTAAACGAGTCTGCCGTTTCAATTTTGATGCTTTTAACATCTTCACTGATGTCGAAAACTTGAAAATAAGGCTTTTCTACTTGGGCTGAAACAGAGGCTGTAGTTGAGAGGAGGAGAAAAAAAAGTATAAATAAACGAGTCATATAGTGTAGCTATTGATTGATTGACTGATAAAATAGGTTTTTAAATAAATACTAAGTAGATTTCAAATGAAAACTGGCGGCGACTACAACCCTCCAAGGGTTTGAAACCCTTAGAGGATTATACCACCCGCCAGTTTCATTTAAAATCTTTCTAAGGAAGGCTAAGTAAATAAAAGCGCGTTTTACTGGCTCTTTCTCGGTTCGCTCGAAAATCGCCTTCGAAAGTTTTTTTCAGGGCGAGCGTGTGTTTTTTGCTTAAAAATCTTCGATTTTTAAGCAAAAAATACACGCTCCCCCTGATAGATTTATTTTTCGCAAAGCGAAAAATATAGCGTCTCAGAACGCGCTTTTATTTATTTAACGTTCCTAAGGAACTAATTTGTTCACGATTTTAGGGTCTGATGTTTTTAAAATCGTGACATTTTTAGGTACAAAAACAGTGTAAAAAACGGTTTCCGTTACGGGATTTCCGTTGATTTTTAATGGATTGCGCAGTATCGGCGCGGTAAAATTAAGCGTTTCGGGATTGATAGTACTCGTTAATCCATAACGTCCTATTTCCGCAAGCGATTTGAGCAAAGCATCACTCGAATTGGGTAAAGAGACGGTCATTTGAACGCGCATGATCTCGCTATCCCACATCGTTACTTGATAGTTGTCGCCAATGTCGAGGACGACAGTTTGTTTTCCTTGTAAATTGAACGACTTGACAAAAGTGCGTTCAGCTTGTCCTGTTGCAATGCCCGAAAGCAGCAGCAGAGGCAGCAACAGCTTTAATGTAATGTTTCTTTTCATTACTACCTCCTTAGTTTAAAAATGTGGTGAATAATAAGGGTCTGTTTGTAATTTATGTTTTATAAATATTTTTTCACGCAAGCGAACCGAGCGCAATTAAGCATTTACTATGTTCAATAGCGTTTCAAAAAAAGAATTTGAAAAACACTATAAAATTAGCGGATATTCTACTAATAACCAAATATTTATACTTTTAAATGCTTTAATTGTAAAAAAAATTTTGAAACCATACATAAATTCAAAATACGCATTAAAAGGCACTTTTGCGCTCGCTTCGCTCGCGCAAAAGGAGGAGAGGTTGTTCATTTTTCGGGCTTTGCCCGAAAAATGAACAACATTTCCCCTCTCGCGCGAGCGAAGCGCGCGCGAGAACCAGCAGTTTGGATTTTATGTATGGTTTCAAATAAATTTCAAACGTGTTAAAGTAACTCTTTGCGCTCGCTTCGCTCGCGCAAAGAGAGGAGAGGTGGTTCATTTTTCGGGCTTTGCCGGAAAAATGAACCACATTCTCCTTTCTCGCGCGAGCGAAGCGAGCGCGAGTAGCGTTGTCTAAATTTTATGTATGGTTTCAACAAATGGGAGATTTTATTAAAATTGTTTTACTAAGGGATTAAAAATAAATGGCTCTGTGACAATTTTAGCGGTAACTCGCGTTCGGGCAACTTTTAAAGTTCCCCGAACGTCGGTTTACTCGATTTTTTGATTCAAAAATACCTTATTTACTGAGGGGTCTTTTGCTGCCGTAAAAATTTGAAACGCATAAAAATACCTGTTTTTGCGAGCGATGCTAAGTAAGTAAGTTATATTTTACAAATTCCCTAACCTAAGTAAGGCAACGTTTCTACAACTCAAACTTGCGGCAATACTTTAGCGCGTGTCCTGCCCTTCGCAATTTAATCGGGTGTATGATGCAAGCAAATACTACTTACACAAGTGCTAAAATCAGCATTGCCAACACCGATGGCATTTAGATTATTCAGTTTTGCAGAATATTGGAAGCCACTTTATTACATGTTGAAATCTCAAATTCTATGTTAAAAAACGCACTTAAAATCCATTTTAATCTTGAAATTCTTGATATTCAATTAATTAAAAGGATAGATACATTGGTTTTTAAAATTGAAACCACCGACAAACAGTATTTTGTAGCCAAACTCTACAAAAAACACAACCGAGTTCTCATTGAAAAAATTGCCCAAAATGCCCTTTTCCTGTCTTTTATCAAAACGCACACAGCATTAAAAGTTCAAGCCGCGCCAAACCTCTTTTTTCCGTTGATAGACTGGGAAAACGAAAAACGCTACTTGGTTTTAGGAGACTGGATTGAAGGCAGCCCCCCCTCAGTAGTAGATGCCGCTTTGTGTTACAAAATGGGCGCAATGATGGCACAATTGCACAAGGCAGCAGAATATTTCAGTACATTACATAGCCAATCTCTAAATGTTCTAAATATTGACAATGTACTTGTGCAAGCCGTGAAACATAAAATAATACGGTACAAACAAGTCTTGAAAGTCAATGAAAATGAGCTTGATAAGGCTTTTTTAGGGATTGAAAACACCTATAAAAAATACGAGACTACCCCCTCAGTATGGGGCTTGATTCACAGCGATTTGCACTTCAAAAATGTGATTCAAAACGGTGATGACTTATCGCCTATTGACTTTGATGAGGTGGCTTATGGATATTATTGGTTAGATATTGCTATTACTTTCAACGAAATAGAAAATAAAAAAGAATCCATTACGCTAAAACGCGCTTATATCAAAGGCTATAAAAAACATCGTTCGCTACCCAAAGATTTTTCCGACCAAATCATTGATTTTCAGAGAATGGCACATTGTATTTACCTCAATTGGTTGTTGGCAGAAGGTAATGAAGAACTGATGAAAAATGAAAAATTAGCGAGGTATGCTGAGGCTTCTTTGGCGAATATCTTGTTATAGATGAGGTAATGAAGGCTATAAAGAAGATTTTGAATTTAAGATTTGAAATTACAATAAATTAGCAACTTAGATTTACGAAATCTTAAAGATTGGCTCAATTAGGGTTTCAAGTTGTTCTCAAAAATCCGTTAGGATTTACACGTTTATAGAAAAATAAGACAGCTAATTTTCACCGAATCCGTTAGGATTCGCACGTTACATGTCCAAGAAATGTACGAAACCTAACGGATTTTTGACAGCAACTTGAAACCGTAATAGAGCCTTGACAATTTTAGTGGCGACCACGTTCGGGGAACTTTTAAAGTTCCCCGAACGTTAGTTTTCCTTGACTTACTGAGGGGTATTTTCGTTTCCACCAGCAGTTTCCGCTTTGGGGAAAAAGCAGCTTCGCTGCGCATAGTTCTTTATGGGGCGAGGTGCATTTTCTTGTTAAAAATTGGGGCTTTGCCCCAATTTTTAACAAGAAAATGCACCTCGCCCCGAAAAACCCTCTCACGCCGCCGAAGGCGGCGTATGGAAAAAAACCAAAGCGGAAACTGCTGGATACTTTATTAATTTTACTTGTAACTACTTAGCCCATAGCTCTCCCGAAGGTATTCGGGATGTAAACAGACTTCGCTCGCGCGCGTGACTAAGTAATTCCTTTTACTTTCCTAAAAAAAAACCTGTATCCTTGTTTTCTTAGTGTTTTTCTTCACCTTTGCGCCTTCACCATATTTGAAACCATACATAAATTCAAAATACGCATTAAAAGGCACTTTTGCGCTCGCTTCGCTCGCGCAAAAGGAGGAGAGGTGGTTCATTTTTCGGGCTTTGCCCGAAAAATGAACCACATTCTCCCCCTCGCGCGAGCGAAGCGAGCGCGAGAACCAGCAGTTTAGATTTTATGTATGGTTTCAAATCACCATAAAGTAAATTGTTTACTCGAATCAATAAAAATGAAAAAGACAGTCAAAAAGACAATGAAAAAAATAGCCGTTTTCACATCAGGCGGCGATTCTCCCGGCATGAATGCCAATGTTCGGGCAGTTGTGCGGGCATGTTTGCACTATGGGATTGGAGTTGTGGGTATCCGCAATGGTTATGAAGGCATGATTGCCGGAGATATGTTCAATATGAAAACAACCGATGTTTCCAATATTTTGCAATTGGGCGGCACTGTTCTCGGTACGGCGCGGTCAAAACGCTTTATGACACCCGAAGGACGCGCACTGGCTTATGCCAACCTCAAAAAATTTGACATAGAAGGCATCGTGGCTTGTGGCGGTAATGGCACTTACACGGGTGCAATGATTTTTATGTCTGAATACCCAGATATTCGCATCGTTGGTACACCCGGCACGATTGACAATGATTTGTACGGAACAGATTACACAATTGGTTACGATACGGCAGTCAATACGGCTATGAACGCAATTGATAACGTAAAAGACACGGCAAATTCGCACGGACGGGTGTTTTTCATTGAAGTAATGGGACGCGATGCGGGTTTTATTGCCTTGCGTTCGGCTATTTCAACGGGTGCAGAGGCAGTTTTAGTACCCGAAGTATCGAGTGATTTGCCTGCTTTGGTCAAAAGATTGAATGATAATTACAATAAGAAAAAACGGGCGAGTATTGTCGTGATTGCTGAAGGCGATGATGCAGGCGGGGCTTTTCAAGTTTTAGAGAAAATCAAATCTCAATTATTAGCAACGGATATTCGTATAACAGTTTTAGGACATATTCAACGCGGAGGACGCCCAACGGTGCTTGACCGTGTGCTGGCAAGTCGCTTGGGTTTGGAAGCAGTTCGGGCATTAATGGACGGAAAAGCAGGCGTTGCTATTGGTCAAATTGGTCACAACATCGAATATACACCCTTTGAGACGGCTATAAAGCACCACAATCGGATTAACCCGACGTTGTTGGAAATGGTGGAAATATTGAGTTAATGCCATAATATTGGCAATACAGATTCTATATCACATTGATTTGTCACACAAATATTTATTTTTTATATAAGTACCCCTCAGTAAAAACAAGGCATGGTTGTCTCAGCCACCACAAAACTCTAAAATCTTAGTACATAACCTAAGTTTTGCGGTAGTAATTCAAAACGCGCCGCCTTCGGCGGCGCGGGGAGTTTTTCGGAGCGAGCCGTTTTTTTTGTTTAAAATTTGGGCAAAGCCCAAATTTTAAACAAAAAAAACGGCTCGCTCCATTAGATTATTGCGCGACGAAGCCACGTTTTTATACCACAAAACTTAGATTACATAACAAAAAAGACAAACGACTTTCCGCGCTCACTTCGCTCGTGCGAGTGAGGAGAGGTGGTTCGTTTTTCGGGATTTGCCCGAAAAACGAACCACATTCCCCTTTTTTGCGAGCGAAGCGAGCTATGAGCTAAGTAATTACCAAAAAATAAAAAATATTTTGCAAGGTAAAATCTATCTTATTCCAATCCCACTTGGTGAGCCATTTGAGGACAATCTGCATACGATACCAGCTTATGTTATCGAGATAATCCACGGACTTGATACGTTTATTGCGGAACGAGCAAAAACAGCACGGCATTTTATCAAAGCCACAAAGCAGCCCATACCCCTCAGTAATATCACCGTTTATGAACTCGATGACAAAGGACAATTCGATGATTATCCCGCTATTCTGGAGCAGTTAAACGCTGGAAAAAATATTGGTATTGTATCTGAAGCGGGCTGCCCTGGTATTGCTGACCCGGGGGCAGTTGTGGTTGCGTGGGCGCATCGGCAGGGCATTGAAGTTGTGCCTTTGGTAGGTCCAAGTTCTATTTTATTGGCTTTAATGGCATCGGGCATGAACGGACAATCATTCACTTTTCACGGCTATGTATCCGCAAAGAAGGAGGATTTGGGTAAAGATTTGAAAAAATTGGAAGAAACGGCAAAACGCTTGCAACAAACCCAAATCTTTATCGAAACACCTTATCGAAATGGGCAAATGATTGAAACAGCCTTCAAGGTTTTGCAACCCAGCACACGATTTGGCATTGCTGCCGACTTAACGACACCCCCTCAGTATATTGCCGTAAAAACAATTGCAGAATGGAAAAAAACAAAACTACCAGAGTTGCACAAGCACCCTGTTGTGTTCTTGATACTTTAAGTCTGAACTATGATTTGTTTGATTTTTGTAATTACTTAGCCACGCGCTCGCTTCGCTCGCGTGAGAAGGGAATGTGGTTCATTTTTCGGCTTCGCCGAAAAATGAACCACCTCTTATTTTCTCGTTGCGCGAGCAAAATGCACATGGCTAAGTAATTACTGATTTTTTATACTTCCGATTCGGGTTTAAACGCCGTTTTTACCGCTTCATACTGAGGGGTTTCTGTAAGCCAAGTTACAGTACCATTTGCGTCAATATGAGCTTCGTCGCCCAATCCGGGAATATCCACGCGCGCAAACCCATTATCTTCCAAATAGTTTTTAAAGACTTTTTGGACAGCGTAATCTCCATGCACGAGGCATAGATTTTTACACGACTCTTTTTGGTTGGCAATTATTTGTAACATTTCTTCGTAGTCGCCGTGCGCGGAAAAAGAATCCATGACCTCCACTTCTGCCCGAACTTGTAGGTTTTTATCAAACAGGTTCAACTTTTTTACCTTGTCGCGCAATTGTCCTGCTGGTGTATTGGGCGAAGCGTAGCCGACAACTAAAATAGTCGTGCTTGGTTTTTCAATATTATTGGCAATATGATGTTTTACGCGCCCCGCATTTGCCATACCACTTGAAGCAATGATAATGCACGGTTTTCGCGATGTATTCAGCTTTTTAGACCCCGCCGAATCTCGTATGAAATGGAGATTGTGAAAGCCAAAAGGATTAGGATTGTGTATCAAATAGTCGTGAATTTCAGCATCAAAACATTCTGGGTGATTGACAAAAACGGTGGTGGCTTCTACTGCCAATGGACTATCTACATAAACATCAATGGCGGGCAGTTTACCTGCTTCAACGAGCTTATCTAAGATGTAAACTACTTCTTGCGTCCGACCGACACTAAAAGCGGGAATGATAAGTTTTCCGCGTTTTTCTACGCAAGTATGCTCAATAATACGTTGAAATCGCGTTATTTCTTCGGGTGCTGCCTCGTGCAAACGGTCTCCATAAGTGGATTCACATAGCAAAAAATCGCAAGGTGGCATGGGTTGGGGGTCGCGCAGAATGGGGCGATTTGGGCGTCCGATGTCACCTGTAAAGCCCAAGCGCGTTGTTTTACCCCCCTCAGTAATCTTGAGTGAAATACACGCCGAACCGAGAATATGTCCCGCATCAGTAAACATGACCTCAATATTCTCGCTAATTTTAAACCAAATATCGTAATTAAAACTCGCAAACAAGCGCATTGTTTGCCGAGCGTCTTCAACCGTGTAAAGCGGTTTTGACGCATCTACTTCTTGACCTTGTTGTTCAGCCCGTTTTTTGTCATAAGCGGCATCATTTTCTTGGATTTTCGCGCTGTCCAAAAGCATCAATCCTGCCAAATCGCGGGTGGCGTGAGTGGCGTAAATTGTTTTATTGAAACCATCTTTTACCAATTTTGGCACACGTCCTGTGTGGTCAATATGGGCATGAGACAAGAGCAAACAATCAATTTCAGAAGGTTCAAACAACCATTTTTCGTTAAATTCTGCCATTGCGTCATTGCGTCCTTGATATAAACCACAATCAAGTAAAATCTTAAACCCATCATCTAAAGTTATCAAATGACAACTGCCTGTTACTTCGCGGGCTGCCCCACAGAATTTTATTTTCATTTTTTAATTTTGAATTGTCCCACTACATAACCCGGACGCCGTAAACTCGGCGTTGCTTCAAAGCGTTTGCCCAATACGATACGGTCTTTAGTAGCAAATAAGAAAATAGCTGGTTGTTCTTCGGCAAGTAATTGCTGAAATTTTTTGTATAATAGATCTCTTTTTACGGGGTCAAACTCGCCGCGTATTTGGTCTATCAAAGCATCTGCTGCCTTGTTCTCAAATTGAACCCTATTGCCGCCATCGGGTGTGCTGCTCGACGAAGCCCATGTTTCTTTGGGGTCGTCAAGGGCTGATGTCATACCCATTTGGCTCAAAAACATATCAAAATCACGTCTTTTCAAAGCATCAAGAAATGATTTGGCATCAACGGGCAGCAATTGTACTTTTATACCTACTTTTTTTGCTTCATCTTGGAGAATCAAACCCGTATTTTTTCCTGCTGGGGCATTGGCATAGCAAAAACGAATAACCAATTCTGTTTGCTTACCATTGATGCGTTTGTCAAGTGTCGAATCGCCATTTGTATCTTTCCAACCTGCCTCTGCGAGCAAGGTTTTTGCTTTTTCGATACTATACTCTGGGCTTTTGATACTGCTGTCAAAATAAGATTTTGACGGTAGAAAAGGCGTAGGGCAAGGGTCGGCAAAGCCATTCATAATCGTTTTAATCAAATAATCGGGCTGAATCAAGTGGGCAATGGCGCGGCGTGTACGGCGGTCAGAGAGTTTGACATCTTTGCAATTGAAGCCCAAATAAGCCAAATTGTTGGTCGGTGCTGTAAGAAATGTGTATATATTTTGCAACTTAGGGTCATTTTGCATGTCCACAAACTGTTTGGCTTGAAGGCGTGCTGCCACGTCAAATTGACCGTCTTTTACCAAAGCGGTTGTTGCCACTTCGTCGTTCACAATTTTGTAAAAGAGGCGTTCTGGCAAATTGGTTAAAATGGGTGTTGTGGCGGCTGATTTATCGCCCCACCAATTCGTTTTTTTCTTCAATACAATTCGTTCTGCCGACTTCCATTCTACTAATTCGTAAGCCCCTGAGCCTGTAATGGCTAATGGCTCGCGTGAAAATTTGGCTTGTTGAAAATTTACTCCAAACTTAGATAAAACAGCCGCGTCTAATTTTACCGTTGAATCTTTCAATGCTTTCGATAAATCAGCTACGGATACGTCTTTGAGTACCCCCTCAGTATCGTAGAATTTTTCAGGAAAAATAGGCAATGTTCCTGAATTAGATTCTGCCAAAATATAACGTTTATCGGAAAAAACAGTAAATTTTCGTGGATTAGCCGCGTCAATCACGATGTCTTTAATAAAATCAACCGTTGACCTTAGATTATTTGCGCCCGACTTTTTGTTCAGAACTGCTTTTAATGTAAACGTCACATCGGTAGCCATTACAGGTGAGCCGTCCTTCCACGTTGCTTCGTCTCTGATTTCATACGTGTAAGACGACCCACCTTTAAAACGCCCTGTGTCAATCACCACAACATTTGGGCGTGTTTTGGCTAATAAAGGCGTCAATTCAAGTGTTTGAGGGTCAAATTCAAGCAAAGATTGAAATATTTGACTTGTTACCTGAATGGCACTCGCATCTTCGGTCGTTAAGGGATTCAATCCGTTAGGTTCGTTGCCAAGACGTATATATACGTCATTACCCGTTAGGGGCGATTTAGAATTATCACCGCAAGCACTGTACAACGTGATTGCGGCTACCGACAATAATAAAATAGTGGGATAAAAAGCGAATTTTCTCTTCATTGTGTGGTGTCTTATTTATAACTAAATAAATCGAGCGTCAAAGTTGACTGTTCTATTTTAGAATTCAGTCATCAAAAGTAATTTTTTCGTCCAAAATTTTACGTTTTCTAAAATTAAAATTCTTTTCGCTCCAAATTTTTGAAACCATACATAAATTCAAAATACGCATTAAAAGGCACTTTTGCGCTCGCTTCGCTCGCGCAAAAGTAGGAGAGGTGGTTCATTTTTCGGGCTTTGCCCGAAAAATGAACCACATTCCCCCTCTCGCGCGAGCGAAGCGAGCGCGAGAACCAGCAGTTTAGATTTTATGTATGGTTTCAAATCCAAATTAAAAAAGATTTCAAATTGTAATTACTTAGCCCATAGCTCGCTTCACTCGCAAAAAGGGGAATGTGGTTCGTTTTTCGGGCTTTGCCCGAAAACGAACCACCTCTCCTCCCTGCGCGCGCGAAGCGAGCGCGTGACTAAGTAATTACTTCAAATTTTAGATTTTAGATTCCAACGTGCAATGAATTGATTTTCAATATTTTGAAAAATCAAATAAAATGCACGATGTCTCCTTTTTTTGCGCAAGAAAAGCAAGCGTGGCTAAGTTTTTACAAAATATCTAATTCGACCTAACTACTTTTGCACCATTGTTTTTTTGTGAGATTTCACGTAGCTATACTTCTCGTACACACTAAAAAGATAGAGTGGTTCATTTTTCGGGCTTTGCCCGAAAAATGAACCACATCCTCTCTCTCGTGCGAGCGAAGCGAGCGCGAGAAGTCATTTCCCTTTCACTTTTGATATGCCCAATTAGATATGTTCAAAAATTTTGAATTTGCCAGTCCTACGTTTCTTACGTTTTTGTTGTTGCTGCCTGTCATTGCTTGGTGGTATTGGCAACGTTATCGGACGCATTACGCGACTTTAACTTTTTCTAATTTAGCTGCTTTTAGCGGACGCTCGTCGCAACGTGGACGCGCCCGTTTTTTGTTGCCTTTACTGAGGGGTCTTTGTTTTGTCTTTTTGACGGTTGCTTTGGCGCGTCCACAACGTATTTTGAGTGAACAAGATGTGCAAACCGACGGTATTGATATTATGATAGCCCTTGACCTATCGAGTAGTATGTTGGCACAAGATTTTGACCCTGACCGCTTGTCTGCGGCGAAACGAGTGGCAGCACAATTTGTCGAAAAGCGAACCTATGACCGTGTAGGTTTGGTCGTTTTTAGCGGTGAAGCCTTTACACAATGTCCTTTAACAACCGACCATAGTGTGGTTCAAGAGTTTTTATCCAAACTTCAAAGTGGTTTTTTACAAGACGGCACGGCTATCGGCATGGGGCTTGCTACGTCCATAAATCGGCTCAAAGATAGTCCTGTAAAATCAAAAATTGTGATTTTAATGACCGATGGTGTAAACAACGCTGGGTATTTTAAACCCGAGGACGCCATGCAACTCGCCAAAACGCTGGGTATAAAAGTTTATACAATCGGTGTCGGGTCAACAGGAGAAGCCTTGTCACCAGTAGGGCGTAGGCAAGATGGTAAATACGTTTTTGGGCTTGTACCTGTTGAAATAGATGAAACTTTATTGGAAAACATTGCCAATACGACGGGAGGAAAATACTACCGCGCCACAAACGACCGTGAATTGGAACAAATTTACGCGGAAATTGACCGACTCGAAAAAACGCGGATTGATGTAACAACACTTCGTAGCCGCACCGAAGTATTTGGTAATTGGGTATTGGCAGCGTTGATTTTAATTGTTTTAGAATTGGTTTTGCGCTATACTATTTTCAGAACGATTCCGTAAAAGTAACGTAATCACTTAGCCCATAGCTCTCCCGAAAGTATTCGGGATGTAAACAGACTTCGCGCGCAAAAAGGGGAATGTGGTTCGTTTTTCGGGCTTTGCACGAAAAACGAACCACTCCTCCTCGCGCGAGCGAAGCGAGCGCGTGACTAAGTAATTACAAAGTAACTACTTATTTTTTTTGCAGCCGCACCGTGACTTTTACGTGATGCTTACCCTTTATTCTTGCAAATAACTTACCTTCTTTATTGAACTTTTTGAAAGGTAACTATTTAGATACGTGCCTTTTGCTCGCACAACGACAAAAAAGAGGGGATTCATTTTTCGGCAAAGCCGAAAAATGAACCACATTCCCCCTTTCTGCGCGAGCGAAGTCTGTTTACATCCCGAAAGCCTTCGGGAGAACGTGTGGTAAACAGTTACTTTGAGAGTAATAACAGAACACTAATTGTGACAACAATGAGTTTTAAAAATAACTTAGCAATGCCCATAGTTGGAGAAATCGTCAAACGCGCCTTTTCACTCGCCCACAAAGCGCAAGGGGGAGGACTATCACCTTTTGAACTGCAATCTAAAACATTGCATAAATTACTTAAAAAAGCTGAATATACTGCTTTTGGAAAAAAATACAATTTTCACGATATTCTACGTGATTATGACCTTATTCAAGCCTTCCAAGACCAAGTACCTTTCTTTGATTACGATAAAATTTATGATGAATGGTGGCATCGCGCCCTCAATTACTCAGAAAGTAATGTGACTTGGGCGGGACAAATTCCTTATTTTGCCCTTAGTAGTGGCACAACGGGCGCACCAAGCAAGTATATTCCGATAACGGCTGACATGATACGCGCTATTCGGACTTCAAGTTTGCGAACTTTTTTTGCCGCTACGCGCTTCGGTTTAGGTTCTGATTTTTTTGGCAAACAAGGCTTATTTGTGAGTGGCTCGGCAACTTTAAAACAACACGACAACGCTTGGGTGGGCGATATGAGTGGTATCAGTATGAAATCACGTCCGATGTGGGCAAAAGGCTTATCCAAACCAGAACATCGGATTCAATCTATGCCCGATTGGAGCAGTCGGCTCGATGCCATTGCCCGCAGCGCGCCAAAATGGGACATTGTTTTTTTATCGGGTTTGCCTTCGTGGGTGCAGGTGATGATTGAGCGTGTCATGGCGCACAACAAATTGGGGAGTATTCACGAAATTTGGCCTAATCTCCGTGTTTTTGCGCATGGAGGTATTGCTTTTGAGCCACACCGAGCGGCTTTTGATAGGTTGATGACTAAACCGATGATTTATATTGATACGTATTTGGCAAGTGAAGGTTTTATCGCCTCTCAAAACCGTTTAGAAACGCGCTCTATGGCGTTGATACTCGACAACGGTGTTTTTCACGAGTTTATCCCTTTCAACGACGCTAATTTTGACAGCGACGGACAGATAAAAGGTAAGCCCCGCGCTTATTCAGTTGATGAAGTGGAAGAAGGCATTGAATACGCCCTTGCTATCAGCACGTGTGCAGGTGCGTGGCGGTATGTCATCGGCGATACGGTGCGCTTTACCGATGTGTGTCGCAAAGAATTGGTGATTACAGGCAGGACAAAACATTTTTTGAGCGTTACAGGTGAGCATTTGTCGGTGGATAATATGAATCAAGGTGTGCAGTATGCGGCAGAAACCTTGAAAATTGATGTAAAAGAATTTACTGTATCGCCCGTGTTATCAGACGGAAAATACGCCCACAAATGGTACATCGGTTGTGAGCCTTTGCCAGATACCCTTGCTTTTAAAAAATTATTGGACGAAAAAATCTGCAACATCAACGATGATTATGCCACCGAACGGACAGCCGTTTTGAGAGCACCACAAATCGTTGCTGTACCGCCCCGTTTATTTCACGAATACCTCAATTTACAAGGAAAAGGCGGTGGACAAGCCAAATTCCCAAGAGTTTTGAAGCCAGAGGCATTTGCAGATTGGGAAAAATTTGTGGCGGCGAAAAATTTAAGCAGTTATACCCCCTCAGTATAAAGGTCGTTTTTCAAGTCAAAAACGGCTTTTATACTGAGGAAATATAAATTACTAACTGAGGAGTGGGCATAACCTAAAAACACCGTTTTTTGATTAAAAACAGATGTTTTGCTCGCGCAAAAGGGAGAAGACGTGGTTTGTTTTTCGGCGAAGCCGAAAAACGAACCACATTCCCCTCCCTCGCGCGAGCGAAGCGAGCGCGAGATGCAAAAAACGCTTTTAGGTTATGCCCATCCCTCAATTACTAACTGACCTTTCGCAGCGCAAAAATTTGGGAATTAGTTCTTTTTTACAAGTTTTTTAAAAATCATTGTAATTACTTAGACCGCGCTCGCTTCGCTCGCGTGAGGGAAGAGAGGTGGTTCGTTTTTCGGGCAAAGCCCGAAAACGAACCACACTCCTCTTTTTTGCGAGCGAAGTCTGTTTACATCCCGAATACCTTCGGGAGAGCTATGGGCTAAGTAATTACTCGTAAACAATACTAATCATGTTACGTGCTTTACAACTATCCGATTCTACGACAAAAAAAATGCCTGTCAAAGCATGGGCTGAAGAAAATCGCCCACGCGAAAAAATGCTGATTCATGGCAACGACGTCTTGTCCGACGCTGACCTTATCGCTATCCTCATTGGCTCTGGTACGGTTGATGTGAACGCTGTTGAATTGGCTGAACAGATTTTACTGTCTGTTGATGGTAATTTATCAGAATTAGGGCGGCGCTCGGTAAAAGATTTGATGAAATTCAAAGGCATCGGCGAAGCAAAGGCTGTTACTATTGTTGCTGCGCTTGAATTTGGTCGGCGGCGTCAATTTAGTGATGTCCTAAAACGCGAAAATATCAGAAACGCGGCAGATATTTTTACCTTTATGCTCCCCACGATGATTGACCTGCCACACGAGGAATTTTGGATTATTTTACTCAATCAAGCAAAAGATGTTATCAGCAAGCACCGTATCAGTACGGGTGGCGTCACAGGCGTTATGATAGATGCAAAAATGGTGTTTCGCCCTGCCCTTGAAGCCTTAGCACCCAATCTTATTTTGGTACACAACCATCCTTCTGGGCAATTAAAGCCAAGCAAACAAGACATTGATTTGACCCATAAATTGAGATTTGCGGGCAAAACATTGGATATTATTGTTGTTGACCACGTCATCATTACACGTTCGGGATATTTTAGTTTTTCAGATGAGAACCTTTTGAACTAAGTATGTAGTAAGTAGTTGAGGAGTGGGCATAACCTAAAAGCGTTTTTTGCGCTCGCGCAAAGGGAAGAGTGGTGGTTCATTTTTCGGGCAAAGCCCGAAAAATGAACCACATTCCCCCCTTCTCATGCGAGCGAAGTCTGTTTAATCCCGAACACCTTCGGGAGAGCGCGAAACAGCCTTAAAACTGTTTTTTTTTGATAAATCATGATTTTTGAAAAAGCAGTGGGAAATGTCGGGAAGAACTACTTAGCCGTTTTCTAAAAACTAAAAACCATACACCAAAAACTAAAAATATGCAAGATGCTTTTATCGAACGCCTTATCGCACGCCACAAACAAGGCTTACCGGGACGTGATTATCAAGTCCGAATGTCTGCTATGCTCAAACGGCATATTTTTGACGCACCACCTACTGCCCGAAAAGCGGCTGTACTCATGCTGCTATTTCCTCAAAATGGAGAATGGCACATCGTTTTGACCGAGCGAACGGGCAATCCTAAAGACCCACACAGTAAGCAAATTAGTTTTCCGGGTGGTTCTGTTGAAACGGTAGATGTGGATTTAGAAGCAACGGCTTTGCGGGAAACACAGGAGGAAATCGGTGTAGAGTCCTCAACTATTGATGTAATTGGCGCAATGACAGATGTGTATATTCCAGTCAGCAATTTTCACGTTCAACCTTTCTTGGCGTGGACAAGTACCCCCCCTCAGTATAAACGGCAAGAAACGGAGGTAAAAAGGGTTATTGAAACGCCTATTGCGCTTTTGGAAAATGTCAATAATTGGAAGGTCAAAGATATTTACATCAGTGAAACGTACAACTTAAAAGATGTCCCGTATTTTGATGTCTTTGGAAAATCAGTGTGGGGCGCAACGGCAATGATGTTGTCTGAATTGTTAGAATTGTTACGTAATTTGAAACGATACTAAATGCTTATCGCGCTCGCTTCGCTCGCGCGATAGAGGGGAATGTGGTTCATTTTTCGGGCTTCACCCGAAAAATGAACCACTCCTCTTTCTCCTGCGCGAGCGAAGCGAGCGCAAAAGCGTTATCTTAAAGTTGCGCTACCTGAACCGCCAAATCTGCCAAACGTGCAGAGTAACCCGATTCATTGTCATACCAACCCAATACCTTAACCGTATTACCGATTGTGAGTGTAAGGTCAGAGTCAAAAATGCACGAGTGTTTGTTACCTATTATGTCAATAGATACAATTGGGTCAGTTTCGTATTGCAAAATGCCTTTCAATTCGTTATCCGCTGCTTTTTTGAAAGCTGCATTGATTTCTTCTTTCGTTGCAGGGCGTTTCAAAACCGCTGTAAAATCCGTGATAGACCCGTCTGGAATAGGCACACGCATAGAACTTCCGTTGAGTTTACCCGCCAAATGTGGCATAACTAAAGCTACTGCTTTTGCTGCACCTGTTGATGTTGGAACGATGCTATAAGCTGCTGCACGCGCCCGACGCAAATCGCTATGTGGTGCATCTTGGAGACTTTGGTCAGCCGTATAAGCGTGGACAGTTTGCATAAAACCACTTTCCAAACCAAAATTTTCGTCCAAAATCTTTACCATCGGTGCAAGGCAGTTCGTTGTGCAAGACGCATTAGAATAAATTTTTGCATCTGCCGAAATCGCCTCACTGTTCACGCCTAAAACGATGGTTTTCACATCGCCTGTACCCGGTGCTGAGATAACAACCCGTTGAGCACCTGCGTCAATGTGCGCTTGTGCTTTGTCAGAAGAAGTGAAACGTCCTGTTGATTCAATAACAACATCAATTTTCATTTTTTTCCACGGCAACGCCTTGGGGTCGCGTTCTGCAAGTGCGGCAATTTTTTTACCATTCACATGCAAGAACTGGTCATCAGCACTTACTTCGCCGTCGAATCTACCGTGAATAGAGTCATATTTCAAAAGGTGAGCGAGGGTCTTATTGTCTGTCAAGTCGTTAATTGCAACAACTTCAACATTTTTCATCTTAACGAGATTGCGGAAAGTAATCCGTCCAATCCGTCCAAAGCCATTGATAGCAATTCTAATCTTAGCCATAAGAATTCTGTATGATTTTTGTAAAATAATTAAATAGTCAAGCAATGAGTTGTTGTAATTACTTAGCTATTCGCTCGCACAACAGAAAAGGTGGTTCATTTTTCGCGCGAGCGAAGTCTGTTTAGATCCCGAAAGCCTTCGGGAAAGCGCGTAGCTAAGTATTTACGCTTAGTTTACATCTAAAACTAAACTTAGTGTAAAAGTAAAGCTTTTATAGAAACTGATAACATGTTGAGATATATTTTTTTCAAAATGAGTAAAAACGTTCCCAAAAGCGTATAAAATGCAAAAAGCGCCGCCTTACTGAGGGGGTGCTTTTTTATAAAAAATCGTAATTACTTAGTCACGCGCTTGCTTCGCTTGCGCGAGAGAGGAGAGGTGGTTCGTTTTTCGGGCAAAGCCAGAAAAACGAACCACATTCCCTTTTTTTGCGAGCGAAGCGAGCTATGGGCTAAGTAATTACAAAAAACCGTAATTATTTAGCCCAAATTGATGTGCTTATAAGCTGTTGCAGTCAAGCCTTTGCTTACGCTGTTCAAGTACGCAGCGACAGTCATAGAGCCGTCTTTTACGTAATCTTGGTTCAACAAAGTAGAGTCTTTGTAGAAACGTGCCAATTTACCCATTGCGATTTTTTCAATCATGGCTTCTGGCTTGTTTTCAGCGCGTGCTTGCTCTTTACCAACTTCGATTTCGCGGTTGATAGTATCTGCGTCAACGCCGTTTTTGTCGAGTGCAATAGGCTTCATGGCGGCAACTTGCATCGCCACGTTTTTACCTGCTTCAATCAAACTTGGTCCTTCTTGGTTCAATGCCACGATAACTGCTGCACGGTTGCCCATGTGGATATAGGGAATAACTTGACCTTCACCACCTGCTGTTTTGATGAAATCGTAGTTTGTGATTTCCAATTTCTCACCAACGATACCCGTTTGTTCAGCTACTTTTTCAGCGACAGTAATGCCTTCTTCTGTCTGCAAAGCCAAAAATGCGGCAAGAGATTCGGGCAAATTTTTGAGGGCAACTGCTGCGAAACTTTCAGCCAAAGCAACGAATTTCTCGTTTTTAGCCACAAAATCTGTTTCACAAGCCAATTTGATAACAATACCGTTGTTGCGGTTGTGAGAAGTTAAAGCGATGCAAACACCTTCATTAGCTTCGCGGTCTGCGCGTTTTACAGCCAATTTTTGACCATTTCTACGGAGCAAATCAATTGCACCTTCGAGGTCACCGTTTGCACCTTCAAGGGCTTTTTTGCAATCGCCCATACCTGCGCCTGTCATGTCGCGCAATTTTTTAATATCTTCTAATGCTACTGCCATTTTATTGAAAATAAATAATGAATTATAATGATGAAAGATATAGAGTTAATAATGAATAATGAATTTAACTAATGTGGCAAATATATAGCCAATTAACTAAGTTCATAAAACAGACTTAACACATAGTTCTATCAGTTAATCCAGATTTAGAAATTAAAAACAAATGTAATTACTTAGTCACGCGCTCGCTTCGCTCGCACGAAGGAGAAGATGTGGTTCTTTTTTCGGGCTTTGCCCGAAAAAAGAACCACATTTCCTTTTTTTGCGAGCGAAGTCTGTTTACATCCCGAATACCTTCGGGAGAGCTATGGGCTAAATAATTACAAACAAATAAAGTATTCCAGCAATTTCCGTTTTGAAATTTTCGGGCAGCGTAGCTGCTTAATCTCGGTAATATTCAATCAAAAACAGTGTTGTCAAAGCGGTGTAACCGCTAAAGTACCCGTTTTGAGGTTACACCGCATAAAAAAGTAGTGACTATCTTTAAATATTACCGAGATTAGGCAGCTACGCCGCCCGAAAATCTTAAAGCGGAAACTGCTGAAACTATTCCATTCTATTTTGCAAAACATTGGAAGCCAATCTATTGCACTTTGAAATTTGAAATTTGAAATTCCTTAATTTGCTTTTGCAACATTACCACTTGTGCGGTCAGCCAAACCTTCGCGGATAGCTTCTACCAAATAGTTAGTTATCAAAGATACTGATTTTGAAGCGTCGTCATTTGCTGGGATAGCAAAATCAACTGTATTCGGGTCGCCATTTGTATCCACCATACCGAAAGTACGCAAACCCAAACGCTTAGATTCATCTAAAGCGATGTGTTCGTGTCCGATGTCAACGATGAAAACAGCTGCTGGCAAACGATTCAAATTAGCGATACCACCGAGTACTTTTTCAATACGGTCACGTTCGCGTGTCATCGTTTGACGTTCTTTCTTAGTGATAGTGGTCGCGTTCGGGTCGTTCAAAAGTGAGTCAATGTTTTGCATTTTCTTCACTGATTTACGGATAGTTGCGAAGTTTGTCATCATACCACCCAACCAACGTTCAGTAACGAAAGGCATGTCAACTGACATTGCAGCTTTTTGTACGATGTCACGGGCTTGTTTTTTTGTTGCAACGAACAAAATCTTGCGACCGCTTTTTGCGATTTGACGCATTGCATTAGCAGAACGCTCAAGGGCATCTGATGTGCGATTCAAATCAATAATATGGATACCTTTGTGTTCCGTAAAGATGTACGGTTGCATTTTCGGGTTCCATTTGCGCTTGAGGTGACCAAAGTGAACGCCAGCATCAAGCAACTCTTTATATGTGGGCTTTGCCATTTTTTATTTATTATTTGCTATTGTTAATCGCAGTGAAGCAATTAAATAATTTTTAATAAAAAGCATCTTTTTTAGTGTAATACTAAAAAGATTAGCGTTTCGAGAATTGGAAACGAGCGCGGGCTTTTGGACGACCGTATTTTTTACGTTCAACCGCACGCGGGTCGCGGGTCAACATTTTCTTGACTTTCAAAGGCTTACGCAATTCTTCATTCATTTGAACAAGAGCGCGGGCAATGCCCATACGAGCAGCTTCTGCTTGACCTTTGAAACCACCACCCGTGACATTAACCAAAATATCATAAGCAGTTGCCAAATCCACTGTTTTAGTGGGTTCAGTGATGACATCTGTGATGTGCATCGCTGTAAAATATTCGCGGTAGTCCTTACCATTTACGGTAATTTTACCTTCACCTTTTCGAACGAACACCCGCGCAATAGCGGCTTTTCTGCGTCCAACGGTAACTATTTGTTCCATTTTTATCAATTGAAACTTGACTTATGCCAAGGTTGATTTTTAATGATTTCAGATTTCAGATTTCAGATTTCAGATTTCAGATTTCAGATGTAACACTTGAAATATGGAATTTGAAATTTAAAATATAAAATATGGAATTTGAAATTTAAGCAAGCGGCTCTGGTTTTTGTGCCGTGTGTGGGTGTTCTGCACTTGAGTACAAGAACAACTTTTTGAACATTGCACGACCCAATTTAGTTTTAGGCAACATACCTTTTACAGCTTCTTCAAGAATATAATGCGGTTTGCGCACGATAATATCCTTAGCTAAGGCTGATTTTTGACCACCTGGATACAACGAGAATGTCAAATACTTTTTTTGTGCCATTTTTTTACCCGTAAAACGGATTTTATCGGCATTGATAACAATAATATAATCGCCTGTGTCAACGTGTGGCGTAAAAGTAGGTTTGTTTTTACCCCTCAGTACGCTGGCGATTTTTGTGCAAAGACGACCAACAGGTTCGCCTTCTGCGTCAACGATATACCATTTACGCATCGCAGGAGCGTCCTGTGCGCGGATAGATACCGTCTTATAACTCATCAACTTGTGCATTTCTGTACGAATTAAATTATATCTAAAATATTTTTCTAAAAAATAATGCCTTTGGAAGCTAACTTCTCGAAAGCGGCGGCAAAAGTATAAATTCTAAATGGGCTTACCAAATTTTTTCAAAAATTATTTTCAAAAAAAAATGATAACTGATTGATAATCAGCTTTTTTTTGGCACACAAATTTTATGATAAAAAAAATGAGGTTCTTCTTTTGAGTTTTTTGATTCTCTGACAATCTTAGTTGAATTGTTTTCACCAGTTTAAAATTAGCAAATTTTGCGCTCGCTTCGCTCGCGCAAAAGGGGGGAATGTGGTTCATTTTTCGAGTAAAGCCCGAAAAACGAACCACATTCCCCCCTTTTGCGAGCGATAGGTTAATTACCTGAAATCGTTAAAAATACTGAGGGGGCTATTTTTCAATAACTGATGACAATTGCGCACCTCCTATTCTTTCTTTCTTGACGTCTGCAAACTTTACTAAGCCACATTTCAAAAATTGGTGGTATTTATCTACTTCTGGTGTATAAGCCGTGGGTGCATTTAAAACCTTCAATTTGCTTGAATCGGCTGCAAGCAAAACGTAGAAGGGTTGTGAGTTTTTATTGAAAAAAGTGCCTTCCAAATCCGTCCACATCTCCCCCTCAGTATCTTTGAGTTTTCCGTCAAATTTTGAGGTATAGGCTTGATAGGGCGCACGCAATTCTGTTTTATCATCGGTGTAAAGAGAAATAAGCACGTATTTATCTTTAATGGTCTCCATTACCCCGGGCTGATTCCACACATTTTCTTCCATTTTACGGCAATTGGCACAATTCCAGCCCGTAAAATCAAGTAAAATGGGTTTGTTTACTTTTTTAGCATAAGCCACACCTTCGTTCAAATCATGAAAGCAGTTGATGTTCAACGGGCATTTTTGAGGATAAATATAGCTGTAACCCGCAGGTGGCAAGATTCCACTACCAAATTCGGGGGTTTGGAAAGTTTCTATTTTTTTATCATAACGGAAACCCAAGCCGAGATATACCGCAATTGCCAACGAAGCTGCCACAATTGCACCACGACCAAGCGAGATATTTTTTATTTTGCGTGGATATTTGAAATTGAAAAGACCCGCGTGATATGCCGCAAGCCCCAAAGCGCACGCTACCCAAATCGCCAAAAACGCCTCGTAAGGCAGGAGTTTCCAGCCTTTGATAAGGTCAGCATTGGACAAAAACTTAAACGCCAAAGCTACTTCGACAAAGCCCAAAGTTACTTTTACATCGTCCATCCAACTGCCCGATTTTGGCAATGATTTTAACATAGTTGGAAACAAGGCAAACAAACCAAAAGGCAATGCCAATGCCATTGCAAAACCCAACATGCCCACCGTAGGACCTGCCGAAATGCCCGAAGTCGTTGCCGTTTGTACCAAAAGTGTCCCAATTATTGGACCTGTACAGCTAAATGATACAAGGGCAAGCGTGGCAGCCATGAAAAAAATACCCAATAAACCACCTTTATTCGAGGCTTCATCGGCTTTATTTGTCCAACTTGCGGGCATTGTGATTTCGTAATAACCAAAAAAGGACACCGCAAAAACCAAAAATAACACGCCGAAAAGAATGTTCATAATTGGATTTGTGGAAAGGCGATTCAAGGCATCAGAACCAAAAACAGTGGTAATGAATAAACCCATTGACACGTACAAAACAATAATACTTGCCGAATAAATCAAGGCATTGCGAATACCAACACTACGATTTTTTGAACTTTTCAAGAAAAAACTGACCGTCAAAGGAATCATCGGAAACACGCAAGGTGTCAACAAAGCCAACAAACCACCACCAAAACCCAAAAGAAAAATCAACCCAAGACTGTTTTCAGATTCAGTAGGTTGTGTGCCTGTGGTGGTGCAATCAACCGCTTCATTTGTTTTATCAAAGCTGAATTGACTAATGTCCGTAATTATTGGGTTTTCGCTGTTCTGCGGTAGCGTTTCATTTATTTGTGTTGTAGGCAGTTGGGCAGTTGTTTCAATAGTTTCTGCACCAACGCCTGTTTTTACGTCGAAATTAAATTTGACTTCTTTGGGTGGCAAGCAAGAACCGTCCGTACAGGCTTGATATTCAAGCGTTCCTTCTACTTTTTGCGCGGGGTCTTTGATTTTTACACGTTGTGTAAACGTTGCCGATTCTTCAAAATCAACGACCATCATATTGTCAAAAATGGGTTCTTTGTGTGTCCGTTTGTGCGCACTTTCCTCTTTTACTTTACCAATGACTTCCAAATTTGATGTTTTTGTCAAAGTAAAGGTCGTTGGAATTGGACCTAAATCTGCCGCTTTCATTGAAGGCGCGTAGATATGCCAGCCCTTTTCAATCTTCGATTTGAAAATCAAATCAAATTCTGTTTCCGAAATTTTCTTCGATTCAAACGTCCAAGTTACAGGATTTTTCATGCCAGCATTTGTACTTGGCGCAATGCTTATTGGTGCGATTGGCACAACTCCATTTTGTGTATTAGATGGCGTTTGCGTGTTTGACGGCGGCGGCGCAAGGTTCTTATTATTGGGTGATACGCCAACTTGCTGATTTTGCGGCGTTTGAGTCGGAATAGTGCTTGGATACTGAGGGGTAGTAGCTGGCGTATTTGGTACGGCAGCACCGCCATTCCCAGCACCATTACTGTTGGTGGCAACGCCAATTTTATACGAAAAATCAGCATCTATTGGTGGCAAGCACTTTTCGTCATCGCAGGTTTGGAAATTGATTTTACCCTTTACTTCCGTTGCGCCCGTTACTTTGACATGCTGAATAAACTTCACTTCATCGCTAAATTTCGTGATGTTCATATCAAAAATCTTGTCGAAACCCGATTTTTTATGGTCGCTTACTTCTTCTGCTTTGCCAATTAGTTGCAATTGAGCATTTTTTTCAAAACTTAAGCTTGTTGGAACAGGTCCGTCGTTGCCAATGAACTGCGAGTAGGTGTACCAACCCTTGTCTATTTTTGCGGTTGCAATAAGGTCATATTCGGTGTCGCTGATTTTTTTAGCATCAAATGACCATTTAACGGGGTTAAGAATTTGTGCAGACAAATTAATGACTGCAACAACAATAAAGATTAAAATGAGAAAAATGTGTCGCTTCATAACTTTTGTGGTTGATGATAAAATTAAATGTTCAAGGAAGAGTTATCTACTAATATATTAATTTTTTGCAACTACTTGCCTATTGCTCGCTTCGCTCGCGCAAAAGGGGGAATGTGGTTCATTTTTCGGGCTTTGCCCGAAAAATGAACCACCTCTCCTCCTTTCGTGCGAACGAAGCGAGTACGGTTATTTTACAAAGCGCTTATGCCAACTCAGTGCCAAAGGCTTTAGCCACTGCGCTCGCAAATCGGCTACATTACTAACGAGGTTATCAAACACTAAAGTATCTGAATCAATGACCCCCTCAGTAAAAAGGCGTTTAAAATCGCTTGATGACGCCGTTTTTACTTGTCCTTCTTCAATAAAAGTAAAAGTCAAGCGGTCAAATAGTGATACGTTAAATTGCGCCGCAAGTTCCTTCACAAAGTTCACAGATTTATCAATTGAACAACCGCTTGCGCCCGCCTGCCGTTCGTCAACCGCCAAAACTATAAATTGTTCCAGTAAAACGTCGCCCGATGCTGATAGTTCACGTCCATGTGCCGACCAATTTTGTACAAATCCATTAATTTGGCTTGTCAAAATAATGCGTTCGCGCTCTGAAAAGGGGCGATTGGATTGATAAACCCAAACCCGTGAATGGTCAGTTAGTCTAAAAATAGGTGAGGTTTGATACCCTAAATCTGTTGCTATCGCTGTCATTTTTTATTTCTTTATAGCAAAAATAAGATTATTCGTAATTACTTGTCACCGCTTGCTTATCGCGCGAGAAGATGTGGTTCGTTTTTCGGGCAAAGCCCGAAAACGAACCACATCTTCTCCTCGCGCGAGCGAAGCAAGCAATAGTGTATAATAATTAGTCACAAAAGTAAGACAAAATTAAAACATTTATACATAAAAAAATTGTCGGTGTCTTGACTAAGACACCGACAATTAGATGAATGAGGGATGGGCATAACCTAAAAGCGTTTTTTGCATCTCGCGCTCGCTTCGCTCGCGCGAGGGAAGGGAATGTGGTTCGTTTTTCGGCGAAGCCGAAAAACAAACCACGTCTCCCCCCTTTTGCGCGAACGAAGCGAGCGCAAAACATGTGTTTTTAATCAAAAAACGATGTTTTTAGGTTATGCCCACTCCTCAATTAGATGAATAACCTAAGTTTTGTGGTAGTCATTCAAAACGCGCCGCCTTCGGCGGCGCGGGGAGTTTTTTTCGGAGCGAGGTTCCGCGTTTTTACACCACAAAACTTAGATTGAATAACAAAAAAATCCGCTTTTATTTAAACAAACTGTCATAATTACCATCACCGCTTGACTGCTGCTTGTCGGCTCTTGGCAATTCTTTCAATTGCATTGTTTCTTGTTTTTTACCGTCGCTTTCGAGGAACATAAGAGAGCTTTTTTGTTCCCAATCTTCCAACATTTTCATTCCTTCGTCTTCAAAAACGCCGTTTTGAAGGTCAATAGAGTTCATAATACCCGATGACATTTCCATAAAACGTTCCATTTCACCGACTTTACCCGCCACATCGTTGTTGATGCTTTCCATTGCCATATCGAACATGGCGCGTTTGTCGGGGTCGCCCGTCAATACACTCATTGCCGAGCGCATTGCTGAATGACTTGTGCGAATTGCGTTGCGTTCTTGCTCTTTTACCTTCACATTGTCCTTTGTATCTTCCAACAAAATAGCAGAATTTTCATACATTTTATTCAAAATACGTTCAAGAACTTCGATGCGTTTTGCCAATGAATCATATTTTGCATTGCTTTCCTGCAAACGCGCTGCTTTACGTGTATTCAAGACAATTTGAGCTTCTTGTCCTTGTTTTTTAGCTTGTTCTGCCAATTTCATACTCGCTTCTATGTCGCGATTATTGGTTGCCATCAGTTGTAATAGCTGTTGTTTTTGACCTTTCAAAACGCCAATTTGCTTGCTCATTTTCGACAAGTTATCGCCCAAACTTTCGACATAACTTTTCAAAATGCCAATTGGGTCAATCTCAACAAACAGACCCGTAATGGAACGCATAATGCTTTTATAAGCAAACCAGACAAGATTGCGCATCCGTGGGTCAAGCACCATGTAAATAACTGCCGCTAAAGCTGCCAACAAACCCGCCAGATAAAGCGTATTTGCCGCCAAAGTAATGAGCGTCGGCAAGGCTTTGTAAAATAAATAGCCCGCGCCCAAAAGGATACCTGCGCCAAAAATTGTACCCGTAATACCTTCGGGTCTTTCCCAAAATGTTTTAGGTTTAAACTCAACGCTTGGCGTTGATACTGGAGTGATGTTAGCCATATCCTGTCTTTTAGTTTAAAAATTTAAAATTTTCCGTTTACAAATTATTAGGAAAACTATTGGGGAGGTAAACCTTCCAAGAGTTTTAATATTTACCAATAACTTAAAATTGGTGACAAACTTAGGGAATAAAATCGAAAATTCGACACCTAATGCTTAAAATCTACCACTTTTTCACAAATATTTCTGAATATTTGCTATATCCTGCTCCATTTGGTTGTTGATACTCTGGTGCGTAAACAAGTATTTTGTTTTCGCTTCATCAATTTTTGCGGCAGCCCCGTCGCGCTCAAAATCAAGACTTCTAATTTTTCCGCGTGCTGTTTCTATCTCCGCTTGCAACTGTTTGATTTTCGCATCTTTCTCATTGATTTCTTTTTGCAATTCAGACACTTGTTGCAGGTTTGCGCCTACTTTTATGTCTTGTTGTTTTGCAGAAGCAGCATCAAATTGTTCTTTTTCTTTCAATACGATTGCTTTGTAATGAGCAGCCGTTTCCAACAATTTTTCCTTCGTCAAGCCCATTGTGCGGGCAGTAGCGAAGGCAGATTTGAAAGCAGTCGCTTCATCTAAATCCATTTTTTTCAAATTATCCACTGCCATTCTGAACTCCAAATAATCGAAGCCCGGCAAATTGGCTCTTTCAATTGCTTTTGAGATAAACTCAATGCTTTTTTCATCTAAACCGTGATTCTCTCCGAATAAATAATTTTTCATTTTTCTGTTTTTTATAGCTAAACATTTTTCGTAATTTTGAAACCATACATAAAATCTAAACTGCTGGTTCTCGCGCTCGCTTCGCTCGCGCGAGAGGGGGAATGTGGTTCATTTTTCGGGCAAAGCCCTAAAAATGAACCACCTCCTCTCTTTGCGCGAGCGAAGCGAGCGCAAAAAGCTACTTTAATACGTTTGAAATCTTTACGTATCGTTGTGAAAAGTGGTAGAAGTTATTTTAAATGAGGAGTTGGCATAACCTAAAAACATCGTTTTTTGATTAAAAACAGATGTTTTGCGCGCGCTTCGCTCGCGCAAAAGGGAGGAGACGTGGTTCATTTTTCGGCGAAGCCGAAAAACGAACCACATTCCCCTCCCTCGCGCGAGCGAAGCGAGCGCGAAATGCAAAAAACGCTTTTAGGTTATGCCCATCCCTCAATCATTATTTTGACGCTACGTGTCAATACAAAGGCTTAAATCTGTTATTATTGATGTTGCGCATATATGCTGAAAATGCCGTAGGCATGAACGATTTTGTAGCGGCGGATTTTAATCCGCCGAAAGTTAACCCTATTATTTAAGAGCCGTAGGCTCGGTGCATATAAATAGGAGTCGAGCCTACGGCTCTGCGTGACATCAATAAGTAATTACATTTTTTCAACACTTTGTTAATTCTCCTCGTTGGACAAAAGTATATATTTCAATCCGTTTAACAAACTCTTATCTTGTTTTTGTTCCTCCCCTCAGTAGGATTCCGACAGAACGAGGGTTTTAGTGGGTTGAAAGGACGATTTTAAAAGATATAAGTATCTGTAAATATTTAGCCTACTGCTCGCTTCGCTCGTAAAAAAGGGGAATGTGGTTCACTTTTTGCGCGAGTGAAGTAAGCGCGGCTAAGTAATTAATCTAAGTTTTGTGCTATAAAAACGCGGAAGCTCGCCGCGTAAAAATCTAATGGGGCAAGCCGTTCTTTTGTTTAAAATTTAGGCAAAGCCCAAATTTTAAACAAAAAAACGGCTCGCTCCGAAAAAAACTCCTCACGCCGCCGAAGGCGACGCGTTTTGAATGACTAAGTAGGTAATCATAAATAATCGCTACTTTTCAGCACTCGCTTCGCTCGTGCGAGAAGCGTCGTAAAAAGTAGCAATTATTTATGACTGAGGAGTGGGCATAACCTAAAAACATCGTTTTTTGATTAAAAACAGATGTTTTGCGCGCGCTTCGCTCGCGCAAAAGGGAGGAGACGTGGTTCGTTTTTCGGCGAAGCCGAAAACGAACCACATTCCCCTCCCTCGCGCGAGCGAAGCGAGCGCGAGATGCAAAAAACGCTTTTAGGTTATGCCCATCCCTCAGTTACAATGATTCAAGGTAAAGATTTACCTTGAATCATTAAAAAGATACATTTTTTCACTGTTACTTTGTGCATCTTTTGATAAGTACCCCCTCAGTAATTTGGCTAATAATTCTTAAAGAAAACGTAATTACTTAGTCACACGCTCGCTTCGCTCGCGCGAGGGAGGAGAGTGGTTCGTTTTTTCGGGCTTTGCCCGAAAAACGAACCACATTCCTCTTTTTTGCGAGCGAAGCGAGCTATTGGCTAAGTAATTACAAGAAAACTACAAAAAATGAAATTCGCAACTAAAGCCATTCACGCGGGGATTGAACCAGACCCGTCAACAGGCGCGATTATGACGCCCATTTTTCAAACATCTACTTACGTACAAGCCGCACCCGGCGACCACAAAGGCTACGAATATGCCCGCACGCAAAACCCAACCCGCGCTGCTTTAGAGACAAACTTGGCTGCCCTTGAGAACGGAACAGATGCTATTTGCTTCGCATCGGGATTGGCAGCGATGGATTCGGTAATTAAATTGCTCAAATCGGGCGACGAAATTTTGTCGTGCAACGACCTTTATGGTGGCTCTTATCGCCAAATGGTACGTGTTTTTGGCAAATTTGGCATTGAAAGCCGTTTTGTGGATATGACAGACATCGTGGCGTTTGAAAAAAGTTTATCCGAAAAAACACGCTTGATTTGGATTGAAACGCCCACAAATCCGATGTTGAACATTGTGGATATCAAGGCTTTGTGCGATGTGGCACGCCAACACGGGATTATGACTTGCGTGGACAATACTTTTGCTTCGCCTTATTTACAAAATCCGTTGGATTTGGGCGCGGATTTGGTTTTACATTCTGCCACAAAATACATCGGTGGACACTCTGACGTGATTCACGGTTGTGTCATAACTAAAAATGCTGAATTGGCGGCGCAATTGCGTTTTTTACAAAATGCCTGTGGCGCAGTTCCCGGACCTCAAGATTGCTTCTTGATACTGAGGGGTATCAAAACCTTGCATTTGCGCGTCCGCGAAGCCTGTCGCAACGCTGAAAAAATTGCTGAATTTCTCCAAAATCACCCAAAAGTGGATAAGGTTTTTTATCCCGGTTTTAAAACGCACCCGAATCACGCCATTGCAAAAAAACAAATGCGGCATTTTGGCGGTATGGTCAGTTTTGACTTAAAAGGCGGGCAATTGGCAGACGCAACGACCGTTTTAAGTGGGACAAAATTGTTTTCATTGGCTGAATCGCTCGGTGGTGTTGAGTCGTTGATTGGACACCCTGCTTCCATGACACATGCTTCGATTCCACGTGAAGAGCGCTTGAAAGTGGGCTTAACGGATTCATTGATTCGCTTGTCAGTGGGTATCGAAGATGTGGACGATTTGATTGAAGATTTGAAAATGGCGTTGGCAAAAGTGGATATTGAAGTCGAAAATAGTCCAGTTTGGGCAGTAAAAACTGAACTAACGATATGACATTAGTATCGGCTATTCAAGAACTTGCTCAAAAATACTACGCAGATACCGTTGCTTTGCGGCGGTATCTGCACCAATTTCCAGAACTGTCTTATCACGAATACAAAACCCAAGCATTTATCAGCGAGACGCTGACAAATTATGGTATTCCGCACACGTACATTGCCCAAACGGGGGTGCTTGCGCTTGTGGAATCCGCGCTAAACCCGCATAAAAAAACAACCGCTTTGCGCTCAGACCACGATGCTTTACCGATTGTGGAAGCCAATGACGTGCCTTATAAAAGCAAAAACAAAGGCGTTATGCACGCTTGCGGACATGATGCGCATACTGCGATGAACTTGACTGCCGCAAGAATTTTGTGGAAATTACGCGATAAATTTGAAGGAACAGTCAAGTTTTTATACCAACCCGCCGAAGAATTTGTCAAACCCGATGGCACAAGTGGCGCGGATATGATGATAGAAGACGGTGCTTTGGTCTCGCCAAGCCCCCATTCAATCATCGCACAACACGTCAATCCAAGCCTTGATTTCGGAAAAATCGCTTTGAAAAGTGGTAATATTATGGCATCGGTGGATACCATAAAGATTCGTGTTATGGGTAAGGGCGGGCATGGCGCGCAACCACATTTGTGCGTTGACCCTGTTGTGGTTGGTTGCCATATTGTTTTAGCCTTGCAAAATATTGTAGCCAGACGCGCCAACCCAATGGACGCGACGGTTTTATCAATCGGGCGTATTGCGGGTGGTGTTGCTTTTAACGTTATTCCGCAAGAAGTTGAATTACTTGGCACTTTGAGAGCGTATAATGAAACGTGGCGATACGAAGCACACGACCATATCCAACGTATTGCGATGTCGGTAGCACACGCCTTTGGGGCGACGGCTGATTGTGTGATAGAGCGTGGAATTCCGTATTTGCCCAATGATGAAGCCGTTACAGACCGTATAAAAAAGGCTGCGATTGACTATTTAGGTGAAGAAAATGTATTGCCGATTGAAGCCGCCATGACAGGAGAAGATTTTGCCGTTTATGCTCAAAAAATGCCCGCATGTTTTTACTGGCTTGGCGTTAGGAATGAAAAAGAGGGCATTACAAGCGGTTTACACGCCAATACAATGACTATTGACGAACACGCTTTGGCTCTTGGCTCTGGTTTGATGGCGTATTTGGGGGTAAATGAATTGAGTTATGAGTTATGAGTGGTTTGATGCGTATTTGGTGTTACTGAATTGAAAACCTTATAAATGGCATTTTTTTTGTCGCAGTTGGACATTCATCAATTATTATTTCTACTATGCTAAAACTCTTATTAGTGATTTTTATGTTTTTTATGGTTTGAAATAGTAGAGACAAGGCATGCCTTGTCTCTACCGTTTGAAATTTAAGACATCTTTCCTAAAATTCCGCATTACCGGGATAACGTGGGAATGGAATCACGTCTCTGATATTCGTCATACCTGTTAGAAACAGCATCATTCGCTCGAAACCTAAGCCAAAACCCGCGTGTGGGCATGTTCCGAAGCGGCGTGTATCCAAAAACCAATACATTTCCTTCTCTGGAATGTGCATTTCCTGCATCCGTTTTGAGAGTTTATCAAGGCGTTCTTCGCGTTGCGAGCCACCGATGATTTCACCCACGTAAGGAAATAAAACGTCCATTGCCGCCACTGTTTTACCGTCATCGTTCTGACGCATGTAAAACGCTTTGATGTCTTTGGGATAATTGATAAGAATAACGGGCTTTTTGAAGTGTTTTTCTACCAAATACCGTTCGTGTTCTTTTTGCAAATCAATGCCCCAGTCAACAGGAAATTTGAATTGTCCTTTTTTATACGGTTTTGAGTCTTTCAAAATCTCAATCGCTTGCGTATAGTCCAAACGCTCAAACGGATTTGCTAAAACGAATTCTAATTTTTCAATCAAACCCAATTCTTGGCGTTCTGCTTGTGGTTTTTCTTTTTCTTCATTGGCAAAACGTTCGGCTAAAAACTGAAGGTCTTCGCGGCAATTGTCCAAAGCGTATTTGGTGCAATATTTCAACATTTCCTCTGCCAAATCCATATTGTCGGTCAAGTCAGCAAAGGCAACTTCTGGCTCAATCATCCAAAATTCGGCTAAATGGTAGGGCGTATTTGAGTTTTCGGCACGAAAAGTAGGTCCAAAAGTATAAACCTTGCTCAAACCCATGGCAAACAACTCGCCTTCCAACTGTCCCGAAACGGTTAAATTGGCAGGACGCTCAAAAAAGTCTTTGCTGTAATCAACTGCCCCCCCCTCAGTACGTGGCGGTTTTTCCATGTCCAAAGTAGATACATGAAACATTTCGCCCGCACCTTCGGCATCACTTGCCGTGATAATGGGTGAGTGCAGATTGAAAAAAGCCTTGTCGTTATAAAATTTATGAATCGCAAATTGCAGGGCATGACGGATACGAAAGACTGCACCAAACACGTTTGTCCGAATCCGCAAATGCGCTTGACCGCGCAAAAACTCTAAACTTGGGCGATTTTTCGCTTGAAAAGGATAAGTAGAAGGGTCGCAGTCGCCAAATATTTCTGTGGTTTCCGCAATCAATTCCACGGCTTGTCCTTTGCCTTGCGATTCTACCAAACTGCCTTCAAAACATACCGACGCCCCAACTGTAATACGGCTCAGAGTATCAGCGTCCATTGTTTCTGGATTAAGCACCACCTGCAATGTCGCCAAGCATGAACCATCGTTTAAAGCCACAAAGCGGCTATTGCGCACCGAGCGTACCCAACCCATCACGGTCACTTGTCCTGCTTTTTGTGACCCCCTCAGTATTTGGGCTATTTCTGTTCTTTTTTTCATAAGATAATTATTTCGTGATTCTTTATTCGCGCTCGCTTCGCTCGCGCAACAGAGAGGGAGGCTGGTTCATTTTTCGGCAAAGCCGAAAAATGAACCACATTCTACTCTTTCGTGCGAGCGAAGCGAGCGCGAATAAAGAATTGTATTATTTCAAATTTCAATTGTTTCAAATTTCAAGCCTAACGTTGAAATTTGAAAACCCTAAAATTGGAACTGTTTTTTAAAAGGCGCAAAATTAGTAGTTCTCTCATCAAAAAACGCGAAATTGGAAAGAAAAACAATTCTTATCGGTTATATTCGCGTTTAATTTTAAAAAAAATGCAATGAACCATAATCTTCAACGACTTTACAACCTCGCTGGTCGCCCTTCTCGCCGCATTATTGGCTTGATGAGTGGTACATCAATGGACGGATTAGATGTGGCTTTGTGCCAAATAACAGGGCATGGCGGCGCAACAAAAATTGAACTACTCAATTTTGAAACGGTGGATTATACCGAAGACATCAAAACTGAAATCAGAAAAATTTTTGCAAAAAAGACAATTGATTTTCAGCATCTTGTACTTCTAAACGAGTGGATTGGCAGTTTGCACGGTGCGATGGTGGTGTCGTGTTTGCAAAAATGGGGCATTTCTACTGAGGGGGTGGATTTGGTGGCTTCGCATGGGCAAACCGTTTTTCACGCGCCTAAAATCTTGCACGGTATCGAAAAATTTGGCAATGCCACTTTACAAATTGGCGATGGTGACCATGTAGCCGTGACAACGGGCATTATAACATTGAGTGATTTTCGCCAACGGCACATTGCAACAGGCGGTGAAGGCGCACCTTTGGCAGTATATGGCGATTATTTTATCTTTTCTGACCCCGCCGAAAATCGAATCATGCTGAATATGGGCGGTATTGCCAATTTTACGTATCTACCTGCTTCTCTTGATGCGGCGGAAGTATTTGTAACCGATACAGGCACGGGCAACACTTTAATTGATGCCTTCACGCGCCGTTTTTTTCCAGAAAAAGCCTATGACAAAGATGCGGAAATTGCGCAACAAGGAACGGTGCTGATGGATTTGTTAGCAACCCTGAAAAGCAATGATTTTTTTACAAAATCTTTCCCAAAAACAACAGGACCAGAGCTTTTTAGTGTTGACTACGTAGAAACAGCCGTAAAAAACACCTCCCGTGAAGGCGGAACAGGCTCCTCAGTATCCAAGCTGTTTCTGGCATTAAAATCGAAAAAAAGACGACCAAACGACCAACAAATCGCCGATTTATTAGCAACTTTAACCCGATTTTCAGCCGAAACCATTGCCGAAGCCATGCGCCACGTATTCATCGAAAAGAAATTGAGTGATGCCCATATTCGGCAATTCAAAATTTATATGAGTGGCGGTGGTATGCACAATCCCTTGTTGGTCAAGTGGTTGAAAGAATTGTTACCAGAAATAGAGTTCCGTAAAACCAACGATTTGGGTATCAACGGAGATGCTAAAGAAGCTGTTTTATTCGCCATTTTAGCCAATGAATGTGTAGCAGGAAATGAGACTAATTTTGGCAATCGGCAAGGTGTGCCAAGCGTTTCGATGGGTAAGATTTCATTTCCTAATTAATCTAAGTTTTGTGGTAGTGCCTCAAACCGCGCCGCCTTCGGCGGCGCGGTTTTTTTTTGGGGGGAGCGCGCCGTTTTTTTGTTGAAAATTTGGGCGAAGCCCAAATTTTCAACAAAAAACGGCGCGCTCCATTAGATTTTCCTCGCGGCGAGGTTCCGCGTTTTAATACCACAAAACTTAAATTATTTATTGAGGGAGTCTTTTATTACCGCTAAAATTGTCAAAGAGCCAGTAAAATACTGAGGGGTAATTTTTACAATATTCATTACCCCCAACTTTTACGAAAGCACCAAAAAAACTTGCGTCAAGTTGTTGCTCTTCTACGCACAAAATTCTTGGCGATGTATGGTATATGCCAATCTTCGCTTACTTTTGTGCCTCATTTTTAAAATAGTATTGCTTGTGTCTATTGCTCGCTTCGCTCGCAAGGAGAGGAGACGTGGTTCATTTTTCGGGCAAAGCCCAAAAAATGAGCCACGTTCCCATCTTCTTGCGAGCGAAGCGAGCAATAGACACAAATAATTACAAAATAGTTAAAGAAAAACGCTGCCTCTATGCCGCAGAAACTCTCAATTGTCATACCCGCCTACAACGAAGAGCGCACAATCCACTTGATTCTTGACCGTATCAGTTGTGTGGTATTGCTAAATGGTATGACTAAAGAAATTATCATTACGAATGATTGTTCTTCCGATGATACTGAGGGGGCAATTCAGCGTTATTGTGTAGCGCATCCGTCATTGGATATTTGTTATTTCAAGCACACGGTAAATGCTGGCAAAGGTGCGGCTTTACACACGGGCATCAAAGCGGCAACGGGTGATTTTGTGGTCATTCAAGACGCTGACCTCGAGTACGACCCTGCGGAATACAATTTGATGTTGCAGCCTATTTTAGATGGTTTTGCCGATGTTGTGTTTGGTTCGCGTTTTATTGGGGGTAAGCCGCACCGTATTTTGTTCTTTTGGCACTCAATTGGCAACAAAGCCTTAACCATGCTGTCCAACGTTTACACCAATTTGAACTTGACAGATATGGAAACGTGTTATAAAATGTTTCGCCGTGCCGATATTCAGAGTCTTGATTTAAAAGAAAAACGCTTTGGATTTGAACCAGAAGTCACCGCCAAAATTGCCCGAATAAAAGATATTCGGATTTACGAAGTGGGCATTTCTTATTACGGTCGGTCTTATGCCGAAGGCAAAAAAATTGGTTGGCGCGACGGGTTTAGAGCCATTTATTGTATTTTAAAATATAATCTTTTTAAATAACTTTCACTTCTTAGGTCGTAGTCACTTCGCTCACAAAAAAAAAGAGACGGTTCATTTTGCGGGCTTTGCTCGAAAAACGAACCACATATTCTTCCTTTTTGCGAGCGAAGCGAGCAAAAAGAATCTCGCCCAAGTAGTTACAATAGCGAAAGCTAAATCTCAATGACAACTTTCACATTCAAAGAATTAGATACCGAAGGACAAGCCACGCTTGAAGCCATTGCTGCCGCACCGCGTTTCAATGAGTGGATGTACACCGTCACAAGCCGCCGATTGACGGGGCGTATCTTGGAAATAGGTTCTGGTATCGGTAATATTTCAGAGCAATTTCTCCGCGATGGTCGTTCATTGATGCTTTCAGATATTCGAGAAAATTATTGTGAGCATTTGGAGCAAAACTTTAGCCACCAACCAACTTGTTTGGGTGTACGCCGAATTGACCTTGTTCACCCAGAATTTTCGACCGAATACATTGATTTATTGGGCAGTTTTGACGGTATTTTTGCTTTGAATGTTGTCGAACACATTGCCAATGATGGTTTAGCAATTCACAACGCCCGACTTTTGCTCCGTGAGGGTGGGCGTTTAGTCATTCTCGTTCCCGCTTTTCAAGCCCTGTACAATGGTTTTGACCGTGCATTGGAACATTATCGTCGTTATACTGAGGGGGGGCTGCGCGAAGTTTTTGAAAAAGAAAAACTAACAATTGTACACAGTCAATATTTTAATTTGGCTGCCATTGCAGGTTGGTGGTTTTCGGGAAATATTTTGAAAAAAGAAACAATACCGACGGGGCAAATGAAACTGTACAATGCCTTAGTACCTATTTTTAAAATGATTGATAAGTTGATTTTCAATCGAGTAGGGATTTCGGTTATTGTGGAAGGGCTAAAATAGATTTCAATATGAAATTTTGAACGCCATTAAAAATCTATTGGGGCGAGCGTGTTTTTGAATCAGAAAAATCTTCGATTTTTATGATTCAAAAACACGCTCGCCCTAAAAAATTACTTCTGGGCGATTTTCGAGCGAGGCGAGCGCGTGACTAAGTGATTTTAAAACCATACATAAATTCAAAATGCGCATTAAAAGGCACTTTTGCGCTCGCTTCGCTCGCGCAAAAGGAGGAAAGGTGGTTCATTTTTCGGGCAAAGCCCGAAAAATGAACCACATTCTCCCCTCTCGCGAGCGAAGCGAGCGCGAGAACCAGCAGTTTAGATTTTAGTATGGTTTCAAATAAGTGATTACAAAAAAGGAAGAAAAACACCCTTTGTGCAATGTTACAAGGGGTGTTTGCGTTTTAAGATTTCACAAAATTTAACATCTCCTATGAAACTGTTTTTCGCGCTTTTGGCTTGCCTTTGTATTGTATGTATCGTATCAAGTTGCAATTCCGACGATAATGACCGTCCCAAAACTCCCGATGTGAGTGGTATTCCAATAAACCTAAACATCAACCGATTTGACCAAAAAATGGCAGCTATTGACACCAATACTGTGGAGGCGGCAGTAGCGGCTCTTGAAGCCGAATTTCCCGAATTTTCGCGTATTTATTTTGAAAAAATTATTGGACTTAAAGACCCAAAAGATTCAGTTGGAAAATACCGTGCTGAGGTGCGTAAATTTTTGACCGACTCCTCTATGCGTTATATGTTGGACACAATTGGCAAGGTGTATCCCGATTTGAACGCTGAAAAACGTGAAATCGAGCAAGGTTTACGTTATTTCAAACATTATTTCCCCAATCGTCCCGTACCGACAACTGTTTATACAATGCCTTCGGCTTATAATTTTGCGGCAGTTTTTCCAACGGAAGACGCTATTGCGGTAGGTTTGGATATGTTTTTGGGTAAAAACTACACGGTTTACGAAATGCTTGCAACGACGGGGCAATATCCGCGTTTTATCAGCCGCACTTTTCGGCGCGATTACTTGGTTGACCGCGTGTTTGAACTCCTTGTAGGTGATGTGGCGGGTGAACCTTCGGGCAATCGGCTTTTAGATTATATGGTTCACAATGGTAAAAAACTCTATGTTTTGGATTGTTTTCTCCCAAAAACGCCCGATAGCATCAAACTTAATTACACAACCGAACAAATGAGTGGCATTTACGCCAATGAAAGTTTTACTTGGGGACGAATACTAAAGCAAAATTTGATTTATTCGACGAGTTTTCAAGAGTTTCAAAAATTGGTCACGCCCGCCCCGAACGCGCCTGTTATTGCGGAAGAAGCACCGGGTGGTGTCGGCAATTTTATCGGCTGGCAAATTGTGAAACAATACATGAAACGGCATCCAGAAACAACGGTAGAGGCGTTGATGAAACTAAAAGATGCCCAGAAATTGTTGGACGATTCTAAATATAAACCGAAGAAATAAGAGATTTGTTTGTAAAATAGGTTTTGAGTTTTATGAAATGAGATTAAAGTAGAAAATATACCCCCTCAGTATTTAGGTATTTTTTTAGGTTTTACCTCATTAAATTCTATATTTGCAGTAAAAAAGGGATATGAAAAATAATATGCTTGAATTAGTGCCACTTGAAGATAATCGTTTGGAGCATATCATCGAACGTTTATCAGATATAGAGCAAGAAGAAGAAGAAAGATTTAATGACCCGTTCGACCCCGAGGAAATATCTATTGATACGAAGCCCGTGCCAATGGAAACATGCTTACGACGTTTAAAGCAAAAAACGATTAAGCTCAATCCTGATTTTCAGCGCAATGAAGTGTGGGATTTGATTCGAAAATCCCAACTTATAGAATCTTTGATGTTAAAGATCCCTTTACCAATGTTTTATGTTTCGGCAGACGAAAAAAGCAATTACACTGTTGTTGATGGTTTACAAAGACTCAGTACGATTCGAAGTTTTATATTGGGTGACGCCTATTTAGAAAACTCAGAAGAAGCCAGACAGGGCGAAGGTTTTAGATTGGAAGGTTTAGAATTTTGGAAAGATTATGAAGGCAAAATTTTTAATGAATTGCCCACATATATTCAAAATCGTATCTTAGAAACAGAATTTACATTTACGATTATCAATCCGAGAACACCAGAAGAGGTTAGAAGAAACATATTTCATAGAATCAACAAAGGCGGCTTACCCCTCAGTAGTCAAGAAGTACGGAACGCCTTGTACATGGGTTATTCGACTGTTTTGCTAAAAGAAATGTCTCAATATCCTGAATTTTTAAATGCAACGAATAGTTCCATAAAAAGCCTTCGTATGGAAGATAGGGAATTAATATTGCGGTTTTTAGCTTTTTTAGTGAGAGATTACACAACATACACAAGATCTATTGGAATTGATAGTTTTTTAAGTGATACCATGATGATTATCAATGCTTTACCCAGCTTGAACTCGGTCGAACTCAGACGTATTTTGGCAAAGGATAAAGATAAAAAGATAAAAATAGAAGACATAAATCGCCTAACAATAGAGGGAATAAAAGAATTGTTTAGAAAAGGCATGGAGAGGTCAAGTATTTTATTTGGCAGGCATTCGTTTCGTAAGAGTTATGACCCCAAGCCCAAAAGTTCGATTAACAAATCTCTATTTGAAATGTGGGGCGTTCTATTAGCGAAAATTTCTGAGGAAGAGTTTAGACGATTGGAAAATAATAAAGCCACCCTTTTATCAGAGTATCATCAATTACTTAATACGGGGCGTTTTCATATAGACATATCACGCGATAGTATGAAAGCCCCCTCAGTAAAAAACAGATTTGAGGAAATTCAAAGGTTAATTAACAAAAATATGAGATGGTTACATCATTAGACATCACAGGTTTTAAGTCATTTGTGGCTGACACACTTGATTTAGGAAACCTAACGCTACTCACAGGTTTGAATAGTAGTGGAAAAAGTAGCGTTATTCAAGCCTTACAGCTTTTAGAAAAAGCAGCAAACAGAAAAGATATTTATTTAGAGGGGCATGGTGATATTAAAGAATCTACAAACGCCTATTCAAAAGAAGGTATCGAAATCATTGGCGAATTTGATAATGGTAGTTCAATAACAATAAAAAGTCAAAAGCTAAATTTAAAATCGTTGGAAAGTACAATCTCAGGTGATGTCAATTTTCCTGAAATTATATATATAGCTGCTGACCGTTTTGGTCCTGAAACATCTGTTGCCATACACGCTGGCAGCAATAAATTAGGTAAAAGGGGTGAAAATATCTTTAAATGTATTGATTATTATGCCGATTATCCACTGAATCCTTTATTGTATCATGAGAAATCAGAAGGAGATACATTTCTTTTTAATTTACGGGCATGGTTGGGTGTTATATCGCCAAATGTCAAGTTTGACCATGAAATTCAGTCCATGAGTGATTCCTCATTTAGTACGTTTAATGGACATCGTTCAAAAAATGTTGGCTTTGGATTAAGCTATACGCTGCCTGTCATAACAGCTTTATTACTTGGTAGTATTACGCCCAATAGTATTGTGCTTATTGAAAATCCAGAAGCGCATTTGCACCCCAAAGGACAAACAGCAATGGCACGGCTTATTTCATTGTGTGTCGAAGCAGGTGTCCAAGTAGTAGTGGAAACGCACAGCGACCATCTGTTTGACGGTATTAGAATTCATGCAAAAGAAAATAGCCAACAGTTTCACAAAAAAGTTAAAATCTATTGGTTTGAGTTGGATAAAAATGCCAACACAGATGTTCAAGAAGCACAATTAGATGAGAATGGAAGAATAGACCACTGGCCTCAAGGCTTATTTGATCAATTTGAAATTAACGCTTCAAAACTTTTGTAACTATGCCAACATTTTACTTTAATGATTGCTTACCACCGTGTGCGAATCAACACGAGTTCATTGGTTGTCTGTCTGACACTTTAATTGAATTCAATAAATTGGTAGATAAAAATTGGGGGGTTGAAAAAGTCATCGTCACGGAAAAATTGCCGTCAAAACTATCTTTTGGCAATGCTTATACGCTTGAAAATACCTTAAATGGCATAATTGACCGTGATTTAAAGCGATTGGCTTTTTCGTACTTCAACAAATATCCTGTTGATTTATACTTTAAATTGGAAGACGAACCCGTTGAAAAGATTTTCAATTGCAATTATTCATTGAATATCAATGGGTATAACTACGATGCTTTGAATGTAGCGATGGTGGCTGAAAAAGGTGGTTTTCTGTTTACAGTCGGGTTACACACCGCTTTGAAACAAAACAGTTTTGAACTGATTGGAGAGGTAAACTGTAAAATTTTGGAGATACATAACCTTTATGGTGCATCAGAGAATACAGCCATTATTGAGACAAAAATAGAACATTTATACTTGGAAAGTTTGTCAAATATTGATAAACTCAAACGCATTTTGGGTGATTATGTTTTTTCAACTAATTTTGAGAAAGATTTTTCTAAGTTAAACCCTATGGAACAAGTTTCAATTGTTGAAGATTTTGAAAAAGCAAGAAGACGTGGTTTATTATCGCCATTTTATCCCGATACAAAAATCATCAAAGAGGTGACACCCGACAAGCCAAAATGTAAGGTTTCTGAATTACGGGTTTATAGCCCAACAGCACTTAGAGTTTATTTTAATGAATCCAATAATAAAGTTTTTGTTTCGAGTATTGGTTTCAAAAGCAATACTGACCAAAATGAGGATATAAAGAAAGCTCATAGCACATTAAATAAATTGATTTTAACAACATAACCCATTGCCAACAACCAAATTTGAGTAATTATCTGTTTAAAACAGGAAATAAATAGAATCAGTAGTAAGGTTTAACTAAGGCTTTCAATTTGCCCAAACAGCACAGGTTTCCTTCAAAACCTGCGCTGTTTAAACCCCCATTTAGGTACTTTTTTAATCGGCAGTTACAAACGTTGACGCATCAAGCATTTTCTGATATTCTGGAATTGCCAAATGTGCTTCGGGCATTACTTGGAAGGTCAAACCATATTGTGCGGCAATGGCAGAAACTTCTTTTGTATTCAAATCTCCGACTGCCCGTAAGCGTTTTGACAAATCAATTAAAAAATCTTTGTGCGCTTCCAACAACACCAATGTCTCGGCAGCGAGTTCTTGAAGCATTGTTTCTATGGCATTGTCAGTCACGTCAATTTTCATCGCTACTGAGGGATTTAAGGTATAAACGGCCTGGAATTGGGGTAGAAAGCCATAATTACGCACGAACTCTACGGCTAAAAACGTGGCTTCCATGCGGTCGCTGCTGCGTCCTGTTGTGGTGTTGGGTATGCCAAAAACCAATTCTTCTGCCAAACCACCTGCCAAATAGACTTTTATTTTGTCCAAAATCCGTTGGCGTGTAGAGTGGATTTGGTGTGGGAAAGTAAATCCGCCCACCATTGAAGACGCCACGCGCGATTTTAATTGCAAAGGCGACAAGCCAAACAAAATGCCGTACACCACCGCGTGACCTGCTTCGTGAACGCTGATATTTGCCAAACTGTCCAATTGTGTTTCCTGCCGAATACGGTCAACACGCCCCACGTATTTGATGTCAACCCCTGGTTTATCGTCAAATTTTGCCGACAATTTACTTGATCGCGTATTGTAATCAATCGAAATTTTGGTTTTGCTTTGCATTAAGGCTTCAAAAAGAAATTTCGCCAAATTTGTTTCCAAAACATCAATTACACTTGAAAAAACAGGACGCACACCTTGCACAGGAAACACACCATTTTGGTAAATTAATTTCTTAATTTTTGACGAAACTTCCAACTCAATACCAAAATATTGCTTGGTTTTTTCAATCACTTTTTTGACTTGAATATCAATCAATTCTTCAAAATCACGGCGGCGGAGGCTGCGGTAAATCAAATGGATATTACCAAAACGCGCCACCTGTTCTGGTTTAAATTTGCGGGTTAAGGCATTTTTAATGTCCATTAAAGTGATTTTTGCCGTGTAAGCGTAGAATATATCCGCATCTACGTCCGTTTCCGACACACTGCCCGCCATCTGAAAAGCATCATCTAAATTGCCACTAATGAGGATAAGCGTTTTAGAATGGTCAATGGCTTCGTAAATTTTCTTTTTTTGTTTCTGCTCTTGCATTTTCAAAAACACTTGGTCTTCGGTCATATCCGCGAGCGTCACCACACTTTCTTCCAAACCAAATAGTTTTTTCAAGCGTTCAGCTTGCCAAATACCCACCGTTGCATCTTCTGGCGGCGTTTGAGGTAAGTTTTCACCCCCCTCAGTATTTGGGGGATTTTGAGCAGCTTGTGTGGCTTGTTGCGTGGCTTGTTTTTTTCGACTGAACTGATTGTAGCCAAACGAATTGAGGTATTGGTCAATGTCTTCTTTGACATCGCGTTTTGCCAGTTTTCCGTCACTCAACAATTCCCAAAAATCTTGAAAACGGACATTCGGTAAGGCATTACCATCGGGGTCGAGCGTGGAAAAGCGTTGAATTTCATCAAAAAGAACGATAGAAGGCTTACCATCATTCAAATTTTGCGACGCCAAAATACCCGATACCGACGACTGCCAGTAACCCAAAGCGTCGCTATTAGACAATTCCACTTCTGCAAAACGGTCTTGGTAATTGAGCTTTGAGACCATTTTACGCACCAAATCGGTTTTACCCACACCTGTCATGCCCCACAAACTGACGATAATCGGGCGAGTCAATACTTCGGGCATGAGATACCAAATCCTTACACAATCAATGAGTTCGTCAATGATGTATTCGATACCGACAAATTCGGTTTTGAGTTCTTCTTTTATGCGTTGTAATTCGCGTTGTTTAGAGTCAATTGCTGCAAGGTCAATTGTGATTTTGGGTTGAATCGTTTTTTCAGTTGACATAAAATCTTGAAAGTTGACTGAGTCTTTTTGTAAAAATGCCCCAGATACTGAGGGAGTACGTTTTTATAATACTTCGCGAAGATAGTAATTTTTTTTACTTTTTATTTGAAACCATACATAAAATCTAAACTGCTGGTTTTCGCGCTCGCTTCGCTCGCGCGAAGGGGGGAATGTGGTTCATTTTTCGGGCAAAGCCCGAAAAATGAACCATCTCTCCTCCTTTTGCGCGAGCGAAGCGAGCGCAAAAATGCCTTTTAATGCGTATTTTGAATTTATGTATGGTTTCAAAACTTTTTACACAACACAAAGAGTTTAAACAAACAAAGTGTGAGAAAAGTGCTTAGGAATATCTTTTTTATTCACTGATGTTACGCAGAGCCTTAGGCTCGACCGATTTTGTAGCGGCGGATTTCAATCCGCCGAAAATGTACATACCTTTTTCATTGAGAGCCGTAGGCTCGGTACATACAAATATGTGCCGAGCCTACGGCTCTTAAATAATCTTTTGAGGGATGGGCATAACCTAAAAGCGTTTTTTGCATCTCGCGCTCGCTTCGCTCGCGCGAGGGAGGGGAATGTGGTTCGTTTTTCGGCGAAGCCGAAAAACGAACCACGTCTCCTCCTTTTGCGCGAGCGAAGCGAGCGCAAAACATCTGTTTTTAATCAAAAAACGATATTTTTAGGTTATGCCCACTCCTCAAATAATCTTTTTAATCTTTCGGCGGATTAAAATCCGCCGCTACAAAATTGGTCATGCCTACGGCATTTTTAGCATATATGCGTAACATCAGTTATAAAAAAAATTCTAACCCGTTTTAAAGACCCCTCAGTATTTTTCAAAAACTTAATTAATTTTGCGCTTTAGTAATTTTCTCAAAACAGCCGTACTGCAAACGGCGTAGTTTAAAAAAGTATGAAAAAGAAAAGTTTGCACAACCGTGTCAACCGAGAGGAGTTGAAACAACAGATGCGCGAAAGCACTGAGCCGCGCACAACGATTTCATTTTACAAATACCACCAACTTGCCGACCCGACGGCTTTTCGCAACGAACTCTACCTATTACTCGACGGTATCGGTGTGAAAGGACGAATTTACGTCGCTACTGAGGGGATAAATGCACAAATCTCTGTACCGACCACAAATGTTGACGCTTTCAGAACGGCACTTTACGCGATTCCTTTCCTCAATGGCGTGCGTCTCAATTTTGCCGTTGCCGATGATGGAAAATCTTTCATTAAATTAATTATTAAAGTGCGCCCTAAAATCGTTGCTGACGGTTTAGATGATGCCACTTTTGACTCTTCGGATACGGGAACGCACTTAGACGCTGCCGCTTTCAACCGCCTCACCGATGACCCAAATACAATCCTTGTGGATATGCGGAATCATTACGAATCGGAAGTGGGTTATTTTGAACAGGCTATTTGCCCTCCTGCTGAAACGTTTCGCGATGAATTGCAAATTGTGGAAAACATGTTGGAAGGCGTGTCAGAAGCTAAGTCCAATAAAAATCTTGTGATGTACTGCACGGGTGGTATTCGTTGCGAAAAAGCAAGTGCTTGGTTCAAACACAAAGGTTTTGAAAACGTGTTTCAACTCGACGGCGGGATTATCCAATACGCCCGTCAAGTGAAGGAACAAGGTTTGAAAAATAAATTTATCGGCGTTAATTTCGTTTTTGACGAACGACTTGGTGAACGCATTTCAGAAGATGTGGTGGCAAATTGTCACCAATGCGGCAAACCCTGCGATACGCATAAAAATTGTGCAAACGATGCCTGTCATTTGTTGTTTATTCAATGCGAAGCCTGTGCCACTCAATACGCCGATACCTGCTCGTCAAAATGCCGCGATTTTAAAGAATTGCCAACGGAAGAACAAGTAATTTTGCGTAAAACAGAAGAGTTTAACGGGACACGTTTCGGTAAAGGACGGTATAAAGCACATCATTCGGTAGATGGTTTGTTGAAATAAATTTCAACAATTTCAGCTAAATTTCGCAGCTTTTAAAGGAAATCTGTGAGGTTTGGATAAATCCAAAGCGGCGTTTATTTGTAATTACTTAGCCTATTGCTCGCTTCGCTCGCAAAAAAGGGGAATGTGATTCATTTTTCGGGCTTTGCCCGAAAAATGAACCACCTCTCCTCCTTCCGCGCGAGCGAAGCGAGCGCGGGCTAAGTAATTACGTTTATTTTTACTTAATGTCAGTGTCACTTGTTAATCCCCTTTTTTATGGCTGATTACATGGCAGATGAAAAAAGCCTCACTTATTGAAACAAGTGAGGCTTTTTCATCATTTAAGAAAAAATATTAAACCGTGAAAGGGTTTTTTGTTCTTTTCTTGTCGCCACCGTATCTATTGTTAGGACGGTCGCTACCACCTCTACGGTCGCCGCTACCGCCACCACCATAAGGCTTTCTGTCACCGCCGCTTCTTCTTTCAAACGGACGGTCAAAATTACGCGCACCGCCGCCACTACGCTCGCCACCGCGTTCTGAAGCTGAATCGAGGCGAATCGGGCGACCATCATACGTAGAATTGTGCATTTCACGTTTCAAAATATCGGTATATTGAGAAGCTACGTCAAAGTGCATGTACGATTTTGAAATATCAATCCGTCCAATTGCTGAACCCGGAATATTAAAATTTTGTCCCAACATTCTGATAAAATCGCCTTTTGTGATGCCGTCCATTTCACCAACATTGATGAAAAGACGCGTCATACCGCCTGCCGTACTATTGAAAGCAGGTTGTGCTTCCCCGCGTGAGCTGTCGAATGTACGACGTGGGCGAATGTTCAAATCTGCTGCGTCTTTGTAGTAGGTCAAAAAGCGGTTAAATTCCAAACTTGCAAAACGCTTGATGACTTCTTCTTTCGACAAATCTTCCAACTCCGCGTAAATACCCGCCAAAAATGGCTCGATTTCTTCGTGTTGTACTTCTGCATTGTGGACTTTGTGGATAATACTGAACAATTGCTTACCACACACATCGCTGCCCGAAGGAATTGGCAATTTGCTAAATTGTGCCTTTGAAGCGCGTTCAATTTGGCGAATACGGTCTTCAAATTTAGGCGTTGTAATCGTGATTGACACGCCTTTTTTGCCCGCACGACCTGTACGACCACTGCGGTGCGTATAAACCTCGTTGTCATCTGGCAAGCCATAGTTGATAACATGCGTAATATCACTTACGTCCAATCCGCGTGCCGCAACGTCCGTTGCAATCAATAATTGCAATGCACCTTCACGGAAACGATTCATTACACGGTCACGGTCATTTTGAGACAAATCACCGTACAAAGCATCTGAATTGTAGCCGTCACGGGTCATCATATCAGCAACTTCTTTGGTTTCTGCTTTTGTGCGGCAAAAAATCAAACCGAAAATGTCAGGTTGCGCATCTACAATACGTTTCAATGTGGCGTAACGGTCATCGGGACGGCACACATAGTAAATGTGTTCGATGTCCGTATTTGTTTCATTTTTTCTGCCAGTAGTCAATTCCGTTGGCGTCTTCATATAGTTACGTGCAATCGCTCGAATTTCACCCGACATGGTTGCTGAAAACAACCAAGTGCTTTTTTTCAAGCTGGCTGCACCAAGAATCACGTCCAAATCGTCTTTGAAACCCATGTTCAACATTTCATCGGCTTCATCAAGTACCACGCGCTCAATTGTTTCTAAGACAATTGCTCCGCGATGAATGAGGTCAACTAAACGTCCTGGGGTTGCAACAACGATGTGCGTACCCGACTTAATTTGACGAATTTGCGTGTCAATGCTTGCACCACCATAAACAGGCGTTACTTTAGCCGCATGTTTTTGGCTTGCGTATTTTGTGATGTCGCTGGTTACTTGGATACACAATTCGCGGGTTGGACAAAGCACTAAGGCTTGTACGTAGCGTTTTGTGGGGTCAATAAGTTGCAAAAGCGGTAAGCCAAAAGCGGCAGTTTTGCCTGTTCCCGTTTGGGCGAGTGCGATAATGTCGTTGTCCGATGCGAGTGCCGCTGGGATAACGAGTTCTTGAACTGGAGTTGGGTTTTCGAAGCCAAGAGCTTCTACGCTTGCGATGAGGTCTTCATCTAAGCCAAGATTTCTGAATCCTTGCATTATGCAGAAAAATGTTGTCAGTCGTGTGCCGCCCGTTGCCCTTCAACCGTTGGCTACGACTTTAGTTAATAAAATAAAAATGTGATTAAGCACAAGTCGAAGTCTTTGCAGCGAAAAATCAAACCTAAAAACTTGAATACCAAATGATTAGTAATTTTCCGATAACGCGCACTGCGACGGCGACGGGAAAATGCGAGACGGACGGGAATTTGACGGGCAACCAAAGGAGGAACTGTGAAGCGGTCGCTTTGAACATTAAAGGCGGTAACTTCGGGATTCCATATTCTTACTTTAAAGCAATTGCTTTAAATAGAATATAAGGCTCGGGAACTGAGTTTTCAAAAAACCATATTAGTCTCTTTTTCAAGACGCGTGGCAAAGATATAGTTTGTTTTTGAATTCTGCACACTATTTTATCATTTCAAACTATAAAAAATTGAAAATCAAAAAGTTAGAGATACTTATCAACAAATTTAACACGCCTTTGTGCGTAAGCCCACGAAATAAAATATTTTTATAAATTATTTAGACAGTCAATAAAATTGTAAAATGCCTGTTGATAACTATGTTAATTAAATCAAAAAAAATGTAATAAAATAATTTCTTCACGGATTTTCACGGATTGTAAGTAGTTAGTCATAAATAATAGCTAATTTTACGATGCTTCTCGCGCTCGCTTCGCTCGCGCGAGAAGGGGGAATGTGGTTCATTTTTTCGGGCAAAGCCCGAAAAATGAACCACCTCTCCTCCCTTTGCGCGAGCGAAGCGAGCGCAAAGGGATACGCTGAAAATTAGCGATTATTTATGATTACCTACTTACATTATTATTGCATGAGGTTTTACCTTTTTATCAGATAACCTTTTGCTCCCTTCGCTCGCAAAAAAGGGGAATCTGGTTTATTTTACAACTTCATTTTATCGCTCATCTCAAACTCAATTGTGTCACCATTGGCAATATCTTGATGTCTAAATCATGGTTTATCCCATTTTTACCCGACTAAATAATTGACCATCAATATTTTAAAAAGCCAACAACAAGACTGAATCGCGTGAAACCGTCGGATTGAACGTCAGTTCTTTAATATTTTCTTTGGGCGTGTTCTTGTAAAGAATCAAGCAAAGAATCTTAAAATTCGTGTGTGCAAAAACCCGTGTTTGAAAAGTCGTGTCTAACTGAGGGGTCGTCGTTGTTTTTCCATGGTTCACAAAAGAGCGATTCACAGGCTGTTTTATCCAATAATAACTACTCCAACTGGGGCTATCCCGATAAACAGGAATAGTTTGCGTACCCGTACTATAAAAACCACCATACGATTTCAATCTGTCCAACCCAATGCCTTCATAAGAAACTTGCAACCGTAAATATTCCAAATCGGTACGGTTTGTTTTGACTCGAATTTTCAAAGGACGTAGTGTATCCATGCGAATTGTGTCGGCAATCGTATATTTTCGGCTGTTGCCATGCCCTCCATTAGGTGAAAACAAGAGATTGGTCATCTTGAACGATGTGTCTTCAACCGCTTGAATTGCCCAAACCGACGTTCCCGATTCGTTGTAGCCGTCCCAATTAAAATTTAATTGGGTTTGACCTTTATCATCGGTCAGTTGCTCTTTTCGGATAGTACCATAACCTTCCACAAAAACAACACGATTTTTAAGCGGTTGCCCTTTAAAATCAACCAAAGTGACGGCAGCTTCGACGGGTGAAGCGTTATCCAATGCCACACAACTCGCAAATGCACCGAAAATGATTAAAAAAAATAGATATTTCATTGATAATTTTGTTAGAATTGTTACAAAAAATAGGCAAATACTTAGTCACGCGCTCACTTCGCTCGCGTGTGGGAGGGGGTGTGGTTCATTTTTCGGGCTTTGCCCGAAAAATGAACCACCTTTTCTGTTTTTTGCGCGAACGAAGCTAAAAAATAGATTAAAGAAAGTGACTTCATGCTCAAAAAACGCCCCCCAACCGAAAACCCAATTTGAGCGCGTAGGACACGCCCAATTTTTCTCCTTTTGACCTATCAAACGGTATTAAATTTGTATAATAAGCAACACCCAAAACTTCACCGCCGTTCATCGGATAAACAGCCGCCAAACCTGCCCCCACAAAAACATCGGTAACAAAGCCTTTTCTACGGACTTTTTGGTAGCCAATCGTGGGAACAACGCTCAGATAAGAGACCAAAATTCCTTCTTTTTGGACCATTGGTTGTGGTACATTGGGCGTATAAATGAGGTTTTCGTATTTTTCTTTATACAACGCCAGCGTAACATCAGGACGAAAATAACGACCCCTCAATACGTGACGGTAACGGTTGCGTTTGGGCGGCTCGGTGGGTTGCTCAATGAATTTATAGCCGAAAGTTACCGTCGCGCCGCGTTGCGCGAGGTTAGGCAGTCGAGGCACACCTAAGCCCACGAGTGCTAATTGAATTTCGTAACTGCGCTTAGGTCGAAGGCTTTTTTCGTAAGCAAATGTTGTGTAACCTGACCCAAAAGCCAAAGGCGTGACTTTTAAAATGCGGGTTTTGTGGTCAACATTTCGACTTTTCGGGGCATTTGTGGTGTCTTTTTGTGCCAAAACCGATAACGGTAGCAGTAAAAATAAGAGTACAATAGATTGCGATAATGTCATTTGAATAAATTATTTTGGTGTATAAATTTAAGACTTTTAGACCCTCTATAAAACTTCAACTTTAATAAATAATCGTAATTACTTAGCCCATAGATCGCTTCGCTCGCAAAAAAGGGGAAGTTGGTTCATTTTTCGGGCAAAGCCCGAAAAATGAACCAACTCTCTTCCCGCGCGAGCGAAGCGAGCGCTTGACTAAGTAATTACAAATAATCTAAGTTTTGTGGTAGTGCCTTAAAACGCGCCGACTTCGGCGGCGTGGGGGATTTTTTCGGAGCGAGCCGTTTTTTTTCTTAAAAATTTGGGCTTCGCCCAAATTTTTAACAAAAAAACGGCTCGCTCCATTAGATTTTCCTCGCGGCAAAGCTGCGTTTTAATACCACAAAACTTAGATTAAATACTGGTAACTTCAGAAGTATTATGTCACCTCAAAATTTGATATTAACCATTACGACATTTTGCGTCAATTGATGCGTTTTTTTGATGGTTTTAGCCCCTTTCGTCACCAAATTTTCAATAAAATACTTTTCTAATCCGTGTTAATCGGTGAAAATCTGTGGACATCTCATTTTAGAAATTGTAGAAAATAAAATACCCCCTCAGTATTTTTACTTTTGTTGACCAAAATACCCTGATATTCACTACTTTTGCCGCCCATATTACATTAGACTTGATGCAAGTTGACAATCAACGCGTTACAGTTTACACCCTCTTTTTCGCTTCGCTCAAAAATCGGGCTTGCATAAAATCTATCGGGGCGAGCGTATTTTTGATTTTGAAACCATACATAAAATCTAAACTGCTGGTTCTCGCGCTCGCTTCGCTCGCGCGAGGGGGAGAATGTGGTTGATTTTTCGGGCAAAGCCCGAAAAATGAACCACCTCTCCTCCTTTTGCGCGAGCGAAGCGAGCGCAAAAGTGCCTTTTAATGCGTATTTTGAATTTATGTATGGTTTCAAATTTTTGATTAAAAAATCTTTGATTTTTTAATCAAAAATACGCTCGCCCCTAAAAATTCTTCTTAGGGCGATTTTTGAGCGAAGCGAGAAAGAGCCAGTTATGAATAACTCATTGATTATCAATCACGCACCAAGTCTATTTATATCAAACAGGTCACAATGGAAAAAAGTATGTATTGGCGTATTTTTTTAGGAGCTTATGTGTTGTTTTGCAGTTTATCATCGCCCGCTTTGGCTCAAATGAATAGTATTGCGGGCTATAATTACACCCGCACCAATCCCAAAATTTTGAACCAAATTATTGACAATTACAATGCAGCAAACCCATCACTTGCTCAACCGATGCGTCATTTACCCGCATCAAACGGCATGAATCTTGGTATTCGGTATCGTTTTCCTTATGTAGCGGCTGAGTTTGTGTGGAGTACTCGTACTGCCCGCGCCCGCGACCAAGTGATAAGCACTGACCGTACAGCCTATCAAAATATCATCAGTTTACGCAATCAAGTTTTTTCGCTTGGCGGCGATATTCATTACGGAGGATTAGGCATTGGTGGCACGTTTGATATAAATAGAATTCAGGTGCGCAAAGAGCGTTCTACTGATGCCACAAAAGAGATTTTGCTGACAAATAACAGTTTAACAAACCATATTTACCTTATTTTCGATATTCCAGTGAATACAGGTTTGTCTATCAGTATAAGACCTTATGTGCAGATTCCGTCAAAAAAAGTGAATTTACACGCCGTTGAAAAGAAATTCAATCCCGATATTGCGATAGTTACAAGCCCAGATGCGTACAACCAACGTTTTTTTAATTATGGCATTTCATTCTCGTTTGTGAATGGGTCAAAATATGATTAAATGGTAAATATTTAGCCCGCGCTCACTTCGCTCGCGCGAAAAGGGGGAATGTGGTTCATTTTTCGGGCAAAGCCCGAAAAATGAACCACCAGCTCCCTCCGCGCGAGCGAAGCGAGCGCGGGCGGTTTTACCTAAAATTAATGAAATCTGAAATATTTATGTTTCACCATAAAATAGAGCCTTTCGGTACTTATGAAAAACACGTCTTTTCCAACGATAAAGGCGATGCTTTTGCTGTTGTCCCACAATTTGGCGCGTGTTTGCTCGACCTTCAATTCAATGGTATGAGTGTTTTGGACGGATACGCTACTCCCGAAGAATTGATTGAGGGCAAATGGTCAAAAAATATTATCCTTTTGCCGTACCCCAATCGTTTACGCGATGGTCAGTATGCGCATGGAGGCAAAACCTATCAGTTTGATTTGACCAATCCAGCTACCCAAAATTCGATTCACGGGTTTGGAGCGAGTGCGCCGATGTGGGTGGATACAGCTTGGCAAAACAGCAAAGAAGCGGGGATTACGTGTAGTTGGCAACACGACGGCACGCACGCGGCTTATCCCTTTCCATTTACTGCCGAAATCACGATGATACTGAGGGGGGGTAAATTTGAGATGACAATGACTTTTAAAAACGCTGGACATACGGAAATCCCCGTTGGTTTGGGTTGGCATCCTTATTTCAAAATGTCGGAAAAATCTGATAATAGTTCATTGCGTATGCCCGATTGTCAGTTGATTCAGATTGATGACCGTATGTTGCCAACGGGCGAAAAAACACCGTTCAAGTCATTCAAACGCTTAACGCCCATTAAAAACGCGACACTTGACAATGGTTTTTACATCAATGACCAAACTAAAAATGCAGAAACGGTGTTGGCATCTGAACATGGTCGCTTGACATTTTGGCAAGAAACGGGACATCAAAAATGGAATTTTCTTCAAGTTTTCACACCACCACACCGAAAAAGCGTAGCAATAGAGCCAATGACTTGCAATATTGATGCGTTCAACAATGGCGATGGTTTGGTGATATTGAAACCCTCAGAAAGTTTGAGTGGGACGTTTGGTCTGCGTTTTAAGAAAAAATAAAGATTACTCTACTCTATTGCTCGCTTCGCTCGCAAAAAAAGGGGGTGGTTCGTTTTTCGGGCTTTGCCCGAAAAACGAACCACTTTCCCTCTTTTGCGAGCGAAGCGAGCAATAGAGGGAAACGTGTACAGTCGTGTTGAAAAAATAAAATTAACCAATTAATTATGAATGTTCTTCTTCTTGGTGGTGGCGGACGTGAACACGCTTTGGCGTGGAAAATAAAAAACGCACGCGGTAGTAAAAAACTGTTCATTGCACCCGGCAATGGGGGTACGGCGCATTGTGGCACAAATGTCGCTTTGCAAGCCACTGATTTTCAAGGGATTAAAGATTTTGTTCTGGCGAACAAAATCAGCATGGTCATAGTTGGACCAGAAGAACCTTTGGTGCGTGGCATCTGGGATTTTTTCAAAAATGACCCTGCTTTGGCAGCCGTTCACGTCATTGGACCCTCCGCACACGGGGCGCAATTGGAAGGTTCGAAGGCTTTTGCAAAAAAATTTATGGAACGGCACGCTATTCCAACGGCAAAATACCGCGAAATCACGGCGCATACTGAGGGGGTCGAATTTTTGAAAACATTGACACCGCCTTACGTTTTGAAAGCCGACGGACTGGCGGCAGGCAAAGGTGTTTTGATTTTGAATGACTTGGAAGAGGCATCGAACGAATTGAAAACAATGCTTGACGGCAAATTCGGGGCAGCGAGTCAAACGGTGGTGATTGAAGAGTTTTTATCGGGCATCGAATTCTCAGTCTTTGTATTGACAGACGGCAAAACCTACAAAATTCTCCCTGTTGCCAAAGATTACAAGCGTATTGGTGAAGGCGATACAGGATTGAATACGGGAGGCATGGGTGCTGTTTCGCCCGTTCCATTTGTGGATAAAACCATGATGAAAAAAGTGGAAGAACGCATTATCAAGCCCACAATCGCGGGAATTGCGGCAGAAAACATTGATTATGTCGGGATAGTGTTCATAGGTTTGATTAGTGTTGGCGGCGAACCTTTTGTGATTGAATACAATTGTCGGCTCGGCGACCCCGAAACAGAAGTGGTGATTCCGCGTATGAACAATGATATTTTAGACGTTTTAAAACGCCTTGTTGCTGGAAAATTGGATACTGTTCGGATTCAACAAATCCAAAATCATGCGGTGGCAATTGTCTTAACGGCGGGTGGCTATCCCGAAGATTATAAAAAAGGAGATGCCATTACCATTAATTTTGAACCCATGAATGAAACGCCTGGGCTTCTTTTTCACGCAGGGACGCAAGATACGGGGGGGGTACTCAAAACAAACGGCGGTCGGGTTTTAGTGATGACTTCCTTCGGCAACACACTTGAAAAAGCAATCAGTTTGTCCGCAAAACGGGCAAGCGAAATTCACTTTGAAGGGCGATATTTTAGAAAAGATATTGGCTTAGATTTGTTAAAAAAATAGGTAACTTCTGCGTCTATTGCTCGCTTCGCTCGCAAAAGAGGGAATGTGGTTCATTTTCGGGCTTTGCCCGAAAATGAACCACATTCCCATATTTTGCGAGCGAAGCGAGCAATAGACTAAATAGTTTCAAAAAAAATCAATGTTTATAGATACACACGCCCATTTATACGCCACTAAATTTGACAATGACCGCGCCGAGATGCTCAAACGCGCTGATACTGAGGGGGTCAAAAAAATATTTTTACCCGCTATTGACAGCGAAACCCACGCGGCAATGCTCGCCCTTGAAGCGACCGACCCGACGCGCTATTGTGCCATGATGGGTGTGCATCCGTGTAGCATTGGTGCAGACTTTGAACAAGAATTGGCGGCGGCAAAAACCTATTTAGATCAACGCCCTTTTTGTGCCATTGGTGAAATTGGAATGGATTTGTATTGGGATAAGACGTTTTTAGAGCAACAAAAAACCGCTTTTATTCGTCAAATGCACTGGGCGCAAGATTTGGGAATCCCCATTATTATTCATAGCCGAGAGGCAATGGACGAGATTATCCAAATTTTAGAAGAAAATGCTTGGTTTACTGAGGGGGGGATTTTACACTGCTTTACGGGGAATGTCGAACAGGCTCAAAGACTGATTGCGAGAGGTTTTTCATTGGGTATTGGCGGTGTAGCGACTTACAAAAACGGTGGTTTAGAACCCGTTATTGAAGCCATAGATTTGAAATATTTGGTTTTAGAAACCGATGCGCCCTATCTTGCGCCCGTTCCTTATCGCGGTAAACGCAATGAATCGAGTTATTTAAAATACATTGCTCAAAAAATAGCGGAAGTCAAAAAGATAGACTTAAAAGAAGTGGCAAAACAAACAACCGAAAACGCCGAGCGTATTTTTTCAAAAAGAAGCAAACCTGTATAAAATATTTTCATAAAAAAATTACCTTTGCGGCGCGTTAATGGTTAGTGATAGTATAAGGAGATTTGTCCGAGTGGTTTAAGGAGCACGCCTGGAAAGTGTGTATACGCCAAAAGTGTATCGAGAGTTCGAATCTCTCAGTCTCCGCATATATCCATAATCTATTGATTATCAGCATTTTATTCAGTATCAAAAAAGCCGTTTCGAGCAATCGAAATGGCTTTTTTTATTGGTGACACGAGGATTGTCACTCAATATTTTTGATGATATTCAGTAGGTCTGTATCTGAAATATCGGACTGTTCAGATTTATTATAAAGCGTGAGTGAAGTAACTCTATCATTAATCAAACGGACATAAGGCGTCAAACAAGAAATAAAATACCCATTTTGATTATTATATTTTCGCTTTCTGTAAATGATTTGTGCATTTACCACATGTTGACACGCTGTGTCAAGGGGAACACTTGGTTTTAGTGCTTGTTATAAACATTTTGAGCCTAACGGCTCAATAAACGCACGCACTTGATGAGCCGTTAGGCTCAAAATATTTATAACAAGCACTAAAATATTGCATCGTAAGCAAAAATTAACTTTAGACATGGTTCGGCAATTGCACAATACACTGAGGATTCCTACGCATGTGCTGGTTCAAGAATATTGATAAATAGACCCCCTCAGTATTTTTGACCATTTTGAGCAAAAAACAAAACCCGCACAGTTTTTCAACTGCGCGGGTTTTATTTTTATTCTAAAAAATCAGCAATATTTATTTCGCAACCACAAAACGCTTAGTCATAATACCTTTTGCGGTTGTTATTTTGAAGATATACATACCTGCTGCGTATTCACTCACGTCAATTTGAACCTGTGTTTTTTGCATTGCATCAACAACCGATTCACTCACGTGTTTGCCGTCCATTGTCATAATGCTAACAAGAGCTTCTGATTTCTCCACCAACTCAACATCAGCCATAAGCATATCTGTTCCATTCGATGGATTTGGATAAATCGTTACTTTGTTGTCATCGGATAAAATAGTTTTAATATCTGTTGGCATGAAAGACGTAACATTCAAACGAACACACGGTACGTAGTTTACGCCTGTATAACCACCTAATTGCCAATCTGTTGTAGCTGTTTTACCCAAGATAATTGAGTAAGGAGGGCGAATATTTAGTGAGTCAGCCACAAACCAAGTTGCACCACTTGGTCCATAGTTGAAAACATTGTTGAAAACAATTGTAGGAAGAACGGTGTTGGATACAGCGGGATCAATCTCAATAACGGCTAAGTAAGTCGTTGAATCTTTAGCTTCAAAATCTTTATTGGTATTCAAATCTTGTAATTTGAACGTCCACCATGCGTTAGCATTGGCAACAGTTGCGGCAATTGGCACTTCACCAAAAGCCACTAAATTACGTTCAGTAGGCTGAATTGCTTTATCGTTATTTGCATCATTCCACTCGTAAATTGCTCCTAAAAGTGATTTACCCGCTACCAAAAATGGATTTAGACGTGCTACAATAGAGCTAAGGGATTTACCTTTACCTTTGTTGATACGGTAAACATTACCCACGCGCCATGTTTTAGCTTCACCTGCTTCCCAGTAACTTGCTGCATTACCAGATTGTAATAAGTTAGCGTTCTCTTTTGTGTAGTTAGACCGTAGTGTTGTACCAGCAGGAATAACCGACAAAGCAGCAGTTGTATCAGAAACGACAAAAGTAAAACGCACACTGTCATTGCCGGGGATAGCATCAGCTCTTGAACTGTCGCCTGATACCCGATAACTACCGTAGTAAGCACCCACGTTTAAGGTACTGATATTGAGTGATTTTGGTAAAAGACGGTTTTCAACGGTTGTATCAGGCACAACAGATGTAGGATACTGTGTTGACTCTGTATTGAACACGTTTACATTGTCAGCTGCCCGCCAAACGTTAACACTCAATTTTACGTTTTTCATAGCTTCACGACCAGCGTTCTTGATGTCTGCTAAGAAATAAGTAGGTTCTCCTTGCTCTTTTGGTGTGTAAGAATTGTGAGGAACTGCATAAAACGTCGTCATTTGAAGGTCATAAGGTACGTCAATGATTTTCACATCGTCCATAATCATGAAGTAGTAGTTACCAGTAAAAGTAAACTTAATTCTGAAAGTGGCTGAACCAACACTACCCGCAAGTTTTACCCGCTTAATAGTTACATTTGTTTGTGTCTTATCAGCAGGGTCAGGTGTTACTGTATTAACACCAATGTCACTGTTCATATCAATTGGAGCTGACCAAGTAGCACCATCATCTTTACTGTAACTGACCAATGTTTGAGATTGAAAATTGCGGTATAATTGGTTGAATTGAACAACAAAACCACTTTTGCCTGTCAAATCCATTTTTGGTGAAACCAACTCACCAGAATGAGGTGAAGTTGTACCCGTTAAATCCAAAAAGTCAGAATTAAAAACGGCTGCACCATTCAAACGAGAAGGAGAAGCAAGGAAGGTAAACCCACCATAGTACTGACCACCACTCGCCGAAGCATCGCGCCGCCATACCCAACGCGCACTGTCTTTGTTAGCTGTTCCACTTACGGTGAGACCGCGTGTGACCCAACCTGTAAAGCCCGCAGCAGGGGCAGCACCACCTGTCTGTTGCCAAAATATTTGGGTTGTGTCAGCAAACTCACTTGCTTTAATAGTAGCACTATCAGCCGTGGGCCATAGTTGTTGTGCGTGGGTAGCAGTTACTGCTAAAGCCATTGCACTGATGAGAAACATCTTCGTAAAGAATTTTTTCATACTAATAGGTTCTTTTATGATTTAAGAAAAATGAAAAATGAGATAGTTTATCTAAAGTAATTACTTAGCCTATTGCTCGCTTCGCTCGCAAAAAAGGAGAGGTGGTTCATTTTTCGGGCAAAGCCCGAAAAATGAACCACCTTCCCCTTTTTTGCGAGCGAAGCGAGCAATAGGCTAAGTAACTACAATTTAAATTATATTTACACGGCAAATCTATAAAAATTTGGTAATCATTGCGAAAAAGAAAATTTTATTTTTTTATTCGTTAAAAATTTCAATTTATAAAGCCTTGATTTTCATATTTTTAGTTGAAAATAAAAATAATAGAGAAACGGCGTTTTTTACAGAAGCTGCTCCAAATGCTAAACATGCTTGTATGGCTTGGCTTGTAATGTGTGGGTATGCGCGTAGAAGTTGTTCAACCGTTTCTCCTGCTGCTAATTTTTCTAAAATTAAATCAACAGGAACGCGTGTTCCTTTAATAACAGGCTTTCCGAACATAATTTTCGGATTGGAATGAATTAGATTTTCTAAATTTTTCATTATTTTTAATTTTGTTTTGAAACCATACATAAATTCAAAATACGCATTAAAAGGCACTTTTGCGCGCGCTTCGCTCGCGCAAAAGGAAGATAGATGGTTCATTTTTCGGGCAAAGCCCGAAAAATGAACCACATTCCCCCTCTCGCGCGAGCGAAGCGAGCGCGATAACCAGCAATTTAGATTTTATGTATGGTTTCAAATTTTGTAACAAAGCTAAGGAATAAATTGAGTTTTTTAGAAAATTTGCACTCAAATTATCGTCTAAATTATTTGTAAAGTCAAAAACTCTTTCTGCAATTGCTCTCTGTCCACTGGCACAACCCCCGCTATTTCACACACTTGACTTCCCGCCAAATTTGACAAAATGGCTAAAGTACGGTTGTCTGTCTGTGCCGCCAAGCACAAAGACGCCACGCTGATAACCGTATCACCCGCACCACTCACATCGGAAATGCGGCGTGGCTGCGTGGGATAAATGTACCCCCCCTCAGTATCTGAGCCTAAATACAGCCCTTTTTCCGATAAAGTAATCATTGTGAAACGATTGCCAAGCCGAGAATGTAAAAACCCTGCGGCATTATCAAGCGACTGGAGTTCGGGCTTTACCTCAAAATCAACGGCATCACGAATTTCTTTCAAATTGGGCTTAAATAAATCTACTAATTGATACGCCAAAAAATTATTCTTTTTCGGGTCAACTGCGGTGGGAATTTTACGTTGACGGGTTTCTGCCATAATTTGATGAATGGTTGAAGCACTCAAAACGCCTTTGTCATAATCTTGAAAAATAAGGACATCTACCTTCGTTTGTGCCAAAAACATACGCAAACGCTGAATAAATACTGCTCTATCTGATTCTACAAGGTCGGTTGTTACTTCTCTATCAAGGCGCAACATTTGCTGAGTTCCCGCCATAATTCGTGTTTTGACGGTAGTTGGTCTTTCTTCAATTTGTAGTAAACCATGCGTTGACAAGTCATTTTCGTTCATCAAACGCAAAAAATCACCCCCCTCAGTATCCGAGCCAATTGCGCTGAATAAATACGGTGTCGCGCCCATTGCTTTGATGTTCAATGCCACATTTGCCGCGCCACCCAATCTATCTTCTGTGCTTTGTAATTCCACAACAGGAACGGGTGCTTCGGGTGAAATGCGGTTCACTTTGCCATGCAGGTAGCGGTCAATCATCACATCGCCAACTATGACGACGTTGAGTTTCGTGAATTGTTCAAAAATATGGGTAGTGATTTTCTTCGACATAACACAAAGGTAAGTAGTTCGTCATAAATAATCGGTACTTTTTACGATGCTTCTCGCACGAGCGAAGTCTGTTTACATCCCGAAAGCCTTCGGGAGAGCGCAAAAATCTTACTATTTGAATAAATGTCTGTTTTAAAAAATGTCGTGGGAAATGTCAGATATATAACCCAAGTTTTGTGGTATTAAAACGCGGAACTTCGCCGCGAGAAAAATCTAATGGAGCGAGCCGTTTTTTTGTTAAAAATTTGGACTTCGCCCAAATTTTTAACAAAAAAACGGCTCGCTCCCAAAAATCCCCGCGCCGCCGAAGGCGGCGCGTTTTGAGGCACTACCACGAAACTTGGGTTATGTACTGAAAAGTAGCGACTAATTTATGACTAACTACTTACCTTATTCTAAAATAATATTGAATTCAATATTTTTTGGTGGCATACACATCTCACCATTGCAAGTCATGTATTTTAATTTGCCGTGAATTGTAGGCATACCGCCAACGAGTTTTGCTTTTTGAATAAACTTTGTGCGCCCTGTCAATTTAACGACGGGCATATTGAAATTTGCGTCAAAATCTTCTTTTTTCGTTCCTACTTCTTGTGGTTTACCTTCATAGACCACGTTCGGATTGTTGTCAAAATTAATTTGGGTGGGTACTGGACCATGCTTTGGCAAGTCTTGAGAATACACATACCAGCCATTTTCGATATTGGCAGTCAGTGTGATTTCGTATTCTGACTGATTAATTTTTTCGGCAGTGAAAGACCAAATAACGGGTTCTGCCATTTGTGCGTACATGAATTGGGCGCAAAAGAGTAGGATTGCGAGTGTGAAAATCTTTCTCATTGTGCTGCTGTTGATGTTTGTTAAAAAGTGTCCTTTCATTTTACTATGCTGTGCTAACGAAATTAAAAAATAAAGTTTCTGAAACGAGTTAAAATTTAGTCTTAAACATCTAAACAGGGTCTTGAACAAGAACATACTCGACGAGTCGAAATTATGTTTTGTTAAAAGGAATTTTTTTAAAAAAAATTTTGAAAGTGTGCCAGATAGGGATTACTTACGGTGTGCTAATGATGCTGTTCTTCTTGTTTGACTTCTTATGACGTAAAGGTCACAAAATTTTTTGGAATATACAAGCCTTTAGTACAAATTTTATTTTTGTTAACATAAAAAAGCCAAATTAGAATTGGTATTTTTCTCGATTTGCGTGTGGAAATATTAGCTCAGAATAAAATAGGGAAAGATAAAATTATAAAAAAAAGTTGTTTTTCGATAGAAAAAGAGCTTTTTGATGACTTTTTAGACTTTAAATACTATTTTGGTCAAAAAAAAATGCTTGAAAGTCAACGTTCTTTCCAAAGTTTAAGACCCAAATAAATAGTTTGATTGGCTTGATTAAAAGCAAATTTTGTTTCGTCGAAACTTGGTTTTCGCCATTTCACCGTCGGATTATTGGAAAGTGCGTAAGGTTCGATAGGCAGACCGAGCGCATTACGGTCAAGCGTGTGGTTGTCGTTGATGTCATGATACGCACTGACGACGTAATAAGCGTGCGGTATTTGAAAATCAAGTTTAACTGATTTTTTGTTGCCCACCGCAATTGTTTGTTTATAAACATAGCCGTCACGCTCCAAAAAATTGTCTTGCGAATTGAATAGTACCACCCGAACAGTTCCCTGCGCAGCCATTATATTATCAATCACCACCGATAAAACCCCACCGCCTAAGCGCGAAGGAAACGTGAAACCAAACGATAAAAAAGAAAAACCAAATAAAAGTAGTTTGTACAAAATGTTTTTCATGGTTGTTTTTTAATTTTTTAGATATGAACGGTATATGCTTTGCGCTCGCGCGAGGTGAGAAGGTGGTTCATTTTTCGGGCTTTGCCCGAAAAATGAACCACTTTTTCTTTTTTTTGTGAGCGCGTCAAAGTCTCTACTAATAAATGAGACAATTTAGAAACGCAATACCCCCTCAGTATGTTGTACAAAAAACGCATCAAAAACGCATTAAAATCCGTCATCGTTGCCTTCTTCAACAATTAAAGCCACCCGTTTTCTAACGACTTCAATCCGTTTTCTCAAACGGTCGAAGAAAAAACGCCGCCCTGATTCACCTGATTGACTCATGGGGCGCGATTTTTCAATGATATTTTTGAACCACTTGTCCGTGTAATTACACATTTGGTCGTCTGATGTTTTCAAAAAATTGGGGTTGCTGATGGTTGTGTAAACGAAACGTCCTACTTTCGATTGCACAAATATAGTGTTGTTAGTACTCAACATTTCATTGTGATAGAGTTCAAGGTTTGCGCCACCACGTTCTGCATTGCCTCCTACTGCGATTTTCTTACCATAAACAGTCATTTTTTCCATGTGTTCAGCCAATTCCAACACTTTGCTACACAATAATAGCGCATCTTCGGGGTGTTCAAAACTACCCGAATTGATGTGATATTCAATTTGCGTCAGCGTATTGTCCATAATACTGAGTGACCACAATTGCGTACTTGGAATTTGGCGATACCGTTCCAAAATTTTTTGTGCTTGCTGAACAACGGGAACAGGGATAGTATCGAATGTGAATTTTCGATTTTGCAAATAGTCAAAATGCCAAATTGTGCGTCCCCATACATAAAACTTAAAGCAAAACAATTCGGGAAAATAAATATGGTAAAAAAATGGGATTTCCGTCCAAGCATCCATGATTTTGATGTCGGGCAATTTAATAAGCATTTCAATATCCGTTTCAATGCCTTTTAAATAGTCTTCAAAACTCTTAACTTTATGAGAGAATGGATTGAAGGTAAAAACAACAGAATCCGATTGTTTGAAAATAAATTTATCAAGCGATACATTAAATGTTTTTGCCAATAATGCTATTTCGTCAGAAGACAGCGACGAATCCCCGCGCATACGCCGATAAATAGCGTCTTGCCCGAGGTTCAAGAGTTTCGACAAGGCTTCAACAGCATCGGGACGACGCGGGAAACGGGTCAATATTTCGTCAAATAAATAGCCTTGAAGCTGGTTTGATTGCTCCATTTGATTAAAATTTGGTGAAGAAGGAGGATTTAAAATTAGTCCGCAAACTCGCAAACTTGACGCAAGTTTGAAACTCTGTCCATTACCCACATCTTTTTTTGGATAGATAAACATTGATAAAATAAACATTTTGACACTACGTGTCAATGCGAAAAGTTCAAACCCGTGCATTATTATAAACATTTTGACACTACGTGTCATTAAAAGTCCAAAGTTGAATGACACGTAGTGTCAAAATGTTTATAATAAAAGCGAACGCCAAGCACTTTCAGATGACACGTAGTGTCAAAATGTTTACTTTATCAATGTTTATCTATCCAAAAAAAGATGTGGGTAATGGACAGAGTTTGAAAATTGCTAATCTATCAAACTCCAAATCTAAAAGGTTATTGAATACAATTGTAAAATTTATTAACATTAAATAAATAAATATGTATTTTTATTGAAATGCGCTGATTTCGACCCTCAAAACACCTCACCTTTGCATCATCAAATTAGAAATGTTCAACGACAAACGCTGAATTTATGCAGCCTGATTTTACTTACAGATAAATAAATTATAAAAAAAAATATTTGGAAATAAATTAACATGTAAATAACCCTTTGCCTACCCGTCTAATTCAATAAAGGGCAATCTCTAATATTATTATTAACTAAATTAAACAATTTCATTATGACAACAAAACTGTTCTTAAAATTTTGCTTCTTTTGGCTGTTATATTGCCCATTAGTAGCAAAAGCACAGGCTGTTAAGTACACAATTATAGGACTTTCGCATTATAAATAAATAAATTTGTTTATATTTTCTACTATTCCCATATTTGCTTATGCTAACGAAAAAAGAATACGTAGAATATCTCATCAGTACACCGATAAATTACACGTGTAGTAATTTATGTGAACATCAAACTGGTCCGACTGCCCTGAGCCACGATGCGGTGAGTAATTTTCTCAAGCGCGAAAAATTTACTCCGCGTCAACTTTGGCAGACGGTTGAACGTCATATTATGAACCGCCCAGATGGCTTTTTGATAGCTGATGATTCCGTTCAAGATAAGCGTTATTCTAAGTTCATTGAATTAGTCAAAAAGCAATATAGTGGCAATGAACATGGCTTAGTACGCGGCATCGGTATTGTCAATTTAGTGCATACAAGCGGAGAAAAAGACGATTTTTTTCCCATCGATTATCGTATTTACGATAATCTGACGGACGGAAAGACAAAAAATGAGCATTTCCGAGAGATGTTCATTGCTGCCGTTGCCAATAAGTCCTTATTATGTCGGACTATCCTTTTTGATTCTTGGTACAGCTCGGTTGATAATTTGAAACTTATCCATCGCTGCGATTGGACGTTTTTTACCACACTAAAAAGCAATCGCATGGTGTCTATTTCAAAAGAAACGGGTTATGTACACCTTCAAGCAATCGAGTGGACGGAGCAAGACCTTAAAACAGGCATCCCAGTAAAACTCAAAGAAGTACCTTTCTTGGTGCAATTATTCAAGATAGTTGCCACAAACGGCGACATTGAGTGGGTCATTACCAATGACCTTGCTTGTACAGACGCACACATCGTCGAAAAAAAAAGCGGTGTGCGGTGGCAAGTCGAGCAATTTCACCGAGAAGTTAAACAACTAACAGGGTCTGAAAAGTGTCAATGCCGTTCTGCACGTGCTCAAAGAAATCATATCGCTTGTTGCTACCATGCTTGGTTATCTATGAAAATTCAAGCAAAAAATGCTCAAATGTCTGTGTATCGACTACAAAAAGAGCTATTAAAGCCGTTTTTGATACAAATAATTGCTAATCCAAAAGTCGTAGCACTTATTTGATTTTTTATAATGCGAAAGTCCTAATCAATGAAAATGAATGTATTGTTTTTAACTCTATATCTACTTGCCGGGTGTCAAAAAAGAGAACCCGTCATTCCAATACCAATTAACCCATGTTTAACGGGGATTTGCGATACATCTAAATTAGAAATAGTATGGCAAACCCCTATTGGTATAGATACTGCTGAATTGGGTTCAGTCAGACCTCTATTTTGGAATGGAAAAGTACTTTTTTCTCAAACGTTTCATAAGCCAGACGCATTAAATTGTTTTAATTCAAAAACTGGTGCCTTAATTTGGTCTTGGGCTGATTATTTCCCAAACAGCGAATCAGGTGTTTCCAATTCCACAGGAGAAGGTACTCTATTACAAGATAATAAAATTTTATTAGCATCTTTAGACTGGAAAAACGTTTATTGTATAAGTAGCCAAGACGGTAAAACAATTTGGCGAACAACGATGGAGACAGGAAGAGGTAACCCAAGAATTTCTGTATATGACAAATTTATCTATCATATCCACGATCTAAGAGAGAATAGTAAGACAACAAGAAGCCATCTTGTTAGAGCAGATATAAATATAGGCAAATGGGATACTATATATACTCAACCTATAATCGATAATTTTGAACCCTTTATTGAACCTCCATCAACATCTTGGAAAAACAGTAAAGGCGAAGAAGTTATTTTTTTCCAAATACGGTATTGGGATTTCCCAGGTTCAAAAGGACGGATAGATTGGTTAGCTTATAATACAACAACAAAGAAAGAAGAATATAGATTCAATAATATAGATAGAGGGCAGATAGGTAACACACTTCCAACGAGACTGTATGGCGACAATATCTATTTTTTATGTATCAATTCACTGTTTTGTATCAATAAAAACGATGGTAAGATACTTTGGCAAAAGAACTTTGACAAAAATAGTGAAACATTTACTTCGTGTAGCCCTTTTGTAGCCGAAAATGTATTATTGGTTAAACCAGATGACAGAACGCTGTATGCCCTTGACCCAAATACAGGCAATCAGATATGGGTTGATATAGACAATGGTTCGGGGGCAGGTGAAATGGTATATCACAATGGCTTAGTGTATTATACTTGTGATGGCAATGGTAAAATATATGCTATTGAACCAGCAACAAGTAAAAAAATATGGGCAGAACCTTCGCCCAACAACTATAAAAACAAATTTAATGGTAATCGAGTATTTAGTAAAGCCAATATTGGTTTTGGAGGCATCGCTATTGATAGTACCTTAGGCTATCTCTATACTTCTGATTTTTACTTTGCTATGTGCTTAAAATTACCTAAAAAATAAAAATATCGTCGAGCAAAGTACTCTCGACAAGTCTCCGCCAAAAGCCAACTCACAAAAGCCAACGCAGACGGCGAGTGCTCGGGAGTGTATTCTAATTACTTTGGTTTGTAATTACTTAGCCTATTGCTCGCTTCGCTCGCAAAAGAGGGAATGTGGTTCATTATTCGGGCGAAGCCCGAATAATGAACCACCTCTCCTCCTTCCGTGCGAGCGAAGCGAGCGCGGGCTAAGTAATTACTTTGGTTTTACTATCTTGCGGTGCAAACATTCATGTTTGCACCGTTTTTTTTTGCCCCACCTACTTTAGACTTTTTCTAACTAACTAACCTCTTTTTGCCTAAATATACTGAGGGGTCATTTTTTTTATATCTTTGCACTTCAAAACGTGTGTTCGGAACTTTATACCGCTGAATCTATCATTGTCTGCGTTCATTAAAGTAGCACATCTCGTTTTAATTAGGCAACTGATTTTCAAAAATATCTGTATTAATTTAGAAAGTGGTTAAGATGTATGTACATTTTAAACTTCTTAACTATCTTGTCCTCTAAATCTGCAAAAATAACTAAATGCCTATCGTTCGTCGTGTAAATTGTGATTATACAACATAACTATTTAGTCGCGCTCGCTTCGCTCGCACGGAAGAGTAGAGGTGGTTCATTTTTCGGGCTTTGCCCGAAAAATGAACCACATTCCCCTTTCTCACGCGAGCGAAGCAAGCATAAGGTTAATAGTACGACACCTCAAAGACTGTTTAAAACATAAAACAAAACCCAACTTAGTCAAATCATTATTTCGAGAGAAAAACATGAAATACTTAAATTCTGTACTTGAAACCGTTGGCAATACACCGCTTATACGGCTTCATCGTGTTGTTTCAGATGTCCCTGCGCTGGTTTTGGCGAAGGTCGAAACTTATAATCCGGGCTTGAGCATCAAAGACCGTATTGCCGTGCGCATCATTGAAGAGGCGGAACGGACAGGCAAATTGCGGGCAGGTAGCACAATTGTAGAGTGTACAAGTGGTAATACAGGCATTGGCTTGGCAATGGTGGCAGCAGTAAAAGGTTACAAAATAATTTGTACGGTCAATGACAAACAATCGAAAGAGAAAATTCAGATGCTGCGTTCATGGGGTGCGGAAGTTATTATTTGTCCGTCGAAAGTACGTCCCGAAGACCCGCGTTCTAACTATTCAGTAGCGGAACAGATTTCTAAAGACCTGCCTAATTCTTATTGGGTTAATCAATACGAAAATCCGATGAATCCGTTTGCGCATTATGAATCAACGGGACCCGAAATTTGGACGGCTACCGAAGGCAAAGTGACACATATTGTGGCGCCGACTGGCACGGGCGGAAGTTTGTGCGGAACTGCGCGTTACTTAAAAGAACAAAATCCCCAAATCAAAGTCTGGGGTGTAGATGCTTACGGCTCGATATTGAAGAAATTTCACGAAACGGGTATTTTTGATGAAAAAGAAATTTACGATTATTCAATGGAAGGTGTCGGGCGCGAGTTTATTCCTCGCTCCATGAACTTAGATTTAATAGATAGATTTGAAAAAGTATCTGATAAAGATGCTGCTTTAATGGGGCGTAGGCTGGTGCGCGAGGAGGGTTTGTGGTTGGGTCATTCGTCGGGTTCGGCGGTGTCCGCTATCAAACAATTGCGGCATTTATTGAAGCCTTCCGATGTGGTGGTGGTTATTTGCCATGACCACGGTAGCCGTTACATAGGCAAAATTTATAACGATGATTGGATGCGCTCTAAAGGTTTCTTGGACGAGCAGAAAGAAACCCATTCGCGCAAACCTGTCGGTGAACTTGTAGAAGATATGCAGGAATTGCAACCGTCGGCAACACCAGCCAGAACTAATTTTTGGAGAGAATCAACAGAAAAAACCCGTTTTTTATATAAAATACTGAGGGGTCTATTTAAGCCTTCAAGCCTTTAATCAATAACCAGAAATTAAGATTTTGTGTGATTTTTTAACTACGCGCTGCTTCAATCGCGCAAAAAAAAAGAGAAAAAGTGGTTCATTTTTCGGGCTTTGCCCGAAAAATGAACCACACCTCCCCCTCGCGCGAGCGAAGCGAGCGCGTAACTAAGTTATTACGATTTTTTGGGTCATTTAATTTTCAAACTTAAAACTAAAGGCAATTCTGTATTTCTTATCGAATTGTCAATCTTACACGCAATGGATTTATTTGAAAAAGTCATCAGTCGCCCAGGTCCTTTGGGCAAATATGCCGATATGGCGCACGGCTATTTTATGTTTCCCAAATTGGAAGGCGCATTGGGCAACCGTATGTTATTTAATGGCGAAGAAAAAATCGTTTGGTCGCTCAACAATTATTTGGGCTTGGGCAATCACCCTGAAGTGCGCAAAGCTGATGCCGATGCTGCCGCCGAATGGGGCTTGGCGTATCCGATGGGTGCGCGTATGATGTCAGGCGATACCAAATACCACGAAGCCCTTGAACAAGGTCTTGCCACGCACGTCCACAAAGAAAGTGGCTATTTATTGAATTTTGGGTATCAAGGCATCTTGTCGGTCATTGACGCAATGGTTGACCGCCGCGATGTGATTGTATATGATAAAGACTGCCACGCGTGTATCATGGACGCGATTCGGATGCACTTAGGCGACCGTTTTGCGTTTGAACACAACGATGCCGTCAGTTGCGACCGTCAGTTGGCAAAAGCAACGGCTTCGGCAGAGCGTTCGGGCGGTGGTATTCTCGTAATTACTGAGGGGGTCTTTGGTATGCGCGGTGAACAAGGTTGTTTGCGCGAAATCGTCAATTTGAAACGCAAATACGAATTCCGTTTACTCGTTGACGATGCCCACGGGTTCGGTACTTTGGGTGAAACTGGCGCGGGTGCGGGCGAAGAACAAGGCGTTCAAGACCAAATTGACTTGTATTTTTCGACATTTGCCAAATCAATGGCGAGTATTGGCGCATTTGTCGCGGGTCAAAAAGACATTATTACTTATTTGCGTTACACGATGCGGTCGCAAATTTTTGCCAAATCATTGCCCATGCCTATTGTTATTGGCGCATTGAAACGTTTGGAAGTGTTGAAAAAACATCCCGAATTCCGTCATAAATTGTGGGAAAATGTCCGTCTTTTGCAACAAGGTTTGATTGCCAAAGGCTTCGATTTGGGTGAAACCAATACCTGCGTCACGCCCGTTTACATGAAAGGCGAAGTAGAAGAAGCCTTACGTTTAATCACGGATTTGCGCGAAAATTACCACATTTTCTGTTCTATTGTGGTTTATCCCGTCATTCCTAAAGGTATGATGTTGCTCCGTTTGATTCCAACGGCAGTGCATACAGTTGAAGATATTAACGAAACTTTGGAAGCATTTGGAGAGGTGGCAGCGAAGCTAAACAGTGGTGTTTACGCATCGGGTGTGGAAGTTTGAAGGAAATCTTTGCGCTTTAGTAGAATGATACAACAACTCATTGAATGTGTCCCCAATTTTAGTGAAGGACGCGACCACTCAGTAATTGGGCAGATTAGCGCGGCAATTACTTCCGTTAGGGGCGTTCAATTGCTGCATGTTGACGCAGGGATGGCGGCAAATCGGACAGTAATGACTTTTGTAGGTGCGCCTGCGGCGGTTGTTGAAGCGGCATTTAGGGGGATTCAAAAAGCTGCTGAACTGATTGATATGCGCCAACAAACGGGCGAACATCCACGCATTGGTGCAACAGATGTCTGTCCACTTGTGCCAATCGCGCATATTTCATTAGCAGAAACCGCAGAATGGGCGCGACAATTGGGCGAACGTGTGGGTAAATTACTGGCTATTCCCGTTTTTTTATACGAAGCAGCAGCAACACGACCCGAAAGACGCAATTTGGCAGTCATTCGGGCGGGTGAATACGAAGGTTTGGCAACAAAAATACAACACGCCGATTGGATACCCGATTTTGGAGGAACTGTTTTTAATGCTCAAGCAGGTGCAACTGTTATTGGGGCAAGAGATTTTCTGGCTGCCTACAATGTCAATTTGAGTACTAAAAACGTGAAAATTGCCCATGACATCGCTTGCGATGTGCGCGAACGGGGCAGAATTTTGACTGATGAAAAAGGCGATAAAATGGTAGATGAACGCGGAAAACCCGTCCGTCAAGCGGGTTTGTGCAAATCGGTAAAAGCTATTGGCTGGTACATCGAGGAATACGGTTTGGCACAAGTTTCCATGAATTTGACGAATTTAAGCGTGACGCCTCTGCACATTGCCTTCGACGCCTGTTGTTTATCAGCAGAAAAATATGGCGTTCGCGTGACGGGTTCTGAACTGATTGGCTTACTACCCAAGTTTGTTTTAGTGGAAGCGGGACAATATTTTTTGATAAAACAAGGGCGTGATTTGGGTGTTTCTGAGGCAGAAATAATTGATTTTGCCGTTAAAACGCTTGGTTTGGGTCAACTTAAACCATTCAATCCACATGAACGGATTATTGAATATTTGTTATCATCGTTGCCGTAGAAACGCGATACTTCGCGTCTCTACACGTCTGTATGTCTTTCCCAATAATTTTGGTCTTCTACTTCTTCCAAAATCTGTAAATAATTTTCGTAACGAATAGCACTGATTTCTTCGCGTTCCAGTGCCGCCAAAACTGCGCAATTGGGTTCGTTTCGGTGCAAACACGTACCACCAAACCGACAATCATCGCTCAAAGCAAAGAACTCTCTAAAATTGTGAGCAACTTGAATAGGCTCTAAATTATTGAAAGCCAACGTTTTAATTCCGGGTGTATCAATCAAATAGCCGCCAAAACTAAGCGGGTGCATTTCTGCAAACGTCGTTGTATGCTGTCCTTTACCAGAATAATCGGAAATATCGCCCGTTTTCAAGGTCATTTCGGGTTGTATGCCATTGACAACACTTGATTTTCCAACACCTGACTGTCCGCTTATCATCGTGATTTTATTGGTCAAAAGCGTAGTTAAAGCGTCTAAACCCACCCCCTCAGTAGCAGAGATTAAAAGAACCGTATAGCCGATTTTTTCATAAATGGCTTTCATATTTTCATAAATAGCCTTATCATCGGCGTCATACAAATCCGCTTTATTGAAACCAATGATGGTTGGAATTTCTTGCGGCTCCGTTGTCAATAAAAAACGGTCAATAAATCCCTGTTTCAAAGAAGGTTCAACGATAGTAACAAACAACAAAGCTTGGTCAATATTTGAAGCAAGCAAGTGAACGTCGTGTTTGCGACGGGGCGATTGCCGTGCCACGTAATTGGTACGGGGCATAATTTTTTTTATCATGCCTTTGCCTTCGCTTTCAATGGCAAATTGTACAATATCACCTACTGCAACAGGGTTTGTCAGTACCATATTTTCAAGACGAAATTTCCCAACAATACGGCACTGTACTATTGCTTGTGTATCGGTTCGGCGTACTATGTACCAACTGCCTGTTGATTTTATAACTGTTCCTTGAATCAAAATGTTTTTTATAAATTTTAGTAATTGAGGGGTGGGCATAACCTAAAAGCGTTTTTTGCATCTCGCGCTCGCTTCGCTCGCGCGAGGGAGGGGAATGTGGTTCGTTTTTCGGGTTTTGCCCGAAAAACGAACTACCTCTCCTCACTCGCGCGAGCGAAGCAAGCGCGTGACTAAGTAATTATCTTACATTTATTCTTTATAACTGGCTCCCGATGAAGGTCGGGACAAGTAAATATTTAGTTATTAAATTTTTTCCACATCAGTTGCATTAATCCAGCCTTCTTCTCCATTTGCCAATTTAACTTTACTCAAACCACCAATTCTATCAAGAAGTTCTACTTTCACGCCTTCATGTAAAGTGGCAGTGACCGCAGCACTTTCATTAGGGGCATTGCGAAAAACAGTTTCTTTAGACATAACAATTCCAAATGTTGCTTCGTTTATTTTGGTAGCGTTATCTGTCATCAACAGAGTGAGCAAACTTAAAGGCAGTGCGACACAACCAACGACGAAGCCGCGCTTTTTCCACACCCGTTGAGTACCCAAAAGCCAGACAGCAAACGCGCCACACGCCAACCAAAGGAAGAACAAACCAAAAACCGCCCAAGTATCTGCCATAAATGCACTCCTCAGTAATCTGTACCATTTAACGAAAAATACTTCGGAAACTGCTTCAATATCATCGGTCACACGTCCACGTACCACTAACAGATTGGTTTGAATATCGGTGTCTGTTGGGGCAAGTCGGGCTGCCCGTTCGTAATTCAGAACAGAACGCCCCGTCTGATTGAGACGAAAATAACCATTGCCGAGATTGTAGTACAACTCTTTTGAAAACAATTTGCCCCCCCTCAGTATTGTTTCATATTGCTCAACGGCAAGCGTGAAATTACCCGTTTGATAGGCTTGATTGGCGTTTTGAAAGAGTTGTTGCGCATCGGCAGCAAGTATTTTTGATGTTAAAAACAAGAAGAAAAATAAAGTTAATCTACTCAAAATTAATAAATAAATTATGAAATATGAAATATTTATTTCGTAAATAATCGTAATTACTTAGCCCATAGCTCTCCCGAAGGTATTCGGGATGTAAAGAGACTTCGCTCGCAAAAAAGGGGAATGTGGTTCGTTTTTCGGGCTTTGCCCGAAAAACGAACCACCTCTCCTCACGCGCGCGAGCGAAGCGAGCGCGTGGCTAAGTAATTACAAATAATCTAAGTTTTGTGGCAGTGCCTCAAAACGCGCGGATTTCGGCGGCGCGGGGGATTTTTTTCGGAGCGAGCCGTTTTTTTTGTTAAAAATTTGGGCAAAGCCCAAATTTTTAACAAAAAAAACGGCTCGCTCCATTAGATTTAACGCCTATCCAGTAGTATGATTTATTTCAAATCACTTCTTTTATTTCAAATCCCAAAGTTGTCAAATCGCGCCAAAAATTGCTGTAAGATTTATTTACTACTGCGGGGTCTTCAATACGTACAGATTGTAACATTGCCAAAGGCGCAAAAGACATTGCCATTCGGTGGTCTTCGTAAGTAGGAAAAGTGGGCGTTTCTTTAAATTCAATTGTCCCTTCTACCGCAAAAAACTGTTTTTGTGAGCGTTTAGAAAAACGCTTTGGCAATTTTGAGAACACGACCCCACCTTTTGCCAACTCTGTTTTTAAGGCTGCCACACGGTCAGTTTCTTTAATGAAAAGCGTTTCTAGACCCGAAAAAAAACCTTGAATTCCGCTTCCAGCGCACATAACAGCAAAAGTCTGGGCAATATCGGGGCATTTTAAAAAATCCCATTCAAACAATTCTGCAACTGGATTACCCGTTTTTTTCAATCTAAGTACCCCCTCAGTATCTGCGTCAAATTGGGTATCAATCCCGAAATGAAACCCTAATTCTGTTGCAATAGAATCGCCTTGCAAGCTATTTTTGAATAAACCACGCAAAGTCAAATCCAATTCATCGGCAAAAGCAGCAATGGCGTAGTAATAAGATGCCGCCGACCAGTCTGCCTCAACCCTTATGTTTTTGGATATATACTCTTGTTTTTTCACAACAACTGTATTGCCTTCCCACGCATGTTCTACCCCAAAATGTTGCATCAAAGCAAGGGTCATATTGATATAGGGGAGGCTGACAATTGTCCCTTCTAAAGTCAAACGTAAACCATTTGGCAAAGTAGGTGCTACCAACAGCAACGCCGTAATGTATTGACTGCTTGTGTCGGCAGCAATAGACAATTCGTTGGTTGTTAATGTATTAGGCGTATTTATTTCAAGCGGTGGATACCCTTCATTTTCTAAATAATTGATATTGCAGCCCAAAGCACGTAAAGCAGCGACAAGTTTCCCAATCGGGCGTTGTTTCATGCGCTCAGAACCTGTCAAGATTTGTGTACCATTTTGTAATGCCAGATAAGCTGTCAAAAATCGAAATGTTGTCCCTGCTGCGCCGCAATCGAACACATTGCCAGATGTTTGGTCCAATAACTGATTGAGGGTTTGTGTATCTTTTGAAGTGGATAAATTGTAAATATCAAAAGTCTTTTTGCACAATGCTTTGATAATCAATAAGCGATTAGAAATGCTTTTTGAGCCATCAAGGGTAATATCTCCAACAATACGTCGGTTGGATTTTGAAATCTCGTAAATCATATTTAATGAATCTATTTTTGTAATTACTTAGCTGAGGGATGGGCATAACCTAAAAGCGTTTTTTGCATCTCGCGCTCGCTTCGCTCGCGCGAGGGAGGGGAATGTGGTTCGTTTTTCGGCTTCGCCGAAAAACGAACCACGTCTCCTCCCTTTTGCGCGAGCGAAGCGCGCGCAAAACATCTGTTTTTAATCAAAAAACGATGTTTTTAGGTCATGCCCACTCCCCAATTACTTAGCTCATAGCTCTCCCGAAGGTATTCGAGAGCGCGCGTGACCAAGTAATTACCTATTTTTATCAGCGAGCAACAAATTTGTCAATGAATCAATATGCCAAAAAGGGGGACACAGCGATTTGTCGCAACGCGCACCACCCATAATGGAGAAACGTGACGTATCGCCATTGTTGAAAATAACGGATACGTCAATGCCCTGACTACCCACACAGTTTTGTTTGCCCGGTTTTATGTCAATCCCATCGGGTAATTCTGCAAGTTCAAGAATTTGGTCATATATTTCTTCTCGTTGATTGGCATTTTCCATATTTATTCTTTCCCCAGAAGCATCAATATCTCCTTTAAATTCAGCATAATTTAAAGAAATATTTGTGGAATCTTCCACAGTAAAAGTCACCTGCCGCATTTTTGGAAACGGCACTACCGCAGCTTTATCAACATACGTCACCGCCCGAACTACTTTAGCAGCTACGACTTCTTTTACTTCTTTTGCTTGAGACGAGGGCGCGTTTTGAAGCGTACAAGCCGTCCAAGTCACCAAAAACAGCCCAATACTGAGGGGGTATAAATGTTTAACTTCCATAATTTTGGTTTATATTTATTGGACATGATTACAGGATTTTACAGATTCACAAGGTTTACCGACCTATAATTTTTGTCAATAGTCACTTACCTCTATTCTGCTTGTGTCACTTTATCCACAAAATATACTGTTTCACCGCGCCAATCAAATTGACGAGAATATTGTGTATAATGCAAAGTGACCCTTGAGCCTTTAGACTCTGCCGCTTGTAAGGCTTGAATAACAGCGTCTTGATCACGTCCTACCGAAAACAGCCAAATATTGCCACCTATATTCATATTACCCGCGTCTTGTGGTGTTAGCACGCCCCGCATTTGCAACTCGCCTTCCCATGTTTTGATGACATAGCCTTTGTTACTTAACTTTTGCAAAACACCCGTTCGTGTGCCTTCACTGTACGGATAATAAACAATAAATGCCGCATAAGTGATAAAGCCAATCAACAAAATGGCAAGTAACCACATTAATTTACGCATTAAACGCCACGAAGCGACTTCGCTTTTTGCACGGTCTTGATATTCTTGAATAACACTCATTTGTATGAATTAAGATTTGATGATGAAAAATAGTTAAGATGAAATGTAATTACTTAGCCTATAGCTGGCTTCGCTCGCACGAGTGAGGAGAGGTGGTTCGTTTTTCGGGCTTTGCCCAAAAAACGAACCACCTCTCTCCCTCGTGCGAGCGAAGCAAGCGCGTGACTAAGTAATTACGATTTTTCTTTCAAAACACGCTCGCCGAATAGATTTCTTTCCGCACGATTTTCGACCGAAGCGAGAAAGAGTGCGTACCAAAGTGGCGATTATTTACGTTTTACGACTTAACAAAGGTCAAAATTACACTTTTTTAGTAATTACTACAAAATTACGCTACACATTTGCTCTCAGCACGCTCAAAAAAAAGAACTCTCGTTTTGAAGCCACTGAAAATTAAAAATAAAGAAGCCAAAGGGTCACGCCAAGTCAAGTTTGTGTGCGTTTTTTTATCAAAAATCACCGCCCTCAGTATTTTTTCCAATTCTCCTGTTTCCCAACCATGTTGCACGTCACCTTCCATGAGCCAAGAAAATTGTATGCCTTTTTCATAATCTTGATGCGGTTCTATTGATTGATTTAGTGCCAATTGCACCCATTTTTCCGCAAAAGGTACACCAGAAGCTACGCTTAAATCAAAAGAACCCCAAAGTTTTGGATTGACTTCCAATAAACGAAATTGCCCTGCTTCGTCTTTTTTAAATTCCACCATTGCCAAACCATGCCAACTCACGGCATCTAAAATGCGGCGTCCTAAAACGGTCAACGTCTCGTCCTCAATACTTTCGGCACAAGCACTCGCCCCACCCGATACGGGAAATTCGCGGATACGCTTGTGAGCAAAGCCTTGTTTGAAAATGCCTTTGTCATAAAGACCAAAAAAGCCATAACCACCACCCGATAAATACTCTTGTAAGAGGATAGTTCCCCCCTCAGTATTTTGAGTGTTTTCCCACGTTAGGGAAACTTCAAAAGTTTCCCGAACGTTTTTCTCAATCGCCAATTGCCGCATCGCTTCAAATAACCAAACAGCTTCGTCTGCCGTTTGTGCATACTTCAACCAATCACGCCCCGACCGTGTACAATGCTTGACAACAATCGGCGGTTTCAGTTGCGCGGCGCAAATGTCGGCATCTGTACGGTCTTTTGGAAAAAAACTAAGCGGAGTTGGAATATTTAATTTTACAGAAAGGTCATAAGTGGCTTTTTTACTCTCAAAAAGCGTAATTTTGTCAAATTCAGCAATGGGCAAATGGGTAAATTGTCGAATTTCGTCCCCACGTTCTGCCAACCAAACAATTGTAGATAAGCCGACGGGCAGTACAATGTCGTAGTTCTCTTTTTGTAGAATCGCCAAAATAGCGTCCACAAAAAGCTGTTTATCCGTTGTGTCTATAATGTGTTTATGACGGCAATATCTTGAAAAAAAACTGACCACCGCCCTACGATGTGCCACTACACCGACCTCATGCCCAGCCGCCCCGAGCGACCGAACAAGTGCCAAAGTATGTTTGTACGCGCCGTTTGTAACTAATATTTTCATGCGGGTAGTGGTGTGAAAAGAACCATAGTTACTGGCTCTTTCTCGCTTCGCTCGAAAATCGCCCTAATAGATTTGGTTGTTTGACAATTTTAGTGGAGGCATTAATCATTGCGCTCGCTTCGCTCGCGAAAGGAGGGGAAAGTGGTTCATTTTTCGGGCAAAGCCCGAAAAATGAACCACCTCTCCTCCTTTTCTACGAGCGAAGCGAGCAAAAAAGCGTTTGTCGAGAACCCCTCCACTAAAATTGTCAAAGAACCATAGATTTCTTTTTCGCTTCGCGAAAAATGGAGCGTCTCAAAACGCGATTTTATTCATTTGACGTTCCTCAATCTATTGCACATTGAAATTTGGAATCTGAAATTTGGAATCCTCCTTAGTCGCAACTAAAACGTAATAATTAAAAATAAATTCCGATTTTTTCAAAAGTGTTCTTTCGATACGGCAACCGCGCGATGTCAACATGGCACTGTATTCTGTCAAATCAAATTGATGAGGATGCAGTACATCACCAGGGAGGGCTTGAAAAATGTTTTTTAGAAAAGAATAATTGTGGGCATCAATGGAGACGACGAGCGTACCACCTGTTTTTGTAGCGTCCACCAAAACGTCAAAAGCGGTTTGCAAATCGGCAACGTGGTTGATGGCATTGAGGCAAAAAACGGTATCGTAAACGTCTTTTTTATCCGAAAAACTTTCAAGAGGTTGGCTAAAAAACTGCACATTGGGGTAGTTTTTTCGTTTAAAATGGGGCAATTTGGCTTCATATTCGTCCAAAAGCGGGTCGAGTGCATCTACTTTCTGATTGTTGAAAATCATAAAAATACCTGCTGGACCACACCCCGCGTCTAAGATTTTAGCCCCCTCAGCAATAGAGCCATTTGAACCAATTTCTGCCAAAAGATTTTGCCAATATTGGGTTTTCCAGACCGCATAATCGGTCGTTGGCTTATTTTTGAGGTAGCCTTGCCACCACCTAATTTCAGCAGCTTGGGCTATTTTCCATCGAAAAGTCATAATTAATTTCAGATTTGTAATTACTTACTTATCCACGCGCTCGCTTCGCTCGCGCGTGACAGGAGAGGTGGTTCGTTTTTCGGGCTTTGCCCGAAAAACGAACCACATTCCCTTTTTTGCGAGCGAAGCGAGCAATAGGCTAAGTAAAATTTCAAGTTCTTTGACAATTTTAGTGGTAACCACATTCGGGGAACTTTTAAAGTTCCCCGAACGTCAGTTTTTATCAGAAATCTTACCCGTTTGTACTTAAAATCTTGATTTCAACCCGTTGGTTAATTTTATTAGCAACTTGCGTTTGCTCATTGGCAATTGGTTTACTTCTACCATATCCTTTGATAGCCAATCGTTTGCGCTCAATTCCTTTTTGAACCAAATAATCAGCTACGGATTTGGCGCGGGCGGTTGATAAACGCAAACTTGCTACTTCTTCCATCACAAGGTTTGTATGTCCGCCGATTTCAACAATCAAATTGCTGTTGTTCAACAACAGACTGTATATTTCGTCGAGTGACGCAAAAGATATTTCTTGAATTTTTGAAGAATTTGGCTCAAACTGCAATTTCTCGATTTTTATTGTCTGTCCTTCGCGCAAACGGTCGGGAGATAGATTTTCCTCTTCCTTTTTCGGTTCTTCTTTTTTCGGTTCTTCTTTCTTTTTCGTTGGAATAGCGGCGATTACTTGAGAGTCCGATTTTGCGGGTTTTTCTTTAGGTTTTACGATAGGAGGAGGTATTACTTTCGGTTTTTCTTTTACAACTGCCGCAACAACGTCCGCAGGTTTTTTCGGCTCATCTTTTTTCTCAGGCACAATATCCGACGCGTTGTCCACCAAAACATTGCCATTATAAGGAAACAAAGTGGGTACTTTGTAGAAACCCTCTATCATAAAATAACTCAAAGTTGCCTTGGGGGTAAATTTAAAGGTAAATTTTTTCCAATTGCCCTCAGATACAGGCTCGGTTTCGTCAAGCATTTCCTCTTTGGCGCAATAACCCGACCCCGCCCAAATCCGAACGGTTGCAGGTGTGATATAGTTTGCGTCTTTTCCTGTCAATTGGCTTTTGCTCATGTACAGTTCCGAACGTGCTGCGTACAGAGAGAACGTGTAAGTCACACCTTTCAAAAGAGGTGATTTCAAACGCTGTCCAATAGCTTCCCACGTATTGTTGTCACGAACAACCATTCCTATATACGTTGAGCCATGAAACGCGGCTTTATTGACGCTAAAAGTGCCACTTGGCTGCACATCAGGCGCGGATTCTCCTGCAAAACCACAATCGAACCAGCCTTGTGGTGTGTGCGCCGCCCCGGGATAATCCTCAAATGAAGGATTATCTAACTTAATTGTCACAGGTTTTTGCCCAAAAACAGGCAATTGGCAAGCGCAAAAAGCGATAAGAAAGTAGGTGATTAAAGAACGTTTTAACATTTTTTGTAGGTGGAATTTTGTCTTTTCTTTTTATAATACTGTATTTCTTCTAACGTTTTGAAGTTATTAAACGCTTCTTTTCATAAAAAAATTGCAACACTCAATTGTCTGAACTATGATTCTTTTGATTTTTTGATTACTAATCCAAGTTTTGTGGTAGTCACTCAAAACGCGCCGCCTTCGGCGGCGCGGGGGATTTTTTCGGAGCGAGCCGTTTTTTTCTTGAAAATTTGGGCAAAGCCCAAATTTTCAAGAAAAAAACGGCTCGCTCCATTAGATTTTTATCGCGGCGAGGTTCCGCGTTTTAATACCACAAAACTTAGATTACTATGATTTTTTGAGATAGACAAATCATAGTAATCAAAAAAACCATAGTTCAGACAATTTACGAGAAAGCGTTCAACCCCGTAATATCCATTCCTGTAATCAGCAAATGCACATCGTGTGTGCCTTCATACGTGACGACTGATTCTAAGTTCGCCATGTGTCGCATAATCGGATATTCGCTTGTAATGCCCATACCGCCGTGAATTTGACGGGCTTCGCGAGCAATTTGTAGTGCCATATTCACATTATTACGTTTTGCCATTGAGATTTGTGCGGGTGTTGCCTTGCCTTGATTTGCCAAAGTGCCAAGCCGCCACGCCAGCAATTGAGCTTTGGTGATTTCAGTAATCATTTCAGCCAATTTCTTTTGAGTCAATTGAAATTGTCCAATCGGTTTACCAAATTGTAGGCGTTCTTTTGAATACCGCAATGCCGAATCATAACAATCTAATGCCGCCCCAATCGCTCCCCACGCAATGCCATAACGGGCTTTGGACAAACAACTCAAAGGTCCGCGCAATCCTTCAATATTTGGTAGGACATTTTTCTTCGGTACACGCACGTCTTCAAACACCAATTCGCCCGTAACTGATGCCCTAAGCGACCATTTTCCGTGAATTTCGGGTGTTGTAAAGCCTTTCATGCCGCGTTCAACGATTAAGCCGATGATACGCCCGTCTTCGCGTTTTGCCCAAACAACTGCAATATCCGCAACGGGTGAGTTTGTAATCCACATTTTTGCACCGTTGAGAATGTAAAAATCACCATCATCTTTAACGTTTGTAATCATACTTGCGGGGTCTGAACCAGAATCGGGTTCTGTCAAACCAAAGCAGCCAATTAACTCACCAGTAGCTAATTTTGGCAAATAAAACCGTTTTTGTGCCTCCGAACCAAAGCGATAAATCGGGTACATAACGAGCGAACCTTGAACCGATGCCATTGACCGCAATCCAGAATCGCCGCGCTCCAATTCTTGCATAATAATCCCGTAAGCAACTTCGTCCATACCGCCACAACCGTATTCGGCAGGAAGCGACGGACCAAATGCGCCAATTTCACCCAAACCTTTGAACAAATGCACGGGACAAGCCGCCCGATTTGCGTAATCTTCAATAATGGGGCTGACTTCTTGTTTGACCCACGTTTGAACTGCCTCTCGTGCCAATTTATGTTCATCGGTCAGCAAATCATCAATGCCATAATAATCGTGATGTTGATAGCGGTCTTCTTTTGAAGTCCGTTTTTCGGTCATTTGACCCTTATAAGTACCGTTTGAGATAGACATAATGCGAATAATTTGGTTGTTGAAAATTTAGGTTTTATTTTTCTAAAAAATACCTCTCAATATTTTGAGAAATTTAAACGAATATTCGTTGCAAAACTACGGTTAAAACACCAATTTTGCCAGACTGTTTTGTAAGAATTATTGTAAAAACTTAGCCACCATTGTCTGAACCATGAGAGACGGTATTAGAAATTTTAGCCACAATTCATTTTTTCTAAAAATACTGAGGGGGTAAAAACAATCTTGGTTGTCTTTGATTTGTAACTAAGGTCTATTGCTCGCTTTGCTCGCAGATAAAGGAATCTGGTTCGTTTTCTGGGCAAAGCCCGAAAAATGAACCACGTCTCCGTTTTTGCGAACAAAGCGAGGAATAGCTATAAATTTTCACTATTTTTTAAAATCTTTAAATCCAATGTCAGTCATGAAAAAGTTATTTGCATTACCCATTTTAATTGCCTTATTTGCCGTCAGTTTGACGGGTTGTCTTAAAGAAAGCATTACTGGAAGCGGAACAATTGTCACCGAAAATCGCACAATTAGCAGTCCTTTCTCGGAAATTCGCGTGGAAGGCTCAATGAATGTCTTAGTAAAACAAGGTGATACGGTCAAAGTTGTGGCAAAAGATTACGCTAATATTTTGCCTTATCTCGACATTCGTGTTATTAGCAATGTCCTCGTCATCAGCTATGAAAATAATGCTCAGATTAGCAACTCAGCGGGCGAAGTGACGGTAACATTACCCAAACTGATAGGTGTTGAGTTGGTCGGTTCGGGTAATATTAGCACAATTAATAATTTTAATTTCACCGATTTGAGCCTCAATACTAGCGGTTCGGGCAATTTGTCGTTTGCAGGAACGTGCAAAACGCTCAATGCACTTATTTCTGGTTCAGGCGATATTCGTGCCTACGGTTTGCCAACCGAAACAATAAGAGCCAGTATTTCGGGTTCGGGCAATATGCAATTGAACGTCAGCCGCGCGCTTAATGCTACAATTTTAGGCTCTGGCAATATTATTTATAAAGGCAACCCTACAACACTGACAATAAGTGTTTCGGGAAGTGGAAGTGTGAGGAAATTTTAGATTAACTAATTCTATTTTAGCACTTTTCACTGGCTCTTTCTCGCTTCGCTCGAAAATCGCCCAAAAGTGGTTTTTAGGGGCGAGCGTGTTTTTGAATCAGAAAAATCGAAGATTTTCTGATTCAAAAACACGCTCGCCCCGATAGATTTTTTTCAAGGGCGATTTTTGAGCGAAGCGAGAAAGAGCCAGTGAATATGTAGGGATTATTTATGGCGACCTACTTATTTAACTGCGCTCGCTTCGCCCGTGCGAGTGAAAGAATGGTGGTTCATTTTTTGGCTTTGCCAAAAAATGAACCACCTTTTTTTCTTTTTTGCGCGATTAAGCGTTCACAACTAAACAACTATCAATCTTGTGCAAATAATTGATAACCAAATACTTGAAGCCGTCAGATTTGGCGATGAAGCAGCTTATGAACGGCTCTTTCGGGCGTTTTATCCGCGTTTGTGTGGCTTTGCGGCAACCCTTGTTGTTGACCGCGAAGAAGCCGAAGAAGTGGTACAAACCTTATTTTGTCGGCTTTGGGAACAGCGCGATACGCTCGAAGTGACGACTTCAGTGCAGGCTTATTTGTTTAGGGCAGTCAGAAATGCCAGCCTCAATCATTTGAAAAAAGTAAAAATTCGTGACGCTTACAAATCACATAATCTCACAACAATGAAACAAAATCATGAATTTCAGCCCGACCACGCCGTTCATTCAGAATTGCGACAAGCCCTTGAAAAAGCAATTGCAGAACTGCCCGAGCAGTGCCGCATTATCTTCAAAATGAGCCGTTTTGAAGAACTAAAATATAAGGAAATTGCCGACAAATTGGGCATTTCACCTAAAACGGTGGAAAACCAAATGGGTAAGGCGTTGAAGGTTTTGAGGTTGCAGATGGTGGAATTTTTGAGCCTTACGGTATTTTTATTTACGCATGTATGCTAAAAATGCCGTAGGCATGAACAATGTTGTAGCAGCGGATTTTAATCCGCCGAAAGATTAAAACAGATTCATTGAGAGCCGTAGGCTCGGCACATATTTGTATGCACCGAGCCTACGGCTCTCAATGAAAAGGGTAGGTACATGTTCGGCGGATTGAAATCCGCCGCTAAAAAATCGGTCGAGCCTACGGCTCTGCGTAATATCAGTTATTAATGTGGAAACCCGTAGAGACAAAGCATACTTTGTCTCTACTTTGAAAATCTGAAATTTGAAATTTTGTATCTTTTTAATAAACCAAGGTAAATATTGAGCTTCCGTGGATGTCGCTCGCGCAACGGCAAGAGAAGAGGTGGTTCATTTTTAGGCTTCGCCGAAAAATGAACCACATTCCCTCTCTGCGCGAGGAAAGCGAGCGCATTACCTTGAAACTTTGAAATCGTCTTAATACACAACTCATGATTGATTTTTATGAAATAGACGAGCTTGTTGCCAAAATCTTGACGGACGAAGCAACCGCCGCCGAGCAAGAAATGCTCCGCGTGCAACTCGCCGAATCGTCCGAATTGCAGCAATATTTTGAACAAATGCAACGGCTTTGGCGTGCCTCCGAAACTGCAACGGAACAACTTGATGTCAATACGGACGCGGCTTGGGTAAAGGTGCAAACGCGGATTCATGCGCCTCAACAAACGCTAAAGGTTAGTTGGTTTAATACTAAAAACGTATTCAAAATGGCAGCCGCAATCGCGCTTCTAACCGCCGCTTCGTTCTTTATTTTTCAAAAAAAGCCCCCCCTCAGTATGTCGAAGCCTGAAATAATTGTAGCGACGCAAGATGCTGTTTTGGAAAAGACATTGGCGGACAGTTCGATGATTACGTTGAATAAAAAATCAAGTTTAACGACGGCATTCACCGAAAAAGAACGCCGTGTCAAATTGGTCGGTGAAGCCTTTTTTGAAGTGGCACACGATACCGTAAAACCCTTTTTTATTGATGTCCAAAATTTAGAAATCCGCGTTGTTGGCACGGCTTTTAATGTAGATGAACGGTCAGAACAGGGCAAAATAACGGTTTCTGTCACCGAAGGACGTGTTTTACTGAGGGGTACGAAACGCTCGATTTTGCTGTCGAAAGGCGAAGAAACAAAGTACATTGTGGCAACGGGCGAATTTGAAACAACGGCAAATCGCAGTCTCAATTTTATGGCATACAAAACCAAAGAACTTGTGTATGAAGGACAGCCGTTGAGCAAGGTAGCGCGTGATATAAACGAGTATTACGGTGTTTCTGTCGAAATAATTTCGGAATACATCAAAAACTGCCCAATTTCGGGACGATTTAACTTCGGCGAGCAAAAACTCGATTTAATCTTAGAGCAATTTATCAGTAATCAAATTACAGATTTGAAAATTGACAGGAAAGACAATGACCGTATTTTGTTGAAAGGAACGAAGTGTAGTGAGTGAGAGATTTCAAATTTCAAGGATTTCAGAGATTTCAAATTTTAAGGATTTCAAACGCGAAAAAGAGAAAAAAGAGTGTAACTATTTATCTACGTGCCTTTTGCTCACACAACGATAGGAAAAGAGGTGGTTCATTTTTCGGCAAAGCCGAAAAATGAACCACACTTCCCTTTCTGCGCGAGCGAAGCGAGCGCGAGATGCCAAAAACGCTTTTAGGTTATGCCCATCCCTCAATTAAATAGATATGAATAAAACCTACACCCAATCAAACACTTATTTCAGAACCTATCGAGTTGTACAAAACTTGATAGGTTTTCGCGTTTTACTGCTTTTTCTCTTGTTGTTCCCTTCGTTTGTGAAAGCCGAAACACCTATTTTAGAACGGAAGGTTTCTCTTTCATTCACTGACCGACGACTCCCTGATGCGCTGATTGAACTCAGCCGCGCCGCGAATTTTTATTTTTCTTATAATTCTACTATTTTAAATGGGGATAAAAAAGTATCCATTGCGTCAAAAAATGAGACCGTCCGCGCTGTTTTGAGACGATTGGTGGGCGAGGGATTTCAATTTAAAGAGAAAGGCAATTTTCTGATTATCCAAAAACTCAAAACTAATGAACGTTTGATTGGTGGTTATATTTCGGATAAAAAAACGGGGCAGGGCGTGGCAGATGCGACGATTTACGATAAAAAAACCTTAAAATCAACCACAACCGACAGTTTTGGGTATTACGAAATTGTAAGCCGACAACCGATTCAAGAATTGTCAGTTGCTAAATTTGATTACACCGATACTATTTTTCAAGTCAAAAGTTTGGAAAATACCCCCCCTCAGTATTTAGACGTTTCGTTGCTTCCGACACAGACAACAGCCCCCAAAAAATCTTCTATAAAAATATCAATTGATGTCGAAACGGGTCAAGCCATTGCGAAAAAAGTACGTGATGCAACGACTCGTTTTACCGAGCGCACTTTACTTGAAAATTTTGACTTGCAAAATTTTGTGGAGCATTATTCAAATGGTTTTAGAAGGGTTGATGCTTTGAATGTAAAATCGGCTTTGCGCCGCCAATTTCAATGGTCACTTACGCCTTATGTGGGCAACAATGGCGGTTTGAGTGGCGCAATTGAGAACGATATTGCACTCAATCTGACCGTCGGTTATTCTAAAGGAACGCGTATTTTGGAAGTTGCGGGCGTAGGCAATATCAATCGAGGTAATATGACAGGGATTCAACTTGCCTCCACTTTTAATATTGTTGGCGGTAGAATGTCGGGTATTCAAGTAACAAGTCTTCTAAATCGGAGTAGCGTGCTGAGTGGCACACAAGTATCGGGTTTGACCAATTCAACTGATTCTATACTGAGGGATGCGCTGCAAATAGCCGCATTGAATAATCATGCAAGCAAAGGATGCGGCGGGATTCAAATCAGCTCTGTTGTCAACAAAACAGCACGCGGACAGACGGGTAGCCAAGTATCAGCTCTTGTAAACGTGGCGGATACAGTAAAGTGTCAAATTGGTTTGATTAATCGGGCGCAGCATTTGCGCGGTTTGCAAATTGGTTTAATCAATGTCAGTGACTCGGTGAGTGGCGTGGTTTTGGGTTTGCTCAATGTGGTCAAAAAAGGCTACAATACTGTAGAATTTGCCCTATTCGACGGACAATTTACGCGATTTGCTTACAAAACAGGGACAAAATCGTTTTATACAAATTACGTAGCCGCCGTTAAAACAGATAAATCAACAACGCTCAATTCGGTTTTTTCGCCTACAACATCTGTTTGGAGTTTGGGTATGGGCGTGGGTGGCGGCGTTCATCTAACCCGTTCTTTACGTCTGACAACCGATATAACCGCCGAAAGCATGAATATTGGTCAAATTACTGAGGGGGTGTTTCGGAGTCGTTTATTCCGCGTTGCCCCTGCTTTAGACCTCAAAATAAGCACTCATATCGCCTTCGCACTTGGCGGACATTGGAGTGCTTACACGGCAGACAAAACCCGTTTGGGCATTGTGGCAGTAGATGATTTTCAGAAAAAAATTGTCCCATTATCTGCTAAAACTTTGGGCGATTATTGGACTTGGTGGGGCTGGTCAGTGGGTATTCGTTTTTTTTAAAAGATACACATCTCATTACTTTCAAAACTTTTTGCTTAACTTCGCGCTTCATTACAACCAAATTATCAAACAATTGTTTGAGTTGTTTAAATGTAGAAAATGGCAACAAAAAAGATAAAAAACGCGCCCGAAGCCGCCCAAAATGCCCAAAATACTGAGGGGGTGCTAACTATTGAGAAAACGCCGAAATTTTCTCCCGACAACAATATCATCATCAAAGGAGCGCGTGGCAACAACCTCCGCAATGTGGATTTGACGATTCCGAAAAACAAACTTGTCGTTGTGACGGGTGTATCGGGTAGTGGCAAGTCTTCGATAACGATGGATACCTTGTTTGCGGAAGGGCAACGCCGCTATGTGGAAAGTTTGTCGAGTTATGCGCGGCAGTTTTTGATGCGGATGAAAAAACCCGATGCGGATTACATCAAGGGGATTTGTCCTGCAATTGCGATTGAGCAAAAAACAACAACGGGCAACAACCGTTCAACAGTTGGTTCGATGACGGAAGTGTTTGAATTTTTGCGGCTTTTGTATGCCCGCATTGGTCATACGATTTCGCCAGTATCGGGTGCATTGGTCAAAAAACACCAAGTTTCGGACGTTATTGACTTTATTTTAAACAAAAATGACGGCGACCGTGTGCAATTATTTATCCCGATGCCCACAAAATATGCTGACCGAACACTTGAAACGGAATTGAATCTACTCTTGCAAAAAGGTTACACACGGATTTGGCACGAAGGAAATTTGTTCCAAATTGACGAAATACTGAGGGGGGGTGATGCGAAGTTTCAAATGTCCAATGACCGATTGAAAGAGCCTGTAACGGCATTTCGGGACGCAGATTTGCGGATTTTGATTGACCGTTTTGTGGTCAAAAAAGAAGACGAAGAAAACACCAAACGCATGAGCGATTCGGTTCAAACTGCTTTTTATGAGTCGGAAGGTGAGGCAATTGTAGAAATATTGGGCGGCGAAACACGCGGTTTCAACAATCGGTTTGAACTCGACGGTATTGTTTTTATTGAGCCAACACCACAATTATTCAACTACAACAATTCATTTGGAGCTTGCCCAACTTGTGAAGGTTATGGCAAAACGATGGGTATTGACGCAGAAAAAATTATTCCCGACACATCAAAATCTGTTTTTGAAGGGGCTGTTGCGTGTTGGAAAGGTGAAAAATCTGGTGAATGGCTTGATGCGTTTTTGAGTGCGGCACATAAATTTGATTTCCCCGTGCATCGCCCGTACAAGGATTTGTCGAAAGCTGAGATTCGGATTTTGTGGCAGGGCAATGCTTATTTCAATGGTATCAATAAGTTTTTTCAATTATTGGAAGAACAAACCTATAAAATTCAGAATCGTGTTATGTTAGCCCGTTATCGCGGTCGGACAACTTGCCCAAGTTGCGCAGGAAAACGCTTGCGGCAGGAGGCTTTATACGTCAAAATGGGTGGTCACGATATTGCCGATTTAATAGAAATGCCGATTGACGAACTCCAAGATTTTTTCAATCAATTGGAATTGACCGAAAATGATAGGCAAATTGGGCGGCGACTTTTATTGGAAGTCAACAACCGTTTGGGCTTTATGATGAATGTTGGTTTAGGGTATTTGACCCTCAGCCGCGTCAGTTCAACGCTGTCGGGCGGCGAAACGCAACGCATCAATTTGACCCGAACATTGGGGTCAAATTTAACAAGTTCGATGTATATTTTGGACGAACCAAGCGTCGGTTTGCACCCGCGAGATACGGCAAGATTGGTGACAGTTTTGAAAAATCTACGCGATATGGGCAATACAGTCGTAGTGGTTGAACACGAAGAAGAAATCATCAAAAACGCCGATTTTTTGGTGGATATGGGTCCAGAAGCGGGTATAAATGGTGGTCATGTTGTGTTTGCGGGCAATTACGAAGATATTTACACCGATGCTTCGGATAGCCTCACAACAAAATACATGAATGGTTCGATGCAAATTGAGACCCCCTCAGTAAGGCGGCGGGCGGTGCATTGGTTGGAACTCAAAGGCGCACGCCAACACAATTTGAAAAATGTATCCGTAAAAATTCCGTTGAATACCTTGACCGTTGTGAGTGGTGTGTCGGGTTCGGGTAAAACAACATTGGTCAAACAGATTTTATTTCCTGCCTTGCAACGCGAACTCGACTCCTCAGTAGCAGTTAGCTTAGGGCAGTTTGATGGGCTGATTGGTGATATTAAAAAATTGACAGCAGTTGAAATGATTAGTCAGTCACCGATTGGTAAGTCGTCGCGGTCGAATCCCGTGACTTATGTAAAGGCGTATGACGATATTCGGGATTTGTTTTCTAAACAGCAATTGGCGAAAATCAGAGGCTACAAAGCGGGTCAATTTTCGTTCAATACCGACGGCGGACGTTGCGATACTTGCAAAGGTGAAGGTGAAATTGTGGTAGAAATGCAATTTTTAGCCGATGTTCATTTAGAATGTGAAGAATGTCGCGGAAGGCGTTTCAAAGGCGAGACCTTAGATGTGTTGTACAAAGGCAAAAGTATTTACGACGTTTTGCAAATGTCCATTGATGAATCCATTGAATTTTTCAAAGATGAAAAAAATATTTTGCAAAAAATCAGACCCCTCAGTAATGTCGGCTTGGGGTATGTGCAATTGGGACAATCAAGCTCCACTTTGTCGGGTGGCGAAGCGCAAAGGGTCAAATTGGCATCTTTTCTGACCAAAGAAAACAACAAAGACCACGTTTTCTTCATTTTCGATGAACCCACAACGGGCTTGCATTTTCACGATATTCGCAAACTGCTAACGGCACTCAACGCTTTGGTCGAAAAAGGACACACGGTTTTGGTGGTTGAACACAATATGGAAGTCATCAAATCTGCCGATTGGGTGATTGATTTGGGGGCAGAAGGTGGAAAATTGGGTGGAAAATTGGTCTATCAAGGCACGCCCGAAGGTTTGGCAGATGTAGAAGAATCATTTACAGGACAGTTTTTGAAAGAAAAATTTGTTTAATTACGATAAAATCAATAATTTTGCTGTTTATAAAAAGCATTTTTGCATTAAAATCAGTAATTAAATAAAGCAAAATGGAAAAATTGCGTTTGCGCTCAAATCAAAGAATAGAAAGAACTTCCTTAAATTATCAAAGAGATGAGTGGGCAAAAATAGATTGGACAGCTCGGTTATTGGGTATTAAAGGCGCAAGAGGTATTGGCAAAACGACTTTGTTATTGCAACATATCAAGCAAATACATGGATTTAGTGAAAAAGCCATTTACCTCTCCCTTGATGATATTTATTTTACAGAAAACAAACTTACCCATTTTGTTGAAGCCTTTTATCGAAACGGTGGTTTGTATCTTTATTTAGATGAAGTACATAAATATCCCAAATGGGAGTTAGAAATAAAAAATATTTATGACACCTATTCCGATATACAAATAATATTTACGGGTTCTTCAATGCTTGAAATCCAAAAAAGCAATGCTGATTTGAGCCGTAGGGCTGTCATTTTTTCGCTACAAGGCTTGTCTTTTCGCCAATTTTTAAATTTAAAATACGGTTTCAAAATTAGTGTTTATACGCTTGATCAAATCTTAGAAAACGCCAATGAGATTATAGCAGAGTTGAATGTACACGGTACGTTCAAACCCTACCCTTATTTTAAAGAATACTTGCAATATGGGTATTATCCTTTTTTTATGGAAGGTAATCAATGGTTTTTTGACAAATTAGAAGGCATTACAAAAGCCGTTATTGAGTCCGATTTTTTATCTTTAACCAATATTGACATAAAAAATATTCGCAAAATTTATCAATTTCTTTTAGTTGTGGCAACCTCGCCGCCTTTTACACCCAATATTCAGACTTTGAGCGAAAGAACGGGCATTACACGCAATACTTTGGTTCAATATATCTATTATCTGGAAAAAGCAGACGTGTTGACATTACTACAAACACAAAGAACAGGTATTACGCTTTTGCAAAAACCCGAAAAGATATACCTTGAAAATACTAATCTCTTATATCTATTCGCGCCAACGAGTTTAGATATAGGTATGGTTAGAGAAACTTTTGTCCTCAACCAATTAAAAGCTGTCACCAAAATACACTACCCCGACACAGGGGGCGATATTTTAGTCAATGGTACTTATACTTTTGAAATTGGGGGTAAATCCAAGAAAAAAAATCAAATTGAAGGATTGCCCAATAGTTTTATTATTGCTGACGAATGGGATTATAAAATCGGTAATAAAATCCCTATTTGGTTGCTGGGCTTACTTTATTAGGCTGTAATTACATAAATAGAAAAGCACCACTTACTCAAGGGGTGCTTTTTTCGTTGTAAAATACCTTACTTTCCTTTTTTCTAAGTAATTTTGTCTTTTCAAAAGTCAATATCTTAAGAATGACTAAAAAATTTAATATTACAGGGACGTGTTATGCTGAAGACCATTATATGGCAGATGTATCTTCTAAATTAAAAAAAATAAAAGAGATGGTTGATTATGGTGATTATTTCATCATTAATCGCCCACGTCAGTACGGGAAAACGACAACTTTGAACACCATTAGCTACATATTAAACGCTTCAAATGACTATCTTGCTTTTAAAATAAGTTTTGAAGGCATAGGTGATATTGTATTTGAAGATGAGAAATTATTTGCTTCTACTTTTTTCAAACTTTTGTCAAGACGTTCAGAAATAAAATATCCCAAATTGATGAAATGGCTGGCTGAACGCGCGCTGACCATTCAAAGTTTTGATGACCTATCAAGTGCCATTATTGAACTGGTAAAAAAAGCTAAGAAAAAAGTAGTTGTACTCATTGATGAAGTAGATAAAAGCAGTAATAATCAATTGTTTATTAGCTTTTTAGCTATGCTCCGAAATTTATATTTGGATAAGAAAACCACACCTACTTTTCATTCGGTTATTCTTGCGGGTGTCCATGATGTCAAATCTTTGAAAGCTAAAATACGCCCCGATGAAGAACAAAAATTTAACTCTCCATGGAATATTGCGGCTGAATTTAAGGTAGATATGAACCTACAACCCTTTGAAATAAAGACGATGTTAGATGATTACGTTACTGAAAAAGCCGTAAAAATGGATACCGCAGCGATGGCAGAAGATTTGTTTTATTACACATCGGGCTATCCTTTTTTGGTCAGCAAATTGTGCAAAATGATAGATGAAGATGTTTTACTCACGAAAGAAATAAAAGAATGGACGGCGGAAGACCTTGAATGGCAGGTTAAACAATTGGTTTTAGAACAAAATACAAACTTTGAATCCGTTACTAAAAACTTAGAAAATTACCCTGATTTGTACCAAATCGTGTATGGAATGTTGATTGACGGAGAATATCAAGATTACAATCTCAATGATCCGATTATTAACTTGGGTATTATTTTCGGTATTTTCAAGAATGGGCGCGGCATTAGGATTCATAACAAGATTTATGAAGAATTGATTTACCATTATATGACATCGAAAGCAAAAACAAATTTTTTGTTTTCACACTATACGAGTAATAAAAACTTTAAACTGGCTAACAATGTGCTGAATATGGAATTAATACTCCAAAAATTTCAAGCATTCATGCACGAACAATACAGCAAACATGACCGCGATTTTTTAGAACGCCACAGTCGTTTGGTCTATCTTGCTTTTATGAAGCCTATTTTAAACGGATATGGGTATGATTTTAAAGAAGCTCAAATTTCTCAAGAACGCCGTTTAGATGTTACCATTACTTTTTATCAATATAAATACGTAGCAGAACTCAAAATTTGGCGCGGTCAAGCACTCCATGAAGAAGGTTTAGACCAATTGTCTGATTATTTAGACCGTTTGAAATTGACCGAAGGATATTTGATTATTTTTGACCATAAAGAAATCAAAACATGGGAGTCAAAATGGATAGAACACAAGGGGAAAAGAGTTTTTGCTATTTGGGTATAGGTATTGTGTATCTAAATAAACGCTGCTTTGATACTGGCTCTTTCTCGCTTCGCTCGAAAATCGCCCATAGAGTTTTTTTCAGGGTGAGCGTGTATTTTTTGCTTAAAAATCTTCGATTTTCAAGCAAAAAATACACGCTCACCCTGATAGATTTTTTTTGCAGATCTCATCAATTTTAATTTTCAATAAAAAAGTATGAATTTTTACCACATCACAACGCCCGAACAATGGGCAAAATTCGCCGATACAGATTACTACGAAGCTGAAAGTTTGGCAACGGAAGGTTTTATTCATGGTAGTTACGCCGAGCAAGTACCAGAATCTTTAAACCGCTATTATAAAGGCTGCGAACGGGTCTATATTATAACAATTGACCCAACTTTATTGACCACAAATTTTATTGTTGAACCTTCGCGCAATGGCGAATTATTCCCGCATATTTACGGGCAACTCAATAAATCTGCTATTGTAGAACTCGAAAATAGAGCAATTTAATTTTTTCAATTTAATTTTGTAATTATTTAGACTATTGCTCGCTTCGCGCGCAAAAAAGGGAAATATAGTTCGTTTTTCGGGCTTTGCCCGAAAAACGAACTATCTCTCCTCCCTCGCGCAAGCGAAGCGAGCGCGTGACTAAGTAATTACCTCATTTTTACATTTAGAAATGAAAAAAAACCTACTCATAACCGCAATCTTCTTTGTTTACTTACCAATTTTAGTAATAGGTCAAAATAATGGGGCAGGTTGTGCGCGTGCAATCCCTGCTACACTTGGCTCTTATACAGTAGATACGATGTTTGCGGGCGTTGCGACGTTCAGCAGTCTCGACCCCTATCCAACACGCGCTATCTGGTATAAATATACGCCGCCAACGGACGGTTTAATGACAATTTCAACCTGTGGTAGTGGGGCAGATACACGACTTGCCCTGTTTACTGGGTCTTGTTCGGGACTTGCTTCGGCAGGGTACAACGACGATTATTGCGATGCTGACGGTACGGGCAGGGAAGTTGCGGCAAGTATCGCCAAGCCCGTCAAAGCAGGGACGCCCTACTATTTTGAGTTTGACAATGCGTGGGATACACTTGATTTTTCATTTAGTTTGACTCTTACGCCTTTTACTCCCCGCGCCACACAAACCTGTGCTACGGCAACTACCATTGCACTTGGGGTTACGAAAGTAGATTCTCTTTTTGGCTATGCCAGCCGAAGCGACGCATCGCGTGCTAATTGGTATAAATTCGTGCCTAACCGCAACGGAAAAGTCAGTATCAATACGTGTGGCGATGATGTTGACACGCGTTTGTGGGTATATCGGGGTACATGTGCAGCCCTTGTGCCTGTGGCAGATAGCGATGACGATTGTGCTTCACCTTCTGGTGTTGTTAACGCGGTTTCTATCCAAAATATGGACGTGACGGCTGGACAAACCTATTATTTTGAGTTTGATGATGTTGGTGAAAATATTGAATTTTCCATTGCGTTTTCTTACGATATTGCCAATAATATTGCCAATACACGCTTGTCACAAGCCATTAATCTTTCCCCAAATCCTGCAATTGATGTTGTTGATTTGAACGTTGATTTAGATAAAACGAGTAATTTATCAATTAGAATAATCAATACAGTTGGACAACATGTTGCAAATGAAAAAATCACGCAGATACTGAGGGGGGCATCACGACTTGATGTAAGTACTTTAAAATCGGGTATTTATATTGTAGAGATTTCTGACGGAATAGCTAAAACGCGGAAGAAATTGGTAATCAATCGCTAAGTAATTTCTTTTATCTTCAAAATATGCCTTTTGGTCTATCAAAATAACGTATAATTTTTATAAAAACGATATTTGTACTTGGAAATCCGCTTTTTACTGAGGGGGTAACGTGAGCTTAAAGTCGCGCCATATTTAAGTAGTTACAATTTTTAGTAATCGCTTAGCTCGCGCTCGCTTCGCTCGCACGGAAGAAAAAGAGGTGGTTCATTTTTCGGGCTTGCCCGAAAAATGAACCAGATTTCCCTTTTTTGTGAGCGAAGCGAACAATAGACTAAATAATTACAATTTTTAAATACATATCACGCATGAATTTTGCCGAAATATTCAGAATGTCCATCGAATCCGTCCGAGCCAATACGCTGCGGTCGGTTTTGACATTGCTTATTATCGCTGTGGGCATCATGGCTTTGGTAGGTATCTTAGCAGCACTCGATTCTGTTTTAAACTCGTTGAACGAAAGTTTCAACGATATGGGCAGCAATTCGTTTAGCGTTCTGCCCAAATCGCAAGGTATTAGCAGCAATAAAGGCGGACGACGTGACAAAGTGAGCGATGACATTACGTTTGACCAAGCCCTTGAATTTAAAGAACGGTACAATTATCCCGCAAAAGTCGCCATTTCGAACACTGCAACGAATGGTGCAACGGTTCAGCTTGGTGAAAAAAAGACAAATCCGAATGTTCGTGTTGCGGGTATTGATGAAAACTACCTTGATGTAAAAGGCTATGATTTGACTTTTGGGCGCAATTTTTCTAATTTAGAAGTAAAAAGTGGGTCGAATAAAGCCGTTATTGGGCAGGATATTGTAAAATTATTGTTCAATAATGAGCCTGAAAAATCCTTAAACCAAGATATTTTATTGGGCAATATTCGCTACAATATTATTGGTATTTTGAAAGAAAAAGGCTCAAGTGGCGGTCAACAAGGCGCGGATAGGCTCGTTATGATACCGATTGAAAACGCAAAACGGACGTACAATTCCATAAGCCGCAATGTAGATGTGGACATTGCCGTTGCCTCAGCCCTTGAAATGGACAACGCAACGGACGTGGCAATAGTGATTTTTCGCCAAATTAGAAAATTGCGCGTTGGGCAAGAAGATGATTTTGAAATTTTTAAATCTGATAGTTTATTGGATATTTTAAAAGAAAATACGGTCAAAATTCGCTGGGCAACGGTGGCAATTGGCTTAATCACCTTACTTGGGGCGTCTATCGGTTTGATGAATATTATGCTCGTGAGCGTGACAGAACGCACACGCGAAATTGGGATTCGGAAAGCACTCGGTGCAACACGGTCGAGCATTTTGACACAGTTTCTTACCGAAGCCATTTTTATCTGCCAAATGGGTGGTTTAGTGGGTATTTTCTTGGGTGTTATGGCAGGTTTGGGCGTGTCGGTTGCGCTAAAAAGTACGTTTGTTATGCCTTGGGCGTGGATAATCTTGGGGATAACTGTGTGTTTTGTGGTGGGTTTATTTGCAGGTTTGTACCCTGCTTTGAAAGCGGCACGGCTTGACCCTATTGAATCTTTGCGTTATGAGTAAAATCATTTTTTCAAATTTGATTTATAAAGTGTAAATTTGCCGCAACTTTTTGAACGAAGTTCGTCCGAATGGTGTTCTTAATGCCTGTTTAATATTACTGTACAAATTGAGTTTCTTGTCTAAAAAGGAATTTGTACAGTAATATTTGCCTGTTTAAAAAAAAATATTTTAAAATTCTCAACGTTAGGAATTGAAAATAGATAGAGTCTCTAATTTGATTTTGCAAAATACTGGATACCAATTTATTGCACTTTGAAATTTGAAATCTTAAATTTAAAATATTCCTTAGTTTCTGACGCTGACCTTTAAATTCAGTTAGTTATGTTCTACCAAGTTCAACAGTCGCAATATCCCGACTATTTAACCGCACCAATGGCTGCGGAATTGACCGAAGCGGGCTTTGAAAGCCTCAAAACACCCGAAGCGGTTGAAAATCTCCTTGAAAACGAAAAAGGTACTGTCCTTGTTATTGTAAATTCGGTGTGTGGCTGTGCTGCCCGCAATGCCCGCCCTGCGGCAATAGCAGCAACACGAGACGGCAAAGTGCCTGATAAAATGGCGACCGTGTTTGCAGGTGTAGATGGTTTTGCGGTTCAAAAAGCGCGGGATTTCTTCTTGCCTTATCCACCCTCATCACCTTCAATGGCTTTATTTAAAGATGGTCAGTTGGTACATTTCATTGAGCGTCACCACATCGAAGGACGCCCTGCGGGTGCTATTGCTCGTGACTTGAAACAAGCATTTGAAACGTATTGTTGATTTCAAATGTCAAAGATTTCAAGGATTTCAGAGATTTCAAATGTCAAAGATTTCACAATGTCAAAAGCCTCAAAATCAAAAGATTTTGCGGCTTTTGACATTTTAGCTCTCTTAATTGCGTATCTTTGCGGGCGTTTTTTAGAACACGCCTTAAATACGTTTTCTACCAAACTCACGAATTAAGTATTCGTGCTACATTTTTAAATAAAATTCATGGAAAATTTTGTTGATTACGTCAAACTCATGTGTCGGTCTGGCAAAGGCGGCGCGGGTTCTGCGCATTTTTATCGGGCTAAATATATCGCAAAAGGTGGACCCGACGGCGGTAATGGTGGGCGTGGCGGTCATATTATACTGAGGGGTAATGCTCAAATGTGGACGATGCTCCATTTAAAATATAGGAAACATATTTTTGCTCAAAGCGGCGGTCAAGGTTTGGGCGGTAACTGCACGGGGGCAGATGGCGAAGATGTTGTGCTTCAAGTGCCGCTTGGCACGGTGGCTAAAGATTTTGAAACAGGCGAAATTCTGTTTGAAATAACACAAGAAGGTGAAGAACGTATTCTACTACAAGGTGGTAGAGGTGGTATGGGCAATGCTTTTTTCAAAACATCTACCAACCAAACACCGCGTTTTGCGCAGCCGGGTGAGCCAGAAATTGAAAAATGGATGGTGCTGGAAATGAAAGTTTTGGCAGATGTGGGGCTTGTGGGTTTTCCAAACGCTGGAAAATCAACGCTTTTGGCGTCTATTTCGGCGGCAAAACCAGAGATTGGTGCTTATGCCTTTACTACTGTTGTCCCTAACTTGGGTATCGTGGCGTATCGCGACTATCGTTCGTTTGTCATGGCGGATATTCCGGGTATCATCGAAGATGCGCATTTGGGCAAGGGCTTAGGTTTGCGTTTTTTGCGGCATATTGAGCGTAATTCGGTCTTACTTTTTATGATACCTTGTGATACTGAGCGCGGAATAAAAGCTGAATACGCTATTTTGGTCCGCGAATTGGCATTATACAACGAAGAATTGACACACAAACCGCGTGTTTTAGCAATTACAAAATGTGATTTGATTGACGATGACCTGCAAGAAATGATGAAAGCTGAACTGCCTGAAGGTATTGAAACGGTTTTTATCTCAGCAGTGGCAGAAACAGGCTTAATGCCTTTAAAAGACCTACTCTGGACAACAATAAACGCTTAAACTTAACGTTTTCAGAAAACAAGTACTTACTTACTTCGCTTACACTGAGGAAAGAGAGGTGGTTCATTTTTCGGGCTTTGCCCGAAAATTGAACCACATTTCCCCTTTCGTGCGAGCGAAATCTGTTTACATCCCGAATACCTTCGGGAGAGCGCGTACTAAGGAATTACGAAAACGACACACCAAAATCTAAATTGTATAAGTGACTCGACAACGCCGCATAGATACCGCTATCTACACTATCGCCGATTTTTTTTCGGCGATGGTTGCTTGGGCGTGCTTTTTTTTGTGGCGTAAATGGGTCATAGAGGGCAGTACTTCGGGCGATTTTACTGTTTTGGCTGACCCTAAATTCGGCATTGCTATCCTTTTGATACCCATTTTGTGGCTTCTTTTCTACGCTATTTTTGACAATTATCGAGATATTTATCGCCTTTCACGTTTGGCAACCATAGCCCGAACTTTCTTTTTGTCATTTTTCGGTGTTTTATTCCTGTTTTTTACCCTTATTCTTGATGATTTTGTTACGAACTACACGACCTATTATCGCTCATTTACAACTCTTCTACTTCTACACTTTTTCATTACCGTTACCGTTCGTATGGTTTTGCTCACACGGGCGAGTCAGCGACTGAAAGCTGGCTTGGTCAGTTTTCGCACCTTAATTATCGGAGGCAATCAAAATGCGCTTGAACTCTACGAAGAAATCAACAGCCGTAAACGGAAAATCGGCTACAATTTCGTTGGATTTATTGATTCTAACGGCAGTTCAACCAATGTTTTGACCACTCATTTGCCAAAATTAGGAAAAATTGACAATCTCGCCGAAGTCTTAATCGAACAAGGCATTGAAGAAGTTGTCGTAGCAATTGAGACATCGGAACACGGACGACTGAAAGAAATTTTAGACGTTTTGTTCGATTTTGGCAACCGTATCCTCATTAAAGTTATTCCTGACATGTACGACATCATGCTCGGAACGGTCAAAATGAATCATTTGTATGGCGCGGTTTTGATAGAAATTAGGCAAGAACTCATGCCTTACTGGCAAAAAGTGGTGAAAAGAGTGATAGACATTGTGGTCAGCGCGGTCTGTTTGGTCTTATTGATTCCGATTTATTTGTATATTACTTTGCGGATTAAAATGTCTTCGGTTGGTCCTATTTTTTACAAACAAGAACGCATTGGCATCAATGGCAAACCTTTTTACATCATAAAATTTCGTTCGATGTACATAGATGCAGAGCAACGTGGACCTCAACTCTCTAAAACGGGTGATGACCGTTGTACGCCGTGGGGAAGTGTCATGCGTAAATGGCGGCTCGATGAATTGCCTCAATTTTGGAATGTACTGAGGGGTGAAATGTCACTCGTTGGTCCGCGTCCTGAACGGCAATTTTACATCGAAAAAATCATGCAGCGTGCGCCACATTATCGGCATTTACTGAAAGTCAGACCGGGTATTACGTCGTGGGGACAGGTAAAATACGGCTATGCGTCAACGGTAGATGAAATGGTACAACGTTTGAAATTCGATATTTTGTACATCGAAAATATGTCTTTAGCTCTGGATTTTAAAATTATGTTTTACACGCTTGTCGTCGTTTTACAAGGACGGGGTAAGTGATGAGTGATGAGTTGTAAATTATGAGTTACAAATACCGATAAAAATAAATGACAAAAATCACAGTTCAGACGATATCAAATATTGACAAAATTTTCGTGTGAGCAGCTTTTTTGAAAAGCCTTCTTAAAAAATTTGTAATTACTTAGTCGAGGGGTGGGCATAACCTAAAAGCGTTTTTTGCATCTCGCGCTCGCTTCGCTCGCGCGAGGGAGGGGATTGTGGTTCGTTTTTCGGCTTCGCCGAAAAACGAACCACGTCTCCTCCCTTTTGCGCGAGCGAAGCGCGCGCAAAACGTCTGTTTTTAATCAAAAAACGATGTTTTTAGGTTATGCCCACTCCTCAATTACTTAGTCACGCGCTCGCTTCGCTTGCGAAAGAGGGAAAGGTGGTTCGTTTTTCGGGCAAAGCCCGAAAAACGAACCACCTTTCCCTCTTTCGCAAGCGAAGCGAGCGCGTGACTAAGTAATTACAAAAATTTGTAACTATTTAGCTACGTGCCTTTTGCTCGCACAACGACAGGAAAAGGGTGGGCATTTTTCGGCAAAGCCGAAATCTGATATATCATTTCAATTTTTCTTGCAACACTTTCTCTACTTCCTCAAACGACAAATTGACCCCGATAATGACCCCCTCAGTATTGAGTAGAAATTTTGTTGGAATGACGCGCACACCGTACAATTTTGTTATTGGAGATTCTAAATAATTGAAATCTGACACATTTTGCCAGTCGTTCATGCCCAATTGTTGAATCGCGGATGCCCAACGATTGCGGTCTTTTTCGACTCCAAAACTCACCACGTCGAAATTAGTTGCATCTTTAAATGCCTTTCCGTGAAATTTCTGATATAAATCCTTTATTTTTGGGACTTCATCTATGCAAGGTCCACACCAACTGCCCCAAAAATCGAGTAGTATGTATTGTCCGTGCATTGTTGCAAGGTCAAAAGACGTTCCGTCCAATTTCGCGGAAGTGAAATTGGGAGCTGTTTCTCCGTTTATAACGCTTGGTTTTTTGTAGAAATAACGTCCGATGGCGTATAAAACAACCAAAGCGAGCAAAATAGAGCCGTAATGCGTTCTTAATTTTTCGAGCATATTTATAAGTTTAATTTAAAAGCAACAAATTAAATACTTTTCACGTATAAAAGCCGAAGAAAATACTTATTTTGTAAGTTTAACAATCCATTAGATATTTTTTTCCTTCTTTCTTTTGTCAGCATTGTAAGAGTTTCTACTTTGCGTGGTCAAAATTGCAAAACCGAGCAATTCTTGACCACGAGTGTTTAATCCTTAAACTTCAATCTCTTAAAAATATAAAAAAATCGGTATGAGACTAAAGCGACTACTACTTGTCCTCGTCATGGCAATGCCCTTTGTACTGTCGGCACAGGACATTCACTTTACCCAATTTACTTATGCCCCTTTGTCTGTCAACCCTGCACAAACAGGCTTATTTGAAGGCACTTACCGCATCGGCGGATTGTATCGGAGTCAATGGAACTCTGGTGTAAAAAATGGCTACCAAACCCCCGTTTTATTCGTGGATTTGCCCCTAAAAGGTTTACGTAAACAAGATTGGATTGGTGTAGGCGTCAATTTTGCCCGCGATGCGGCGGGTGTTGCAGCCCTTACAAACACAGGCGTTGGGCTCAATGCAGCCTACCATATTGGTATGGACGCCAAAATGCAAAATGTATTGTCTATCGGTGCAGCTTTTGGGTTCATGCAACGCACGGTTGACCGCGACAAACTCAAATTTCAAGACGGTATTATCGGCAACGGCACAAGCCGCGATTTGACCAATATTGATACTAAAGGTGTGAGCTATTCAGATGTGAATTTGGGTGCAAATTTGCGCAGCAAAATGAGCAAAACCGCCACTTTGAACGTTGGGCTATCACTCGAACACGCTTTCAGACCTAAAGACAATTTGGTAACGCCCACAGCGTCTAAATTGCCAAGCCGTTTGAATATCTACGCCACAGTAGATGCGACAATCAACAAACGCTTTTCTGTTTTTCCTGCCCTCATTTTCCGCACGGCGGCTGGTGCAACCGAAACAATGGTACAAGCAATGGGTGGTTTGAAACTCGACCCGAAGAAAAACTTGATGGTACGCGGTGGTCTGGGCTATCGTTTCGGCGATGCTTTGCAAGTATTGGCAGGTGTTGATTTTGGCGATATTCGGGTAGGTGCATCTTACGATTACACCACTTCTACTTTGCGCCCCAACTCAAATGCACAAGATGGATTTGAAATAGCGGTGGCATACATCGGTAAGATTTTCAAAAGACCAAACCCTCCTGCGGCGGTTTTATGTCCGAAATATTAATTTTGGGTCTATTGCTCTCCCGAAGGTATTCGGGATGTAAACAGACTTCGCTCGCAAAAGAGGTGAATGTGGTTCATTTTTGGGCTTTGCCCAAAAAATGAACCACATTCACCTCTTTTGCGGGAGCGAAGCGAGCGCGAAAGGACATTATTTTTTTCCTGCACAGAGGATAATTATAAGTTCTCAAAAGTCGTTTTAAAATCAAATTCAAAAAATATCTTTTCTGAAAATGAGAATGAAAATTAAAAATATCATCATAATCGCTTTGATACTGAGGGGGGTCGCGCCGATGACCATTGATGCTCAACCACTTAGCGCAAGCCGTCCAGAGTACATGTTGCAAGTGGCGGAAGAAAAATATGAGGCAAAAGATTACATCAATGCCCTCAATTTTTACACAAAATACTACGAAGCCACTAAAGACCGTAGTGTTTTATTCAAAATCGGTATGGCAGACATGGCTATCAAGGACTACACGAAAGCCGAAGCAAATTTTTCGCGTAGTTTGCAAAAGTCAAAAACGTCAAAAGTAGAAATCAATGAAGATGCGCGTTTGTATCTTGGTATGATGCAAAAAATGAACGATAAGTACGACGAAGCCGTTGTGACTTTGGAAGAATACATCAGCACATCGAAAGATGATGCTAAAGTAGCGCGTGCCAAAACGGAATTGGAAGGCGCGAAATTGGCAATGCGGATGAAAGAAAATCCAAGATTATTGCTTGAAAATTTGGGTACAAAAGTCAATACGGGCAATAGCGAATACTCCCCCTCAGTAAATGGCAATATGCTCTACTTTGCCGCCCTTCGTGATGGCAAAATAACAGTTATTGACGGTAAAGAAGGTGATTTTTACGCAAAAATCTACCGCACAGGCATCAATGCAAAAGGTGAATTTGACAAACCCGAACCCATAGGCGGCGAGGTAAACCGTACAGGTGCGCATCAAGGCAACGTCAGTTTTTCACCTGATGGTCAGACTATGTATTTTTCACGGTTTACATTGAGTGGTAACGAAGTGGCTGAATCAACCATTTTCTACGCGCCAAAACAAGGTGACGGTACGTGGGGCGCGGCAAAAGAAGTGGCGGGTATAAACGGTAAATGGCAAGCAAAACACCCTGTTATCGGTGAATTGTTTGGCAAACCTGTTATGTTTTTTACCTCAAATATGGAAGGCACAAAAGGTGGTTTTGATATTTTTTATGCGAATAAAGTAAGCGAAAGCGAATTTGCCGCACCTGTCAATCTCGGTGACGCAATTAATACAGCAGGTGACGACGAAACGCCTTTTTACCAAAATGGCAAATTGTATTTTAGTTCAAATGGTCATCCGACGATTGGCGGCTCAGATATTTTTATGGCAAATTGGAATGGTGCAACGTGGACAAAGTCCGAAAACATGGGCAAAGGCTACAATTCTCCCGCAAATGACGCTTATTTTTCGATGGACGCAAATGGCACATCATTCTTTACATCAAACCGTAAAGGTGGTCGCTCGTTGAAAAGTACTTGTTGTGAAGATATTTATATCGTTAAAAAAGAACCTGTTGTGATTGATTTGATAGTAGATGCACTCGACCCTAAAAAAACACCGATGAAAGGATTGACTTATCGATTCATGGATTTGGCAACAAAAGGCACGAGCGATTCAAAAACATCGGATAAATACACGTCTGCATTGACACCAAAACGGTCTTACACCGTCATTATTTCAAAAGCGGGTTATTACAATGATACATTGGCGTTCAACACAATGGACATTGACAAATCAACCACGATTAAGAAAACCGCAAATATGCGCCCGTTGCCGATTATTTCCGCCAATTTGGAAGCAAAAGCAGAAGCAAATGGACAGGAACTGAAAGGTGTGAATTTCACCTTAACGGAATTGTCTTCAAACAAATCGGACTCTCGGGTTTTGGATACGTACCGCGCTGGTTTGCCACTCAATAAGTCATTCCGACTCATTGCAGGTAAAGCGGGTTACACACCTGATACAGTTTTATTCAACACGAATGGTATTACAGAAACAACGACAATTGAAAAATTATTGAAGTTGAAAATGAAAATTATTACGGTGAAGAAAAACGAAAAAATTGCATTAAACAATATTTTCTACAAATTGGATAAGTTTGAAGCCAATGATGCGCACATGCAAAACTTCGATGAAGCGCAAAAATCTTTGGATTATTTGTACGGTATCATGGCAAAATATCCTGCAATTGTCATCGAATTGGGTTCTCATACGGACGCACGCGGCTCAGATGCTTACAACTTGACCCTTTCTCAAAAACGGGCGGACGGTGTTAAAGCCTACTTGGTCGGAAAAGGCATCAATGCAGATAATATTGTCGCAAAAGGTTATGGCGAAACGCAGTTGGTCAATCGGTGTGCAAACGGCGTCAAATGCGAAGAAAATGAGCATCTGCAAAACCGTCGTACAGAATTTAAAATTGTGAGTGGTCCAACGAGTATTGAAATTTCAGAGCAGCAATCGGCGGTGAAGAATTAATATAGATGAGGAGTGGGCATAACCTAAAAACATCGTTTTTTGATTAAAAACAGACTTTTTGCGCGCGCTTCGCTCGCGCAAAAAGGAGGAGACGTGGTTCGTTTTTCGGCTTCGCCGAAAAACGAACCACATTCCCCTACCTCGCGCGAGCGAAGCGAGCGCGAGATGCAAAAAACGCTTTTAGGTTATGCCCATTCCTCATTTAACTAACTGATGTTACACACATATGCTAAAAATGCCGTAGGCATGACCAATTTTGTAGCGGCGGATTTTAATCCGCCGAAAGATTAGAACAGATTATTTAAGAGCCGTAGGCTCGGCACATGTTTGTATGCACAGAGCCTACGGCTCTCAATAAAAAAGGTATTTACATTTTCGGCGGATTGAAATCCGCCGCTACAAAATCGGTCAAGCCTACGGCTCTGCGTAACATCAGTAACTAAAAATCAATTTGCAATCCAATACTTGGAGTGGCATTACCTGTTCCATTTTGTAAAACGCGGGTTTCGTAACGTGGAATCCCTTTGGCATCAACCGTGATTTTAGCTTCACCGATAGGTCTTTTGTTGTCATCAAGCGGACGGGCGAGTACTGTTTGCGGCACAACCACCGATGCACCTAAAGCATTTTGAATATCAAAATACAAATTCCACGTTGCTTTCTTCCCGTACCATTTTTTATCAATTCTAAAATCAAGCGTATTGTAGCTATTCGTTCTCAATGTATTGAGTCTTGAGTAATCAGGAATAGCTTGTCCCGTTGCTTGCCACAAGGCGACAATATTCGATTCGGGTGCGTCGGGCGTGTAAGGCAGACCCGTTGAAGCACGGTATTTTATACCCACTTCCCAATTGCGTTTGAACTGGTAGCCCAAAGTAGCCACGGCGATATGACGCGAATCCCACGCCGAAGGTGCATAAACGCCTTTGCCGTCTGTAAATTCCGAACGCCCGAAGGTGTAGGAAAGAATGCCGTAAAAACCTTTGTACAAACGTTGTTGAAACAAAAATTCAACGCCATAAGCCCGCCCTTTGGAAGTTGATGTGGCGGCTTCATTGCCAATTGCCCCAAAACCTGCACCCAGATTTGCCAATGAAATCTGTGGACGCGTCAAAAAAGGATAGTTGCTGTAATTTTTGAAATAGCCTTCTATACTGATTTTTGAATCAAATTTGGTGTTGAATTCAAAACCGCCCACAAGGTGTTCTGCCCGAATATAAGTCATATTGGGTTGGTTGACGAATACATTGCTTTTGTCTTTAAAACCAAGCGTGGTGTAAGGAGGCAATTGGTAAAAAATACCCGTATTGGCGTTGAAAGACAACTGCGGTGTGAGGGCATAAGACAATGAAAAACGTGGGCTAAACTGGTTTAATGGATTGCGCATAGACGCATTATAATCATTGCCGTCAACGCGCACACCACCTGATAAAGTCAATCTATCACCTGCCAATTGGCGGCTAATCTGCGCAAACCCACCGTATTTATTCATTGAAAAAGCCGACGCATAATTAATTTTTATAACCGAATCTTTGAGGTTTAAGGTCTGCAATGTGCGGTTGTTGTACTTGGCAAATTCGTAATTGATGCCATACAAAAACTTCCATTTACCGATGCGTGTTGTGCGTTCTGCCCGCAATTTATTTTCGATTTCTTGACTTTTATAATCAAAAATAAGTGGTTTTTTATCGTCATTGAATGGATATTTGTAAGCCGTATTGTCGAGCATGTTACGGCTTGCTACGAATGTCCAGTACCCTGTTTTATCAAAATTTTTCCATGTAATGCCGTTTGCATAATTCCATTGAGGTTGTACTGGAATATTGTCCAGAATATAGGCGTTGGCTTCCGTTTTTCGATTGGCAGTATCAAGTGAAAACTCGTCGAGTGCGCCAAGAAATACGTAGCTGATTTCATTTTTATCATTTGGTTTATACTTAAATTTCATCTGCATATCGTTGTAATTGGGCAAAAAAGGCAAACCAATGGCTTTGAAAAGGAGTTGCAAATAACTTCTACGGACAGACACCAACATCGTCGTTTTTTTACTGAGGGATCCCTCGGCGGTCAAACCAAAGTCACTTGAACCCACTGTTCCCGTAAATCGAAATTTATCGGTAGCCCCGTCGCGTTGCCGAAAATTGAAAACAGAACTTAGCGAATTGCCCCTATTTGAGGGAAATGCGCCACTAAAAAAATCTACTTCTTTCACAAAAGTAACGTTCAACATGCCCACGGGTCCACCCGTCGAGCCTTGTGTGGTGAAGTGATTGATGTTGGGCACTTCAATATCATCGAGATAAAACCGATTTTCATTTGGCGCACCGCCTCTGATAATCAAGTCGTTGCGAAAAGCAGGTGTAGCTGTTACACCCGGCAATGATTGAATAACTTTGGAAATATCGCGATTCCCGCCAGGATTTCGGGCAATTTCGGTCACGCCGATTGTGCGCAAAGAAACAGGGCTTTCTTCCGTTTTGCGAAAGGGTGAGGCTTTGACAACAACCTCACTTAGGGCAGAGGTTTCTTCTTCAAGGTCAAAATTGGCAATGGTCGGCTTTGAGTTGAGTACTTGAATTTCAAAGACAGATTGTTCTTTGAAACCCACAAAACTTACTTTGATAGTATATAATTTGGCATCTAAACCCTCAATTCGGTATTTGCCGTCTATATCGGTCTGTGCGCCTTTTGTTGTGCCGACAATTTGAACCGTTGCAAAAGGCAAAGGTTCATTACTGATTTTATTAGCAATGCGCCCTTCAATAATGCCTGTTTGGGCAAAAATACTGAGGGGGGTAACAAAGAATAAAAAATGGAAAAACAGTTGTGTTGCTTTTTTCATTTTGGATAACATACGGTTTTTGTAAATGTTTAACACGCACCTTCCCGAGGGTATTCGGGGTGTAACGAGACTTTTCTCGCCCAGAAACGGGAATGTGGTTTGTTTTTCAGCGAAGCCGAGAAATGAACCACCTTTTCTCTCGTCATTGCGCGATAGAAATGCGTGTAGCTAAATAGTTGAGGAGTGGGCATAACCTAAAAACATCCTTTTTTGATCAAAAACAGATGTTTTGCGCGCGCTTCGCTCGCGCAAAAAGGGAGGAGACGTGGTTCGTTTTTTCGGCTTCGCCGAAAAACGAACCACATTCCCCTCCCTTGCGCGAGCGAAGCGAGCGCGAGATGCAAAAAACGCTTTTAGGTTATGCCCACTCCTCAGCTAAATAGTTACGGTTTTCAAATTTATAAAAAGAGAACGGTTTGTAAACAGATTTGAAACACGTTTGTTTAGTGACCTTTTCAAAATTAAATTTTTTGTAATTACTTAGCCCGCGCTCGCTTCGCTCGCGCAAAAGGGAGGAGACGTGGTTCGTTTTTCGGCGAAGCCGAAAAACGAACCACATTCCCTCCCTCGCGCGAGCGAAGCGCGCGCAGATGCAAAAAACGCTTTTAAGTTATGCCCGTCCCTCAAAAACTATTTATCACACGCTCTCCCGAATATCTTCGGGAGAGCGTGTGATAAATAGTTACACTAAGTTTGTGTAATTTGTTTTGAAACCATACATAAATTCAAAATACGCATTAAAAGGCACTTTTGCGCTCGCTTCGCTCGCGCAAAAGGAAGATAGGTGGTTCATTTTTCGGGCTTTGCCCGAAAAATGAACCACATTCCTCCTCTCGCGCGAGCGAAGCGAGCGCGAGAACCAGCAGTTTAGATTTTATGTATGGTTTCAAATAATTTGTTACTTTTGCCTGTTGTTGTGTTTTACTTAGTAGTCCTTCATATTAATACTGTTGGGTTTGGAGTTTAATACCTTAATTCAAGTTGCTAGTTAATAAACTGGTCAATTAAGTGAGCGAAGATGAGCAACACGATTTTCAATAAGAACCCTTTTTGAGTTACTGCATGAATTTTTCTGCTCAATAAAGCGGTTAATTCACTAAAAGTTGATTCAATTGGTTTTCGTTCGACACTAATGAGGAAGTTCCACCACGGCTGATGTTGTTTTTTAGAGTTCTTCTTACGGGCTATTTTCATATCAATATTTTGTCCATGATTTAGGTCTTCTTCATGAGTATAATCGGTAAAACCGCTATCTCCGAATAGCTGCGCGCCTTCAGGTAATTGTAGAGGTATTTGTCTAAAACCCTCTATTTCAGCCCATGCACCTGGCGTAAAGGTATATTCGACGGGTTTATTGTCAACATTGGTAATCATGAAGACTTTAATACCGTAAAAATATTCCCGTTTAGAAGCATTATAGCCTCTAAATGCTTCACCCTTAAACAACTTAGAACGTTTTATGCGGATATTATGGCAGCATTTTACAGGAAAACTGTCAATCCGATAAGTCAAAGTTGTGTCCAAAGACATAATAGCTTGACCGAGTTGAAAAAATAAGTTGGCTGTTAAATCAGCTACACTATGCAAGCGACGATTAAAACGACTCTCGCTTAGCATTTTGGGCATTAAGCCTGTTTCTTGCACAAAACCAATGGCATCAGCGTGATTACCCCCAAAATGAAGGGCAGCAATCATAGCAGTTGTAATGATTTCACTATCATCACATTGCGAACGTTTATCCGTTATGTGACCTATACGTTGCAAAATATCGTCTATAAAAACGAACATGCAAATCGTTTGACTAACTATCTTTACTCTGTCGGACATCTGGAAGGTACTTTTTATTGTTTCGTACCTCTAAATTAGATATTTTTTGGCTGTCCGACACTTTTTATAACTAGCAACTTGAATTACCTTAGAAAGATAAAAATCGCAACTACTGAGTTCCGTGTCTATTGCTCGCGCCGAAAAAATCCCGCGTGCCGCCTTCGGTAGCGCGTTCTAAGCTACTCACAAAATTTAGATTAAATAGGTGTATCCAAATAAATGCGGTTTTGCTGCGTAATCTACTTGTCCCGACCTTTATCGTGATAAGTAAATTACGCAGCTTCCTTAATTCTGCAAAAGGAGAACTCAAAAATCGTCAGAAAGGGTTTATTTGAGGCGGGCGTGTTTTGAAAGAGAAAATCGAAGATTTTTCTCTTTCAAAAACACGCCCGCCTCGATAGATTTATTACACGCCTTCAAACAATTTAAAATCCGTTTTTACAGATGAAAAAGCCAATACGCATTGCAGTTCTCGACCTAAATAATAATGTCCAAAACAGAGGTATTCCGTATATTCGCCGCATGATTGAATACTATGGCGATAGATTCAGTTACGATGTTTTCGATGTTCGGCACAAGTTTGAGATGCCTGACTTGAATTATGATATTTATATTTCGTCGGGTGGTCCCGGAAGTCCTTTCGATTTTGAAGGAGGCTGGGATAAGGACTATTTCAACCTCATTACGCTCATCGAAAATTACAACAATGACCCGTCAGTATTAAAGAAGAAATATGTGTTTTTTATCTGCCATTCTTTCCAATTGGCGTGTCAATATTTCAAAATTGGGACAATTAAACGCCGTGTGACGCGCTCGTTTGGCACTTTTCCTTGTTTTTTGACACCCGAAGGTGATGCCGAGCCACTTTTTGACGGTTTGCCGAATCCGTTTTGGATTGCTGATTTTAGAGATTGGCAGGTGGTAAATGCTAATAAAAAGCAATTGGTAGAACAAAACAGAACGATTTTGGCACTTGAAAAAGACCGTCCGCACGTCAATTTGCCGCGTGCAATTATGGCAATTCGGTTTTCTAAAGAAATGATAGGCACACAATTTCACCCCGAAGCCGATGCCGAAGGTATGTACAGTTATTTCAATGAACCCGAACGCAAGGCACAAGTAGTGAAGGATTATGGGGAAGCGCGTTATATGGAAATGCTTAGAGACCTAAAAGATGAAGATAAAATTAACTTAACGCACAAAACCATTTTACCTAATTTTTTGAATTATGCAATGGAGCAGTTAGCTTTTAGTTTGAAGTTTGAAATTTGAAGTTCGCCAAATTTGGTATTTGTACATCAAGTTTAAACGGTTCTTTGACAATTTTAGTGGTAACCACGTTCGGGGAACTTTAAAAGTTCCCCGAACGTTAGTCTTTACCTCTTCCTTGATTCAAAATTTGAAACCATACATAAATTCAAAATACGCATTAAAAGGCATTTTTGCGCTCGCTTCGCTCGCGTAAAAGGAGGAGAGGTGGTTCATTTTTCGGGCTTTGCCCGAAAAATGAACCACATTCCCCCCTTCGCGCGAGCGAAGCCAGCGCGCTACCTTGAATCATTAAAAAGATACCTTCAAACTAAAAAAAATGTTTCTTGAACCACACTTTAAAGGGCAGCGAAGCGGCTGGATAGAAGTTGTTTGTGGCTCGATGTTTTCGGGCAAAACCGAAGAATTGATACGCCGATTGCGCCGCGCAAAATACGCCAATCAGCGTGTAGAAGTTTTTAAGCCGCGCATTGATACGCGCTACGATGAGATAAAAGTGGTGTCGCACGATGCTTCTGAAATATGGGCAACACCCGTTGACCACTCCTCAAAACTCATTGCTTTTGCTGACAAGTTGGATAAAACGGGCGCGGGTACTGAGGGGGTCGTTTTGGGCATTGATGAAGCTCAATTTTTTGATATGGAGCTCACGGAGGTTTGTGAAAAATTAGCCGTGCGCGGTGTTAGGGTTATTGTGGCAGGTTTGGATATGGATTATCGCGGTGTTCCGTTTGGTCCTATGCCCAATTTGTTGGCAATTGCCGAATATATCACGAAAGTTCACGCCATTTGTCCACATTGTGGCAGTTTGGCAACGCATACTTACCGAAAAGCAAGTAGTACGCAGCAAGTGATGCTGGGGGAAAAAGAAGCGTATGAGCCGCGTTGTCGGTCATGCTATGCAATGGGTAATATTTTAGAATTGAAGTAAACTTAGCCATACTCGCTTCGCTCTCGCAAAAAAGAGAAAAGGGGCTTCATTTTTCGGGTAAAGCCCGAAAAATGAAGCCCTCGCCCCCTTCGTATGCGCAAAGCGAGCGTATGGCACATCTAACCAAAATTTAATTTTATCATACATAACAAATAGTTTCAATGAAAAAAGGAAATCGGTATGCCTCCCTGCTCGCACTTTTTTTATTTTTGGCAACATGCACAACACCTCTCTACGCTCAAAACTGGGAACTTGGCACCACACTTGGTGGTTCTGTTTACGATGGTGACATTTCTGTGGTTTACAGTACTGCCGCCAATCAAATGCGTTTTGGTGGTGGCATTTTTGCCCGACGTCGCCTCAATAGGCTACTTGCCTTACGCCTCCAAGTCAATGCAGGGCAACTTTTCGCTGATGAAAAACGATTCGGTAGCTCTGAATGGAAGAAAAAACGTGGCTTTAGTTTTGCATCACCTATCTATGAATTGGCTATTTTACCTGAAATACGCCCCATCACAATCAAAAATGTTGAGTTTATTGGTTTTTTAGGGTTTGCATTGGCTGGTTTCAACCCCAAAACTGACTACAATGAGCCAAGTCCCGTAGTCAATGCTGTACCTAATATTGCTGACCGTATCAATGAGGATAAAAAAGCCAATTTCCCCCGATTGACTTTTGCAATACCTATGGGTGGCGGTTTTCAATGGTTTGTAAATGACCGTTTTGCACTCGGCGGAGAAGTAGGTGGACGTAAAACTTTTTCTGATTACTTCGACCAAATTAGTATCGTGGGCAACCCTAAATCTAAAGATTATTACTTTTTTGGAGGGCTTACATTTTCTTATTTTTTTGGTAATAGCAACAGTTTTTCAAATAATTGGGGACATAATACTCAAACCAAAAGCGGAGGTGTGAGTTGTCCAACTTTTTAATTTGTAATTATTTAATCACGCGCTCGCTTCGCTCGCGCATGGGAGAAGAGGTAATCCGTTTTTCGGGCAAAGCTCGAAAAACGAACCACTTTCCCTTTTTTGCGAGCGAAACGAGCAATAGGCTAAGTAATTAACCCAAGTTTTGTGGTATCAAAACGCGAAACCTCGCCGCGTAAAAAATCTAATGGAGCGAGCCGTTTTTTTTTGAAAATTTGGGCTTCGCCCAAATTTTCAAAAAAAAAACGGCTCGCTCAGGAAACTCCCCGCGCCGCCGAAGGCGGCGCGTCTTGAGGCACTACCACAAAACTTAGGTTAATTACGTAAAAAGAAAAAATAGGTAGTGACCCCCTAATAAAAACGCGTCAGAATCACGAAATAAATAAATTGGTTGTTTATTTGCATGACTTTTAAAAGTTTTCGTCAAAACTTAGCCACCATTGTTCGAACTATTATTTTTGTGATTTATTTCATTCCTATGACCAGATTTAGAATTGTGTGTCATAAAAATCACAAGAATCAAACAAATCATAGTTCAGACTAAGTTTTAAAAAAAATCGCAATTACTTAGCCAATAGCTCGCTTCGCTCGCAAAAAAGGGGAGTCTGGTTCGTTTTTCGGGCTTTACCCGAAAAACGAACGACTTCTTCTCCCGCGCGCGCGAAGCAAGCGCGTGGCTAAGTAATTACAAAATTTCACAATTTATTTATCATTTTTATCATTTTAAAATTCAATAGTATTATGGATTTGATGAGCTTACTTAAAGACCAATTGACGCCTGAATTGATAGCGCAATTGAGCCAACAAACAGGTGCAGCACCTGCTCAAACTGCAAGCGCAGCAGAAGGTATTTTTTCAACTTTGCTTGGTGGTTTAGCTAAAAATGCGGCTGGTGGTGGCGCAGAGGCTATTTTGGGTGCGCTCAATAAAGACCAACATGGTTCAGCTATGGGTGACGTCATGGGACTTATTACAGGTGCTATGGGTGGCAACGGTGCTACAAATGGTGCAGGTATTCTTGGACACATTCTCGGCGGTCAGCAGCAAGGGGCTGCGCAAGTTATTTCGCAAGCAAGTGGTATGCAAGCGGGTGGCGTGCAAGATATGATGGCAAAATTAGCTCCCCTCGTTATGGGTGTTTTGGGACAACAAAACCAACAAAGCGGTGGTTTTGATGCAAGTGGTTTGGCAAATTTGCTTGGCGGTGCTGTGCAGAAACAAAACACTAACCCAATGATGCAATTGGCTACACAATTCCTTGATAAAGACCGTGATGGCAGCATCGTGGACGATTTGATGGGCATGGTTGGTTCGCGTTTGTTGGGTGGTATGTTTGGAAAAAGATAATTATAATCCGCCAAATAAGCGAAAAAGATGGACACCGATACCCCTCAGTATCAGTGTCCATTTTTGTCATTAATCGTAACAATTTAGCTACCTATCTTTTGCTCGCACAGCGATAGAAAAAGAGGTGGTTCATTTTTCGGCTTTGCCGAAAAATGAACCACATTCTCCCCTATTGCGAGCAAAGCGAGCAATAGCCTAAGTAGTCACCTCAAGTTTTGTGGTATAAAAACGCGGAACCTCGCCGCGAAAAAACTCTCTGCGCCGCCGAAGGTGGCGCGTTTTGAGGCACTACCACAAAACTTAGATTAATTACCTATTTTTCATCATTTCTAAAACTAAAACAATGATTAAGCAATTTTTTCTTTGCGCCGCTATCGGTACACTACTCACGCTCACCGCTTGCGATGTGGTTCAGAGTGTGGCAACAAGCGTTCTTACAAATGTTCTTTCAAGCGAAGACATTGGCAATGGTCTTAAAGCCGCGCTCAATTTGGGTATTGGCAAAGGCTCAGATGAATTATCGAAAAAAGGAGGGTATTTTAATTCGGCGTATAAAATTTTATTACCCGAAGAAGCCCGCCAAATCACTGATAAATTGAAAGTTATCCCGGGATTTACGCAGTTGGAAAACAATATTTTGGAAAAAATCAACGCAGGTGCGGAAGATGCGGCAATGAAAGCCAAGCCGATTTTTCTAAATGCCATTAAACAAATGACCTTTTCAGATGCACTCAATATCCTCATGGGCGATAAAAATGCGGCAACTGCTTTTTTGAAAAAGGCAACTTACGACCAATTGTACAAGGAGTTTAATCCTGCTATCGTTGAATCATTGGATAAATTTGGCGCACGTAAATTATGGTCAGATGCAACGGGAAAGTACAACAGTTTGCCATTTGTGAAAAAAACAAACCCAAGTCTCGATGATTATGTCACGACCGAAGCCTTGAAAGGTTTGTTTTCAATGGTTGAACTCAAAGAACGTTCTATCCGTGCCAATGTATCCGAACGCTCAACGCCGCTTTTGCAAAATGTATTTGCAAAGCAAGATGCGAAACAATAAAAAGTAGGTAATTACTTAGTGAGAAGTGGGCATAACCTAAAAACATCGTTTTTTGATTAAAAGCAGATGTTTTGCGCGCGCTTCGCTCGCGCAAAAGGGAGGAGACGTGGTTCGTTTTTCGGCTTCGCCGAAAAACGAACCACAGTCCCTCCCTCGCGCGAGCGAAGCGAGCGCGAGATGCAAAAAACGCTTTTAGGTTATGCCCATCCCTCAATTACTTAGTCTGCGCTCGCTTCGCTCGCGCGGGGAATAAGGTGTGGTTCATTTTTCAGCTTCGCCGAAAAATGAACCACACTTTTGAAATTTGAAATCTTACAAATATCTAAAAATCGTCAAAATAATTTTGTATCCTGCCAAAATTGTCCCTTTTACCGTTCCACTCACTTTTGACACCCCAATACGCCGCCGATAAGTAACGGGAATTTCTAGACAAGCCATTTTTAGTTTAGCTGCTTTTACTTGCATTTCTACTGTCCAACCATAATTGCGGTCAACCATACCTATTTTCAACAAACTATCGTGTCGAATAGCGCGAAAAGGACCTAAATCAGTGAACGTATAATTGAAAAATAGGTGAATGATGCGCGTTGCCAACCAATTGCCAAAAACTTGTTGTGGTGTCATTGAACCAGATTCACGCGCTCCTAATGCCCGCGAACCAATCACCATATCTGCCCGTCCTTCTCTAATCGGCGCAACCAAAAGCAACAATTCTTCGGGATAATCGGAATAATCGCCGTCCAAAAAGACGACAATATCGGGTTTTTGCGTCTTTTGGGCTATATAAGCCATACCTGCTAAACAGGCATTGCCGTAGCCTCGCTGCGGTTGATGCACAACGATTGCGCCTTTTTCAAACGCCACTTCTGCCGTGCGGTCGGTTGAGGCATTGTTACACACAATAATGTCTCGAACAGCGTTTTTAGGAATATCAGCGATGACATGGACAATTGATTGTTCTTCGTTATAGGCAGGGATAATAACATCAATTATTGGATACATTTTTATTTTTTTGTAACAACTTCGTTAAGTTGCTCGCTTCGCTCGCAAAGAAGGGGAATGTGGTTTGTTTTCGGGCTTTGCCCGAAAACGAACCACCTCTCCTCTCTTTTGCGAGCGAAGCGAACAAAAGAGTTTGACCTAATTAGTTACATTTTTTTGTAACCATTTAAAATTCCAAGTAATTGATGGAATAATTGGGAAAAGTGTTACCGCAAAAGCCGTTGCCTTAGCTGTCCCTTTTTCAAAAGAAGACTGTACATCATACTGCACAAAAAAAGGATTCCAACGGTTATAGACATTATAGACTGAAAAAGTCCAACTTGATTTAAAACCTTTTGTATCGGGCTTGGGCGTGTAAGTTGCCCCAATATCCATGCGGTTGTAATTTGGTAAGCGCAGTGAATTGCGGTCGCCATATTCTAAACGCAATCTTTGGTCAATGGTGTATAAATTTTTAAGCGGTGTAAACGTATTGCCCGTAGCAAAAGTAAAATTGCTGGAGGCTTCCCATTTTTTTGAAATTTGATAATTTGCCACCACCACTATATCGTGAATACGGTCATAAGTGGAAGGATAGGCGTTGCCTTGATTGATGTCTTTAAACGCGCGCAAAGTCCGTGACCACGTATAACCCACCCAACCATTGAGCCTTCCTTTAGCTTTTTTGATAAAAAATTCCGCGCCATAAGCCCTTCCTTTGCCAAAAACAAAAGATTGCTCGATGTCAGTTGTCGCATTATTCACGTAACTTTCGGGATAATCAATCTGATTTTTCAAATCTTTGTAATACACCTCCACCGATGTTTCCCATTGATTGTCGTTGAAATTTCGGAAAAAACCCGTAGCGTACTGTACACCGCGTTGTGGTTTGATGTATTCTGAACTTGGCACCCAAATATCAGACGGAAATGAGGACGTTGAATTCGATACCAAATGCAAATACTGAGTGGTAGCCGTCACCCCAAATTTAATGGAACTTTGCGCCCCCAGCTTATACGTACCCGTCAGACGTGGTTCAAAACCTGAATAGGTTGTAACTACTTGATTGGCTTTAAAATCCGTTCCCGTGATAGGCGATTTATAAGGTCCTAATTGTTGAAAAGCCGATAAACGGGCACCCATATTGAGCGTCAAGGCAGGGGAAACTTTCCAATCATCGCCCACGTAAGCCGCTATTTCATTGGCATATTTAGGTTTAATCAAGCTGGAATTGGTGAAAACTGTATCTGCATTTGAAGCTGTAACGATGTTGGGTGTCAATCGGTGAAAAGTGTAATTGATACCAAATTTAAGGCTGTGTTTTGTTGAATGATAGTAATCGAAATCCACTTTTCCGTTAAAATCGCGCACACCAGAAAAGGCTTTAAACTTAAAAACGTCCTGTCCACCACCTGCTTCAAAATTGTAATCGTTGTAGATACCACTCACATTCATAAACAATTTAGGATTAAAAACGTGATTCCAACGCAATGTGCCTGTCGCATTGCCGTAGGGCAAACGGAAATTGAAACCTAAATTTTTTGAATTGAAAAGAAAAACATCGCGTCCAAAATACGCCGACAAATAAACACGGTCGCGCTCAGAAAACTGATAATTCGCTTTCATATTCATGTCGTAAAAATAATAATTCGACCCCGCAAATTTGGTTTCATTGATTTTAGATTGCGCCAAGTCAAGGGCGTAAGTACGTCGTGCCGATACGATAAACGACGATTTTTTTTTCTGAATCGGCCCTTGCAAGGTCAAACGGCTCGCAATTAAACCAATGCCGCCTTCTGCTCCAAAGGATTGATTGTTGCCTTCTTTCATCTGAATATCCACAACTGACGACAAACGACCACCGTATTGAGCAGGCATACCTCCTTTTATGAGGGTTAAATTTTTAATAGCATCGGCGTTGAAAATGGAGAAAAAACCCAATAAATGTCCAGGATTATACACAACTGCCTCGTCTAAAAGGATAAGATTTTGGTCAATACCACCGCCGCGCACGTAAAAACCCGAACTTCCTTCCGTTGCTTTTACACCCGGCAAGAGTTGAATCACCTTTAAAACATCGGCTTCACCGAATAAAACGGGCATTTTTTTTATGTTTTCAATCGGCAAAGCCACCGTTCCCATTTCAGTTTTAGAGACGTTTTTATCTTTAGATTCAGCCGTAACGACAACCGCTTGCAATTCGACCCCCTCAGTAATTTGGACGTTTTTTTGCGTATTCTCGGCTAAATCCACTTCCTCCTCACGGTCAGCGTAGCCCACAAAGCTGATTTTAATGGTGTATTTTCCCTTCGGTAAGGTCAAAGAATAAAATCCATAAGCGTTGGTAGAAGCCCCTTGTTGTGGATTGATTTTGTTGTAAACGTTCACACCTGTAATCGTTTCTCCTGAACGTCCATCTTTGATGTAACCAGACAGAGTAAAATTTTGGGCAAAAAGTACATTCAAACTCAATAAGCTGTAAAGTGTCGTAAGCGACAATAATCGGTATATCATGACAAGTTTTTTTTGTTTTGTGGTAATTAATTAGTCACGCGCTCGCTTCGCTCGCGGAAAAAAGAGGAGAAAAGGTTCATTTTTCGGGAGAGGTGAGCAATAGTTCTAAGCAGTTACTTTTCTTACGCAAAGAAACACACGAGACGGGAAAACGTTGCCGAATTTAGTAAAATTTAACGAAATTATAAAATTTCTGGTATGTTTTACTCGCTTCATTTGCAAAAGACTGGTTCTTTGACAATTTTAGTGGAGGCATTCCTACTTGCGCTCGCTTCGCTCGCGCGAGAGAGGGGAATGTGGTTCGTTTTTCGGCTTCGCCGAAAAACGAACCACATTCTCTCTCGCGCGAGCGAAGCGAGCGCGAGATGCAAAAAACGCTTTTAGGTTATGCCCATCCCTCAACTAATAGATGAATTTTAAAGAACCGTTTTTTTTTAAGCATAAAAAAAACTAATTTTGCGCGGCTCTAAGCAAGGCAAATATACCCCTCAGTATTCGGCGTATTTTTTGCATCTTTTTGCATTTTGAAATTTTCCATAGTTTTAACATAATGTAATTACTTAGCCGCGCTCGCTTCGCTCGCGTGGAGGGTAGGAAAGCGGTTCATTTTTCGGGCTTGCCCAAAAAATGAACCACATTCCCCTCTTTTGCGAGCGAAGCGAGCAATAGACTAAGTAATTACAGTATAATACTCATTTTTATGATAAACATCACTTTCCCTGACGGTAACGTTCGACAATACGAGGCTGGCACTTCTGCGCTCGACATTGCTAAATCCATTTCAATGGGCTTGGCTAATAAAGTACTCGCTGCCAAAATAGACGGCAATACCACTGATTTGACCCGCCCAATTGCCACCGATGCACACCTACAATTGCTCACTTGGGACGATACCGACGCTAAAAAAACATTTTGGCACTCGTCCGCGCATTTGTTCGCTGAGGCACTTGAAGCCTTACACCCGGGTACAAAATTCGGTATTGGACCTGCCATTGAAACGGGGTTTTATTACGATGTTGATACGGGAGACAAGTCCTTATCTATCAATGATTTCGATAAAATTGAGCAAAAAATGCTTGAATTGGCGCGGACTAAAAGCGCGTTTGTAAGAAAAGACGTGTCCAAAGCTGATGCCATTGCTTATTTTCAAGAAAAAGGTGACGAGTACAAATTGGAATTGTTGGAAGATTTGGAAGACGGTAAAATCACATTTTATACGCAAGGCAATTTCACGGATTTGTGCCGAGGTCCACATATTCCGACAACTGAAAACATCAAAGCCATTAAATTGATGAAAGTGGCGGGTGCTTACTGGCGCGGTGATGAAAAACGGAAACAAATGACACGTATATATGGTGTCACTTTTCCAAAAGCGCAGGAACTCAAAGACTATTTGTTGCTGTTGGAAGAAGCCAAAAAACGCGACCACCGCAAATTGGGGGCAGAGTTGGAATTGTTTATGTTCTCGGAAAAAGTCGGCGCAGGTTTGCCAATATGGTTGCCACGTGGTACGGCTTTGCGGACACGTTTGGAAGATTTTTTGAAAAAAGAGCAACTCAAACGCGGCTATCAACCCGTTATTACGCCGCATATTGGCAAAAAAGAGTTGTACATGACATCGGGTCACTGGGATAAATTCGGGGAAGATTCGTTCCAACCCATTAAAACGCCGCGTTTGGACGAAGAATTTTTGTTGAAACCAATGAACTGCCCGCATCACTGCGAAGTTTTTGGTCATAAACCGCGTTCTTACAAAGAATTGCCCGTGCGGATTGCCGAATTTGGAACGGTTTATCGGTACGAACAAATGGGCGAATTGCACGGTTTGACCCGTGTTCGTAGCTTTACCCAAGACGATGCTCATCTTTTTTGCACACCCGAGCAAGTGGAAGATGAATTCATCAACGTTGTGCAATTGACCATGCACGTTTTGGAAAAATTAGGTTTTAAGAATTATACGGCTCAAATTTCGTTACGGCATCAAACTAATCGCGACAAATATTTGGGAACAGAAGAAAATTGGGACAAAGCCGAGCAAGCTATCATTGACGCGACTAAAAAAGTAGGTTTGAAAACCACTGTTGAATACGACGAAGCGGCATTTTATGGTCCGAAACTCGATTTTATGGTGAAAGACGCGCTCGGTCGGTCGTGGCAATTGGGTACGGTTCAAGTGGATTACAATTTGCCAGAGCGTTTCAAATTGGAATACATCGGCGCGGACAATCAAGCGCACCGTCCTGTAATGATTCACCGTGCGCCGTTTGGTTCGATGGAGCGTTTTATTGGCGTATTGACGGAACATTGCGCGGGTAAATTCCCGTTGTGGTTAGCACCCGACCAAATTGCGATTTTGCCAATTTCAGACCGTTTTATGGATTACGCAAAAGGACTTATGGCACAATTGGCAGAACACGATATTCGTGGTTTTATTGACGAGCGCGCAGAAACAATTGGTCGTAAAATCCGCGATACCGAATTGAAACGTGTGCCTTTTATGCTTATTATCGGCGAAAAAGAAGCCGCAGAAGGCTTGATGTCGGTGCGTAAACAAGGAGACGGTGATAAAGGCGCAATGAATTTGACGGATTTTGTGGCTTATTTTAAGGAACTGCTGTAAATTATGAGTCTTTGACAATTTTAGCGGTAACTCACGTTCGGGGAACTTTTAAAGTTCCCCGAACGTCTGTTTACTACATACCCTCAATTTCTTCCAATCGTACCCGCACCGCGTTCGCATGAGCTGTCAATTGTTCGGCTTCTGCCATCGCAATAACTGTTGCACCTATATTTTTGACCCCCTCAGTATTCAGTCGTTGAAACGTGATTTTTTTGACAAAACTATCCAATGACACGCCCGAATAAGCGTGAGCAAAACCATTGGTAGGCAAAACGTGGTTTGTGCCAGAGGCGTAATCACCGACGGATTCGGGGGAAAAATGACCAATAAAAACAGAACCTGCGTTCACAACCTGCTGCGCTAAATCATCAGCATTTTCAGTAGAAATAATCAAATGCTCGGCTGCATAATAGTTGGCAACTGCCAAAGCCTCTGCATCGTTGTTGACAATAACGGCAACGCTATTGTCTAAAGCTGCTTTCGCTAAATCTGCCCGAGAAAGATTAAGTAGTTGATTCTCAATTTCTTGCAAAACATTTTGTACAAATATTTCATCAAAAGCAACTAAAACAACTTGACTGTCAACGCCATGTTCGGCTTGCGACAATAAATCAGCCGCAACGAACTTGGGACGGGCTGTTTTATCCGCAATTACCATTACCTCACTCGGTCCTGCGGGCATGTCAATAGCGCACCCCTCGGTATTGATGAGTTGTTTGGCGGCGGTCACGTATTGATTGCCGGGTCCAAAAATCTTCCAGACTTGCGGGACAGTTTCCGTGCCATACGCCATAGCTGCAATGGCTTGAACGCCGCCAATTTTATACACTTTTTTTATCCCAACCGCTTTTGCTGCAAACAGAATAGCGGGGTGAATCGGCTCATTGTGTTGTGAGGGCGTACACAAAACTACCTCTTTGCAACCCGCAATTTTGGCGGGTACACCCAGCATCAAAACCGTTGAAAACAAAGGAGCTGTTCCACCGGGAATGTACAAACCTACGCGCTCAATACCCACCGATTTGCGCCAACAATCAATGCCAGTCATTGTTTTCACGACTTTAATGCTCGATTTTTGGGCTTTGTGAAAACGCTCAATATTTGATTTTGCTGTTAAAATAGCCGTTTTTAAATCAGCATCTAATTCTTTTTCCGCAATTTGAAACTCTTTTTTTGATACCAATAGTTTTTTCGTATCCGATTTATCAAATTTCAAAGCATATTCTCTTACTGCGTTGTCACCGTTGTCTTTGACATTTTTTAGAATCTGACCAACTGTACCGAACAAGGTTGTCGTATCAATAGCGGGTCGTTTGAGAATATCCGCCCAAAGGTTTCTATCAGGATTTTTATAAATTTTCATATTTACACGATTAATAAAAATAAACGCTACTATACTGCATATTTACTGGCTCTTTTTCGCTTCGCTCAAAAATCGCCCTTTGAAAAAATCTATCGGGGCGAGCGTGTTTTTTAATCAGAAAATCTTCGATTTTTCTGATTAAAAAACACGCTCGCCCCTAAAATCACATGCTGGCGATTTTCGAGCGAAACGAGAAAGAGCCAGTCTCAGAGCTGCGTTTATTTAGTTAGAACTACATTTCGCTTTTTTACGAGCGAAGCGAGCAAGAGTAATATTACTAAAGAATCATTTTTTCAATCGGCACAACCAAGATGCCTTGTGCGCCTGCTTTTTTAAGGTCGTCAATCACTTCCCAAAACGTTTCTTCGTTCAAAACAGAGTGAATAGCTGACCAACCCGATGCTGCTAAAGGCACAACAGTCGGGCTTTTCATGCCCGGTAATAGAGAAGTTATGGCATCAACACATTCGTTTGGCGCGTTTAGAATCACATATTTGCTGGTTCTTGCTGCCATAACAGATGCCATGCGGAAAAGAATTTTTTGCAAAATTTCAGACCCCTCAGTATCCAAATAGCGATGCGCTACTAAAACGGCTTCTGAGCGAAAAATAACTTCAGTTTCTTTCAAACCATTGCTCAATAAAGTGCCACCCGACGAAACAATATCACAAATGCCTTCCGCCAAACCAATATTCGGCGCAATTTCCACCGAGCCACTGATGACGTGTACTTCCGCTTTGACCCCATTTTGGGTCAAATAATCGTTCAAAATGTTTGGATAAGACGTGGCAATGCGTTTGTTTTGGAAAAATTCGACACCTTCGTACTCCACCTGCTTAGGCACAGCGAGTGACAAACGGCAATGACTAAAATCGAGTTTTTTAACAATATCCACTTTTGCCCGACTTTCTACCACGACATTTTCGCCCAAGATACCTAAATCTGCCACGCCATCTTCCACATATTGCGGAATATCGTCGTCGCGGAGAAAAAGTACATCTAAAGGAAAATTGGTTGCCGATGCCATCAAAGAAGCCCGTCCATTTTTGACATCAATGCCACATTCTTTGAGCAATTCCATTGAAACCTCACTAAGCCGTCCCGATTTTTGAACGGCAATGCGTAATCGCTTTGTCATAATTTAAAAATTCTAAATATTTGATAATTGTAATTACTTAGGTCTGCCACAAATTGGACAAATTTTCACAAATAATAGATTTAAAAGCAAGGCACATAGTGTTTTAGACTTTCAATTTGTGAAAATTTGTGCAATTCGTGGCTACGGCAAGTAATTACTGATAATTAATTGTTTTACTACTTGTTTTTCGATAATTTAACCATAAAAAACGTCTCAAAAATAGTGAATACAATATACACTAAAAAAAAAGGTAATAAAAAAAACTTAGTTTCGGGGTGGTATATTTTACGATACGCGACCAAACCGACTACCGAAAAAAACATTTTGAGGAAGGTAAGAGGCATAATGAGATTTGAAAAAAAGTATTTATCTGCACTTTTAGCGGCTTTTTTACCGCCAAAAAACATTCCTATACTGAGGGGTATAAAAATACCCAAACTCCACCAAGTCACATTGAGATATTGCTGAAATTGGGCAAATAGTTGTCCTAAAAGTAAGCTCAACACACTTACGCCAAGACTTATAGAAGACAATAAATAGAGAAAACGATTGGTGGACATGAAGATTTTTTTTGTAACATTAGCGTTTGGTGTGCCTTTGTCTAAGAAGATTTTAAATTTAAGATTCCCAATTCCTTAGTTTAAGCAGCGTTTATTTATATTTTACCAGTTATTTTGTCGGAGAAAGGTTTGTTTTTTGTAATTAAGTAGTGGATAGATAATAATGGGTACATACTACTGGACATGAACTTAAATCCGTTAGAATTTACACGTTTATAGAAAATGATAATAAGCGGTTTTTCCTCGAATCCGTAGGATTCGCACGTTAAAATATTCCAAATAAACGTGCGAATCCTACGGATTCGAGGAAAATGTTCATTTAGTTTTTCTACAAACGTTCAAATCCTAACGGATTTGTGGGTCATGTCCAGTAGTATGTAATGGGTAGTGGATAATAGCGTAACTGTTTGATAGTTAATTAATTGCGCTATTATTTACTATTATCCCAGTAATTTCCGCTTTGGCTTTTTCACAGGCGGCGTAGCTGCCTAATCTCGGTAATGCTCAACGAAAAAGTGGGGTTTACTAAGCAGTGTAACCGCTAAACCGCCTGTTTTGCGGTTACACCGCATAAAAATTAGTAGATTGTCTCTAAATATTACCGAGATTAGGCAGCTACGCCGCCCGAAAATCCCAAAACGGAAATTGCTGCTATTATCTACTATCCATTATTATCTATCCACTACTTATTTGTTCAGCTTATTAGCGTCTTTAATCACCAAATACATGGCAAGTCCTACCGCCAATATCGCAAAAATAGGCAGATAAAGCGGTTTTGACATGCCCATTTTTTCATCGAGCCATTTACCAAACCACGTTCCGAAGGCAATTGTCGCGCCCATTCGGAACGCAATGTCCGTGTACCGAAGGAGTGAACGAGTTGGTTTGACGACTTTTTTGTTATTTTTTTCCATTAGTATCAAGAGTCCCGTTGCCGCCTTTTTCAGGTTTCATTTTACACGTTACATTGAACACAGCTCCTGATGCAATTGTCAACTTACCCGTTGTCACATCGCCCGTTATATCTGCTGTTTCTTTGACATTAAGCAACTCTATGACCCGCAATATGCCATTGAATTTACCTTCAATCATGGCATTTTGGCAATTGATTTCGCCATCTACAAACCCCGAAGGCCCGATAATCACCCGTGCAGAACATTTCAAATTGCCTTTGATAATACCATCTACCCGAATATCACTTTCGGCGATGAGATTGCCTTCAGTAACAGTTCCGCGCACGAGGCTATTGAGGGCGTTGTCGCCCAAAGGGGGAACTGGGCGTACAGAAGTACTACTGCTACTGGTATTTTGAGTTTCCTCTACTTTTTTTTTACTTCCAAACATACTTTTTTTATTTTATCGTAATCTAATTACGTAATTGTAGGTTATTTAAGTGCATGAATACTGCCTTAAAAGAGTTGATTTTGAATGACACATCTAAGGTAGATAATTTAAAAACGGTCGCCAAATTTTAAAGTAGAAAAGTGAGTTTAAGGCGTAAAAAAATACATAAAACAGCTTTTATCGCTACAAACAGGCGTTTCGTTGCAAATTACTGAGGGGGTACTTCTCGTCAAATAACAGGCTTCAAACAGTTGAGTTATTTCAAAATTAGTGCAAAAACACTCTGTAAAACGTTTATTTTTAATTTTAGTTTTAAAAAAACGTAATGACTTAGCCACCATTGTCTGGGCTAAGTATCTAATCTAAGTTTTGTGGTAGTGGCTAAAAACGCGCCGCCTTCAGCGGTGCGGAGATTTTTTTTCGGCGCGAGCCATTAGATTTTACGCGGCGAAATTCCACGTTTTTATACCACAAAACTTGGGTTATCTACAGAAAATTAGTGTTAATCTTAAAAGCATACATAAAATCTAAACTGCTGGTTCTCGCGCTCGCTTCGCTCGCAAAAGGAGGAGATGTGGTTCGTTTTTCGGGCTTTGCCCGAAAAATGAACCACATCTCCTCCTTTTGCGCGAGCGAAGCGGGCGCAAAAGGGAGGAGACGTGGTTCGTTTTTCGGCGAAGCCGAAAAACGAACCACATTTCCCTCCCTCGCGCGAGCGAAGCGAGCGCGAGATGCAAAAAACGCTTTTAGGTTATGCCCATCCCTCAATTAGTGTAATTAGTGGCTGACTAAGTATTGACGGAAAAACTTAGAAAAAATCGAAAAAAATAATGGACAAATGAACTATTTTTTTCGACAAACGCATTACTTTTGTTGTGCAAAGCTTTTTCATGGCATAAAGTTGAGGGTAAAGACGCATCAGTGTTTTTGCCCTTTTTATGTTTTTGCGTAAAATCTTAGCCACTATTGTCTAAACCGTGATTCTTGTATTTGTTTGATTACTATGACCAGATTAGAATTATGTGTTTCACGAAAACCATAAAAATCAAACAAATCATAGTTCAGACTACTTACGTTTCCAATTTTCGTTCAGAATCCTCAAAATTGCCATACCTAACTTTCCGCCTACCAATCGAGAATTTGTCAAAACGACGACCCCCGTTCTCGTTTCGGGTACAAAAGCGACGAACGCTGAATGTCCACCCGTTGTTCCTGTTGCGAAACAAATAGAAGTGCGTTTATTTTGGCGCATGACATGCCAAGCCTTGCCTATAAAGGCGTGTTTGTTAAGTTCCGTTGGAAATAAAGGTTCTTGTAATGCTTTGACACCCAGTTGTTGTTTAACCAATTGCAACAATTCTTCGGCATTGGCTTGTTGCCCAACTGTCCATCTAAAAGTTTCATTAAATCGCCATAAATCAACGGTTTTTTGCGCTAAATTATAGCCTTGTGCAATAATTTTATTCCTATTTGTATCTTTGGACATTGGTAACATGCCGCGTTTTTCTAATACTTTTTCCAAAATCGCATAATTCAAGGGCGCATATACATACTTGTTACGGGTCAAAATTGTCGTATTAAAGCTTTTCAAATACTCAAAAAGCCCCCCCTCAGTATATTCTTCAAAAGGTTGCTCTTTATCGGCTTCAAATGTCCCCATATCAGGGGGCAGTTTGGGCAAACCGCTTGTGTGAGTGGTTAGTTGAAGAAGGGTAATTCGTTCGCCCGCAGGAAATTGTAAATTTGGAGATAAATATTTATTGACAGGCGCAGCATAGTCCAATTCTTTTCTTTCTACCAATTCATAGATACGATTGGCTATAAAAACTTGTGAAACGCCCCCTATTTCAAAATAAGTTGCACCAGTTGGGGCTTCTTGTGTAGTTTTGGACAAACGTCCGTAGGGAAAAACCCAAGTAGAATCGCCATCCAAACAGCCAATAACAAAACCAGTTACTTTGGCACTGTCCACCCGATTTTCGCTACGCAACAATAATTGGTCAATAACACGCTTCAAAATCAAGCCATTTTGAGCTGAAATGGACATAGACAGAAATAGGAAGATAAAAATAATAGGTATTTTCATGAGGAATTAAAAATAAATGGTTCTCTGACAATTTTAGTGGAAGCACTTTTTTTAGTGGAAGCACTTTGAGAGCCTTATTTTCTGTGGCACAACTGCACGGAGGTTTTAAACGACTCTGGCTTTATTTTTTTGACCTCCACTAAAATTGTCAAAGAACCAAATAAATAAGGTACTTTGACCAATTTCCGCTTTGGAAAGTTTGATATTAATTTAAGATTTGAAACCATACATAAAATCTAAACTGCTGGTTCTCGCGCTCGCTTCGCTTGCGCGAGAGGGGGAATGTGGTTCATTTTTCGGGCTTTGCCCGAAAAATGAACCACCTCTCCTCCTTTTGCGCGAGCGAAGCGAGCGCAAAAGTGCCTTTTAATGCGTATTTTGAATTTATGTATGGTTTCAAAATTTAAGAAGCTCCCCTCAGTATTTTGAGCATTTTTAAATTAAAAAAGTCGTGAATCGAAGCTTAACTTTCCAAAAATTTGCAAGTTTTGGGAAGTTTTTTGCCAAAGCGGAAATTGTTGAAAGTACCTAATTTGATTTTGCAAAATACTTGAAATCAATTTATAGCACTTTGAAATTTGAAATCTTAAATTTGAAATCTCTTTAATTGGTGGCTCTATCCGAAATCGGCACACTCGCGTGAAAATCATTGATAATCCGTTGTGTAAACGAGTTTAACATATCTAAAACCCGTTCTGATTTTTTAGCTTGCACTATCATACCAATATGATGTTCTTTGTTCATGCGCCATACGATTTCAGGCTCATTGAACCCACTCATATCAGCCCACTGATGCCGACTCAATGAAACAACAATACCCGCATAATCATTCCGAACGCGCGGCAATTTATATTTTTCACCGCGTGCTATTGCCACTTCTATCCGCGCCCATTCGCGCCAAAGGTTGATACCCGATGACATTTCGACCATTTCCGCCAAATTTGCCCCACCTACACGAGAGGCAGTTTCCAGAAAAACGAACGCACCAGTTTCACGGTCTTTGATAAATTCGGTGTGCGAGGCAGAGTAGTTCATGCCAAAAGCCCGCATAACGGCTTCGTTCATTTTATCCAATTCTTTATCATCAGCACTGTCAAACTCAATCGTTATGGAACGAAAAACACCACCACCGTGCGCCACTTCCATTGGCGTTGACAAATACCGACTGTTGCGGTTGAAAATAACCTTGCCATCTACACTCAGCGCGTCAGCGTGAAAAACATCACCGGGGCGGAACTGCTCAATGAGAAATTGATGCCGTTTGTCACCCAAATTATTGAGTATTTGCCACGCTTCATCTTTAGAATGGGCTTTTTTAATGCCCGTTGCAGAGGCTTCACCACGCGGTTTTATCAGCCAGGGAGCTGACACGGTATCCAAATAATGGTTGATAGCATCGTCATTAAACAAAGCACTAAAGGCAGGGACACGAATCCCCGCTTCTGCCGCTTTTACACGCATCGCCAATTTATCCCGAAAATAGCGGCAAGTCGTTTGTCCCATACCCGCAATGCGGAAATGTTCGCGTATAGCCGCGCCTTTTTCCACATCAAAGTCATCGAGCGACACCACACGGTCAATCGGTCGTGTCCGCATCACCCACGCAAGTCCTGCAATCACCTCGTCCATATTCCACACGCCTTTTTCCCCATTGATGTCATTCACATAGAATGTTTCATCAATGCTTTCGTGGGGCCAATCGGCATCTTTGAGTTGGCTCGATGTAATCACATACACGGTGCAACCAGCCTCTTTCAAAGCCTGTATGAAGGCTTCACCCTTAAAAAAGCTCGCAACGCATAAAATACTGAGGGGTCTGTTTGTCTCGTTCCTCATATCAATTTGGGTTAAAATGAGTAATTTTAGCCTATTGCTCGCTTCGCTCGCAAAAGAGGGGAATGTGGTTGATTTTTCGGGCTTTGCCCAAAAAATGAACTACCTCTCCTGCCTCCACGCGAGCGAAACGAGCGCGGGCTAAGTAATTACAAAAATGGTTTATTGATTTAAAAAATATGTATTTGAGGAGTGGGCATAACCTAAAAACATCGTTTTTTGATTAAAAACAGATGTTTTGCGCGCGCTTCGCTCGCGCAAAAGGGAGGAGACGTGGTTTGTTTTTCGGCTTCGCCGAAAAACGAACCACATTTCCCTCCCTCGCGCGAGCGAAGCGAGCGCGAGATGCAAAAAACGCTTTTAGGTTATGCCCATCTCTCAATTAGTGGCTAAGTATTTTCCTTATTTTTTAAAATAAAAATATGTTTCCATTTGCGCTCTTGTAGCAATTTCCGCTTCATTTGTTTTATACTCATTGATGTGAGCAGGGTTCAAACTCCGCGCTTTTACATTGTCTTTTAACTGTAAATCTATCACATCACGCACAATTTGGCGCAATTCAGGCGAATAAATTGGAAAAGTTGTTTCTACACGGTGCGATAAATTACGGTTCATCCAATCGGCACTTGACAGATAAATATCTTCTTTTCCGTCGTTATTGAAAATAAATATACGGGCGTGTTCTAAAAATCTATCCACAATACTTATCACTTCTATATTCTCACTCACACCTTCCACACCTGCCATGAGGCAACAAATGCCGCGCGTGATAATTTTGATTTTCACACCCGCTTTTGATGCTTCGTAAAGTTTTTCAATCATAGCCACGTCTTCCAAACTGTTCATTTTCAGAATCATAGAAGCGGCTTTTCCTTTTTGAGCAAGCTCGATTTCACGGTCAATTTTTCTCACTAAGCCTTCTCGCAGATTAAATTGCCCGACCAAAAGATGTTTGAAAGGCGGAATATCATCTGTCCTGCCCGTTTCCAAATAACGGAAAACATTTGCCATTTCTTTGGTCAGACGCTCGTCCATTGTAAATATGCACAAATCCGAATAGATTTTAGCCGTGTCTTCATTAAAATTACCCGTTCCCAAATACGAATACAATTTTTCTTTGCCTCTTTCTTCTCGGCTCACCAAAGCCAATTTTGAGTGAACTTTAATCCCCGGCATCGAGTAATGAACCGTCACACCCGCTTTTTGTAGGGCTTCACCCCATTTTATATTTGCCGCTTCGTCAAATCGCGCTTTCACTTCAATAAAAACAGATACCTGTTTGCCATTTTTGACAGCTTGCATCAAGGCTTGCATGATGCGGCTCTTTTTGGCAACACGATATTGAACAATTTTTATATGCGTTACTGAGGGGTCATAAGCTGCCCGTTCAAAAAACTGAATGACCGATTCGTAGCTTTGATACGGAAAATGCAATAAGTGGTCGCGCTCGGCAATTGCCGCAAAATAATTTTCCGCTTTTTCAAGCGGTACATACGGTTGCGGCGGCAAAGGCTTGTACTTCAACGAGGTCAAGCCAAAATCTGGAAATTTGAAAAAATCGAAATTATTGTGATAGCGTCCTTCGGGAAACAAATCAAGGGTTTCAAGGGCGAACGAATCTTCCAAAAAATCTAACAATTTAGGTGACATTTTACGGTCATACACGAACCGACTCGCAGGACCAATATTGCGTTTTTGCAGACTTTCTTTGACTTTTTCAATCAAATTGCCCGAAAATTCGTCATCAATATACAAGGCGGCATCGCGCGTCAATTTAATGGAATACGTATCCAAAATTTCAAAACCCGGGAATAGCCACGATACTGAATGACGTACTATATCGTCAATCATAATCACTTCATAGTGTCCATTTCGGCAAGGCAATTCAATAAAACGCGGTAAAAAATCGCTTGGAATCTTAACCATAGCGTATTCTGTACGGCTTGTATAACTTTCTTTGGGCTGCAAAGCGACCGTCATGTACAAAGCCGCATTGTTCAAAAACACGCGAATTTTGTCCTTGACCAACAAAACCGGTTGCACAAAAGGCAGTAAATTATCTTTAAAATAGGCTTCAACAAAGGCTTGTTGCTCCTTATTCAAATCCCTTCGGCGCAACAAATACACATTTTGTTCGCGCAATTCATTGGTAATATCTTCTTCAAATATTTTACTAAATTCTAATTGTTGTTCGTTCACAATTCTCAAAATTTCTTTCAACAATTGTTTGGGGCTGTAACTCAATTCTTTTTTAGTTTTCTTTGAAATACGAATCAAATTGCGGTGTTGTGCCACGCGTACACGGAAAAACTCATCAAGATTAGACGAATAAATAGCCAAAAATTTCAACCGTTCGAGCAAGGGTACTGAGGGGTCTTTCGCCTCTTGCAAAACACGGTAATTGAACGACAACCAACTAATATCACGTTGGGTGTACGGCATTCTTTCGGCAACTTCTGGTGCGTTTTCTTCTGTTTTTATAGATTCCATTTGACGAATTTCAAATTCACGGATTTACGGATTTTAAGCTACGGATTTACGGATTTTAAGCTACGGATTTACGGATTTTAAGCTACGGATTTACGGATTTTAAGCTACGGATTTACGGATTTTAAGCTACGGATTTACGGATTTTAAGCTACGGATTTACGGATTTTAAGCTACGGATTTACGGATTTTAAGCTACGGATTTACGGATTTAACGAATTTTACGGATTATAACGACTACTTTAGTAATACGGATTTTGTAGTAGTATTATCAGGTAGTCGTTATAATCCGTTAAATCCGTAAATCCGTAGCTTAAAATCCGTAGGCTCTATTAGGGTTTCAAGTTGCTGCCAATTTTAAATTTCTTAAAGGCGGCGTAGCTGCCAAATATCGGTAATATTACCAACGAAATAGTATTTTCATTGGGGCGTAGCCCTTAAATTTGACTTCTTTAGCGGTTATACCGCGTTGTAAACCAAGTTATTCGATTATTGAGTTACCAAGATTGAGCAGCTACGCCGCTTTTAGTCTAAAAGTAGATGTCAGCAACTTGAAACCCTAATTGAGCCAATCCGTAAATCCGTAGCTTAAAATCCGTAAAATCCGTAAATCCGTAGCTTAAAATTCGTAAATCCGTAAAATCCGTAAATCCGTAGCTTAAAATTCGTAAATCCGTAAAATCCGTAAAATCCGTAAATCCGTAGCTTAAAATTTGTAAATTCGTAAATCCGTAGCTTAAAATCCGTAGCTTAAAATTAAATTTTTCTTTTACTTAAAATAAACGAACCAACAATCCCAGTAATAAAAAGTAGGACAGCAATTAATTCAGCTTGTGTCATTTTCAAATTGGGTGTATCAATCAATAAATCATTAACACGGATTTTTTCAATAAAAAACCGTTCAATACCGTTTAAAATTAGGTAAATCATAAACAAGACACCGGGTTTTGCTTCCACTTTTTTGCGAATTGCCCACAAGAAAAAACCAATTGCAAACGCCATAATAACTTCATAAAACGGCGTGGGATAAACACCAATCGGCAAATGGTTGTGGTATTGTCCAACAAAACCTTCGATAGGCACACCTGCTTCGTGAACATTGCGCGGAAAATCGAACGACCACATCCAATCGGGTAAAAACCACCAAGACGGTTTTGTACCAGCCGCAATGCCCCAATCACCGTCTCCCGACAACTGGCAACCGATACGCCCAACGCCATAAGCGAACATCAAAGCGGGTGCAACAGCGTCCATCATGTGAAGGGCGTTCATTTTGAGTTTGCGCGTGATAAACCAATAAACACCGATAAAACCACCAACCAATCCGCCGTACATCGCTATGCCCGACCCACTAAAAAACGTATGAATAGGGTCACTCAGAAAACCACGAATATTGTCCATACTCTCCATAATGGCAAATATTTTCGCGCCCAACAACCCCGAAATGGCAGCAACCATTGTTATGTCACCCACGCGTTCGTGTGGTAGTACTTCTACAATTGCACCTTTTTCGTTTTTCGTTGGTTGTGCCGTAAACAAGTGTTGTTTGCGTTGCAATTCAAGATATAAAGTATAGGCTGCCGTCAAAAATGCGAGTGCAAGCAACAGTCCAAAAGTCTGAACATAGTGCGTGATATTGTCAACGGGTGTCCCGAACAAATCGTGAAGAATATAACTTAGATTTGGATACATTATAATTATTAAATTTTAATTCAAAATACTGAGGGGGGTACTATCGGCGTAAAAGTAAAAACGATTCAGTTCTTACCGAATCGTTTTTCAATATATTTTGTAAATACTAAGTCTATTGCTCACTTCACTCGCAAAAAAGAGGAGAGGTAGTTCTTTTTTCGGGCAACAACTTGACGCAAGTTTAAAACTCTGTCCATTACCCCATAGGTTTTTAGAGCGTGAAAAGAAACGTTTTGACAATAAGTGTCATCTGAAAATGCTTGGCAATCGCTTTTATTATAAACATTTTGACACTACGTGTCAATAGAAAACGCTTGAATCGGGTTTTATTATAAACATTTTGACACTACGTGTCAGTAAAAGTTCAAATTCAATGACACGTAGTGTCAAAATGTTTACAATAAAAGTCGATTTTTGTACTTTCGCGTGACAGGTAGTGTCAAAACGTTTCTTTTCACTCTCTAAAAACTTATGGGTACAAGTACAGTTATATAGGCACGCCCTAATTTTGTCACGCACTCAAATCTATTTATTGCGCTTTGGAATTTGAAATCACTCTAAGCGTTCGTACTTTCCACGCGCATTGCCCTAAAAGCGGCAGGTAGAGAAGCCAAAACCCCGATTATAATAACTGTAAAACCAACAACAAGAAAATCTTTAAGTTTCAAAGCAACTGGGTAACGGTCAGATGCAAACCCTGCTGGCAAGGGAACAATGCCACCTTCGGCAGTAATATGGTATTGATAAACACCAATTGCCACGATAAAACCAACAATCAAACCCAATAAACACATCAATAAACCTTCATTGAGGAAAATATTACGTACCATTTTGTCGGTTGCGCCCATGCTTCTGAGGATTGAAATATCTTTTTTCTTTTCTAAAACTATCATCCACAAAGCACCTACCATATTGAAAGCCACGAGCAGAAGTGTCAAACTCAAAATGGCATAACTCATCCATTTTTCAACATTCATCAATTTCAAAAAACCTTCGTCTTGTTGGTAACGGTCTTTTATCGTAAAATCCGTGCCATACAATTGTTGAATTTGCTGAACCGCTGTTTCTACATTCGCCCCTTTTTTCAATTGCACTTCCAAAGCGGATACTTCATCGGGGGCATCAAGTATATTCCTAACGAAGTCCAAATTGGTTATAATGTATTGATTATCAAAATCTTGTTGAATCACAAATGTCCCTGCGGCATAAGCGTAGCGGGTTTTAAAGGCTTGTTCAAGCACACCCACTTGTTCGCGTTTAGGCATGTAAATACTGAGGGGGGTCGCGAAATTACCTTCATAAACACCAAGCTGATTCCGTATTCCTGCACCCAGAACGGCGTAGTCAGCGTTCTCATCTTGGGTTTTATAGACTCCTTCTTTAACGGTTGAATCAATGTGGTTGATTTTATGAAAATTATCGTCAACGCCCTTCAGTGTACCAAAGGCTTGACTTTTATCGTATTGAAAAAAAGCGACTTCTTCTAATGTTTCAGAAACGCGCTCAATGCCTGTGTTTTGGCGCAAAGCATTGATTTTCAAAGTATCCACTTCAAAAGTTTTACCTTTTGTCGCCACGATTTTGACATCGGGGTTGAAATTGGACATCATGCCCGTAATCAGTTTTTCAAACCCATTGAAAACCGACAATACCAAAACCAAAGCCGTTGTACCCAAAGCCAAACCAATCACCGAAATTCCCGTAATGACGTTGATAGCGTTTGTAGATTTTTTGGCGAATAGATAACGTATCGCTATTTTCAAAGATAAATTCATATCGTTTCTATCATTTTGCTTGTAACTATTCATACGTGCGCTCTCCCGAAGGTATTCGAGATGTAAACAGACTTCGCTCGCGCAGGATGGAAAATGTGGTTCATTTTTCGGCTTCGCCGAAAAACGAACCACGTCTCCTCCCTTTTGCGCGAGCGAAGCGAGCTATGGGCTAAGTAATTACTACTTTTGTTTTAAAGTTCAAACCTTCCCAGCTACGAAACTGCGCGGTGGTATCGTAAATATGTGTCAAAATAGTGCGGTCTTGCTCCGTCAGCGTCAATCCTCGACGCTCCATGACGCGCTCCATTGTCAAAAATGCTTTTTTCAAATTGTAGGTTTCGTAAGCTGCCGAACCCCCACTCCAACTGTAAGACGGGATAAAATTGCGCGGAAAACCAGCCCCAAAAACATTCGCCGACACTCCCACAACTGTTCCTGTATTGAACATCGTATTGATAGCACATTTGGAATGGTCAGCCATGATTAAGCCTAAAAACTGCATACCCGTTTTGGCAAAACTTTGTTTAGGGTAATTCCACAATTTGACTTCTTCGTAGGTGTTTTTCAAATTTGAGGTGTTTGTATCCGCCCCCAAATTGCACCATTCTCCGATAACCGAATTACCCAAATAACCATCGTGCGCTTTGCTTGAATGAGCCAAAAGTACAGCATTATTTACTTCGCCACCTACTTTACAATGAGGTCCTAATGTGGTTGCACCATAAATTTTCGCGCCCATTTTCAACAAACTGCCTTCACACATCGCCAAACCACCCCGAACAAGGCAGCCTTCCATAATTTCAGCATTTTTACCCACGTAAATCGGACCTTTTGTGGTGTTGAGTGTGGCACATTCCACAATTGCACCTTCTTCAAGAAAAATGAGCGACGAATCGCCCACCACACGGTTAGAATTACTGAGGGGTGCAGAAGTGCGCCCCGACGTGATTAAATTAAAATCTTGATTTAAGGATATATCATTAAATTTGTATAAATCCCAAACATGATTAAGCGTTGTATATTTGACGCCTTCCAACTCAAAACCAGCCAATTCTTCAATATCGCTGTCCGTCATCAAACGGTGAAATTGCGAACGGTCAAGTCGGGCGGCAATCAATTCGCCATCTTTTGTGAGGGCTTCATTGTTATTGAGTGTTTCTATCAATTGGCAGAGCGCATCATTGGGCAAGACCGCGCCATTGACCACAAAATTGTCTTCTGCAATGTGAATTGGATATTTTTCCGATAAATAATCTTGCGTGATGTAAGAAACCACGCCATTGAGTTGTCGCGCCCATTTTTCCCGAATGGTCAAAATGCCAATACGCAATTCACCAACAGGGCGTGTGAAAGTAAGCGGTAAAAATTGGTCGCGTGTGTCAGGGTCAAAAAGAATGATATTTTTCATATTGATAATGTTTTGTGATTACTTAGTCTATTGCTCGCTTCGCTCGCAAAAAAAAAGAATGTGGTTCATTTTTCGGGCAAAGCCCGAAAAATGAACCACCTCTCCTCTTTCCGCGAGCGAAGCGAGCGCAATAAGTATTTACGATTATTCAGCGAGTAATTTTCTAAATTCAGCGACATCGCCACCTTGTTTGTCCGACAAATGTACCAATCTCCCCAATTTATCCACCAAATAATAAGCGGGAATTTCGTACAAACTGTACTGCTTTTTTGCTTCCTGCATATCAAGCGGCTGCCCGTTGATACCCATTGGATTGATGCGACTGAGTGCGGTTCGGTATTGTGGTGGCTGTTCGTCAATGCTAAGGTTCAATAAAACGACCCCCTCAGTATAAAGTTGTTGACGGATATTGGCATATTTGTAAAAATTGGCCAAGCAAGGTTTACACCAACTTGCCCAAAAATTGATAAACACAACTCGCCCGCGAAAATCGGATAAATGTTTCACTTCGCCTTCTGCTGTCACCAATTTGAAATTGGGTGCTTCTGCGCGTTCAGTTACATCTAAATAATTGTCATGCTTGCTGTCCAATTCTTTTACAAGTTCCTTGAATGGGCAATCCTTTCGGTATTGTTCAATGCGTTGTCGTCCAAAACTATAACTCCGTTCTTGGTTCAAAACTTCTAAGAGTAATTCTTTTTCGAGCCAAAAACGGTCATAATTCGTTATTTTTTTTTCAATTGTTTCGTACAAAGCGTCTTTATTCTCATCGTCGCCCAATTTCAAACGAGCTTGAAAGTGGACAAATGTTTTGAGTGCGTTCCGAAAAACGGCTGTTTCATTGCGGTCATAATCAGCGTAATTGAAGCCGCGCCCTGGAAAAAATCTGTCAGCTATGCGTTGTGCTTCCTCCTTCGGCATTTGTTGAAAAAGGAAGTAACTGTATAACTTTGTATCGTAAGTATATATTGTGTTTTTCCATATTTCAGAATACAAACTTCGAGCAATTGTGGCTTTATGCTGATGAATAAAATCTAATTCAACTTCTTTATCGGCATTGGCAAAGGTCAAAAAATCATTAGCTGTCCACGTTTTTGCGCGGCTAACCGTTGTACTGTCCAATTGTGGTGACAACAAATGTGGAGTATAAGCCGACATCGGTTCTTTTCTAAAACGGCGTTTGAAATTTATCCAACACCGATTGTTCACCGCGCCTTCACCCGCAAAATCAATTGTTTTGAGTAAATTATTTGCCGTAAAAGAGATTTTTATGTCATCAGTTGGTTCGATGTACAATTCTACTTTTTCTGAACCGTAACTCAAGGTGATAAATTGCGGAAAAGCAATGTCTAACCCAAAATCAGCCACACCCGATGGCTGCTTGAGCAGTATCTTGTACGAAAATTCTTCCTTGTTTTTGTCAAGCGTTGTACATTCTACCTCAAATACTGAGGGGGTCATTACCTTGACTTGAAAACGTGCAGTAGCTTGTAATGTGTTGATGGTCAACAATAAAGTAAAAAAAATTGAGATTATTTTTCCGTTCATGCTACTCTAATTTGCTGCAAATGTATGCTGTTAGTGGTCTTGTTTGCGTAATTACATTTTTTCAATAAATGCAAAGTTAGTAGGAAGAAGGACTTTGGTGGAAATTCGGCAATTAAAATTTATTTTTCTACGTTTTTCCGATGCCCTCACTGTCCAATAAAGACAGCAAAGGCGAATCGGAAAAGCACGTTAAAAACAATAATAAACTACACGTTGGCGATTGGTGCGTGGGTTTTGAAAAGTTGTGATTTAAAAAGCTGTTTGAGGAGTTAAACCCAGAAAAAATGGTTTCTCAGTTGGCTGTTTGCCTGCTTCTCCGTAGATAGGCAGGAAGTACCTTTATTAATATGCGCCTTTGCAATGAGTTATTAAATGAGGAGTGGGCATAACCTAAAAAAATCGTTTTTTGATTAAAAACAGATGTTTTGCGCGCGCTTCGCTCGCGCAAAAGGGAGGAGACGTGGTTCGTTTTTCGGCTTCGCCGAAAAACGAACCACAGTCCCCTTTTTTGCGAGCGAAGTCTGTTTACATCCCGAATACCTTCGGGAGAGCTGTGGGCTAAGTAATTACAAAATGACAATACTTTTATTTTGCTCGCTTTGCTGCAAAAAAGAAGGAAAGTGGTTCGTCTTACCTAATTTTGCGTTTTTCTTAAATCCAATTATTTATGAAACAACTCGGTTTAATCGGCTATCCACTCGGACATTCGTTTTCTAAAAAATATTTTACGCAGAAATTTGAACAACAAGGCATTAGTAAAGACTGGCAATATGACCTTTTTTCGATTGATAACATCGAAAAACTACCCGCTATACTGAGGGGGGGTAAAAAACGACTCACGGGACTGAATGTCACAATTCCCTACAAAACGGCGATTATGCCCTTCCTTGATGCCATTGACCCCGATGCGGCGGCAGTAGGCGCGGTAAATTGTATTAAAATTACGTGGCAAAAAAACAAAGCACGCCCTTACTTAAAAGGGTATAACACTGATGTATTTGGCTTTGAAAAAACCATGTTGCGAATGCTCGGCGGCTCTGTTCCCGAAGGTTTGCAAAGTTTGATTTTGGGGACGGGTGGCGCGGCGAAAGCGGCGGCATTTGTACTGAAAAAAAATAATATCCCTTTTAAATATGTATCTCGAACAAGCACGGAAACAACACTAAACTACGCTGATTTGGACAAACATATTTTGGAGACCCACCGTTTGATTATCAACTCAACACCGCTTGGTATGTCGCCAAATACTGAGGGGGTGCCTCCTTTGCCTTTTGAATACATTGGAAGCGGACATTTTATTTTTGATTTGATTTATAATCCCGAAAAAACACGGTTGATGACAATGGCAGAAGAACGCGGGGCAACAGTTGAAAATGGTCTCGAAATGCTCATTGAACAAGCCGAACAAGGTTGGCGAATTTGGCAAGAATAAATAAAAGCTTTGTAATTATACTAAACCGAAAACTCTCTAAAGTTGTTTTCCCTTTTTTCTTCTTTACTGACAAACTAATCTGTACTTTTGCGAAATTTTTTCATCTCTAACCTCAATTTTGTGATTCAACGCTGAAAGACGTTGAACTTGAATGACCCCAATTGAGAATCGGGGTGCAGAACCAAGGTATATGCGTGAAAATGCTTGAAATTTGAAATCCTTTTGAAATCCTTGAAATTTGAAATAACAAAACCGTAGATGAGTCAGCATATTGAAAATTTTATTAATCGGCATTTTTCTTCAACTGTTCAGCACCGTGGACAGGACATTACCGTGCGCGGCAAAATTGAGGTTTTGCGGCTTGATACGGATAAAGGCAAGGTCACATACCGCGTTCAAGCACCCGATATTCTTGAAAGTTTCCGCGTATCTATTCACGATTTTGATAAACAATCGGTCGCTTCACAATGCAATTGCATGGAAGGTGGCGCGTGTAAGCACATCGTGGCGGCTCTGTTGCACCTCACGGGCAATGTATTGAAACAGGATTTTAATCCGAAAAAAGAAGCGATTGTACACGAGCCAATTACGGCGCGTTTTCTTCAAAAGTATGCCGAACAACGCGCTTTTACTGAGGGAGTCAATATTGCGAATATGAAGTCGGGTATCAAACTTAAAGACTACGATACGAAGCACGTTTTGTACCGTATCCGCGATTTTGACGTAACTATCAGTTCTGAAAGTGGTGAATACTCAACGGCTTGCAGTTGCGACCAGCGTTTTTCTAAATTGTGTAGCCATAAAGTTGCGGCTTTTATCCATTTCGGGCGCATTTTCGGCGAAAAACCGTTTGAGACAATTCCAAAAATAGACAAGGAAAAGCGCAAGCAGATGATGGAATATGGCTATTCGCCAAGCGATGTGCAAGCCCAAAAACTGTTTACGGTAGAAATAAAAAACGGGGAATTGACACTAACCCCTAAAGATAAAACGCTCGTAAAAATCAACAAAGCCCAAGATTGGAAAGGTTTGCGCTCAAAGGTCTTGAACGCACCACAACCGATTGCGGCAATTCGGCACGACGGCACACTCAAAGAAGAAGAAGAAAATAAAATCATTTATGTCTTCAAATTCGACGAGCCGCTTGCTTCGGAAGAGGTTAAATACAACCAATACAACCCTTTTCAAGAAGACGAAGCAAAAGAAAATTTGCTTGATTTTAAGGTTATGGCGGTGTTGGCAAAGTGGAAAAATGATAAAATGGCGGGTAGATTGCAAGAAATCAGCGTGGGTGTTAAGGCATTTAGTCTGGACGAAATTCAAGCTGTTGACCCTGCCGATGCGCTTATGATGCAAAGCATTCGCCGTTTGCAAGCAGAGCAAATGACGAAAAAAATGTACGAATTTTATCCAGAATTGCCGCGTGGTTGGGTCATTCATCGGCATAATTTGACAACGCCCGAACAAAAAGCAACTTTGCGGCGATTGATTGGCAATGAATTGGCAAAAATGTTTGATGTGTTGGGCGATAAGCAAACCTTTATTTTTAGTAGTTTGAGTTCACACGACAACAACCTAAAACAATCGAATCTTGACCCTGCTATCATACAGCCTGAACGGGCAACCGTGGAGTTTTCGCTTGATGAAGAAGCCGAACATTACGTATTGCGCCCGAAAATCAGAGTATCTAATGAATTTATTTTTCCATTTAGCCCGACCCGCCGCAAGGCAGATTGGATTTATCAATCGGAAATTGGTTTGGCTTTATTAGATGAATCGGGTGTACAAACCCTCGATTTGTTCCCAGATACCGATGCTATTCGCGTTCAGAAATCGGAATTGGCGGGTTTCCTATCCGAATTTACCCTGCCTTTGATGAACATTCACAATGTCGAATTGAATGTTCCCGCCGATTTAGCCGAAGGTGAAGCCGTTTTTTTGCCTAAAATATACTTATCTGAAACCGAAGAAGCCTTGACTTTGACACCCATATTTAGCTACGATTATGATTGCGTAACAAAAGAATTTCAGATGAACAACCATCTGAAACAAATGGTTTTTAAAGATGCTGATAAAACCCTAACACTTGTGTATCGCAACGACGAGCAAGAAGCCCAAATGCGTGATTTTTTGAAAAATCTACACCCTTCATTCGTCGCGCAAGCACGCTTGAATCCGTCGGGTTTTAGGTTAAATATCAATGAATTATTTGAAAATGAATGGTTCTTTACGGCATTTGAAAAATTAAAATCTGCTGGTATTGAAGTCTTGGGCTTTGCTCAATTGCAAAAATTGAAGTACAATCCCAATCGGGCTAAAATCAATATCAGAGCAGGTTCGGGTATTGATTGGTTCGACCTTGAAATCAGCATTAGTTTTGGCGACCAAGCTGTGGCGTTGAAAGACGTGCGAAAAGCCATTTTCAATCGGCAACACTATATCCGTCTGGGTGACGGTACACTTGGCATTTTGCCGCAAGAATGGATAGAAAAGTACGCATCTGTTCTAAAAATGGGGACAATGGGCAAAGACAATACGCTACGTATGTCGAATTTCCATTTGTCGCTCATTGACGAAATGTATGAGGAGATTGACGGTGCAGAAGTGTTCGAAAAACTCTTGGAAAAACGGCGACGTTTGAAAAACTTTGAACAAATTGAAAACGTGACTTTGCCTAAACATTCGGTGGCAGCACTGAGGGGGTATCAAGTTTCGGGTTACAATTGGCTCAACTTTCTCGATGAATTTAGTTGGGGCGGGATTTTGGCAGATGATATGGGCTTAGGTAAAACCGTTCAAGCCATTACGTTTTTGCAACGTCAAATGGAATTGAAACCCAATAGACCCAATTTGGTCGTCGTGCCTAAATCGCTCGTGTTCAACTGGCAAAAAGAATGCGAAAAATTTGCGCCCGACTTGACCGTCATGGTGTATTACGGGGTCAACAGAAAATCTGTTTTTAAAGACATCAAAAAAAATGCCCTCACCATAACGACTTACGGGGCAATTAGGTCAGATATTCGTGAATTGCGCGAAATTGATTTCAATTACGTCATTCTCGACGAGTCGCAAGCCATTAAAAATCCCGATGCCCTTGCTACAAAAGCCGTTAAATTGCTCAAATCGCACAACCGATTGACGCTAACGGGAACGCCGATTGAGAACAATGTTTTTGATTTGTATTCTCAAATGGATTTTCTAAATCCGGGTATGTTGGGCAACGTTGATTTTTTCAAAAAAGAATTTGCCACGCCAATTGACCGCGATAAAGACTCAAATGCGACCAAACAATTGCGTAAATTGGTCTATCCGTTTATCCTCCGCCGAACGAAGGAAGAAGTGGCGAAAGAATTGCCCGCAAAAATGGAATCCGTCTTGTTTTGCGATATGGATAAAAACCAACGGCGGGTCTATGATGCGTTTAAAGACAAATACCGTGATTTGGTTTTAGGTAAAATTGATGCGGAAGGCATCAATAAAGCGGGTGTTTATATCTTAGAAGGCTTGATGAAATTGCGCCAAATCTGCGATTCTCCCGCTATTTTGAACGAAAAAGAACAGTATGGCAATGATTCTGTAAAAATAGCCGAATTGATTCCAAGAATCCAAGAAGACAGTGGACGGCACAAAACATTGGTTTTTTCTCAATTTTTGGGTATGCTGGACATCATTCGCAAAGAATTGGACAGGTTACAAATTCCTTACGAATATCTCGATGGGTCAACAACCGACCGTCAAGAACGGGTTGACCGTTTTCAAAACAACGATTCGGTGCGTGTCTTTTTGATGAGTTTGAAAGCAGGTGGCGTCGGTCTAAACCTTACCGCAGCCGATTACGTCTATATCGTTGACCCGTGGTGGAATCCTGCCGTTGAAGCCCAAGCCATTGACAGAACACACCGAATCGGACAAGACAAACCCGTTTTTGCCTACAAAATGATTTGTAGAGATACTGTTGAAGAGAAGATTTTGCAATTGCAAGAAAGGAAAAAAGCACTCGCTGCGGATATTGTTCACGTCGAATCAGGCTTTGTAAAGGCTTTGACACGGGAAGATGTGGTGGGGTTGTTTAGTTGATAGTGTGGTAGCTTGTTTGCTTACGTTCCTTATTATTTACGCCCTCTCAGTATTGACATGGATTCTCTTAAATTTTCTTGTTTTTGAAACCATACATAAATTCAAAATACGCATTAAAAGGCATTTTTGCGCTCGCTTCGCTCGCGTAAAAGGAGGAGAGGTGGTTCATTTTTCGGGCTTTGCCCGAAAAACGAACCACCTCTCTTCCTTCGCGCGAGCGAAGCGAGCGCGAAAACCAGCAGTTTAGATTTTATGTATGGTTTCAAAACCATTCAATTCACGTTCTTTTCGATAAAACACATCGTGAGGTATAAAATTCACAATATCAATATCGCTTGGATTTAATTTATCCGTAACGGTTGGTGAAATTCATGGAATTACATAGTATGCTTCACGAATGCTTTTTTGCTAACCACGCCCATTTTTCTCCTTGAAAAACGGTGCAAATCAAAAACCAATCGCCACCTTCTGGGACTTTTAAAGCCGTGCGAATATCAGCCGCCGAGAAAGGGAAATTGCGTTGCACGACATTCAAAGCCGTTATTTTTTGCGCTTTCAAAAAGGCAGAAATTTTTTTAGGCTGATAGGTAAATGTTGCTTCGATAGTGAAAATACGCGAAGGAAAATCGTGAATATTGTCTATGTTGTTTGATAGAAAAAAACCATTAGAAGCAGTTAAACACGTCGTTTTTTTGTCGAAATACTGAGGGGGGGTAAATTCTAAAAAACGGGCTTTATAAAACGCTACATCAGGCTCAATGATGTAAGAAAACACCGTCATTTCGTTGATTTTCTCGTTTGGATAAACGCTTTTTTCTGTATTCTTAGAAAAAATAAAAAATTGATTTTTGTAAAAACATTTTATAAAAATAGTAGGACTTCCGCTTTCTTTCAACGCCCCATTGTCAAATACCAAAAGTAATTCTTTGCACTCATTATCCACGGAAATAACGCCTATTTCTGACACATCGGGAAACTGCCGTGCTGCTGCATCTACGTCGTAAAGTGGTGACATTTTAATCACTATTTTTTTACCGATTTTACGCAGTACAGGCAATAATTCCACAAAATTAGGTGCGCAATCTTCGGGTAAAAACACTTTTTTACCGCCGCCGTCGCGTCTTGCGGGGTCAATATAAATCAAGTCAAATGGCTCTCCCACGTAGTTATGCACGAAACTTTCGGCAGAATCATTGATAACTTCGATGTTTGCGCTATTCATCAGTTCAAAATTATAACGCACCGTTTCTGCCAACACATTATTGCGCTCAATAGACGTCACTTGTTGAAAATTTTTGGAAAAATGTAAACTGTCAACCCCCAAACCACAAGTCAAATCCAAACACGTTTTGCCCGAAAAATCTTTTGCCGAAGCTGCCCGTTCACTGCTGCATTGCTCAAAAGCAAGGGGTGGAATAATGGCTTTTGCAACATAAAACGAAGGCAATTTTGACCGACTGCGTTGCAAATATTTGATTTGAGTCGCTAAAATTGCGGCGGATTTGTGCCGATTTTTGAGGGCAAATACTGAGGGGGCAGTCGCTAAGTTTTCAGCAATAAGGCGTTGCCCTTCGGCAGATTTTAATAGGTCTAAATCCGTGATTGTCATTATTAATATCTTAGTTTCTGATGCTCCGCATATATGCTAAGTAGCTATTTATAAATGAGGAGTGGGCATAACCTAAAAACATCGTTTTTTGATTAAAAACAGATGTTTTGCGCGCGCTTCGCTCGCACAAAAGGGAGGAGACGTGGTTCGTTTTTCGGCGAAGCCGAAAAACCAACCACATTCCCCTTCCTCGCGCGAGCGAAGCGAGCGCGAGAAGCGTCGTAAAAAGTAGTGATTATTTGTGACTAACTACTTAAAAATGCCGTAGGCATGAACAATTTTGTAGCGGCGGATTTCAATCCGCCGAAAGATTAAAACAGGTTATTTAAGAGCCGTAGGCTCGGTGCATATAAATATGGGTCGAGCCTACGGCTCTTCTTAATGAAAAGGTATGTACGTTTTCGGCGGATTGAAATCCGCCGCTACAAAATCGGTCGAGCCTACGGCTCTGTGTAACATCAGTTAGTAACCCAAGTTTTGTGGTAGTGCCTCAAAACGCGCCGCCTTCGGCGGCGCGGGGGATTTTGGGAGCGAGCCGTTTTTTGTTGAAAATTTGGGCTTCGCCCAAATTTTCAACAAAAAACGGCTCGCTCCATTAGATTTTCCTCGCGGCGAGGTTCCGCGTTTTAATACCACAAAACTTAGATTAGTATGTAATTGCTTAGTTTAAACGAAAACTCTCCACATAAGCCGCATAATCTTTTATCGCCAATTTTGCTGCCTCAATTTTGGGTTGATAAGTGGAAGTTGCCCCTCTAATCTGCTCATTTTGTTGAAGAAATGTGGACAACTCTTGTTCAAAAAACAAAAAAGTTGCCAAATGCTGGTCAACTGCGGCATCTGCTGATTGCCGATTGACTTTGCTTAGTCGTTGTTTTGCTGTTTCGTAAAACAAAGGGACTTGCTCTAATTTGGACAATAGGGTTTGTACGCGATAGTCTTTAGTTCCATAATCTGCGTTGATAATCCGTTTGAATCCGTGTAAAACATTGAATCGTTGTGGATTGTGTGGGTAATCATTCAGATAATTGTCCACACTTTTGAGGATATTGTCCACTTTTTGCAGACTTTTCAACGTAGTAGGCGGCATTGCCGAACGGTTGAATTGCTTCAATTTGCTTGAATATTGACGGTGAAAATCACGCACTGAATCAAAATAAGTGGGCGTAGGTATTGCCAATTTACTCAAATAATCATTGTCCGTGCTAAGACTACTCTCATCGGGAAAAAGTTGGCGATAGTCTCCAACGAATCTCACGGCAAAGCCGTCAAAATCTTTTGGTGCAATCGTTTCGCAAGAAAATTGCGTACATATAAAAAACAAGAATAAAGTAAATAGTAAGGCTTTAGGCATAAATAGATTGTTTTAGCTCCCCACCCCCAAAGGGGGAGTTTGACTCGATAAAAGTTGATAATGTACATTTATTGAACAAAATCAACAGAATTCGTAGGCTTTTCCCCTTTGAGGGTTAGGGGGCTACAATTACCCCCTCAGTATTTTGTGCATCTGAATAGAAGCGTCCAAAAACAAAACCTTTGGATTGGCATTGCGCTCGATGTAGTAGCTACATTCATCAAAAAGATGCGCCATTGGTTCAATTTTTTCAAAACTAAGGATGGCTTTCATTTTCAGTGCTGTTGCTAATTCTGTTCCGCGAAGGCGTAATTTTTCATTGCCTGTGGTTGTTAAAATCATCAATTCGCGTAAAAAATGTAAGCCGTAGCGCAAAAACAGTTTTTGTTTTTCGCGCCCAATGCCCGCAAATTTATCCGTCCACGTCACCAAATCCACGCCATTGCCGTTGTAACATTTGCGCATCCATTCCAAAAAGGCTTGGGCGTTGTCATTTTCGGCTTGTCGGGCTAAAGTCATTGCCGCGTTAAAATCACCGTCGGCAAGCGGGGCAATTGCTTCGGCTTCGTCTCTTGTTACCCCCCTCAGTATCAAACCATTTTTGAGGTCATCGTAGCCCAGAGGCGCGGCTTTTACGAGCTGACAACGGCTCAAAATAGTATTCAAAATCAAGTCTTGGTTTTCGGCAACGAGAACAAATAAGGTCTGTTCGGGTGGTTCTTCAATCATTTTCAACAACCGATTCCCTTCTTTACCCAAATATTCGGGCAACCACATAACCAATATTTTATACGTTGCTTCGTAGGTCTTGAGACTTAGTTTTTTGACAATTTCGGTACATTCGGCAACGGGAATATTGCCCTGCTTGTTCTCCGCGTCCAATTTTTCTAACCATTGGTTCACGTTCAAATAAGGATTTTCAGCAATTGCCGTGCGCCATTCCTTCAAAACATGTGTTGCGATAGTTTTAGCTCCAATCGTCGGATACGAATAATGAATATCGGGGTGAATCATTTTTTCTGCTTTCACGCAATTTGCACACCGCCCACAGGGTTCACCGTCTGCCCGATTGTCGCACAAAACATATTGCGTATAAGCCAATGCCAAAGGCAGTCCGCCTGAACCCTGCGGGGCAAGCAACAAAAGCGCGTGAGGCATCCGTCCGCCTTCGATGATACCCCTCAGTAATTGTTTGGTCGAGTCTTGCCCGATAATGTCGTTGAATTTCATTTTGAGATTTACAACTGGCTCTTTCTCGCTTCACTCGAAAATCGCCAAAAAAAAATCTTTCAGGGCGAGCGTGTCTTTTTTGTTGAAAAATCTTCGATTTTTCAACAAAAAAGACACGCTCGCCCTAAAAAAAATCTCTAAGGGCGATTTTTGAGCGAAGCGAAAAAGAGCCAGTAACTATCAAAGAATTTTGTCCACGCGCTTACTTATTTCGATTTTTCAATAAATGTCTTAATTTTTTTCTCTAAAATTGCCAAAGGCACACAACCGTCGTTTAAGACTTCGTTGTGCCATTTTTGGATATTAAATTGCGCGCCCAAAGCTGTTTGTGCTTCACGTTTTAAGGCTAAAATCTTTTGTTCGCCAATTTTGTACGACAACGCCTGTCCCGGAATTGCCATATATCGCTCTACTTCGGCAATAATACCCTCTTCTGAATCGGCTTCATTGTCAAGGTCATATTGAATCGCTTGCTCGCGTGTCCAGCCTTTTGTGTGCAAACCCACGTCAATAACGAGGCGCAAAGCGCGGTGCATTTCGTTGCCCAAACGCCCAAAATACTGGTAAGGGTCGGTGTATAAACCCAGTTCGTTGCCCAAACCTTCGGTATATAAAGCCCAGCCTTCGCCATACGCACCATACCACAAATATTTTCTGAATTTCGGCAGAGTCGTGTCTTCGGCTTGCAACATGATTTGATAATGGTGTCCGGGTACTGCTTCGTGCAAAAACAAGGCTTCATCTTGAAAAACATTGTACTTTTTAGCATCAGGAATTGGGGTGTAAAAAGTACCTGCGCGACCCGTTTCTGCATTGCCTTGATTGTATTCTGCACTTGCCGATGCTTCGCGGAAGGCTTCTGTTCTTCGTACTTCAAAACCCGTTTTTGGTACTAAATCAAACTGTTTTGCGAGAGAAGGCTTCATTTTTTCGTGAATACCTTTAAAATTATCAATCACTTGTTGAGCAGTTGTGAACGGGCGCAATTTTTTCTCCCCCTCAGTAACGTGCTTAAAAAATGCCTTCAAATCACCTTTAAAACCAACTTGTGTTTTTACTTTTTCCATTTCTGCCCGAATCCGCGCCACTTCTTTTTGTCCCACTTCAAATATTTCATCGGGTGTCATATTGGTAGTTGTCCACGATTTTGCCAAATAAGCGTAGAGTTGTTTGCCTTTTGGCACGTCGTTGATACCCGATGTCAAACGTGCTTTGGGCAAGTAATCGGTTTGCATGAAATCGTTCAATTTTTTATAACTTGGCTTCACAACCTCATTGACCATTTTGGTGTAATCAGCCGTCAAACGTTTTTTATCTGCTTCGGAAATATTCGTATTCCCCTTTAATTTGCCGATAGGCTGATAAAACAAATGTTGCGCAACAGCAGTTTCTGCCATTGGCTTCAATTGTGGCAAAATTTTGACTACCAATGATTTAGGCAAAACATAACCTTCAGTCATACCGCGTTTCATATTCGCAATTGCCACATCTGTCCATTCCGAAAAATGACCGATGCGTTTCAGCCAATTGTCGTAATCGGCAGTTGTTTTGAAAGGTTGTGCGCCTTCACCACTCCCCAATTGCCCCAAATCGAGTGTTTTACCCCAAAACTGATTGAAGGGCATAAGGTGGTCAGAAAATGTAAAACCTTCAAGCGCAATGTCCAAATCCCAATTCAAAATATCGTAACTCATGCGGTCACGCTCACTCAATTTCGACGCATCAATAGCCGTCAATTGGGTTTTGTATTTTTGATAAAATTGCTTGACAGTATCCCGATAAGCGTCTGAAATATCAATCGGAAATTGGTCATTGTAGGTGCTGATGCCGTTAAATGTGGCTTCAAACGGAAAAATGCGCATCCTATCGTCGTAATAATGCTGTAACACGGCAGATACTGAGGGGGTAGTTCCAGCAGATTTTCCAGCTTCAGCAGAGCCATTGGTTGTTGAATTATTTTTGCACGCCACAAAATTGGCAGCGAGAACGAGTAGTAAAAATAGTTTTTTCATTGATAAACAAACAGTTAAATTTTTTATTGGTAATTTAGGCTTTTGCTCGCTTCGCTCGCAAAAGAAGGAAGCGAGCGTATGTAGGTCTTTAAATTTGCGTAACGTTCGGGGAACTTTCAAAGCTGTGCACACTCTATAAGTTTTGAATCCGTAGGATTCATATATTTGTAGATAAATCAGCCAAAACAATCGTTAGTTTCTCGAATCGGTAGGATTCGCACGTTAAATATCCTCTTAAAACGTGCGAATCCTACGGATTCGAGAACATAATTTTAGTATTTTCTATCTACAAACGCATGAATCCTACGGATTCAAAACTTATAAGGTATGCACAACTTTCAAAGTTCCCCGAATGTGGGGCTAATTGCTCGTTTCCCCCGCTTTCAAAGCGTCCCAATATTCCACCGCACGACGCGTATGAGGAATACAGATAGAGCCACCCACAAGGTTGGCGATGGCAAAAACTTCAAAAATTTCGGCTTCATTGACGCCCAATTCGTAGCACGTACCGATGTGATAACGAATGCAATCGTCGCACCGCAACACCATTGAAGCAACCAAGCCAAGTAGTTCTTTGGTTTTTTTATCAAGTGCGCCGTCGTCATAAGTTTGGTGGTCAAGTGACCAAAAACGTTTGATAACTTTATTGTCGGCACTCAAAATGCGGTCGTTCATTTTCAAACGATAATCGTTGAATTCTTTTACAATTGACATATTATTTTTTAGTTAGGTTTTTCATACTTAAACTTTAAAATGACGCTTAAACATCGGCAAATATAAAAAATCGCTGTGTTTAGCACGCACAATTTAAAAATAATTGTGTCTTTAAAATGGTACTTTCCTAAAGATTGTAGATAAAAAAAATTGAAACCATACATAAAATTCTAAAACGCATAAAGGCTAAGTAATTACGATTTTTGTTAGAAAACACTGAGGGGTTATTTTTTAGCCGTCATCTCATATTTCAAACCTTTCCAAGATTTCAACACAATCTTTACCGAACCTACCGCAACGGGCGATTCAATCATCAGAGGAATTTTATTGGCATCATCAGATGCCCAAACTTTCATTTGTGCATTTTCGCTAAACACATTGCCCACAACCAATTGTGGCGAAAAACGCATGGTCTTGAATTTACCTAAATTGCGTATTGCCTTTTCTTCTCTTGCCATAAAGCGATATTTCAAAGAGTGCGTTTCTTCATCAAGCATCACTTTTACAGGAAAATCTTGCCCCTTCTGAACGGAAGAATAATCGAGGGCGCGACAATAATAAACAATGCTCAATATGTCGTGCATACAATCTGACAGTACTAAATCGCCTTTGAGCGTTGCCCTTTCTTCCACTTGACCACGGATATACTTGGCTTTTTTGTTTTTTTGGTCAAAATCAACTTTATCATAAATGCTGTAACGGTTTTCTTTTATGTGCCGAATGGAGGTTTGCGGCAACAAGGTTTGTTTATCGGCGTAGGTATCAAAATAATCCCGCACTTTATAAAACCATTCGTAGCTGTCATAAGTCACACCTGTTGCCGAAAAGTGGTAACGACTGCCTTCATCATCTACTTTAAACGTTGCTTCACCCGCAGGAATCCAGACAAAATTGAGGTTGTAATACACTTTATACACCAATTCTTCGCCCGATTGAAAAGGCGCGTCAACAACGTTTGCAGAACACACCGAAGACTGCGTGGGCTGTCCAAAATCGTTGGCATACTGAGGAGGCACTACCGACGGCAGAAATGCCATTGTGAGCAGCGCAAAAGCGGTAAAAAATGCGCTTTTAAGTGTTTTCATCGCGATTAATCTGTTTTGCAAATTTTTGGTTATCAATATTTTTTGTAGTTTTATTAGTTTATTGCTCGCTTCGCTCGCAAAAAAGAGAAATGTGGTTCATTTTTCGGGCAAAGCCCGAAAAATGAACCACCTCTCCCCCTTTTGCGAGCGAAGCGAGCAATAGATTAACTGTCAAATAATTAATTCTTGATGCATTAGTATGGTTTCAAATGTCATTTTTCTTAGGTTGAAAAAAATTGGCTTTTAAAATAAATACTAAACCTATAAACGCTGGAATAATTAAATTTATTACCCATAAACTAAACGTCGCCGCAAGGATACTCAAATCATTTTGAGTGAATAAGCCCCATATTTTCAACGCCACTTCACCGCGTGCCAACAAACCCACAACGGGCGGCAAAGGAATACTCGTCTGCAATAAATAAATGGTGGCGATACAACTTGCAGCGCGTAAAAGCGGGACATCAATACCAAAAAAGCGCAGCATAAAATAGTATTGCATACTGTAAATCAAATACCGAACGAACGACCAAAACAAGGATTCAAACAATTCGCGCCGCGTGTATTGCCGCAACATGCCCACACTTTTGATAAGACGTGGAAACTGATAAAGGAAACGTAGCTTTCGGAAAACAGGCACAACGGCTTCAAGGTTCAAAAACATTAAAAAAAGCAAGCCTATTACAACCACACCCAATGTGATAATGGTATCCACCACAATTTTATCGGTATCCCAAAGCGTTATTAAAAAATAGATAAACCCTAAGAAACCAAAAGTAATCAACACCAATTGTTGCGCCCAAGAGCCAATAAACGTAGAAATAACACCTTTGAACGCATTTTTTTTCTTTAAAAATAAAATACGTCCGCCAAATTCACCCGTCCGATTGGGAAAAAACAGGGAAAAAGTAACACCTGCAAAAACAGCTCGCCAAGCCGCAAAAAAACTCAAAGGCTGAACCCGACGCACCAAAGGCAGCCATTTTAGGGTTTCAGCCGCCCAATTGAGAGGTAAAAAAAGGAGGGTCGCAATAAGCCAAAAAGTGTTTTCACCGCGCAATTCTGATAGAAAAAGCGCATAAATCTCATCAAAATTTTCGCGTTTGAAAAGGTCATACCACAGCAAAGTGACAAATAAAGCAGCAATCAAACCTTTTAGCAACCACGACACCGAGCGCGGTTGTTTCTGGAAAAAGTCGGTTATGGTTTGTAAAGTTTTGATGTGAAGTCGTTTTAGAGAGTGAATAGTAGCGTGAATAGCGCAGGTTTAAGTTTATAGAAGCTAAATTCGCAGGCAAATTTGAGTCTTTTTTATTAAAAAAAACAAGTTTTGTGGTATAAAAACGCGCAATCTCGTCGTGTAAAAACTCTAATGGAGCGAGCCGTTTTTTTTGTTGAAAATTTGGGCTTTGCCCAAATTTTCAACAAAAAAAAATGGCTCGCCCCCAAACAACTCCCCGCGCCGCCGAAGGCGGCGCGTTTTGAGTGACTACTACAAAACTTAGATTAAAAATATAGGAAATTTAGTAAAAATACTGAGGGGGTAAAAATTAGTAATTATATTTGTTTTTGCGTTCCATTAAAATTAAATAATCTAAGTTTTGTGGTATTAAAACGTGGCTTCGCCACGAGGAAAATCTAATGGATCGAGGCGTTGTTTTTGTTAAAAATTTGGGCTTTGCCCAAATTTTTAACAAAAAAACGGCTCGCTCCGAAAAATCCCCCGCGCTGCCGAAGGCGGCGCGTTTTGAGGTACTACCACAAAACTTGGATTAAATAACAACTACCTATGAAGATACTTCATGCCCTTATTATTGCCATTGATAAATATCCTATCAAAGGACACGAACTCAATGGCTGCGTCAATGACGCCTCGGCTTTTGCCGCTTATCTCAAAGAATTTTGCCGAACCAGCAACATCACTTACAATGAAAAACGCTTGTTTGATGCAGATGCTACCCGCTTGAAAATCGTCAAAGGGTTCAAACACTTTGACGGGGCAAAAGACGGTGACACTTGTGTTTACTACTATTCGGGACACGGGTCGCAGATGAAAGCACCCCCAGAATTTTGGGACGAACCCGACGGCATGAGCCAAACAATTGTCTGCCACGACAGCCGCACGGGCAAAGCGAGCTGCCGCGATATGGCGGACAAAGAAATCGGCTACCTCATTCACAAAGCCACAAAAGGGCGCGATATACATTTTTTAGCCGTGACAGATTGCTGTCATTCTGGCACAAACACCCGCGAAGTAGCGGCTGCCGAAGGCTTGAAAGCACGTATGACGGAGACTTGTACAAGTACGCCGCGTGCCATAGATTACGAAGGCTTCAAAGAGTGGACTAACGCACAACCGCCTTCGTCGAAACACATCCATTTAGCTGCCGCAAAAAACGATGAAACAGCCAAAGAACTTAAAATCAATGGCGTGTCACGCGGTGTTTTCACCCATTCGATGATTGAAACCCTGCAACAAACCAATGGCAATATCAGCTATGAAGAACTCATGCAACGGGTCAGCATCAAAGCCCGCAACAAGGTAAAAGAGCAAACCCCGCAGTTGAATGCTTACGGCAGTACGAATACCAAAGATATTCGTTTGTCGTTTTTAGGTGAGACCGAGCGACAAGGCGGGACTTTTCTCGTCACCCACACCGAATCGGACGGCTGGACGGTCAATGCAGGAGGTATTCAAGGTTTACCTACTGAGGGGGGTGTCGAGTTCCAATTGGAGAACGGCATGAAAGCCACAGTAACCCAAGTTTTGTCCAATTACTCAAAACTTGACCTGCAATTGCCACCTTATGACAGTATTTTTAGCGCGAAATTGACCTCAGCTATTCGCATGGCGGTTCGTCCTGTTCGCCTTGCTATTTCAAAAGACAGCGACCCCGCAGGCGCAAAAACAATGGCAACTACGTTTACCAAAGAAGCTATCCCTATTTTGCAACTTGTTAACAATGAGTTCGATACAGATTATGTGATTCGGGCTTTGGAGGGGGCATATCGGTTGACGACAATTGACAGCACTACGCCTCTTTTCAAACGGGTCAATGGCTTAACCGAAGACAGCGCAAGCGCGTTTTTGAGCCGTTGCATAATCATTGGAGAATGGCGCAATCGGCTTGAAATTGCAAACGCTGCAACGAGTATTAAGGATTCAGATATTGACATCGTATTTTATGACGGTGCAGGTAGAGCCTTAGACCCCTCAGTATTAGATGCTAATGGCAAGGCTAAATTGGACACAACACCGATTTTTAGGCAAGCCAATAAAGACCAAGAAGCGTATTGCCGCGTGAGTATTGAAAACCAGAGTGGCAAAACACTCTGGGTAAGTTCCGTTTATTTTGGTTCGGATTTTTCTATTTCTAACCAGTTTTTGCGCCAAAAACAAGTGGGCAGTGGGCAAAAAGTGTGGATAGAATTTGACAATTCGCAAAATATCCCGCTTTTCGTTCCGCATGAATACCTCAGTTGGGGTGTGAATGAACTTTTGGAATATTTTAAAATATTTGTATCAACGGATAAATTGGATACTGACCTCCACAACCAAGATGGTTTACCGCTTGATACAAAAGACGTAGGTAATAACCGTATCATTCGCAAAGCGATGCCGATGCAAGATTGGCGTACTTTCGACCGTCCTTTTCGCACAATTTCGCCGATGGTAGGTGCGACCTTAGCGGCAAATAAGTAGTTAGTCATAAATAATCGCTACTTTTCAGCACCCGCCTTTGCGCTCGCTTCGCTCGCGCAAAGTGAGGAGAGGTGGTTCATTTTTCGGGCTTTGCCCGAAAAATGAACCACATTTCCCCCTTCTCGCGCGAGCGAAGCGAGCGCGAGAAGCATCGTAAAAAGTAGCGATTATTTATGAATACTTACTTACGTTGCGTGAATAGACGATGTAGAAGTTGTAAAGCGATTTGTACAGTAATCTTAAAATAATTGTAATTACTTAGCCCATAGCTCTCCCGAAGGTATTCGGGATGTAAACAGACTTCGCTCGCAAAAAAGGGAAATGTGGTTCGTTTTTCGGGCTTTGCCCGAAAAACGAACCACCTCTCCCCTCGCGCGAGCGAAGAGAGCGCGTGACTAAGTAATTACAAAAATTCAATAATATGAAAAATCTATTTTTCGTTGTTTCGACGCTCACGCTGGCTATTACGTGGAAAGAATTTAAAAGCTATGACGGCAAATTTCGCGTACTCACACCTACGGGTGAGATGACCGAAAAAATAAAAAAAATAAATACAGGACTTGGTGACATTAGCTACCACACATTTATGAATCGCCCAGAAGAAAAAAATCCTGATTGCGTTTTTTACGTTGTCAATTATTGCGATTATCCCAAAGGCACATTTCCTGCTGACTCCACGGAGTTGATAAATGAGTTTATGGAAGAAACAGTTAACGAGTCGGTAAAATCAGTAGGCGGTACACTGACTTATCAATCTAATATTCAATTGCTTACGCATAAAGGAAAAATTTGGCGTGTTCAATACAACAATGACCGAGCTTTGATAAAAAGCAAATGTTTTTTAGTGGGCGACCGTTTTTATCTGATTCAAACTATGATGAAAAAAGAAAAATCCATGAATCCGTCGGCTGATAAATTCCTCGATTCCTTTCAAGCCTTCTGATTTGGCGTGTCTTTCGCCTAACAAAAAATAACAAGTCAGCCGCCGTTGTCTTGTCACTTACCGTATTCTCAACAAATGACTACGAATAATAAATTATAATAAATTATAAATTTTAAATAGTTAAAAATACGTCAATTGGTATTATTTTTGCCTTTGCAAATGTTACAATATCGAACTTTGATAAATTTATTTTAAAAATATAAGGCATTTACATCAGTCACATTTCGTAGTTTTTCAATCAAACATTGGTCTTTAAAACTGTGCTAATTTGAATCAACAATCAAGAAATTAACGCTCTTGAGACGTTCCTGACAGTAACTCATAACCATTTTATTTTTTTTTATCGTTTTCTATTCTTGACATTTAAGGTTTTTTTAACATTTGGCATAATAGTTGTTAAATTTATAATAACATAAAATTTCTCAACATAGTCCATCTTGAAAACCGATGCTCTTTCTAAAATGTTGAAAGAGAAAAGTTTAAAAATAGTTAAAAGGTCTTATTTGACCTTCGTAAAAAGAAGCCTTTTAGTTAAAATAAAGGCTTCTTTCTACATCAATTCAACATAAGGAAGATTTCAAACTCCAAAGTACAATGAATTGATTTTAAACATCTTGCGAAATTAAATTGGATATTTTATTTGTATTCAATTTTCAAGATAGTGTTTGTTCATAGTGTTTGTTTTTTGTTTTGTCCCTGTCCAACAACCTTGGCAGGGTTTTTTTTTGCCCTTACTTGCTTATCTTTGTGCAAAGATTTAAAAAAATGCTGACTAATATTGCAGACTTACGAGAAGATTATCGCCTCAAATCGCTCGATTTTACAGATGCGCATCTGCATCCTTTCCCACAGTTTGAAACTTGGTTTCAAGAAGCCGTTACCGCGCAAATCCTTGAACCCAATGCTATGATTTTAGCTACGGTTGCCAATGGCAAACCCTCGGCGCGGGTTGTCTTACTAAAGGGCTTAAATACTGAGGGGTTCGTTTTTTTTACCAATTACGATTCGCGCAAAGGCAGAGAACTTGAGGAGAATCCACACGCTGCACTTTGTTTTAATTGGCTTGATTTGCAAAGGCAAGTCCGTATTGAAGGGATTGTTGAAAAAATTGCAGGTGCTGATTCAGACGCTTATTTCAACAGTCGCCCTTTTGGGAGTCGCATTGGCGCGTGGGCGTCTCCGCAAAGCCAAATTATTGCTAATCGGACAGTTTTGGAAGAAAATCTGGCAGAATACACCCAAAAGTACGGGGATACTGAGGGGGTACCTCGTCCACCACATTGGGGCGGTTATGTGGTAATACCGCATTTAATTGAGTTTTGGCAAGGGCGTAGCAGTCGTTTACACGACCGTATTTGTTACACCAAAACAAAAAATAACGATTGGGAAAAAGTGCGGCTTGCGCCATAAAAAAGAAGCAAAAACACTGTTTAAAAAGTGTTAAAAAACACTCGATTTTCGACTCAAAAAACTATCTTTGCCGCCATGAAAGAAAATGAAGAATTGCTTGAAAATATGCCGATGAACGGCACTTATGACGCGGAAAGTATCACCGCGCTGGAAGGTCTTGAAGCAGTACGTTTGCGCCCGGGCATGTACATAGGCTCGACCGACTCTAAAGGTTTGCACCACTTAGTTTGGGAAGTTGTTGACAATTCAATTGACGAACATCTTGCGGGACATTGCAACCTTATTCAAATTGTTATCCATAAAGATAATTCGATAACTGTTAGAGACAACGGACGGGGTATTCCAACAGGAATGCACCAAAAATTACAGAAATCAGCTTTAGAAGTTGTTTTGACCGTGTTGCACGCTGGTGGTAAGTTCGACAAATCAACCTACAAAGTATCGGGCGGTTTGCACGGTGTGGGTGTATCCTGTGTTAATGCGCTTTCGATTCACCTTCGCGCTGAGGTTCACCGTGAGGGTAAAATGTTTGTTCAAGAGTTTTCGGAAGGTAAACCACTTGCCGATATTAAAGTTATTGGCGATTCTGACCGTACAGGTACAACAATTACCTTTAAACCCGATGCAGCAATTTTCACGGAGTTGGTCTATAACCACGCAACACTCGCGCACCGTATGCGCGAATTGGCGTTTTTGAACAAAGGTTTGACCCTTACAATGATTGACGAACGCACTGAACTCGATGAGGCAGGCAATTATTACACCGAAACCTATCACTCAGAAGAAGGCTTGAAAGGCTTTGTCAAGTTCTTGGACGAATCGCGCACGCCGATTATGACTGAGCCAATTTACGTTACGGGTAGAAAAGACGATGTTGAGGTAGAAATTTCTTTTTCTTACAACACAGGCTACGCTGAAAACGTGTTCGGTTATGTAAATAACATCAACACGCGTGAAGGTGGTACGCACGTCAATGGTTTCCGCCGCGCTATTTCTCGTGAATTCAAGAATTATGGCGAAGACAAAGGCTTGTTTAAGAAAATGAAAGATCCTGTTTCAGGTGATGACTTCCGCGAAGGTATGACAGCAGTTGTATCGGTGAAAGTGCCTGAGCCACAGTTTAAAGGTCAGACAAAAGGCGAATTGGGTAATTCTGAAGTTACGGCAATTGTGAGCCAAATTGTTGGTGAAACTTTAAAATATTGGTTAGAAGAAAATGCGGTTGAAGCGCGTAAAATTGTTGACAAAGTTATTTTGTCGGCAACAGCACGCTATGCGGCACAACGGGCGCGTGAATTGGTACAACGCAAAGGCTCATTGACAGGTGGCGGTTTGCCAGGTAAATTGGCGGATTGCTCGTCAAAAAATCCTGTTGAATCGGAAATTTTCCTTGTCGAAGGGGATTCGGCGGGTGGTACAGCAAAACAAGGACGCGACCGCAATATTCAAGCGATTTTACCATTGCGCGGAAAAATTTTGAACGTCGAAAAAGCATTGGAGCATAAAATTTACGAAAACGAGGAAATCAAAAACATGTTTATCGCGCTCGGTGTCCGTATCACGGAAAACGAAAATGCTGAACGTTTCCTCAATATCGAGAAATTGCGCTACCACAAGATAGTCATCATGTGCGATGCCGACATTGACGGTAGCCACATTACTACCTTGATTTTGACTTTCTTTTACCGCTATATGCGCTCACTTGTTGAACTCGGACATGTGTATATTGCCGCCCCGCCACTCTACAAAGTGCAAAAAGGCAAGCAATTCCGTTATTGCTGGAACGAAGAAGAGCGTCAAGAAGCCATTAAAGGCTATGCAAAAGGCGAAAACGATGATTCCGTAAAAACCCAACGTTATAAGGGTCTTGGAGAAATGAACGCGGAACAATTGTGGGAAACAACAATGGATCCCGCAACCCGCATCATGAAACAAGTTGTCATTGAAGATGCAATGGAAGCGGATCTTATTTTCTCTATGCTAATGGGCGATGAAGTACCACCACGTCGCGCATTTATTGAGGCAAATTCAAAATATGCACATGTTGATTTTTAATGCAAACTTGGCATCTAACATCTTGAAATGAGCCGTTTCGAGATGTTAGATGCCTTTTCCAACTGCACCACAACAAAACACAATGATTGAGATTGACGACATAATTGAATTAAAAACTGTATCGGTGACAATTTTAGCAGTAACTCGCGTTCGGAGAACTTAAAAAGTTCCCAGAACGTCAGTTTGCGTTGGTTTTTTGAATTAAGTGAGGCGTATTTTTCAAAAATCCTTATCCAAATTGTAAGGTACTAAATGCGTTTTTATCAAAATACCGTCCACCAATTCTTCAATTTCTACAACAGTTGGATTAGTCACTTCCGATTCTACAAAAACTAAATAAATGGCAAATGGTAGATTCAAACTTTTAGCGTATTGTGCCAATTGTTTTTTACCACGTCTGAACTTGACAATATCGCTATACACTTTTGCTTCGACCACAAATTCCTCATTATTCACTGTAATGATTAGATCTGTACGTCCAATACCTGTATGAGCTTCCAGATATGTTTTGCCATCAACCATTGACAAAAAGGCATTGAGATAGGTTTCAAAACTATAAACTAAAGTTGCTTCTTTAAGCGTGACGTATTGTCCATGTTTATCTTGTTCCTTAAAATAACGGAATTTACGGCGTAAAGCGTATATTTTATAATTTTGAATTACTTTTTCGATGTATAAACCACCTTCGGGGCTGAAATATTCGTCAATGTCTATCGTGCTGCCGATGCGTTTAGCTTCACCATTTGTATAAGGATAAAAGGCCTTGTATAAACATTTGCGATATAGCGGTACGCGAAACGTAATATAACCGTCTTCATCTGGCGCAATAATGCCATTAACATGTAACTCTTTAATATTCTCTCGATAGATTTGAAATTCAACTTTATCTTCAGTAAACAATAAATTCTCAATAAAAGCACGGTGTTTTTCGCCTTTATTAATGATATTAGATACATTTTTATCTAACGAAAATTTCAGATAATCGTCCTCAATTTTGATGTAATCAGGATATTCTATGACGGGTTTGTTGGCAAATCTTTCAACTAATTTAGCCGCAAAACCATTCACTAAGCCAGGCTGATTAGCCGTAATTTCTGAAATTTTATGTTTTACTGAGGGGTCAAACAATTGCCCTGTTTCTCGTTCATGCTGATTCAATAATTCGAGCGTTTCTTCGTCTGTAAAATAAGGGATATTCAGATTGTCGGCAACATTGAAAGGGCTTGCATTGTCTTTCACAACACCCACAATATTGCTCACACCCACTAAAATAACTGATTTCAATGCGTTCTCAGAGCGTGTGTGATAGACTTTACGAATACCGTGTAAAACAGCACCAAAAAAATCTTTATTTATGCCTTCCACCTCATCAATGATAAGAACGAATTTTTGGTCTGCGATTTGGCTAACTGCCGTAAAAGTTTCCTGTAAATCCTTTCCTATTAAATCAAGACCCCAACCTCTTGAAATTCTAAAATGAAATTCATTTAAAAAGGCTTTCATTGTCCCGTCTTTAAAATCTTCAAAATTGACATGACAAACTTTGTAGCCTTCTTGTTCGAGTACCTCTGCAAGAAAACGAAAATAGGTGCTTTTCCCCGTTTGGCGGGGTGCCCATATCGTAAAATACCGTTCTTTATGGATTAATTTTTTCCCTTTTTCTATCCAATCTAAGCGCGGCAAGGTGTAATGTCGTTCGGGTATATTAGGACCTGACGTATTAAATTCACGCATTTTATTTAATTTTGAGGGTAAAGTTAGTGTATTTGCCGTATTCCACAGTTTTATTTTTCTATGTTCCTAACTATTCAAAATTTTCAAGCGAGGTAGGTCATAGCTTTCCAAAAGTTAAAAACTTTTGAAAAGCTTTATGCCCAACGGAGAACTGCTGTGACATCTTCCTTTTTAAACCGTTCAAAAAAATAAATCACCATAAATTCCAACAAAAAATTATAAACAAAATCATCGAGAGGAATCACACCAACCCGCACACCTAAATACTCTTCTGGATTGTAAATGACAAGCGGCTCGGCAGTAGCAATACCCGCAAAAACTGAATTAACAATGAAAAAAGGAATCAAACCGACAAAAAATGCGCGATAAAATTTAGTACGGTAAGTATTGGGAAAGGTATAAAAATGCCATAAGGCAAATATGCCAGCAGGCATCCAAGTTGTAGCCGTATAGCTATTGTTCCAAAACAACAAACCGACCGTTAAAAAGCCAAAACCAAAGAATATACTGAGGGGTCTATCAAATTGCGCCAAAGTGTCATTTGGAAAATAAGCCTCCAAACAGGCGTAAATAAACACCGAGCAGAAAGGAAAAGTAATAAAAAACAACCATTCTTCAATTGGCAAATTACCTAAAAGATGTGTGTAGTAAGTTGGATTAAAGCCCCAAACTTGAAAATAGGTTTTAGCACTGTCCCAAATCCAAAAAATAATGGCAACTATGAAAAGAGCAGGAAAAAGGCTTTTCCAAGTCTTAAAAAACGCCGTTTTTTTGTCAAAACTCATCAAAAAAACGGGGATAAACGCAAAAGCGTGCATCAAAAGATACAGATATTGCGTCTCAAAAAAAGAGACATTGAAAGGCGGATTCACCGCATACATAAGATTGTTGGGCTTGATGTCAGCCGTTGCCCAATTGAGTAAGACCAAGCCTATGGCAAGTATCAATAGACTATTTTTTATCCAAGTTTGTGGAAACAAAGCAGATTTGGGCAGAGATACCCGTTCCGTTTCATTATTCATAGAAGTGCGTTTGATTGTTCAATAAATGATTGCTCGCTTCGCTCGCGGAAAAAGAGAATGTGGTTCATTTTTCCGCGAACGAAGCGAGGGCGGATAGGTAATTACAAAAAATCAGTGTTAATTTGTGTAATTAGTGGCTAAATAATAACACGAAAATAATATTTTAGTGTTTCAACAATCCTAAAAGCGTTGTCAATTCTATTTCTTCTAAACCCGAAACAGGCATTAATTCGTCAAAATTAATGGAAGGTTTTTCTTTCAAGATGTTTTTTACGTTTTCATAAGACGTTGTGAGTGAAGTCACTTCATCTATTGACAAATCAGTAATATCTGAAATTGTAGCTGTACTAAAGCCTTTATTCCAGCTACGCATTACAGTTACACGCGTATTGAATATACGCATTTTTTCTGCTTCAGTTCTTGCTTTTGCTCTTGCTTCTGCTCTTGCTTCTGCTTTTGCTTTTGCTTCTGCTCTTGCTTCTTCAAGAGTAGAAGCAAAAGTAGAAATAAGTTCTTTTTCAGCAGCTTTAAAACGTTTTTCTGCTTTCCTCTCTAATGATTTTACGGCTTTTATTAATGCTTCATCATAAGCCTCGCGGTGAGCTGCGGCTAAAAATCCAGTACCTTGTTGCATGATTTCGTCCTTTAATATTGGTGAAAAAATATCAAGTAATAATTTTTCTAATTCTTGTGCTTCAAAGTTGCTATGACCTAATATGTAGGTCACTAATTGGTCTCTCAAATCCACTTTTTCGGAATGCTGTTGCAAAAATAAGAAAAGTGCACGGTCGTATTTATTTTACATCATATTAAAACTATTACGAACTGCCGAACTGAACAACAAATACACTTTTCGACGGTCACTTACCCTAATCCGTTCCTCTTGAACCCGTTGAACATTAGATTTTTTTATTTTTTCGAACAAATTAATATAATAAGTATAGGCTAAATAAACGCCAAAACGCGCAGATTTGGGCAAATTCATAATGCCTTGATAGCCTTTGTCAAAATCTGCTTTTATGTCTGCTTCGATAAGGCGTTTTTGTTCATTGTCGAAATGTCTGAAATCAATGCCGGGGAAGTAAACGCGCCCGCGTTCGTCGTAATCGCTTTTCATATCGCGTAAAAAATTTATCTTTTGAAAAGCAGAACCCAAAGCACAAGCCGATTCCTTAAGCTGTTCATACTCTTTTTCGTCTCCCTCAGTAAAAACGCGCAAACACATCAACCCAACTACTTCTGCCGAACCATAAATATATTTTTTGTAAAGCGAATCATGGTATTTTGTAAAATCTAAATCCATTGCCATCGAATCCAAGAAAGCATCAATCAATTCACGCTCAATTTGGTAGTCGTGTACCACTTCTTGAAAAGATTGCAGTACAGGATTCATGGATATCTTTTCCTCAATTGCCCGATACGTTTCTTCACGAAAACGTTGTAAGAGAACAGCCTTATCGTGGTTATGAAAAGTGTCCACTATTTCATCGGCAAAGCGCACAAAACCATAAATGCTACAAATAGGGAATCGCAATCTTTTGTCAAAGACCTTGATACCCGTCGAAAACGAGGTAGAATAGCGATTGGTAATAAGTTGACTGCATTCTTTGCAAACATCGCGGTAGAGCTGAAACTGGTTCATAAGCGTCGGTTAGGTGATAAAGTGAATGTTGTGTAACTATGAAAATTGAGGCTTTATAGTTTTAAAAATATCCTCTGCCACTACTTGTCCCGAAATCAAAGAAGGCGGCACACCCGGACCCGGTGTGGTCAATTGCCCCGTAAACCACAGGTTTTTGATGTGTTTTGACTTCAATTTAGGTTTCAAAAAGGCGGTTTGTAAAAGTGTATTTGCCAGACCATACGCATTGCCTTTGAAAGCATTGTAGTCTTTTTGAAAATCGGCATGGGCAAATGAGCGTTTGTAAACAACGTGTGACCGAATGTCTTGTCCTGTCCATTTCTCCAAACGTGCCATCACCGTATCGTAATACTTATCGCGTACCCCCTCAGTATCACCGTTTAAATCGGGTGCTGTTGGTATCAATATAAACAAATTTTCACAACCTTCGGGTGCAACCGATGGATCCGTTTTAGAAGGTGCTGATACGTAAAACAAAGGGTCAGAGGGCCATTTTTTTGTTTCATAGATTTCTTCGGCGTGCAAATTAAAATCAGCATCAAAGAATAAATTATGATGCTCTAAATTATTCAAGCGTTTGTTTACACCCACGTAATAGAGCAAAGAAGACGGTGCCATTGTGCGGGTTTGCCAGTATTTTTCCGAATAATTGCGCTGTTCAGCCGTCAAAACGTGTTGGTCTAAATGGTGATAATCAGCTCCTCCGACAACTATATCTACCGCAAATTCATCGGTTGTTGTGATAACTTTCGTGGCTCGCTCGTTTGGTGCGTGTATTTTGATTACTTCTTGATTGACCAATATTTTTACACCTTTTTCAAGAGCCAAATCTGTCATGCCGCGTATAATTTCAAACATGCCCCCCATCGGATACCATGTTCCAAGCGACATATCAGCATAATTCATCAACGAATACAAAGCGGGCGTTTTTTGTGGCGTTGCCCCAAGAAACAAAACAGGAAATTCAAGCAACTGAATTAGTTTAGGATTACTGAACAAACGACGTATGGCTTTGGAGATATTGGTAAACATTTCCAACTGAAATAGGCTTTTCAGAACCCGTATATCCGCGAACTCAAAAATTGAATGGCTTGGCTTATGTACAAATTCGCCCATGCCGACCTCATATTTATACTTGGCTTCGGCTAAAAATTGACGTAGTCTTACAGCACTTCCTGTCTCGTATTGCTCAAACAAGGCTTCCAATTCGGGCATTGTTGCGGGCAAACGCATCACATCACCATCACTGAAAGTAACGGTGTAAGAAGGGTCAAGACGGTGTAGTTCATAATAATCTGCTCGTTTCTTACCAAAATAGGCAAAATATTGTTCAAAAACCTCGGGCATCCAATACCAAGAAGGTCCCATGTCGAAGGTAAAACCATCGGCTGAAAACTGACGCGCACGACCACCCACCGAAGGATTTTTTTCTAAAATCGTTACGTCAAAACCTTTGTTTGCCAGATGCGTTGCCGCCGACAAACCTGCAAAGCCAGAACCGATAACTATTACTTTTTTGCCCACAAAAATAGAGTTGAGTAGAGGTGTGAAAATTATGATAAGGAGATGTAAAAAATAACATACCGCTTTTGAAAAAATATGGCTAATGAACAGAGTTCGTAACTTTCCAAAAAGTGCGGGTAAGTTATTTTTCTTAGTGTAGAAAAGTTATTTTTTACAAATTCCCCAACTACCAAATTAATTAACACAAGTATCTTTATTTTGTTTAACTTTTAATAAAAAAAAGTTAAACAAAATGTAATTACTTAGCCTATTGCTCGCTTCGCTCGCAAAAAGAGAGAAATGTGGTTCATTTTTCGGCTTCGCCGAAAAATGAACCACCTCTTCTCTCGTCGTTGTGCGAGCAATAGGCAGATGGCTAAGTAATTGAGGAGTGGGCATAACCTAAAAACATCGTTTTTTGATTAAAAACAGATGTTTTGCGCGCGCTTCGCTCGCGCAAAAGGGAGAAGACGTGGTTCGTTTTTCGGCGAAGCCGAAAAACGAACCACATTCCCCTCCCTCGCGCGAGCGAAGCGAGCGCGAGATGCAAAAAACGCTTTTAGGTTATGCCCATCCCTCGGCTAAGTAATTACAACAAAATTATTTTACAAATACTTGCCGCGCTCGCTTGGTTCGCGCAAAACAGACGTTTTAGCGGTTACACCGCTTTGAGAATATTTTTTTTCGTTGAATATTACCAAGATTAGGCAGCTACGCCGCCCCGAAAATCCCAAAGCGGAAATTGCTGAAAGTATCAAATTTTATTTTGCAAAATATTGAAAATCAATTTATTGCGATTTGAAATTTGAAATCTTCCAAAGTGCCAAAGTAGAATAAGAAACGATGAAATAATAAGTTCTTTGACAATTTTAGTGGAGGTCAAAAAAAAAAGCCGCAGTCGTTTAAAACTTTCGTGAAGTCCTTAAAAAATTGGTCAAAAAACGCATAGAGCGTTTTTTTGACCAATTTTTCAAGGACTTCGCGGAAGTTGTGCCACTTTTTTATAATTCAAAAAGCCCATTCCGAGAGCTAAAAACCCACTCAATACCACTACAATAAGCATCTGAATATACCAGATTTCAGAGATTTGGCAAGTTTTTATGATTATATTCAAACCTACAATGGCTAATACGAAGACGACAATGTGCAGAACCCACCCCACCCCCCCCCTCAGTATATTTAGTTTTTTTGAGAGAAAAATGAGCACAATCATTACAAAAAATTGGGTAATAAGCGTAGAACTTGCCGCGCCCAGTGCTTTATATTGAGGAATTAATGCGGTATTTAAACCAATATTGATAATAAAAGCCGCAATAAATGTTTTATTCATTTGTGCTACGTGACCCGCCGCACCTATCAATGTGCTAAAGATATATGTCCCACTCACCGCCACAAAACTACCCATCAAAACACCTAAAACATCGCCCGAAAACGGTGTGGCTTGTTTGTAAAGGAGTTGCATAATATCCGTTCGGTAAAACCAAACTGTTGCCGCAATAATAATTGACGCGACCATAATCAATTGAAAACTAAAACGTACAAGTGGGTCAATATCTATTTTATCTTTCAATTGTTTGGCAAACATCGGCATCAGTAAGCCTGCGAAAAGCAAGCCCAAGACATTGACGGCATCGAGCAATCGGTAAGCCGAAGCGTAAATACCTGCTTGTTGACTGCCATCGGTAAGCATCCGTTCGAGCATGACAACATCAGTGCGGGTGTAAATAGTCATCAAAAAAATGGACAAAGCGTAAGGCATTGCCCCCCTCAGTATCAAGAGAAACAAAGGCAGATGCCAACTAATTTTGAATGTCTTGACTTGTTTAAAAATAATTGCGAACGTAACCAAAGCAGTTATCAACAAAGAGATATTTTGTGCGTGGATAAACCATTCTATTTTGAAGTCTTCTTCAAAGGGTGAAACCCACAACAAAACTGCACACATAATTATCAACAAAACGCGGTCTAAAACGGACAAGACACTATTGAGCCGATACATGCCCAAAGCTGCTACATTTGAGGCTAAGTACTGTCTCAAAGAAGCTAAAATATGGCACATAACCAAACTCAATATCATTGGTAAAACTGCCCAATAACTTGGAATGAAGGCAGTGATAATAGTTGCTACGCAAAGATAGACAATACCTAAAACAATTTTAAGCGATAAAATACCCGAAAAATACTTGTCTAAAAGTTGCCGATGCTGGGATATTTCACGGCTATTAAAATTTTGAATACCAAAATCGTTTACAATTTGGAACAGAAAAGTGAAGCTATATAATGCGAAATAAATACCGTAATGCTCCTCTCCAACGCGGTTCTGCACAGCGCGGTCAATACCGAATATGTAAAACGGCTTGATAATCAGATTGATTACGACAAGAAAAAGCGTGTTGAGGAGGAACTCTTTATTCATAAATAACCCAAGTTTTGTGGTATCGAAACGCGACTTCGTCGCGTAAAAAATCTAATGGAGCGAGCCGTTTTTTTTGTTAAAAATTTGGGCAAAGCCCAAATTTTTGAGAAAAAAATGGCTCGCTCCGAAAAAAATCCCCGCGCCGCCGAAGGCGGTGCGTTTTGAGGTACTACCACGAAACTTAGATTAAATACAGATATGAAGGATACTTTAAACACTTAGCCGCGCTCGGAAAAAGAGAAAGAAAGTTTTCTTTTCGGACAAAATCCCTTAGTAAAACAACTCCATTGTAATTCTATCTGCCAATAATTTACCTTTATCAGATAGAAAATATTTTTTTCCATCGGTTGTAACGGTTTGATTTTTAATAGGGAGCATGATTTTTTGATTAAAATGCCGCATGTAGTCTTTTCCAAACCGATGATTGATTTCCATTGGGTCACAGCCCCAAATAGTGCGTAACGATGTCATAACGTATTCATTGTAGCGTTGTGTTAGGGTCAAATCTTCGCGTGTAAACGGTACTTTTCCTTCTTGCAACGCCTTTATATATTGTGGATTGTGTGCCACATTCCACTGCCGACTGCTGCCGTCAAAAGAATGTGCCGAAGGACCAATACCAAGATACGACGCCCCAAGCCAATAATTGGAGTTGTGGCGAGCAAATCGGTCAGGTAAAGCAAAATTTGAGATTTCGTAATGTAAAAAACCGTTGCGGTGCATCTCGTCCATGAGCATTTCAAAATGTCGGGCAGAACGTTCTTCGTCCACATTTGGGCGTTTGCCTTTCTTTACAAAATTGTCCAAAGCTGTCCATTCTTCCACCGTCAAAGCATAACAACTGATATGTGGAATATCGTAATCATAAACGATTTGGAGGTTTTGCAACCATTGTTCGTCCGTCGTTGTGGGCGAGCCGTAAATCAAATCAACGGTCAGATTATCAAAACCCGCATCTTGGGCATATTCAATGCACGAACGTGCTTCAATCGCATTGTGTGCGCGGTTCATCCAGCGCAAATCATCTTCTGCAAATGATTGAATACCAATAGATAAGCGATTAATGGGTGTTTCTGTACGGAGACTTTTCAGATAATCTAAACTCAAATCATCGGGATTTGCCTCCAATGTGATTTCAGCATTTGGCAGCACTTTGTGGTATCTATGTATGGCATCAAACAGAAATTCAAGTTCAGAAGTCGTCAATACTGAGGGGGTGCCACCACCAAAATAAATGGTCTCTAAAGGCTCATTTTTTAGATAATCTTTTTGCGCATGTAGTTCTTCAGCAATGGCCACAACGAGTTCTGTTTTCGACTTCATAGAAGTTGAAAAATGAAAGTTGCAGTAATGACATGCTTTTCTGCAAAAAGGTATGTGAATGTAAAGACCCGCCAAAATTTACGTTATTTGTATTGATTTTGATTCGTTGTTATAAAAAGTGTGCAAAGAACGTTTTTTTTTCGGGCTTAATCACGATAATAGTTAAAAATAAACCAACTTTACCGTAAAATATAATTAGCCACGCGCTTGTCTCGCTCGCGAAAGAGTGGGGTGTGGTTGATTTTTCGAGCAAAACTCGAAAAATCAACCATCTTTTCTATTTTTGCGCGAGCGAAGCGAGCGCGTGACTAAGTAATTAATGAGAGATGGGCATAACCTAAAAGCGTTTTTTGCATCTCGCGCTCGCTTCGCTCGCGCGAGGGAGGGGAATGTGGTTCGTTTTCGGCTTCGCCGAAAAACGAACCACGTCTCCTCCCTTTTGCGCCAGCGAAGCGAGCGCAAAACATCTGTTTTTAATCAAAAAACGATGTTTTTAGGTTATGCCCACTCCTCAAGTAATTAATCTAAGTCTTGTGGTATTAAAACGCGGCTTCGCCGCGAGGAAAATCTAATGGAGCGAGCCGTTTTTTTTGTTAAAAATTTGGGCTTCGCCCAAATTTTTAACAAAAAAAAACGGCTCGCTCCCAAAAAAATCCCCCGCGCCGCCGAAGGCGGCGCGTTTTGAGGCACTACCACAAAACTTAGGTTAATTACCTATAAAAAAAGAAAACAATGCTTATTAGAGTTTTAATTTTATTGATTACCCCCTTTTTATTTTGGTCTGATGGCAACACCTCCACGTCAAAATCGGGTATCGGGCAGCCTACACCTGACATTAGCCCCCCTCAGTATTCTGGGCATAAAGACAGTATGCAGACCTTGCGGTTGATGTTTGCGGGCGATATTATGTCGCAATTATCGCAAATCGAATCGGCAGAAATTGGTGGTGGACGTTACGATTACACGCCTTGTTTTCAATATATTCGCCCCATTCTTGAAACCGCAGATGTGGCAATTGGCAATCTGGAATGTACTTTATTGCCACGACCACCTTATACGGGCTATCCCAACTTTAAAAGCCCAGAACAGTTGGCTAAAGCCTTGAAAATGAATGGGTTCGATTTGCTCGTTACTGCCAACAATCATGCTTTGGACGCGGGAATTTTTGGTTTGAACAATACACGAAATACCATTAGAAAAGAAGGTTTTTTACAAACAGGCACATTTCCAGATGCCGATAAAAAACGTTTTTTATATCCTTTAATTTTTTATAAAAATGGGTTTAAAATCGCTTTACTCAATTACACGCACCATACGAACAGTATTCCAATTCCCGCACCAAGTATTGTGAATAAACTCAATATCCAACAAATAAAAACGGATATTGCAGAAGCCCGTCGCATGAAGCCCGATTTGATTATTACGTTTTTGCATTGGGGCGAAGAATATGATTTGAATGAAAATGCAGAACAACGGGAAGTTGCCAAACAACTGCACATTGCAGGGAGTCATTTGGTTATCGGTGGACATCCGCACGTTGTTCAGCCCGTAAAAAACGAAAAAATTACTTTACGTGAGAAAAATTATAATTTCTTAACAGCTTATTCGTTGGGTAACTTCATTTCATCGCAACCTTACGCCAATACTGAGGGGGGGATAATTTTTGAGGTCAACTTTAGAAAAGAAAAAAAAGTGGTCACGCTTGATAGTTATCATTACATTCCCGTTTTGCGCTACACGCCGTTTGAAAAAGGACGTTTGAAGTATTACGCACTGCCCATAAGTCCGTTTGAAAACAATTCAGATGCGCTGGATATGCCTAATGACGAGCGTGAAAAAATGAACGCTTTTGCCGCAAAAATAAGGCAACATTTAAACCGTTTTGGCGTGACAGAACACAAATTTGATAAGTAATGCGAATTAAGAGTTAAAAATCAGCAAAAACATGAGCGAAGCTGCTATTTTTGCATAAATATGTGTTAACACACCTTTTAAAGAGCGACATTTTGAGGCATTTTGAATATCTGTATGCTCAATTAGCCAATTAAAATAGCCTTCAATGGGTTGTCTAACCCTACTTATGGCTGTATTTTGACATGTTTGGTCATAGAAGAGTGCTTTTTGCCCCTTTTTACGTTTTTCAATTGGGCAAACTGTGACACCATATAATTCAAATAATTCTGGTGCTGTTGCCTTATCACAATAGGCACTATCGGCATAAACTTTACAGTTTTCACAATTTGGTGCAATGTTATCTTTAAATGCCGTATTATCATGTTCAGAAGCTGCAGTTAAAGCACAACAATATAGACTCGGTAATTTTTTATCCGCCGCCATTAAACTCGCTGCGTGTACTTTTAAGCCAAAATACCAAATAGATTTAGTTGCACAATAGCCCAAATTCGCAATTTCAGGAGCTACTTTAGCTACCCTTGCGCGTTGGTTTTTTGCTAACATAATAGGTAAAGAATCCACGATTAACTCAAGTGTTTCAGCTTGAAAGGCTGGTTTTTCTTGATAAATAAGCGGACTTAACTGCTCTGCAAGTAATTTAAAACAACTACTCAAATTATTTAATCGCCCGTTAAAGGCTTCGTAATTTGGTAGTTGTGGGAACCATGTACGCAAATGTCTATCGGCATAAATATAGACTTGTTTATTTGTATGTAGTTTAAGTTCATCAGTTGTACTAAACAGATAAATCGTCATGATTTCTTCATCTGTAAAAGCAGGATTACTGTTGTTTGAATAACGCATAGAGTGCGTTGAAAGCTCAGAACGATAATTACATACCGTAAAATAAGTAAATATAAGACGCATTTCCCAAGTCATAGAAGTAAGAATTTAAGTGGTAGAATACTCAAATGTATTACTTTCTGTGACTTTGGGAAAATTAATTTCAACTCTTAATTCGCACAAGTAAAATGAAAGTACTAATGATATGTCTCGGCAACATTTGTCGGTCGCCACTTGCCGAAGGTATTTTGAAACATAAAGTAGCCAAGCAACAATTGGATTGGCAGGTAGATTCCGCAGGAACAGGTGACTGGCACGTAGGTGATTTACCCGACCGCCGTAGTATTGCAATTGCAAAAAAATACGGCATTGATTTAACCGACCAACGGGCAAGGCAATTTCAAAAATCTGATTTGGACACCTTCGACCTTATCTTGGCGATGGACAAAAACAATCAACAAGATATTTTGAGATTTGCTAAAACTGAAACACAACGCGCTAAAGTCCAGTTAATTATGAATTTTTCACGCCCAAATAGTGATTTAGGAGTACCCGACCCTTATTATGACAATCGTTTTCAGTTGGTTTATGATTTGTTAAATGAGACGTGTGAAGCAATAGTAGCGCGACTTTAACTGTATAATATGCTGTTTACCCACGGTTAAGTTTTATTTGAAACCATACAAACTTATGGTTGTTTGACAATTTTAGTGGAGGAATTAATAATTGCGCTCGCTTCGCTCGCGAAAGGAAGGGAAAGTGGTTCATTTTTCGGGCTTTGCCCGAAAAATGAACCACCTCTCCTCCTTTTCAGAGAGCGAAGCGAGCAGAAAAGTGTTTGCCGAGAACCTCTCCAATAAAATTGTCGAACAACCAAACTTATTATGTTTAGAAAATTTGAAACCATACATAAATTCAAAATACGCATTAAAAGGCATTTTTGCGCTCGCTTCGCTCGCGCAAAAGGAAGAGAGGTGGTTCATTTTTCGGGCAAAGCCCGAAAAATGAACCACATTCCCCCTTCGCGCGAGCGAAGCGAGCGCGAAAACCAGCAGTTTAGATTTTATGTATGGTTTCAAATTAGAAAAAGTCAGCGACGCAGATATAAAGTAAAATATTAAAAAAAACAAAAAAAACTTTGTGTCCTTTGTACCTTTGTGCAGCAATTTCCGATTTGGCAAAAAACTTTTCAAAACTTACAAACTTTTCAAAAGTGGTACTTTCTTAAATTTAGTGGGTGTAAGATCTAGGAAATTTTGTAACTACTCAGTTCTTTGTGCCTTCGTGCCTTTGTGGGTAAAACTTTACCACCACGAAGGCACAAAGACACAAAGGGCTAAGTAGTTACCTTTTTTCATTACCCACAACTTTTACGAAAGTTTTGAAACCATACATAAATTCAAAATACGCATTAAAAGGCACTTTTGCGCTCGCTTCGCTCGCGCAAAAGGAAGGGAGGTGGTTCATTTTTCGGGCTTTGCCCGAAAAATGAACCACATTCCCCCTCTCGCGCGAGCGAAGCGAGCGCGAGAACCAGCAGTTTAGATTTTATGTATGGTTTCAAAACGAAAGTACCTGAAAAGTTGAGTTCAAAATACTGAGGGGGTGCTTTTGAAATTAATATGAAGTTTTCCAAAGCGGAAATTGCTGCCTTTGTGGTGTATAAAAAGATAAAAAATTGATTTTCAACACGATATAAAAAATAGAAGCAATGAAATTTGGTGTAGTAGTATTCCCTGGCTCAAATTGCGATGACGATATGATGCACGTTTTGGGGACTGTCATGGGTCAACCGACGGTAAAAATTTGGCACAAAGAAGCCAGTTTGCCCGAAGATATTGATTGCGTGATTTTGCCGGGTGGTTTTAGTTATGGCGATTATTTGCGGTGCGGTGCTATTGCCCGTTTTTCGCCGATTATGCAAGCCGTTGTCGAATTTGCCAACAAAGGTGGGTTTGTTTTTGGTATTTGCAATGGTTTTCAAATCTTGTGTGAAGCGCACCTATTGCCCGGTGTTTTGCTCCGCAATGCCAATCAAAAATTTATTTGCAAAAATGTGTTTTTGAAAACGATAACGAAAGATTCCGCTTTAACGGCTGATTTAGATGCGTCAAAAGTTTTGACAATTCCGATTGCCCACGCCGAAGGTCGTTATCACGCTGACGAAACCACATTGAAGAGTTTGGTAGAAAATGACCAGATTTTGTTCAAATATTGCGACGCACAAGGCGCAATTACTGAGGGAGGTAATCCGAATGGAACAACGATGAATATTGCGGGTGTTTGCAATGCGCAACGCAATGTGTTTGGTATGATGCCGCACCCAGAACGCGCTTCCGAAGATATTTTGGGCAATGCAGACGGAAGACTGATGTTTGAAAGTTTGGTTCGCAATGCGTTACAACTGGTCTGAACTATGATTCTTTTGATTTTTTTGATTACTATGATTTTAAACGTACTGGTGTTTAAAATCATGGCTCTTTCGTAAATTTAGTGGGTATAATATTAAATCTGGGTTTTGCCGTATTTTCTAACTAACTTATGACGCCGATGTGCTAAAAATGCCGTAGGCATGACCAATTTTGTAGCGGCGGATTTCAATCCGCCGAAATTTCAAACCCGATTATTTAAGAGCCATAGGCTCGGTGCATGTACATATGGGTCGAGCCTACGGCTCTTAATGAAAAGGTCTATACGTTTTCGGCGGATTGAAATCCGCCGCTACAAAATTGGTCGAGCCTACGGCTCTGCGTAACATCAGTAAGTAAAATACTGAGGGGTGATTTTTACAATTTTCATTACCCACAACTTTTACGAAAATACCAAAATCATAAACTGTTGAACTTTGATTTTTTTGATTTTTTTGATTTTTTTGATTTTTTTGATTTTTTTGATTTTTTTGATTTTTTTGATTTTTTTGATTACTATGATTTAAAACGTACTGGTGTTTAAAATCATAGTAATCAAAAAAATCATAGTTCAGACAGTTAGTATTCCAATTCCACTATCGCCCCATTCAACGGATAATGTACAAAATACCGAATTTTTTGATTTTTATAAATCCCCGCTACTTTCTTTCCTGCCACGTACAATCTTGGTCCATATCGAACCATTGCTTCTGATTTTTGTTTTTTCAAATCGCCGTACAACGGGTCATTGATGATTAAAATAACTTCACCTACTTTATTCTGGGCTAAAATATCCATGTCGAATTCGTAGTAACGGGTGTTCTGATGTCCACGAATGGGATATTTTTTAGTGAGTGCTGTTACATCTAATTGTCGTTTGAGCAAGGCATTAAAAGAATCCGATTGGCGTACAAACCATTGATAATCAATCATATCAGTAGCCTCAAAGCGCGTCAAAATATTTTGTGCCAATGCCAAACGTGTGCTATCGGGCAAGGTCAAATCATCATCGGCACGCATAAAAGCCTCTAAACATTTGGCAACAATTGCGGGTTTAGCGTCTTCTTTCAACACAACTTGCGTAGAATAACCTGTTGTGTAGCCATTTTTTGCGGCTTTGTCGGCAATCATGGCATCTTTGTCAAAATCAATTTTATAGGGTATGTACTGCGATTTTCCGTGTCGGGGTTCGATAAATTCAAGGCGTTCGCTTGTTTCTTTTTGCGTAAAACCGAAATCTTTTTCGTACCAAAATTCTTCAAAATCTTTAATCAATTGGATATTGTCCCATTCAAAAACAGTGTCAATACCGTCTTCGATTGTCGGAAAACTCTCATTGCCGTCGTGCCACGCCCGATTGAGCCATTTTGTTACCCCACCTTGATAGGTCGGGAACACCAAATAATCTCTCGCCCGCGTCACACCGACGTACAACAAACGCGCTTCTTCCGACAAAGCCGCCAAAGTTGCGGCTGATTTTGCTTCCGAAGTATCCAATTTGTCTTGCAATTCTGTCCCGCGCACTTGGTCGGCATACGGGTTGACCCAAAAACGCAACCACCGATTGCCCAAAATATCGTCCAAGTCCACCCCCTCAGTATCCGACTGAATAGCGACGCCAAAAACGTCATTGCGAAGCGATTGTTCCAAATTACCAAGCACCACAATCGGATATTCCAAACCTTTTGAACGGTGGTAGGTCAATACATTCACGGCATCTGCCCCTTCGCCACTGCTTTGTGTATCTTTGTCATTCTCAGCGCGATTTGCCAACCACAACAAAAAACCACCCAGCGATGCCGCTGAATGTAAGCGATTACAGGCATTTTCATATTCTAAAGAAAATTTACGGATAACATCAACATTTTCCAAACGTTGTGCAATATTGCCCCAACTGGCTATGATGCGCCGTAAATCCAATTCTTCCAAGACCAAATTCAAGACTTCATTGGCAGATAATTCTATGGTGTCGCGCCGCAAATCACTTATTTGTTTAATAAAATCGTTGTCGTGCGCCCAACGCCAATCGTAACTATTATTTTCACCCAAAGATTCTACAAACCTCAAACGGTGTTCGATAATCTCAGATAATTCAATTTTTTCTGACAAAAGCAAAATTTCAGCCACCGCCAATGAATCGTGTCGATTGAGAATATAGCGCAAAACAGCTAAAATCAAGGCTGCTTCTGCTGTTTCTAACAAACCCGTCCGTGCAATTGCCGCTTTCAAACCCGCCCGATGCAAGGCTTCGGCAACGCCTTGTGCTTGGGCATTGGTGCGGCACAATATGGCAATATCGCCCGCTACGGCTGCGCGAAATTCTTTTTCACCCTTGGGTAAAATCAAAATTTGGCGTTCCAACATCGTTGCAATGGTCGTTGCAATGCAGTTTTCAAACCATGCTTGGTTGGGTTTTATTTTTTTATCACCATTATTATCCAATTGAAAATGCCAATGTTGCAGTGCATTTGCCTGTAATGCCCCGTCTTTTCGCATCGGATTTAAAGCAATCTGCTCGACGGGCAAATCTGAAAAGGCTTTTTTAAATAGAGCATTTGTCGCAAGAACCACGTCAGGACGACTGCGCCACGAATCCTTCAAAATATCTTCATCTTTGATTTTGACGTGTTCGATAACGGCTTGCATCAAACGCGGTTCAGCACCCCGAAACCCATAAATACTTTGCTTCGGGTCACCTACCCATATCGAATCTTTGGCGATATCGGAGAGTTTTAGAAAAAGGTCGAGCTGAATCGGGCTTGTATCTTGAAATTCGTCCACCATAAGCAAGTCTAATTCCGTTGCCAAGACCGATTTTACTGAGGGGTCTTGAATGAGGTCGCGGACTAAAACCTCCATATCGGTATAGTCAATCAAACCGCGTTGCAATTTGAAACGGTCGTATTCGCGCATTGCTTCCGATGCAATATCGAAAATTTTATGAATAAATTCCCGAATATCGCTCTGAAATTCGGGTAATTGCTTGTGTTGTGCGCAAAATTCAAGTAAGGGTTCGAGGTGTGCTTTACTTTTTGCGCCGACCTTTGTTTTCATCAATTTGACCCACTGATGCCAATGCAGTGACCCGCGTGAACGCAATTCATTCCGCAAAGTTTTGAGTTCGCCAATGCCGTCTAAAGTTACCTTTGTTTCATCGGGGCTTGTTGTGAGCAACTCAACTGTGGCGATTATGAGGTCTAAAAGTTGCCCATTGTAGTTGTCTATACTGAGAGGGTCGCCCAAAAAGAGTTGGAACGAATCAAACGAGCGTATTTTTGATTTTTCTAAAACATCTGTCCCAAACGCATTAGCACGGGCAACGTCCACCAAATTGCGGACATCGCGCCGCCAATCATACGTTCCTGCTTTTTTGGTCAAACCCAAACGGTCGCATAGGTCATTGATACGGTCAACCCGTTCTTGCGTGAGAATTTGCGAAAGCGATTGATTGAAAAACAATTGACTGTCTTCATCGGCAATAATACTCACTTGCGGCGATACACCCGCTTCAAAAGCGAATCGTTTGAGCAATTTCACGCCCAAACCATGCACCGTCCCAATCAAAGCGTTTGACAAGTCGTTTGCCTGTTCGGTCAAGCCTTCCTCCAGCAATTTTGTACGGACACGTTCTTCCAACTCCGCCGCCGCTTTTGCCGTGAAGGTTGTTGCAATAATGCCGCTTGCGCGTGTTCCTGACTTCAACAAATCCACCATTTCTTGAGTCAATCGGTATGTTTTGCCGCTTCCCGCGCCTGCCGAGATGAGTTTTATCATTTATTTTTTGTAATCAATTATCCAGTTCTCGAATTGCTAACCACGCCATTAAGCCAATTGACAATTCCAAACTACTTTCTTCGATATTGAATGTGTCTGTATGTAAACCACTTGTAATACCTTTTTCACGGTTGCCCGTACCCAGACGGTAAAAACAAGCGGGCATTTTTTGAGAATAATAGGCAAAATCCTCCGAAGTCATGCGCATAGGTAAATCCACGACATTTTCTGCACCACAATATTCAATCATAAAATTCTTAACTTTTTTCGTCAAGGCTTCGTCGTTGAATAAAACAGGATAGCCTTTTTCTATCACAAATTCGCATTTTCCGCCCATACTTTCCGCAATACCTTCCGCCATTTTCTGCATTCTTCTTTGGGCTTCTGCGCGCCATGTTTCGTCCAAAGTCCTAAAAGTCCCTTCAATTTTTACCGCCGCAGGAATCACATTTGTTGCACCCCCAACGGAATTGATTTTTCCGAGTGTCAAAACTGTTGGCAAAGAAGGATTAGCATTTCGACTGACAATCTGCTGCAACGCCGTGATAATATGTGCGGCAATCAAAATAGGGTCAACACATTCTTGGGGCATTGCGCCATGTCCGCCCGTTCCTTTTATCGTCAAATAGATTTCATCGCTCGATGCCATGTAAATCCCACCTTTCAAACCCACTTTCCCCGCTTCAAGCGGCGGATGCACATGTTGACCAATTATACTGAGGGGGTTCGGATTTTCCAAAACACCTTCTGCTATCATAATACTCGCGCCGCCCGGTGTTTTTTCTTCGGCGGGTTGAAAAATAAGTTTTATTGTTCCTTCAAATTCCTCCTTCAAATCATTCAAAATACGGGCAACACCCAACAAACTCGACGTGTGTGCGTCGTGTCCACAAGCGTGCATTTTGCCACTAATGGTTGATTTGTAAGGGACATCGTTGCGCTCTGTTATCGGTAAAGCGTCCATATCAGCACGTAGGGCGACAACTTTTTTTGAAGGATTACGCCCTTCAATCAAACCGACAACCCCATTTTGGGCAACCCCGTGAACGTGTGGAATACCCAATTCAGTGAGTTTTCGCGCCACATATTTGCCTGTTTCCACTTCTTCGTAGCTCAATTCGGGGTGAGCGTGGAGGTATCGGCGCATCTTGACGACTTCTGGAAAATACGTTTTAGCTCGGTTGCGGATTTTATCTTTTAACATGAGTTAGGAAGATTTCAAATTTAAGATGTCAACGTAAGTAGTTAGTCATAAATAATCGCTACTTTTTACGACGCTTTTCGCGCTCGCTTCGCTCGCGCGAAAAGGAGAATGTGGTTCATTTTTCGGGCTTTGCTCGAAAAATGAACCACCTCTTCTCCTCCCTTTGCGCGAGCGAAGCGAGCGCAAAGGGAGGAGAAGAAAAGTAGCGATTATTTATGAACAGCTACTTACAATAAATTAATGTCCAATATCTGGAAAATCGAATTAGATACTTTGTTTATTTTCAACTCCTTGAAGATTTGTAAAAATACTGAGGGGGTCGTTTATCGGGGCAAATTTATGTCCAAAATGGCAGGGTTTCAAATTTGAAGCGTTTTTTAAATTTAGGAAAATTCGTAACACTTAAAGTTTATTTTTAGGAGATATACTGAGGGGTAAAACAACCACCGCCGTCTGTCTGCGAAACGGGCGGTGGTCGTTTATCGAGGAGATTAGAAACTAAAAATAAATGTAACTATTTAGCTACTACCTTTTGCTCGCACAACGACAGGAAAAGAGGTGGTTCATTTTCAGGCAAAGCCGAAAAATGAACCACATTTCCCCTCTCCATGCGAGCGAAGTCTGTTTACATCCCGACTTTGGGAGAGCGCATTACCTTAAATCATTAAAAAAAGACCTATTTGCAACATTTTTTGTTTTTTCAGGTTCAACGCATCATTTATGACGTTTTTATGACAATCTCTCAGATGAAACGAAAGAAAATTTTTATAATACATAATTCATTGATAAATGTTCGGAATAGCCCCACGTTCGGGGAACTTTGAAAGTTCCCCGAACGTTACGCAGCGTTAAATTAAAATTTTCCAATAGTTTACATATTATGATTATTTTCTTTTGTTCAACCTGACAATCTCTTGAAATACCCTCAAATAACGCTTTTTACATTAGAGCATGTTTAAAAATATAATTCTGTTACCGCTTTTTTTTTCTTTGAAAACCAAATATTATTTGGCTCTAAAAAAGAGCGTCGTTGCCTAACTTTGATAAAAATTTCTCACGTTTCAATCATTGTTAATGCAGACTCAATTCAACGAACTGACCGACGCTCAGTGGGCTATTATCGCCCCTTTTTTTCCTATATCTCGAAAACGCAAATATGATTTACACATTATTTTTAATGCTATTTTATGGATAAATCGAGTAGGAGGACAATGGCGCAACTTAGATAGCAAGTACCCTTATTGGCAAATTGTGTATTATTATTTTCGTATCTGGACAAAATTAGGTCTCTTGGATACAATCAATACTGAATTAGTAAAACTTGAGCGCGAACGTCAAGAAAAATCAGCTGAACCAAGTGCCAATACCATTGATAGTCAATCAGTTAAGATAGCACCTTTCATTCCCGAAGATAAGGGCATTGATGGCGGTAAAAAAATAAATGGTCGCAAACGCCATATTATTACAGACACTTTAGGGCTTATTATTGCTGTTGTTGTAACAGCAGCTAATCGGCACGATGGTGTGACAGCTTGCACCTTTTTTAACCGTGTTAAAAATAAATTAAAAAATACAAAATGTATATTTGCTGACCATACTTATCAAGGGCAGTTCCAGAAACTAATGGACCAAAACAATATTAAATTAGAAATTGCTGCAAAACCAGAAAGCGCAAAAGGCTTTATTCCTGTAAAAAAAAGATGGGTCGTGGAACGGTCTTTTGGCTGGATGAATTTCTTCCGACGACTCGCCAAAGATTATGAACGAAAAGTACAAAATTCGGAATCCATGATTTATTTGGCTCAAATACAAATTATTCTAAACAGATTAGACCCAATACCAAATTAAATTTTTAAACATGCTCTTAGTCTTTGAAAAAAATAATACAGCAAAATTTAAAACCATACAAACTTAAAGTTTGTATGGTTTTAAATTATATTTTTGAAACCATACATAAATTCAAAATACGCATTAAAAGGCATTTTTGCGCTCGCTTCGCTCGCGTAAAAGGAGGAGAGGTGGTTCATTTTTCGGGCTTTGCCCGTAAAATGAACCACATTCCCCCCTTCGCGCGAGCGAAGCGAGCGCGAAAAACCAGCAGTTTAGATTTTATGTATGGTTTCAAAATTATATTTAGAAAAAATTGGGGAGTTTCATTTTACTTGAATAAACTTATGTTAATTGTTGAAAAAGAGCATGGTGATATTTCAGTACAAATAAGTAACTAGTCATAAATAATCGCTAATTTTACGATGCTTCTCGCGCTCGCTTCGCTCGCGAGAGTGAGGAGAGGTGGTTCGTTTTTTGGGCTTTGCCCGAAAAACGAATCACATTCCCCTTTTTTGCGAGCGAAGTCTGTTTACACCCAGAATACCTTCGGGAGAGCTATGGGCTAAGTAACTACAAAAAATGTAAATAAATATTCTTTTTAAATTAAAAGCCTTAATTCAACATGAAAAAGCTATTTATTCTTGCTCTTATCGCCTTAGCCTGCACCTCTGTATATGGGCAAGTTAAAGACCCCAAAGACCTTCAATCGGTTGCTTCGGCACTAAAACCCGACGCAAAAAAAGACGATGTAGTAGAAAACAAACCTACTTTTCAACGCTTCGACAACCTTGTTGTACCAGATGAACGCTACGAAGGCGTGAAAGGGAGCCGCTTTTTTTACGATGAGCAATACCATGAAGGCTCATTAACGATGACCCGTAAACGCGAATTTGGCAAAAATATGTTGTTCCGTTTTGACCAATTGGAAGGGACAGTGCAGATGAAATCGCCTAACGGCAAAGAGATTTTGGTTGACCAAAACGAAATCTTGAACTTCAACCTATTTGTAGAAGGCAAGAGTGTAGCTTTTATTCGGGTAAAAACACCCAACGATAGATTCAGCTTGGTGCAAGTCATTTATTATAGCCCCACAATAAAAGTATTGCGCGACCCGCGTAAAAAATTAAAGCGCGTGGAAAACACTGGAGCATACAGTGCCAATCAAATCTATGACACCTACATCAATGACTATCACTATTTTTTGCAACAGGGCGAAGAAAAAATACAGGAGGTAAAACCTACCGCCAAATCATTCGCTAAAGCCATGCCCAGTAAGGCTGCCAAAGTAGAAACTTTATTTAAAGCAGCTAAGAGTAAAGGAGAATTGTCGGTAAGCAAATTGGCAGAAATTGTGAAAAAATTGGACGAGAAGTAATTTCAAAGAATTTCAAATTTCAAGAAATTTAATTTGAAACCATACATAAAATCTAAATTGCTGGTTCTCGCGCTCGCTTCGCTCGCGCGAAGAGGGGAATGTGGTTCATTTTTCGGGCTTTGCCCGAAAAATGAACCACCTCTCCCTCTTTTTTGCGTGAGCGAAGCGAGCGCAAAAGTGCCTTTTAATGCGTATTTTGAATTTATGTATGGTTTCAAAAAATTTAAAAAAATTAAGGCTCAATTAGGGTTTCAAGTTGCTCTAATAAATCCGTCAGGATTTACGCGTTTATAGAAAAATAAAACAGGCAATTTTTACCGAATCCGTTAGGATTCGCACGTAAAATGTTCAAGAAATCTACGAATCCTAACGGATTCGAGGAAAAACCAAGCCTTTTATTTTCTATAAACGTTTAAATCCTAACGGATTTTTAACAGCAACTTGAAACCTTAATTGAGCCTATTGAAAAATAGGTAATTAACCCAAGTTTTGTGGCATAAAAGCGCGGAACTTCGCCGCGTAAAAACTCTAATGGAGCGAGCCGTTTTTTTTGTTGAGAATTTGGGCTTTGCCCAAATTCTCAACAAATTCTCTTTTTGCGAGCGAAGCGAGCAAAAAGAATTGGGACTAAAAGAAATTCGCTATATTTGCCCAATGGAAAAGAAAATATTACCACTTAGCCGCCAGTCTTTTCGCAAATTGCGCGAAGACAATTGTGTATATGTTGACAAAACTCAGCATATCTACAACCTCTGCCGTTCTGGGGGTATGTATTTTTTGTCGCGCCCTCGTCGTTTTGGAAAATCTCTTTTGCTATCTACGATGGCAGAGTTATTTATGGGCAGTAAAGAACTTTTTAGTGACTTATGGATAGCCGATAAATGGGATTGGACGAAAAAAAGCCCCGTGATTCATATTTCTTTTTTGAGCGTTTCTTATGAAAAACAAGGTTTAGAAGCAGGTCTTAGGGATTATTTGTTGGACATTTATAAAGAGAAAAAAATTAGACCACCAAAAGATAACAATATTAAAACCTTATTGGTGGATTTAATCAAAAAATTGCATGATAAATACGGCAAAGTTATTATTCTCATAGATGAATATGATAAACCGATAATTGATTATTTGGAATTCCATAAACTGCCAGAAGCCAAAGCCAATCATGATATTTTAGGGCTTTTTTATGGCGCGTTGAAAGATTCAGACCAATATATTCGGGTATTGTTTATTACGGGTATTTCCAAATTTACGCGGGTATCCCTTTTTTCAAAATTAAACAATTTAACAGATTTAACGATACACCCCAATTATGCAGCACTTACGGGCTACACACAAGAAGAATTAGAAGACAATTTTGCGGCGTATATTGAGACGGCTTTAAACAAATTTTCTCATTACACGCGCCAAGAATTATTGGCGAAAATCCGTTTATGGTACAATGGTTATAGCTGGGACGGGCAAACAAAACTCTACAATCCTTCTGGTATTTTATCTTTTTTAGATACGTGTGATTTTCAAGGTTTTTGGTTTCAAACAGGAACGCCAACTTTTGTTGTGAAGAAGATATTGGAACAAGGTTTTTTCCAAATAGAAAATGTGGAAACAACCATTAATTTTCTAAATCAATACAGCCTCGACAATATAGAATTGACCTCTTTGCTATTTCAAACGGGTTATTTGACCATAAAAGAAAAGTCAGAAGACGGTTTTTTAGTTCTCTCTTATCCCAATCAAGAGGTTAGAGAAGCCTTATATACTTTTTTAATGGACGATATGGGGCATACAATCGGCGGCGGTGGTGTGACGGTTCAACATTTGAAACGCGCTTTTATGAAAGATGATTTGGCAACCGCCGAAGAGATACTCACGTCTCTATTTGGTGGTTTGGCTTTTGATGTTTATACGCATCAAACCCAAAAGCAGGTAGAAGGTTTTTATCACGGTTTGATACATATCTTGTTCAAATGCTTAGGGATATACATGCAAAGTGAAGTGCATACTACAAAAGGACGTGCCGATAGCATCGTCGAAACACCTACCCATATTTACTTTTTGGAATTTAAAATTAACAATAATGCTGTAACAGCTTTTAATCAAATTGTTACCAAAAAATATGCTATCCCATATACAGCCGACAAGCGTATTAAAACAGGTATTGGGATTAATTTTAATAGCAGCACTAAAGAATTAGAGGGTTGGTACGTAAAGACGCTATAAAAACTGTACTTTTGCGGTAAGAATTAAAAATAAAGTAACTATTAAGCTAAGTAGTTAGTCATAAATAATCGCTACTTTTCAGCACCCGCCTTTGCGCTCGCTTCGCTCGCGCAAAGTGAGGAGAGGTGGTTCATTTTTCGGGCTTTGCCCGAAAAATGAACCACATTTCCCCCTTCTCGCGCGAGCGAAGCGAGCGCGAGAAGCATCGTAAAAAGTAGCGATTATTTATGACTACCTACTTACGTGCCTTTTGCTCGCACAACGACAGGAAAAGATGTGGTTCGTTTTTCGGGCAAAGCCCGAAAAACGAACCACATCTTCTCCCTATTGCGAGCAAAGCGAGCAATAGGATTTGACCTAATTTTACATTCATCATCAACACATTCAACATTATTTTGAACAGTAAAGAAAATATTTTTCAAGTCGGTAGCGACAATCGTGGCAAAGGCGTTGTTAAAGAAACCGAACAAGCGATTTTGGTTGCCCTCATTTTGCCAAACCAAAACGAAGAACAAACCACCGAATACCTCGACGAATTGGAGTTTTTGGCACTCACAGCAGGTGCTGTTACTATCAAACGGATAACCCAGCGTTTGCCGCACCCCGATAACCGTCATTATGTTGGAAAAGGCAAGGTTGAAGAAATTGTGCAATACATAAAAACACACGAACAAGTGACAATGGTGATTTTTGACGACGATTTGTCGCCAAAACAACAAGGTGTTCTGGAGGAAGCGTTAAAAGTCAAAGTACTCGACCGTTCAACACTTATTATTGATATTTTTGCGCGACGCGCTCAAACTGCCCAAGCAAAAGCCCAAGTAGAATTGGCGCAATTGCAATACCTTTTACCGCGTTTGCGTGGTTTGTGGTCGCATTTAGAGCGTCAGAAAGGGGGTATCGGTATGCGCGGACCGGGTGAAAAAGAAATTGAAACTGACCGTCGTCTCGTGCGGGATAAGATTTCTTTCCTCAAAGAAGAACTCAAAACCATTGACCGCCAAGCCCAAACGCAACGCAAACAACGCGGTGTAGTGATTCGGGTGGCAATGGTGGGTTACACAAATGTTGGCAAATCTACTTTGATGAACGTGCTGTCAAAAGCAGAAGTTTTTGCCGAAAACAAACTTTTTGCAACCCTTGATACAACGGTTCGGAAAGTGGTATTTGAAGCCATGCCGTTTTTATTGTCCGATACGGTGGGTTTTATCCGTAAATTGCCGCCGCATTTGGTCGAAAGTTTTAAATCTACACTCGACGAAACCCGCGAATCGGATATTTTGATACACGTTGTTGATGTGGCGCACCCGCAGTACGAAGACCAAATAACGGCTGTTCAACAGACTCTGAAAGACCTCAAAGTAGAAGACAAACCGATGCTGATGGTGTTCAATAAAATGGATTTGTACCGAGAACGTTATTTTGACGACCTCTTAGATGCCACAACACAAGCGGATATTGAAGCTGGTTTGAAAGACCATTTGACCACTAAATACGGTGAATCGGTCATTGTTTCGGCAGGAACAAAGGAAAATTTGGAAGAACTAAAAGAACGGCTCAAACGATTGGTGAAGGAGCAGTACGTTGTGCGGTATCCGCATCAAACGCAACAATGGTGATTTAGTTAAAGTATCTTGCGCTCGCTTTGCTCGCGCGGGCATGAGAAGGTGGTTCATTTTTCGGGCAAAGCCCGAAAAATGAACCACCTTCTCATGCCCGCGCGAGCAAAGCGAGCGCGAAGAAGTTTGAAATCTTCTTATTCTTCCAAATCAGACAAAACAATGGTTTGTTTCAAAATCTTATTATCAATTAAGCGCACATCACCTACCCAAACAGCTGTTAAGGCGACGGCATAATCTGTATTTTCAAAAGTGCGAATTGCCAATAGTGTTCGTCCGTCCACAATCTCGAAATATTCCAATTTAAGACGTGGTTCAAGTTTGAGTTTGGTAGCGCAAATACGGGCAATTTCGGCGGGCGAATAATCTTCTACTTTATCTGCTGCCTCCTCAAGGGTTTGATAAATCAAAGGAGCAAGCGCACGGTCAGATTCTGTTAGGCGAACATTGCGGCTCGACATGGCTAAACCGTCTTTTTCACGGATAATAGGGCAACTAATCAATTCAATTTTCGATTTTTGAATCGTCAACATACGGGCAACTATTGCCAATTGTTGAAAATCTTTCTGCCCCATAAACAGTTGATGCGGTTGCACAATATCCAACAAACGGCTCACCACTTGCGCCATGCCATCGAAATGTCCTGGACGAAATTCACCTTCTAAGACCCTTTCCAACTTACCAAAATCATATTTTACTGAGGGGGTATTTCCGTGTGGATAAACTTCCGAAACATCGGGCATAAACACAATATCGCACCCTGATTCTGCTAATAGTTCAAGGTCGCGTTCGGGTGTCCGTGGATATTTAAGGAGGTCTTTAGGGTCATTAAATTGAGTAGGATTGACAAAAATGCTGGCAACCGCCACATCACACGTTTCTTTTGCTTTATGGACAAGAGAGGTGTGTCCTGAGTGTAATGCACCCATAGTTGGTGCAAAACCAATGGTTTGAGCATTGGTTTTGAGCGATTTAATATATTTTTGTAAATCGGCAACCCGTTTGAATAGTAACATAGTAGGTGGTGATTAGGAAGATTTCAAATTATAGGGTAAAATACTATTTCTTTATTGCTCGCTTCGCTCGCAAAAAAGGGGAAAGTGGTTGATTTTTCGGGCTTTGCCCGAAAAATGAACCACCACCCTTTCTTTTGCGAGCGAAGCGAGCAATAGAGTACAGTAATATTGGCAAAGGTACTTTTTAAAAGTATTCTTATTCAATGAATGTCTTAATTATCTTCAGCAATTTCTGCAAGTCTTTCGCGTTCGTATTCGCGGCTTTTCTGGCAAGACCCACAAATACCATACAAATTGAGCGAATGATGTGTGATTTGAAAATTGAGCAAATCGCCAATCATTGTTTTGATGTTTTGGATACGCGGGTCGCAAAATTCCACAACTTTTCCACAATCCGCACAAATAACGTGGTCATGTTGCTTAAAACCATACGCTTTTTCATATTGTGCCAAATTGCGCCCAAACTGATGTTTACGCACCAAATCACAATTCACCAATAGTTCCAGCGTATTATAGACCGTTGCTCGGCTCACGCGGTAGCTTTGGTTTTTCATGTGAATATACAAGGCTTCGGCATCGAAATGGTCATCGCGGTGGTAAATTTCTTCTAAAATAGCGTACCGTTCGGGGGTTTTCCGAAACGCGCTTTTTTCCAAATGGGTGGTAAATATTGTAGCTACTTCTTTTATGATGTCAGCTTCTTTACGGTTCGTCGGCATTTTATAAATTATTTTTTTCGTAATTACTTAGCCCATAGCTCTCCCGAAGGTATTCGGGATGTAAACAGACTTCGCGCGCAAAAAAGGGAAATATGGTTCGTTTTTCGGGCTTTGCCCGAAAAATGAACCACATTTTCTCTCACGTGCACGCGAAGCGAGCGCGTGACTAAACAATTACTTTTTACGGCGGTAAAGTTACGCTATGTATCTGAAATCAATGTATTAAAATCTTCTACACGGTCAAATCAGCAAAACTTTTGACAAAACTCTCTGCATTTGCTTCCTCCATATAGGCTTTCCACGTAGTGGGAATTGTGGCTTCCGTCAATAAACACCCTTGTTTTAGATAAGGAAATAACTCATCATACCGTTTTGCCTCACTTGAATTGATGCGCCGATTAATCATAGACCGCCGAATTTGGGTAGCATTTTCCAAACCCGATGCGCCTAATAACTCAACAAAAGCGTGAACAGTCGCTTTATGAAAATTGGCAACCCGCACTTTTTTATCCAATACGACTAAACCTGCCACGAGTTCGGGGTCTTGGGTAGCAACACCCGTTGGGCAAGAGTTTTTATTGCACTCCAAAGCCTGAATACAACCCAGAGCCATCATCATAGCACGCGCCGTATAACAGGCATCTGCACCGAGCGCGAGGGCGCGATAAATATGAAAACCACTCACTATTTTTCCAGCAGTGATAATTTTTATCTCTTTTCTTAAATCAAATCCCATCAAAGCATCATGAACAAAAGTTAAGGCTTCTTTGAAAGGCATTCCCACAAAATTTGAAAACTCCAAAGGAGCAGCACCTGTACCGCCTTCACCACCATCAACCGTAATAAAATCGGGTTTGATACCCGTCTGAATCATCGCTTTACAAATAGCCAAAAATTCACTTTTATGCCCAATACAGAGTTTAAAACCCACGGGCTTACCACCCGATAATGCCCGCATTTGCCCAATAAGTTCACACAATTCAACAGGCGTTTTGAAGGCAGAATGATAAGGCGGTGACAGGACTTCCGTACCTACCACAACACCACGAATTGCGGCGATTTCGGGCGTGTTTTTCTTAGCGGGTAAAATGCCACCGTGTCCCGGTTTTGCACCTTGCGACAGCTTCAATTCTATCATTTTTACTGAGGGGGCAGCAGCAGTACGCGCAAAATTTTCGGGCGAAAAATTACCTTCGGGTGTTCGACTACCAAAATAGCCCGTTCCGACTTGGTAAATCAGGTCACCACCCTGCGATAAATGGTGCGGACTAATGCCACCTTCACCCGTATTATGGGCAAAACTGCCGATTTTTGCACCCGCATTTAAAGCTAAAACCGCATTGGTGGAAAGCGAACCAAACGACATGGCTGACACATTGTAAATACTTGCCGAATAAGGTTGTGTACAGTCTTTGCCACCTATAAGCACACGCGGGTCTTGCGGCAAATCTTCATACTTTCTTGCGGCAATAGAGTGATTCATCCATTCATAACCTTCTTCATACACATCGAGTTGTGTGCCAAAAGGGGTAGAGTCCACGTCTTTTTTAGCGCGTTGATAGACAATGCTTCGCTCAGTACGGTTAAATGGGCGTCCGTCAATATCCGATTCAACAAAATATTGATAAATTTTGGGACGCAACCACTCCATCCAATAACGCCCACGTCCCATTATCGGAAATGTCCGCATAATGGCGTGTTTGGTTTGAAACATATCATAAGTACCCAATAAAACAATGGGTAAAAGCAGGAGAAAAACCCACAAAAAGGGTTGCCAAAACCAGCCTATTAAAGCCGTAAGCCCTACGGATACGAGCGCGAAAACTACAAAGTCGTTCCTCATTTTGAATTGATTGTGTTCGGAAAAGATAATAACTTAGGCTGCATTGCTCGCTTCGCTCGCAAAAGAAAAATGTGGTTCGTTTTCGGGCTTTACCCGAAAACTAACCAGCTCTCCTCCTTTTTGCAAGCGAAGCGAGTAATAAATTTGACCTAAAAGATAATAGTGCAAATAACATCAAACATAAGGTGTTTCTACGATAAAAACATAAAAAAAGCGCAAAATTCATTTGAATCTTGCGCTTTTTTTAAATTTTCAGATGCGATGAATCGCATTTCTACCTATTGCCCACATTTTGCAGCCCATTCTCCTGCTTTGGGGTCGCTTTTTCCTGCATAAGCATCGGCGAGTAGGCAGATGAAACGTTGATTTTTAGGTTCTTTTGCCACAATTTTTTCAAGACGCGTGATGGCTCTATCAAACTGCCCTGTTTTAATAGCAAGACGGGCTAATTGAAAATTGACGACTGTATTTTCTGGATTTTGACTATCAAGTTCCCGCAATTGCAAAATACCTTTCATTGGATTGTCGGCAGGGGGATTCTCTACGAAGCACAAAGCCAAGTTTAAACGATGTTCCAATTTTGTTGGATTCAAAGAAGCGGCATTTTGAAAGGCTTCTGCGGCGCGTTTTGAACAAAAATCCCGCAAATTTGGGTCAGTCGCTTTTTGCAAAGCGAGGTAAAAATTTGCCCCTGCAATTGACCACGCTTCATCTGTTTTTTCGGCTTCGGCAATGCGTTGCGCGTAGAGCGCGGCGACCTCATCGTGTTCTGCATTGTGCCAAGCGGCAGATAAAGGCTTCAATACTGAGGGGGTGCTTTCAGCCGTTAATTTTTGCGTAAGCGGCTCTATGACAGCGCGTTGTGCGGCAGTCAAAGCAGTAGTTGCTTGCGCGATGAGGGTTTCGGGATTCAAGTTTTCAATCGTCAATGCGCGGGCAGTAGCCACCGTTTTTTGTTCTTTGGATTTGACATCACAACCGAAGTAAAGTAAAAAAAATAGACCGATTGCGGAAAGAATGACAAGAAATTGGGTGCGATTCATATTTTTTATAGATTTTTTTGAAACCATACATAAATTCAAAATACGCATTAAAAGGCACTTTTGCGCTCGCTTCGCTCGCGCAAAAGGAGGAGAGGTGGTTCATTTTTCGGGCTTTGCCCGAAAAATGAACCACATTCCCCCTCTTGCGCGAGCGAAGCGAACGCGAGAACCAGCAGCTTAGATTTTATGTATGGTTTCAAATAGATTTTATGATATCTTTTTAATGATTCAAGGTAAATATTGAGTTTTTCAAAAAATTGCTTGCGCAAATAATTAATAGAAAGTAATTTATTTTTCGGCTTCGCCGAAAAATAAATTACATTTCCCCCTCTCCGCGCGAGCGAAGCGAGCGTCGTGTCTAAAGTATTTACTGAGGGATGGGCATAACCTAAAAGCGTTTTTTGCATCTCGCGCTCGCTTCGCTCGCGCGAGGGAGAGAATGTGGTTCGTTTTTCGGCTTCGCCGAAAAACGAACCACGTCTCCTCCCTTTTGCGCGAGCGAAGCGCGCGCAAAACATCTGTTTTTAATTAAGAAACGATGTTTTTAGGTTATGCCCACTCCTCAAGTATTTACTATAAACAAAAATTGTGCATCGCGTGTTTCGGGCAGAAACGACGTGATGCACAATTAAATGCTCAATGATTAATTTTTGTTGTCAAAAATTAATCTTCTTTGCCAGTATCTTTGTCATCAGGCAATGAATGAACATTGGTTTTCACATATTCCGTGAAAATTTTAGCGGGTTTAAACGCTGGCACGTAATGCTCAGGTATTTGAACTGTCTTATTGCGTTTAATATTACGACCTGTTTTTGCAGCGCGCTTCTTAATAACAAACGAGCCAAAACCACGTATATACACGTTTTCACCGTTGCCCATTGTATCACGGACTTCGCTGAAAAATTGTTCAAGTGCAACTAAAACGTCCACTTTGGCGATGCCTGTTTTCTCGGCAACTGCAGCTACAATATCTGCTTTTCTCATTATTGAAAAATTTAGAATGAGTTATGAATTATGTTCTCGCTTTTTCTTCGCTTTGTTTTCCAATTGTCTTCTTTCTGCTGAAAGTGGGGCAAATGTCTATTTTTTATTTAGAATAAAAAACCGTCACCGATTTTTTTTACGAAAAAAAGGAAAAAAAAATAACTTAGTTATTTGAAAATCAATGTTTTGTGAACACCTGAGACAAAATGCACGCCAAGTTTGATAAAAATTAGGCGTTTTTAGGAAACAGTGTATCCACACGTTATCCACAAAAATAGAGAAAAAAAGTAGATTTTTAGCGAATTTACGCCAATTAGTCCGCTAAAAGCACATTCCTATTTTATTTCTTCAACGAAAATTTGAAACCATACATAAATTCAAAATACGCATTAAAAGGCACTTTTGCGCTCGCTTCGCTCACGCAAAAAGAGGAGAGGTGGTTCATTTTTCGGGCAAAGCCCGAAAAATGAACCACATTCCCCTCTTCGCGCGAGCGAAGCGAGCGCGAGAACCAGCAATTTAGATTTTATGTATGGTTTCAAAACATACTACTGGACATGACCCACAAATCCGTTAGGATTTGAACGTTTGTAGAAAAACTAAATGAACATTTTCCTCGAATCCGTAGGATTCGCACGTTTATTTGGAATATTTTAACGTGCGAATCCTACGGATTCGAGGAAAAAACTTCGCTTATTATCATTTTCTATAAACGCGTAAATTCTAACGGATTTAAGTTCATGTCCAGTAGTATGGTTTCAAAAACGAAAATAGAACTATCCAATTGATTCTCAATAATTTAGATTCTTTTTTTTTGATTTTTTTTTTCAACGCCTTGACTTAGCTGCCTTTTACTATCTTTGCAACTTCGTAACTATTCATCACGCGCTCACTTCGCTCGCGAAGGAAGGGGAAAGGTGGTTTATTTTTCGGCTTCGCCGAAAAATAAACCACCTTTTCTCTTGTTGTTGTGCGAACAAAATGCAAATAGGTAAATAGTTACGCACTTCTAATAAATGCTAAGTGCTCAGTGTAAATAAACAAAAATATGCTTTTATCAATGACAGGCTACGGACGGGCTTCGCGTCCGTTCGGCGACAAAACGGTAAGTATCGAAGTACGCGCTTTGAATTCAAAGATGACCGACATCAGATTCAAAATGCCATATAATTACAAAGAGAAGGAAATTGACCTCCGCCGCATCTTAACTGAACAGGCTGAACGGGGGAAAATTGACGTGACCATAAACATAAAATCCATGTCGGGTGAAGACGATTTTGTGTTGAACCACGACCTTTTTAGGCGTTATTATCAAGAGTTGACCAAACTTCGCACGGAGTTGGGCATTGACAACGGTGACGTTATGCAAGCTATTATGCGTTTGCCAAATGTTGTAGGCGGCGATGAAGAAATTATTGGTGAAGAACAATGGGCAGCCACAATAGAGGCACTTGACGATGCCCTCGCCAACTTCAAAAAGTTCCGTCATACTGAGGGGGGGGCAATGGATAAAGATTTGCGTTTGCGTGGTGCAAATATCATGAAATTGTTGGCAGAAATTGAACTTTTTGAAACAGAACGCATTATTAAATTACGTCAGCGCATGAAACAAAACCTCGACGAATTTATGGGGAAAGAAAACGTGGATAAGAATCGTTTTGAGCAAGAAGTTCTGTTTTATCTTGAAAAAATTGACGTAACAGAGGAAAAAGTACGTTTGTCGCAACATTGTAAGTACTTTACAACAACTTTAGATGACAAAAAAAATTCATCAAAAGGAAAAACCCTGAATTTTATCGCCCAAGAAATCGGTCGCGAAATCAATACATTAGGCTCAAAAGCCTATTCTGCCGATATTCAACACTTGGTCGTCCAAATGAAAGACGAATTGGAAAAAATGAAAGAACAAATTGCTAATTTGGTTTAAAAAATTTCAACAATTTCAAACTTCAAAGAATTTCAAACTTCAAAGAAGTTCAAATTCAACTAACCTTTCGTAAGTCAAGAATTTGGAAAAATGAAGTTATACATTGAGGAGTGGGCATAACCTAAAAACATCGTTTTTTGATTAAAAACAGATGTTTTGCGCTCGCTTCGCTCGCGCAAAAGGGAGGAGACGTGGTTCGTTTTTCGGCTTCGCCGAAAAACGAACCACATTCTCCTGCTTTACGCGAGCAAAGCGAGCGTAAAGCTAAAAAATTGCTTTTGGGGTTATGCCCACCCCTCAATTACTTAGTCCGCGCTCGCTTCGCTCGCAGAAAAGAAAGGGAGGTGGTTCATTTTTCGGGCTAAGCCCGAAAAATGAACCACACTCCCTCTTATTTCTGCGAGCAGAAGCGAGCAATAGGCTATATTTAATGAAAGGGTAAAACCTTATGCAATAACGTATAAGTAGCTATGTGTAAATAAACGCTGCTAAACCTCGTAGGATTCCTTCAAAACCTGGAAGGTTTGGACGAATTCAAAGCAGCGTTTATTTAGGTACAAGTACTTATAAGATTTCCAAAGTTACCATGACTTGCAGAAAAATAGTGCCAATGGGTGGCTAAGTTTTTACGACATTCATTTCAAAATAGCCGCCTTTTTCAAGCCGCCTAATTCTCTTTCCAAAAACTTTTTCCGACTCATGGCTTCTACTGTTTTGCCTTCTACTTTTGATTGCAGCCACGCAATGATGTCGAGATAGACAAACGACCGTCGTTCAAAAGGGTCGGCAGCGAGTTTTTCAAGTTCAATTTTTAATTCATTGAACTCTTTTTTCAAGTCTTTTTGCTTCAAATACAAAGATTTACGTAAAAATTTTAATACTTCTTGCATCACGCCAGTCATGTCTCCATTTTTTAATAGAAAGCGATAAACCGATTTTATCATATACTCCAAAAGGGCGTAATGTCCTTTTTCATAGTGGGCAATGAGGTGCAACATCCGTGCAAAACACTGAATATCAGTTCGTAAATTACCTGTTTTTAGGTTGATAATTTTATTGAGATAATCAATGGCTTTGTCAAAATTGCTTGAACCAAAATACAGGCAACCAATTTTGTAATAAAAAATCAAAATGCGGTGTTCATCGAGTGTTTTTGAAAATTCTTTCAATTGTCTTTCAATTTCGGGTACTTCGGCGACCCCCTCAGTAAAAGAGCCTTCCAGAAAGTGTTTGTTGATTTTGGCAGAATACAAGTGGTGAAACGCCAAAGTACGCGTATTTTCGTCCAATGAATCGGCGTGTTTTGTCAAATAGGTTTCAGTATTATTCAAAAATTCGGATAAGCGGCGGTGGTCGAGCGTCATGAATGCAGCGTTCAACAAATTGTGAATGCCTTTTAAGTACAAAGATGTGTCATTTATTTTCATAATCGGCTCATTTTCAAAAAGTTCTACCCATTTGTAAGCATACCGATAATAGTTTTTCCAATCTTGTTCAATATAGTTTTTCCAAACGAGACATTGAAAGTAATAAATTTTCTCAAAAAAGCCAAATTTACTGAGGGGGGGTAAATCACGGGAGTTTGCCGCCCAAAAGTCGTTCATGCGCTGCCAATCTTCCTTATTTTTGGCGTGTCCGATGTTCAAATACATACCGTATAACTGTAAAGACAAATTGGACAAACGGCTCGTGTTCAACATACGTTGTGTGGTTTCAAGGGCATCGGAGGCGAGTTCGTTTGCGCGTCCGTCGTGGGCGCGGGTGATGTGGCGGCTTTCAATTATTTTTTCAAATTCAATTATTTCTAATTTTAAAAAATAATGATGATTTGTTTCCGCCAATCCCTTAGCTTTGTCCAATATACGGAGTGATTGAATGTATAAACCTTTGTTGTACAGGACTTTCGCATAATCAAGATGCTCACGAATATCAATATCTGAATTGCGGTTTTTGTGCAATAAGCGCAGACTTGTTAGCAACTGTTTGTACAAATGCGCTTTTAGATTGGATAGTTGCTCTTTCCGAATATCAGGTACTTTTTTGAAAATAACCGCTTCTTCATACTCCTTAGACTTGTCGAGTACGTCGAAAAGGTGGATAAATTTCAAATCTTCAGACGATTGATTGCGCGTCACGTACAAGCGAAAATTGCGTTTTTCAGCTTTTGTCAAAGTTCGAATGAGTTGAAAAAGATGGTCTTGAGAAACAGTGGGCATCGTAGTTTGATATTTTTCAAATAATTGATAAACAATGAATTATAGCATAAAACGTGCTATTTGACAAGCGTACTGACTTCTCAAACTTCGTTCTTTTGACGACGAAGTTCGGGCGTAATTTTGGTGTCTGATTACAGCAAGTTTTCATCGGCAAAATTACGTCGTTTAAATGTAAAAATGACTTCTCAATCTATTTAAAAGTAGTTAAAATTATCAATAAAAATGTCTAATAACAAAGTCAAAATTTTTGATACAACCTTACGCGACGGCGAGCAAGTGCCGGGTTGCAAATTGAACCTCCCCGAAAAACTTGAAATCGCCCGCGCTTTGGAAGAACTTGGCGTTGATGTTATCGAAGCGGGTTTCCCAATTTCATCGCCCGGTGATTTTGATTCGGTAACGCAGATTTCAAAATTGATAAAAAATGCTACTGTTTGCGCTTTGTCGCGGTCGGTCGAAAAAGACATTGACGCGGCGGCAGGTGCTTTGAAATATGCTGTTCGCCCCCGCATCCATACGGGTTTGGGTACGAGCGATTTTCATATTGTCCACAAATTTAATTCTACACGCGCCGAAATTATCAAACGTGCCGTGAAAGCGACAAAATACGCTAAAAAATACGTAGAAGATGTAGAGTTTTTCTGCGAAGATGCAGGGCGTAGCGACCCCGAATATTTGGCGCGAGTGGTAGAAGCCGTCATCAAAGCGGGGGCAACGGTCGTGAATATTCCCGACACAACGGGCTATTGTCTGCCCGAACAATACGGCAAATTGATAAAATACCTCGTGGACAACGTGCCAAATATCCACAAAGCCACGATTTCAGCGCATTGCCACAACGATTTGGGTATGGCAACCGCCAATTCTATTGCGGCAGCCGTTAATGGCGCACGCCAAATTGAGTGTACGATAAACGGTATCGGCGAGCGAGCTGGCAATACAAGCCTTGAAGAAGTGGTAATGGTGATGCGGCAGCACAAAGAATTGGGTTTATATACCGATATTCAAGCACATCAATTGTTCCCATTGAGCCGTTTGGTATCAGAAAAAATGAACATGATTGTACAACCCAACAAAGCTATTGTGGGGTCAAATGCCTTCGCCCACTCATCGGGTATTCATCAAGACGGCGTGATTAAAAACCGCGCAAATTACGAAATTATTGACCCACTCGAAGTCGGTGTTCAAGAATCGAGCATCGTTTTGACAGCACGTAGCGGACGGGCAGCTTTGCGCTACCGCTTGCAAAAAATGGGTATTGCAGTCAATAACTACGATACGGAAGTGCTATACGCGCAATTTATCAAAATTGCCGACCGCGAAAAAGAAGTAAATGAAGCGCATTTGGCGGGTTTAATGGCTGAGGTGGATGCTTCGCTTTTGGCTGCGGCTTAGTTTTTTACTTTCTGTAAATGATTTGTGCATTTACCACATGTTGACACGCTGTGTCAAGGGGAACACTTGGTTTTAGTGCTTGTTATAAACATATTGAGCCCAACGGCTCATCAAATTCGTGCGTTTATTGAGCCGTTAGGCTCAAAATGTTTATAACAAGCACTAAAATTAAGCATTTCCTTAGTCACTTAGTGACATAATGTGCTGTCAAGTTTAAATGCACAAATCATTTACAGAGCAATTTTTTATAATGCTATAAGTGTGTTAATGCCCCCTCAGTAAATTGACCCGATTTTGTCACGCGCTCAAATCAATTTATAACACTTTGAAATTTGGAATCTGAAATTCTTGAGAAGTTTATTTCCCCATTAATTGTTTCAAAGTTTGAAGATTGATGGCTTCATCAAAAAGCGCGGCAACGGGAATATTAAAACCTGTAATCACTGCACTTTCTATGTTATCTTCATAAAGAAAAACGTAAGGTGGCATGTATTCAGAACCGTTGCCAATCAGTAAATATTGTTCTATTTGTTGTTTCACGGGGTCAATTATCCAATATTCTTCAATACCGTGTGCAGCATAATCTTGTTTTTTTATCCCTTTATCATATTTAGCCGTGCTTTTTGATAAAATTTCCACCACAAAAGAAGGGGCTGGGAAAATCATTTGGTCGTCGGTTTGTTTATCTGCTTCTTCTTTTCTATAAAAAACCATATCGGGTTCATAATCATTGCGGGTCAAAGCAATCAACGCTTTTTCGTACATAATCTCACCAATTCCTTTTATTTCGGCATAAACTCCCGCAAGCCGTGTCAATAACTTAGACACACGACTATGGCGTTTTTTTACGGGTGAGTGCATGATGACAACTTCACCATTGATAAACTCCGCTTTTTTGTCTTCATCTAACCATTCGCGAAAGGCATGACGACGTTTTGCCTCATCAGTAACAGCCTGTTGAAGCTCTTGGGCAATGGTAAGCGCATTGGGGCTTTGAAGTATTTTGGCAACTGCTGCGTGCATGATTAAAATTTAATTTTGAGCAAAAATAAGGTTTTTTTTGAAAAAAAAGCCACCCCTCAGTATATTCGCCCAATTATTTTAATTATTTCTTTGAAACCATACATAAAATCTAAGCTGCTGGTTCTCGCGCTCGCTTCGCTCGCGCGAGAGGGGGAATGTGGTTCATTTTTCGGGCTTTGCCCGAAAAATGAACCACCTCTCCTCCTTTTGCGCGGGCGAAGCGAGCGCAAAAGTGCCTTTTAATGCGTATTCTGAATTTATGTATGGTTTCAAATTATTTCTTCAAACATTTGTAACTATTTAGCTACGTCCCTTTTGCTCGCACAACGACAAGAAAAGAAGTGGTTCATTTTTCGGCTTCGCCGAAAAATGAACCACATTCCCCTTTCTGCGCGAGCGAAGCGAGCGCGGACTAAGCAATTATAAGCATTTTATCCTAATTTCACATGACAACAGACATTCTCGTTATTGGTGGCGGTATTGCAGGTTTGAGTTTTGCAATTAAAACTGCCCGAAAACGCCCCGATTTACGCATTGATGTATTGACCAAAACGGTTGAAAACGAATCGAATACACGCTATGCACAAGGTGGCGTGGCAGCAGTTTGGGATTTTGAAAAAGACAATTACAACAAACACATTGAAGACACTTTAGATGCGGGTGACGGCTTGTGCAAACGCAGCATCGTGGAAATTGTCGTCAAAGAAGGACCTGAACGTATCCGCGAAATTATTGATTGGGGAACACGATTCGACAAAGACGGAGCTGAATACGACTTAGGGCGCGAAGGTGGACACACCGAAAACCGCATTTTGCACTACAAAGACCTTACAGGTTGGGAGATTCAACGGGCATTGGTTGCTGAAATGAAATTGCATACCAATATCCACATTCACGAACATTATTTTGCCATAGACATCATCACTCAACACCATTTGGGTTGGAATATCACGCGATTGACGCCCGATATTGAGTGTTATGGTTGCTACGCTTTGAACAAACGAACGGGTGAAATCGAGACCTTTCTCGCCAAACAAACCTTAATGGCAACGGGCGGCACGGGACAAGTATATAAAAATACCACAAATCCGATTATTGCTTCAGGTGACGGTATTGCTATGGTGTATCGCGCAAAAGGGCGGGTAGCAGATATGGAATTTGTCCAATTTCACCCAACTGCCTTGTACAATCCTGCGGGTGACAATCCTAATTTCTTAGTATCGGAAGCGGTGCGCGGTTTTGGGGCAATTCTAAAAACCCCGAATGGAGAAGAATTTATGCACAAATACGACCCGCGCGGTAGCCTTGCACCGCGCGATATTGTGGCAAGAGCGATTGACTCCGAAATGAAAATTTATGGTACGGACTCTATGTTTTTGGATTGTCGGCACTTGGATAAAGAGAAATTTTACGCCCATTTTCCCACTATTTACGACAAATGCAAAAGTATTGGCATTGACGCTTTTACAACCATGATACCCGTTGTTCCTGCATGTCACTATCAATGCGGCGGTATTTTGGTAGATGAATTGGGACATTCGAGCATCAAAAATCTCTATGCTTGTGGCGAATGTAGCTGTACAGGCTTGCACGGTGCCAATCGTTTGGCATCGAATTCGTTGTTGGAAGCCCTTGTTTTTGCCCACCGCATTGCAGGCGATGTTTTGGATAAAATGCCTACTTCTACAATCCGAACCGATATTCCAGATTGGAACGCCGAAGGCACAACTGACCCTCAAGAAATGGTCTTAATCACGCAAAGTACAAAGGAATTGAAGGATTTGATGAGTTATTATGTCGGTATTGTGCGGTCAAATGTGCGTTTGAAACGTGCTATCGACCGTTTGTTTATCCTCTATCGGGAAACAGAAGACTTGTACAATTCAACAACTTTATCGCCACAACTTGCCGAATTGCGCAACTTGATTACCATTGCTTACTTAATCACGCGGTCAGCAGCGACGCGCAAAGAAAGTCGCGGTTTGCATTTTACCACTGATTATCCGAATGAGCAACCATTTTTACAGGACACGATTTTATAAGAAAGATTTGTAATTACTTAGTCACGCGGTCGCTTCGATCGCGCGGGTGAGGAGAGGTGGTTCGTTTTTCGGGCAAAGCCCGAAAAACGAACCAGATTCCCCCTTTTTACGAGCGAAGTCTGTTTACATCCCGAATACCTTCGGGAGAGCTATGGGCTAAGTAATTACAAAGATTTTTAATTTAAGGAAATCAGACGCGGGTTTCAAACCCGCGTCTGATTGGAGTTCCTTTTAAAGCCTCCATTTCGCGCCCCCTTGAATAGAATACGTTTTTATGCGGTCGTCTAAACTACCGATACCGCTTGTTTTAGACAACATAAAGGCAGCGGTGGGTTGCAAAAACAGATTTGTTGTGGGCGTTAATCTATATTCAACACCTACGCCAACTTGACCCGTGAAATAAAGATTGTCTTTTGTTTCACCACCATTGACCAAGCCTTTTGAGTAACTCGCAAGTATGGGGTCATTTTGAGACGGCTGACCACCCGCTATTGACGAAGCGGGTGCTTTTATATCTTCCCGACGGTCAAGAGCATCAACAATCGCATTTGCCGCAACGCCCGAATGTGCATAAGTATGCCAACGGCGCGTATTTTTCAACTGTATGTTAACATTAAGTGGAATACTAACGATACTTAGGCGTAAATCTTTAGGCTTTTCCACAGTTGTCACACCTCTAATAACAGCTCTGTTGATAACGACTACATTTTCGATGCTGTATTTTTTACGATTGACCATAATACCCGTTTCCAACTCCACTTTTCCACGTTTGTACGCCACTAAAGCATTGACACCTACATTAGCCACTCGTTGTTCTTGGAAATGTTGTTCCCGACTGCCATCAACAAAAGATGTTCTTACCCAATCTAAAGCCGTTGTACCGAAAGTGGCTAAACGCCATCTGCCTTTTTTATCCCCGTTGGTTTGTACGATATGTATAGGGGCTATCCATTTATTATTGTTCAACAAATTAGCCTGTAATGTATTGATTTCGGGTACGATAGCTACGGTAATTGGGCGAACTTGTACACTATTCATCGCCGTATTAAGTAGATTTTCAGAAGCAGATGTTGATGAATATGTGGAAAAATCAGTATTTTGAAGTCCACTATTTCTAAAACTTACCCCCTCAGTATATGCACTATTATTTACAGTATTGGGCATCGAGTTATCCACAAGTGGCTGCCCTTTCGGGACAAAATTTTGTGGAGAAGTTTGTTCCTTGTTTTGAGGACTTTGAATACCGCCTCGCAACCGCCAATTAGGAGAATTGTCAAACGATTTCACATTATTCTTAGGCATTTGTTCGCCTGTATTGGGTTGCTGCTGCATGAATTGTGGTGGATTCATTCCACTTTCCCGCGTTGTTGCATTGGATTCTGTGTTTTTATTTCCAGAATTATTGATTGATTTTTTTGATTCAATCGCTTGTGTGTTTTCAACATTGAATCCCATTTTATCAACACCTTGTCCTAAATTTAGCTTATTTTCTCTTTGTACTTCTGTATTTTGATTTTTTGTATCAAAACCAGACCCCTCAGTATTTAAGTCCAAAACATTCAAAACGGTGTAAAACGCAAACAACATCAAAGCCACTTCAATCACTTTATACCGTAGGATTTTTCCTTTCAAAGTAAACTCACGGTCAAGTCTTTCGTTCATCATTGCCCAGTGATTCGGGCGATGTGTTGCAATATTTTCCAATTTTCTACGCAAAACATCATCGAATTCGGTTTCTGCATCGTCAAAATTATCCAATGCTGCCGACATTTTAGACCAATCACCCATCATCGGCGCAACCTTTACATCAGACAAACGACTGCGCAAAGCATCGTCAAACGAAGACTCCGCCGCGTCCATAGCGTCCAATTTGTCCGCCATTTTAGACCACGCATCTGCTACTGGCAAAACAGAAATATCCGCCAGACGACCACGTAGCGAATTGTCAAACGCAGTATCCGCAGCATCGAGTACATCGAGCCGTTCGTTTATTGCTTGCCAATGTGCGGCATTGTACGGCTCGGCATAATTTTCAAGCGCGGCGCGTACTTGGTCATCTAATGTCATTTTCTCGTTATTCATCATCTCCTTTACTCGTTGAATTGAGGTCGAATTTTTTTGTCAAAAGGGCTTGTAATTTCAAACGCGCTTTCACCAAGTTTGAGCGCGATGTGCTTTCTGTAATGTCTAATTGTTCGCCGATTTCTCGATGCGAGAAACCCTCAATCACGTATAAGTTAAAAACAGTACGGTAAGCAGGTGTCAATTGCTGTACTGCCAATAAAATATCTTGTTCAGAGCAATTGCTAATCGCATCGGGTGCGTCGCTGCTCAAATTGTAAGCTGTATCAATATCATCAGTCCGACGGCGGGTATTTTTGCGGTAATAATCAATAGACGTATTGACCATCACACGGCGCACCCAAGCCGTCAACGACGTATTGGGTTGGTACGAACCAATATGCTTAAAGATTTTGATAAAACCTTCATGCAGAATGTCTAAAGCATCACTGTCGTCATTGGCATAGCGCAGACAGACACCCATCATTTTGGGATAAAATTCTTCATAGAGCCGCTGTTGCGCCCATCTTTCGCGGGCAACACAAGCCTCAATGAGGTCTCTTTCGTGTAAATCCCAGCTTAATGTTAAATCCATTGTTGTCCCTCTTTTGAGTTTGGGAAAAAGTTAGTTTTGATTTCAATTTAAGTGTAACTGTTTTCACAGCTACGGAATAATAACGCCCACACACAAAAATATGCTGCTTTGTTACCAATAAGAAATTTATTTCCACGTTTTTTATTATTCAAAGGCATTAATCACCGACATTTCCCATTGCTTTTTCAAAAATCATGATTTAACCTAAGTTTTGTGGTAGTGCCTCAAAACGCGCCGCCTTCGGCGGCGCGGGGGATTTTTCGGAGGGATCCGTTTTTTTGTTTAAAATTTGGGCAAAGCCCAAATTTTAAACAAAAAAACGGATCCCTCCATTAGGTTTTCCTCGTGGCGAAGCCACGTTTTAATACCGCAAAACTTAGATGATTTATCAAAAAAAAAGTTTTAAGGCTGTTTCGCGCTCGCTTCGCTCGCGCGAAAGGAGGAGAGGTGGTTCATTTTTCGGCGAAGCCGAAAAACGAACCACATTTCCTCCTTTCGCGCGAGCGAAGCGAGCGCGTGAGTAAGTAATTACCTGTATTTTTAAGAAGTCAATAGATGAATATAAATATATGACAAAAAAGAAACTAAAATATCTATATACTTGTTATTTTTGTGTCTTCAAATTTAATAAAAAAAGTAATTACTTAGCCCATAGCTCTCCCGAAGGTATTCGGGATGTAAACAGACTTCGCTCGGAAAAAAGGGGAATGTGGTTCGTTTTTCGGGCTTTGCCCGAAAAACGAACCACATTCCCCTTTTTTCCGAGCGAAGCGAGCGCGAAAGGCTTTGTTTAAATTTTATGTATAGTTTAAGCAAATGGAGGATTTTATTAAAATTGTTTTGCTAAGAAATTTAAAAATTTGTCAATAAAAAAATAGAAAAATATGAGCGCAATATCTGAAAACAATACCGTTAATCCGCTTAGTCTCACAGAAGGCGCGGTAAAACAACTTCGTTCTATCGTTGCGGAACAGAACATTCCTGCACAATATGGCTTGCGTATTGGCGTTAAAGGCGGAGGTTGTTCGGGTTTCTCTTACGTTTTGGGTTTCGACGAACCTAAAGAAGGGGACGATATTTTGACCATCAATGGGATGCGTGTTTTGATGCAAAAATCACACGCTATATATTTGCTTGGCATGGAAATTGACTTTTTAGAAGGACTCAACAATAGAGGCTTTTCTTTTTCAAATCCTAATGCCAAAGAGACTTGTGGTTGCGGTACTTCGTTTGCCGCATGATACAATACCCTGAATTTGCTCGCGTATAGAGCGAATTCCAATAGCTTATGGTAAGTTTATGTATAAGTTTAAAATCTCGTGTTTCGCCTTGGCGAGGGCGGGATTTTTGTTTTTTTGAGGTAATTTACACTATTGCTCACTTCGCTCGCAAAAGAAAAAAGAGGTGGTTTATTTTTCCTAGAGACGCGATGCCTCGCGTCTCTACTGCCCGAAAAATAAACCACTTTTTCCCCTTTTTTGCGCGTGAAAGGAGCTATAAAAACGAAATAAGGATAATTTGTTATACACTCTAAAAAAAAAATATTTTTTTCCTTTATAGCTTGGAATTATCAAAATGTGGAACTATCTTTGCACCGCTTTTGGAAGCAAAGGCTAAAATGAGAATGGTGAAGTGGGTGAGTGGCTGAAACCACCAGTTTGCTAAACTGACGTACGGGTGACTGTACCCCGGGTTCGAATCCCGGCTTCACCGCCATTTTCATTTGCACAAATACAAGTTAGGGGCGTAGCGCAGCTGGTAGCGCGCTTGGTTTGGGACCAAGAGGTCGCAGGTTCGAACCCTGTCGCCCCTACTCTTTAAGTAAAACAATTTAAAATAACGTCTTGGTAATCAAAGTATTATCAAGGCGTTATTTTTTTATGCCTACATTGGTTGACGGATTTGTGAGAAAAATATAAAAAAGCCAGTAATTACTTAGTCACGCGCTCGCTTCGCTCGCGCGAGTGAGGAGAGGTGGTTCGTTTTTCGGGCAAAGCCCCAAAAACGAACCACATTCCCCTTTTTTGCGAGCGAAGCGAGCTATGGGCTAAGTAATTACAAAAGCCATTCTAAACACCCCTCAGTAAAAAAGCCCTTCGCGTTGTGAAAATCTGACGCGGGTTTGAAACCCACGTCAGACTGGAACTAAAAACTACCGAATTATTGTCTTTACAAAAGTACCGAGATTTCAATCATAAGTAGTTAGTCATAAATAATCGCTACTTTTTACAACCCTTCTCGCGCTCGCTTCGCGCGCGCGAGAAGGGGGAATATGGTTCATTTTTCGGGCAAAGCCCGAAAAATGAACCACCTCTCCTCCCTTTGCGCGAGCGAAGCGAGCGCAAAGGCGTGTATTTAAAAGTAGCGATTATTTATGGACAACTACTTACTTGTAATTTGAAATCTTTGATATTTAAAACCCGAAGGCTATTTTAATTCAATTTATACGTAATCACAAACCCACCTGTCCCCGTTGTAGAAGGGAACGCCGCCGACGTGTAAGGAATTGTGCGGTTGTAATCTATAAAAAAACGTAAGTCGAGCAATTTATTGACCGTGTAAGTTGCCGAAGGCGATAGCCGCAAAGTTTGTGAACCCCGTGAAGGAATGTCACCTGCCCCAGCACCGAATAAATGATTTTCGGTTTGGTCATCGCGGAACGACAAGTCGAAATTTAACACGAGGTCATTACCTTTTTTAGGCTTGGGTTCGCGTTTCTTTTTCGGTGCGTTCGGATTTTTTTGGGCATCTGACAATGCTTTTTCTTTTTCTTCCGCTTTTTTCCGTTTTTCTTCTTCTTTCAAACGTTTTTCTTTTTCTTTTGACATAAGTTTTTTCTCAATATCAAAATCAAGGAAAGGAATGTAGATATTTTTCAAACGGTGTCCAAATTTTATCTGGATTTCCGACACTTTTGATTCTTGCATCCGTGTATCTGAAATACTCAACGCCAAATTGCGGCTTTTGCGGTATTGAATACCAAAAGTTGCCCCCGATTTTAAAGACGCATCAATGCCCAAAAGCGGTGCAAACTGTTCGCTGATGACAATCGAAGGAATGTCATATTGCGGATAATAATCGTATTTGTTTTCAACCCGCGTTTGTGTCGGCTTGTTAGGGTCATAGAACGGTGATGTACGGAACGAATTGGTTGTCAAACTTGATTTGTAACTGTGTGTGATGCTGATATTTTGGAATACATCGCGCACACCCGGCAATTTCGCCAAACCATTGTACGACAAACGCCAGTTCACCGACGGTTTTTCTTTAAACAAATCAAATTTGCCAGTTCCCAACGTTTTACTGATGTCTCGACCCGTATAAGCCGAAATAAAAGCGGGAATCAAGACATCATTGCTCGTTGGACCAAAACCCAATTTGTAACCTGTCGCTTCAGGGTGCGGCAAACCTGTCGGATTCAAGGCTTGTGAAACCACCGAGCGATTATCCAAAAACTGTTGGAAAACGGTTTTTATATCCGTAAACATTGTGTTTAAAGTAAAGTACGACACGGTATAAGACCCGTCTTCAAAGCGGTTGGTGTGAACCAAACCACCCGTACCATTTTCAGTGGTATCTCTAAATTCTTGCGAACGATTGCGCGTGTAATTTTTCGTCAAATCAATATCCACGCGGAAATCTTGGAACGGTTCGACACTCAAACGCGCATCAATTTGCTGCGTATAATTGTTCAAAGTTGGACGTGTTTGGCGAATATCGCGTGAAATCCACGAGCGTTTGCCCGCATCATCTAACCAATCATCATCAGACTGTTGATAACCCAAAACGTAATCCCACCCTGGACTTGACAAATCAGACATACCAAATTGACGCGATTGCGGCAGATAGCCCGGGACATAAGAATTTAACCCCTCAGTATAATTCAATCGCCCATTTCTCAACAACAACAAAGGACGAATCAATACTTTTTCCGCCACTGTTGGCAAGCGTTCTTCATTTTCGCCTCTTTTCTTTTTGCCTTTTTTAGTGTCGGTTGCAGCAGTTGCAGCCGCGTCACCGTCTTTTTTCTCATCCGTTACTGAGGGGGTCGGCACATTGAGTTTTTTTGACTTTTTCGGCTTTTTAGCCGATTCAGCAGGTGCAAAAATAGGTGTCTGAATATTTTTCAAATATTTAATTTGATTGTACAAAGAGGTGAAACTGAAATCTGCATTGAGCTGGCGATTTTGCTTATTGCTGATGTTATTGCCCACTTTTTCAAAATTCAAAGCTGCGGCTTCCCAACCATAATTTGCGCCGTAAGTTGCCCTAATCTGCACCCAATCCATGTATGGAATGTTGCGCGTCGGCACGGTATAGTTGACGTTGATATTTTGGTCATAACGTTTGGTTCTGCCAAAATTTTGCAAGCCATCATTCAATTTTGTGCGTCGGGCATCTAAATCAACGGGGTCGCCATTTTCATCAAAATCGTTCAATTCGTCAACAACGCCCACATTTTTTGCATCGAAATTAAGTTTCAAAGAGCGCGTCAAATCCCATTGCAAATTGTAGTTTCTATCCCAATTAAAACGACGGGCGTAGAAAGTATTGTACGCCGCATCTTCACCCGAAAAACGGTATTGCGTTACGTTTACTTGACGGTCTAAAACGGTGTTCAAACCCACCGAATTCGGAATGGGATTGAAATTAAAATCCGTGATTAATTTGAAGTATTTTTCAACTTTTTCACTTTTAATCAATTTTTTAAACGGCGTCACATAAAGCGGCTCGCGTGAATATTGGTAATCCAAACTGCCTTTGTAACTCTGTTTGTTGTCGGACAACACAAGTGGGTCGCGGCGTTCCACACTCGTTTGTGCATAAGAGGCTGAGAAGTTCTCAATATCCCACGGTGCGGGTTTGCGTTCGGCATTTGTGCGGTCTTTACGCACATTGTCAAACGAAATACCGTTGATAACTTGAATTGTTTTAGCAGCCGCTTTTATTTCATCGCGTTTTTCACCGTTGGTTTCCGCGTTGATTTTATCTTTCAATTTCAAATCCAAATCATACGGGTCATATTCTGGTGTCCGCGTATTGTTTGAATGTTGGATATTGAATGGAATGTGGATACCCGATTTTACAGGAAAAAACTTACCCAATTCAAAACGTCCGTTCAAACTGTATTCCGTTACTTCTTCACGACTGCGTTGCTGAACTTTTTGGTCAATCGCACCATAGCCGATGCCTAAATAGCTACCCGCAAGCGCAACGTTACCAAAATCTGCCATTTTTACGTCCATTCGCGCTAAAGCAGCTCCACCCGCGTTTTCATTCAAGCCTGTACAGCGCAATTCGTTAATCCAAATCTCCACGTCGTGAGAAGACAAATCTTGATTGGAAACCCCAACCATGACACCTTTCACCAAGCCAATGTCTGGATTACCCTTTACCTTTACTCTATTCAAAGGATTTTCTGGGTCAACGTACAGATATTCCTCCGAAAGAGGCACATTTTTAGAATTTCGTTCCAACTTCGCTTTCGTAAACAAACTCAAAGCAAAATCGAACGTATTTTCTTTTTTCCACACTTCTTGCGCGTATTGAGCCGCCGTAGGACCATTAGAAGGAACATTCGTTACTTTCTTTTGGTCTGACATCGTAAGTGGCAATTCATATTCGTAGTAATTTTTCTCAAAATCAGCACCCACACGCATAAATGCGTTTAATTTGCCATTCAAAGCATTCCCCTCAGTAGATTCGGCGTGGACAAACATTTTGATACGTTCGTAAATCCGCAAATCTGAACTGAACAATTTAAAAGCAGATTTCGATTTACAAGGTTGCAAACCCGTTATGCGCATACCCAAAGCCTGCTCATTTTGCCGCGCATTTGCCGCAAAAGCCGTTGCCAATTGTTGACGCTCAATACCCGGAGGCAAAATATAGTTGAAAGGTGTTCTTTTGCTGTTTTCTTCAATACTAACAGAAAGAAGTTCAACACCCGTCAAATCCGTATTGTTACCGATACTGAAACCGTTGCAACTCAAATCGCGCTTGTAGCGACGCCATTGATTGCGGATTAAATCCATTTTTGCAAAGCGAACAACGGTTTCTTCTTCAAAATCTTTCATCACAATCCGCATAAAACGGATACTTCTAAAATCAGAAATTGGTCCATGTTTTGATTCAAAAGCATCAATTGGTACGCGGAAATGGTGCCAAGTACGGCTCTTAAAACCAGTTGTCGCTCTATCACCAATATCAAGTTTTTCAATATAATAGCGATTGGTTGCTGTGTTAAAACTTGAAGGATTCAATGGGATTTTATAGGAAAAATACGCTTCACTTTCTTCAAATGAATTGTCGCGATTAATGTCTTCCGCATCTGGCAAGTTTGTACCCGATTGCAAATCCTGCCCCGTTGTGTTCGCCGAGTTGCCTTCTACTCCATTAAAACGGCTGTACCGTTTAGCGATAGTATTATCATTGTCTTTATAAATCGCATCATTGTAATAGGTAAAATTGTCATTCGACGGGTCGGCTTCCAAACGTGTTAAAGCCGTTGGATTCAAATTTACCCGCATTTTGTCAATGTATTTACTAAAAATCGTTTTCTCCTCAGCGTCGCTGATACCGTCTAAACCAACATCTTGCGCTTTGCGTTCTTCTTCATCGCCAGAAAAAGAAGTAGGTAAAGGAATTTCGGTACGCGGAATCCTTCCCCATACTGAGGGGTCTGTTTTTAACTCCTTATTGACAGGCGAAGGCAAACCATTTTCATACATTTTACGACTATCACGCAAAATATCTTCCGAAATATCTCCCAAATGAATGTACATATTGCCGCCCGTGTTGTTTCTCTGCGTGTTGAGGAACGGGTCGAGAATCCAAAAATCTATGTATTCTACGTTGGCGGCTTCAAAATCCGTTTGCGTCAAACCGCGCATGATACCTGCCCAACGGGTTTGAGGTTCTCTCAAACTCAAATCGCCTTGAATACCCGCCGAAACTTTGCCGTTTATACCCGAAATATTGGTATAACCCGTTGAAATATCGAAATTGTAAGGACCGCGTTCACTTGGTTTGTAACGAATATCGAACGTAGGCAAAAAGTTAGAAAAAGATTGTCCTGTTACGTCTCTTGCAGGAAAAACCTCCGTTTGCGCCACACCGATAATGTAAGGATTGTCTTTATCCAATGCTTTTTCACGCACAAATTGGTCAACTCGATACCAGTTCAAACCCGCCCGATTGATACCCGAATACACCGAATCCGCTTTAGCTTCGGGGAAAAGACGCGCATTGTTTTGTGGGATTGACGCCAATTGCCAAGCATTGGGTTGCGCCATCAAGGAAAAAGGACTGCTGCTGCCTTCAAAATCGTCCAAATAAACCACACCCCCTTTGTCATTGCCAATATTAATTGCCTTTGAGTGACCAGGGTCTAACAAAGCGGCTTCGGCAGAAAACGTAATTTTTGACGGCTCTTTGGTCTGAATCAACGGGATTTTATCCACCAAACGGGTTAGCCACGGGGCATCTTCGGTAAAGTTGAAGTCAACGCCATACACTTTATTGTTGATGGGGTCTTCCCCAAAATTAACTTTACCAGTAAAAGGCTGCTCAAATAAATTCATAAGAGTAGCCCCCAAATTGAACTTCTTTTTGACCGAATAATCGGCACGCAAACCCAACATTGTTCGGGTTTGGAAGCCAAAAAGAGCATTGTCTTCGTAAGCAATATTCAAAGGAATATTGGGCGCGACGTAAGAAGAATTCAAAATCGTCAAGGTAGAAGTACCATAATCAATGGCAAAATCTACGCCTTCCAACAATTGATATGCACCTGCCGATACCGTCACTGCACCAGGGCGCAAGCCAAAAGCATTAAGTTGAATCCGATTAGAAGACGTTGATTTTACCGAGCCTTTGATAAGGAAACGGTTTTTTTCCTGCTGCTCTTGGGCGCGGAAAAGCGTCGAATCGTAGAGAGCTTGATAGGTGTATTTGTCTGCGATTGAAGCCGTAATTGTTGTGTCATACCCCGCTTTTGCCAAATCTTCACGCAATTTTGTTTTCAAAGACCGACCAAACGGCTCTAAAAACGGGAACATAATCCGTCCACTTCGTGGATTGATTGTGATGCCCGGCACAAAGTCAAATTGCCCGTCGGGTTGCGGGTCGCCTACTTGGTTGAGGCGGTCTAAATTCAAAACCGAAAGGAGTGGTTTTCTTGCCAATTCGGGTAAAGTGCGTTTTTCTGCTTTATCGGCACTCGCATCTTGATAGAAAATATCAAGGCGCAAATCCTGCGGATTCGTCACGTAAGCACCAACCGAATACACGTTACGCATCATCAAATCGAACAAAGGAATGTTCGGAGATTGAATTGTGCTTTTTAACATTTTTGTAAAAATCACGCGGCTTGTGGAATCTGTACCCTGCACAAGCGGCACGTTTTCCGCAAATTCACCCACTTGGAATGGACCTTTACCGTTGTAAAAATAGGTAAACGCCACGCCCATAATTTGTTGACGGTCAAGGTTTGGCACGCTGATAGTCCCCAATTTAGGGTCGAAAGTATATTCCGTTGACTGTAATTTTTTAGCCGAACGTTTCACAAAATCACGTCCTTGCACCATATTGTAGTCAATGCCTTCAAGCGTATTCACCACACGACCAACTGAACGAGTACGGGCCGTATCGCGTAACAATCTATCGTATAAATCATTGACATCATTGTTTGGCAAACGCTGTCCTTTTGCTACGGCTGCCCCATTTTTCACCCGCAATGAACTCGGGTTTGTGATGCGGTCGCCTTCGCCCAAATCGGCAAAAGCTATAATTTGGCGCACTTCACGGTCTTCATTGCGCTCATTCGACACCCAAACTTCCATTTTTGTAATCGAAAATTGCGAATTGATAAGCGGCAATTCTTTCAACGCATCTTCAAAATTATTTCGGTTGAAATGGCTCAAAAAGAAGTGCTTATTTTCGTCGTATTGGTCAATCGGAATACTAAAATATTGGACTTGGCTACCACCTTGCACATTGAGGTTTTGGCGGCGATTTTTCTGTTGTGCTGCCAACGCTGTTATGCGCAAATGCCCAAATTGCAATTCGGTTTTTACCCCAAAAAGATTTTGTGAGCCTTGAATCAACGTACCTCTTAGTGGTAAACTCACGTTGCCACCTTCAATAGATTTGATGATGTCGTCTTCACTAAATACATTAGAATTATAGTTGATTTTCATAATTTGGTCAAAATCAAACGTCGCTTTGTTGTTGAAAGCGGTGTTCAAGTTCAACTTGTCACCAATTTTACCCGTTACGTTCATCTGAATATCCATATTGAACAACAGACCACCCGTTGTACGGGCGAAAGTTGGCAAAATCGGATTGGCATAGTAGCGATAATCGCCACCGAGCGTCAGGTCAATTTGTCCTTGTGGGCGAATATCCACCGTTGGCGGGTCGCCAAATATCATTCCGATGAGGTTGTCACCAAGTTTTTTTACATCTAATTTAGCCGCCGAAGGCAATTTACCATTCAAACCGACGGTTTTCAACAACATTTTGAGCTTGCTGTTTTGGGCATTTGAAAAATCCACCTTTGAGAAAGGGTCAACCTTTTCACCACTGTTTTTACGGTCGAAACCGCCAAGTTTCTCAAAGTATGCCCGTTCTTGTTGCTGCGCTTTGAATTTCATGTACTCGTCAAAAGTCATAAAAGTGGGCGTTCGGTAGAAGTCATCGCCAATTTTTTCGGTAATATAATACCGATTAGTGAGGGGGTCGTATTCCACTCCTTTTTGGATACTCGACGGGTCGCGCAAATCAAACGGATTGATGACCGAATCACGGAGATAATCGCCCTTACGGTCGCGCAAAGGAAGGGTGTCTGTCAATACGTTTGCGGCTGAAATCGTTGTGGTGAAGCTCAAAAAGAGTGTAAAACCCAATAATAAGTCGCGTAAAAGTCTTTTTCTGTTCATGTCAATACAGTAGCCTACTTAGTTTAAGCGTTTGAAGATGCTTATTTTTTGTCAGATTTTTTATGTCAAATGTCAAAAGCCCATACTTAACACGCCTAAATGTTCTATCTGGAATTTGACATCTGGAATCTGAAATTGAACAATCTTCAAACTAAAACCTCTGGTTTTAAATTCGGATTTGAAATTAAATTTCGATATTAAAATCGTAAAGGGTCGTTTGGTTATTTTTGTGTTTAAACGTTACTATGCTGGAGTTAAAGTCTTTCTTAACGAAATTTTAACTTTTTTAGTACGTGGAGGAATTGAAAAATGAAAAACGATTTTGAAACCATACATAAATTCAAAATACGCATTAAAAGGCACTTTTGCGCTCGCTTCGCTCGCGCAAAAGGAGGAGAGGTGGTTCATTTTTCGGGCTTTGCCCGAAAAATGAACCACCTTCTCCCTCGCGCGAGCGAAGCGAGCGCGAGAACCAGCAGTTTAGATTTTATGTATGGTTTCAAAAAAACGATAAACGATAAATGAAAAGTGAAAAACGATAAATGAAAAGTATGTTTTATACACATTTGCGTAAAAAATACTGAAAAGGTAGCCAAGTTAATAGAGCCGTATTTCGGGGGAAAGTTTTTAACTTCCCAAAATTGTACACAACGTCGTTAATTTGACCAATTACTGAGGGGGTATGTCCTCACTTATCACTTATCGTTTTTCACTTATCACTCTTTCTTACGTCAATTGTCGAATGGCTGTTTTAATCAAATCTTCCACAGAAGCTGCCGCTTTATCCAACAAAATTTTGTTCAATACTTTTTGAACCGCAATCCGTTGAAACCCTAAAGCTATCAAGGCAGACATGGCTTCATCGCGCATTGTGTTGTTGCCAACACTTAGGTTGAGAGATGCCGCTTCAACACCGCCGTCTTTCACTACTTTGTCTTTCAAGTCGAGGATAATTCGTTTTGCCGTTTTAGGTCCAATACCTTTTACCTTGTTAAAAGCCGCTTCATTTTCGCCAATAATAGCCGAGCGCACTTCATCGGCGTTCATGCCCGAAAGCAAAACTTGTGCCGTTGCAGGACCTACACCCGATACAGAAATGAGCATTTGAAACAGGTGTCTTTCCGATTCTTCGGCAAAACCAAATAGCACATGGGCATCTTCCCGAATCTGCAAGTGGGTCAATAAGCGCACATTTTCTTCTTTCTCAATTTTGCTGTAAGTGTTTAAGCTAATATTGAGCCGATAACCAACACCGCCCGATGTTTCAAGGATAATAAAAGCAGGATTTTTATATGCTATTTGACCTTTTATAAAATCAATCATGTTTTTTATGGAAAGTAGTTGGGCGAGTTATTGCCACTAACGTTAAAAAATGAGTTTAGTACGGGCAAAAAACTGCCCAACTACGATGTGTAGTGATAAATGCGGCAAAGTTAAGAAAAAACATCAATACTAACTAAATTTGTATATTTTGAGGTATTTTTTAGCAAAAATACTAAGGGGTACTCATCATCTCTTCTACAAAACACAACAGCCCGACAAATTCATTGTCGGGCTGTTGTGTGTAAACCTGCAAAGGTTCTATTTTGTTTTTTCCTTCTCTTTTTTCTTGTCTTCAACAGGCGGTTGTGGCTGCGAACCATAACGGTAGTGAATTTCGCTTTTCAAAAATTCGTCAAGCGCGATGACTGAGGGGTTTGGGAGACGTTCGTAGAACTTCGAGATTTCGATTTGTTCTTTGTTTTCCTGTACTTCTTCAATCGTATCGGTGTTAATCGTAAACTCTTGGAGTTTTTGATTCAGTTCGTGTTTCAAATCAATAGACAATTGCTTTGAACGACGGGTGATAATGTTCAACGACTCGTAGATATTGTTCGTTGGCTTGATAATCGCACCGATATTACGGGCTTGGATGTTCGGGTCAACGCCCTGAACTTTAGTTTTGATATCTGACATGACTCAATTTTTTTATTTTACAGCCAAACTTTTTAATTTAGCATTGGCGTTTTTCAAATAGGTTTCAGCAACGGTTTTATACTTACTTTTAGGAAATTTATCGTTAAAATCCTTGTATTTTTCTACCACAAGTTTGTATCGCTCGGCTTGTTTTTCGTAAATAGAATTTTCTGCCCAAGAATACTGCGCTTTCAAAATCATAAACCGCGTTTGTTCTGCATCTGCAATATCTGGAAATTCTTTCAATAAATTGTCAAAAACAGTGATAGACGCCTGATATTCTTGCAATGAATAATACAAAACGCCTTCATCAAAAGCTTTTTTCTGCATTTTTCCGCGCAATTCGTCAATCAATTTATTGCACTCTTTTACGCGCTTACTTTCAGGAAAGTTATTCGCAAAATACTGAAAACCCTCAATTGCCTTCAGTGAGCTTTCTTGGTCGAGGCGAAAAATAGGCGATTGTTTGTACTCGGCAAAAGCCGCCATAAACTCTGCATCTTCTCGAAACGTAGAATTGCTAAATGTGTTCGCAAAATTTTTAAAATAAAAATTCGCTGACTGATAATTATGCAAATTGTAGTGCGTATAGCCGTACTTATACGAAATTTCTTCCAATTGCGCTTGTCCTTTCAAACTCGGCATGATGAGTTCAAACAGTGTTTGCGCCTTTGACCATTCGCCTTTTGCGTAATAATCGAGTCCCCGCGTGGTCAATATTTTCAAGTCACCCGACGAGCGCAATTTCTCAAATTCCGACTTGCACGCATTCATCGTTGACAAAGCCAAAAGCGCGAATAGGTAAATTTTTAGTTTCATTTTTTTCATAAGTACCGCAAAAGTAGTTTTTACTTTTTAAATTGAAGCGAAAATTACTGCACACTTGCCTTTTTGCTCACTTTGTTCGCAAAAAAGGTAAGAAAGTGATTACGCAGAACCGTAGGCTCGACTGATTTTGTAGCGGCGGATTTTAATCCGCCGAAAACGTACATACCTTGTTAATTAAGAGCCGTAGGCTCGACCCATATCTCTACATGCACCGAGCCGACGGCTCTTAAATAATCGGGTTTAAACTTTCGGCGGATTGAAATCCACCGCGACAAAATTGTTCATGCCTACGGCATTTTTAGAACATGTGCCTAACATCAATAAGCAAATGCTTCATTTTTCGTAACTATTTAGGTTCTATTGCTCGCTTCGCCCGAAAAATGAACCACCTCACCTCCTTTTTGCGAGCAAAGCGAGCAATAGAACCTTCTAAATAGCTACCATTTTTCATCAAAGCTAAAACGAAACTAAAAGCGATTATGTTGCCTAATAATATTGCGGTACACTTTTGCTCGCTTCGCTCACAAAAGAAAGGGAGTTGGTTCATTTTTCGGGCTTTGCCCGAAAAATGAACCACTTTTTCTTTCTTTTGCGAGCGAAGCGAGCAATAAAAAACAATATCATAGAAGTATTGTTCCCTATACAGGGCAACAACAAAAAAGCCCGTTGACGTTTAACAGTCTAACGGGTGTTTTATATCTTTGACAATCAACGCTTTACGTTTAATTATTCGATTAAATTAATCTTCTGTTGAAGCAACTTCTTTCGCTTTCACAATCACCATACCTTTGTAATAAAGGCTACCTTCGTGCTTGTAAGCACGGTGGCGAAGGTGAACTTCACCCGTCGCTTTGCAGTTTGTCAAAGTAGGCAAAGTCAAATGGTCATGTGAGCGACGTGTACGTTTGCGCTGGCGTGAATGTCTGTTACGAGGATTTGGCATGGCTCGATATTTTTTAAATTGTAATTTTGAATTAGTGAAATTCAGTTATCACTGAATATATTTTTCAATCCGTCAAATGGATTTTTTTTATCTGTTTTTGCTTCTGATACTGAGGGGGTGTCTAAAAAACCCAATCGTCTTAAAATATCCGTATCACACGGTTTTGGGTTGTCGCTATCACAATCATACGTTTTGTTGAAAGGCATTGACAAGCAAATAAATTCATAAACGTATTGTGCCATATTAAATTCATGAGCGTCGGGCGATAAAAACACAATATCTGAATCTTCATCAATCTCTTCCTGCGTGCGCTTAACGATTAATTTTTCAGAGCCACCAAACGGCAATCGAATAAGGGCGGTACAACGGTCACAATCGGTCGTGGCAAAACCCTCAAAATCGAAACTTAATTCAAAAAATGAATCGTGTTTATCCAATTCAACCGACACGTCAAAGTGCGCATTTTGAATCGGTGCACCTTCAAAATGAGTGAAAAATTCAGCGTCCACCACGTATTCGTAATGGTGGATACCATTTTTTAACCCTTGAATTGGGAGCGTATATTGTCTCAAAACACTCATTTTTTATCGCTTGTTTCATCAATTATCAAAAGCGGCGGCAAAGGTAGCTTTTTTGATTGGGAAATAAGCATTTTCAAGAAAAAAACTTGTTAAAAAAAAACGTATGTATAAAATTGGGGTTATCTCAAGTAATCGCTACTCTCTATGCTGATTCGCGCGCGCGGGAGTTTTTTTCGGAGCGAGCCGTTTTTTTTGTTTAAAATTTGGGTTTTGCCCAAATTTTAAACAAAAAAACGGCTCGCTCCATTAGATTTTTACGCGGCGAGGTTCCGCGTTTTTATACCACAAAACTTAGATTAGTCTTAAGAAAAAATGCGAGAACCGCTTTTGGCTTAGTATAAATTCAATGATTTCAAATAATAGACAATGATTTTACGTTCATTCTGAACAAAGATTTTTTAGTAAAAATAGGCATATCTTGATTTCATAATCTTAATTTTGCCCCTTGGGAGCTGAAAATAAAGCATCCGATTAATAGCTTTCAAAAAGTGTAATTACTTAGTCACGCGCTCGCTTCGCTCGCGCAAGGGAGAAGAGGTGGTTTCGTTGTTGGGGCTTTGCCCGAACAACGAACCACATTCTCCTTTTTTGCGAGCGAAGTCTGTTTACATCCCGAATACCTTCGGGAGAGCTATGGACTAAGTAATTGAGGAGTGGGCATAACCTAAAAACATCGTTTTTTGATTAAAACCAGATGTTTTGCGCGCGCTTCGCTCGCGCAAAAGGGAGGAGACGTGGTTCGTTTTTCGGCTTCGCCGAAAAACGAACCATTCTCTCCCTCGCGCGAGCGAAGCGAGCGCGAGATGCCAAAAACGCTTTTAGATTATGCCCATTCCTCACTAAGTAATTACCAAAAAGTTTATAATTTTTTGGAGGTTTTAAACAATAAAAGACAATGTTCAAAAAAAAAATTCAGACAAACCGTTCGCAATCCTTTATTACGCTGGCACTTGTGGCGGTTATCGCGCTGATTATCAATATATTAGCCAATTCGTTCACGGCTCAAGTGGATTTGACAGAGGAGAAACGGTTTTCACTTACTGAACCAACAAAGCGGCAATTGCACGACCTCAATGATGTTGTTTTTGTCCGTTGCCTGCTTGGTAGTAAGTTGCCTGCGGGATTCAAACGCTTGCAAACGGAAACGCGTAAAACGTTGGAAGATTTCAAAAACCTCAATCCCAATATTGATTTTAAATTTGAAGACCCCTCAGTAGGTGGCTCAGAAGCGGAGCGCAAACAGCAATTTGAGACGTTTGCAAAAGACGGGCTTGTGCCGATGCGTTTACGGCTCGTAAACGATGATGCAAAGACAGAACAGTATATTTTTCCATATTGCGAGTTTAATTACCGCAACAATAAAGTTGTGGTGAAATTATTGGAAAATGATGTGCCGAACATGAATCCAGAATTGGCACTCAATAATTCTATCGCGCTTTTGGAGTATAAATTTTCAAATGCCATTCAAAAACTTCAATCCGATAGAAAACCAAACATCGTTTTTACCGAAGGTCATAAAGAACTCAAACCAGAAGAAACAGCCGATTTGGAGCAATCTTTACGGGCTTTTTACAATGTTGGACGTATCAATCTGGATTCTCTCGCCATGATTCCGTTTGGCAATAAAACAAGCCAAGTAGATGTTTTGGTCATTGCAAAACCGTTATCGGGTTTTTCTGAAAAACATAAATTTCAGATTGACCAATACATCATGCAAGGCGGCAAAGTGATGTGGCTGATTGACCGCCTCAATGCAGACTTGCAAGGCATGATGCAAACAGGAGAAATGGTGCCAAGTGATTATCCGTTAAACATTGAAGACCAATTGTTTAAATACGGTTGTCGGATTCAACCCAATATGGTTTTGGATATGGAAGCCTCCCGGATTCCATTGAAAGTAGGTGCAGTTGGCGGTTCTCCACAATTGGATTTGTTTAAATGGTGGTATTATCCGATTGTTGCGCCCTCGTCAAGTCACCCCGTTGTTAAGGCTCTTGACCGCGTTTGGTTACAATTTCCAAGCACTGTTGAGTCCATAAAAACAAAAACAGAGGTACAAAAAACGACCTTGTTGGCATCGTCAAAATACAGCCGCACGCAATTTACGCCCACTCGTCTGAATTTTGAAATACTCCGCTATCCCGAAGATAAAAGCAAATTTGACAAAGGCAATCAACCGCTTGCCGTGATGTTGGAAGGACAATTTCCAAGTCTCTACGAAAACCGCGTGACGGCTGAACAATTGGCTGCTTTGCAACAATTGGGCTTGCAATATGCCCCCCTCAGTAAAACGACCAAAATGTTGGTCGTTGGTGACGGCGATATTGCCCGCAACGAATACGATACGCAAAAAGGGGCGACCTTGCCATTGGGTTACAACCGTTTTGAAAAATATAAATTTGCCAATAAAGATTTTCTCCTCAACGCCATAGAATACATGCTCGATGATAAAGGCATTATTGAAGCACGCGGCAAAGAAATCAAACTACGTCTCATGGACACCGAACGCGCAAAAGCAGATGCCACGTTCTTTAGAGCCGTGAATATTTTACTGCCTTTGGGATTAGTGGGCTTGTTTGGTGTGTTTTTCCTTTGGAGAAGAAAGAAAAAATATGCGCAGTAAAAAATAAAAAACAACCGTGTATGAAGCACTTAATTAAAAAAATACTGATTTTATTGGGCTTTGTAGCCATTTTTACCTCATTTGACGACCCCGTAACACCCAAAACGGCAAGCAGTACCCCCCCTCAGTATCCGACCGATTATTTTCAATCGCCAGTAGCTGGACAGCTTGTTTTGAGTGGAACTTTTGGTGAATTACGCGCCAATCACTTTCATTCGGGCATTGATATAAAACCCACAAAACGCGGCATCAACGAACCTATATTTGCTGCCGCCGAAGGCTATGTGGCGCGAATTCGGACGCAAGAAGGCAGTTATGGGCAATCCGTTTACATTGCGCACCCGAACGGATACACGACGGTTTATGCGCATTTGGATAAATTTTCACCCGAATTATTTGCTTACGTCCGCCAAAAGCAATACGAAAAACAAGAATTTGAGGTGGATTTGGTCTTGCAACCAACAGATTTCCCGATTCGTCAAGGGCAGAGCGTTGGGCTTATGGGCAATCGTGGACATTCATTCGGACAGCATCTACATTTTGAAATCAGAGATACCAAAACAGAACGGGCTATCAATCCCCTTCTTTTTGGATTCCATGTACCCGACAATTCACCACCAACGATGAATGGATTGAAAGTATATTTGCTCGATGATAAAAAAGAAATTATGGGGTCGCGCTATATTAATTTGGTTAAAAAATCAGCAAATCAATACGGAATTGCGGGAGATACACTTGATGTCAATGCCCCAAATGTGGCTTTTGCCCTCAAAACCAACGATGCTCATAGTTCTGAATCGGGTGACAATGGCATTTACAGCTTGGATTTTACTTGCGATGATGCGCCTATTTACAGTTTCAGTACAGAAAGTTTTGGGTTCGATGAAACCCGCTACATCAATGCTCACGCCGATTACTATGAGCAAAAACACCGTAAAACGTGGTATCACCGTGCTTTTGCCTTACCAAATGACCGATTGACAATGTACCCAAATATCCAAAATCAAGGCATTACCTCTTTTCTTACTTCTGATAGTGTAGGAAAAAAAATGGTGCTTACTGCCAAAGATGCGTCGGGTAATGCCACAACGCTCAACTTTGTTGCGCGTTCAACGTCTATAATGCTGCTGCCGCCTTCCAAAACGTTTAATTATCTATTGCCTTCTGGCAAAGAATCTTTGATAAAACTCAATGGCGATGAAGGCACATTTTATTTTCGTGAGACAGCTTTCTATGAAAATGTATTTGCCAATATTTATACCTCAAGTACTGAGGGGGGGTGTTTTTCGTCTATTTTTCATATTCACAATCCTTTGACGCCCGTTCATTCGGGGATAGACATAGCCCTAAAGCCCACAAATTTATCCGAAGAATTACGTTCAAAAGCCTTTATTGCCTATTGCCAAAGCAATGATGGGCGGACTTCTTCGTGTGGTGGAAGATGGTCAGTTGATGGTGTATTACGAACGCAAAACAGCAATTTTGGTAATTATTCTATTCAGATTGATACCATAAAACCCCGCATTACACCCGTTACTTTTCAAGCAGATATGCGAAAATCGAACCGTTTGGCGTTCAAAATTAAAGACAATCACGAAACTACGGGCAATGCACGCCCTTTGCGTTACCGCGCTGAAATAGACGGGAAATGGCTACTTATGGAAATGGACGGTAAGTATGATTTATTGTTTCACCGTTTTGAGGAAGGTTATATTACGGAAGGTGAGCATAGTTTTAGGCTCGTTGTGACCGACGACCGCGAAAATGAAGCCGTGTTTGAAGGAAAGTTTAGAAAATAAGGTATTTTTCTAATTGCAGATTAGGCTATCAATTATGTGTGTGGCAAGTCCCAACAGGCGATACAAAATGGTATTTACATCTTAATCATAGCGTGCACTCATTGCCCCTTTCATTTTTTTTGTATTTTTATATTCTTCTAAAGCATCTAAGTAGTCCGCATCACCATTATCCTCTTCTTCGTTATCGCCTTTGGTTTCGTCATCTTGGTCATAATAGTCTTCAAAAAATTCGCCCTCCTCGAATCCATAGATGATATGAGCATAAGGTACAGTGCGAAAAAAAGGTTTTTTGAACGTATCTTTAATACTTTCAAAAGTGCTAAGTAAATACCCTACAAAATGAACCATAAACTCTTTCATGGCTTCTTTCGAGAATTCCGTTTCAATTGGATTTTGGTAATAATTTTTTTGGTCTAATTCATTTTCACCAAGTTGTCGATAAAAAGTAAAATAAGGCGGGTTGCCTTTCATATCCATGAGGCTTAGTCGATACGTGTAAGTATTGTTTTTATTGACAATGGTTAGGCGAAAACGGTATGAAAAAGAGCATTTATAATCATCATATCCGTTGTGCTTGCCAAAGCGGGTATATAAAGCGGCGTAAATTTTAGGCAAAGTAAAATCGTATTTTTCATAGATAAGGCGGTCTAAAACCATAAAAAAGTAATAATCCTCAAAAACTGGTGCAAACTTGCTGTCTCGCGAACGGTCATATTCTTGGTTGCTCAATTTTTCTATTTTGACTAATAAGTCCGACTCTTTTAGTTCAAAGAAGGTGAATTTTTCCATGTGTAGTCTTATTTTTTGTTTACGTTCCAATTATGTAAAAATGATACTTTCGTAAAAGTTGTGGGTAATGAAAATTGTAAAAAATCACCCTTCAGTATTTTACTTACTGATGTTAGGCAGAGCCGTAGGCTCGACCGATTTTGTAGCGGCGGATTTCAATCCGCCGAAAACGTATAGACCTTTTCATTAAGAGCCGTAGGCTCGACCCATATGTATATGCACCGAGCCTACGGCTCTTAAATAGTCGGTTTTGAAAGTTCGGCGGATTGAAATCCGCCGCTACAAAATTGGTCATGCCTACGGCATTTTTAGCACATCGGCGTCATAAGTTAGTTAGAAAATACGGCAAAACCCAGATTTAATCTTATACCCACTAAATTTACGAAAGCACCGTAAAAATTAACTTTTGGTGTGCGTTTGCTCATCTATGTATGTGTTTAAAAAAGGTAAATCAAGGCAGAATGATTGTTTAGGCAAATATAAAGCCTACCTACGAGAATTTCATTTATTTTAGCTAACTTTTTTGACGCAAGGTGTTAAATCAATAGTTTGTGAAGAATTTTAAATACACATTTTGTAATTACTTCGCTCGCGCAAGGAAGGGAATGTAGTTTATTTTTCGTCAAAGCCGAAAAATAAACCACCTCTTCTCCTATCGTTGCGCGAGCGAAATGCACGGATCTAAATATTTATCTTGAATCATTAAAAAAATACCAATTACCCCTTCAGTATTTTGTCCATTTTTCGTAACTAACCTACGTTTTGTATCACGTAGAGACAAGTCATGCCTTGTCTCTACATTATACATTTTACGCCAGAAGTGTTTATTAGATACTAAGACAGCAGTAAATATTTCGGTTTTTTGAAAGTATTTAACAATTAAAATTCGGCTGCTTTTAGCTGCTAAAAATGAGAACTTTTTAGCAGCTAACTCTTTAGTAGCCAAAGAGTTTTGAAAAAAAAATGTGACTACAATGGGTGGAAATTCGTATATATAAAGTTATCCACAATTTTTTAAATTATGATTTTTAAATATAAATTTGTTAACATGGTATTTAAAAAATTAAAAAATAATTATATGTGTTTTTCGATAACTATGTTAAGTGAAGTGTACTTAAATCATTGAAAATCATCAGTTTTATGTTTTTTTCGGTAATTTTCATACGTTTTTGAATAAAATCAATAAAGGAAGTGGTAATTTTTTTTAAAAACTTTTGCAAAAACCTTCTTTCATAACTCAAAAATGACCACCTTTGCAGACCTCTTTAAAACACAGAAGAAGACAAAAACAAGTTAGTTATTAGCCATTAGTTTTTTTTAGTAATTTGTACAATCACTTTTTGAAACACGCTACATTTCAGCTTACACGCACACCGCGCACCATTTAAAATAATTGATTGAACGAGGAGTGAATAACTCTTAAAAATAAGGTTGTCTAATGAATGATTCTACAACCGTATGGGATAATTGTCTGCGTACGATAAAGCGTAATGTGAATACACAAAGCTATCGAACTTGGTTCGAACCTATAAAACCTGTTGCTCTTGAAGGTTCATCGTTGACTATTCAAGTACCCAATAAGTTTTTCTACGAGTGGCTCGAAGAAAACTATGTCTCTCTATTGAAGACGACGATTCGACAAGAACTTGGCGAACGTGGACGTTTGGAATATCAAATTCTGAACGGTTCTTCGCAAGGAAATAGCACAAATACGCCGCGTAGCAATCCAAATTCGCAGCAGCAGCCCCCCTCAGTATCGCGACAAAATCAGGACAATCAGAGTGGTAATAATGATGCTTTAGATGCCAATAATATCAAAAATCCGTTTATCATTCCGGGTATTCGGCGTATAAAAGTTGACCCTCAACTCAACGTGAATTATACTTTTGACAATTATATTGAGGGTGATTGCAACCGTTTGGCGCGTTCGGCAGGTATGGCTGTGGCTAAGAAACCGGGTGGCACTGCCTTCAATCCTTTGTTTATGTTTGGTGGTGTCGGACTCGGTAAAACGCATTTGGCACAGGCAATTGGCAATGAGATTGTGCTAAAAGACCAGACCAAAAACGTGTTATATTTGTCATGTGAAAAATTTGGTAATCAAGTTATTCAGTCTATAAAGAACAATGCTGTTGGTGATTTGGTCAATTTTTACCAAATGATTGACGTGCTTATCGTGGACGATATTCAGTTTTTAAGTGGTAAACAAAAAACGCAGGAGATTTTCTTCCACATTTTCAATCAGTTGCACCAAACGGGCAAACAGCTCGTGTTTACGTCTGATAAAGCACCGAAAGACCTTGACGGCATGGAAGAACGCTTGATTAGCCGTTTCAAATGGGGGTTGAGTGCTGATTTACAAGCACCCGACCTTGAAACGCGGATTGCGATTTTTGAATCAAAACTCTCGCAAGAAGGCGTAGATTTGCCGAATGATGTAACGGAATTTATTTGTTATAATGTCAAAAACAACATTCGTGAGTTGGAAGGAGTCCTTATCTCACTTATTGCGCAGTCTATGCTCAACCGTCGTGAAATTGATGTGAATCTGGCTAAAGAAGTTATCAAAAATTTCGTTCAGCACATCAATAAAGAAATTACAGTTGATTTTATTAAGCAAATTGTTGCCGAACATTTTAGTTTGCCGATTGACAAACTCGCTGCCGAAACCCGCAAACGCCAAATCGTTATTGCGCGTCAATTGTCTATGTATTTGGCAAAAAATATGACGAATACTTCTTTAAAAGCCATTGGTGAAAAGTTCGGTGGACGTGACCACTCAACCGTTATTCACTCCTGTAAAGCCGTTCAAGACTTAATGGACACGGATTTGATTTTTAAAGACACGGTATCTGATTTGGAAAAGAAAATTCGCATGAGTCTTAATGGGAATTAAAGGATATTAAAAAGATATTGGCGTAGTAAATGACATTGGGATATTGGCGAACGTGCCAATATCCCAATATCATTTTTTAAGATAGTTCTCTATTTTTTTGGAAAAACACACGATGCCCATTACCTTTAATTAAAGTTTAAATATTTTTCCACATTTTTTAAATCAAAAATAATGGCAAAAATCACAATCAATTATCCTGACAAACACGTTGAGTTATTGATTCTTTTACTCGAAAAAACGAATGGTGACCTTGACTTAATTTTCAGAGAAACATCGGCACGTTTCATTCGTAGTAATCTGGATTTATTGACAGAAGAAGAATTGAATAAATTTGATTCTATTTTGTTCCATAAACCTCAAAAATCTATTAAAAAAAGCGAAAGTCCTATTATGCAAGTGCATAAAAAGGATAATTTGGTACTTGTTGGGGTGTAATTAACCTATTATTACATACTAAAAACCATTATAACAAGCATATATGAGTCGCATTTTTTTAGATACAAACATAGTGGTCAACGATTTCTTGCATCGTCACCCTGAATACCCTAAAATAAAAGACATTGAAGACGCATTGCAATACACCGTTTGTCATGACAATCGCTGTTATTTCTTGCTGACTTTAAATACTAAAGATTTCGTGGAGTTTGCTGATATTTCTGCATTTCACCCTTCAAAATGCCGCTTTATTGATTTTTAATAGTACCCAATTATCATTTATTTAATACATTTGCAGAAAATACCAATCTGTTTATGCGTTTAAAAAACTTTTTATTCGGCACCTTTTTTCTTAGGCAAGCCCTTCTCAGGATAGGCTTATCTGTCATGTTTTTTATGATGTGTCGTTTTGTTTTTTACGGTTTTAATCGTGTTATTCTGCCCAATCCAACGATTTTTGACTTCTTTTTGGGTATTCGCTTTGACCTGTCGGCAGCTATGTATGTCAATAGTTTATTGTGGTTGACGTATTTATTGCCGTTCGATGTACGTAAAAACACAAGCTATCAAGGATTTCAAAAAGTAATATTTTTATCCACCAATTTTATTGCCTATACTTTTGAATGGATAGATGTCGCTTTTTTTCGTTTCCAAAATCGGCGAACCTTATTGACTGATTTTGGTTTGGTCAAAAATACGCTCAATCTGTTACCCCGTTACTTAGCTGAATATTGGTTTTTGATTCTTGGAAGTATCGTTTTCTTAGGCGTTTTAAAGTTTTTATACGAAAAAACCACGCTCGATTATAACACGCACGCCCTTCAAACAGCTAATAAAATAGAAACGCCTTCCTTTTTTGCACGTTTTCGTCCTTTTTTGATTCAATCATTTCTTGCTTTATTGGGCATTGTTTTTTGGCTGATTGCGGCGCGAGGCGGTACTCAACTGCGTCCGATTACCCCCCTCAGTACAGCCGACTTTGTGAGCGATATGCGCCTCATGCCCTTGATGTCAAACACAACTTTAAATTTTATTCATTCGACGGGACAAAGGTTTTTAGAACAGAAAAAGTACATGTCTGATGCTGAGGCACAGGCAATTTATCCGATTTGGGCGCAATTTACACCCACAGATTCCTTTCAAAAACTAAATGTAGTTATTTTAACTTTGGAGAGTTTTGGCAAAGAATATTCTCACTATTTTAATGCGGAAAAAGCCGATTATCAAGGTTTTACACCATTTTTAGATTCATTGGCACAGGTGAGTTTGCAAGCAAAACATGCTTTTGCAAATGGTTTGAGGTCGGCACAAGGCATTGCGGCAATTACGTCGGGGCTACCTTCTTTGATGGAAGAACAATTCGTTTTTTCGCCCTATCAATCCAATCAATTAGATGGTTTAGCGGCACATTTGCGGCGCACAGGCTATGAAACAATGTTTTTTCACGGCTCAAATCCCGGTTCAATGGAGTTTGATAAATTTGCGCATCTGACAGGTTTTACGCATTTTTATGACCGTTATGGCTACGGCAACCAAGTTGATTTTGATGGCAATTGGGGAATTTGGGACGCACCTATGTTGCAATTTATGGCGCGAAAACTGACGCAAACCCCAGAGCCTTTTTATGGTTTTTTCTTTTCTCTCACATCGCATCACCCCTACAATGTCCCCCAAGATTTTGAAGCCCAATATCCAAATATTGACCCTTTGCACCGAAGCGTTTTGTACGCCGATGATGCTTTGCGGCAATTTTTTGAGACCGCAAAAAAACAAGTATGGTTTGACAGAACCTTATTTGTCATCACAGCTGACCACGTTGGCGCGGGTAGTTTTGTCCCCGAATACCAAACAAAAGTGGCGCGTTATGCCATTCCCATTTTATTTTTTAAACCAAACAGCATCAAACCAGAAATAGGGCAAAATCTTGTGCAACAACAAGACATCATGCCCTCAGTTTTAGATTTTTTGAATTATAAACAACCATTTTTGAGCTTTGGTAGAAGTATTTTTAATAAAAATTTCAAATTTCAGATTTCAGATTTCAAACATCAATCGGATACGCTTCTCCTTCAAACTTCAAACTCAAAACTTCAAACTCATTACTCTTTTCATTTTGAAGAAGGCTTGTTTCAACTACATGACAATCGTTTCGCGCTCTTTTTTGACGGCGACCGAACAACGGGTTTATACGATTACACAACAGATATTTTCTTGAAAAATAATCTAAAAGACAATTTGCCAAATGAGGTGGAACGCATGGAAAAAGTAATGAAAGCGGTGATTCAACAATATCATAAAGCTATGGTAACGAATGAATTAGTCCCCAAACACCTATAAAAAAAGCGCAAAGTTCATTTGAACCTTGCGCTTTTTTAGAGTAAGTAGTAAAACTAAGTGATTGAGGAGTGGGCATAACCTAAAAACATCGTTTTTTGATTAAAAACAGATGTTTTGCGCTCGCTTCGCTCGCGCAAAAGGGAGGAGACGTGGTTCGTTTTTCGGCTTCGCCGAAAAACGAACCACATTTCCCTCCCTCCCTCGCGCGAGCGAAGCGAGCGCGAGATGCAAAAAACGCTTTTAGGTTATGCCCATCCCTCGACTAAGTAATTACAAAACTAAACTAAATACTACTAATAAATTATTGCTAAAACACTGATTTTCAATGACAACAACTTGGCGCAAGTTTAAAACCATACTACTGGACATGAGCCACAAATCCGCTAGGATTTGAACGTTTGTAGAAAAACTAAATAGACATTTTCCTCGAATCCGTAGGATTCGCACGTCTATTCTGAACATTTTAACGTGCGAATCCTACGGATTCGAGGAAAAATCACTCATTATTATTTTCTATAAACGTGTAAATCCTAACGGATTTAAGTCCATGTCCAGTAGTATGGTTTAAAACTTGCGCCAAGTTAGAAGCAATTATTTACGTTTTGCTAATCAGTATTTTATCTCTTTGTTACTTCCGACCAATCCACGTCTCGATAATTGTCCGCAATCAATGCACCCACGACCATTAAAACAAAAACAATCAACATGGCACTCAAAATAATAATTGACCTTTTTGGTCGTGATTTATCAATTGGAACTGAGGCAATTTCAACTGTTTTCAGTGCTTGTGTGGGTGTCTCATAAGCCACTTTAAGCTGTAAATAACGTTGTTTATCGCGCCCAAGTTGGTTGCGTTCTTGCTCGTACAACTCTTTCATAACCGAGACATTGTTGAAACCCGCATTATATTTTTTCATCGTAACAATACTTTGTTTGAGTTCTTCTTCGTAGCCTTTTACAGTGGCGTTGAACAGTGCCAAAGTATCTTGTGATACAGAACCTAAACTTTTCATAGCTTCTAACCGCGCTTTTGAACGGGTATAATTGCCTTGTGCTTCTACGGATACTTTTGTTACAGATTCCGTTTGATTCTCAGGGTCAATAACACCGTACAATTCACGCATGACGGAAAGAGTATCGCCGAGAACACGCATACCTTTTTCTTTTTGTAAAAAATTGGTTTCAAACCCGCGAATCTGATTTAATTGAACCTCCCGAACGATTCTTTGAGCAATTTCATCAATTTTATCACGCGCTGCATTTGCCATTGTTGCGGCAAGCACACGGTCTTTGTCTTCGACAGATACTTCAATCGAATTTGTCTTTGTCTTTTTTACAGCATACAATTTTTCTAAGGCTTCACGTACTTTGATAGGCGCACGTTCAGAACTTGTATCAATTTTATAATGTTTGTATAAGTCAAATTTTTGAATCAAAAAATTGTACATATCACCCGATTGACCAATCGTCAAAAGGCGGTCAACATCTTCCTCTGTTCCAAAATAATCCATGTCTTTTGTAGATGTTCCGAACATTTGTTCGGGTTTGAACACATCGGAACTGAGAGGGTAAAAAGAAGTCGTCGCTTTATACACATTGTCAAGCAGAAATACAGAAATCAGCAAGCTACCTATTGCCGTTGCAAAAGTAGCCCACAAAATTGGGCGGCGGTATCGAAAAATTGTTCCAACGACACTAATAAGGTTGTCTTTGTTTGTCATACGTGGTTTAAGATTCATTTTTGAACGCGGCGTTCAAACGATGAAATAAGGCTTTTTATTTTGTTTTTTGGTGAAAATTTAGCCACTAATTGCACTAATTAGTGGCTAAATTTTTTACAAGAAATTTCCAATCGTAATAATCTCAGCAAAGACGCCCGCCGCCGTTACTTCTGCACCTGCGCCCGGTCCACGCACCACAAGCGGGCGTTCTCGATAGCGTTCGGTTGTAAAAACAATCATATTATCTGAGCCTTCAAGGTTGTAAAACGGATTTGAGGCATTGACTCTTTCTAAACCAATAGAGGCTTTGTCTCCTTCAATTTTTGCCAACATGCGCAATTTCCCTCCTTTTTCAAGTGGGTGATTGGCAAAACTATTGAGCATATCTTCAAAATTCGCACTTTTACTTTTCAATTCTCCAAAAAACTGTTCAACCGTTGTGGCATCAAGACATGCCTGCGGTAGAAAATTCTTGATGTCAACATCCGCCGCTTCCAATTTCAATCCTGCAACACGCGCCAGAATCACGAGTTTACGCCGAACATCAATGCCTGTTAGATCAATGCGCGGGTCGGGTTCGGTATAACCCAGTTCTTTGGCTTTCAAAACAACATCGTAAAAAGCAACATCAGGCTTGAAATTATTGAAAATAAAAGACAATGAACCCGATAAAACACCTTCAATTTTCAAAATACGGTCGCCCGAATTAATCAAATCATTCAAGGTAGATATGACGGGTAAACCTGCGCCCACATTCGTTTCGTACAAAAACATGACACCACGTTTGGCGGCGATGTGTTTCAGATTTTTGAAATTAGCGTAAGTTGACGAATTGGCGATTTTATTTGCCGTAGAAATCGAAATTGAACTGTCCAAAATACTTGCATAATGCGCCGCCACGTCTGCATTTGCCGTGCAATCCACAAAAATAGAGTTTGACAAATTCAATGACTTCATCTTTTCGGTAAACAGCGAAGCAGTTGCCGCTTCTCCATTGTCAACAAGCTCTGCTTTCCAATTTTTAAGGTCAATGCCTTTTTCATCGAACAACATTTTGCGACTGTTTGACAAACCGACGACCTTGATTTCCATTTGGCGTTCGGCTTTCAAATAAGCGGCTTGTGCTGCCACTTGTTTCAATAAAGTTGAGCCAATCAAACCCACACCCGACATAAAAATGTGCAGCGTTTGCGTATCAGAAAGGAAAAAGGCTTCGTGAAGTGCATTTAAGGCTTTGGATTCATCTGTTTTTGGTACAATAACGGAAATATTCAACTCACTTGAGCCTTGTGCAATGGCAATACAATTGACCCCATTTTTGCCCAATGCTTGAAACATCGTACCCGCAATGCCTGGCTGATAGCGCATATTTTCGCCAACAATCGCAACGGCTGCCAAATCTGCTTCTATACTGAGGGGGTTGACTGAACCGTTTTTCAACTCCAATTCAAACGCTTTTTCAACCACTTTACACGCACGAGTAGCATCGGAAGGCTGTACCGCAAAACTGATTGAAGACTCAGAAGACCCTTGTGTAATCAAAATCACATTGATATTTTTTCCCGCCAAAGCCGCGAAAAGTCGTCCTGCAACACCCGGTACACCAAACAAACCACTTCCAGAAAGGGTCAAAAGCGACATGTTGGAAATGCTCGAAATGCCTTGAACGGCGTGTTCTGATTTGTTTTTTTCAGAAGAAACGAGCGTCCCGACAAAATCGGGATTGAAGGTATTTTTGATGTAAAGTGGAATTTTTTTCCTAAAAGCAGGTTGCAAAGTTGGCGGATAAATCACTTTTGCGCCAAAATGCGACATTTCCATCGCCTCCGCGTAGGTCATTGTCGGGATAGTAAATGCTTTTTTTACCTTACGTGGGTCAGCCGTCAAAACGCCGTCAACATCTGTCCAAATCTCTATCACCGAAGCGTTTAAACCTGCCGCAATAATGGCAGCCGTGTAGTCAGAACCGCCGCGTCCGAGTGTGGTTGTTAATCCGAAATCTGAGCCTTTGCCACTCCCTTTTGCCGAGCCGATAAAACCCGTAACGACCTGCACTTTATCTTCATTGGCGCGAAAATGCGCAGAAATGAGTCTGTCTGTTTCTTCAAAATCCACTCTTGCCGAGCCAAAGTGTTTGTCGGTTTTTATAATGCGTCGGGCATCTAAAAACGCCGCAGGAATACCCGCTTCGTCCATTGTGTGGGCAATAACCAAATTTGACATGCGTTCGCCGAAAGAAACCACGTAGTCTGATGTTCTTAATGACACTTCGCGAATCAAAAAGATACCCCTCAGTATTCCGAGCAAATCATCACAATTTTTAAAGATTTTAGCGCGCACAAGGGAAAAACGTTCGGGTGACAACAAGGCTTTTGCCGCATCGAGATGCCTAATTTTGAATTGTTCAAAACCTACCATATAGGCTTCGTCGCTCGCCTCAGCTTTAGCCGCCATGTCGAGCAAACTGTCCGTAACACCCCCAAATGCGGAGAAAATGACGGTAAATTTGTCGCCACGTTCTTGATATTTTTTTAGAATGGCAACAATGCCTTGTATGCGGTCGGGCTTCGCGACGGACGAGCCGCCAAATTTTAGAACTTTCATAGGTAAATAGTTGATAATTATTGGTTTTGAAACCATACATAAAATTTTGGTAATTACTTAGCCACGCGCTCGCTTCGCTCGCGCGCGAGCGGGAGAGGGGTGGTTCATTTTCGTGCAAAGCCCGAAAATGAACCACATTTCCCTTTTCCTACGAGCGAAGCGAGCGCGAAAAGCATCGTTTGAACTTTATGTATGATTACAAATTATTGGTACAAAAAGTCGGCGAAATTAAGGGACGAAGGGCATTTATTTTAATCTTGCGTTTAAAAATGTTAAAATAGCTTCAACAATTCGTTTCGCCGCTTGCCCATTGCCCAAAAAGCCGCTATATACTGAGGGGGTCGTAAATGTGTTAATATCTGTCAAAATTCGTTCCGTTTGATTGCCCGATAGCTGCGCCCACCCTTCTTCAACAGCTTCAATCCATTCAATTTCATTTTGTAAAATAATGCAGCCTACGTGGTGATAATAGGCTTCTTTGATAACGCCTCCAGAATCCGTCAAAACCATTTTGGCATGTCGAATCAAGGTTTGTGTATCCCAAAAACCAATCGGTTCTATCAATTTTAGATGGGATAATGCGAACAAATGCCCCAAGCCATTTTGCTCAACACTTACACGGGTACGTGGGTGAATTGGAAAAACAACGGGCGCGTTTAATTGCGCCACTGCCGCCATAATTTGCTGAAAATTGGTGATATTATCCGTATTTGCGGCACGGTGGCAAGTCAAAAAATAATAATCGGGGTGTTTGGATATGGTCTTTTTGGATTTTGTAACCAAATTAAGCCGTTTGAAAATATCTGTATTGTTGTTTATTTTATCCAAATTATTGTGAATCAAATCAATACCAATATCGCCCGTTAAGTATATATTTTTACTAATACCTTGTTTTTCTAAGTTTTTTACGCCCGTTTTAGTGGGAGGAAAATACAAGTCAGTTACCGCATCGGTGAGCATTTTATTGATTTCTTCGGGTGTCGCCTTGTTAAACTCACGCAAACCTGCCTCAATATGCGCCAATGGAATGTGGTTTTTTGCGGCAACTATTGCGGCGGCGGCGGTAGAATTGGTGTCCCCAAAAACGATGACTAAATCGGGTTGTTCGATTTCCAAAACAGCATCAAACTTACGCATAATTTCAGACATCTGAACAACGTGCCGACCACTTCCCACTTCCAAATTGTAGGCGGGAGGTGGTATTTCCAGTTCATCAAAAAACTGTTGCGACAAGGCGTAATCGTAGTGCTGTCCTGTATGAACCATAACTTCGGTCAAACCTTCCGTTTCGGCAATCATTTTACTGAGGGGTGCTGCTTTTATAAATTGCGGACGCGCACCAACGACTGTGAGGAGTTTGAATGTCTTAGCTTGATGTGGGAGATTATTCATGGCAAGTGCGTGGACAAAATTATTTGATATTTACTGGCTCTTTTTCGCTTCGCTCGAAAATCGCCCTAAGAGATTTTTTGGGGCGAGCGTGTTTTGAAAGAAAAATCTTTGATTTTTCTTTCAAAACACGCTCGCCCCGATAGATTTTCCTGCGCACAGCTACTTACTTATTTGTTTTAGATGCAACACATCAGCTAATTTGGCTATCGTCGCTTCCCAGCTTAATTCCTTCAAACGTTCATGCCGAATCGTAGGTTTAACCGTGCCTGTTGCTTGCCATTCGCCAAAGAGTTTTAAAATAAACGCCCGTAATTCTGCCTCAGAACGGTCGTTATAAGCCACAATACCCGCTTCCAAATCCGTAATAATTTGTTCAAATTCAAGGTCTTGTGCGCCATTTATCAAGACTAAAACGGGTTTACAAGCGGCAAGATATTCAAAAAATTTACCAGTCAAAATCCCACCGTAATTGGGTAATGCGGAGGTCAACAAGATATTTAGATGTGTGGTGTTTTGAATCTCAACAGCTTTTTGTGAACTGACAAGACCGTAAGAATTGAAAAAACTATCCAAATGGTATCTTGAAATCCATGTTTGCCAGACGGCAGTATCTTTTCCAGCGTAAACAATTTGAGTGTTTTCAGGTGTTAGGATTCCTTCATCTGCCAACTTTTTTACAATTTTTAGCAATAAAGTCGGGTCACGTTCATCAATCCACATAGAACCCGTATAGGCGAGTGTAAATTTTGGATATTCGGATAATGAGGTATGGGTATAGGTTGGTTGAGTTATTTTTGAACTGTCCAAATGTACGCCATTTCTGAGGGCATACACGTTTGGGTGATAGGCGCGTAGGTGCACGGCGAGTCCTTCCGAGACAGTTGTAACGAGGTTGGCGCGGCGCAGCAAACGTTTGTTGCACCAATGTTGGAAAGGTTGACCAATGGGCATTTGGTAGAGTGGGTCAATGTGCAAATCGCGGAAATCGGCAATCCAAACGAGGTGAGGAAAGACAATTTTGAGCAAATGCGCCGTAAAATGGTCGCTCATTGGGCGGAAAGACGAATAAATATGCGTGATTTTTTCTCGTCGAATCAAGCATACAGCCCGCCAAAAACATATAATGGTGTAAAAAATACCGCCTTCATGGAACAATAAATTGAACGGAAAACTGTCTAACAAACGAATAGCAAGCCGAACAATCGGGTTTGATTTTGCACCTTCGTCGTGGTGCATTTCCGAGCGATTGGGTTTGAGCCAAGCGGTTAAAGTACGGTAATCAAATGTCGGTATGGGCGTTATTTTTACCCCCTCAGTATCGCGTGCTTCTTGGGCTAAAACACGATTGTTTTGGGTGGTAAAAACAAACGTATCTGTAAAATAAGGCTGCAAATAGCGTACAATGCTCCAATTCCGATTGACAGCAACCGATTTTATCGGCGGGAAATAATACAAAAGACACAACAAACGGGTCTGAGTTGACGACTGAGTTGGCGGCTCAATTTGCTGGTTCGACGATGGATTTTCATATACTCTATTTTTCTCCGCAAGTGTTTGTTCTATAACGTGTAAAATGGATTGATTAATAAGCACTTGGTCAAACTCTTGAAGAGCTTTTTGGCGGCTAACTGCGCCCATTTTTTCAATTTCCACAACGGGCATAGCGCAAAAATCACCTATACGCTCTATCAATTTCACGACATTGCGGACAGGAACAAGAAAACCATTTTTGCCTTCTTCAACTGTTTCCCGACAACCTGCGGTGTCGGTTGTGACAACCGCTTTGCCCATTGCCAAGCCTTCTAAAATAGCACGCGGCATACCTTCTCGATAAGAAGGCAAAACCACCACATCTGAATCGGCTATGTAAGGACGTACATCAGCTACATTTCCATAATATTTAATAACGCCGTCTTCAATCCAATCTGTTAATAAATCTTCCGAAACTGCCGCTAAATTCTCTTGGTCTAATTCGCCCAAGACCCAGAAATCAGTCATTGGGTCTTGCTGCCGAACTCTACGTGCGGCTTCTACAAATTCTATTATTCCTTTGTCGTAAAGCAAGCGTCCGATAAAAAGAAATACTTTTCTGTGGTCAGTACGGGTGCGCTTTTGTGGCTGAAAATAATCCGTGTCAACGCCATAACCTTTTGTGGACACACTTTGTCCTACTTGGCTTAATCCATTTTTTATGAATAAATCGCGGTCATCGTTGTTCTCAAAAAGCACTTTTTTCGCGCCCAAAAAAGAAAAACGGTAGAGGGCATCGGTAATTTTCTTTATTAAACCATTGTTAATAAATGAATAACCCAAACCCGTAATGACACATATTGAAGGAATACCTTGTAGAAAAGCCGCAATATTACCGTATATATTGGGTTTTATGGTATAATGAATAATCAAATCGGGTTTTTCTCGCCAATAAAGGCGCGACAATTCAACAAACAAAAGGGCATCTTGCAGAGGATTCATGCTCTTTCGTTTCAATTTGTGAAGAAGCAGGTGTGACCCCTCATTCAAATTATTGAGATAGATAATGTGTTCATCAAACGGTGCAATGACAACAATTTGAAAGCCTCGCTTTTCAAGCAGTTGAAGCAGAGGGAGACGGAAATTATAAATATTCCAAGTCGTATTGGCGACTATAATGATTTTAGTAGATTGGCTCACGTTTAGAAGATTAACCTGTTTTTCATTTACAGATATAATTTTTTACCTGTTTTTTTCAACAATTCCGTAACTTGTTTGATTTCTTGCTCTTTTGCTTTGGGGTAAATCAATAAAGCATTGCCGTCATCAACTACGATAAAATCATCAAGCCCCCTCAGTACGACCAATTTTTCGGGATTATCCACGCGCACAAGGCAATTGGTCAAGTCGGAAGCCAAAATTTGTTCACCCAACAAGACATTACCCGCATCATCTTTTGTTGACTCGCCATACAAAGCGTTCCAAGCACCCAAATCTGACCAAGTAAATGTACCGGGAATGGTGTAAACATTGTTCGCTTTTTCCATAATGGCAAAATCAACGGAAATATTAGGCGTTTTAGGATAAAATTCATTGACAAATTTTTGTTCTCCTGCCGTATTGTACACTTCGTTACCTTGTTCCAAAATATCAAAAATTTCAGTTGCGTGTTTTTTGTACGCCTTTAGTAAGCTTTTGACTGACCAAATGAAAATACCCGCGTTCCACAAATAATTATCTGCCGCAAGAAATTGACACGCAGTATCAAGATTGGGTTTTTCGGTAAAACTTTTGACTTTAAAAATACCATCATTATTGGCATCATTGCGGTTGAACTGCACGTAACCATAGCCCGTATTTGGCGATGTTGGTTTGATTGCCAAAGTCAAAAGTGCGTCATTTGATTCCGCAAAAGCCAAAGCCATGCTGATATTGTCCAAAAACGCGCCTTCATTTAAAATAAAATGGTCGCTTGAAGCCACGACAAAAACGGCGTTGGGATTCAGGTTTTTGAGCTTAAACGCCGTGTAAGCCAGACAAGGCGCGGTATTGTTGCGACTTGGTTCTGACAAAATTTGATTGTTGGTGATGTCTGGTAATTGTTCTTTTACCAAGTCGGCGTACATCTCATTCGTGACGACGAAAATATTTTCTTTGGGAATTAAAGGCAGAAAACGGTCATAAGTCATTTGTAATAATGATTTGCCGATGCCGAGAATATCGAGAAATTGCTTAGGTTTTGCCTCACGGCTTGCGGGCCAAAAACGGCTACCAACGCCGCCCGCCATAATTGCTACGTAATGATTTGGATTCATAATTAATTAAGTTTGTTGTCTCTTAATATGTTAAGACGACTATTTAAACACGCTCGCTTCGCTCGCGCAAAAAAGGGAAGTGGTTCATTTTTCGGGCTTTGCCCGAAAAATGAACCACTTTCCCCTTTTTTGCGAGCGAAGCGAGCAATAGAATCTAAATAGTTATAATTTATCAAATATAAGATTATCTATGTCTAAATCTTCAGCCGCCGCTAAAGTTTTAAGATTAAAGTTGTGTCCTAAAAATAGCAAGTCATTTGACCAGTCATAAGTTATCCACGGTTTTCCTTGTTGGGCGTGTATGATTTTTTTTGAGGTGGTAAAAATCCAAATAACTTCTTCAACGCCCCAATTCAAGAGGTCTTGTGTTTTGTCCAAAAAATAAACATCTTTCAATTCCGAAATATCCGCTTTTATGTCCACTTCAACTATAAATGACGGAGGAATCGTCAAGTAATTGGGTTGTGCCAGCATTTTAGCAGTTACTTTTTCGCGGTCATACCCTGCAATATCGGCACTGTAATTTTCTTTATGGTTAATATGCAAGCCCAATTCACTGACAAGCAGACGGTATTTTTTATTGAACGTGTCTTTAATAAAATCTTCAATTATAGAAAGAATCAAAGATTGAAGTCCGCTACTACCCATAATATCTTGAAATATCGTTTGTTTAGAGAGTATTTTTTGATAGTCTTTATAGTAAACAGGCTTTCCCCGCATTACCTCATAAACGAGATAATCGGGAATGTGTGCCTTCGTCGGCTGCTTTTTGAATTTTCCAATTGCTTTAACCATTTGAAATATCTCTTACCAATTCTAAGTTTATGCCTTCTGATTCGGCGTACCGAATAAGATTAAACGGCATATTTAAAATTTCAATATCATCGTCCCAATTCACCGTCAGCCACGCTTTATTGGGTAATGCGACCATTATTTTTCGGCTTTTTGTAAATACCCAAATCACTTCTTGAACACCCCAAAGCATTAATTTATCCGTTTTATTACTGAAATAATCAAAAGGTAAATCCTCTAAATTGGCATTACTATCCACCTCAATGATGACGTTTGGTGCTTTATCAGAATAGGTATCGTGCATAAAAAAAGCAGAGGGGAAAGTCGTTTTATCGAACATGGCTATATCCGCCGAAAGGTTGTTTTTATGCTTCAAGTGCATACCCAACTCGTTGGACAATATCCAGTATTTTTTCTTGAAATGTGCTTTCAAAAAATCCTCAATAAGACTGATAATAAACGATTGAACTCGGCTGCTTCCCGTAATGTCTTCCAATGTGGCTTCGTTATTGAGGACTTTTTTATAGTCTTTGTAGTAAATAGGAAAGCCGTCCATCATCTCATAAACAAGATAATCGGGAATAGATGCCTTTTGCGGCTTCTTAAATTTTCCAATCGCTTTAACCATTTTACTTATGTGGACTATTTTGGTCGCAAGTTACGCCCTTTTTTTTGAAAACACACCCCCTCAGTATTTTTGCTTGTTTTTACCAATTTTGGGTTATTGTTCTTACGCTCGCTTCGCTCGCATGAGGAGAGAATTGCTCCTTACAATTTGTCTTTCACTTCTTCCACCACATTTTTTATACCTTGCGCTAATTCAATTTTATGTTGCCAACCCAGTGCGTGCAATTTTGAAACGTCCATCAACTTGCGGGGTGTGCCATCTGGTTTTGTGCTGTCTAAAACAATTTCCCCCGTGTAACCCACCGTTTTTTTGACAATTTCAGCCAGTTCTCGGATAGATAAATCTTCTCCCGTTCCAATATTCACAAAACCTCCTTCGTTGAACCTGTCCATCAAAAACAAACACGCATCGGCTAAATCGTCGGCGTGCATAAATTCACGCAATGGCGTACCCGTTCCCCATAAAATTACTGAGGGGTCATTATTTTTTTTCGCGGTTAAAAATTTGCGAATCAAAGCAGGTAAAACGTGGGAATTTTGCAAATCGTAGTTGTCATTCGGTCCATACAAATTGGTGGGCATGACGGAAATAAAATTGCACCCGTATTGTGAACGGTAAGCGTCACACATTTTTATACCCGCAATTTTAGCAATGGCGTAAGGTTCATTCGTGGGTTCAAGCAAACCTGTTAGCAACGCATTTTCCTGTAAAGGCTGCGGGGCAAGTTTGGGATAAATGCAAGATGACCCCAAAAACATCAATTTTTTAACCTCATTTTTATAAGCCGAATGAATCACGTTGTTCTGAATCATTAGATTTTCGTACAGAAAATCAGCACGATAGGTATTATTTGCCATGATACCGCCTACTTTAGCGGCTGCTAAAAACACGTAATTGGGGCGTTCTTTTCTAAAAAAATCAGCCACTACTGCTTGGTTTCGGAGGTCCAAATCGGCTGATTTCCTAAAGATTAGGTTTTCAAAACCGCGCTTGTACAACCCCCTCAGTATGGCAGAACCTACCATACCGCGATGACCTGCAACGTATATTTTGTCTTGTTTTTCCATAAAATATTCTGAAATCTACGTTAGTACCGCCAAAAATTTGGCACCCACAAACTTTGCAGTTTGAGGTTCATACACATCTAAAGGATGAACATAATAAAGAATATAAGATTTTCCTGTAACATCAGCCGTAGCGACTACATTTTTTTGTTTTTTGTCCCAAGCTAAAATATCACCGTCGCGCTCGTAAGCTATCCAATTACCAGATAGTTCTTTGAGTTCTTCCCAATGTTTTTTACGCCAATTATTATCCGAGGAGTGGGCATAACCTAAAAACATCGTTTTTTGATTAAAAACAGATGTTTTGCGCTCGCTTCGCTCGCGCAAAAGGGAGAAGACGTGGTTCGTTTTTCGGCGAAGCCGAAAAACGAACCACATTCCCCTCCCTCGCGCGAGCGAAGCGAGCGCGAGATGCAAAAAACGCTTTTAGGTTATGCCCATCCCTCAATTATTATCCATGATTTAAGGTTTTTAGGAATAAAATTAAGGTTTTTTTGTCAAAAAAACACCCTATCAGTATTTTAAGATATACAAAAAATTTGAAACCATACATAAAATCTAAACTGCTGGTTCTCGCGCTCGCTTCGCTTGCGCGAGAGGGGGAATCTGGTTCATTTTTCGGGCAAAGCCCGAAAAATGAACCACCTCTCCTCCTTTTGCGCGAGCGAAGCGAGCGCAAAAGTGCCTTTTAATGCGTATTTTGAATTTATGTATGGTTTCAAAACAAAAAATACATATTTTAGCTTATTCAAATTGATTTTTAATATCAAACCCCGATTCTCTAAGCAATTTTTCTTTTCTAAAAGCTGTAATATCTGCTTCCACCATTTCTCTTACCAAATCAATAAGCGCGTATTTGGGAGTCCAACCCAATTTGGTATTTGCTTTAGTGGGGTCGCCGATGAGCAATTCCACCTCCGTTGGACGGAAATAACGTGGGTCAATGGCTACGACTTCACTGCCAATTGCCACGTCCATTTCTGAATTCGAACAATCCACAACAACGCCTTTTTCATTGATGCCTTCTCCATAAAAAGCAATTTTAATACCTGCTTCGGCAAATGCCATGCTGATAAAATCGCGAACGGTGGTTGTAACACCCGTGGCAATCACAAAATCTTCGGGTTTGTCTTGCTGCAAAATGCGCCACATGGCTTCCACATAATCTTTTGCGTGTCCCCAATCGCGTTTTGCATCAATATTGCCCATCCAAAGTTTGTCTTGCATACCGAGCGCAATTTTGGCAACGCCGCGCGTGATTTTTCGGGTAACGAATGTTTCTCCCCGAAGTGGCGATTCGTGGTTGAACAAAATGCCATTGCAGGCAAACATACCATAAGCCTCGCGGTAATTGACGGTTATCCAATACGCATACATTTTGGCAACCGCGTAAGGAGAACGCGGGTAGAAAGGTGTGCGCTCAGATTGCGGTACTTCCTGCACCAAACCGTACAATTCACTCGTAGAGGCTTGATAAATCCGAACTTTGTCCGTCATACCCAATATACGCACCGCTTCTAAAAGGCGCAAAGTGCCAACACCGTCCGTATCAGCCACATATTCGGGCATATCAAAAGACACTTTTACGTGACTCATTGCCCCAAGATTGTAAATTTCGTCGGGCTGCACTTCTTGAATGATGCGGATTAAGTTTGTAGAATCCGTCAAATCGCCAAAATGCAGTTTGAACCGCACTTTGTCGTTGTGCGGGTCTTGATAAAGGTGGTCGATTCTATCTGTGTTGAACAATGAAGAACGGCGTTTGATGCCATGCACTTCATAGCCTTTCGATAAAAGAAGTTCAGCAAGATAGGCACCGTCTTGCCCTGTGATACCTGTAATGAGTGCTTTTTTCATGGAAGTTTAGTTTATAGGGTTATTGCCTCGTTTCTTTAAACCATTTAGCCATATTTTCTAATCCTTCAATATTTGAAAAAGGTGGTTTAAAGCCCATTTTTTTAATTTTTTCTGCTTTGAAATGCGTGGGAATCGTCAATTTTTGAATACGCAGCGACGATACAGCCAAGTCTATTCCCGTTATTTTTTTTATGCAATCAAAAGGTAAAGCCAATCCATAAACCAACCAATAAGGCAGTGTCATAAGAGGCTTTTTTGTTAGAGCAGAAGCAATTGTTTTGCCAATATCGTGGCTTGTCATTTGCGGCTCATCAGCATAATTGTAAACAGAAACACCCGAGTTTAGGTGATATAACAAATACAAAACCGCTTCTATCAAATTTTTGACATAAGCGACCGATTTCACATTCTGCCCTTTACCAATATGGACATAATGCCCTTTGTCAATCTGTTTCATCAAACGGTGCATATTGCCAAAATTACGCTCTCCATACACCAAAACAGGTCGAATAATGAGAATTTCTCGTCTTGAATCCTCACTTGCCCATTGCTCTAAGACCCGTTCAGCCGCCAATTTTGACGCGCCATAATCATTTGAAGGACTCGGTATTGAGTCTTCACTCTGTGCTTCATTTGAATCACCATATACTGCTACCGATGAGAAAAAAACGAATTTTTTAACTCCTGCTATCGTTGCAGCCTGAGTCATAACCCGCATACCTTGTTCGTTGATGTCAAAATATTCATCGCGTGAAATCCCAAAATCTTTATGCGCTGCCGCCATATTCCATATTGCATCGCACCCTTTGAGTGCTTCTGCAACTATTTTTGGGTCACGGACATCGCCTTTAAAAAATGTGGAATGGTAGGCAAAATCTGGTTCTTCAAGGTCTAAATTCACAATGCGCTCGTGTGCCAAGTAGTTGTGTAGATGATAACCGATGAAGCCCGAACCACCCGTTACTAATATTTTCTTAAACATAAGTTTTGATAAGTCATTGATTGATGGTCGTTAAGGCAGAATTGATTGATAAACATCGAGGGTTTTATCTACCATTTTATCCAATTGAAATTCATTCTCATACAGGCTTCTTGAATTTTTGCCCATTTCGCGGCGTAATGTAGGGTTATTCATCAATAATTTAATCTTTTCTGTTAGGTCTTCAATATCTTTCCTTTCAACTAAAAAACCATTATACCCTTGTTTGACTTGCTTGCTAACACCGCCCACATTGCTCGCAATAATCGGCAAACCAATAGACATTGCCTCTAAAATAGAAAGTGGTAAACCTTCTGAATGACTAACCAACAGGCAAATATCAGCATGTCTGAGGTAATTTACGACCTCAGAAGTAAATCCGACAAAACGTACTTTCTCTGTTAAACCATTCTCGTGAACCAATGATTGAATATGTGCTAAAGTTTCTGTACCATCTCCCAAAAATTCAAGATGAAAAGACGCATTTTTCAAGGGAATAAGTGCTTTTACCAATGTCTCATGGTCTTTTTGTACTTGAAAACGAGCAGCCATAACCATTTTAACGCAAGAATTACCCCCCTCAGTATAAATGCTCTTTTTTGCCGTATTTTCACCAAAATCACGCACACCGTTATAGATAGTTACTAATTTTTGGGGTGAAACAGTCCTGTGTTTGAGTGCCAAATCATAGCCTGTATCCGCTACGGTGATGAGTTTATGGGAGAAAAAACCCATTATTTTTTCGATGATAAAAAACGCGCCTTGACTTAATCTTGACGAACTCCCTTCAAATGACCAACCATGAACCGTAAATGTATTGGGTATCTGCATGAAAAAACACACAAGCCGAACAATTATACCCGCTTTACTTGAATGTGATGCCACAATATCAGGTTTGAATTGTTTGATAAATGTGCGCAATTTCAGAAAACATTGAATATCACGCAATGGGCTAATCTGACGTGTCAAAGAGGGAAAGTGTGTGTTTGGAACACCCGCCTCCGTGAGCCATTGATTGAGTTCGCCAAAAGTCCCCGTTAAAACATGCACATCGTGTCCGCGTTTGTGCAAACTAATGGCTAAATCCAAAATATGGATTTGCGCCCCGCCTATATTTGTTCCAAGTGTAATAACTTGCAAAATTTTCATTGTTGTACCGTGTAGAACTTATCGAAACACGCCACCGTCTTTTCCATAATCACGTCGTAAGCGAATCGTTCAACACTTTTAGGGCTTGTTTCTGTTAATTTTTGCCTCAATTCTGGGCGCAAATATACCCGTTTCATCGCTTTTGTCAGAGCATCAAGGTCATCAAGAGCGACTAATATGCCATAATCACCTTCTTCAATGCCCTCTTTGAGTTGCTTGTGTGGGTCGCTATTCGGTGCTAAAAGTTCTCTTGGACCCGATAAACAATCGGTTGAAATAATGGGCAATCCCAATGTCAAGGCTTCAATTTGAGCATTTGGCAAACCTTCTGCGCGGGTTGCCGTGACAAAACAATCTGATTTTGCCATCAATTGTAAAGCATCATTGCGGTAACCCAATAAAAAAACGCGGTTTTCTTGACCACAATTTTTAATCAATTGTCGTAGTTTATCTTCTTCTTCGCCTACACCCACAAGCCACAACTGACAATCTAAATTCTTTAGTTTTTGCATTGCCCGAATCAATAATTGCTGGTTTTTATGCACCAATAAATTGCTGACGCAAATAAAGGTAAATAACGCCGATTTTACGTCTTCAAGTCGTTCTATACTGAGGGGTGCTTTGCTTTGATTTCGGGTTTTTTCTATATGAATGGCATTGAAAATAACCGTATAATTTGTCCGAATACGCAATGTTTCTGCCAAAGCGATGCGTGTGCCTTCGGAATTTGGAATAATTAAATCCGCATAGCCATAGAGTTTTTTTATCAGTTGTAGAATGATTTTTCCCGACAATCCATACGCCTGATAATGCCCAACGGGTGATGATTTCTCGCCTAAAATAATTTTTCCACGCCAACCCAAAAGGCGCGTAAATGCCGCAATCAAATTGGGTCGGGTGAGTTGCGAATAACTCAGAGGTATATTTTTTTCCTCCAAATACCGTTTGTAACGCCCAGCGTAAAAAGGAATCATCAAAAAATTGAAGGCACTTTTTGACTCCGTTTCTGTCAAATAAAAAACCTTTATGCCGTCTAAAGGAGGCATATCTTCGTGCCGAATCGTCAAAATCAAATGAATTTCGTAGCGGTCTTTCATCGCTTCAATCAGTAAGCGCAGGTCTTTCTCCGCGCCACCAATGATTAATCGAGTGATAAAAAAGGCTATTTTAGGTTTCATTTTTCTACATCTATAACACGTAAAAAAGTGGCTGAATATTGCGCCACAATTTTTTCAACGCCAAATTTTTCTTTGGTCAAATCTTGAATACAAAGTCTATCAAACGGTGTTTTGATACCCCTCAGTATAGCGGCTCTAAAAGCGGCTTCGTCACCATCGGGTACAAAAAAGCCGTTGATACCGAGTTCAATTATTTCTGCTACAACGCCACCGCAAGAAAAAGCAATTGACGGCGTACCAACTGCACCCGCTTCCAGCAAAACATTGGGAAATCCCTCAAAATCGGAAGTCAATAGCAAAAAATTGGCGGAGGCTATCCAAGCAAATGGATTTTTTTGAACGCCTTGAAACACCACATTTTCAGAAATTCCAAGCGTTTGTGCCAATGCTTCAAGCCGTCCGCGTTCTTTCCCATCACCAATGAGGTAGTACTCAAAATCCAGATTGCCCAATTCAGCCAATATGCGCAAGGCTTTGTCAATCCCTTTTTCAGTTGACAACCTGCCGACACTCACAAACCGATAAGCGGCTTTTTTAGGGGGAACGTTCGCGGGTACGTTCGGAGATACGTTCGGGGAACTTTGAAAGTTCCCCGAACGTTTTAAACCCCGAAGTTTCACCCCCTCAGTATCAACAGGATTATTGATGATGTGGAGCTTGGAACTCGGTATTTTGTAATTGTTTTTAAAACCATTAGCCATTCGTTGCGACTGACAAATCAAGGCATCAAAAGATGGATATAACCACCTTACCAAAAAATTCCGCAAAGCGGGTAGGGATTCTTGCTGATGAAAAATGGTTAAAATGGTAGATTCTCGCGCAATAAAGCGCGTTTCACGGGGCAAAAATGGTTTTATTAGAGCTATAAATTGATTCAAATGACTCAAAGTAGAAACAACTAAATGCGGTTTTTCATTGCGAATAAACTTAAATATTTTCACAAAACTCTGCCGAACACGCGGCGATTGAAGGTCAACCACCCGCACTTTGTCGGTATTGATTGTGTAAAAAGGTTGACGACCATCTAAGACGACCACCGTAATCGCCCACATTTCAGGGTCTAAATGGTTCGCTAAAATGGAAAAGACACGCTCTGAACCACCGCTTGTAAGGCTTGGTATAAGGAAAAATATTTTTTTCAAATTAGGAAAAATATCAGATTTCAAGTAAGCAGTGACTTACCGCGTTCATTTCGCTCGCGCAAAAAAAAGATGGTTCATTTTTCGGGCAAAGCCCGAAAAATGAACCACACCTCCTCCCTCGCGCGAGCGAAGCGAGCGCGATATGTGAAAACATCATAAATCACTACGTAACCAATTAACAAACACAATCAAATTCCAAATCATATCTTGTTGGTCATACGCGCCTGATAGATGTCCTTGAATGTATTTTTGCGCCACTTGCACGTTCAAATTTGGGATAGCCGACAAGTTTTTTGTTGTCAATGTATCCAAAGTATAGTCTTTCAATTCATGTCTAAACCAATGTTTAAGCGGTACGGCAAAACCCGCTTTGGGTCGGTCGAATAGGTTTTTAGGCGCGTATTCGTACAAAATATTCTTTAAAATGCGCTTTGTTGTCCCGTTTTGATATTTAAAATCAGTGGGCAATGACCCTGCAAATTCGACAATTCTATAATCCATCAAAGGCGAACGGGCTTCCAATGAAAAAGCCATTGTTGCATTATCCACTTTGGTATTGATGTCGCCGTTGAGATAGGTTTTGAGGTCGTAATCAGAAACCCGTTCCAATAAATTTTTATCCGAGTACAAAAACGAACGGTATTCGGGCGTATCGGCAAGGTTTAAATCTTGCAAATATGCTGCATCAATCCTACCCGCTTGGGCTTCATACAGGGCTTCAATTGTTGGAAAAGTCATGCCTTTTGCGATGACTTTGTGCCGATGCTTGGGCGATACAGTTAGGATATGTGCCAGCGTTTGGCGCAAAACCAAAGGTATTTGCGCCCATTTTTCTCGCCGTTTTATGCGCTCGTAGCGTTCGTAACCCAAAAAACTCTCGTCGCCGCCGTCACCCGTCAACACGACAGTCACATCTTTGCGCGTGTGTTTCGCCAAAAGCAGCGACGGAATAGCTGAACTATCGCCAAAAGGTTCTTGGTAAAAACGGGGCATTTGTTCTATCAAATCAATGCCTTCGGCGTAAGTACACGGGATTTCGACGTGGTTTGTACCCAAATGTTGCGCTACGGCACGGGCATAAGGGCTTTCATCGTAACCGTTTTCCTCAAATTGGACGGAAAAAGTTTGGACATTTTTTGCCGAATCCTGAGCAATCGCCGCTACTAATGACGAATCAATACCACCCGATAAAAACACGCCAAGTGGCACATCTGTCACCATGCGTTTTTCAACGGCATCGCGCAATAAACCATGCAAAGCCGTTTTTGCTGTACCATAATCTCCTTGAAATGGCGCGATTTGGTCAATATCCCAGTATTTTTTTGTCGAAAATTGATGTGTCGAAAGGTCGTAAGTAAATGAATGCGCGGCTTTTAATTTTTCAATACCTTTGAAAATCGAGCGTGGTTCGGCAGCATAACCCATCAGTAAAAATTGAGAAACCGCCCGTTCGTCTAATTCACGGTCTTTGTTGCCCAAAGTCAATGGTTTGAGTGCCGAAGCACATTCAAAACCCTGATTGTCGAGGCTATAAAAAAACGGTTTTTTGCCCAATCTATCGCGTGCGCCAAAGAGTTTTTGTTGGCGTGCATCGTACAAAACAAAGGCAAACATGCCATTGAAATAGTTGACGCAACGTTCACCATACGCCAAATATGCCGCACAAACGACTTCAGTATCCGAATTTGTCGAAAAAAGATACCCCTCTGTAAAAAGCTGTTTTTTGAGGTTTTGAAAATTATAAATTTCTCCGTTAAAAACAATGTGAATCGAGTTATTGTAGGTATTATTGTAAGTCATTGGCTGATGCGCTCGTTCGTGCAAATCAATCACAGCCAAACGATTGTGCGCCAAAACCAAACCATTAGAATACCGAACAAATCTCGACGCATCGGGACCACGGTGTGCGATTGATGCCATCTTTTGTTCAATTGCACCGTCAGAATGGGTTTTATTGAAACAGCAGTAAATACCGCACATGTACAATCGTGTTGTTGAAACGTCGGAACGGTTCAATATTTTGTAATTACTTAGTCGAGGAATGGGCATAACCTAAAAGCGTTTTTTGCATCTCGCGCTCGCTTCGCTCGCGCGAGGGAGGGAATGTGGTTCGTTTTTCGGCTTCGCCGAAAAACGAACCACGTCTCCTCCCTTTTGCGCGAGCGAAGCGAGCGCAAAACATCTGGTTTTAATCAAAAAACGATGTTTTTAGGTTATGCCCACTCCTCAATTACTTAGTCACGCAGAGCCGTAGGCTCGACCGATTTTGTAGCGGCGGATTTTAATCCGCCGAAAACGTATATACCTTTTCATTAAGAGAGCCGTAGGCTCGACCCATGTTTATATGCACCGAGCCTACGGCTCTTGAATAATCGGGTTTAAAATTTCGGCGGATTGAAATCCGCCGCCACAAAATTAGTCATGCCTACGGCATTTTTAGCACATCTACGTAACATAAGTAATTACACTTTTTGACAATAATCATTCAGATTGCATCTTGCATAATTCTTCATAACCGATGTACTTTATAGGCATTTTTTTCACGGCTTCAATGACATCTTCATAAAACAAAACTTTGCCTTTTTCATGATTGTAGCTTAAATCATCGAAGAAAATGATAGAATACTTACCAGAATCGCGTAAATGCTGCGGCGTTTGTTCTGATTTTTCTTCGGGAAGGGTATTTTTATTAAATTTTATCAATACATCTGCCAATAAAGGTGCTTTGTCGCGCATTCGTTCTACCAAAACCAATACACTATCGGTTTGCCAAAATCCGTGTTTTTTAAGCCATTTTTTCGTAACGAAATACCGAATATAATATCGTGCAGATAAAAAAATAATGCGAGTGCGTGGTGGTATGTCTTCAAAAAACTGTTGCATGGATTCAAACGGTCGAATACTCATGATACGGTTGGATTCAGAGCGAAATTGCGCCATATACTGAGGGGTCTGTGTACGCCAAGAATCGGCTATCGTATTGTCAATATCAACAACCCAAAAATTATCATACTCATTTGTAAAGGATTTTTTGAATTGATAATTACAGTACCATTTAGCAGGAAAACGAACGATAGTGCGCGCTATTTTTCGCACAACTCGACGGGTTAAAAGCTCTAATTTTTTGTATTTATCCATGTTTTTTATTCGATTCTTCGCAATTACTTAGCCTATTGCTCACTTCCTCGCAAAAGAGGGAAATGTGGTTCATTTTTCGGGCTTTGCCCGAAAAATGAACCACCTCTCATCTTCCGCGTGAGCGAAGCGAGCGCATGGCTAAGTATTTACAATTCGTCTTCATTATCCTCTAAAAAACGGTGAACAACCAAGAAAGCGCACATAAAGCCAATCATTGCCCCCGATAAATTAAATTCTAATAAATCGTGTGTCGTTAAGCCTGAGATAAAAAACATAACCCATAAAGCCAATGCGGATATACGCAGCCAAGGCACGGGTACTTGAAAGGCTTGCCACGCCGATACACCCCAAAAAAGAAGGAATAAACAGAAAGGTAGGATACCGCCCTCTCCCCACACACGAAGATAAATATTGTGAATACCCACATCGTCACCTATTTTGTTGGCGGCTTCAATAAGGTGCATAAAACTCCCCAAACCCGTACCGAAAAGCGGTCTATCACTAATTTTTTCAAAACCATAACTCGCTAATTCTGCTCGATTGCTGGTGTCACTTTTATCGGCTCGCCCTGTCAAAATAAGCCCGATTTGTTCAATTCTACGTTGCTGACTGGGCAATAAATGATTAAAGAACACACTCAACAAAATACCCATTTGGATAACCCCATAAATTAGTACGCCGAAAAAGACATTGCCTAAGCGTCTCGTTGGCTTGCTTATACGCCGATAAGTCGTACAATAAACGACAATAGACAATAATAAAACGAAGATAGCAATGATAATAGCCGTTTTTGAAACACTTGCTGCGATGGCTAAAATTCCGATTGAAATGCCCAAAAAACCTAACAATGCACGACCAATTGAGCCTTCATTGCGAAACAAAACACTAAGCCCCAAACTCATTGTAATATTGCCCGCAAAGCCCGCCAAATTAGGGTTCAAATACACGCCTGCCATACGGTCTAAAGGCACAATATTGGGTGGGTGGGTGAATCGAACACTTAAAAACCCAAGAGGAAGCGCAAAAATGGTCAGTAAACTACTAAGAATAAACAAGATTAAAACACCATTTATAAACCTATTAAGATGCCCACGTTGTGCCGCAAAAAGCGTGAATTTATAACAACTCAATGCCACAATATAGTTGTAAATAAAGCTGCGAATGAGTAACTCCGCGTCAACTGTCGGATGTAGTTCTCTGTAAATAAATGTTACAGGATAAGCAATTGCTATAAAAAAGACGGCAAAAATTGTCCAAATTTGAAAAGATAAATTAGGTGTTTGGACACTTTTAGGCAATAAATAGAGGGCAATTAAATTAAAGGTCAATTTGGTAGGCACGGCGTAAGGCGCGCCTTTCCAAAAATAGAGATAATCAAGCACATTAAAAGCAATCAGCACGATGAAGACGCTAAAAACGAGATTGATAATATGCGCAACACGTAATGTCAACGATTAATGCGATGTTTTTATGAATGAATTTCTGATGTGCCACGCACCTATACACACACCGATGACTAAAATCATTTCGGATAGAATAGTTGCCCACATAGTACCCCACATATCAAATTGACGGGTTAAAAACCATGTTAGACACAAGCTAAAAAAGGCGGTTATACTGACGATGACAAAATAAAGGCGGCGTTTATCAAGGGCTTGAATAAAAAGCGTCGCGGGAATATTCAAAACAACAACTAATGGGATTAATAGATACCCCCTCAGTAAATTCACGGCGTTTACATCTATTTTGCCTAAAAAAAATTGGATAACAAAAGGAGATAAACAATAACCGATGCCTAAACCCATCACTAAAAGCCCGACAAAAGGCAGATAAGCATGGCGAAATAAAGAAATTAAAGCGGGTTTATCGCCTTTATTGATGGCAGTACACACTTTTGCGTAAGCTGCCATAGCTAAAGACGTTAATAAGGTTCGGGCAAGGGTAATAATGCGCTGAACAACACCAAAAATACCGACAATATAATCAGATTGAAAAAAACGTAAAATCAATATACTTGCTGATAAACAGCTTTGAACGGCAAGAGTTGAAGCAAAAATGGGTAAATTTTGCCCGATTCTACGTAAAACCGAAGCTAAATACGGTTGTATAAAGGTTAATTTAAAACGTCGGAAAAGATAAATATAGCCAACTACAAGTGATATAATACCTGAAAATCCTAAAATAAAATTCAACCAAATATAGTCAGAAGGCAATTGAATTAAGGTGAAAATGGCGATAAAATAAACCCCTTTATTTAGGAAATTAACATAAGCCATAAATTTCATTTCTTCTGCACCAATGAAAAACCATAAAGGGTCGAAAGTGCCGCTTATGAGTAGCGTTAAAGATAAAACGTACAAGACACTCTCCGATTTAAAAGTAGGAATAAAGCATAAAGCCGCTATAAATAAAGCTAAAGATAAGAGCATTAAGAGGATTTTTGTACCGATTATTTCTGAAAAAGTGCGTGATAATGTCGGTAAATCTTCTTTTTGAAGGGCAATATCGCGTGAACCTGTCACATTGAAACCAAACTCGCACAACGTAATTGGAAAAATTAAAAAGGCTTGGCAAACGACTGTTTTGCCGAAATTTTCTGCCCCAATAATGCGAATAATGTAAGGCGTTGTGATGAGTGGAACAAGGATATTCACGGTTTGAATAAGCGTTAAAAAAGAATAATTACGCACGATTTCTCGTTCTTTCAGCAATATATTTTTTAACTTGTTTAGCTTAAACATTATTTTCTTAGCATTAAGTACCTGTATCTAACTAAACGCTACTTTGAGACTGGCTCTTTCTTGCTTCGCTCGAAAATCGCCAGAATGTGATTTTTAGGAGCGAGCGTGTTTTTTAATCAGAAAAATCGAAGATTTTTCTGATTAAAAAACACGCTCGCCCCGATAGATTTCCTCAAAGGAGGATTTTTGAGCGAAGCGAAAAAGAGCCAGCAAATATGCCGCAAAGCAGCGTTTATTTAGCTTTAACTACTTAACTTTCTTTTTAAAATTAATAGCGGTAATAAATAAAAACGATAACCGCGTCCAAAGGGCTTTAGCCAAAATGATTGTCCTAAAAGTCGCCAAAAAGTTGGCGTATCTAATCTGTTCCACAATTCATTTGCGACATATTCAAGTGCATAAGCCGTGTATTTAGTGGGATTTAAGCGATTGAATTGCCAAAACTGATGCGCGTCAGCATAAATAGTGGAATTCTGCACCAAATACTGAGGGGGTACTTTTTTGTCTATTTCTTCAACATAAGATAGAAAATTAGGCGGGAATTTCTTGATAATTAATCCCAATAAATTCATTTGTTCGCCATGAAAACCCGTCAGTGCAGAGACCGTTTTAGAGGTATTGTGCCATCTAAAATGGGCTAAAACAGCCTCGATTAATAGGACGTTTGGCGCATCAATTGTTAACCAGAACCGATACCACATTTCCCAATCCATCGTATAATTTAAGTGCGGATTAACAGCTTTTAATTGGCGAATTACCCACGTCCTCCAAAAAAGAGAAGGTTGACTCATACTCCCAAGCGTCAATGTTTTCTCAAGGTCGTCGAATATCAAAAGCCTTTGTTTTTTACGGCTCGGTACTTGGTCGCCCATGAAAAAATAATAACCGCAAACTGCATCTGCAGTTGGGTTTTTCTGAAAAACCGTCGCTAAATGCCGTAGCGCGTTTGGGGCTAAAATATCATCTGAATTTATCCAATTAAATATCTCGCCCGTTGCCTTTGTTAAACCTTTATTTATCGCATCTGACTGTCCTTCATCGCGTTCAGATACCCAAAATGTGATAAATGCGTCATATTTTTTTAGAATTTCGACAGTTTCATCTGTTGAACCACCATCTATGACAATATATTCAAGGTTTGTATAGCCTTGTAAAATAATCGACCTAATGGTTTCTTCTATATATTGTCCTTGATTGAAAGAAGGCGTAATAATAGTAATTTTAGGCAAATTTCCTATCAATTCGCTTGCAAAGGGGGTGTAATCAGCAGTTGTCCACGGAAAACCTGTTTTATTTTTGGGTGGTTTGGGCAAATCTTCTATTGTGTAAATGCTCATGCGCTATAAAACCTTGAGTAGTGGTTTTGCATAATTTATACATGGTTTTCACGTTTAAACCATTCGACTGTTCTCTGCAATCCTTCTTCAAGTTTTACAAAAGGTATATAACCCAATCGTTTTTTTATTTTTGAAATATCCGCTATGCTGTGCGTGATATTGCCGATACGCATACCCGCATAAATGGGTGAAACAGGGCTATTTGTCATTTTTTTCAAATACTCAAAAAGTTCGTTCAACGTTGTTGCTTCATTGCAAGCCACATTGTAAACTTGATTTAAAGCGGTTGTTTTTGTCGTAAATAAAGCCAAACAATTGGCTTGTAATACATTTTCGATGTATGTGAAATCACGACTTGTCAAGCCGTCACCATGAATTGTGGGCGATTCGTTGGCGTACAATTGCTTCAAAAACAGGGGAATAACGGCAGCATATGCCCCATCTGGACTTTGGCGCGGACCAAAAACATTGAAATAACGCAAGCCAATCATTTCCATACCGTATAAACTTGAAAAAACATCGGCGTACAATTCATTGACCAATTTGGTGACAGCGTAGGGAGACAAAGGTTTACCGATGCGGTGTTCTCGTTTGGGCAATTCTTTGTTATCGCCGTAAGTTGAACTTGACGCGGCATACACCACACGGCGAATACCCGATTCTTTAGCCGCCGTAAACACATTGAGTGTTCCAGTTATATTGACACCATTTGTACTGAGGGGGTCGACAATTGAGCGCGGAACTGAGCCAAGTGCCGCTTGGTGGGCAACAAGGTGCATGTCTTTACAAGCCGTAAGGCAAACCGCATAATTCCGAATGTCGCCTTCTAAACATTCATATTTACGATGTCCCTCAAAATTTTGTAAATTTTGTCGTGTTCCCGTTGAGAAATTGTCTAAAACACGCACTTTGCTAACGTTTTCTAATGTCAAAAGTTTTTCGACTAAATTTGCACCAATGAACCCTGCCCCGCCTGTTACTAAGATATTTGTCATAAATTTATTGTAATTGCTTATTCTATTGCTCGCTTGGCTCAGTAATTACCCTTTGTTCGTCAATTTTAGGTATAAATCCACCGCACAACTTCAAACACTTCTGCATAGCGGGTATTGATTTGCACACCGCGTGTCCGTGCCAACGACCGAATAAACTCTTCATTGGCATAGGGACGTGTAGCTTGTGATTGATAGGCTTTCAAGGCTTCTATTTTGGTGAAAATATGGTCTTCTGTGAGGTGAATGAAGCAAGTCGTTGTAAAGTTAAAATTATTCCACGGCAGTTCATAGCAAAGGATAGAAGTAAATTTAAACGCTCTTACGGCTTCGTTGGAGATTGTTGCATGGTCTTGATGAATATCAGCAAGCGAAGGAATGAAAACTAAATCGGGGTTTATGGATTGACTAAGACGGATAATGTCGTCTAAAATGGCTTGGCGGTGATAGTTAAAAGTGCGGACATCGTATTTGAAAAGAATAAGATTTTCGGGTTTTATACCTAATATTTTAGTTGCTGCTTTTACTTCTGTAATCAAAATGTCACGCGGAAGTCCTAATAAAACAGAATGTTCACAAGCCGAAAATGCGGCATAATAGACTTCCGCACCCGCTTCGATTAGTTTAGCAATTGTGCCGCCACAACCAAATTCGCCATCATCTGTATGCGGGGCAAGAACGAGAATTTTCTTTTTTGACTCAAACATAGAACAAATTTTCTTACGCCGTTTTCTTACGCCGTTTTTCAGCAACTTTTTGCAAACCAAAACTTAAAATCGTTGCAAGTGCTATAATAATAAAAATCAAGGTAAACGTACCCAGATGTTGTAAAAAGACGGAAAGGGCAATGAACAATGAGCTGACCAACACAAGAATACCCGTTGCTTGCATGTGCGAAAAGCCACAATCAATAAGTAGATGATGAATGTGCATACGGTCGGCAGAAAAAGGTGAGCGTCCCTGCCTCATACGAATCAAGAATACGCGCAAAGTGTCGAATAGTGGTAATATCAAAAAACCCACTGCAACGCCTGGTCCAGAAATTGTCGTGTAGGCTTTTGCCAGAAGCGGATCGGGGGAAGCTATAATTTGTTGGTTAATTTCTATAAAATTGATGACTAAAATGGATAACATCAAACCTAAAAGTAATGCGCCCGTATCACCCATGAAAATTCGCGCGGGCGTGAAATTGTATTTTAAAAATGCTGTAACTGCTCCCGCAAGCGAAAACGCCATGATTGCATACCCCGTTTTGTCAACCAAATAAAACCATGTACCAAGTGTTAGGGCAATAAGTGTTGAAATGCTGCCCGATAAGCCATTAATACCGTCAATGAGATTAAAAGCATTGATAATAACGATAATAGTGAAAGTGGTTAATATTACACTTGCCCAATCTGGGATAGCATAAATACCCGCAAAACCATGTAAACTCGTTAACTTTACCCCCGATTTTAATACAACAATTCCTGCTGCCATCAATTCACCAAGTAGTTTTTTATAAGGCGAAATATCCATAATATCGTCTTTAACGCCTATCAATAAAATGATAATAAAAGCGCAAAGGGTGTATTGCAGTTCTCCAAACGTTTTGAAGGGTGTCCAAAATATCATAGCAAACATAACACCCGAAAATATAGCTACGCCCCCAAGTGAAGGTGTTACTGTGGTGTGACTGCGGCGTTCGCCCGGTACATCGCAAAGGTGTTTCTCTTTTGCTACGTGAATCACCGAAGGAATGATAAAGTAGCTTGGGATAAAAGCTGTAATAAAACTGAGAAGGACTTCGTAAATCATGTTGTTATAAGTGAGCGTTGAAATAGAAGAATGGTGAATTACAATGTTACTGCATACTTTTGGTTGCAAAAGAAGAAAGGAGGTTCATTTTTGAGCTTCGCTCAAAAATGAACCTCCTAATTAGTTAATCGAGGGATGGGCATGACCTAAAAGCGTTTTTTGCATCTCGCGCTCGCTTTGCTCGCGCGAGGGAGGAGAATGTGGTTCGTTTTTCGGCTTCGCCGAAAAACGAACCACGTCTCCTCCCTTTTGCGCGAGCGAAGCGAGCGTAAAACATCTGTTTTTAATCAAAAAACGATGTTTTTAGGTTATGCCCACTCCTCAATTAGTTAATCCCCTTCAAAAAAAGCCACCACAATATCCGTCACTTGCTTCAAGACTTCGGCAGATAATTCGGTGTGCATTGGCAATGACATAACTTCTGTGCAGAGTTGTTCTGTTACAGGTAAAGCTATACCGTTCCAATAAGGTGCAAATGCGGGTTGTTTGTAAAGTGGAACTGGGTAGTAAACCATTGAAGGCACACCTTTTTCGGTAAGATAGGCTTGCAAAGCAGACCGCTTGCCATTTTTTACTTTCAAAGTATATTGATGAAAAACATGAGTAGAATTCTTCGCACGAGCAGGAATTTCAAGGCTTTTTACAGGTTTGAAGGCTTTGTCATACGCCTTTGCAGCCTTGTTACGTGCTGCTGAATAGCTGTCCAATTTTGCCAATTTGATGTCTAAAATACCTGCTTGAAGGGCATCTAAACGCGAATTAACGCCAACAACATCGTGGTAATATTGCTTAGACTGACCGTGATTAGCTACCATCGTGATTTTCTTAGCAAGCTCCGAATCATTCGTCATCAAAGCCCCTCCGTCACCATAGCAACCCAAATTTTTTGAGGGGAAAAACGATGTACAACCGATATGTCCTATCGCACCAGATTTGCGTTTTTCTCCATTTTTAAACGTAAAATCAGAGCCAATTGCTTGAGCATTGTCTTCTATAACGAACAAATTATGCCGATTTGCTACTTCCATAATGCCTTCCATATCCGCACTTTGTCCAAAAAGATGAACGGGTACAATAGCTTTAGTACGTGCTGTTATGGCTTTTTCAACAATTTTAGGTGTGATATTGAATGTTTTAGGGTCAACATCTACCATAATAGGCTTCAAACGCAATAAAGCAATAACTTCTGCGGTTGCCACATAAGTGAAAGCGGGAACAATCACTTCATCATCAGGTTCTAAGCCTAAAGCCATAAATGCAATTTGAAGCGCATCTGTTCCATTAGCACAAGGAATGACGTGTTTGACACCGAGATATGTTTCTAAGTTTTTTTTAAAAGACGCCACTTTCGGACCTTTGATGAACGCTGTTGTATCAAGGGTTTCTTGAATAGATGCGTTGATGGCTTTCTTGATTTTTTTGTACTGACCTTTTAGGTCAACCATTTGAGTTACCATTGATTTTGTAATTGGTGATTGAGTGTTAGTAAAAGTAAATTGTAATTACTTAGTCGAGGAGTGGGCATAACCTAAAAGCGTTTTTTGCATCTCGCGCTCGCTTCGCTCGCGCGAGGGAGGGGAATGTGGTTCGTTTTTCGGCTTCGCCGAAAAACGAACCACGTCTCCTCCCTTTTGCGCCAGCGAAGCGAGCGCAAAACATCTGTTTTTAATCAAAAAACGATGTTTTTAGGTTATGCCCACTCCTCAGCTAAATAGTTACAATTTATTAGAACATGGCTTCGCCAGTCATCTGTCTGAACAGACGATACGTTATTCTGATTATCAGCGCAAAAGTCGTAAAAAGGAACGTACAGACATAGTGTACACACTCCTTTTTGGAATTTATATTGTCAACTTTAGCAAATGCCCCATCTAAAAACTAAAATCGCCGAATGTTTAACATAACATTCGACGATTGAAGCGTTTATTTTTCTTCTAAAACCTTACTAAGCAAGGCTTTATCAATACTAATTTGAAGTGTATAACCCGAATTGATTAAATCAACGAGCATTTTGTCTTTTCCTTGAACCGTTACCAAAGTTCCCCGTAAACCTAATAATGCACCAGAAGTAACTTCCACCAAGTCGCCTTTTTCATAAGCCATAGTAGGTTCTACTACCAACTCTACACCTTCGCCGAGTAAACGGCGCATCAATTCGATTTGTTCTTCAGGAATAGCGAGTATGTTTTGCCCCAATTTTAAGAAACCCGTTACGTACTCGGTCTGCAAAACAGTTTTATATTCGTGGCTACATATTTTAACAAACACAAAACTATTGATTAGGGGTAATTCTACCTGTCTGATTTTTTTACCATATCTTCTGGTTAAGTTTTGAATGGGCAAGTAGGTGTGAACGCCATAATTTGTTAACATTTTCAACGCTACTTTTTCGTCGCGGAAGCGTGTTCTCACGGCAAACCAACGCGGTATTTCGGCACTCAAATGATTTTCATTGGGTTTGGCTTGTATCGTTGCCATTTTTGCTTCTCGAAAGTTTGATTAATAATTATTTTTAGTTAACTTTACTCGTAATTACTTAGTCGAGGAGTGGGCATAACCTAAAAACATCGTTTTTTGATTAAAAACAGATGTTTTGCGCTCGCTTCGCTCGCGCAAAAAGGACGAGACGTGGTTCGTTTTTCGGCGAAGCCGAAAAACGAACCACTTTTTCCTTTTTTACGAGCGAAGCGAGCGCGTGACTAAGTAATTACTGGTAACTTCGGAAATCTCTTGAATCCATCGGATTCATACGTTTGTAGAATAAAAATCAAGTAACTGTCCCCCGAATCCGTAGGATTCGCACGTTTTTTAACCCTTACAAACGTATGAATCCTACGGATTCAATGTGCGTTTTGCTTTATATTTTCTAGAAACATGTAAATCCTAACGGATTTATGGGATTTCCGAAGTTACCAGTAATTATCTTTAATCTTTAAACCATAGCAGCAAAGGTTTGGGATTCAATTGGTCTGTTTTACTTTTCACAAATTCGGCTTCTGAATAGATAATATATCTTATTTTTCGACTCATTAATTTTTCCGTTTTCTCAATTAAGTTCACTAAATAATTAGTGTCTATGTCTCCTACCAAAACAAGGTCAATTAAATCACTATCTAACCCTTTTGAAAATTCACCCACCACATACACACGTTTGACATGCCCCAATCGCTCAATAACATCTTCTATAATGCGGTCAAGTCCAATATATTTAAGTAAAATCGTGTGAATTTCACTAAATAATGGATGTTCTGTATTCGCTCTAAACATTTTTTTATTGCCAACGACTTCTGCACTCAGCATACCTGCTTGCTCAAATCGGTTGATTTCAATACGGATTGCGTTCGTTGATTCCCCGAATTCGGTCTCCAAACTACGGAGGTATGAGCGCGTGTTGCTATTCAAGAAAAACTTGAGCAACAACTTGATACGCGTTTTTGATGAAATTAGAGTACTTAGCATAACTACAATTTGAGTAGCAAAGTTACTCAAATTGTTTTCAATAAACATGTGTTTTGCGTGAATTTCTACAATTAAAAACGATATTAATATTAAAATTATATGTAAAACCTTAATAAGTAATCTGAATTTTGTAGTTCTAAAGTGCCTTTTTATCTACACACAACTACTCAATAAGTAAAACAATTTTGTAATTACTTAGTGAGGAGTGGGCATAACCTAAAAACATCATTTTTTGATTAAAAACAGATGTTTTGCGCTCGCTTCGCTCGCGCAAAAGGGAGGAGACGTGGTTCGTTTTTCGGCGAAGCCGAAAAACGAACCACATTCCCCTCCCTCGCGCGAGCGAAGCGAGCGCGAGATGCAAAAAACGCTTTTAGGTTATGCCCATCCCTCAAATAGTAAGTCTATTGCTCGCTTCGCTCGCAAAAGAGGGTAAGGTGGTTCGTTTTTCGGGCAAAGCCCGAAAAACGAACCACCTTACCCTCTTTTGCGAGCAAAGCGAGCAATGGGCTAAGTAATTACGAATAAAAAAAGGTCAGTTTCTTCATGTGTGCGTCTTAAATCTTATTTTTGAAAGTCGAATAAGTAATTCTAAGTAGTCAAACCTAAATAAACGCTCAACCTTTTATTACTTCAATCAACTGCTGAATGGAAGGAACAGCATTCATTTGCGTATCTTTTGCCAATTTCAAGGCTTTTTCAGCATTTGTCAAAGCATCATTTTTTTTGCCGTTGCGGTGCAATGTTTGGGCGTAGAGGTAGTAATACTCCACTAAACCGCCATTCTCAGCTGCTTTTTTCAAATATTTTTCCGCCGTATTTAAAACAACCTTTTCTTCTGGAAAAGCATCTGTCATTTGTTTGGCAATGGTGTAGAGTGTACGGGCATCGTTTTTACCTTCTTTTTTCAAAGCCGTTTCGCAGGCTTTACAATAATTTTTGGCATCATTTACTGCTTTAAAAAACGCCATATCAGAGGCTGCCGCAAATACTTCGGCTTTATCGGGGAGGTGGGCTTTCATTTTTGCCTTTGCTTCTGCTTGTAGTTCCGCCGACTTGAATTGAACAGCGTTAGCCGCCGTTTTTTCAATCGCTTCTTCGATGCGGTCTTTCACTTGTTGCTCTGAATACAAAGTAGTTATGGCGGCTCTATTTTTTATCAATAAGTCAAAAACTTTAGAATCGGCTTGCGATGTGCCTTCAAAAATAATTTTGAAGGTCGTCGGCTGCGTCATATCCGCTTTTTGCAAAAATTCATTGACAATTTTCAAACTTGGTTTACCCGCACGGCTGAGGGCGCGCACGTAGTTGTAAATCAATTCTGGCTCGCGTTTGCCTTCGGTATAGGCTTTTTCAAAACCTTTAGTATTGTCAATTTTCCCCAATGCTTGGCGGGCAGTTGTAATGAAACCATCAACGGGCAATGCGCCCACGGTTCTTTGTACCAATTTACCATCTGCGCTCAAAAAAAGCAAAGTAGGGTAAGCAGACACATCGAATTTGCGGCTGAGTTCTGGTCCTTCGCCTTTTTCCATGTCTTTTTTGAGACAAATAAAATTGCTATTCATAAATTTGCCGACTTTTTCATCTGTAAAAACGGTTGCTGCCATGCGTTTGCAAGGACCGCACCACTCGGCAAAAGCGTCCATAAATATCAATTTATTTTCTGTTTGGGCTTTGACGAGGGCTTCGGCGAATGTGCCGTGAAAAAACTCTATACCCTGCGCTTGTAAACGAACAAAGCACAAGACGAGCGTTATTGAGAGAAAAATATTCTTTTTCATCGTTGGTGAAATTGTTGAATGAATGATTATGTGTCTAAAATTCGCTGCACTTTTAGCGCATGAATCCTTTTAAAAACGTTTTTTATAACTAAAAGTTGTATTAGAAACCAATGTCTAAGTAGTTATTCCTAAATAAACGCTACTTTGATACTGGCTCTTTCTCGCTTCGCTCGAAAATCGCCAGAACGTGATTTTTAGGGGCGAGCGTGTTTTTAAATCAGAAAAATCTTCGATTTTTCTGATTTAAAAACACGCTCGCCCCGATAGATTCTTTTCAAGGGCGATTTTTGAGCGAAGCGAAAAAGAGCCAGTAAATATGCCGCAAAGCAGTGTTGATTTGAAATCAATCAACTCCTTCGTACACCAAACCTATTTTTTCTCTAACCGTATCTAAAGTTGCCATTAAATCGAGGCTAAAACAATGGGGAATTACGGGACTTTGCAATAGATTTTTGCCCAAACACCGATTCACCTCCATTATCTCAAATTGGTAGCCATAGCCATCATAAGGCAGTTTTATGGTTTCTCTTTTTGCTTTGTGAAAGCCGTCGTATGTAAACACATCAAAATTTTGTGGATGATGAAAAGGCGGCGCGATGTGAATATACCCTTTTTCACCAAAAATATAGGCTTCCGTAGGCAATGCACAAGTTACAGAGGTATTTAACAAAGCGATTTCTTGATTGGCATAACCGAACTGCAAAGTACAAGTGTCATCTACGCCTGTAATTTTATTTTTTGCTGCGAGCGCATTGATAACGCTCGGTTTACCCAGAATAGATTGCGCTAAAGTCATCGGATAGACCCCAATATCAAGCAAAGAACCACCACCTTGTTTGATGTCGAACAGACGGGATTTTTCATCGAATGGATAAAAGAAGCCAAATTCGGCTTTTATACTGAGGGGGTGTCCAATGACGCCATTTTCGACCATTTCAAGCATTTTTTGAAAAGCAGGAATACACCGCGACCACATGGCTTCCATAAAAAAAGTTTGGTATTTATTGGCTGTTGCCAACATTCGTTCTACTTCTTTTAGATTTAGTGCTAAAGGCTTTTCACACAATACAGGAATACGGCGTTTGAGGCATAAAATCGCGTTTTCACAATGTTTTTCATTGGTCGAAGCAATATACACCACGTCTAAATGCGGGCAATTGACAATTGCTTCATAGCTGCCAAAGGCGTATTCAGCCCCATACTGACGGGCGAATTCTTGGGCGCGGCTTCGGTCGCTTGAAGCAACGGCATGGAGGCGGGCGTTCGGGACGAGCCGCATATCTTGAGCAAATTTATGAGCAATTTTTCCCGTCCCAATTATACCCCAATTTAACTGTGTTTTCATTCTCACTGCTGCTGTTTGTTAAAACTGCGGGTAAAATAATGATTTTTATACTTCTTGGTATATAAAAACTACCTTTGCAGCAAATTTAAAATAAGAAAAATGACTTTTGACGATTTGGGCTTAAATAAACCCCTTTTAAACGCCTTAAATGACTTAGGCTACACCGAACCTACAACGATTCAAGCCAAAGCTTTTGCCGTCATGCTATCGGGAAAAGATGTGATTGGTATTGCACAAACAGGAACGGGTAAAACGCTTGCTTACCTTTTGCCATTCTTGCATCAGTGGAAATTTACGAAAGAACGTAGCTTAGAGCCGCAGGTAGTTATTCTCGTACCAACCCGTGAACTCGTGGTGCAAGTGGTGGAAGAAGCCCGAAAATTGATAAAATACATGAACGTCACCGTCGGCGGTATTTACGGCGGCACGAATATCAACAGCCAAGTCACTATGATTCGGGGTGGTTTAGATATTTTAGTCTCCACGCCAGGACGCTTGCTCGATATGGTACATAAGGGTGAGTTGCGTTTGCGACAAACCAAACGCTTGATTATTGACGAAGTAGATGAAATGTTGGATTTGGGTTTTCGGTTTCAATTGGTCAAAATTTTTGATGAATTGCCTGAAAAAAGACAAAATTTGATGTTTTCCGCCACTATGACGGATAAAGTTGACGTATTGATTCATAGTTTTTTCAATTATCCCGAAAAAATTGAAGCCGCACCAACGGGTACACCCCTCGAAAACATTGAGCAATCGGCGTATTACGTACCGAATTTTAATACAAAAATCAATTTACTAAAACATTTACTGAGGGGTCATGCAGAGATGTCAAAAGTCTTGGTTTTTGCCGCGACAAAGAAATTAGCAGATATGGTCTTTGAAGAAATTGATGCCGAATTTCCAGAAAAAATTGGTGTTGTTCACGCTAATAAAGCCCAAAATAAGCGATTTGATACGGTTAAATTGTTTCATCAAGGCGTTTATCGTGTGTTGGTTTCAACCGATTTGATTGCGCGGGGTATTGATATTTCGGAAGTTACCCACGTTATCAACATGGATACGCCCGATTCTGCGGAAAACTATATGCACCGTATCGGTCGTACAGGACGTGCCGATAAAAAAGGAATAGCCATGACGTTTATCACCGAACAAGAAAAGGAAGCACAAGCAGAAATTGAAGAATTAATGAATATAACCCTTCCCATTTCGCCCTTGCCCGAAGATTTACTCATTTCAGATGTGTTGATTGATGCCGAAAAGCCACAAATCATCATGAAATCGCCCGTTGTTAAGTTACCGAAAAAAGAAGAAGGCAATGCCGCCTTCCACGAAAAATCGGCAAAAAAGACACAAAGTGAACAATAAAATTAGACGGCGGGATAAAATGCAAGCGAAGTACGGGAAACCACAAACACGCGGACATAAAACTAAAGGGAAAAAATAAAAGGGGTTCACGCAATGAAAGCAAAACGACGATAAAACCAAGAAAAAAGTACCCCTCAGTATTTTTAGAAAAATTTGCTTTTAGATTAAAACACATTATCTTTGTTTCCTAAAATGGTAATTACTTAGCCTATTGCTCGCTTCGCTCGCAAAAGAGGGGAATGTGGTTCATTTTTCGGGCTTTGCCCGAAAAATGAACCACCTCTTCTCTCTTTTTGCGAGCGAAGCGAGCATAAAGCCTTGAATCAAAAAGATACCCTCAGTATTTTCATAAAAAACGCCTTATTTGAGCACTCAAATAAGGCGTTTTTTATGAAAATACTGAGGGGGTAGCTAATATCCCCACATGTCTAAAGTTTACGCAATAACAACTGCATATCGGTTTTTTCCTTCACTATCCGTGCAATATCACTAATCGCAATACGCTCTTGTTTCATCGTGTCGCGGTCGCGAAGGGTAACGGTTTGATCTTCGAGCGTATCGAAGTCAACGGTGATGCAGAATGGCGTACCAATCGCATCTTGACGGCGATAGCGACGACCAACGGCATCTTTTTCATCGTATTGTGCATTGACCACAAAACGAATGTCGTTGAAAATCTCCATTGCCTTGCCTGTCAATTCTTCTTTATTTTTGAGCAAAGGTAAAATCGCTACTTTTACGGGTGCAAGGGCAGGGTGCAATTTTAAGACAACGCGGCTGGCATCGTCACCTTTTGCATCAGGTACAGCTTCTTCGGTGTAAGCGGTTGAGAGCATTGACAAAAACATACGGTCAGCACCAACGGAAGTTTCAACCACATAAGGCACGTAGCTTTCGCCTTTTTCGCCTACTTCGGGGTCAAAATACTGCAATTTTTTACCCGACAATTGCTGATGCGCACCTAAATCGAAATCTGTCCGTGAGTGAATACCCTCCAATTCTTTGAAACCAAATGGGAATTCAAATTGAATATCCACCGCAGCATCTGCATAATGCGCCAAATTATCGTGGTCTTTAAATTTTAATTTCGCCGCATTTGTGCCAATTGCCAAATGCCACGCCATGCGGTTTTCTTTCCACTTGGCATACCATTCTTTCTGAGTGCCGGGGCGGATAAAAAATTGCATTTCCATTTGTTCAAATTCGCGCATACGGAAAATAAATTGCCGCGCTACAATCTCATTGCGGAACGCCTTACCGATTTGGGCAATGCCAAACGGAATTTTTTGGCGGGTTGATTTCTGCACGTTCAAAAAATTGACAAAAATACCTTGTGCCGTTTCGGGGCGCAAGTACAATTTACCTTCTTCACCCGCAATATTGCCGAGTTGGGTATTAAACATCAAATTAAATTGGCGCACTTCTGTCCAATTGCGGCTTCCAGTTTCTGGGTCGGTAATTTCGAGGTCTTCAATCAATGTTTTCAAACCAGCCATATCGCCGCGTTTCATATTGTCGCCCAATCTAAAACTAATCTCGTCCACCTTTTTTTGATAATCCACACACCGTTGATTTGTCGAACGGAATACCGTTTCATCAAAATTTTCAAAACGCTTGGCGGCTTTTTCGACTTCTTTAGTGATTTTATCTTCAATTTTAGCAATGGCATCTTCTACCAAAACGTCTGCCCGATACCGTTTTTTAGAATCTTTATTGTCCACAAGCGGGTCGTTGAAAGCATCAACATGACCAGAGGCTTTCCATGTTTTGGGGTGCATAAAGATAGCCGCGTCAATACCCACTATGTTTTCATGGAGTTGAGTCATCGCTTTCCACCAATATTCTTTGATATTATTTTTCAAAAGAACACCATAAGGACCGTAATCATACACGGCAGGGAGTCCATTTTCATAAATTTCACTCGATTGATACACAAAGCCATACTCTTTTGAGTGGGCAACAATCTTTTTAAATACTTCGTCTTGCTGAGCCATTGTTGTTGATTTTTAGTAACTAGTTAGTATTGCTCGCTTCGCTCGCAATAAAGAAATGTGGTTCATTTTTCGGGCTTTGCCCGAAAAATGATGAACCACCCCTCCTCTTTTTTCCGCGAGCGAAGCGAGCGCACCTAATTAGCTTCGATTAAAATATTGGACGATTGATAATTAATGGATACTTAGATTTTCATCTTAATCATCTTACCAAATACGATAAAATACTGAGGGGTCTCCCTTCTGTTGTATAATGTCGGATTTTCACACATTCGACAAAAAACGCGCCGCAAAGTTAGCCTTATGTGTGGAATAACAAAAAGCACATTTAATAAAAAAATACGTAATTACTTAGTCGAGGAGTGGGCATAACCTAAAAACATCGTTTTTTGATTAAAAACAGATGTTTTGCGCGCGCTTCGCTCGCGCAAAAGGGAGGAGACGTGGTTCGTTTTTCGGCGAAGCCGAAAAACGAACCACATTCCCCTCCCTCGCGCGAGCGAAGCGAGCGCGAGATGCAAAAAACGCTTTTAGGTTATGCCCATCTCTCATGTTACGTATATACGCTAAAAATACCGTAAGCATGAGCAATTTTGTAGCGGCGGATTTCAATCCGCCGAAAGTTTAAACCCGATTTTTAAGAGCCGTAGGCTCGGTGCATATAAATAGGGGTCGAGCCTACGGCTCTTAATGAAAAGGTATGTACGTTTTCGGCGGATTGAAATCCGCCACTACAAAATCGGTCGAGCCTACGGCTGTGCGTAACATCAATTATTTACATTCAATTACTAAAAATGAATTTCCATGCCCTTTGTTAGTTTTGTTGACACCTATTTTAACAGGAAAATGTTCAAACCTCTGTATTGCGCAATACCAATCTAAACCTAAAATAAGAATTTTATACAATACAAAAACATCCTTTTCCTACCCAATCTTACCTAATGCTCTAAAAAAGGTATTTTTATTTAAAACAAAGTATGGTATAATTTATGTAGTAGTAAAAGTAAAAGTAGTTAAATTATCTTAAAAATTTAAATATTTACGTGCATTTATCAAAATTCAAAAAACAAAAAGTATTAAATTTAACGAAAAGGGTAGATGAAAAAGGAGACTCCGAAGGTTCTGTTACGATACCCCCCAAATACGTACCGTAAAACAGTCAATTTTAGTGTCTCTAATATATTTTATTAATTTTTATTAGTATAATTTTACTATGAAAACTAATAATATACGATTAATAAAATTTTATACTTTCAAATTTACCCCCGATTTTAACCCTGTCACGGCGTTCGGGTACTTGCGTACTATTGAAAAGCCCCCCTATCTTTGCATCAAGTTTGTGACAACAGCGCAGCACTAAAAATCATAACCACACAGAATCGCCGCTTTCCTTCCTCCCAATTGAGCCGCGATTTTAGCTGATGACACACTTACTTCTTAGGCTTCTCCTCCCAATAGCCGCCTTGCTTTACAAACATCATCGAACAAAACATTTTTAAATTTTAACCATTTAATACTTACATACAATGAAAAATTTCTTCTTCTCAATCATCGCTATCATCGCTTTCTCTTTCACAGCAAACGCTACAACAGGCGCAGAACTCGTTTCTAACTACGTCTCTCAATATAAAGATTTGGCAATTGAAGAACAATTGCGCACTGGTATCCCTGCAAGCATCAAATTGTCAATGGGTTTGTTGGAATCAAGTTTCGGTCAATCTCGCTTGGCTACTGAAGCGAACAACCACTTCGGTATCAAATGGTGGAACGCAAACGACGGCGCAGCTTTCGTTGAAGCAATGGACGACGACAAGGACAAAGCGGGCAACCCAACACCTTCAAAATTCGTAAAATTCTCATCAGCAGAAGAATCTTACCGCAAACACAGCGAATTTTTGATGACTCGCGCTCGTTACCGCGTATTGTTCAACTACGACCGCACTGATTACCGCGCTTGGGCAGAAGGTTTGAAGTCTTGCGGTTACGCAACAGCACCAGACTACGCTGAAAAATTGATTAGAATCATCGAAAAATACAACTTGGCTCAATTCGATGTACCATCTGGCTTGTCTTTCGACAAATCACCTGCACAAGCAGTAAAAGTTGCAGAAGCAGATGTAGCTTTAACAGCTTCAACAGAAGTAGCAATGTCTCAACCTGTTCGCCGCACAGTTTCTGCAAAAAGCCCAACATCTGCACCTGCTGCAAACACAAACGTATCGCCTAAGCCACGTACAATTGAAAGCTCACACGTTGAAAACGGTCAAAAAATGACTTTCACGTTGACAGAAGTGCAATAAGATGAGTTATGAGTTATGAGTTATGAGTTATAATTGATAATCGGGTTAGAGAAGAAGAACGGTTATTGAATAGACTCTTTCAGATAAAAATATACAGACTAATTTTTAAGTTTCTGTTTGTTAGTAAAAATTAAAATGGTTATAAAAAAGCATCGGGCTATTACTGGTAACAGTAATAGCCCGTTTTTTTTGGGTATTAAGGATAGGTAATTAACCCAAGTTTTGTGGTATAAAAACGCGGAATCTCGTCGCGTAAAAATCTAACTGCGCGAGCAGAATGTACGAAGGTAAATATTTATCTTGGATAATTAAAAAAATACAAGTTTCTGTATATTTTTGCTCACTTTGTTCTCAAAACAAAAAGATGTGGTTCATTTTTCTGACATTGCCCGAAAATCGAGTTCAATCCGTGTCAACCCGTGAAAATCTGTGAACACTTAAGTAATCACTAAAAAATTAAAATCATTCTATATGTGGAAATGGTACGATGCCCAAATCATTGATATTCAAGAACAAAGCCCAACGACGCGCTTATTTCGTTTGTATGTTGCCGAACCAATAAGTTTTAAAGCAGGGCAATTTATCACGATGGATTTACCGATTTCGGATAAGCGGCTCAAACGGTGGCGCAGTTATTCGATTGCAAATGCCCCAAATGCTCAAAATACTGAGGGGGGGACGGAACTTGAATTTTCGATTGTCAAATCCGAAGAAAGTACAGGCGGCTCTCGTTATTTATTTGAAGAAGCGGCAATTGGCACACCTATTCGCTTCAAAGGACCTGACGGCTCATTCTCTTTGCGCGAATCATCAGCAGATAAAGACCTTGTGTTTATTTGTACAGGAACGGGTGTTGCGCCTTTTCGCAGCATTATCTGGGACATGTACAAGCAAAAATTGCCACACAAAAAGGTGCATTTGATTTTTGGTGGACGAAAAAAACACGATATATTGTTCGCAGATGAATTCCAATTTTTAGAAAAAAACCTTTCGGGCTTTCGTTTCGACGCTGCTTTGTCGCGTGAACCAACTTGGGCAGGTACAAAAGGCTACGTTCACAGCATTTATACTGAGGGGTATAAAAACGTGCGGTCAGATGTCCATTTTTATATATGTGGTTGGTCAAAAATGATTGATGAGGCAGTCGCGACTCTACTCCTTGATTTGGGTTATGACAAATCACAAGTTTTTTATGAATTGTATGGATAAATAGTCTTAAATTTTCAAAATATACATAAAATCTAAACTATGTTTTTCACCTTCCCTTCGCTCGCATGAGAAGGGGGAATCTGATTCGTTTTTCGCGCTTTGTCCGAAAAATGAACTACCTCTCCTCCCTTTGTTCGAGCGAAGCGAGCGCAAGGCTACTTTAATGAGTTTACAAATTTTATGTATAGTTTCAAATCGTAAATTACGATATTTGTCGAAATATATAAATAATAAAAAAAAATATTTGTAAAAAATAAAGCCTCAAAATCGTGCATGATTTGTTAGATTTATGCACCATTTTTAATTTTATCAATCAAATTTATTTTTTATGAATATTATTTTTATTAAATAATAAAAAATGACAATATCGGCATACCTTTTGCTCATTTGTGTTTGTAAGTTTTGGTTAAAAATTGTAAGATTCGTTTTTGGAGGCTCGTGGCTCATCTTTGATGAGCTACGAGTTTTTTTTTGCCCGTAAGGGATTTCAAATGAGGTACAAACGTCGGTTGACGTCATTTTTTTAATTTAAAAGTGCCTCATTTACTGAGGGGTATTCTTACTACTGCTACAATTGTCAAAAAGCTAAGATATTAAAAATAAGTAATTACTTATTGAGGGATGGGCATAACCTAAAAGCGTTTTTTGCATCTCGCGCTCGCTTCGCTCGCGCGAGGGAGGGGAATGTGGTTCGTTTTTCGGCTTCGCCGAAAAACGAACCACATTCCCCCCTTTTGCGCGAGCGAAGCGAGCGCAAAACATCTGTTTTTAATCAAAAAACGATGTTTTTAGGTTATGCCCACTCCTCAGCTAAATAGTTACCATTTGTGTATATATTTTTGAAACCATACATAAAATCTAAACTGCTGGTTTTCGCGCTCGCTTCGCTCGCGCGAAGGGGAATGTGGTTCATTTTTCGGGCAAAGCCCGAAAAATGAACCACCTCTCCTCCTTTTACGCGAGCGAAGCGAGCGCAAAAATGCCTTTTAATGCGTATTTTGAATTTATGTATGGTTTCAAATATATATTTAATATTTTTTTAGATAAGTCTAAAAATATTTTACATTTGTGAAATAAATTTATTATTTAAAATTTAAGCCCTTCACAATGATTTCACAAGCCGAAGAAAATTATTTAAAAGCTATTTTCAAAATCAGCGAGCGCGAATCCAAAGCCGCTAATACAAACGCTGTTGCCGCAGAGTTGAAAACAACGGCGGCATCAGTAACGGATATGCTGCGAAAATTGGCTGAAAAAGAGTTGATTCACTATGAAAAATATCGCGGTGTCACGCTCACTACTGAGGGGGTTCGCGAAGCAACATTTTTGATTCGCAAGCATCGCCTATGGGAAGTTTTTTTGTGCGAACGGCTCGGCTATACGTGGGACGAGTGCCACGACCTCGCCGAACAACTTGAACACATACAATCTGATGACCTCATTGACCGCCTCGATGAATTTTTGGGCAAACCCAAATTCGACCCGCACGGCGACCCTATTCCCGATTTTGAGGGCAATATTACCGAACGGCAACAACGACTTTTGAGTGCTTTGGTGGTCGGAGAAAAAGGTATCGTGGTGGGTGTTGACGAACATTCTCCCGCTTTTTTGCAACATTTGAATAGAATCGGGGTCGTATTGGGCGTAAAAATTGAAGTTTTAGAGATTTTTGAGTTTGACGGCTCGGTTCGGCTAAGATTGAACAATGGGGGAGAAATAGTGGTCAGCGACCGTGTAAGCAACGGCATTTTTTTAAAAATATAACCAAAACATCATGGCAAATTTAAGTAAAATATCAGAAAATACACCTACAAATGGTTGGCTAAAAAATGCCACAGAACCTTCCCTACCCGAGGTTTTTGCCACAATAGATGTTCCTAAAACGAACAACAGTTGGCGAAAAATGTTTGCTTTCGTCGGACCGGGCTTGATGGTCGCAGTTGGTTATATGGATCCGGGCAATTGGGCAACGGATATTGCGGGCGGCGCAAAATTTGGCTACACCCTCTTATCTGTCATCTTGATTTCCAATTTTTTTGCGATGCTTTTGCAACATTTATCGCTTAAATTGGGCATTGTAACGGGGCGCGATTTGGCGCAAGCCTGTCGCGATGCGTATCCGCGTCCCGTGGCTTTGGCACTTTGGTTTTTGGCAGAAATAGCCATTGCTGCTTGCGATTTGGCGGAAGTACTGGGTTCTGCCATTGCTTTAAATCTACTTTTTGGTATGCCGCTTTGGTTGGGTTGCTTGGTGACAGTTGCCGATGTATTGGTGATTCTCTACTTTCAAGGACGTGGTTTTCGCTTGCTTGAAGCGATTGTTGCAGGTCTGATTTTTACAATAATCCTCTGTTTTGGCTACGAAATCATCGTATCACAACCCAATTTTCGGGATATTGCGGCAGGACTTGTACCACAAAAACAAATCATGATGAACCCCGAGATGTTGTACATTGCCATCGGTATTTTGGGCGCAACAGTGATGCCACACAATCTGTATTTACATTCCAGCATCGTCCAAACCCGCAAAATTGAGCAAACTACTGAGGGGGTACGCTCGGCAATTAAATTTGCGACAATTGACTCCACTGCCTCACTTCTGCTGGCTTTTTTTGTCAATGCTGCCATTCTCATACTCGCGGCTGCCACTTTTCACAAAAACGGTATGAACGATGTGGCGGATATTACAGTTGCGTATCGTTTGCTTGACCCGATTGTGGGCGCGGCATTTTCAAGCACTTTATTTGCCGTAGCCTTATTAGCCGCAGGTCAAAATTCGACATTGACGGGTACTTTGGCGGGGCAAATAGTCATGGAGGGTTTTCTGAATATTCGCTTAAAACCGTGGTTGCGGCGACTGATTACGCGCTTGATTGCCGTCGTTCCCGCCTTATTCGTCACGGCGTATTATGGCGAAAAAGGAACAGCCGACCTGCTCGTTTTGAGTCAAGTTATTTTATCTTTACAATTGAGTTTTGCGGTCATTCCTTTGGTTAGTCTGACGGGTAGCAAGGCAAAAATGGGTGCGTTTGCGAATAAAATGGGTTTAAAAATAGCGGCTTGGACAGTTTCCGCTATCATCATTAGCTTGAATATTTATTTGTTGGTGCAGATGTTTTTGTAGCAGCGACACCACCTTTAGGTCGCTAATGTATAAAAATGCGACCTAAAGGTTCGTTAATTTACTGAACAAGCCCGTCTTTTTGCAAAGTTATACCTAAAATTTTAGCCATTTTTTTAGCCGTTGCCACGCCTTCACTGTTGTAAAAATGCTTAATAGTGGTCATGCCTGTCCACAAAATAGCGGATTCTTTTTCAGAAGCAACAGGAAATAAATCCGTATCAATGGTCATACCGCGCAAGGTTTTTACAGAACTGCCCACCACATAAAAATTGCGGAAACCCTCATCTCGCAGTTTTATAGTCAATAAATAATCGGGTTTAAAAGCCGTTTTCAGTTTGTCAAAATCGGCAATATCTTCGGTGAAAGCATTTTTACGAATATTGATGCGCTCGGTTGTAATATTGTGGGCTGCAAATTCTTCGTGCGTGTAGTTTTTCAACGAGATAATAAATTCGCGTGTCAAATCAGTATCATAACTCACAATTAAGACCCGTTTGCCCGTCAAAGCAACAGGAGACAAGCGTTTTGCTTGAATAGCAATAGAGGTGTTATACGGCAAAAATGACAATTTACAAGCAGAAAATAATAAAAAAAACGCTAAAAAAACGATTATACTGAGGGGGGCTAAGGTTATTTTTTTCATGTACTTTTTAAATTTAATGAATCAAACATGTGGATAGAAAAAAACAATACATTACAACGTCAATTTCGCTTCAAAAATTTTGTTGAAGCTTGGACATTTATGACCGAAGTAGCATTTCACGCCGAGCGTCTGAAACATCACCCCAATTGGTCAAATGTGTGGAATGTGGTGGATATTCACCTCAACACGCACGACGCAGGGGGTATCATTACGGAAAAAGATTACGCACTATCAGCCGCAATTGATGAAGTGTTCAAAAAATTTCAAAAGTAATTTTGTAATTACTTAGCCCATAGCTCTCCCGAAGGTATTCGGGAGAGCGCGTGACTAAGTAATTGAGGGATGGGCATAACCTAAAAGCGTTTTTTGCATCTCGCGCTCGCTTCGCTCGCGCGAGGGAGGGGAATGTGGTTCGTTTTTCGGCTTCGCCGAAAAACGAACCACGTCTCCTCCCTTTTGCGCGAGCGAAGCGCGCGCAAAACATCTGTTTTTAATCAAAAAACGATGTTTTTAGGTTATGCCCACTCCTCAATTATTATCTTGATTCAAAATTTACTGAGGGGTGTTTTTCAGCCGATAAGATTGTCAAACAACCCAATTTATTGCACGTTGAAATTTGAAATTTGGAATTTGAAATTTCCAATGCGTGTTTTTAAACAAGGATTTGCAACAAACGTCTCAGAAAAAAGTTTAATTCAAAGAATTTTAGCGAATAAAAACCATAAAAAAAAGGTTGAATAGAAAAAAAATCTACTTTTAACCTTTAATTGCGTTATTTTAGAACTTTAAAAAAATACGTCTATGAAACTGACCATTACGTCTCTTTTCAAAGCAGTAGGCACAGTATTGTTGCTGTTGTTAACCACCTCACAAACTGTTGCTCAAGACAGTTGCACCTTCCGTTTACGAGTCTATGACCAATATGGCGATGGTTGGGACGACTCTCGCGTGTATATCCGTATGGGTAGCGGCGGCGAAACCAGTTATACACACGGTGGCACAGCCCTTAATACTGCCGACAGTACCCGCTTTTTTAATATCCGTGTACGGACGGGCGACTCTATTTGGATTAGATATGAAGCACAAGGCAGCTACCAAAGTGAAATACAATATTCCCTCCTTGACAATACGGGCATTACGCTTTTTGCCAATGGACCTAACCCCTCAGTAGGCACTGCATTTCGCGGCTTGATTAAATGCCGCAATTGTGGTTCTCCTCTATCGCTTGATGTGCCTGATGTCCGAACAAATACAGCAACTGCCCGTTGGCGACCTGCCGAACGCGGCTATCAAGCTACCTACGCCGTACAGTGGGACACAACAGGCTTTCCTTACGGACGTGGACGCAACCGACTCACCACAACCGATACGTTTGCGGTCATGCAAGGCTTAACCGAATTTGTGAAATACGACGTTTATGTGCGCACTTTGTGTTTTGGCAACGATACAAGTTTGGTTGCTGGTCCAGCATCTTTCCAAACAGATACAGCCACGGATTTAGCCGTCGCGCGTATTGTTTCTCCGAACAATAGTTGCTCTTTGGGGGCGGACAGTATCAAGATTTTGCTAAAAAATATTGGTGGTTCGCCACAACAATTGTTTGAATACAAAGTCAGTGTAAATGGTGTAAAACTACCTATCAATGTCCCTGCCGATGGTTTGTACACGGGCGTTTTGAGTAAAGACAGCACGGCACTCGTGGCTTTCCGCACATTATACGATTTTTCGCCCATTGGTGAATACGTCATCAAGGCGTGGACGGAAGTAAAAGGCGATAAAAATATGAAAAATGATACTGCTACTTTAATCGTTACGCACCCACGCACTATTGGTACGTTTCCTTACTATCAAAATTACGAAGCAGGAAAGGATACATGGTTTTTAGCCGATACAATTGGCAATTCTACTTGGCAATACGGGCAACCACGCGGTAAAGTTATCAATACAGCCGCTTCTGGTACACGCGCTTGGACAACATGGACGGACTCGACTTACAATAATAATGAATTTTCTTATATCAATTCTCCGTGCCTCAATTTTACGTCTTTCACCGCCGACCCGCGTATTTCACTCAATATCAACGCCAATACAGAAGCCTCTTACGATGGTTCTTGGTTGGAATCGAGCATTGACAATGGCTTGACGTGGCAATTGGTAGGTGGTCGTCAGATGAATACTGGCGTGAACTGGTACAATGACACGATAAGACGTATTGGGCGTCCCTCTTGGGGTGGCACAGCCGATTCTACACGCGGCTGGCGTTTGGCGCAAAATTTACTGAGGGGTACTGCTGGTAAGCCAAATGTGCGTTTACGCATCGGTTTTAGCTCAGATGCTTCGACAAATACAGGCGATGGTTTTGCTTTTGACAATGTATTGATTTCTGCGACGACTACCAATGACCTTGCTTCGGTTTCACCAATTACAAATGCGAGCGTGAGTTCTTGTGGTGACAGTGTGTTAAACAGTTTTATTTTCCGTATTGGAAATGTAGGTTCAGCAAATCAACGCAATTTTACCTTGAATTATCAAGTCAATGGGGGTGCTGTTATCAGCGAAACCCTTGATACTGTTTTAGTGCCGAATCGGGTAATTTCCTACAAGTCAACCAAACCTTTTAAAACGGTAACGGCAGGTAATTACACCGTGAAATCGTGGGTAAGTTTGACGGGCGACCAACAGGCATTGAACGATACGATGACGACGATTCTCAATATTTCAGTAGAAAAACCAGCTTTGGTAACGAGTTTCCCTTATTTCCAAGATTTTGAGAACGGCACAGGCACATGGTCTCCTGCCGATTCATTGAATGGTTCGTGGGGATTTGGTACACCAACGGGCAGTTTTATCAATACAGCAGGAAGTGGTACAAAAGCCTTTAAAACAGGTATAGGCTCTCCAACGGGTGGGTACAACAATGCAGAATGGAGTTATTTATTGTCACCGTGTTTTGATTTCACAACATTGACGGCTGACCCGCGCATTAGTTTTGCCCTCAATTACCACTCAGAAGCACGCTTTGACGGTGGTTGGTTGGAAGGCTCAACAAATGGCGGCGCAACTTGGACACGCATCGGCACGCGCAATACGGGAGTCAACTGGTACAACGACTCGATTAATTTAATAGGTCGTGGTGTCTGGACGGGTACCACCAACTTGGGTTGGAAAGTGGCTCAAAATACGTTGGCTGGTTTTGCGGGTAAGGCAAATTGCCGTTTCCGTTTTGTGTTCCGTTCTGACGGCTCTATCAATTCAACCAACAGCTTGCCTTACGGTGGTCTTGCCATAGACGATATTTTCATCGGCGCACAGGCAACCGTAGATTTGGCATCTGGTGGTGGTCGTCGTCTTGACGCTTCAACGTGTGGTCGTGCGGCGGACACGGTTTCTATGAATATCACGAATTTGGGTACAACCCGCCAATTCCGTTTCAATGCAAATTACCGCATTGACAACCTTCCTGTCGTGACTGAATTGATAGACTCGACGCTCAATATTTTACCAAGCCAAACAGCCCTGTATAAATTTCGTACACCGTTCAACTCTACTCTATCTGGCACGCACACCATTACAACGTGGGTGAGCGCAGTAGGCGACGTGGTGAAAACCAATGACACGCTCCGCACAACGTATTTGATACCGCCGCCGATTGGCACATTTGCGTCTTACAATTTTGACAATGGCATAGCCCCTCAATATTGGACGGTAACTGGTACGGGGTCATTGGGTATTGGTGGACACGGCAACAACATCAACAATGGTTATATCTTTGCAAATATGTGGAGCAGCAATAAAAACGTTCAAGTAACAACACACCGTTTTGGTCCTGTTCGCAGTGCAAAAGACAGTGTCTCTTATGACTATCGTTTTGTGAAATGGGCTTCGCCAAATGCGGCTTATACGTTCTTGACGGCTGATAAAGACACGCTCAATTTGCAAGTGGCTTATGATTGTGAAGATATTTTCACCAATCTTGATACCATTACCGCCGCGAATCACGTACCCAAAACGGCTTACCAAACGCGCAAATTTTCGCTCGGTCGTTTTGTCAACCGTAATGTCCGTTTCCGTTTCAGAATGGTGAGTGGTACAACTGACCTTGATGGCTACTACGTGGATATTGACAATGTAAACTTCTTGACTTGTCCAGAAAATTTTGGTCAGCAAGCACGAATTCGTAACACCACTTCTACAACAACGGTGGGTTCTATTGCCTTGTCAAGCCCGACGGGTGGCATCGCGCCTTATACCTACAACTGGAGCAATGGTAGAACTACTGATTCAATCGGCGGCTTGGCAGCAGGTACTTACACGGTGACTGTTACCGACGGACGTGGTTGTACACAAACGGGCGTTTACACGGTTCAAAATACGGTGGGTGTATTTGATGTAAGTTCTATTTTCAGTAAAGTAAGCCTTGCACCGAATCCAACTCTCGGAACAACAACCTTGAATCTTGAACTCAATCGCCCAACTGCGGCACGAATTCAAGTCCTCAATATCATGGGTCAAGTGTTGTACGAAACACGGAGTCAAGCGTCTGAACAACGTCAAACTTACGAACTTGATATTACAGAACGTGCTGCGGGCGTCTATCTCGTGCGCATTGTAGCGGATAATCGGATTTTTACAACGAAACTTGTGAAGCAATAAAAGGCTTGTGTAAAAATCTATCGGGGTGAGCGTGTCTTTTTTGTTGAAAAATCTTCTATTTTTCAACAAAAAAGACACGCTCACCCTAAAAATTTTCTAAGGGCGATTTTCGAGCGAAGCGAGAAAGAGCCAGCAACTAAGTAAGTGGTCATAAATAATCCCTAAATATTTACTGGCTCTTTTTCGCTTCGCTCAAAAATCGCCCCGAGAGAATTTCTTCGGGTCGAGCGTGTTTTTGAAAGAAAAATCTTCGATTTTTCTTTCAAAACACGCTCGACCCGATAGATTTTCCGCACACACCTCAGCTCGTAAAAATTAGCGATTATTTACGAACAACTACTGAATTAATTTTCATCAAAAAAAGCCGTGTTAATCCGCGTAATCCGTGGATAAGCTAAACAATAAAAAACAATGAGACGCGCAATTGCCAAATTTCTTTTTCACACACTTTGGGGCTGGAAAATAGACGTGCCTTATCCCAACCACATCAAAAAATCCGTCGTTGTTGCCATGCCGCACACTTCCAATTGGGACTTCCCAATTGGAATTTTGATGCGCCCAATTATGGGTTCAAATATATCTTTTGCGGCTAAAAACAGCTTGTTTTTCTTTCCAGTGGGCATTATTATGCGTGCTTTAGGCGGCTATCCTGTCAACCGTTCCAAGCACAATAATATGGTAGATGCGTGTGTGGATATTTTTAAAAAAGACCATAATTTCAAACTCTGCATCACGCCCGAAGGAACGCGGACAAAAGTAGATAAACTCAAAACGGGATTTTATCACATTGCCGTAAAAGCGGGTGTGCCAATTATTTGCTGCAAATTTGATTGGGGACACAGAACGACGGGTTTCAGCGCGCCTTTTTATCCAACGGGTGATTACAACGCCGATTTGCCTAAAATTTTGGCGTATTTTGAAGGCGTGAAAGGTAAAATTCCCGAATATGATTATGTGCATAAAGATTGATGTGTAATTGTGAGATAAAAAAAAATCCCTTGTTTAGGTGTTTAAGCACTGGAACAAGGGATTTTTTTTGTTGCCCTTTTATTTTACCCCCTCAGTAAATATAGATGAAATGGGGTAAAATCCCGTATTTGTAGATACGCGATGCATCGCGTATCTACATCGTTATTCGTTAAAACAGGATTTTACTCCGTTTCATGTATAAGTAGTAAAACTAAAATAAACACCGCTAAGTAGTTGTTCAACGGCGCAGGTTTTAAAGGAAACCTGCGCCGTTGAACCCGTTTTCCCTATAAAACCCTCTAATTAAGTTATATAGAATATTTTTTAAAATTTAATACTTTATATTAAAATACAACAATTAAACGGTTAAAATATTGATTATCAATATCTTAACCGTTTTTAGTTACAGCAATGCTCTTTTTTTGTTTTTGCATAACATTGAAAATTTATTGTAATTTTGGTGTGATTATATGGTGCGACCTGAAGGTTGCCTTACGTTCACTGATTTTTAACTAAAACAATCATTATGAAAAAAACAAACACTTTTTCGTTATTTTCAATGCTCTTCGTGTTTTTACTGCCCCCCTCAGTATCAGCACAAAATTGTGTCTCAAAATCGGGCGCACCCTGGCAAGAATGGATTGCCCGCGTTCAGTTCAGCAACATGGACAATGCCTCCGAAAAAACGCGCCCCGACCGCTATGAAATTGGCTATTCCGATTGGAAAGACAAAACCGCAACCGTCATGAAGGGACAAAGTTATCCCCTCAGTATCACGCCCGGTTTGAGCTACGCAACTTATCCAACAAACCTTTTTACAAGGGTTTGGATTGATTACAACCGAAATGGTACGTTTGAGGACACCGAAAAGATTTTAGAACAAAACAACGGCAATGCCCTTGTCAATCAATCGGTTACGATACCTACAACGGTAACGAACGGCACAACAACCCTGCGCGTTTCGACCAAAAAAGATGCTTATCCAACGGCTTGCGAAACCTTCGCGGCGGGTGAAGTGGAAGATTATACGGTTCAAATTACTGAGGGGGTGCAAAATAATTTACCTGATTTGAACATCACCACTATCTTTGTTTTGAACACACCAGTAAGAGGACAAGTGTTCAATTGGCGTGTGGATATACAAAACATCGGAACAGCCGCCGCGACGGGCAATTTTTCGGTAAAAGCCTATATTTCAACCAACCTAAGGTTAGATGCGACAGATATTCAAGACGGAATAATCGAAACAGGTAATTATGCCGCAGGACAAAGAGTCAATTTCGTTAGAGGGTCTTCGACACTTCCTTTTACATTGGCTCCGGGTCAGTATTATTTGATTTTGAAGGTAGATGCTGATAATCAAATTCAAGAAAGTAATGAAGACAACAATGAGTCTCTCGCTCTTTCACCTTTTACTGTCATGGCAGCTAATGAATCTGATTTGACACTTGCCAATTTGACCGTAGCGAACCCCTCAGTACCACAGGGTTTTATTTTGAATTCTAAGGTTGATGTCAAAAATGTTGGCACAACCACTATTTCGTCTTCTTACAAAACCAAAGCCTATTTATCAACCGATAATATACTGAGTGCCAATGATGTGGTAATTGATTCTATTTTTGGTTGGTATCTTCTTTCGGGTGAGACACGCCAAAGTCCAAGTGCTGGCGTTGTACCGAATACACTACCAGTTGGGCAATATTTCTTGATTTTGAAAACTGATGCCAATGCCCAGATAGCCGAAAGCAACGAAAATAACAATGAAATTGTGTCCGCCACACCTATTTCTATTACGGCAAAACCCGTGGATACAGGTTGTGGTTTTGATAAAACGCTGAGTGGTTATTTGGGCAATGCAAATCAATTGGAAGAAACAGACAACCACACTATCAAGTTTCGTACCTCTGGCTCTATCTATGTTTCGCAGGTCGGTAAATATGTTCATAGAGAGTTAGAATTAGACAATTTGGGCAACCTAATCCACGAGAGTCAAGATACCTTTACGCCTCGTTTCACATCTACCTACCGAACTTTAGATGCGCATTATGTCTATCCAACGGACTTAAAAGATTCAAGTTTTGTGTTTAACAAAATCGCTACAAACGGCACGATTGTATTCTCCAAAACAATTACTTTTTCACACACTCAGAAGCCTTTCGGTGCAATTAAAATCAATGGAATCGCCTCTTTTTCAGACCATTACATCGCTTTTGGCACAACTGCCTATCAACTTAGACCCAATTCTGAACCCCACATGTCGGTTTTTATGATAAAATTAGACCTAAATGGCAACAAAATAGGGCAAAGTCTCCTAACCACAAACTCTACTTGGGTTTCACCTTATCAGGTACAATTAGAACCGAGTGGCAGTTATTATTGTGTTTTACGTTCATATAGTGTAATCCAATTGATAAAAACCGACAACGCAGGGACACAACTTTGGTTTAAGGATATTGTGGGGGATTTACCTTCGTCAGGTTTGGTTTCAATACACGAAAGCAGTGACAATACCGGTGTTTTTGTCACCCGAAACGATAATGGTAGTGCCTATACGACCAAACTCAACGCTGCAACAGGCAATATAGATTGGACAGCTAATTATGTCCAAAGACTGCCCTTTGACTCAGGCAACATATTTACTCGGGTAAGAGGAACAGCTTCGACCAAAGACGGGGGATTTATAGCGGGTTACATATCAAAAGACAACTATGTTTATGCGCGATTTGATGCCAATGGCAACCCTGTTTGGTTTAAAAAAATGTCCGCCAATTTTAGAATTGGCGATGGGTATGGAAAGGGTGTGGCATTGGCAATGTCCGATGGTAGTTTTGTGTTTTCTGGTTCCAAAAATGAGCATTGGAACATTTTAAAAACCACTTCAAACGGCGATATATTACCAAATTGTTTGACAAATCTACCCGATTTGACGCTCGCTAATCTCACCGTTTCGACCCCCTCAGTACCCAAGAGTCAAATATTGACGTGGAAAGTAGATGCCAAAAATAGCGGCACTGCGGCGGTGACGGGCTTGTTCAACATCAAAGCCTATATCTCAAAAGACACAATTTTGAGTGCCGACGATGTGCAAGACGGCGTTATCCCAACGGGCAATTATGCGGCGGGGCTTGTACAAACCCAAATCGCAGGTGCTTCGACAATTCCCACATGGATTGGTACAGGAGAATATTATCTGATTGTGAAAATAGATGCCAACGCCGACATAACAGAATCAGATGAAACCAATAATACGGTGGTATCTGCCACCCGTTTTACGGTGACAAGCGAACCGATTGATTTGTATCCAGAGAATTTAAAAGAATATTCCAATGGGGCTATTTCTGTTTCGAGTGGTTCTCATTTTAGATTTACTTATGTCGTAAATGCTGTAAATGGTGCTATTGCAACGACAGAAGCCGCGTATTATCTCTCAGATGCCCGTATTGACAACCCTACACGCAGCCAATTGATTCCTATCGGAAATAGACGCACTATTAATTTAACAGAAACATCTACGGGCGTGTTGGATTCTTTTATTATGCCCGCTTTTACAGGCATCACAGAGTACAATTATTGGGTAGAAATAGACCCTAACAATATTATAACGGAATCTATTGAAGTCAATAATTTGAGAAAAAACTTAGGTCGTGCCATCATTTTAACTCAAGGATTACCTGATTTTGCTGTTCAGAATGTCGTTGTTACTAATACGCCACGAATAGGTGGTGTCATTTCTGTAAAGTATGAGTACATCAATATCGGTCAATCAGAGTACTGTTCTAATATTGATAATATTCGTTATTATGTGTCGAGGGATTCCATTTTTAGCGGCGGTTATTCAGGGCGTGTTGCACCACTTAATAGGACGCTTAATACTTTATTTCGAGGCACTTATGATATTACCGCACCTCTTAGTGGCATTGGAAAATATTATTTGACTATTGTAGCCAATCCCGAAAATCTTTGCCAAGAAAGTAATGTCCATAACAACGCTCAAACAATACCTTTCTCGATTCAACCGAAGGAGAGTCCCGACCTTGAAGTGAGCCTCGCCATGCAGCGTTCAGGTAATAGTTTTACGACATTTACTTATACTATTTATGCAAATAATCTTGGTAATCAAGCCTTTACAAATGCTGTTATAGAATTTAAGTACCCAACAGGAACGGTGTCGGGTGGGCAAGTAATCCCCTCAGTAGGGACGTGGAAGGAGTGGTGTGAAGGTGGAGTACAGTGTTGTCAATGGACAATTCCCAATTTGGCTGTAAACGCTACCGAGACTTTACACCTACCTTTGTATGTCTTAAATCCACCCATGATTGTGACAACTGCCAAATTGTTGAGTTCAACGCCGATTGATAATATTCTATACAACAATACCAGTACATTGATTGTAAGGGCTACAGATGCTTCCGCCCCGATTCAAGCCTTGACCCGAGTTAAACCGACCAAGTCCACGTCCGTTCTCATTCAGTCTATCAATCCTACTATTACTGAGGGGAGGATTTCAGTCGAAATTGCGAGTTTTATAGACCAAACCGTGCGTTTTGATTTTTACGATTTATTGGGTAGAATTTTAAAAACAGAACAAAAAACGATTCAAAAAGGCATAAATTCAATCCCTTTTGAGGTATTTGATTTGCCAAAAGGCGTGTATTTGATTCAACCTAAAACAACGGTTGCGCGGAATGTGCCTTTGAAATTTATTAAAATGTAAAAACTTAGTAATTAATCTAAGTTTTGTGGTAGTGCCTCAAAACGCGCCGCCTTCGGCGGCGCGGAGGATTTTTTCGGAGCGAGTCCTTTTTTTTGTTAAAAATTTGGGCTTTGCCCAAATTTTTAACAAAAAAAAACGGCTCGCTCCATTAGATTATCCTCGCGGCGAGGTTCCGCGTTTTAATACCACAAAACTTAGATTAAGTGTACTTACTTAGCCGAGGGATGGGCATAACCTAAAAGCGTTTTTTGCATCTCGCGCTCGCTTCGCTCGCGCGAGGGAGGGAATGTGGTTCGTTTTCGGCTTCGCCGAAAAACGAACCACGTCTCCTCCCTTTTGCGCGAGCGAAGCGAGCGCAAAACATCTGTTTTTAATCAAAAAAACGATGTTTTTAGGTTATGCCCACTCCTCACTTACTTAGCCCATAGCTCGCTTCGCTCGCGCGAGGGAGGAGATGGTTCGTTTTTCGGGCTTTGCCCGAAAAACGAACCACCTCTCCCTCGCGCGAGCGAAGCGAGCGCGGACTAAGTAATTACACCTAATTTTTACTAATTGTAACTATTTGGCTACGCGCTCGCTTCGGTGATGGACAGATTTTTTAACTTGCGTCAAGTTTTTAGCGTTTATTTATGACGACCTACTTACTTTTGTTGTGGTAAAATCAATGAAATTATTTAGGATTGAAGTTTGAAATCTGACTAAAAAAAATGAAGCGAATAAAAATTGAACCACGCCACGATTGGCAAGCCCAAGTAGAATCTTTGGGTTTTGGTTTCCACACTCTGGAGAGCACCTACTGGGACGAAAGTGCCTACTACGAATTGACTGAATCGGAAGTCAATACTTTGGAAACAGCCACAAATGAGTTGTGGAAAATCTGCCTTGAAGCCGTAGAATACGTGATAGCAGAGAAAAAATATGACCTTTTCCACATTCCCGCGTGGATACAGCCGCATATTGAGCGTACTTGGAATGATGATGCGCCTTCGATTTATGGGCGTTTCGATTTTAGTTTCATTAATGGTGTGCCAAAACTCCTTGAATTTAATGCCGATACGCCGACTTCTCTTTTTGAAACGGGCGTGGTGCAGTGGAATTGGTTGGAAGATAGGTTTCCAAAACTTGACCAATTCAATTCTGTACATGATAAATTGGTGGATTCTTGGCAATATTTGAGCCGCTATTTGCACGAAGGAACGGTACATTTTACGGTCGTTAAAGAAACGTTAGAAGACTTGACAACGGTGGAATACCTACGCGATTGCGCGATTCAAGCGGGTTTGAAAACGAAATTGATTTATTTAGATGAAATCGGTTGGGACAATCAACATCAGATATTCAGAGATTTTGAAGGACACAATATGCGCAATATTTTCAAACTTTATCCGTGGGAATGGTTGATTTTTGACGACTTTGGACGGCATATTGTCGAAGATAGAAGTGCGGCACATTGGTTAGAGCCTTCGTGGAAAATGATTTTATCGAACAAAGCCATTTTACCCATTTTGTACGAATTGTTTCCAACTTGCCCGTGGTTATTACCTGCTTATTTCGATTCGGTTGACTTGACAAGCTATGTCAAAAAACCAATTTTGAGTCGCGAAGGCGCAAATGTAACGGTTGTAAAAGACAACAAGTATTTGGCACATACTGAGGGGATATACGGCGAAGAAGGATTTATTTACCAACAATTGGCAGAATTACCCAATTTTGACGGCAATTTCGCACTCATCGGCTCGTGGATAATTGGGCAAGAAGCGGCAGGTATCGGCATCAGAGAATCCAATCATTTGATTACGGACAATGGGAGTCGGTTTGTACCGCACGTTATCAGATAACGCGCTGCGGCTTTCATTTTTGGCTCTGTGACAATTTTAGCGGTAACTCACGTTCGGGGAACTTTTAAAGTTCCCCGAACGTGAGTTACCGCTAAAATTGTCACAGAGCCCGTTTTTTAAAGGTTTTCAATTCACTATCAAGCCAATTTGAAAAGCTATTCATTGCCTCAGTTGTCTCATCTTCTGGAGTGAAATCAAACCGTTCTCCCGCATAATTGTAGATATAATTGAGGGATGGGCATAACCTAAAAGCGTTTTTTGCATCTCGCGCTCGCTTCGCTCGCGCGAGGGAGGGAATGTGGTTCGTTTTTCGGCTTCGCCGAAAAACGAACCACATTCCCCTCCCTTTTGCGCGAGCGAAGCGAGCACAAAAGTGCCTTTTAATGCGTATTTTGAATTTATGTATGGTTTCAAAATTGGAAATGGGATAGTAACTATCCAATTCCTGTTTCAATCTATTTATTTCTATGAAAAAGGTTTGTAAAGACATTAACTACTTTTTTTCAAAAATAGGGTTAAAAATTGAAAATCCTAATAAAAAGAGGAGATGTGGTTCATTTCTCGGCTTTGGGAATTTGTAAAAATAATCTACGCCGCTTTTGGGTAAACCTTTTAGAAAGTTAAAAACTTTCTAAAAGGTCGGATAGACTATTTTTAAAAAAATCCCCTTACTGAAAAATGAATCACCATCTCCTCCGTTTATTGTACTTTAAAATCCCGAAATTTGAAATCTTTTACTGTACCGTCATTTGCGAAAAAATCGCTTTGAGTTGGTCGTTCGATTCTTTTTCGATAATCTCTGTCAACATCTTTGATAAATCGGTAAACATAGATCCCGATTTGCCTTTGTAGCGTTTACGCAAATCGTTGAGGGCTTTAGCTGCGGCAAAACGTCTCCACGGTGATTGAGATTGATTGGCACCAATTTCATGAATTTTCTTCATTTTAGTCATCAAATCCAGGTCATTTACGCCCACTTTGTCAAGAGCTTTGAGGTAGCTGCCATAAAAACCGATACCACTCATACCATCTACTTTTGTCAAACTGCGCTCAAAAAACTCGATGTGTTCTGGCTTTGGACTCTCAGCATAAATTGAGCCAATACTGTTTACAAGGTCTGCATTTTCGTCATTTTCGTATTTTTTAGCCATCTCCATTGCGCCCGTTGCGTCAACTTTGTAGAGAGCTTGCATAGCAGAACCAATGACAGGGTAGGCTTTTTCTTTAGCCAAAACATTACGATAAACGGTTGCCCATTTTGCATCTTTTGACGCTGCCAATTTTGCCAAAACCGCCGAGCGCACGCTTGAACGGGGGTCTGACTCAGCCAAAGGCGCAATTTTCTCCAATACTGAGGGGTCTGTTTTTATTTTCAATGCTTGAATTGCCGCTTGGCGCACTTCCCAGAATTTGTCACTTACAGCTTTTTTAATGCTTTCTTGTGCTTTGGGATTGTCGCTTTCGCGCAGACTTTCAAGGGCTTCCATACGTGCCAAGTAGCGTGAACTATTTGCCAACATAAATATATACTCCTCTTCGTTGTGGTTGTCTATTTTTTGTGCCAACAACATACGGTCGCCATCGAAGTCAACGAGTGCCGGTTTTGTTGAGGCATTGAACGTGAAAGTTTGCGTCCGCTTGGTCATCCGAATTTTCTCCCGACGCGGTTTTTTTCCTGCGGCATCATAAATGTCAATTGCCAAAGGCAAGTCAAAAATAGCAGGAACACCGTCTTTAGGTTCTTGGTTTTGTGAGACAATGACGTTTACTTTTCTATTCGCTTCGTCATATTCGTACTTCACATCTAAAACAGGATGTCCCGAAGAATAGTACCACTGATTGAAAAACCAGTTAAAATCTTCACCAGATACTTCTTCCATCGCCAAACGGAGTTGGTGGGATTCACCCGTTTTGTAGGCATTGTCCGTCAAATATTTTTTTACACCTTCAAAAAATGCTTCATCACCCATATAATTCCGCAACATGTGCAAGATGCCACCGCCTTTGTTGTAAGAGTGTGCATCAAACATGTCTTCGCGGTTATTGTATTTAAAGTCAACGAGATTGCGTTTTTTACTTTCCGATTCACCCATGTAACCGTCCATCACTTCGCGGCGGTGGGCATCACCAGCGTCCATACCGTATTTATGTTCAAACCACAAAGCCTCGCTAAAATCGGCAAACGATTCGTTGACCGTCAAGTTTGACCAGCTTTCTGCCGTCACCAAGTCACCAAACCAATGGTGGAACATTTCGTGCGCCACGACTGTCTCATTGGCATCTTTATCAATCAATTCACGCTCTGTACCGTTCATAAATTCGCCGTAAATAATGGCAGTTGTGTTTTCCATGGCACCACTCACATAATCGCGCACGACAATATGCGCCAGCTTTTGCCACGGATACACGACACCCAATTTATTTGAGAAAAATTCAAGAATTTCTGGGACATTTTTGTAAATGGCTTTTGCATATTTTTCATATTTCGGTTCAACGTAATATTGAATCTCCTTACCACGCCATCTTTCCGAAACAATAGAAAACTCACCCGCCGCCATCATCACCAAGTAAGGAGCGTGTGGCAAGTCCATCAACCAATGGTCTGTGCGTGTACCATCGCTGTTTGTTTTCATTTCTTTTAACAAACCATTGCTGAGGGTTTTAAATTTCTTCTCAACCGTCATAAAAATTTCACTCGTCATACGCTCGTTTGGCTTGTCAAAAGTTGGAAACCAACGACTGTTTGATTCTGTTTCGCCTTGTGTCCATACTTGGCGCGGCTTATTGGGGTCACTTTCATCGGCATTGATGAAAAACAAACCTTTGTCGCTTGTAATGGCCGCCGAGCCACCCTCTCCGCCTTCATTGGGCTTTGCGGTGTATTCGATATATACTGTGTATTTATCGTTTCGGGTGTAGATTTTACCCAAATCAATCGTCAATCGGTCATTTTTGTAGGTATATTTCAAAGGTTGAACGCCATTGTATGCCATTGTAACTTTTCCAATATCAAAGTTTTTAGCGTCAAATGTAATGGACGAAGTAGGGTAAAAATAGGGCTTCGCCGTAATCCACGCTTTGCCGTTGAGTTGTTGTCTTTTCCAATCGAATTTAACGTCCAATTTTGTATGGATAATGTCATTTTCCATTGTAGGCGTTGCCCGATAAATGGGTAAAGTATCGGGAATAGGTGCTTCTGCAACTTCTACTTTTACAGGCTCTATTGAATCTTTTTCAACTTCGGCTTTTACTTCCGATACTGAAGGGGACGTGGGCGTTTTTGCACTGCTGCCCATTCCACTTTTTCCAGCCGTACAAGCGGCAACAAATAAGGCGATGAACAACAGCGCGGCGATTTGTTTTTTCATTTTATGAGATTTTAGTTTTATAAATTAGAGTTCTAAATGACTTCTGTATCAAGAATGATTTGAAACCATACATAAAATCTAAACTGCTGGTTCTCGCGCTCGCTTCGCTCGCGCGAGAGGGGGAATGTGGTTCATTTTTCGGGCAAAGCCCGAAAAATGAACCACATCTCCTACTTTTGCGCGAGCGAAGCGAGCGCAAAAGTGCCTTTTAATGCGTATTTTGAATTTATGTATGGTTTCAAAAAGAATGAATTAGTTGATTGTTAAATTGTAATATTACTTAATCAAAGTTTTGTGGTATCGAAACGCGGAACCTCGCCGCGTAAAAAATCTAATGGAGCGAGCCGTTTTTTTTGTTGAAAATTTGGGCTTTGCCCAAATTTTCAACAAAAAAACGGCTCGCTCCAAAAAACGCCCTGCGCCGCCGAAGGCGGCGCGTTTTGAGTAACTACCACAAAACTTAGATTACTTAGCCACGCGCTCGCTTCGCTCACGAAAAGAGGAAAAGGTTAAATATTTACCGATGTTTATTGCCTAACAGGTACAGGTGTAGCAACTGTTTTTTGAGGGGGAGCCATTTCAAGTGACTTGGCTTTCATCACTTTTTTGGCTTGAAATTTTTTTACCTGATAATCGGCAATGCTATCAGAAACAGCAGCAGGTGTGGCAACTGTTTGTGTTTGTGGCGCGGCAGCAACAACAGTTGTGGTGGAGGTTTTACTTGAGGTATCGCAAGCAGTAGCTGCAAGTATTAAGAAAAAACTGAAAATTATGATATTTTTTTTCATGCGTTGTTTTAGTATTAGAATGAAGTAATTACTTAGCCCATGCGTTCGCTTCGCTCGCAAAAAAGGGAGATGTAGTTTATTTTTCGGGCAAAGCCCAAAAAACAAACCACATCTCCTCGTGCGAGCGAAGCGAACGCATGACTAAGTAATTACAAAATGAAAAAACAAAATAGCCCAATTAAGACGCTTTTTGATAAAAAAGGTTCAAATCAACCCTTGTCTAAATATTCTGCAAATATAAAACGATATTTTAATAGAATGGTATATGATTGTGTAAAACAAATTTTTACCCCCTCAGTTATTTTTACTCAAAAAGCCTTATTCGTTGATGCGAATAAGGCTCTTTGAGTAAAAATATTGAGGGGGTCTTTTTTCGCGCTCGGCTCGTTCGCGCAGGGAGGAGAGGTGGTTCATTTTTCGGCTGTGCCGAAAAATGAACCACCTCTTCTCTTTTCTTTACTTAATCAAGCGTTTTTGTAAATCTTCCAAAGACACACCTTTTGTTTCGGGCATCATAAACCAAACGTACAATAATTGAAACACCATCATAAAGGCAAAAAAGGCAAAAATTGGACCGCCGCCGATTTTTTCTGCAAATACAGGAAACGTATTGGCAATTAAAGCCGCAAACACCCAATGCGTCAAACTTCCCCAAGCCATGCCCGAAGCCCGAACGCTATTGGGGAAAATTTCGGAAATAAAGACCCAAATAACAGCCCCTTGCCCAATAGCATGAGAAGCGATAAACGCAAAAATATAGTAAATTGTAAATGCGTGGGCATCATTGTAAAAAGCATAAGCTATCAAAGCCAACGAAGCAATATAGCCGATTGAGCCAATATACATCAAGGTTTTACGTCCCAAACGGTCTATCAGATACCAACCTAAAATCGTGAATAACAAGTTGACAACGCCAATGCCCGTTGTGGACAACAAAGCACTCGATTCTCCCAAACCCGTCATTTTGAAAATATCGGGCGCAAAGTAAATAACGGCATTGATACCCGATAATTGATTGAAAAACGCAAATAAAAAGGCGAGTAGCAGAGGTGTCGTGTATTTTTTTGAAAATAATTTTTCTTGAACACCACCTATATTTTCAGTTAAGGCGGCTGTTTTTATTTCTTGAACCGCTTTATCCACATCGGGTTCGGTAATCGCCAACACTTTGCGGGCTTCTGCTTCATTGTTGCCTTTAGTTATCAACCAACGCGGGCTTTCGGGTGTTAATAGCACCAATAGAGAAAAGATTAAAGAAGGCAATGCCACAATACCAAGCATCCACCGCCAATCATTGTCCCCGTCAAAACCATTGAAAAGATAGTTAGAGGCGTAGGCAATCAAAATACCAAAAACGATATTGAATTGAAAAGAAATCACCATGCGTCCGCGATACTTTGGGGGGGCAATTTCGGAAATGTAAACCGGGGCAACAACCGAAGACGCCCCAATACTCAAACCACCTATAAAGCGAAAAAGCATAAATAGATTGACATTATTGGCTAAAGCTGCGCCGATAGCTGAAACAAAAAACAGAATACCAATCCACAACAGCGTTTTCTTTCGTCCAAACATATCGGCAGGAACACCGCCAAACGCTGCACCTACGACCGTGCCGTACAAGGCTATCGCAACCGTAAAACCCAGGCTGAGTTTGTCCAACTGCCACAATTTTTCGATGTCACCTACAGCTCCCGAAATAACGGCTGTGTCCAAACCGAAAAGAAAACCGCCCAGACCGACGGTGATTGACCAAAGTAATAGTTTACTATTCATTGTTGTTGTTGAGTTAATGTAAAACTTAGTCACGCGCTCGCTTCGCTCGCGCAAGGAAGATAGTTGCGTTTCATTTTTCGGACAAAGCCCGAAAAATGAAACACAACTCTCCTTCTCGAGCGAAGCAAGCGTGAACTAAATAGTTATGATTTTTTTATTGGCAAGGCGAAAATAGCTTTTTAAATGCGTTAAGCAAATTTTTATGCTATTTACCCACTATTTTTGCTGCTTATTCGGGACTTTTGCCTATTCATAGCTTTATTCAATTAGTTTTGCATCTTTTCATAAATTATTCGTCTTAATATTGAGGTAGAAAACACAATTCCACTTTAATTTATACGTTTAAGATTGGGCAATTAAAGCATTTTTGTAAATACTTAGCCCATAGCTCTCCCGAAGGTATTCGGGAGGTAAACAGACTTCGCTCGCAAAAAAGGAGAGGTGGTTCGTTTTTCGAGCTTTGCCCGAAAAAACGAACCACCTCTCCTCCCTCGCACGAGCGAAGCGAGCGCGTGACTAAGTAATTATACATTTTTTATACATCATCAAAATTAGTTTCAAAAAATGAAAAATACCGTTTTAACATTCATTTTATTTTTATGCGTTCTATCCTCATCTATACTGAGAGGTCAAACACCAGCACCCGCAACAATTAAAACTGTTGAAAAAGAGGTGAAAATCACTAAAACAAAAGCAAGTGGTGCAGCTAAGACCACTAAAACAACGACGACAACTTCGGCGAAACCTGCAACAGCTAAAAAAACGGCTAAGACAGGAGCTAAAAAAACAACGCGTAAAGTTGAAAAAGTTATCGTTAAAACCAACGATGAAGTAGTGTCCATTCAGCCCGAAACGACAAAAGCAGGCGAGATGACAAATACGCCTAAAGCAACAACAAATAATCCAACGTCTATTACTGGGATTCCTGTGATGACTTTTGACAAAAAACTCTACGATTTTGGCAATATCAAAATGGGGGAAATGCCAAGTATCACTTATACTTTTACAAATACAGGCAATGCCCCACTTGATATTGACATCGTGACGGGCTGTGAGTGTACAGAACTCGATTGGACACGCACAACAGTTGCACCGGGTGAAAAAGGGTTTATTTCGGCAAAATACAACAGCAACAAAGCCGAAGAAGAAGACCACAAAAAACAATTGGAAAAATATGTAGATATTATTTTGAAACAAACACACCCATCAAATGGCTATCCACTCGTGGAATCATTAAAATTTAAGGTGTTTATTGTGGATTAATTTTAATTATGAAATTGAACGATATTTTAATCATCGGTGCGGGTCCCATCGGTTTAGCCTGTGCTTTGGCGGCAAAACGCGCGGGTTTGAGCTACGTTATTGTTGAAAAAGGAACACTTGTCAATTCGCTGTATAACTATCCTGCGAATATGAGTTTTTTCTCTACTTCAGACCGTCTTGAAATAGGAAATGTACCATTTGTGTCTTCCAGTGCAAAACCAACGCGGAGTGAGGCGTTGGAATATTATCGCCGCGTGGCTGAGTCTAATCAATTGACCATCAATTTGTTTGAGACAGTTGAAAGTGTCGAAACATTAATGTCGCCGACCCTCAATTCGGCATTAAATACCGAAAATACTGAGGGGGGCATTTCGGACTCACAAACGTCGGGCGTTTATACAATCACAACCTCTAAGCGGAAATATCTTGCAAAAAACATTATTCTATCTTGCGGTTTTTACGATATTCCAACCAAACTCAATATCGTAGGAGAAGATTTGCCAAAGGTCACACATTACTACAAAGAGCCACATTTTTATTACAAACAGAACGTCGTAGTGGTCGGAGCAAACAACTCTGCGGCAGATGCGGCTTTAGAAACCTACCGAAAAGGGGCGAATGTTACGATGATCATTCGCGGTGAAGAAGTGGGTCATCGGGTAAAATATTGGACACGCCCTGATATTGTCAACCGCATCGCCGAAGGCTCAATCAAAGCGTATTTTAATTCAAAACTGCACAAAATTCATAAAGATAAAGTCGTAATAGAGACGCCCGAAGGACTTGTAACAATTCCCAATGACTTTGTTATCGCCGCAACGGGCTATCAACCTAATTTTTCTTTTTTAGAACGCATCGGCATTGAACTCTCTCAAGACGGCAAATTTTATCCAAAATACGACCCAACTACGCAAGAAACCAATCTGAAAGGCATTTATCTCGCAGGTGTTGTTTGCGGAGGTATGGATACGCATGTGTGGTTTATTGAAAATTCACGGGTTCATGCCGAAACAATTATTGAACATATCGTAACTATTTAGCTACGTGCATTTTGCTCGCACAACGACAGGAGAAGAGGTTGTTCATTTTTCGGCTTCGCCGAAAAATGAACAACATTCCCCCTTCCTGCGCGAGCGAAGCGAGCGCGAGGTAAACAGTTATAACATGAGGAGTGGGCATAACCTAAAAACATCGTTTTTTGATTAAAAACAGATGTTTTGCGCGCGCTTCGCTCGCGCAAAAGGGAGGAGACGTGGTTCGTTTTTCGGCTTCGCCGAAAAACGAACCACGTCTCCTCCCTCGCGCGAGCGAAGCGAGCGCGAGATGCAAAAAACGCTTTTAGGTTATGCCCATCGCTCAGTTATAACATATAAAAGAGAATAATGACAACAATCGGCAGACTGCTTAAATATTTTCGCCATTACCGTACCAACGTCTTACTCAACGTTGTGTGCAATATTTTTATGGTTTTTTTCAACATTGTGAGTATTCCCATGCTCATTCCATTTCTTCAAATATTGTTGGGGCAACACATTCCACCCACCCAAAAGCCTGATTTTCAGTGGAATGTGAAAACATTAACGGAGATTTTTTACTACCAATTGGGTCATATCATCGAACTCAATGGCAAAGAACAAGCCTTGATTTATGTTTGTGGCGGCATGGTAGCTGTTTTCTTTTTCAAAAATGTATTTCGTTATCTCGCTCTATTTTTTATTGTCCCGATGCTCAACGGCGTTGTGCGCGACATCCGACAGGATATTTTTGATAAAACCTTGCGTTTGCCTCTCAGTTATTTCAGCGACGAGCGCAAAGGCGACCTTATCAGCCGCGTCACCGCCGATGTGCAAGAAGTATTGTGGAGCATTTTAAACGTTATCGAAACAATTGTGCGCGAGCCTTTGCTGATTATCGGCGCGTTGAGCATTATGTTGTATATTTCACCAACTTTGACGGGTTTTGTCTTCGTTTTGTTGGCTTTTACAGGTTTTATTATCGGTAGCATTGGCAAAAGTTTGAAAAAAGAATCATCGGAATTGCAAGGTAAGTTAGGTTCTTTGGTCTCCGTTTTAGATGAAGCATTGGGGGGAAGCCGTGTGATAAAAGCGTTTAATGCTGAAAATTATCAGCAACAAAAGTTTGCCAATGAGAACAATGGCTTTTTACAATTACTTATCAAAGTAGCCCGTCGTCGTGATTTGGCTTCGCCAACAACTGAATTTTTGGGGATTGCGGTAGTTTGTGTCTTGATTTGGTTTGGTTTCAAACGCGTTGAATTAAGTGAATTGACGCCCGCCAGTTTTTTGGCTTTTTTATATGCTTTTTTTACGGTCATCGAACCCGCAAAAGCCTTTTCATCGGCTTCTTACAATATCCGAAAAGGGGCAGGCGCGTTGGATAGGATTGAAGAAATCCTAAATGCCGAAGAAACAATCACCGATGCTGCCCAAACGACACCCCTCAGTAATTTTAGCCAAAAAATAGAGTATCGCGATGTATCGTTTGTGTATAAACAAGGCGAAAAACAAATTTTGAGACACGTCAATCTGACCATTCCCAAAGGAAAAGTAGTGGCACTTGTTGGTGCTTCGGGCGCGGGAAAATCCACAATTGCCGATTTATTGCCCCGTTTCTACGATGTTACTGGAGGGGGTATATTTATTGATGATGTGAACATCAAAGACACAAAAGTTAAAGAATTGCGCGATTTAATGGGCATTGTGACCCAAGAAGCCGTTTTATTCAACGATACGATTTACAATAATATCGTTTTTGGCAAAGCCAACGTGACTGCCACCGAAGTAGAAGCTGCCGCAAAAGCTGCAAATGCGCACGAATTTATCCAAAATACTGAGGGGGGGTATCAAACGAATATAGGCGACCGCGGCATGAAACTAAGCGGTGGACAACGGCAACGTTTGACGATTGCCCGTGCTTTATTGCGCAACCCTGCCATTTTGATTCTCGATGAAGCCACATCAGCTCTTGATTCTGAAAGTGAAAAACTGGTTCAAGAAGCCTTAACCAAATTGATGAAAGGCAGAACAGCCCTCGTTATTGCCCACCGTTTGTCAACCGTTCAACATGCCGACGAAATTATTGTGATGAACGAAGGGGCAATTGTGGAGCGTGGCACGCACGATACGCTTTTTAAACAAGGTGGTGCGTATCGAAAATTGGTGGAATTGCAAGGCTTGAGTTGAACAATAACATTCGCTGAATTACAACTCCCCGATGTCTTGATTCCACAATTCGAGGAACTTTATTACCTCCTAAAATGTTTACTTCACAGCAAAAAAATAACTTTATCATTAAACTACTATACACTTTTGCTCGCTTCGCTCGCAAAAGAAGGGAAGGTGGTTCGTTTTTCGGGCTTTGCCCGAAAAATGAACCACCTCTCCTCCCTTTGCGCGAGCGAAGCGAGCGCAAAGGCGGGTGTTTAAAAGTAGCGATTATTTATGACTAACTACTTATCATTAAAACAAAAATTAAAAATGAACATCGAGGTTTTAAAACGCGAACTCACCTATCGCACCGCCCGAAGTGGTGGCAGTGGCGGACAAAACGTCAACAAGGTGGAAACAAAAGTAGAGGTCATGCTTGACTTAAACGCATCGGAAGCCTTTACAAACGAAGCGAAACAATTGATTTTTAGTAAATTAGAAAATCGCATTTCTAAAGACGGCATTTTGTCAGCCGTCAATCAAACCGAGCGGTCACAATTGGCGAACAAAATTTTGGCAGAAAAAAAGTTGATAAAACTTGTCAAAAAAGCGTTAGTCCAAGAAGTGGCGCGCAAAATTTTGCAACCGCCCCCCTCAGTAATCGCCGCCAGAGTGCGCGAAAAAAAGCAAAACGGGGAGAAAAAAGCAAGCAGAAAAAAAGTCAAAATCGCAGACGACCGCGATTTTGACTTTTTTTTATCTTAATCTGAAATCTTTGAAATTTCTCTAAGCGTTTAAAGCCCGATTGCCCGTTGCATTTAAAGCGGCTTCTTTGAACGCCTCCGTGTAAGTGGGGTGTGCGTGACTCATTCGGCTTGCATCTTCTGCCGATGCACGGAATTCCATCAACGCCACTGCTTCCGCAATCATATCCGCAGTACGTGGACCGACCATGTGAACGCCCAGAATTTCGTCTGTTTCGGCATGTGCCAATACTTTCACCATGCCATCAGTATCCATACTCGCCCGCGCTCGTCCCAGTGCTTTGAATGGGAACTTACCCGCTTTGTAAGGCGTTCCTGCTTCTTTCAATTGTTCTTCAGTGAAGCCAACTGCCGCCACTTCAGGCCAGGTATAGACAACCCCGGGAATCAACAAATAATTGATGTGTGGTTTTTGACCCGCAATGGTTTCTGCCACAAAAACCCCTTCTTCTTCCGCCTTATGCGCCAACATTGCCCCTTGCACGACATCACCAATGGCGTAAATACCCGCCACATTGGTTTGTAAATGGTTGTCAACAGCGATTCTGCCGCGCTCATCTTTTTGAACGCCCGCGTTTTCCAAACCTAAATTGTCGGTATAAGGACGACGACCAATTGCCACCAAACAATAGTCAGCTTCAATTGCCAAAATACCTTCAGTATCGCGTTTTTTGTATTCTACTTTTACCGAATCTGCCGAAGGTGTAACGTTTGTCACGCCGTATTTTAAGTAGAATTTGATGCCCAAACCTTTCATGGATTTCATCAATTCTTTTGAACAATCGCTGTCCATAGTTGCAATGATGCGGTCGGCAAACTCAATAACACTCACTTCACAACCCAAACGAGCATACACTGACCCCAATTCTAAACCAATTACGCCGCCGCCAATCACGACCATTGATTTTGGCACAGATGTCAAAGTCAATGCTTCGGTTGAGGTGATGACGCGCTTTTTATCGTAATTAAAATTAGACGGTACAATTGGTTTTGACCCCGTTGCAATAATCGTTTTATTCGTTTCGATTTCTTCAACGCCACCGTCTGCTTTTTTTATCGCTATTTTATTTGCCGTTACGAACGAGCCATGTCCCGTAAATACCGTAATCTTATTTTTTTTCATCAAAAACTCAATGCCTTTTGTGGTATCGCGCACAACTTCGTCCTTACGTTTGACCATTTGAGGCATATTTACTGAGGGGGGGCTTGCGAGGTCAATACCGTGCGTTGTGAAGGTATGAACCGCATTGTGATAGTGTTCCGACGAGTCCAAGAGAGCTTTTGAGGGAATACAACCGACATTGAGACAAGTGCCGCCGAGTGTCGAATAACGTTCAATAATAGCCACATTCATTCCTAATTGTGCTGCGCGAATGGCTGCAATGTATCCTCCTGGTCCAGAACCGATAACGGTAAGGTCGTATTTCATAAAGCGTTTTATTTAATTTGTTTAAACTATTTTATCAACCTTGCAAAGGTAGTGAGGAATTTAATTTCCTATGCGAATCTTGGTTTAAAAAAGAAGCGATTTGACAATTTTAGCGGTAGTTTACGTTTAAGAAACTTTTAAAGTTTCCTAAATGCTGCTGAAATGTCAGATAATCACAATTTAACTTTTCTTTGATGATTCGCTGCTTCATAAACTTAAAACTTATCGTACCTTTGCTGCTTACTTTGAAAGAGGAAATCCAAAATCTACTCGACCAAAATAGTCAAATATTATTGTCCAAAATGAGCGAATCTATCAAACACGAGTGCGGTATGGCACTTGTACGACTACTTAAACCATTGGAATACTACCATGAAAAATATGGTACGGCTTTCTATGGCTTGAATAAACTTCATCTTTTGATGCAAAAACAACGAAACCGTGGGCAAGATGGCGTCGGTATCGCAACCATTAAACTGCACCCGACACCCGGCGAACGCTACATCAGCCGTAAACGGTCTAATTCTCAGCAGCCCATTAAAGATGTTTTTGAGCAAGTATTTGCGCACTTCAAAGACTTGTCATACGAGCAAATTCATAACCCTACCTTTCTGCGCGACAATTTTCCCTACATGGGCGAAGTCCTTATAGGACATTTACGCTACGGCACACACGGCGGAAATACAATTGAACAAGTACACCCTTTTCTCCGTCCCAACAACTGGATGAGCCGCAATTTGCTCCTTGCAGGGAATTTTAATATGACAAATGTGGACGAATTGTTCACATTTTTGGTTGAAGAACTGGGACAACACCCGAAAGAAAAATCGGATACTGTTACTGTTTTGGAAAAAATCGGGCATTTTCTGGACGATGAAGTACAACACTGGTTCGACTATTTCAAAAAAGAAGACGACTACACAAATAAAGAAATAACAGAACGGATTGCTAAAAACCTCAATTTGCAGCGCATTTTAAAACGTGCTACAAAAGGGCTTGACGGTGGCTATGCCCTCATTGGTGCGCTTGGTCATGGCGATGCTTTTGCTTTGCGCGACCCGAATGGTATCCGTCCTGCGTTTTATTATAAAGACGATGAAGTGGTGGTTGTGGCAAGCGAACGCCCCGCGATTCAATCAGCTTTCAATGTCAATTATCAAGCTATCAAGGAATTGAAACCCGCCCACGCTTTGATTATCAAAAAAGATGGGTGGATTAGTGAACTGCCTTTCACAGTTGAACGGGAGCGATTGGCGTGTTCTTTTGAACGCATTTATTTTTCACGCGGCACTGACCGCGATATTTACTTGGAGCGTAAAAAATTAGGTGAACAACTGGCGTTGCCTGTGATGAAAGCGGTGAACTTTGATTTTGAGAATACCGTCTTTTCTTTTATTCCAAACACCGCAGAAACGGCATTTTTTGGGTTCATGGAGGGTATCAACAGTATTTACAACGATATAAAAACGCAGAAAATCGCCGATTTGCAAGCAAAAGGTGAGCTTTCTACGGAAAAAATCGCCGAGATACTGAGGAGTATGCCGCGTGTTGAAAAACTTGCCGTGAAGGACGACAAAGCCCGTACTTTTATCACCGCCGATAGCAGCCGCGATGAAATGGTGAGTCACGTTTATGATGTCACCTATGGCATTGTGCGCAATCAAGTTGATACACTTGTACTACTGGACGATTCAATTGTACGTGGCACGACTCTGAAAAATTCAATTATCAAAATTATGGCGCGGTTGATGCCCAAACGCATTATCATTGTGTCGAGCGCACCACAAATTCGCTATCCCGATTGTTACGGTATTGATATGTCGAAAATGGGTGAATTTGTAGCGTTTCAAGCTATGATTAAATTATTGAGAGCCAAAGGTTTAGACAATAAATTGGAAGATGTTTACGAATTGGCACGCGCTCAAGAAGACCTACCAAAAGAGCAACAGCGCAATGTCGTAAAAGAACTTTACGATATGTTTGATTATGAAGAAATTAGTGATGCAATTGCAGAAATAGTCATGCCTGATGGTGGTATTATCCCCTCAGTATCCGTGATATATCAAACCCTTGATGCGCTAAAAATCGCTTGTCCGAACAATCGCGGTGACTGGTATTTTTCGGGCGATTACCCCACTCCAGGCGGTAATCGGGTAGTAAATCGCGCTTTTGTCAATTATATGGAAAATAAAAATGTGAGAGCTTACTAAGGAACTTGCAAAAAATAAGCTATAACGAATAGAGCTGTTTTGTCCCGAAAACTCTTATAAGTTATTTTTTTAGCGTTCCTAAAATACACAAACGTCGCAGGTTGATAAAATTTGAGGGTTAAAGTTGTTTTAAAGAAAACAACTTTAACCCTCAAATTTTATCAACCTGCGACGTTTCTCTAAAACAAAACATGAAAAACGCGCTCATCATTTTCATCAAAAACCCTGCATTGGGTAAAGTCAAAACCCGTCTTGCTCGAACCGTGGGCGACGAAAAAGCTTTAGATATTTATCTTGAATTGACAGACATTACCCGTCAAAATGCACTTCAATTGGTTGATGTCAGTTGTCATGTTTTTTATTCTGATTTTATTAATTTGACTGATGAATGGGCAAATACCTTTTTCACAAAACACGTTCAAACGGGTAATGATTTGGGTGAACGCATGTCAAATGCCTTTGATAGTATATTAAAAATCCATAAAAATGCCCTCATCATTGGCAGTGATTGCCCGACCTTGACAACCGAGATTATGGAACAAGCATTGGTGAAGTTAGAAAATCATGATTTTGTCGTTGGACCTTCCACAGATGGCGGATATTATCTTTTGGGTTTCGGACAAAAAAATCTTAATAGTTTTGTGTTTGAAAATATGGATTGGAGTACGGATAAAGTATTGTCAACAACGCTTAAACGCATTAAACAACATAAAAAAACAATGTATTTATTGCCTCCATTAACTGATATTGATGAAGAAAAAGATTGGGCAGATTATCGAAAATAATAGATAAAAAGATAAAATCTGTCAAATTATTTGCAAAAACAAACAAATAGCATAACTTTGTTGTGTAAATTAAATGTAACTGAGGGATGGGCATAACCTAAAAGCGTTTTTTGCATCTCGCGCTCGCTTCGCTCGCGCAAAAGGGAGGGAATGTGGTTCGTTTTTCGGCTTCGCCGAAAAACGAACCACGTCTCCTCCCTTTTGCGCGCGCGAAGCGAGCGCAAAACATCTGTTTTTAATCAAAAAACGATGTTTTTAGGTTATGCCCACTTCTCAATTAAATGTAACTACTTAGCCCATTGCTCGCTTCACTCGAAAAGGTGGGGAATGTGGTTCATTTTTTGGGCCAAGCCCAAAAAATGAACCACCCCTCCTATCCCTCCTCCTTTCGTGCGAGCGAAGCGAGCGCGGGCTAAGTAATCTCATCTAAATTTAAGTAAAACGCTTTTAAAAATAAAACAACACTTATATGAAAAGACATTACGTAAGTTCAATGCAATTTAGACTTATATTCCTCTTCTTAATTTGCTTCCTTTCTAATCAAACCATCAAAGCTCAAGTAAATTTTACAGCTAACGATAGGGTACTTGAATACGACAAAGTTTTCCGCTTTGGTGTCAATCTTGGTTATTATCCACCGTGGACAACCGAAGAACTGGCTAATCTTGCTGGGGGAAATCCTGCGCTCGGTATTAAAGGTATCGGAGCGAACACAGCGCGTCCAAGTATCGAGGAATACCTTTTGGAATCTTATGGTTATGATGCCCTCATTCCTACTTATGAAACCTTGTATCAGCGAGGAATGCGCGATTTGAATGCCATTGTAGGTGGTCCTTCAGAAGCACACCGCGACTATGCCTTTCATTGTCCGACCAAAAAAACCATCATGTTTAGAAACATGTATGAACCAATTTGGGACGGCGGCTTGAACGGAACGCCCGTCAACGAGAATAATTATTACGCGCTTTACCTGTGGAAAGCCGTCAATAAATACAAAAAATACGTCCGTGTCTGGGAAATTGTCAACGAACCCGATTTTGACTTTTCAGGCACACAGTGGCAAGGAGACTACTTACCAAACTTCGGTTGGTGGACCTCAAACCCTGAACCTTGCGATTATCAACTTCATGCGCCCATTACTGAATATGTGCGGATGCTCCGCATCAGTTGGGAAGTCATCAAAGCGGCTGACCCAACGGCATTTGTAGAAATTGGCGCATTGGGTTACCCGCATTTTTTAGATGCTGTCATGCGCAATACAGACAACCCCAACAATGGTCAAGTAACAGCAGAATATCCACTTAAAGGTGGTGCGTTTTTCGATGTTATGGGCTTCCATACCTATCCGCATATTGACGGAAGTTTGTGGACATACCGCCCCGATAATGGTCAGATTTCGGGTTTTCACCGCCATTCTGATGGTGCAATTGACAGTGGTATCGTCAAAAAGAAAGTCTGGTTTCAACGAGTTTTGGATAAATATGGCTACAATGGAGTAACTTTTCCAAAGAAAAATTGGACAATTACGGAATTTAACTTGCCACGTCGTGTTTTTTCAAGCAGCAACTATATTGGTAGCGAAGAATTGCAACGCAACAGTATCATAAAAGCGGCGGTTAAGTGCTATCAAGAAGACATGATGCAGTTGCATGTTTTTAGTCTTGGCGATAACAAGCCTGTAAGTCAAGCAAACTATGAATTTGATTTGATGGGTTTTTATAAATTCGTAGATGCCTCAAATCGGGGGACAGGCGGACAGGTCAACTCGATGGGTATAGCTTATAAAACTATGTCAGATGCCGTAGCAGGCTCGGTTTTTGATGCCGCGAAAACAGCGCAGATGAATTTGCCTTCTAATGTAGGTGGTGGAGCTTTCCGTTTTCCAAATACGAACCGTTATGTGTATATTTTGTGGGCAAAAACGCAGAACGATTATTCGGAAGACGTATTTGCAAGCTATTCGTTTCCACAATCTTTTAGTCTTTCTGGTTTGGAAAAACGCGAATGGTTTTATAGCCAAAATAATTCAAGCTCGACCATTCTACCTTCAAATATTAGCTTAACTGCTGCACCGATTTACTTGTCAAATGCCTTTACAATTCCTATTGAATTGGTGGATTTTTCTGGTAAACGGGTTAATAATACGTCTCAATTGAAGTGGGAAACGGCAACCGAAATCAACACCTCGAATTTTGAGATTGAACGTAGCAACGACGGACAAAATTTCAAAGCCATTGGGCAAGTGAAAGCGCAGGGTAATTCTGTTACCCCTCAGTACTACACGTTTTCAGATGATAGAAAAATAAATGCAGTTGTTTATTATCGTTTGAAAGCCAATGACTTAGATGGAAAACTGACGTATTCTAAAATCGTTGCTTTGACCGAAGAAACTGCTTCAAAAACGCTTGTCTTCCCAAACCCATTTGGTAAGAAACTTACCATTCAGTTGAATACAGATGCTACCAAGACGACCGAAGATTTTGACGTAAGTTTGATGGATATGTCGGGTAGAATGATGTTCCAACAGAAAATTCAAAACAATGTAGAATGGTCAACAGAACATCTGCCTGCGGGTATTTACATTCTGAAAGTTGCTGGACAAGGTGCGGTTGAAACGCGAAAAGTAATAAAATACTAACGACGGGTAAAATATTGATTTATGGTAACTAATCTAAGTTTTGTGGTATTAAAACGCGGCTTCGCCGCGAGAAAACTCTAATGGCGCGAGCCGTTTTTTTTGCTTAAAATTTGGGCAAAGCCCAAATTTTAAACAAAAAAAACGGCTCGCGCCGAAAAAAACTCCTCGCGCCGCCGAAGGTGGCGCGTTTTGACTGACTACCACAAAACTTAGGTTAAGTAGTTGTGCCTAAATAAACGCTCTTTTGATACTGGCTCTTTCTCGCTTCGCTCGAAAATCGCCAGAGCGTGATTTTAAGGGGCGAGCGTGTTTTTTAATCAGAAAAATCGAAGATTTTTCTAATTAAAAAACACGCTCGCCCCGATAGATTCTTTCAAAGGGCGATTTTTGAGCGAAGCGAAAAAGAGCCAGTAAATATGCCGCAAAGCAGCGTTTATTTAGGTTTGACTACTTAATTAGTAAATGAGGAGTGGGCATAACCTAAAAACATCGTTTTTTGATTAAAAACAGATGTTTTGCGCGCGCTTCGCTCGCGCAAAAGGGAGGAGACGTGGTTCGTTTTTCGGCTTCGCCGAAAAACGAACCATCATCCCCCTCCCTCGCGCGAGCGAAGCGAGCGCGAGATGCAAAAAACACTTTTAGGTTATGCCCATCCCTCAAATACTAATGACACGTTTTGCCAAAATGTTTATTTTTAAGTGTTTCTAAATTTTCCGTAAAACTAAATTTTTAATTAAATTTGTGTTTCAAAATATAAACGCGATAAACTACTAAAAACCATTTTTTATTAGGTTTGCTGTTTTTATAAAAAATAAATGAAACCTAACCAACGGTAAAGCGTAATTTTGCGTTCCCGGTAAAGACTATATTGCTTGCCAATTCCATCATCAAAATATTTAGGTAATGTCAAATCAATTACAAGAAGACGGCCAAATACCACAAAAAGGTCTCTACGTTCCCGAACTTGAATCAGACGCTTGCGGAACGGGTTTTATTGCTAATCTTAACGGTATCAAAAGCCACGACGTTGTCGAAAACGCCCTCACGATGCTTGCCAATATGGAGCATCGGGGTGCTTGCGGTTGTGAGCCAAATTCAGGTGACGGTGCGGGCATTATGCTGCAAACGCCACACGATTTTTTCGTTAAAAAAGCCAAAGAACGCGGGTTTGAATTGCCTGAATTTGGGCAATATGGTGTTGGTGTCGTATTTTACCCGACTGACCGCAATTTGCAAAACCAATGCCGCACCCTTCTTTTTGACTATGCCGATGAAATGGGTTTCGATGTTTTAGGCTACCGAAAAGTACCCGTTGACAATGAATTATTGGGCGATACGGCGGTATCGGTTGAGCCGCGTGTAGAACATATTTTTGTAAAACCAAGACAAATGCCGCCCGACCGTTATTGGTTAGAACGCCGCTTGTATGTCCTGCGGAAGTGGGCAACACACCAAATTCACACCACTTTTCCACAAGCCGCAGACTCATTTTACATGCCGTCGTTTTCCTACAAAACGGTGGTGTATAAAGGTCAGTTGACGACTTGGCAGTTGCGGTCGTACTTTACTGATTTGCACGATATTGATTTCAAATCGGCGATTGCGCTCGTTCATAGCCGTTTTTCTACGAATACCGTCCCGAAATGGAAATTGGCACAACCTTTCCGTTACATCGCGCACAATGGCGAGATTAACACCATTACAGGCAATGTAAACTGGTGGAAATCGAAGGAATTGTTAATGGAATCGCCTGTTTTTTCTAAAGACGAATTGGCAAAATTATTCCCTGTTTGTGGTCAAGCCCTGTCGGACTCCGCAAATTTTGACAATGTTTTGGAGTTTTTGGTCTTAAATGGTCGTTCATTGCCCCACGCTTTGATGATGATGGTGCCTGAAGCATGGCAACAAGACGAACAAATGGAAGATTATAAAAAATCTTTCTACGAATACCACGAAAACATGATGGAACCGTGGGACGGTCCTGCGGCTGTTTGTTTTACGGACGGTATCGTGGTTGGTGCGACACTCGACAGAAACGGTTTGCGTCCTTTGCGCTACGTTTTGACCGATGACAATCTTCTGATTGCCGCGTCAGAAGCAGGTGTTTTGGATATTCCACAAGAAAAAATTGTTTTGAAAGGACGTTTGCAGCCGGGCAAAATGCTCATTGCTGACCTCGATGAACACCGTATTATTGGTGATGAAGAATTGAAAAATGTGATTTGCCAAAATCGGGATTACAAAACGTGGGTAGAAGGCGGTAAAGTTTCGCTTAAAAACCTCAAAAATAGGGAGGGAGTAACAGAGGCAACAATTTTAGCTGATGACAGTCGCTCATTGCTTGAAAAACAACAGCTTTTTGGCTTCACAAAAGAAGACGTAAAAATGTTGATTGAGCCGATGGCAAAAAATGGAGAAGAACCCATTGGTTCAATGGGGGCTGACACGCCTTTAGCAGTATTGAGTCACCGCGCCCAACATTTGAGCAGCTATTTCAAACAACTTTTTGCACAAGTAACAAATCCGCCCATTGACCCGATTCGGGAACGGGCTGTCATGTCTCTACACGTAAAATTGGGTTTGGGTGAAAACATTTTGATTCCAACGGAAAAAGCAGCGCATTTTATCGGTTTGGAACAACCCATTTTGAAAAATACAGAAATTGAATTGCTCAAAAACATCAAGCACCCAAAATTCAAATCAGAAGTTATTGACATTACTTTTGATGCGGAAGGCGATAAAGGCAAGTTGAAAGCGGCAATTAATACGGTGTGTGCAGCGGCAGAAAGTGCCGTGCGGCGTGGTGTGAATATTTTAATTTTGAGTGACCGTGAGACCGATATTCTAAATGCGCCGATTCCTTCGCTTTTAGCGGCGGGTGCGGTGCATCACCATTTAGTACGCGTTGGTTTGCGCTCAAAAGCAAGTCTTGTGGTTGAAGCGGGCGATATTTGGGAAGTACATCATTTTGCTACTTTGATTGGGTTTGGTATTCAAGCTATTAACCCGTATTTGGCGTATGCAACCATAGCTGATAGCTGCAAACTGCAAGCTACAAGCCCTCTTGAAGCTAACAGATTTGAATGGGGACAAGCTTAGATACGCTCAAAAAAAATACATCAAGGCTTGTGGTAAGAGTTTGTTGAAAATCATGTCAAAAATTGGTATTTCAACCATTCAAAGCTATGCAGGTGCGCAGATTTTTGAAATTCTCGGTTTAGACGTTGAAGTTGTGGATAAGTGTTTCTACAAAGCCGTGAGCCGTATCAAAGGTTTGTCGTTTGACGGCATTGCGGAAGAAGTTTTGGCAAAACACCGTTTGGCATTTATCGAAACGCCATTGGGTTTGACCAAAAATCTGGAAGCAGGTGGTGTGTATCAATGGAAACGGCAAGGTGAAGCCCACATGTTCAATCCGCAAACAATCCACTTGTTGCAATTGTCAACGCGGACGAATGATTATGGCGTTTTCAAAAAATACTCGGCACTCATCAATAAGCAAGAAATTCAAGCCATTACACTGAGGGGTCTGTTGACTTTCAGAAAAGGCGTAGCCGTGCCAATTGAAGAAGTTGAACCAATTGAAAGCATTTTTAAACGCTTTGCAACGGGGGCGATGTCTTTTGGCTCAATTTCACACGAAGCTCATTCAACATTGGCTATTGCAATGAACCGCATCGGCGGACGCTCAAACTCGGGTGAAGGTGGTGAAGATGAACGCCGTTACACGCCAAATCCGAACGGAGATTGGGAACGCAGCGCGATAAAACAAGTAGCATCGGGTCGTTTCGGCGTAACTTCTTACTATTTGAGCGAAGCTAAAGAATTGCAAATCAAGATGGCACAAGGCGCGAAGCCGGGTGAAGGTGGTCAGTTGCCGGGACATAAAGTAGATGATTGGATTGGCAGAGTGCGGCACTCAACTCCGGGTGTGGGTTTGATTTCGCCGCCACCGCACCATGATATTTATTCGATTGAAGATTTGGCGCAATTGATTTTTGACCTCAAAAATGCCAATCCAGATGCCGATGTCAACGTCAAACTCGTATCAAAAGCGGGTGTTGGTATCATTGCATCGGGTGTGGCAAAGGCAAAAGCGGATAAAATTTTGATTGCGGGTTATGACGGTGGCACGGGCGCATCACCCCTCAGTAGCGTGCGTCATGCGGGCTTGCCGTGGGAATTGGGCTTGGCAGAAACACACCAAGTTTTGGTAAAAAACAAACTCCGCGACCGCGTTATTTTGCAAACCGATGGACAATTACGGACAGGACGCGACTTGGCAATTGCTGCTATGTTGGGTGCAGAGGAATGGGGCATTGCAACGGCTTCGTTGATTGTGGAAGGTTGTATTATGATGCGTAAATGCCATTTGAATACCTGCCCCGTCGGTGTAGCCACGCAAGACGAAGAATTGCGGAAACGATTTACGGGTGAAGCTGACCATGTTGTCAATTTCTTTACTTTCTTGGCAACCGAATTGCGTGAAATCATGGCAGAATTGGGTTTCAGAACGGTGAACGAAATGGTAGGCAAAGTCGAGATGCTGAAAATGCGCAAAGACATTGAGCATTGGAAATACAAAATGGTGGATTTGTCGCCGATTCTCTACAAAGAAACGGCAGATGAAACCGTCGGACAGTACAATACGGTGCAACAAGACCACGAAATCAAAAACGTGCTTGACCGCCATTTGATTCAACGCGCAGAAAATACTTTACGGACGGGCAAACCGTTTGAATCAACCGTAAAAATTAAAAATACTGACCGCGCCGTTGGTGCTATGTTAAGTTACGAAATCAGCAAGCGTTTCAAAGGTGCAGGTTTGCCAACAGATACCCTAAGTTACCGTTTCGACGGTTCAGCAGGACAATCATTTGGCGCATTTTTGACGCACGGTGCAACGTTTATACTGAGGGGGGAGTCAAATGACTATTTTGGAAAGGGTTTGTCGGGTGGTAAACTCGCCGTTGCCCCTTCCGAAAAAGCGACCTTCGACCCGTCTAAAAACATCATCATCGGCAATGTCGCTTTGTATGGCGCAACCTCGGGTGAAGCCTATATCAGAGGCATGGCAGGAGAGCGTTTTGCCGTCAGAAATTCGGGCGCAAAAGCCGTTGTCGAAGGTATTGGCGACCACGGTTGCGAATACATGACAGGCGGTGCAGTCGTCGTCTTGGGCGAAACAGGACGCAATTTTGCGGCAGGAATGTCAGGCGGTGTGGCGTATATTTTAGATGAAAATAAAACATTCACCCGCAACCTAAACGCCGAAATGGTGGATCTGGAAGCACTCGACACCGAAGATTTGGATACATTGCGCCGTATGGTACGCGAACATTTCCGTCACACGGGCAGCCAAAAAGCCTTGACAATCCTCAATGATTGGAATGGTGTGAAAGAAGCCTTCGTGAAAGTCATGCCGCGCGATTACAAAGTTGTTCTCGAAAAACGGAAAAAAGCGGCGGCTATGGCGGCTGAATTGGCTTTGGTTTAATTGGTTCTTTGACAATTTTAGTGGAGGGGTTCTTTAGGCTTCGCTCGCAAAAAAGGGGAATGTGGTTCATTTTTCGGGCAAAGCCCGAAAAATGAACTAATTTCTGCCCTTTTTTACCAATCCTTTTTTTGAAACAAATATAGTACCCCCTCAGTAAAAAAAGACAAAACCCGATATCTCGCAAAGAAATATCGGTTTTTGTTCAAAAAAATGTACATTTGCCCATAAAAATAAAAAAATGCGTCGTTTCAATACTTTAGGACCTAATATACCTGCTAAACATTATACTTTAGCTCGTCTTGATTTAATCGAGCAGGGACGGCTATTGGTGCATGATGACCGCTATTTTACGATATGGGCACCCCGCCAAACAGGAAAAAGTACCTACTTTCGTCTATTAGCCGAGCGATTGGACAGTGAGGGGTATAAAGTGGCCCACATCAATTTTGAAAATTACAATGCAACTGATTTAGAGTCGTTTTTGTACGAATTACACGGGCAATTATTAGAATATTGGGGCTATGACTGGCGTGGTAAAACAATGGCAAATACTTTTAGCCGTATAGCTGAAATAAAAGACCAAAAATTAGTGCTAATAATAGACGAGGTTGAAGGTATAAATCCCGAATTTTTTGGACAGTTTTTACATTCTATTCGCAATGTCTATCATTCAAGGTTTAAGCATGGGTTGAAATCTGTGATTTTAGTCGGGGTAAGTAATATTGTTGGCGTTGTACAGGACAATGCAAGCCCTTTCAACATATCCGATAATTTGAATGTTCCTTATTTTACAAATGAGGAGACAATAGAACTCTTGAATCAACATGAACAAGAAACAGGACAATTGTTCGCCCCCTCAGTAAAAGCCAAAATTTCGTATATCACAGCCAATCAACCAGGGCTTGTTAATGCTTTTGCAGCCATATTAGTAGGCAATTATTCGCAAAAACCTGTTATTGAATATGCTGATTATTTAGTCGTCGAGGATTGGTTTTTGACGGAAGCGATTGATAAAAACATTGAAAACATTATCAATAAAGCTCAAGAGTATCGTGCTTTTGTCGAACGGCTTTTGTTTAGAGATTCAAAAGTGCGCTTTCAAATTCACCGCAAAGAAATCAGGTTGTTATATGTGAATGGTATTATTGCAAAAGATGCAGATGGGAATGTTTGTTTTCGCGTTCCTCTTTACCAAAAATGCCTACACGATGCTTTTTATCCTTATATGAACGGCGAAAGTGACCGCATAGGTAGCACGATAAATGTTGATGAATATATCAAACCTGACGGCTCTATCAATATTGATTTGGTTATTGACAACTATAAAAAATATGCTTTAAGGCGCAAATTTCGCTATTTTCAAGAAAAAAATAAGAACGGAGAATATATCACCCTCAAAGAAGCGACTCTGGTATATAGCTTTGAAACCTATCTCAATGCTTTTCTAAGTATGGTGGACGGCAAAAGTTATATGGAAGCGCACACAGGGGTTGGGCGGACAGATTTAATTATCACTGTGGACAATGAGGAATTTGTCGTTGAAGCGAAGGTGTATAGCGATGTTGTTAAATTTCGACGCGGTAAAAGACAATTGGCACAATATGCCCAAAGCCTCAGTCTAACAGAGGCTATTTACCTTGTTTTTATTGAATCAGAAATAAAAAATGAAACAGTCAAAGAAGAATCTAAAGTGGTTGACGGTATTTTGATTAAAACGCATTTAGTCCCTTATAATTTGGATAAAGATTTTTGATAAGTAGGTCGTTATAAACAATATCGCTACTTTTTTGAAACAATACATAAGTACGTTACAGTTATCTATCCCCAGTAAACAAAAACAGCTTCGTGTACTTACACGAAGCTGTTTTTGTTTACAAAACCACACACGAATAAATCAAGCCGCCCCTTGTTTTTCTGGCTTCATCTGCGGGAAAAACAATACCTCTTGGATAGATACCTGCCCTGTAAACAACATCGTCAAACGGTCAATACCGAAACCAATGCCCGCTGTCGGCGGCATACCGTATTCAAGGGCGCGGACAAAATCATCGTCCATTGCCATTGCTTCTTCATCGCCGCGTTTGGCAAGTTCCAATTGTTCTAAAAAGCGGTCGCGTTGGTCAATTGGGTCGTTCAATTCGCTGTACGCATTGGCGACTTCTTTGCCCGTTACGAACAGTTCAAAACGCTCAACAAGTCCCGCTTTTGACCGATGTTTTTTGGTCAAAGGAGACATTTCAACGGGATAATCAATGATAAATGTCGGTTGAATAAGATTTTTCTCGACTTTTGCGCCAAAAATTTCATCAATCAATTTGGCAAAACCCATTGTGGCGTCTTGTTCGATGTGATTTTTTTTGCAAAAAGCACGCAACTCGTCTTCACTTTTGCCTTCTGGATTAAAACCCGTGTATTTATCAATGGCTTCAAACATGGACAAGCGCGTGTATTGTCCGCCAAATTCAATATCATTGTCCCCTACTTTCACCGTTGTAGCACCCGTCACCGCAAGGGCGACGCGCTCCAACATAGCTTCCGTAGTTGCCATCATCCAATTGTAGTCTTTGTAGGCGACATAAAACTCCAATGCCGTAAATTCTGGGTTGTGCGTCCTGTCCATGCCTTCATTGCGGAACATTTTGCCAAACTCATACACGCCATCAAAACCCGCAACAATCAATCTTTTCAAATACAATTCATTCGCAATCCGCAAAAAAAGCGGCATATCTAAGGTATTGTGGTGTGTTTTGAACGGACGCGCCGCCGCACCACCGTGAATCGGCTGTAAAATCGGCGTTTCTACTTCCATCAAACCCAATTCGTCTAAATGATTCCGCATTGTTTTGATAAGCGTTGTGCGCTTACGGAAAATATCCCGAAAACCTGTATTGACCGTCAAATCCACGTAACGTTGGCGGTAGCGTTGTTCAGCGTCCGTAAATTCGTCGTAAACATTTCCTTCTTTATCTTTTTTGACAATCGGCAAAGGGCGCAAAGACTTCGATAAAAGCGTTAATTCTTGAACATGTACCGATATTTCACCCGTTTTCGTCATAAACGCATAGCCTTTGACGTGGATAAAATCACCCAAATCAAGTAGTTTTTTGACTAAAATCGGGAAAAAATCATCACGTCCAGCAGCAGCATTTAAGTCCTCACCTTTCATGTATAATTGAATCGTACCCGACGAGTCTTGCAGATTCATAAACATGGCTTTTCCCGCTTCACGTTGTGCCATCATTCGCCCCGCCAAACTTACAGAATGGTAATTAAGCCGTTTTTTACTGCCATCTTCCGCGATTTCTTCCTTGTAATTTGCCTTAATATCGGCGGCATAAGCCGTGACTTCTACCATTGCGGCAGGATAGGGGTCTATGCCCATGTCCCGAATTTTTTGCAGCGATTCACGCCGCACCAATTCTTGTTCGCTCAAATTTTGTTGCATGATATGTAATTGAGTAGCACGGATCCAAGTCCATGATTGACGTAATTTACGTGATTGACACTTTGGTTTGTCAAAAAGCTCGTAAAGGTATATTATTTATCTTAGTACGTTTAAAATATTTTTTTGCTTTTTTGTAATTACTTAGCCTATAGCTCGCTTCGCTCGCGCGAGGGGAGGGAATGTGGTTCGTTTTTCGGCTTCGCCGAAAAACGAACCACGTCTCCTCCCTTTTGCGCGAGCGAAGCGAGCGCAAAACATCTGTTTTTAATCAAAAAACGATGTTTTTAGGTTATGCCCACTCCTCAATCAATAATTACAAGCGGTGACGGTACTACTGCATGAAGAACGAAATAAACAGGTAAAAAAAATGGAAATTAGCTATCTGCACTTTGCTCGCGCAACGACAGGAAAAGAGATGCTCCATTTTTCGGCTTCGCCGAAAAATGGAGCACCTCGCCCTCCCTGCGCGAGCGCAGGGAGATTTTTAAAGTAAAAAACGAAAAACTACTTCGTCTTCAACGCATCAGGTACATTTGGTGCAATTGACTGACAAATGTCTTTACCATCTTTGTCTTTGATGTACAGTTCCACGCGGCGATTGAACTGCCGTCCAGCATCATCTTCTGTATTATGAGCAATTGGACTGTTTTTGCCGTCTGCTTGCGTCGTCAAACGACCTGCATTGATACCCATACCGACTAAAGTTTTCTTAGCAGCATCAGCCCGTTTCAATGATAAGGCATCGTTGTACTCGCCTGTACCTTTGGCATCGGTGTGTGCAGACAAAACCCCTACGTAATCGGGATTATCTTTAAGAATTTTTGCCATTTGCGCCAATTCCCCTTTTGCCGTAGTCGTGATGTTCGCTTTATCGAACTCAAACAAAATCCAATTTAAGTCACAACTTGGTGCAGTAGGCATAGGTGTTGCTTCGATTGTTGCGGGCACTTCGGTCGGCGTTGGTACAACAGCGGTTGTAGGAACAGGTTTGTTACAACCTCTGCCAAACATCCACCAGCACAACAAAGCCAAAATAGGCAACAGTAACCACCACCATTTGAAGCCTGTCTCTGCAATTTCTTCTTCAACAGGTTCTGGCGCAACATAAACAGGTGGTGCTGGTGCAACAACAACTGGCTCTGGAATTTTAACTACGGGTACTTCCATTGCTGGTACGGGTGCTTCTACCTCTGGTACTTCTATGATAGGCAAAGCAGCAGCAACGGTGGCAATTGCAACGGGTGCGATAATAGGCTTTGGCTCATCTTTTTGCAAGCAGCTACGTCCTACTTCGCGTCCTGTTCTGTCTTTTAAAATACTCATATAATACTCACCACGTCTAACGGTGGTGTACATATCTGGGTCGGTCAAGTTTTTTAGTGCGCCCGACAATTCTTTATCGCGGTCTTGTGATGTGCGGAAACCTTCGCTACGTAAGCGAACACTACCGTCTTCATCAAGAATCGCAAAATAGAATTGACCGTTATCATGTTTGAACATAGACACGTTGTTTGCTTTGTCATTTACCGAACGTCCTTCATATTCGCGGCAAGGCAAATAATCGTCTTCAACATCAACAGGTGCCGGTGGCGCAACTTCCACAATTGGCTCAGGCTCAGGTTCTGGAATAACTTCCACAATTGGTTCTGGTTCTGGCTCTGGAACAACGACAACAACTGGTGGCGGTGGAGAAGGTGCAGAAACAACCGTCGTAATATTTTCAATAATCGTCGGCATAACTGTTGTTGAACCAGCCACTGATGAAGATATTGTTCCTTGAACAGTCGCTAATGGCGCATCTTTCACTGATTGGCGCACTCTTAGTGTTTCAATAATAGAGGCAGCAGGTTGTTCAATTACTGTTTTGACAACTGGAGCAGTTGTCAAAACAGCCGCTACGGTTGCCGTAGCAACTGGTGTTTCAATGATTTGTAAAACAGGTGCAGCTCTTTCTGGATTGAGGAATGGAGCTGCTTCGTGTACACTTTCTAAGTTTTCATGTGCGCAAGAACGCGCAATTTCTTTCCCATCAACGTTTCTCAGAACGATAAAATGATGACGCAAACCGACCCGCTTGATTTCATACCTACTCCTTTTAAGCATGTTTTGAACGACCTCTGCCATGTCTGCATCGCGTTGTTCTGCTGTTAAATGTCCTTCTGAACGGAGTGTTACATCACCGTCAGCGTCCACTACGGCAAAATAATGCTTGTTGGTTTTGTCACTTGCAAACGTGCGAAACCCGTCGCGTGGCGAAGTTGTGTGTCCGTGATAATCGCGGCAAGGCAAATAATCGTCTTCAATGTCCACGATAACCGGGGCGGTAGCTTCGGTCGTTGCAATAGTTTCAGCAACTATTGTTTGAGCGACTACCGTCTGAACTGGAGCGATAGCCTCAACAACGGTTGTTGGTGCAGCAGCCTCTACTTGGACAGTTGCTACTTCAACAATTACAGGAGGCTGTTCAGCAGTCGTAGCTTCGGCAGTCATGGCGGCTTGTGCAGCGGCAATGTCTGCCTCAACCTTTGCAGCAGCAGCAGCTTGTATTGCGTCAGCATCTGTATCAGCAGCAGCTAAAAGATAGGCAGGAACACCTCCGCGTACTTGTGCGCCAGTGGCATAAGCAATCAAAGCAATGGCTTCTGCTTCTGTACTCAGATTACACGAGCGTGCGATTTCACGATAGTTACCAGCGCGTAGGCTTAAATAATAAGTGCCATCGTCTTCTTTGACACTGTAAAAATCGCGGTTAGTGCGATTTTTAATAACTGATTGGATGCCGTTGTCGCGGGCAGCAGGCTGCGGATAACCTTCACTCTTTAAAAGCACTTCACCGTCTTCGTCGAGCAACGCGAAGAAGTGTTGTTTACTTTCCTCATGGTAGAATGCGGCGAAATTGTTGTCCGTTTCATGCGCTGATTGACCTTCGTAAGCACTACATGCAAGGTAATCTTCATTAATCATAATCGTCTGTTTTGATTTTGTGAAAGAATGTACGTCTGTTTTAAAATCCTTAAAAAAACGAAGGAAAGTTAAATTATTATTCGGGTCAACAATAATTTTTCACTCTTTTTTTGCTTTTTTTTTACTTTTTTTTTACTTTTTTTTTGTGCTTTTTTCTTTCAAAATCATTCTTTAATAATAAATTATTTTTAATAAACTAAAAAACAATAGTTTATATAATTAAAAATTTAAAATAAATAAATAAAATAATTTATTTTATAAAGCACCTAACCTCTTTTTTTATTCAAAAAAATAGCTTTTTCTCTATAAATTTCCTTGATTCACAAGCCATCACAAATGTTTTTTTTATTATTTAACCCAAGTTTTGTGGTATAAAAACGCGGCTTGCCGCGTAAAATTTTAATGGCGTGAGCCATTTTTTTTGTTAAAAATTTGGGCTTTGCCCAAATTTTTGACAAAAAAAACGGCTCGCGCCGAGAAAATCCCTCGCGCCGCCGAAGGCGGCGCGTTTTAAGCCATTACCACAAAACTTAGATTATTTATCAGCCTTTTTTTTCGCTCAAACATCGGTTTACGTCATTTTTTAACTCAAAAATGACTCATTTACTGAGGGGTATTTTTGCTGTCTCTAAATTGTCAAAGAGCCTATAAATATATCAAATTTTGTTGTAAGTAGTCAAAATTAAATAAACGCTTCTTTCTTTGCGGTATATTTACGGACTGGTAACTTCGGAAAGCTTTATTCACGAGATTTCCGAAGTTGGCAGTACATATTACTGCTTACAAAAAATTGATGTTCAATCTTTTTTACTCTTCTTTCAACAACTTCATCAAAACGCCATTTGTCCACCCATAACCATCGTGAACGGGATACTGACCACCACCCGATTCTATTGTCAAATCCTCAACATTATATTTTTCCAGAAGTTTACCTGTTGCTTTCAATACTTTTAAGTTGAGGTCGCACCAACGTTTTTTAATGTCGTTTGCCGTTTGTTCATGTCCATAATTGCGTAACCCCCGAATCGTCATCCATTGCAAAGGCGCGTAACCGTAGGGCGCGTCCCAGTCGTGTCCTGTATTATTTGTTGTTGTCACAATCCCACCTGCTCTGAGTAAATTTTGCTGAATTGCTGCCACTACGCGGTCAGCTTCTCGTTTTGTAACCATTTTGAAAAACAAAGGATAGACCATTGCTGCCGAAATGACTTCCGTTTGATGGTATTTTTGCCAATCGAAATCGAAAAACATGCCTTTCGATTCGCTCCAACAATACCGCATCAAGGCTTCACGACGACGCGACGCTTTTTTCTCCCATACTGTTGCTTCATCGTATTTTTTCTCCACTATTTTAGCTTTTGAAATCGTCATTTCCAGATTGTATAACAGCGCGTTTAAATCAATCGGTACTATATCGCTGGTGTGAATTGTTGATATTTTTTGTTTGTTATCAAGCCAACGACTTGAAAAATCCCAACCTGATTCTGAACCCGCCCGCAAATGTTGGTAGGTTTCTGTTTCTGGTCTTGTGCTTTTTTTCACCGAATCTCGGTCGGCTTTGTATTTTTCAGGACGTGGTTTTTCAATACTACTATAGTACCGATTCAAAGTATTTCTATCTACTTGAATAACGTGGTTTTTGTAAAACATGTCTTTAGGTGCGTCTTTTTGCGCTCCTTCCATCCAAAAATTGTATTCATTTTCAAGTTGTGGCAAATATTTTATCAATACAGATTCTCCTTTTTCTGCGGCTAACAGTTGCACCATACACGCAAAAAATGGCGGCTCTGAACGTCCTAAATAATACGTGCGGTTAGCACTTGGCACATACCCCTCAGTATTGATGAGGTAGGCAAAGTTATTCACCATATTTTCTATTGCGTCTATTTTACCTGCCGCTTGCAAACCAAGCATCATAAAATAGGCTTCTTGATAATGTACTTCTCTCGCCCGTCCGTTGCTCAATATAAAAGGTTTAGGGAGAGCTAAACGTGTACTCAAATCGAAGGTGTCGGCAGGACGTGAAAGCACCCGCCAAAGGTCATTTATATGGCTTTCTGGTGATGATAAGAAATCAGACGTATAAGTATCTCCCGATTTTTCTGGTTGCATAAACCATTGATTAACAAAATTTTGCAACGAAAAATCGGGCTTAAATTTTGCTTCTTTGAAGGCGTCCATGATGCTGTCCGTTGTCGTATTCGGTAAGCAATCCAGAAATGTTTTTGAATTTTCAAAAATTGAACTTCTCTGAATCGAATCAAACAATTCCCCAAACCGTTCTTCTGGACTTAAACCCACTTTGGAGTCACGATTACTGAGGGGGTTCGCTTGTTGAGGCGCATTATTATTAGTGTTGTTGAAACACCCCCAAACAAACAATAAAAGAGAAGCAAACAAAAATATTTTTTTCATAAATGTGTTATAATTTTCAAAAAATCGGCAAAAAGATATTTTTGCCAAAAGCCTGTGCTAATTTTGACCGCTTTTTGGTGTAGAATCACGTACAAGAATTTCAGATTTCAAAGTGCAAGTGCAAAGAACTTAAAGCCGTACCAAATCTACTAATTTTACTTGTAAAAATCTGTGGATACCTAAGTATTTACTTTTCGTAATTACTTAGCCCATAGCTCGCTTCGCTCGCAAAAAAGGGGAATGTGGTTCGTTTTTCGGGCAAAGCCCGAAAAACGAACCACCTCTCCTCACTCGCGCGAGCGAAGCGAGCGCGCGACTAAGTAATTACTACTTTTCTTTAATTAAATTTAAAAAACGATATGATTCGTAAAAATGCTAAATGGTTTGTTTACCTCATTGTTTTGGCTTTCGCGGTGCCATTTTTCATGGACGCTTTTAAAGGTTGCAACGGTGATACTGATACAAGAACGGGTGTCGTAACGGAAAAACCCTTGCCAACACTCGATATTCCAAGTTTTAACGCCGATTCTGCTTATGTTTTTACCGAAAAAATTGTCGGTATGAGTCCGCGCATCGTGGGTACTGAGGGGTCTAAAAAAGTTAAAACTTATCTGATTCAGCAGTTTAAAAAATACGGAGCTGACATTGTAGAGCAGCCATTTACCGTAAAAACCTTTGACGGTAAAACCCATGCTGCCACTAATATCATTGCGCGTTGCAATATGCAAGCGACAAAACGCATCTTGTTATCTGCGCATTGGGACAGCCGCCCATTTGCCGATAGCCGCGAAGAAACTGACCCTGCTCACCGCAATAAACCGATTCTTGGCGCAGACGACAGTGGTTCTGCCGTGGCAATGCTGATAGAAATGGCGCGCCAACTTCAAGCCAAACCCCTCAGTAATATAGGAGTTGACATCGTTCTTTTCGATGCAGAAGACTACGGTGACACTTCAAAAACGCGTCCTTTGACCGATGCACAAGCCGATGCACAAAACAAAACATGGGCTTTAGGCTCACAACATTGGAGCGCGACGCCGCACGTTGCGGGTTATACTGCCGCTTATGGTATTAACTTGGATATGGCAGGAGCTAAAGACGCTCGTTTTACGAAAGAATTAAATTCTCAAAAATATGCAAGTGGAGTCGTTGAAAAAGTGTGGCGTGTGGCACGGTTTCACGGTTTTGGTAGTTATTTCGTAGAAGCCTCTTCTTCTTTTGAAATGCTTGATGACCATGTTTACGTCAATCAATTAGCCAAAATACCGACTATTGACATTATCAATAATTCGGCTGAAACCAATGCTTTTGGCAAATATTGGCACACCCACAACGATAATATGTCGGTGATTGATAGAGCGACCATGAAGGCGGTAGGTCAAACTGTTTTGTCTGTATTGCACTACGAAGAGGCTAAAGCGTTTGATTACTAAAATAGTAGGTCATCATAAATAATCACTACAAACTTGACGCAAGTTGTTGCCATAAGTAATTACAAAATATCGTATTACTTGGCACTTAGCTCGCCTCGCTCGCGCGGAGAGATATCCTGGCTCATTTTTTCGGGCAAAGCCCGAAAAATGAACCAGCTCTCTCTCTTCCGCGCGAGCGAAGCGAGCGCTTGGGCTAAGTAACTATAAAATATCTACAAAAATACACACTAAACCTCTACCCATATTCTTACCCATAAATATCTTAAAACAGTCAAAACTTAGGAGTGTCATTGTAAGCAAATAATTAATAATCAATTATTTAAAAATAGAAAAAAAACAATTTCAAAATCTAACCTTGACAGCGTTTAGATTTAGGACTACCTTTGGACAATAAATTTTAAGTTAGAGACAAAGTTTTAAACGGGTCTCCAAATTCATCTTACAAGGACAGAACGTAGCCAGACGCATTGAACGAATAATTTACAATTCTTACATATAAAACAACACCACGCACCAACACGTTATTTTTTTATTTTTTATATGAAGCAACAATCACGTTTTTGAATTTTCAAGCCAGCTTCCTTAAAGCTGTTACACAAAACTTAATTGAAGCCCACCTCCACGACTCCCGATGCTGCCAAGCGTTGGGAGTTGATTTTTTACAAAGCGTTTCACACCAACACCAGAATAACCCCGAAGGACAATTGCTGTCTGCTATGCTAACTGTTCAAACACTAAATAAGACAACCTACCCACTTTATGGTGTGTATATTTAAGGCAAATATTGGAACTTTATGCTTTTACACGATAAGAAATATGCCATTAGCGAGTCTTTTAATGCCGCAAAAGAAGAAGAATTGAACCAAATTGTTTCTATTTTGAAACGATGTAAATATTATATGAGGAGTGGGCATAACCTAAAAACATCGTTTTTTGATTAAAAACAGATGTTTTGCGCTGGCTTCGCTCGCGCAAAAGGGAGGAGACGTGGTTCGTTTCGGCTTCGCCGAAAACGAACCACATTCCCCTCCCTCGCGCGAGCGAAGCGAGCGCGAGATGCAAAAAACGCTTTTAGGTTATGCCCATCCCTCAAATATTATATTGAAAAACAATTGGGACTGGTTTGATACAAATTCAAGTTTTGTGGATAAACTAAAACTGTCTCAGCGCAGTTGTTCATCATAACGTCGAAAAACGAGAAAGCCCCAAACGCAAAAAATCAAAGCGGCAACAACAGATAATTGAACGCCCAAAGGTTGTGCTGCACTTTTTCCGAATACCAAAAGAGAAGGAAAAATCAAATTTGCTAATGAGATACCCACTTTCATCATAAAAGCGGCGGCGGCGTAAAACATACCTGCTTGGTTTTTGCCAGTATCGCGTTCGGCGCGGTGTACAATATCTGCAACAATAGTATTGGGTAAAATACCAAAAATAGCCAATGGAAATGCCGCAGTAATGGAAATAAACCAAAAACGCAATGCACCACTGATAGGCAACAAAATACAGATAAAAATGAGACAAAAAGTGCCAAAACCCACCAACATCACTTTCTTTTTAGAAAAACCACGCTCCAATTTGCCCATAAGTGGGTAAAATAAAAAGCTCGCAAAAAAACTGACTACCCCGAATAATGTCGCCATTTCTTTCGGTAAACCAAACAAAATAGTCAAGTAGTAAGCAATGCCCATCTGGATAAATGTCAATGCCAACCAATACAACAAATAAGAAAAGGCAAATATCCGAAACGGTTGATTTTCAAGCACTGAAGCTATGGATTTTAAGAAATTTTCGTGAGGTACGCCTTGTGCTGCGTATTTTTTTTCATCTAAAAACAGGACGGGAATGAGTAGAAAAACGAGCGCAATAAACGCAAATATTAGCATTGTCCACTGAAACGCAATCAATGAAGGTGTGCCACCCGATTCTAAAAAACCTTGTAAAGCATACGCCAAATTGCCTATCAAAAAGCCTAAAGCCCATGTAACAGATAGAATTGTAGAGATTTTCAGACGGTCTTCTGCAACATGCCCCAATTCAGCAATTAAAGCCGAATAAGGAATGACATACATGGCAAAAAAAATGTAATAAGCAAAAACAACCACCGCCAAATACCACGCATTGCCCACAGATACCCCCTCAGTATTTGGGGCAAAAATAAGGTAAGATAAGACTGCCAAAGGCACAGCAGCAATGCCCATAAATGTACGCCGTTTACCCAATTTAGAAGTCGTTTTGTCCGACATATTAGCGATAAACGGGTCAATAAACGCATCTAATAGCCGACCTCCAAAGGCGATTACACCCAATAAAGTCAAGCCAAACAACATCGTTGAGGGCAGAAAACTGGGAAATATAGCTGCTTTTCCAGCTTCTTCGGGCGGCATATAAAAATAAGACAGCAATGAACTAATCCCGTAACTTACCAATGACCAACCTAATTGTCCACAGGCATAAATCCAAATTACTGATGTTGTCGGGCGTTGTGGCGTACTATTTTGACTCATTTTTCGATATTTTTATAACAATAGTTGAGGGATGGGCATAACCTAAAAGCGTTTTTTGCATCTCGCGCTCGCTTCGCTCGCGCGAGGGGAGAGGAATGTGGTTCGTTTTTCGGCTTCGCCGAAAAACGAACCACGTCTCCTCCCTTTTGCGCGAGCGAAGCGCGCGCAAAACATCTGTTTTTAATCAAAAAACGATGTTTTTAGGTTATGCCCATTCCTCAACAATACTTAGTGAATTTTTAGGCGCATAGGGTTCTTCTAATCGCATGATTTATTTTTTTAGTTTTGGGCAAGCCCAAAACTAAAAAATAAATCACGCAATCATTCCGTCTTTTCGACGGCAATCTGCCGTTCCTCGCCTCCAATTCTTAACAAAGTATTGTGCAACGTGACCTTGGAATTGCAAAAGTAAAGCACACACTCAAAATAAATCCTTTAAGTTGCGGATATTTAGTGCATTTATCTGAATACGTCGTTAAATTTTCGTTAAATCATCACTTTACCCCTTACATTTACGAACTAAAAACGTTTATTTTGCGTAGTTATTTGTGAAGTATTTAGCTGAGGGATGGGCACAACCTAAAAGCGTTTTTTGCATCTCGCGCTCGCTTCGCTCGCGCGAGGGAGGGGAATGTGGTTCGTTTTTCGGCTTCGCCGAAAAACGAACCACGTCTCCTCCCTTTTGCGCGAGCAAAGCGCGCGCAAAACATCTATTTTTAATCAAAAAACGATGTTTTTAGGTTATGCCCACTCCTCAAGTATTTAGCTACGCGTGCTTCAATCGTGTAAAAGAGGAGAATTTAACATGTGACACGATATTAAACTCGCGTTACGGACAACCAAAGCTTTGTTTCAAACATCTTAAACTTTTGAAAATTTTATGAAAAATGTATTGTCGTTAATTTTTGCGGGACTTCTTGGCGGCTTAGTCGTCGTTGGAGCGAGAGAATTGATGGATAAAAACGTCAATATCGCACCACGTAATCATACAAAATTTGTCAGTGAAAACACACCAATCGGCGGTGTTGTTGACTTAGCACAGGCAGCCGCAAACGCTACACCGAGCGTCGTTTATATTGAGGCACAAGAGGCACAATCAAATAGTAACCAACGCCGCAATGATGATTTTTTTGGACAGTTCTTCGGCTTTCAAACAGGACCTAAAAAAGGGACAGGTTCGGGTGTGGTTATTTCGGCTGATGGTTATATCGTTACAAACAACCACGTCGTTGATTTTGCTGACGAAGTTAAAGTAACCCTGCCCGCACCAGATAACCGCGTGATGACGGCTAAAGTTGTGGGTAAAGACCCACGTTATGATGTGGCTGTTTTGAAAATCAACGCAACGAATTTATCTGCCATTCAAAAAGGTAATTCCGACGCGCTTCGTATTGGCGAATGGGTTTTGGCAATTGGCTACCCTTACGATATTGGTACAACCGTTACGGCAGGTATCATCAGTGCAAAAGATAAAAAATTGCGGGAAGACAACCCTATGGAAGACTTTTTGCAAACCGACGCAGTTGTAAACCCAGGAAATTCGGGTGGTGCTTTGGTGGACGGTCAAGGCAGATTGGTGGGTATCAATACAGCTATCCAAACACAAACGGGTAGTTATGTGGGTTATTCTTTTGCTATTCCGATTTCGATTGTATCAAAAGTAGTGGAAGACATTAAAGCGGGAAAAGTACCACCACAAACCAAACCACAAGCACAACAAGGTTTTAGAGGCAATGTAGGACGCCCGAAATTGGGCATCGAAATGGTGCCTGACCAGTACTTTGAAGAAGTGGCAAGAGCAAAAGACCTCAATATTACTGAGGGGGTCATCGTTGACAATGTGTTGAATGGCAGTAGCGCACAATACGCAGGACTTTTGCCAAATGATGTGATTATTAAAATAGATGACGATGTTATTCGTTCTACTCAAGAGTTGAAAGAAAAAGTGTCGAACGCCAAAACAGGCGATGTACTTAAAGTCGTTGTATTCCGCAATGGCAAAACAAAAGAAGTGAGTGTGACTTTGCGCGGATAAATAGTTACGTTTTATTAATTTGACACATTTATGACAGAAGATTAATTCTTGCGAGAACAAAAAAGATACTCGTGTTGTTATATACACCAAAAGAGACTTGTTTAAAGTTGGTTTTTCGTTTTGTTTTGATGCGTCCAGCCTCGCGGTTGGACGCTTTTTTTATGCCTTTCCCTATTTCAAATTTCAAATTTCAAATCTCAATGTGTCATGAATGAACAAATTTTTGCTTCATGATGCAAGCAACACAAACACGGCAAGGTTTTATCTTTATTTATTTTCAATTTCTAAAATGCTTTTTTTTAAAAGTATTCCTAACTTTGCGCCGCTACACATAAAAATACTGAGGGGTCAAAAAATAACTACTTTCTTTTTGCAAAGTATTAAAGAGCCATTTGTTACGCTTTTAAATTTGAAATATCCGATATCCGCTTTCGATTCCTCATTATTCCTTATTCAAATAATTTTCAAATAAAAATCATTCATAATGCCTTATCTATTTACGTCCGAATCCGTTTCTGAAGGACATCCAGACAAACTCGCCGACCAGATTTCAGACGCCCTCATTGACAACTTCATGGCGTTTGACCCCACTTCAAAAGTAGCATGTGAAACACTCGTCACCACAGGATTAGTTGTTTTGGCAGGTGAAGTAAAAACTCAGTCCTACTTAGATGTCCAAAGTATCGCCCGTGAGGTGATTCGCAAAGTGGGCTACACAAAAGCAGAATACATGTTTGAAGCCAATTCGTGTGGCATTCTTTCAGCTATTCACGAGCAATCTGCCGACATCAACCAAGGTGTTGAACGGGCGAATCCAGAAGAACAAGGTGCTGGTGACCAAGGTATGATGTTCGGTTACGCCACCAACGAAACGGACAATTATATGCCGCTTGCGTTGGATTTGTCGCATAAAATTCTTATTGAATTGGCAGCAGTGCGCCGCGAAAACAAACGTATCAAATACTTGCGTCCAGATGCAAAATCACAAGTAACGATTGAATATGCGGACAATGGTAAGCCCATTCGGATTGATACAATTGTGGTTTCTACGCAACATGACGATTTCGCGCCCGATGCAGAAATGCTCGAAACTATCCGTAAAGACATCATTAGCTACGTTATTCCGCGTGTGAAAGCGCAGTTGAAACCCAATTTGAAAAAATTGTTCAACGACCAAATTACTTATCACATCAACCCAACGGGCAAATTCGTTATCGGTGGTCCGCACGGCGATACGGGTTTGACAGGTCGGAAAATCATCGTTGATACTTATGGCGGCAAAGGTGCGCACGGTGGCGGTGCTTTTTCTGGAAAAGACCCTTCAAAAGTTGACCGTTCTGCCGCTTATGCTACGCGCCATATTGCTAAAAACTTGGTTGCCGCAGGTGTGTGTGATGAAATTTTGGTACAAGTGAGTTACGCTATTGGTGTCGCAAAACCATGCGGTATTTTTGTGGACACTTACGGCACGGCTAAAGTAAAAGCCGCAAACGGCAAACGCATGAGCGATGGTGAAATTGCTAAAATCGTAGAAGCGACTTTCGATATGCGCCCTTATTGGATTGAAAAACGCTTGAAATTGCGTAATCCAATTTATTCAGAAACAGCAGCCTACGGTCACATGGGACGTACTAATGAAGTCGTTACAAAAACTTTCAAAGGAACGAACGGCGAGATTAAAACAGTAGAAGTTGAATTGTTCACTTGGGAAAAATTGGATTATGTAGATGCGGTGAAAACGGCATTTGGTATTTAAACCTTTTTTAATGACTACTTAGCCTCGCGCTCGCTTCGCTCGCGCGAGGGAGAATGTGGTTCATTTTTCGGGCTTTGCCCGAAAAATGAACCACCTCTCTCTTATGCGCGAGCGAAGCGAGCGCGTGGTTAAGTATTCACCATTATTTTTATCCCTTCTAATCCGTGTTAATACGTGAAAACCTATGGACTCCTAAGTAATGACCATTCTTTTTACAGATTTAACCAATACGTACACTTTAACACCAATCCTCGATTTTTAGATTCAAAAGCCCGATAGCCCACTTTTGTATCATCTTCCGCAAAATAATTATTGGTATAAACCAAAAACAAATCACTCACAGGAGCAAAACGCCATTGAAAACGGGCATTGAGATTGACATTGTTGATTTGATTATTGTATAACCCTTGCCAACGGTTTCAAATCCGTTGCTAAAATTAAAATTGGTGCTGTTATATTCTGTCGAAATAGCTGCTGTAAATGGCTGATACTGAGGGGTCGGCGTGAGTGACCGATGATAAAAAGCCTTGCCTTGCCAACGTCCGTCTGAGAACGCAAGGTTGTAATCTAAGCCGACAACGCGGTTGAAAACATTAGGATTTATTGCCCATTTTTTACTTTTTGCGGTGTCCGTGCGGAAATCTTGTTTGTTGACAAATATAAAATTGATAGTCGAACAGGTAAAAATACGGCGTTGGATAGCGGTTGCGAGGAAATTAGACGCGGCTATATTACCCGATGTAAAACGCGGTAAAAAAGCCCATGTTCACCGTTCGGGACGTGGCTGACTTTGGTCATACCGTAGAAAATTAATCCGCCATTCATTTACTTCGCCGTTTTTTGTTCGGTAACGCAAAGTTTTGAAAGGAATCGCCATCTCGACAATGTATCTTTCGTGTAATCCGCCTTCTGTTCTACTTGTTGAGCAATGGATTTGGCGATATAAAAATTCGGTTTACGTCCTTCAACCAACTTTCGTGTTCTCAAATGAGCTTCTTCGGCTGGCGTTAATGTTTTTTGTTTTTTGTTTTTGAAGTTTATACAGTAACTCTACTTTCCGATACAAAACTTACTAAAAATCGTCTCCAACAAATCATCAGTAGAAATTTCTCCTGTAATTTCGCCTAAATGATGCAAACTGCGGCGAATATCCATTGCCACAAAATCCGTTGTGACGCCCGTGGAGAGACCCCTCAGTACATCGTCCAAACTTTGATGACTTTTTTGCAATGCCTCAAAATGTCGGGCATTGGATACGATGACATTATCGGTTTGAATCTTGCCATCTGCGACCAAATCGTAGAGTTTTTCTTTCAAATAGGGGACATTCATGCTGTGTTTGGCAGACAAAGTGATGATTTGCTTTTTGTCCAATTCGGGATAATCGGCTTCGGGATTTATTGTGCCGAGATAGTATTCTGGAATTGTCGGATTATTAAAATCTGTCAGCCATTGCGGGTCGAAATATGGGTTTTTGTCCATTTTATTGCAAGCCACAATGAGTTTTAGATTGGGGCGTTGAAGTTTCTGCAAATCAGTTAGTACGTCCATGATTTTAGTCTCAATCACATCGAACAAATACACTAAAATCGTAGAACTCTGTACTTTTTCCATCGTTTTTTGAACGCCCATTGCTTCAATTGTATCAGTTGCTTCCCGAATCCCTGCCGTGTCAATTAACCTAAATTCAACGCCCTTGATGTTCAAAATTTCTTCAATTGTGTCGCGGGTTGTGCCAGCAATGTCCGAAACAATTGCCCGTTCTTCGTCTAAAAGTGCGTTTAGTAGCGTGGATTTTCCCGCATTTGGGCGACCCGCCAAAACCGTCGAAACGCCATTTTTCAAGACATTGCCCAAAGCGAAAGAATCGAGCAGTTGTTTGATAAGTCGTTGAATATCAAATATTAATGTATTCAATTCATGGCGATTTGCGAATTCCACATCTTCCTCCCCAAAATCCAATTCAAGTTCTATCAAGCTCGCAAAGTTTACCAATTGACCCCTCAGTATTTTTATCTTTTCGGAGAATCCACCACGCATTTGTTGCATCGCCAAATCATGTGATGCCGCCGAACTGGAAGCAATCAAATCGGCAACGGCTTCAGCTTGGCTCAAATCGAGTTGTCCATTCAGAAAAGCGCGTAAGGTAAATTCACCCGCTTGTGCCATTCTTGCGCCGTTTTCCAAGCACAATTCAATTACTTTCTGCAAAATATAAGGCGACCCATGACAACTAAACTCCACAACATTTTCGCGCGTGTAGGAGCGTGGCGCAACGAAAACGGTTGCCAGCACTTCGTCTATCACATAAAGTCCCCCAGCCCCCAAAGGGGGAGAACGATGCCGTAACTCCCCCTTTGGGGGCTGGGGGGCTTTGTCTCGAATGGTACCAAAATGTGCTGTGTGGGTTTTTTGTTTTTCTAATTTTTTACCATGAAAAATGCTGTCAGCTATTGTAATCGCGTCTTTTCCCGATAAGCGAATTACGCCTATTGCCCCGACACCGGGCGGTGTTGCGAGGGCTACAATTGTGTCGTCAAGGTTGTGTTTTGTATAAATCATATTTTTTAATCATTTAATAAGTCAAGAGGTAAACCCAAACTTCTACAGAAATCTACTTTGTCATGAGGAAACGGAGGCAAACCAATTTTTTCATTTTGAAACCATACATAAATTCAAAATACGCATTAAAAGGCACTTTTGCGCTCGCTTCGCTCGCGCAAAAGGAAGAGAGGTGGTTCATTTTTCGGGCTTTGCCCGAAAAATGAACCACATTCCCCCTCTCGCGCGAGCGAAGCGAGCGCGAGAACCAGCAGTTTAGATTTTATGTATGGTTTCAAAATTTTCATTATAGGCACTCAATGCTTGCTTGGTTTTAGTCCCAATTTTACCATCTACCTTCAATTTGTAGCCTTTATTTAATCCAAGTTTTGTGGTAGTGCCTCAAAAGGCGCCGCCTTCGGCGGCGCAGGGGATTTTTCGGAGCGAGCCGTTTTTTTTGTTGAAAATTTGGGCAAAGCCCAAATTTTCAACAAAAAAAACGGCTCGCTCCATTAAATTATCCTCGCGGCGAAGCCACATTTTTATACCACAAAACTTAGATTATTTACCAAAGCCTGTTGGAGAAGTTTAACCTTACAACTGCCAGTTGTATCGTATTTTATTTTTGAGGTTTGTGCAAAAGCCGTTTGCGCAAAAAAAACACGTAATTAAATTGTTGTAAATTAACCATCAAATAAATCCCCTTGATTTCAGTTCTAAATATTTATTAATCGTATTGATATTCAAATCTTCTGGGCGGGTCAAGATGCTTTGAATACCATATTGCCGTAATTTTTGCACCATTTGGGTTTTATCGTCGCGGAATTTTTGCGCAATTGTTTGGTGAAAAATGTCTTCGGTTGTGTTGGCTTCACCTTTGGCAAAATCTTCGATTTCCGTGTTGACGAAAAAAACGACGACCAAAAGGTGCAGATTGTTGAGCAAACGCAAAGTAGGTAAAACCCGATCGAGCGCAAATTGGCTTTCAAAATTTGTGAACAACAACAACAAACTCCGTCCTTTTATCAACTGTCTTGCCGCGTAATAGAGCAATTCGTAGCTTGCTTCGCCTTTTCCTTCTTTTTCTCGATACAATTCATTCAGAATTTTACCCAATTGATTTGGGGAATTATCGGCGGCTAAGGTTGAGCCAATTTTATCGGAAAAACTCAATAAACCTGCCTTGTCTTTTTTCTTTAATACGATATTTGACATCACCAAAGCGGCATTAATGGCATGATCCATTAAGGTCAAACCACCAAAAGGCATCCGCATGACACGGCTTTTGTCAATCACACAATAGACTTGTTGCGAGCGTTCATCTTCATATTGATTGACCATTAAAGTGGCACGACGGCTGGCGGCTTTCCAATTAATGGTTCTAAAATCATCGCCCGCTACATAATTTTTTATCTGTTCAAATTCGTAGCTATGTCCCAAACGGCGTATTTTTTTGATGCCCGTTTGGTGTGAAATCTGACGAAAAGCCTTCAATTCGCAGTTTTTCATCTGAATTACTGAGGGGTACACGGGTACAATTTCTTCGGCTTCACTGACGAAACGACGTTCCACCAAACCTAAAAATGAAGTGGCAAACAGGTTGATACTACCAAAATTGTACGCCCCGCGCTCGGTAGGCGTGAGGTCGTAGTAGGTGCGACGTGCCTCCCCTGCGGCAAAGGAAAGCGACATGTCGAAATCGCGTTTTTGAAATTGCATCGGGATTTCGTCCACCACATTGAGCCGCAAACGGTGCAAAGAACGGTTGTCTATGTCTAAAAAAATGCGGTTGGCATCGCCCAATGACATGAGTCTGGGTGTCCGCCGTAAGGCAGAAACTCGGGTTTTGGCATTGAACAGTAAGAAAAAATCTGCCAATACAATGCCCCCAACAACGACCAAAGCCGTTTGAGCAACCGCCATAAGCCAGCCAAATGAGTAACTGACGATGAATAAAACGATGACAGCACCAAAAACAAGAAAAAAACGGCGCGTCAAGAACAGGTTTTTGAGCATGATATAACGAATTGACGTTGCTAATTGCGGGTCGAAAGTAGCCAAAAAAACATAAATCAACAAATATGTGAAAAGAAAACAAAAGAAAGTTTAAAGACGTTTAAAAAACCGACTTGTGGATAAATGGTAAGTAGGCGTTCATAAATAATCGGTAGATATTTGCTGGCTCCCGATGAAGGTCGGGACAAGTTCTTTTTCTCTTCGCTCAAAAATCGCCCCAAGTGTTTTTCTTTGGGGCGGGCGTGTTTTGAAAGAAAAATCTTCGATTTTTCTTTCAAAACACGCCCGCCCCAATAGATTTCTTCCCGCACGATTTTCGAGCGAAGCGAGAAAGGATGTGTATCTAAGTAGCGATTTCTATGACTAATGTATTAAAAATTAATTATTTGGCAATTAATCTATTGCTCGCTTCGCTCGCAAAAGAAGGAGAGGTGGTTCATTTTTCGGCTTCACCGAAAAATGAACCACATTCTTGCTATTTGTGCGAGAAAAATGCACAGAGCTAAATATTTTCATTAAAAAGATACGATAAATGTTATTTTTGCGTCAGTTTGGAACACGATAATTTAAAAATTTTAATGTGATTTTATTATGGCTGACATTATCCAACTACTTCCCGATTCCATTGCCAATCAGATTGCGGCAGGAGAGGTCATTCAACGACCTGCATCGGCAGTGAAAGAATTGTTGGAAAATGCGATTGACGCGGGCGCAAGTTCCATAAAATTGATTTTAAAAGACGCGGGGAAAGCATTGATTCAGGTGATTGACGACGGGTGTGGCATGTCCGAAACCGACGCCCGAATGAGTTTTGAGCGACATGCGACTTCCAAAATTCGCCATGCCGATGATTTGTTCAATATTCGGACTATGGGTTTTCGTGGTGAGGCATTGGCTTCCATTGCGTCAATTGCCCAAGTTGAACTCAAAACACGCCGTAATCCTGACGAATTAGGAACAAAAATTATCATCGAAGGGTTTGAATTAAAAAGCCAAGAACCTTGTCAAACACCAGCAGGTACGAGTTTTTCCATAAAAAATCTGTTTTTTAATGTCCCCGCACGGCGCAATTTCTTAAAATCAAACACCGTCGAATTTCGTCATATCATGGACGAGTTTGAACGGGTGGCATTGGCGAACCCCTCAGTATTTTTCAGTTTGCACCACAACGGGCAGGAGGTTTTTCATTTGCCTGCGGGCAATTTGCGGCAGCGTATTGTCGGTGTTTTTGGAAAAGATACCAATAAAAAATTGGTGCCTGTTGGAGAAGATACAGAAGCTGTAAGACTGTCTGGTTTTGTTGGAAAACCCGAATTTGCAAAGAAAACACGCGGTGAACAGTTTTTTTTTGTCAATAATCGCTTCATCAAAAGCCAATATTTGAACCATGCCGTTCAAGCGGCATTTGAAGATTTAATGCCCCGCGACGGCTTTCCGATGTATTTTATTTTCATCGAAATTGACCCCGCCCGCATTGACATAAACGTGCACCCAACAAAACAAGAAATAAAATTTGATGATGAACGGCTTATTTACAATTATCTGAAAGTTGCCGTTCGCCACGCTTTGGGGCAAAATGCGGTGACACCAATGCTCGATTTTGAAGTTGAACCGGGCATGGTCAATAATTATACCGTCCCCAAATCGGTTGTTAATCGCATTGATTATAATTTTGACAAAAATACGTCTTCACAAGAATCGCAAGAAACCGCCAATAGATACCCCTCAGTATCCACGTCAAAAACGGGTCAGTTTGAGAAGATGAAGAATGATTTGAATTTCAAAAAACCAACATCACTTGAACGGTCAAACTTGGACAATTGGCAGAAACTCTACGAAGGTTTGTCTTTAGTGGAAACTGACGGCGACAATAAAACCGATGGTGAACCTGCCATCAATGAAGAAGGTATTCCCGCCGATTTTGATTTTTCACAATATTTCCAAAGCCCAATAAAAAACCTGGACAGCCAAAGTTTTCCTGAAGAGTTCCTGAATGAAGCGGGGAAAAACGATTATGGGGATTCTGAAGGAGAAATATTGACTTTTGAAAGTAAGTTTGAAAGTGAGCGTAAAGTGCCTGAACTGGGGGACAGTTTTGACGAAAATAACAGCGATTCACTTGAAAAAAGTACTGTTTTTTCAAAACAACAACGTGAACCGTATCAGATTCACAATTCATTCGTTGTGAGTCATATTAAATCGGGTTTTTTACTGATTGACCAACAAGCGGCGGCTGAACGGATTTTATACGAACGCTATTTGGCGCAATTGGGCAATCAAGACACTGCCACACAAACCCAATTGTTTCCCAAAACGGTCAATTTTTCGCCTTCCGATGCGGCTTTGTTGAAAGATATGCTTTCTGCTATCAATCAATTGGGATTTGATGTACAAGATTTTGGCAATGGCGCGTTTATCGTTCATGGCTTACCAAGCGATTGGCAAGGCAGCCGTGATGAGCAGAAAATTTTGGAAAACCTGTTGGAACAATACAAAAATGAGGTGGACGTCTCGCTCAATAATGCCGAACGCATTGCTGCATCAATGGCAAGGTCTGCCGCAACACGACGCGGCACCCCCCTCAGTATTCGGGAGATGATGGCGTTGATTGACCAACTTTTTGCTTGCGCCATGCCGTTTAAAAGCCCAAATGGACGCAATTGTTTTATTTCATACAGTATCGAAGATTTGACAAAACTGTTTTTGGCGTAAAGATTTTTATTTACGGATTTTACGGATTACAACGACTACGGATTTTAAGCTACGGATTTACGGATTTAACGGATTTACGGATTTATAACGACTACGGATTTTAAGCTACGGATTTACGGATTTAACGGATTTACGGATTTATAACGACTACGGATTTTAAGCTACGGATTTACGGATTTAACGGATTTACGGATTTATAACGACTACGGATTTAATGGATTTAAGACAACTTTATTAAAATTGTGAATTTGTAAAATTCGTAGATAAATGCTTACTGTAAATAATTTGTGCAATTCTAACAAACAACGGGTTAAAACCCGTTGGATACTATGGTTTTGTAACTTTCCAGTGGGTTTTAACCCACTGTTATTCATAAATGCACAAATTATTTACAGTACCGATAAATGTAGTCGTTATAAATCCGTAAATTCGTTAAATTCGTAAATCCGTAGCTTAAAATCCGTAGTCGTTATAATCCGTAAAATCCGTAGATAAATCTGTTAAATTCACAAGTCCATAAATTTGGAGATTTTGTCCAGGTAGTTATTGCTTTTTCATCAATTCATCTTATTTTTGTTCTCAATAAAGTATCAGACAACAGGCTTAAATCCGTATTATTATTCATTAAATTTTTGTAATTACTTAGTCACGCGCTCGCTTCGCTCGCGCGAGTGAGTAGAGGTGGTTCGGTTTTCGGGCTTTGCCCGAAAAACGAACCACATTCCCCTTTTTTGCGAGCGAAGCGAGCTATGGGGCTAAGTAATTACAAATTTTTTATAGAATGGCAAATGCAACAGGCTCTTTTATTGAGCTAAAACAGACCGCAAAAAAGCCGCGCCCGATTCACTTCGATGCGTTCTATAAAAAGTATGCAACACGGGTTAACGAGTCTAAATACGAATGGAACGAGGGTTTCATCGAAAAATCAGATGCTATTAAACAAGAGGAATTCTACATTGCTACCAATTTAACTAAGTTCTTTTTTCAATTTACCGAGCCGCGTATTTATTTTAGTTTGACTGTTGACGCTATTTTCAAAAAATAAAAATAACTATTTAGGTCTATTGCTCGCTTCACTTGCAAAAACGAACCACATTCCCTTTTTTGGGCGAGCGAAGCGAGCCTTCTTTCTCAAAAATTTAATTCAAAATATGTACAATCAACCCTCTCAGTTATTCTTAACGCCTGTTGTTAAAATTTTACTGATTATCAACGTCGCTTTTTTTGTAGCAACGGAATTCATTTTTCCGAACCTTGCGCCTTATTTATGTGTTTACTATCCAACGTCAGAAGATTTTAGACCTTTTCAAATTTTGACGCACATGTTTATGCACCACGGCATGGGGCATATCTTTTTCAACATGTTCTGTTTGGCAACTTTTGGACCTGTCATTGAAATGGTTTGGAGAGAGCAGAAATTTTTATTTTACTATCTTTTTTGCGGTTTTGGTGCTTTAGCCTTGCAATTTGCGGCAAATTATTGGGAAATCAATAATGGGACTTTGCCGATTGAACAAGCCGAAATGATACGTTTGGCGGGTGCTTCAGGGTGCTTGTACGGGGTTATGGTCGCTTTTGCGATGTTGTACCCAAATCAAAAAATTGGAATGATGTTTATACCTGTTTATTTCCCTGCAAAATTTGCAGTACCTGTACTCGTTGCCGTTGACTTGTTCTTAGGCGTGAGTAATTTCCAAACGGGTGTCGCTCATTTTGCTCATTTGGGCGGTGCAATTGCTGGTTTTTTATTAATTTTATACTGGTGGAAAGGTGCCAGATAATTTTTAAAACTATTGCTCGCTTCGCTCGCACAAAAGTGCCTTTTAATGCGTACTTTGAATTTATGTATGTTTTCAAATCATGGTAATCAAATAAATCACAAAAATCATGGTTCAGACAATGGTGGCTAAGTTTGGTTGTTTGACAATTTTAGTGGAAGCATTAATCATTGCGCTCGCTTCGCTCGCTAAAAGAGGGGAAAGTGGTTCACTTTTCGGGCTTTACCCGAAAAATGAACCACCTCTCCTCCTTTTCTGCGAGCGAAGCGAGCAGAAAAGCGTTTGTCGAGAAGCCCACCACTAAAATTGTCAAACAACACTAATTTTTTACTTTAATTCAATATTTTAAATAGACAAGAACATGTTTCAATCAATCTGGGACGACGTAAAACGCGAATTTCAACACGGGAATATGGTGACACGGCTCATCATCACAAACTGTATTGTCTTTATTGTCATTGTGTTGAGCAAGCTCATTTTGAGTGTGCCGGGGCAAGGTATGGATTCATATTTCGACAATTTTTTGTATTTTTTCTCCATGTCGAGCCAAACCAAACACTTTTTATCACATCCGTGGGGGCTTTTGACCTCTGCCTTTGTGCATCAAGGTTTAGGGCATATTTTCTGGAATATGATTAGTTTTTACTGGTTTGGGCGTATTGTTGGCGATTTGTTGGGCAATCACCGCATTTTACCCATCTATCTTTTAGGAGCAATTGCGGGCAATTTGATTTATTTCTTGGTGGCAAATTTCACGCCTTACGGCATCGTGATTGGACCTTATGCCTACGGTGCTTCGGCGGCAGTAATGGCAATGGTAGCGGTTGCCGCGTACATCGCACCCGATTATATTTTCAATGTTTTGCTGATTGGACCTGTTCGTTTGAAATATGTCGCGCTGTTTGTGGTTTTGGTGGATTTGATTGCTATTGCTGATAAGAATAATACGGGCGGTTCATTTGCGCATCTGGGTGGGTTGGCATTTGGTTTGTTGTTTGCATCGCAGATGCAAAAAGGCAATGATTGGGGGAAACCCGTTTCATCGTTCATCACGAGCCTTCAAAATCTGTTTGCATCGAAACCTAAGAAAAAACCATTTAATTCTTTTGAACGCCAAGCAAGAGAATACGCTCAAAGTGAAAGTCAACAAAAACAAGCAAAAAGCAACCGTAGAACCTCAAATACTGAGGGGGGTACTCCAACAGAACAACAGGCGCGAGTTGATGAAATTTTGGACAAAATCAAGCAAAAAGGCTATGATAGTTTGACAAAAGAAGAAAAAGAGTATTTGTTTAAAGCAAGTAAAAAATAAAGTTTAGAATTAAAACTGGCTCCCGATGAAGGTCGGGACAAGTTCTTTCTCGCTTCGCTCGAAAATCGCCCGAAAGTAATTTTTTGGGGCGAGCGTGTTTTGAATCAGAAAAATCTTCGATTTTTCTGATTCAAAAACACGCTCGCCCCAATATATTCCTCGCGAGCGAAGCGAGCAAAATGTAGCAAAGACACAAAAAAGGGCGAACAATTATTCGCCCTTTTTGTGTCGTCAAGGCACTTCCACCCGATTCAAAATCTGATTGATAATATCTTCCGATGTAATATTTTCCGCTTCTGCTTCATACGTCAAACCAATTCGATGCCGCAAAACATCGCCACAAACTGACCGTACATCTTCGGGAATCACATAACCACGCCGTTTCAAAAATGCCAAAGCCTTTGCCGCTGTTGCCAAAGCGATGCTTGCACGCGGACTACCACCGTGATTAATAAGGTTTTGGAGATTAGGCAAACCGTATTGTTGCGGTGTGCGGGTGGCAAAAACGATATCGAGAATGTACTGCTCAATTTTTTCGTCCATATACACTTTGCTCACCACTTTTCGGGCTTGCAGGATTTCACCTATCGAAACCACCGCCGATACTGAGGGGGTCTCTCCTGTGAGGTTGCGGCGAATGATTTCGCGTTCCTCCGTTTTTGTCGGATAGCCAATTTTCACTTTCAACATAAAACGGTCAATTTGCGCTTCGGGCAAAGGATATGTGCCTTCTTGCTCAATTGGGTTTTGCGTTGCCAAGACCAAAAAAGGCTCAGACAATGGAAATGTCGTGTCACCTATCGTGACTTGTCGCTCTTGCATTGCCTCCAAAAGGGCAGATTGTACTTTGGCAGGTGCGCGATTGATTTCATCAGCCAAGACGAAATTGGCAAAAATAGGACCTTGTTTAACCGAAAAATCAGCTTTTTCGGGATTATAAATCATTGTACCCACAATATCGGCGGGCAATAAATCGGGCGTGAATTGGATACGTGAAAATTTGGCATCAATGGCTGCTGCCAATGTTTTGATAGCCAATGTCTTAGCCAAGCCCGGCATACCTTCCAAAAGAACGTGTCCGCGTGTCAATAAGCCAATCATCAAGCGTTCAATCATATGATGTTGACCGACGATAACTTTTGCCGTTTCTGCGTTCAACCTTTCTACAAATTGACTCGCAATATAAATTTCGTGGTTGAGTGCTTCAATATCAACTGAATTTGTCATTTTTTATCTATAAATTAATATTACTGTACAAATTTTTTTACACCTCCTTTCTCGAAGCCCCCTCAATCCCTCAAAAGGGGAACTCGAAAATCGGGCGTATGGAATCTATTGGGGCGAGCGTGTTTTAAATTTAAAAAATCGAAGATTTTTTAAATTTAAAACACGCTCGCCCCTCAGAATTACTCTTAGGGCGATTTTTGAGCGAAGCGAAAAAGAGCCAGTTTCCTGTCTAAAAAGTAATTTGTACAGTAATATTCTATGAGTTTAATGCGCTCGCTTCGCTCGCAAAATAGGGAACAACCCCTCTTTTTTTGCGAGCGAAGCGAGCAATCGTTTTATTAAAAATGTTGCCAACCCTGCGCCGTTATCGGGTGAATATTCCCCCCTTTTGTGTGCAATTTTATTCCATCTTCGGCGGGTGTAATTTCACCTGCAATGTAAATATCGGGCAAATATTTGAGTTTATCTACGTCTTTAGGGTCAATTGTGAACAGGAGTTCATAATCTTCTCCGCCACTCAAAGCGCAGGTTACAGGGTCAAGTTTAAATTTTAATGCCAACATTTGAGCATCGGGGTGAATCGAAATACCCGATTCTTCAATAAATGCACCGACACCCGATTGCCGACAAATATGGTGCAATTCTGAGGCTAAACCATCTGAAATGTCCATCATTGCCGTTGGCAAAATATCGTTTTTAGCGAGCATTTCAATAATATCACGTCTGGCTTCGGGCTTCAAAAAACGACCAATGGCGTATTTTTCTTCTTCTAAATCGGGTTGTACTGAGGGGGCTTCCAAGTAGATCCGTTTTTCGCGCTCTAAGATTTGTAAACCCAAATAAGATGCCCCCAAATCGCCCGAAATACAGACCAAATCGCCAACTTTTGCGCCGTTTCTATACACCACCGTCTCCCGTTCGGCTTGCCCGATAGCGGTAATGCTGATGACAAAACCACGCGGGGAGGAAGTCGTATCACCGCCAATTAAATCCACTTTGTAATGTTTGCACGCCGCATAAATACCTTCATAAAACGCCTCCAAAGCCTCTACCGAAAAACGATTGGAGATTGCCAATGAGACCGTAATTTGCTTGGGTTGCGCGTTCATGGCGTAAATATCCGACAAATTGACAACCACGGCTTTGTAGCCCAAATGTTTCAAAGGCGTGTACATCAAGTCGAAATGTATGCCTTCTACGAGCAAATCCGTCGAAATAACCGTTAAAGATGAGCCATTATCAACAACAGCCGCATCATCGCCAATGCTTTTCACGGTGGAACGGTTAACCGTCGGATTGTCTTTTGTCAAATGGTCAATCAAACCAAATTCGCCGAGTGCGGCTATTTCTGTTCTTTTTTCAGTCATTTTTTCTTAGATTTTCATAAATAAGTGTGCGTTTATTTGTCTTAAAAGTAGAAAGCCGCACAAAAGTAGAAAAAGTAAGTAGTATAACCCAAGTTTTGTAGGATAAAAACGTGGCTTCGCCGCGTAGAAATTCTATTGGGGCGAGCGTGTTTTTAATCAGAAAAATCTTCGATTTTTCTGATTAAAAATACGCTCGCCCCTAAAAAGCTACTTTTGGGCGATTTTCGAGCGAAGCGAGAAAGAGCCCAGCAATTCTCGATATTAAAAAAATATACAATATAATTCTCGCTTCGCTCGCACGAAAGAGAGGAATGTGGTTTGTTTTTCAGGCAAAGCCCGAAAAACAAACCACCCTATCCTGTCTTTGTGCGAGCGAAGCGAATACAAAGAGAGGTTGATATTACGTAAAAATCCAATAGCGAGAATAGCTGAAAAGAGCCAGTAAATATGATAAATTATTTATTTCACGTTACTTTGTCCCAGAAATCTGCAAATTCTTTCTTTTCTACGATACCCATTCCGAACAAAGCAAAATCGTATTTTACGGGGTCTTCGGGGTCAAATTGTCGCAAGTTTTTCGTCAATTCAAGCACCGTTTGCCAATCTGTTTGAGGACGTTCGAGCAAACCAAGCCGTCGTGCGTGTCGTTCAACATGAACGTCGAGGGGCATTAAAAGTTGTGACGGTTTGATAGTTTGCCAGATACCGAAGTCAACGCCGCAATCATCACGCCGCACCATCCACCTCAAAAACATACACAAACGCTTGCACGTACTTTTTGACAAAGGTGTTGACACATGTTTGCGGGTGCGATGTGGCGCATCGGGCAGGTCAAAAAAGTCTTTGTTGAACCCAATTAAAGCGGCAGACACTGAGGGGGCTTCTGATTTCGGATTTAAGATGTCAGATGTCGGTAAAGTGCCGAAATCCGACATCTCAAATCCGAAACCAGTAAGATGTCGGGCAAAAGCAGTTTCAAGTGAGTCATTCTCATTGTAAAACTGTTGTAAAAATTCAAGAAAATAAAGGGCATCTATGGGCTGAAAAGTGCGGTGTTTGAAGGCTTCAAAACGCTTTCTATCTGTCTCTTGGTGGTTTTTGATGAAATCGTAAGGCGCGTTGTCCATGTATTCAAACAAACGATTTGCGCTATTTATAATGCTTTTTCGCTGTCCCCAAGCCAAAATTGCGGTCCAAAACGCTGTAATTTCAATATCTCGTGGATTTGAAAAACGGTGTGGAATTGAAATTGGGTCGTCGGCAATAAATTCGGGACGATTGAATCGCTCGACATATTCATCTAAAAGAGATTTTAAATTATCGTTAAACTTTAAAGACAATGTATTGGGCATATAATTTTTTTTTTACCTTTGACACATGCAATATCCAGAAGCAGCAAGATGAAGAAACTATGCGTTTATTAAACGCACAAAATCAAACGTAAAAATATGACTGCCACGCTCACTTACACGCTTATTTTGGCGATAATATTTGTCGTTAAAAAAGCTCTTAACCATTCCGACAATCAAAACTTTAGGACTTACCCCTGATTTTAATTGATTGACCAACACCACATCAGCCGTTGACGATTTCGATTGTCAACGGCTGATGTGTTTTAATGAGCTTCGGTCCCACGAGAGGAGTTGTGAGTTATGAGTTATAACTCATAACTTATAACTTATAACTCATAACTCATAACTACTCCAAATCCCAGTTCCAGTTTGTGGGGTGTTGTTCTCGGTAAGCCCGCTTTGTCGCAATGCGTTGTTTTTGCCGTTCAATCACAAGTCGGGCTAAGGCAACGTGTGCATCTTCAACGTTACCGGGCATTAAAGCACGATTGATTTTTCTTTCTGATACATCAAGACGATACAACAAACTCAAAAGATAATCTAATTTTTTATCAATCATATACGCAATCACATCAGCAAGATACGCCAATAATTCAGCTTCAGTCATGTCCTTATCGGGTGTGGTGAGTTCAAAATAGCGCACAATGAGGGCAGCCGTTTCATGAGCGTCTATCTGATTATCAACTCGATTATTGGTTTGATTATTGGCTTTATCAGTCACGTTTTTTTCCATTAGATTCATCGTATTAAGCCGTAAAGTTACAATTTTGGAAACGAACGAACGAGTTTGACGTTAGTTAGTAGTCGAGAAATTTATTTCTCGCTAAAAACGTTATACCTTTAAGCGATTTTTCGTAACTGTTTACCACACGCTCGCTTCGCTCGCGCAGAAAGGGGAATGTGGTTCGTTTTTCGGCTTTGCCGAAAAACGAACCACCTGTTTTTCTGTCGTTGTGCGAGCAAAAGGCACGTAGCTAAATAGTTACGATTTTTCAATAAAGCACTTATTCTGTTTTACCGACTCAACCATTTAAAATACTAATATCTTGGCAACAATTTCTTTATCAACCGAAATAGATAACCGATTGCAATTAAAACCGACTAAAAATAGCGCGAAAAACCTCGTTCCCGCGTTCATTCTTGAACAGTTTTCGGCGGGAAATCTGCGCGGGAAATTTTCTGCAACGACGCTTTTTGTGGACATCAGTGGTTTTACGACGCTTACTGAATCCTTGATGCGTCATGGTACTGAGGGGGCAGAAATTTTGTCGGACATTCTGGATAGCATTTTTGCGCCAATGGTGGCACTTGTATCGGCGCATGGTGGCTCAATTCCACATTTTGCAGGAGATGCATTTACAGCTATTTTTCCCGAACAACCCGCCCAAACAGTTGCCTTTATTGCCCTAAGTTTCCGCAACCGATTTGATGAAACAACCTTGTGGCACACCAAATTTGGCGATTTTCGCATCAATTTGCGTGTAGGCTTGTCTTATGGCAGCGTTGAATGGGGCGTTGTAGGCGTTTCTCCCAAAACATTTTACTTTAGAGGGGCCGCCATTGACCAAGCGGCGGCGGCAGAACAGCAAGCAGAGCCACAACAGGTGGTTTTTGACAGGTCTTTTTTGACCGTTTTTACGGCGAATAATGCGGCTAACATCGAGGATTTTGAAAAATCCCCCGATGTTTTATACACCAATATTACCCCTAATTTCTTTGAATTAAATAATTTACCTTCTCCCGATTTGTCGGGACAGGCTCCCAGTATAAAACCCGTTTTACAAGAAAAAAAGGTCAAAAACACGGTGTCTAACCATTCTGCGATTCAGCAATTTCTGCCCGCGAGTGTCCTTGAATTTAATGAAAAAGCGGAGTTCCGCGATGTCATTTCCATATTTATTTCTTTCGATAATGTCAAAACACACGATGATTTGGCGGTATTTACGACAATTGTTTTGGCACAATTCACCGCCTTTGGTGGCTATTTCAAAGAGTTGGATTTTGGCGATAAAGGCGGTTTGATGGTTGGTTTTTTCGGTGCGCCTACGGCTTATGAAAACAACCTGAACCGTTCGTTGGAATGTTTGTTGGCGATAAAAGACGCGGTGAGTCATTTACAGGCAAAACGCCCTTTGCGCTTTCGGGTGGGTGTCACATCTGGCGTGGCTTATACGGGCATCATTGGCGGGGTCGAACGCTGTCAATACGCTATTGTTGGTACTCAGGTGAACCTCGCAGCGCGGTTTGCTTTGGCGGCAGTTTGGGGAGAAATTGTGGTGGATAAGCACGTTTTACACGCTAAAAGTTTTGAATTTGCCGCAAAAGGTGATGTAACTTATAAGGGGTTTGCGGAGAAAATTCCGACGTTCAAATTAGTAAAAAAGAAAATTGAAGAAAAACCCATTTTCGGAGGTGTCATGGTGGGGCGCGATGCAGAATTGGCGACAATTGTGGCGTCTGCTACCACAACTTTGGGTGGCTCTACGGGTGGTGTGGTCTATGTTTGGGGCGAGGCGGGCATCGGAAAAAGCCGTTTGACCTATGAATTGCGCGAACAATTGGAATCAGTTTTGAAACTCAATTGGGCGGTTTGTCAATCTGACCAAATTTTGAAAAAGCCTTTCAATCCTTTTTTATATTATCTAAAAAATTATTTCAAGCAATCGGTTGAGCATACGCCGACTGAAAATGTGGATAATTTTGAACACACTTTTCAAGCACTTGCTCGCTCATTACCCGAATCGGCTTATACTGAGGGGGCAGAATTGATGCGCACTCGTTCGATTTTGGCAGCTTTGGCGGGTCTGAATTTTGCAGATTCGTTGTGGGAACAACTCGATGCGCGTGGACGTTATGACAATACATTTGCGGCGATTGAAAACCTGTTTTTGTCGCTTTCGCAAGTTCGTCCTTTGGTAATTGAATTGGAAGACGGACATTGGTTTGATGCTGATTCGACGGCATTGGTGAAAAATCTTGTCCGTAAAATCCAAGATGCGCCCATTTTATTGCTCACAACAAGCCGTTATGACGATGAAAACGCCAAAAATGCCCTCGTTGAGCCTGAAATACTGAGGGGGGATAAAATCAAATTTTCTGAAATTGATTTAAACAATTTGTCGCCTAAGGGCTTGAAACAATTGGCAGAAACCAAATTGCGCGGACGCATTCACGATGATTTAGCCGATATGTTGACCCGTTCCACAAATGGAAATCCGTTTTATGCCGAACAGATTTTGGCGTATTTTATGGAGAATAATCTATTACAATCCGTTGATAATCAATGGACTGTAAAAGACAAAACGGTTAAAATATCGAACTCTATTTCTGCTATTTTAACGGCGCGGATTGACCGTCTGTCCAGTATTTTGAAAGAAACGGTGAAAGCGGCGGCGGTTATTGGGCGTGAATTTGAATTGCCCGTTTTGAGTGAAGTGATTTTGCAACACGCCGAATACCTGCAACGCAATGGCAACAGCCAAATTGTGCTACGTGAGCAAATTCAGAACGCCGAAAAAGGGCAAATCTGGCGGGCGATGAACGAATTACGCTATATTTTCCGTCATTCATTGCTGCGTGAAACGGTTTACGATATGCAAATGCGGACACGTCTGCGCGAATTACATTTTATGATTGCCAAAGCGATTGAAAAAGTTTATGCAGATAGCATTGAGCAACGCTACGTGGATTTGGCGTTTCACTACGAGCAAGCTGAAATAAAATTGAAAACGAATGAGTATTTGCAAAAGGCGGCTGATTTTGCGCGTCGGAATTTTCAAAATATTCAAGCACTTGAATTTTATGACCGTTTACTAAAAAATTCTGATGACGAAACCGAAGTCGTCAAAACACTCGTGAAAAAAGGGGAAGTTTTGCAACTTATTGGGCGTTGGACGGAATCAGAAATAAACTTTCATTCGGCATTGTTTAAGTCGGCAGCAACGGGCAATTTACCTTTGAAAGGGCGGACGCACAATGCACTTGGCGCGTTACTTTTACTGAAAGGCAATTACAAAGATGCGCGTATTTATTTAGAAAAAGCGGCGGCTTACAGTGAACAAATCGTTGATAGTCAAGGAACTGCACGGGCTTATGGCAATTTGGGCAATTTGTATTTCCGACAAGGCGATTACAGTTTGGCGAAAGATTATTTTTTGAAAAGTATCCAAATTGCACGGGACAATGGTTTGAGGATTCAACCGCAAATTGTGTCTAATTTGGGCTTGACTTTTATGAATCAGGGCAATTATACTGAGGGGGTCATTGTACAAAAAGAAGAATTAGAATTGGTCGAATCGGTGGGTGATTTGGGCGCGGCGGCTACTTTATGGGTCAATTTGGGCATCGTCTATTTTGAAAAAGGCGATATAGACGGGGCTTTGCCCTGCTTTGAAAAAGGCTTAGAATTGTGCCAACTTTTGGGTAATAAACAATTTACGTCTATCGCATTGGGCTGTATTGGCAATGTCTGGCGCGTAAAAGGCAATATCGAAAAAGCAACCGATTTTCTCGCCGACGACCTAAAAATTTGCCTCGAACTGGGCGATAAACAAGGCATTGCTATTGCACACGAACTCATCGGACGGCTCAATTTGACAAAAGGTGAGCCTGTCCTTGCCCTACAACATTTTGAAGAAAGCATCAAATTGTGTCGGCAGTTGAACTACCAAAAAGGCATCGCCAAAGCCTTGCAAGGAGCAGGTGAAGCGACAGCTTTATACAATGAATTTTTAAAAGCCATTTTTCATTTTGAAGAAGCGGCGGATATTGCTCGAAAAATCAATAATCAACTCATTTTAGGACAAACACTCGTGGAAATGGGACGTATTTTCTTGAGAGTGGGTGATGTTGAAAAAATAAATTTGGTACAAACAGAAGCAATTGCGGTGGCGGAATCGCTGGGCAATGAAAAATTGACCACGCAAGTTGCGGATTTTTTGAAGAAAATTTAGATATTATTAGACAACACTTATGACACCGATATTTTTACAAAATCTTTCCTCTCGTACCCGCTATCTTCTTGGCGTTTTCATTTTGGTTGTTGCCAATATGGGATTTTCGACCAAAGCCGTGATTATCAAATTGATGTACCAATACCATGTTGATACATTTGGCGTGATTGCGCTTCGTATGCTCCTTTCTGTGCCTGTTTATGTAGCAGTTGCGATTTATTTGGCACGTCAGAAAGACAATGTACCTTTGACAAAAAAGGAGTGGTTGAGCGTGTCGGGACTTGGTATTTTGAGTTATTACGTATCAAGTATGCTTGATTTTTGGGGTTTACAGTACATTTCGGCAGGTGTTGAGCGACTGATTTTGTTTACTTATCCCACAATGGTCTTGTTGCTTTCTGCGTTCTTCTTCAAAAAGAAAATTACCCCCCCTCAGTATATTGCCATGATTTTGACTTATATCGGCGTTGCCATTGCTTATGTAGCGGAAAAAGGTGTGGGCGAGCAAAAAAATGTTGTTTTAGGCGCAAGTCTGATTTTTACGTGTGCTTTTACCTACTCGTTTTTTGTGGTTGGAACGGGTGAATTGGTAAAACGTTTGGGGTCAATAAAATTTACCTGCTATGCGATGCTGGCGGCAACTGTTCCCGCCCTCATTCAAAGTTATGTGCATGACGGCATAGATATTTTTCATTTGCCCCAAGAAGTTTATCATTTATCTGTCTTGATGGCGGTTGTAGCCACCGTTTTTCCTACCTTTATGATTGTAGAAGGTATAAGATTGGTTGGCGCGAACAATTCGGGTATTATCGGCTTTGTCGGACCCGTTTGGACGATTTTTTTAGCCAATTGGCTACTCGGAGAACCTATTACTTTGATGCAGTCGGTCGGGACGGCAATTGTTCTTGCGGGTGTGTTTTTGATTTCTTGGAAAGGGAAGAATATTTAGACATTTTACACGCTCGCTTCGCTCGCGCGAAGAGGGGAATGTGGTTCATTTTTCGGGCTTGCCCGAAAAATGAACCACCTCTCTCCCTTTGCACAAGTGAAACGAGCATGTGACTAATTAATTATGGATAAACTTAATCGTTTACGTAGTTCTTAAAGAATAGATGCTTTTTCTCAATCGAAAGTGCAAAAAAAAAGGCTTCGTGGAATTCCACGAAGCCTTTTTTTTTGTACTATACTTAGCAATTAATAACCAGATTTATTGCCTTTGTAAGACTTTCTCTTCATCTCTTTTGTAGGAGCAGTCATTTCGCTTTCAGAAGTAGCTACTTTGAACTCTACGCGGCGGTTCATTACTGATACACCAGTCGTTGGAACAAGTGTGTTTCCTTCACCTTGGTAAGTCAATACCAAACGGCTACGGTCAACACCAAATTGCTTAACAAGTGCGTCAATAGCGTTTTGAGCACGGCGGTAAGACAAACCATCGTTGTAACCGTCAGAAGCTGTTTTGTCAGTAAAACCTGTTACAGCAATACGAACGCTTGGGTTAGACTTTAAAACCGAAGCAACAGCTGACAAATTGCCGTACTCAGAACTTTTAACAGTTGCACTGTTTAAGTCGTAGTGAATCATAGGTAAGAACCAGTCAGACATACTTGGAGTAGAATTAACTGTTAAGTCACCTAAAGTGGCTTTGAACTTAGCCAATTTGCCTTCAACGATACGGTCAACATCTGCTTCTGTAACGTAAGCAGGTTTTGGTACCATAGCAACACCATTGTTGTCAACTTTGAAACCAACTGGTGAATACGGTTCTTTGTCCTTGTAGTCAGCATAACCATCAGCGTCAGAATCAAGTGCTACACCACGTGTATCAACACGCGCGCCAGCAGGTGTTTCTTTCTCTTGGTCAATCATATCAATAATACCATCACCGTCCGTATCAGTCAAATCCAATTTTGGACGTGCTTTCAACTCAGCAATCTCAGCCTGTGTTTGTTCAGCGGCATTAGACCACCAAAGCGGCAATGTTTTCTTGTCTTTGCCTGTACCCGCACCGATGTTGAAGTTCAAACGAAGATTCGTCAACGAACCAAAATCTCGTGCTCTGAAAGCATAAGCATCTAAAAGGTCACCGCGTCTGCCGTATAGATTGAAGATTTTTTGTTCAATAGCAACATTCATTTTGTCGCTTACACGGAAAGCAATGCCCGCGCCCATCTCTATTGTTGGCGCAATCTTATTGGCAGTAGTTACAAACTCTTGGCTACCTAAAACAGTACCTGCAGGACCACTCGCTATATCAATAGTTGTGTTCGTGTAAGCAAGACCTCCTCCTCCAAAAACATAAGGATTGATGTTTCTAACACCACCATCCCAACGTCCATTGTTAAGTGATGCCACTAATTGAAGCGCACCAGACAAGAGGTTGGTGTTGGCACCTTTCATGATGCCCTTACCTCCAGGACCACCATACGTGTAGCCAGCAGTTGCTGTGCTCGGAAGCGCAGTAAAACCCAAATCCGCACGCAAAGAGAAGGTATAGTCCAATGCTTTACGCACATGAACGCCAAGACCAACACCTGGCTTAACGGCAAAGTCACCAAGAATTGTGCTTACACCTAAAAGGACGCCAACTTCCGTTTGGTCACTGCTTGCAAATAACTTATACTTTGCAGAACTTGCACTTTGTGCCGCATTTTGTGCAACGGCAGAAGCTATCATCGTAGCCATTAAGGAGTATGTAATTATGAATTTCCTTGTCATAGGGTTGAAACTTTGAAAAATTAAATAATAATTATATTTGACTTTAAATATACTAAATTGACTCTAAATTCACGACAAATGTATTTTCTTTTTGGACATGTCACAACTTTTTTTTGTTTTTTTTCTAAACTAATAAAAAAAAGGTAGGAGTCAACGCTAAATGTAATCTATAAAAATTGAAAATACTAAAAGCAAATAAGAATAATACATAATATTGCGTATCAATGATTACAGATTTGTCCCAAAAAACTACCCGTTTAAGACTAAAACTGTTTTATTTAGTCACTATAAATAATGAATAGATTTATTTTTTTTTGTCATAATTATATTTTCCCTGTGAAAATTTAGCCATATAATTTATTCAACCCGATTTCAACAAATTACAAACTGAATTTGTTGAAGGGACACATTCAAATATTAAAATAGATTAATAAAAATAGTGCCTAAATCTTAACTTCAAATAAAATCGTTTATCATCGTAAATAATTATAGTGCGTTGAACGCGTCTATTTTTCGATAGTTTTATCAAATTGTTTCACTAAAGCGACTATTTTTACAAAAATTTCAATATTGAGTGATTAACGATAGTTGGTCTATTATTAAATAAAATTCGATGAGTCCATAATTTCGTTCAATATTACGATTTTTTTAATGAATAACAAACATTATTGCCTCTTTTTTTTGTAAAACTTAAATATCAAGCACTTAAAAAACGGGAACATTAAGTATCTATTAAAAACCATAAGAAAAAGTCACAGTTCCCCAGAACATATTCTGAGCATCTTTAAACTCTGGTGTGCGAAAATTTTGGATGCAGGTGATATTAAAACTGCGGTAGGTTAGACTGTAACCAAATCCAACGTCCAAGTAAACGTGTTTCAAATCGTCGCGCTGAATAACATAAGGCGACTTTTCATAATTGAAAACACCGCCTTGTAGAAGCGAATTGTCCGTCATTAGACGTACTGTCGGACGTGTAAAAACAAAGACTTGCCAATCTTTTGACGTCTTGAGGGGCATTACATTATCGAAATAATCCTCAAACCAACCAAGCCGCACTAAACCACCAAGACCCATATAATTGGTAACAGTACCAATATTGGCTTCTACAATGCCTAATATATCAAGGTATTCGGTAGGACTAATGACGCGTTTTTCGACACTAAAAAGCACATTCGCAGCAAGGTCATTAAGAATTTGGTTTTTCCAACCTTTTGACAAAGGTCTATTCGCCCACTTGTGTACAGCTGTTTGTAGTTCTTCTTGCTGGGTAATAGGTCCAAGCGCACCGAGCGAATACTCTGTTTTCAAGCGCATGGCTTTGCTTTTACTATTGGAAATACCTGTGTAGGCAATGTATGCCCAACCTGCATAAGGGCGGTCGCCCAAAACAATTGCCTCAGTAAAACGATTTTTGGGCGTGTACATGTTAAAGACAAGACTCACCCCCAAGTAGATTTCGCTATTCTGTAATTTAGGAATCATATCCTTGAAACAAGAAGGCTTATTTTTGTTAGCAGCCCTCAAATAGTCTAAGCGCAGACCACTTGTGAAATAACGATCCGTTCTTTCGCGCCATATCAACATATCATTGTCAATGTTGAGGCGGAGATATTGATTGTTTTTGGAGCTATCTTTATCAGATTGTGCAGATAATGATAAACTGGATAGTAAAAAAAGGGTCGTGAAGACAAATACTGTTGAAAGATTCATCGGTAATCATTTAATAAATGTTTTTAAATTTAAATATGTTCTCGCACCCGCTTTGCTCGATGAAAGGAGAAATGGGATGTATATCATTCAAAAAATACTTACAAATAAGGTTTAATAGATATTAAACTTTACTAAAATTTAAGTTATATATATATGCAAAGGAACGATAGAGACAATAAAATATCAAACTTTAACGGCAAAATCCTGTTAAAGTTCGATACTTCACTACATTTGCGTTTCCAATAGGGGTAAATATTACAGCTGCCTTTTGCACGGATTATCTACTTCTACTTTGGCACTCAAGGAAAATCAAAACGCACCGTCGTGTGCCTGGCAGGAAAAGGGGTGGTTTTGATTTTATTTTTGATAAAAATTTTCAATTTTCATCAAAAATAAAATCAAAAACCCTTTTTAGTTTCTTCAAAAGCCAGAGTGCCAAAGTAGAACTACATAAACTCAATATTCCATAACTAAAACAAATCATTTTGTTAGGTTTCAAAAATTAACTTAAAAAAAGCGTAGATGAATTTTTTTTTCTATTTTAAAAAGACACTCGTTATGAGTGTATTATCCGTTTCGAACTATTGCTTAATTAGCCAAAATTCTATTGAGGGTATCAAAACAAGTATTTTGAAAAAACACATTGAATTTCTCGCGTCTGATAAACTTGAAGGGCGTGGTACTGGCTCAAAAGGTGAGAAAAAGGCTGCCAAGTATATAGCCAAACAATTCAAAAAAATCGGTTTAAAGAGCCTTGATACTGAGGGGGGGTATTTGTACAAATATTCGTTCAAAAAAAAGACTGACCCACACGGAGGCGAAGACCCCAATCAAGCACCCATTGAAACCCAAAACGTTGTCGGTTATTTGGATAATGGTGCAGAGTTTACCATTGTCATTGGCGCGCATTACGACCATCTGGGCTTAGGACATGACCACAATTCTTTAGACGCCAACCCTGAAAATAAAATCCACAATGGCGCAGACGATAATGCAAGTGGCACGGCAGGCGTTATCGAATTGGCACGCTATTTTTACAATAACGGTAAAAAAGAGCCTTTCAATTTTCTTTTTATGTGCTTTTCGGGTGAAGAATTGGGTTTGATAGGTTCAAAGAAATTTACCGAAAAACCAAATTTTGCGCTTGAAAAAGTCAATTATATGATTAATATGGATATGATTGGACGCTATTCGGCAGATAAAGGCTTAATAGTTCAAGGAGTCGGTACGTCACCTCTTTGGGTGAAAATGTTGGAGTACATTCCGACGGATATTAAAATCGTTCAAGATTCTTCGGGCGTTGGTCCTTCAGATTACACATCTTTCTATCTCAAAAAACTTCCTGTATTGGGCTTTTTCACAGGTGGTCATTCCGATTATCACAAGCCGTCAGACGATGCCGATAAGATTAATTATGAAGGCGAAAAAACAGTTTTGACATACATTGCGCGTGTGGTGGAGGCTACTTGCACTTTTCCTAAAATGGAATATTCAGAAACCAAACAGCCGCAAAACCAAGCCCGTTCATTTAAAGTGACAATGGGTATCATGCCCGATTATGCTTTCGATAAAAAAGGATTACGTATTGATGGGGTAACAGATGGAAAACCCGCCGCAAAAGCAGGTTTGAAAGCTGGTGATGTGATTTTAAAAATGGGAGACAATGATATTGCCGATGTCTATGGTTATATGGATGCGCTCGGAAAATTTAAAAAAGGTGAAACCACCAAAGTTATTGTACTACGCGGTGCAGAATCTATAAGTTTTGATATAACTTTTTGAAAATAAAATCGTTCAGAAATTGTCATTACTTAGTCACATGCTCGCTTCGCGCGCGCCAGTGAGGAGAGGTGGTTTGTTTTTCGGGCTTTGCCCGAAAAACAAACCACATTCCCATTTTTTGCGAGCAGAGCGAGCTATGGGCTAAGTAATTACAAGAAATTTGCAACAAATAACTCACCCGCTTTTTTGAATAACCTTTTTGAAAGTTTGCAACTTTCCAAAAGGTTATGGGTGAGCCAACTTTTTTTTTACAAATTCCCTAATTTAATCAATTTAAATTATGAATGAATTTAGCCTAACCACACCTGCTGTGTTATTTCCAGCCATTTCATTACTCATGCTTGCTTACACAAATCGTTTTTTAGCGGTTTCTAATTTGATTCGCAGCTTAAAAAATAAATATGTTGAAGATGGCGAAGAAAAACACATTGTCCAAATACGCAATTTAAGAAGTCGGGTTTTTCTTATCCGAAATATGCAAATGTTCGGGTCAATATCCTTGTTTTTATGTATTTTAAGTATGTTTTTTATTTTTGAAAATGAGGTTAAAATAGCTAAATATATTTTTAGTGGTGGGATGCTTGCTTTGATTCTCTCGGTAACATTGTCGCTTAGAGAAATTCATTTGTCAGTGATTGCTTTAAATGTTGAGATGAAAGATATAGAAGAACAACTAAAAGAAAAGAAAACGCTACTGAGCAAAATTCAAGAATTTGACTTCTAAACATGCTTTTCATACCCCATTTACGCGATTTTTGGTATATTTATAAAAAAAAGTAAAAAAAGTGGAAGACTAACCGCCTGTATTAATACCTTGCCCAATGAATTTGACAAACGAAAAACAAATGTTAAACACCTATCTTACACTCCCATTGTACGGCTCAAAATCAACACAATACTGAGGGGGTAGTTTACCACCGTCAGACAGCATAATTTATTAGAAAACAAATTTTTAAACCGTTAGAACCAGTTAAATAATGAAGAAAATAGGTATCTTATTTGGTCAAGAAAACACCTTCCCGTGGGCGTTCATCGAACGCATCAACGAAAAAAACATTCCCAACGTCGTCGCTGAAGCAGTAACAATTGATAAAGTGATGCAAGCTGACCCAACCGAATATGCAGTAATCGTTGACCGTATTTCGCAAGATGTGCCGTTTTATCGGGCTTATTTGAAAAATGCCGCGATTTCAGGCACAGCAGTCATCAACAACCCGTTTTGGTGGTCGGCAGATGAAAAGTTTTTCAACAATGCCTTAGCACTCAAAATTGGTGTGCCAGTGCCTAACACGGTTATTCTGCCCTCGAAATTGATGCCTAATGACACCAATGCCAATTCTTTCCGAAATCTGAAATACCCGCTTGATTGGTCGGGCATTTTTGATTATATTGGCTTCCCTGCCTACATGAAACCTTTTGATGGCGGCGGCTGGAAATCGGTTTACAAAGTAGATAATATGGAGGATTTTTTCGATAAATACGCCGAAACAGAGCAAATCGTTATGATGTTGCAATCGGAAGTTGTATTTGAAGAATATTTCCGTTGCTATTGTTTGGGCGGCAAATACGTACACATTATGCCTTATGAACCCCGCAATCCGCATCATTTGAGATATGCAGTAGAGTCAAGAAGCTCCCCTGAGATGTTGGCACTCGTGAAAGATTATGTGCTGAAACTCAATCAAGCGTTGGGCTATGATTTTAACACAGTTGAATTCGGTGTACAAAACGGTATTCCTTACGCGATTGATTTTTGTAATCCTGCCCCAGATGCAGACATTAGTTCAGTTGGTAAAGCCAATTTTGATTGGATTGTTGAAAATGCGGCTAATTTCGCTATTGAACGCGCTTTGGCACATAAAGAGGGACAAATGAACCTTACTTGGGGCAGTTTTGTTAGAAATGCGACGCAGGGTTTGGCGGCAAATGGTGATGGGGCGTCTTCGATTACCACATCTGTACCAGCTAAAGTAACAACTGTGGTCACAAAAGCAGAACCGAAAGTGACCACAACCATTACATCGGTTAAGTCAGAACCCCAAGAAGCTGCAACTATGGAAAAAGTAGAAGCTACAACCACGACAGAGATTGTTTCCAAAGTACAACCTCAAGAAACTGCTAAGTTAGAGAAAGTAGTGACGCCAAAGAAGGTAGTGTCAACCAAAGATGATTTGAAAATCGTTGAAGGCATCGGTCCCAAAATTGAAGAATTGCTGAACGCGGCAGGTATTAATACGTGGGAGCAGTTGTCAAAAGCAGAACCAGAGGCTCTGAAAACCATTCTTGCGGGTGGCGGCAAACGTTACGTCATTCACGACCCTTCTACTTGGGGACAGCAAGCAAGCCTCGCGGCACAAGGAAAAATAGAAGAATTGACAACTTGGCAAGCCAAACTAAAAGGTGGTAAAAAATAGCAAGAGTTTGGGTTGGGTAAAATAAATAGCCAACAATATTGCGCATGATTCTACTTGTGTCAAAAAAGGAAAGTGGGTCAAATTTTGAGTAAAACTTGAAATTTTAACTACTTCCTTTTTTGCGCAAAATGAGTGGAAATATAGTGTATAAGAAAGATTTTACAGCAATTTCAGCTTTTTTCCATACGCCCCGATAGATTTCTTCCCGCACGATTTTCGAGTTCCCCTCTCTCCTCCGACGCACGAGCGAAGCGAGCGCGTGACTAAGTAATTACTGATAATTTGTAATTACTTAGCCTATAGCTCGCTTCGCTCGCAAAAAAGGGGAATGTGGTTCGTTTTTCGGGCAAAGCCCAAAAAACGAACCACCTCTCCTCACCCGCGCGAGCTAAGCGAGCGCGTGACTAAGTAATTACGATAATTTTAACTAAATTCGATATGGTAACTAAAAAAATGAGCTGGTTAATCAGCATTTTTATGCTTTTTTTAACCGTTTCTTGTAATCAAAATGGAGAAAAAACAACGGTAAAATCTACCGAACCCAACACAGTAACAACACTAACCACGAAAAAAAATATTCTTTTTTTCGGTAATAGTCTTACCGCAGGTTATGGCTTAGACGATGCCTCTACTGCGGGTTTTGTGGGATTGACTCAGCAGAAAATTGATGCCGAAAGTCTTCCCTACCGTTGCATAAACGCGGGTTTGAGTGGGGAAACAACAGCAGGTGGCAATAGCCGCATTGATTGGGTAATTGAACAACAACCCGTTGATATTTTTATTCTTGAATTGGGCGGAAATGACGCACTTAGGGGCTTAAAAACCGATGACAGCGCGCGCAATTTGCAGAGTATTCTCGATAAAGTAAAAGTCAAGTACCCCTCAGTAAAAATCATCTTGTCAGGTATGGAAGCACCACGCAGTATGGGTACAGCTTACACAACCGCTTTTCACAATATTTATCCAAATTTGGCAAAAAAGAACACAATTGCTTTAATTCCTTTTGTGCTTGAAGGCGTGGGTGGCATTGCAGAATTAAACCAAAAAGATGGGATTCACCCAACAGCAGAAGGCAATAAAATTATAGTAGAAACGATTTGGAAAGTATTGAAACCTATGCTTTGATACCTAAATTTTTTTGTAATTACTTAGACCATAGCTCGCGTCGCGCTCAAAAAGTGGAATGTGGTTCTTTTTTCGGGCTTTACCCGAAAAAAGAACTACCTCTCCTCCCTCGCGCGAGCGAAGCGAGCGCGTGACTAAGTAATTACTTTGAAATAATACATATAAATCCAAACGATGCTTTTCGCGCTCGCTTCGCTCGCGAGAAAGGAGGGCATGTAAATTTTATGTATGCTTTTGAATTAAAGCTTCCGACAAACCTCCGTTTTTTTTTGCAATAATGTAGTTTTTTCTAAAAAATTCATGTACCATAATATATTGATTATCAATTTATTATCAATTTATTGATACTTTTTTCTCTCCTTTTTTAATTTCTTCTTTCCTACTGTAATGTGTCACATTAATTGGCAAGAACAAAACGATTAATTTGATAAAATAAGCGTTTTTTGGTATGATATAAAAAAACCGACAAACAACAACATTTAACACAAAAGCAATTTTTTCATCCAAAACTTTACGACTTACAACTCAAAATGAGAAATTCTATCTTGGCAGCCTTCGCGGTTGCAGCTATTGTGCTGAGTATCGGTGCAGTAGCACCCGATTATTTACCAAACTCACCCAATGAACCCAATAAAATTGAAGAATACATATTGCGTTTTAAAGATTTAGCCATGCTTCAACAATTGACAACGAATATTCCTGCAAGCATCAAGTTGGGACAGGCAGTGTATGAAAGTCAAGCAGGAGAATCGGAATTGGCTATGAACGCCAATAACCATTTCGGTTTGAAATGTAGAACGTGTTCTGGGGACAATATTTATTGGAAAAAAGATGATGAATACAATAAAAAAGGCGAATTGATGTATTCTAAATTTGAACGTTTTCCAAGCGCAGAAGCATCATTTTTTGCACATAGTGAACGACTAACAACAGACGGACGCTATCGGTCACTTTTCAATAACGACCGAACAGATTATCAATCTTGGGCTTATGGCTTAAAAAAATGTGGCTATGCAACCGATAAACAGTATGCAGAAAAACTGATTGCCATTATCGAAAGATACGGCTTACACCGTTTTGACAAGCCTTCACTGCTTTCATTGTCAGAAGTGGCACAAACAACACCCCCTAAGTATGCAGCCGAGCAAACTGCCGTAAATGTGCCTTATGACAGCGACCCCAATGTGCCAAGTCCACGTTATAATCTACAAGAAAACGTACAAAGGGATGTAGAAGAAAACGTACAGAACAACGCCGCTGAAACAAACAGACGGAAACAGTCGAAAACTCAAAAAATGACCAATACATATCGGGCAGAAAGTGAGTTCGTCACAAAAGAAGGTGAGCAAATGCACTTTACGTTGTATGAAGTAACAGTTGAAGAAGATAAAGATAGTGTAAAACCAGAAAGTGTATATTCTAAAAATATACCCCAAAAGCAGCCTAAAGTAGCACCAAGAACACCTACGCAACGTAAAAAAATTGTCCGTCATCAACAATAAATACGAATAATACCAACAGCAGTTTTTACAATCCTACAAACAAAACCCAGCGAATTGGTAGTTTACCAATTCGCTTTTTGTTAGAATACAGTGTAACTATTTAGGTAATTACTTAGTCACGCGCTCGCTTCGCTCGCACGAGTGAGAAAAGGTGGTTCGTTTTTCGGGCTTTACCCGAAAAACGAACCACATTCCCCTTCTCCGCACAAGCGAAACAAGCGCAGTACTTTATTTCTTCTTCTTTTCTGTCAATTTCGGCTTCGATACTGAGGGGGTCGGTGTGGGCGTTTGAACCACTGCACGTTGTCTCAATTCTACTTTGTCCGATTTTTCCGCTTCCAATTGTTCTGGAACAAGCGCAACATCAGACAACCCGTTTTGGCGGAAGTGCATAAACAAACCGCCTAAAAACAATAACAGAAGCAAACTCGACGCAATCATGCTAATTGTTTCGCCTGTATAGTAGGATTTTGGACGGAACTCAAACGTGATTTTATGATTACCCGCAGGAATCTTTGCCGCCCGAACGCAATAATTCGCTTTACCAAATACCGCAGTTTGCCCGTCAATCGTCATATTCCACCCCTTTTCCATCGGATAATAAATCTCCGAAAAGACGGCGATTTGCTCCGTTTTTGCTGATGTTTCATAGTCAATTTTATCTGGTGAATAAGCAGTCATTTTTATTGTCGCAGTCGAATCATACTGAGGGGATGTCGTTGCACCAATTGCCACCGCGTGTTTCTGTTGCATCACCACATCGTAGCGCGGATTGATCTTCCCAACTTCCGCTATTTCTGCGTCTGCATCTTTTACTGTTTTTAAATCCTTGACAAACCACGCATTGCCCAGAGCCAAAGGATTCATCTGAACACCCGTTTGTGAATCGTCCAAAATAATGTATTTGGCGTTCAACATGCCGTACAAAGGCATGATTTTCTGACCTAAAATAGGCACATTTTGCTCAAATTTGCTCAAGTGTTCGGCAATCATTTCTTGATAGACCATGAGTTTTGCCGAATGATAACCACCCACCGATTTGTGAAAAGCCGAAGTTGCCGCATTTGAAAACGGGTCGCCACCGCGCAAATCAAGGACGCGGAAATTCGGGTCTTTATCTTGCATAATCATTGCATCGGCTGGTTGTGCTTCGCGTGTTTTGGCTAAAGTCGCTTTGTCTTCAAATTTTTCATCGTACAAAATCCGTTTGCCGATTGTCCAAAAATCGCCAATTGTCAAAATACCGATACCTGCAATTGCCAGCCACGATTTCAAACTGCCTTTGACCAAAAACCACAACAAACCCGCCGAAGCCGCTACCAAAAACAACGAACGCATGGCATCTGCTCGTGCCAAAGCCGCACGGTCATCTTTCACAAATGACAACAATTCTGCTTGCAATTGTCCATCATTTTTGCCGCCGCCGCCGCCCATCATGGCTATCAGGCATAGCACAGCTGTGATACCTCCGCCAAATAGCAACGAACGCTGTTTTTTTGCCGCCGATACTGAGGGGTCGAAAAAGGCTTGCAAAGAGATAGAGGCAAGGGCAATCACGACCAATAAACCCAAACCAAACGCCTGTGTGGGCGCACGAAACTTATTGAACAAAGGAAAAATATCGAACATCAATCCGTAAAAAAAGAAATTTTTACCCCATGCAATCATCAACATCACGAGCGTTGCCGCCGCAAAACCCCATTTTTTAGAACCTTCCAATAAAAACAAACCCGTCAAGAAAAGGAAAATAAATGTTGCACCCCAGTAAATAGAAACACCCACAAAAGGCTGGTCTCCCGTGTAGAAAAGACTTGAAATCTGCTTATCTGCTTGTACTTTGGCTTTGTCGGGCGATACACCTTTGATGCTTGATAAAACTTGCGGGGCTACTTTTTCATAAGTATTTGTACCCGCGTGTGTTTGCGACGCGCCGCCACCGTAGGCATTTTGAACCAATAAAGACATAGATTCACCGATGCCACAACTCCAACCTGTGGCGTAATCAAAACTCACACCACCTTCGGCACTTGTGTTTTTATCGTCTCTTTTAGTCAATTCTGTTTTACCTCGTTGCGTTTCCGATTGGTATTCTTGGGTTGTCCAAAGGGCTGCGGCATTGCTGCCAATGCCAAAGGCAAGCGCGATAATATGGCAAGCAACGGCTTTACCAAAGTCGCCCAATTCTTTGTTTTTAATAGCACTAACCAATTCAGCAATACCCATTATCATCAACAAAATAAACGTGTAATAGGTAATTTGATAGTGATTGGCGTATAATTGCAAGGCAACCGCAAGTCCAAAAATACCCGCACCGAGCAGATATTTTTTCCGAAAAGCCAATACTGAACCTGCCACAACAAGCGGGGCATAGCCTAAAGCCACCATTTTTGTCGAGTGCCCGGCTTCGATAATGTCCATATTGAACGATGACAAACCGAACGCCACTGCACCTGTGAGGGCAATACGCCAGTCAACGCTACACGCCAACAACAAAATATACATGCACAACATCGCCAACAATGCTTCGGTGTGCGGAGCTGTCAACGGTTGATTTAACAAAGCCGCCCGAAAAATGGGTTGTGTGTAGTTTTTATTGATTTCTTGGTGAATCTGGACGGTGGGCATACCCGAAAAATACGCACCCGTCCAGAGTGGATATTTGCCCGTTTTTGCTTTGTAAGTGTCCATTTCTACCTGACTTGCGGCTGCTTTGTCGTTGTCATCTTGTTGTAAGACTCTACCATCGAAGGCGTAAGGCGCGAAGAAAGTGAAAGACAAAACAACCATCAATACGAGCGCAATGCCGTGTGGTAAGAGTTTTTTCAGTAATGAATTTTCCATCTAAAATATAGGACTAAAATTGAGACAATATGAATAATCGTAAGTACTTAACCTAAGTTTTGTGTTAGTCACACAGAACACGCCGCCAAAGGCGGCGCGGGGGAGTTTTTTTCGGAGTGCGCCGTTTTTTTTGTTGAAAATTTAGGCTTCGCCCAAATTTTCAACAAGAAAAACGGCGCACTCCATTAGACTTTTACGCGGCGAAGCCGCGTTCTTATACCACAAAACTTGAGTTACTTAGTCACGCGTTTGCTTCGCTCGTGCGGAGGGAAGTGATGTGGTTTATTTTTCGGGCTTTGCCCGAAAAATAAACTACCTTTTCTCTTTTTTCGCGCGAGCGAAGCTGACACCGCTAATTAATTTACGAATAATCATGATTAATAATGAGTTTACGGAAGTATTTTTGCAGCCCTCAGTAATTATGCGCCAAAAGTATAATTAAAAATTAAAATTTTGCTCGCTTCGCTCGCAAAAGAAAGAGAGGTGTTTTATTTTTCAAACTTTACCCGCAAAATAAAACACGTTTCCACCTCATGCGAGCGAAGCAAGCGCGGGTAATCGTATAAAATAAAAAATTATGTCGGCTACTGCCAAAATTCATTTTACAGGCTTAAATGCCCTACGTTTCTTTGCCGCCTACTTTGTTGTGTTGCATCATAGCGAGACAATTCGACATAAATTTGGCTTACCAAATTTTGAAGGGCATTCCTTTTTTCAAAATGGCGCATTGGCAGTGTCATTTTTTTTCGTACTGAGTGGTTTTTTGATTACTTATTTGTTACTGATTGAAATTGACCGAACAAAAGACGTTAGCCTACGTAAATTTTACATGCGGCGTATATTGCGCATTTTTCCCCTGTATTACTTGTTAGTATTCACTGGTTTGATAGCGATTCCTGTACTGCTGTATTTTATTGATTACCCGAATACACAGCCTTACGATACGGCAACAGGCGGTGCTTTGTTCCTATTTTTTCTATCTTTTGTTGTCAATGCTGCTTTTGGTAGCCATTTTTTAGAACCTTTGTGGAGTATTGGAGTAGAAGAATATTTTTATTTAATTTGGGCACCTTTGTTTAAAAAATTCAAACCCGACTCAAATATGCCTTTGCGCGAAGTTTTAAATCAAAAAAGTCTTCTAAGTGGTAGAGGTTTGAGTGGTGTGATTGTCGGCATGATTGGGTTTAAATCTTTATTACTGCTCTTTTTTTATTTTTTCCCTTCGGAAAATAACGCCTTTAACATCATCAAAGATATTCTACTCAGTCTCAAATTTGAACTCATGGCAATTGGTGGTTTAGGGGCTTTAGCTGTGTTTAGAGACCGTCCTGCCGTTGAAAAAGCGTTTTTTTTTAGCCCTATTTTTCAGATTTTCGTGCTGTCCTTACTGTTTGTCCGCTTGTTTTTCCACAATTACTGTGTGCATAACGAAGCTGTTGTGGGAATAACCTATCGTTTTTTTGTTTTCACACCTGTTATCAACATTTTTACTGAGGGGGTCTTATTTTTATGGTTATTGCTTAATGTGTCTGTCAATCCGCGTGCTTTTTTCAGATTAGAAAACCGACTCCTCAACCGACTCGGTGAAATGTCGTATGGTATTTATATGTATCAAATGCTTGTGATATTTGCGGTTGTACTCGTTTTCAAAAAACTGATGCTTCAAATGCCCCCCTCAGTATCGAGCCTATTTTTTTATAGTGTGGTGACTATCAGCGTGATTTTGGTGTCAAGTATATCCAAACGTTTTTTTGAAGACCGCTTTTTAGTATTTAAAAAACGGTTTAATTAACTATACATGAGGGGTGGGCATAACTCCAAAGCGATTTTTGGGCTTTACGCTCGCTTCGCTCGCGCAAAAGATACCAAAACCGTAGCGTTTTTGTCAAAAAACGTTTGTTATGCCCACCCCTCAATTAACTATACATAAAATCTAAACTACTGTTTCTCGCGCTCACCTCACTCGCGCGAGGGAGAAAATATGGTTCATTTTGATTGTTACCAATAGGGGATTTTCGACCAAAGCAGTAATTAATCCAAGTTTTTTGGAAAGGGAAAAATTGATAAAAAATAGTACTTTACAATGGCAAAACAACTATTAGGTATCGGCACAAAAGTCAAATTTTTGACTACGCCCGACTCAGGTACTATCGTTGACAAACTCAGCGATGGTATGGTCATGGTGCAACTCGACAATGTGGATATGAAAATCCCCGCTTTTGAAGAAGATTTGGTACGTGCCGAAGCTATTTCTACTGAGCAAAATAGCTTTTTTACCGCGCTAAAACCAATACACACACTCAAAAAAGAGAAAGTAAACAGTTTTGTCCAAGCGAAAATCGAAACATTTGACCCCCTCAGTATAAAATCGGTTTTTAAAAATTCGGGCGTGCATTTGGCATTTTTACCCATGAAAAAACAAAGTGGAGAGATAGAAAAATTTGACATTTTATTGGTCAATGATACAGTATTTGAATTGATATTTGGGATTGATCTTGTCTTGTTTGATTCTGTCAAATGGAAAAAAGACGGCTTACTAAAATCAACTCGTTTTGAAAGATTAGGTGAAGTGGCTTTTGACGACATCAACGATTCACCGCAGATTGATGTGTCCATAAAACCAATTTATACTGAGGGGGTCGGCGAAGAGCAGATAAAAACGGTAAAAATCAAAGCCAAGCAATTTGTCAAAAATCTTCAATACATTTCCTGCATCAACATTGACGCGCATCTTTTTACAGCTTTTGAGCAAGTCGGCAACGTGCAAAATGCGGGTGATGACCTCAAAAACTACACAAAACAAGCCTCAAAAACGGTTCAATTAAAAAAACAAAATGACAATTTTATTCGGCACGATACCACACCCAGCCCAACTGAATATGCCGCCTTCGTACCCGAAATTGACCTGCACATTGAAATGCTGCACAACAATCCGACATCTGTTCCTGCCGACGAAATTATCCGTTATCAATTGCGCGCTTTTGAGTTTTTTCTTGAAAAAGCAATACGCCTCAATGTCCCGAAAGTGTATGCTATTCACGGTGTGGGTAAGGGCAAATTACGTGATAGTATTGCGGCACGATTGCGCCGTCATACAGACGTGCTGATGTTTAAAAACCAATACCACGAGCGATATGGCTGGGGTGCTACGGAGATTTGGCTGAAATGATTGGTATGCGATATTCGGAGAACTTTTAGAGTTCCCCGAACGTAGGTTTTAATTTTCAAGGTACTTTCGTGAAAGTTGTGAGTAATGAAAAAAGATAACTAATCTAAGTTTTGTGGTATTAAAACGCAGCTTCGCCGCGAGAAGAATCTAATGGATAGAGCCGTTTTTTTTGTTAAAAATTTGGGCTTTGCCCAAATTTTTAACAAAAAAAACGGCTCTATCCGAAAAAATCCCCCGCGCCGCCGAAGGCGGCACGTTTTGAGACACTAAGTAGCTGTTCATAAATAATCGCTACTTTTCATCACACGCTTTTCGCGCTCGCTTCGCTCACGGAAAAAGAGGAGAGGTGGTTCATTTTTCGGTCTTTGCCCGAAAAATGAACCACATTCCCCCTTTTTGCGAGCGAAGCAAGCAATAGGATAAGTAATTACGATTATTTATAACTAACTACTTACCACAAAACTTAGATTAATTAAGAATACGAAAACGCTTCTTTTTTCACGGATACTCCCCCCTCAATATTTTGGGTATTTTGCTTTACCAAAGCGATAGGCAACTCAATAAAAAAAGTAGTTCCTTGTCCTTCTTCTGATTCAAACCAGATTTTACCATTGTGTTTTTCAACGATATTTTTACAAATCGTCAAGCCAATACCCGTGCCTTCATATTGAGGAGCGCGGCTCAAACGTTGGAACAATTTAAAGACTTTATCACCGTGTTCTTGTTGGATACCGATGCCATTGTCTTTGACAGATAGAACAACAACGTCTTTTTTGTAAACACAATTAATGCTCACTTTGGGAGTGTCGCTGGTAAATTTGAGGGCATTACCAACGAGATTTTGGAACAATTGCAACAGATGTAAACGGCTGACAAATAAAGACACATCACAATTGGTAAACTCAACAGTAGCTTCTCTTTCAAGGATTTTTGAGTGAAGATTTTTAACGACATCACTCAAAACTCTTTCCAAATTAAACGCCTTCGTAACCGTATGTTCTTCTGAAATAATCGTTGAATACTCTAACAAGCCAGATAAAAGATTTTCCATTCGTTTCACACCGCCCGTAATAAAATTCATGTATTCGCTTGCTTCTGGCGGCAAAAGCGGCGTGTAGCGTTTGGCGATAATGCAAGTAAAACTACCAATACTCCTAAGTGGTTCTTTAAGGTCGTGCGCCGATGCGTAGGCAAATTGATGAAGAATTTCATTGGAATCTTGCAAACGACGGTTTTGCAATTGAATTTCACTGTTTTTTTGCAATAAAATTTTATTGTTGATAGCTTTTGCGCGTAAAAAATAAATCAACCAAGCTGTTACCAATAAGAAAACAGCAATAGCCAAAATAAACCAAAAACGACTTTGTTTGAGTTGCAATGCTTGAATTTGTCTTTCGCCTTGTGCGACATTGTACTTAAATTGTGCCTCCGTAATGTGCCGAGTATTGACTTCATTAAACAGGCTATCGCTATAAGCTGATGCTCTTTCTAAGCAACTGAACGCTTTGGGGAAATCTTTGATTTGTTTGTATAATTCGGCTAAAGCAGCGTTGTTTTTTTGGATTAAATCTTTAAATTGACCTTTTTGAGCTAAGTCCAAACTTTTATTAAATGCCGTTAATGCCAATTCAGTACGCCCTGTTTTTAAACACAATTTACCCCATTTGTAATAAAAATTGGGGTGTTCGTAGTAATCCATAAATGCTTCATAATTCAGACTTCTTTTATAATAGCGTTCTGCATTGTCCAATTGATTTAATTGAACATAACTTTCACCAATCTGAATCAGTAACTCAACAGTAAACCGTTTGTCTCCCACTTTTTCCATAATAGTTAGTGCCTCTTGATGCTTGGTAATTGCGGCACTTGGATTACCCATAGCGTTGAATACTTTACCGTGCGTTTCAAGACTGTGGGCAATAGAAGTAGAGTCTTTGCTTTGTAAGGCTATCCAGTAAGCATGTTCAACGTTTTTGAGTGCTAAATCATAGTTTTGAGCTTTTATGTAAATAATCGCAATATTGCGACATGAAGCAGAAATAACAGATTTTTTACCCACACGTTCTGCTGCTTCGAGTGCTTTTAAGTGATATTCAATCGCCTTTTCAAAGTCCGATAATGCACCATGAACCGTTGCCAAGCCATTGTAGGCATGACCGACCATCTCAAAATCGTTCGTTATTTCAGCTACTTTCAACGCATTTTGGTAATATTCTTTTGCTATATTGTACTCGCCACGTTTTTTATTTAAAATTGCCCAATCCAAGAAAATATCTGCTTTCTCTGTGTCTGATACCATTGATTGTAACGCCAATGCCTGCGAATATGCCTTTGCTGCTTCTTCGAGATTGTTGTTTTGTTCGCAAGCATAACCTTTAATGCGATAGCACTTGAATAAAAAAGGAGCATTATTATTTTGGATCGCCCAGTCAATAATTTGATTAACGTGTGTAATGGCGGCAGGAAAATTATCAAAAGTCTCATCTTGAGCTTTAGTGATAAGGGTAGAAATAGAGTCAGGAACATTGGTAAAAGCAGTCGTTTTACCAAAAGTAAAGAAGGGCTGAACGGTTGTAAAAAAAGCTAAAAAGAAAGTATAGAATCGCATAGTTATTACCGTTTAGTGGCATAGAATATATATACATCATGGGGAGTATCTCGTCAGTTTCAAAGCAATAAACAAGCCACTTAAAAATAATTGTAAATAAATAAGACATTGGTTGTTATCGCCTTTTACTTTTTTATCTTGAAATAAATCATTAAAAAAGACTGTTCAACAACCAATGCCTTATGTGTAGAATAAAATTACTCTACGCTTTTCCCCGTCTAATTCTTGGTGGGCGACGTGTGTCTTCGCAAGATGAACAACCGCCTTTCACGCAGTTTAATTGTTCCTTGCTCATTTCTTTGCCTGATGCAAGTGTTGTTGCTAATTCTTGGAGTGTTACTCCTTTAAGTTTCGTCATAATTAATGTAAGTTATAAAGTTATAAAAAATTGTCGTAATTACTTAGCTATAGCTCGCTTCGCTCGCAAAAAAGGGAATGTGGTTCGTTTTTCGGGCAAAGCCCGAAAAACGAACCATCTCTTCTCCTTCGCGCGAGCGAAGCGAGCGTGAGCTAAGTAACTACAAATTGTCAATACTTTTATTATTTAAAAGTACGGCTAAGATGAAGGCGTCGATTTCCTGATTTAGGATAATAAAAGTAAAATCTGTGAATGTAAATTAGGATATTTTATGATTTTTCTTCGCAGATAATTAATTGATTTTCATGAATTTTAGACTATATAAAAGCATAAAAAGAACAATTTTTTGTGATAGATTTTCGTAACTTAGCTAAGTAGTCCTTCTTCATATTAATACTGTGGGATTTAGAGTTTTGAAACCATACATAAAATCTAAACTGCGGAATCTGAAATTTTTAATGTATCAAATTCACTTCTCCCGATACTTTTTGGCTTGTGCCATCGGTGAAAATAATTTCCATGACATATAAATACACATCTGCACCAAGCGGATTATTTTTAAACAAGCCGTTCCAACCTTCATTATTGCGCGGCGATAAATTTGTTTTATCAAAAACGGGTACGCCCCAGCGTGTGAAAATTTGCAAACGCTTTACGGATTGTATGCAGTCATCGGATACGATGTTGAAAATCTCGTTGATATTATCGCCATTTGGCGTAAAAGCATTGGGAATTTGCGCCATATAAGTGCCTTCCAAAACAACTTTTACGCTATCCGATACGGCACAAGAATTTGTTTTATCCGTTACAGTTACATAATAAGTCGTCGTTAAAATAGGTTTAATTTTAGGATTGGGACAACTCGCACAAGGCGTGTTTCTCCATCTCCAAACGTATTTTGATGCCGTATCTGCTTTCGGGTTTAGTGCTATGCTGTCGCTGCAAAACCTCGGTTGAAAGACTTTTGGCAAGCTCAATACAGGCACATCACTAACCTTAATAATGCTTGTAATCGTGCTGTCGCAACCTCTTGTGCTTGTCAATTTATCAACATAAGTACCTGTTGTTTTATACACTTTATTGCCCACTTTCAGGCTATCTCCCTTACAGAGGGATTTTGATTGCGTGACGGTGTAGGACGGATAAACGGTCAAATTTGTATATATGATGCTGTCGCAACCATCAACTGTTTTCAAAAAATCGGTGTAATAACCCATTGTTTTATAGACATTATTACCTACACGAACACTATCGCCTACGCAAATATCTTTCGTTTGGCGAATGGTAACGGAGTCCGTGATTTTTATAGTCGTCACAATCACGCTATCACAACCTGTTACTGAGGGGTAAACGACGCGGAATGTACCCGCAGTTAAATTTGTTTTATTCCGACAAAAGGAGATACTAATACGGGCTTCATTGAGAGGTAAAACACTAATACTGATGACATTAACAAAACTATCACAACCAAAAACAGCTTTCACAGTATCCCGAAATATACCCGTTTGATTGTAACGCCGTCCGTTGATAAGCGTATCTTTTCCTCCACACAAAGTAGCTGATTTTAGCATATTCGGCGGGCGCGGCACAAATAAATTGAGCGTAATGATGCTGTCGCAACCACCCGATGTTTTAATCGGAATCGTATAAGTACCCGTCCTATTGTACATATTACCCGCAATTGTCACGCTTTTTCCCGAGCAAACTGTTGTGTCTATGGTTCTTTTCATGGCAGTTGTCACCATCAAATTGGTAGTAACGATGCTGTCGCAACCCGTACTTGCCTTCAAAGTATCCAGATAAACACCCGCACGGTTATAGGTACGTGTACCAACTGTTAGGCTACCATTTTCACATATTGTCGGATTTTGAGTCGTCAATATTTTGTTGGTTACAGTCAAATTGGTTTTTATAAGTCTGAAACAGCCTTCTGCTTGTACAATCGTATCCCGAAAATTTCCTGATGCAAAATAAAGGCGGTTGCCCACCCTAAAACTCTGTCCCTCACAAATAGTGGCGTTTTGTTGCGTGCTGTCAGGCTTTAACACCGTTAAATTTAATTTAACAATGCTGTCACAACCGAAACGAGTTTTCAATGTATCGGCGTAATTCCCCGATTGCGCATAGCATCGAGTCCCTATTTTAAAGCATTTACCCGCACACACGGTAACAGAAGTATCTGTTCGTTGTGACGGAATCAAATTTAAAACAGTGGTAATAATGCTATCGCAACCCTCAGATGTGCGGGTAATATTGGTATAAGTGCCAACTTTTGTGTAAAAACTATCCACAACCCGAAGTTTCTGCCCTTCACAAATCTGGACAAATTGGAGGTAAAAACGTTCACAAGGTCTTAATTGATAATTGTTACCAAAAAGACGATTTAATACTATTGGTTGATTGTTTTGAGGTAAAACGACTTGGCTTTGGAGATTAGGAGAGAACAACAAACAGACAATAATGCCAATGTGGGTACAATTAAAGTGTCTCATACTTCTATTAAAATTTGTTATGTTTTGAGTGAACGGTGATGAGCAAGAATAGAAATCATAGCATGTTTTTTGGAATTAGGTCATCAATATAATAATATACATTTTATTTCATACTATAAATAAATGACAACCATTATTTAACGAATATTAAATATAATAGTTTCATTTATGAGTTATGAGTTGAGGAGTGGGCATAACCTAAAAACATCGTTTTTTGATTAAAAACAGATGTTTTGCGCTCGCTTCGCTCGCGCAAAAGGGAGGAGACGTGGTTCGTTTTTCGGCGAAGCCGAAAAACGAACCACATTCCCCTCACTCGCGCGAGCGAAGCGAGCGCGAGATGCAAAAAACGGTTTTAGGTTATGCCCATCCCTCAGTTATGAGTTATGAGTTAATACCCCCTCAGTATATTTCCTCCAAAAGCACCTCTTTTCTTTTTCTATGGTACTTTTTTACAAAAAAATTTGAAACCATACATAAATTGAAAATGCGCATTAAAAGGCACTTTTGCGCTCGCTTCGCTCGCGCAAAAGGAGGAGAGGTGGTTCATTTTTCGGGCAAAGCCCGAAAAATGAACCACATTCTCCCCCTCTCGCGAGCGAAGCGAGCGCGAGAACTCAGCAGTTTAGATTTTATGTATGGTTTCAAACAAAAAAAGAATATGATTTAAAAAAATGCTATAAAACCATTTTTATTATTGGTAATACGATAAACAACAGATTATCTTTATGCCAATTAATAGACGAGGGATGGGCATAACCTAAAAGCGTTTTTTGCATCTCGCGCTCGCTTCGCTCGCGCGAGGGAGGGAATGTGGTTCTTTTTTCGGGCGAAGCGCGAAAAAAGAACCACATTCCCCTTGTTTGCAGCAAAGCGAGCTATGGGCTAAATAACTACTTAAATTTTATCTTTTCAAAAATAAAAATAATCAATAATGCAAGACATAACAGTTAACGAACTGAAAAAACGCCTTGACTCGGACGACAATAACTTCATTTTCATTGATGTACGCGAGCCTTACGAATACGAAGAATTTAACTTGGGTGCAAAACTCATTCCGCTTGGAACAATTATTCAAGCGGCAAGCACTGAATTAGCCGATGACAAAGATGCGGAAATTATTATTCATTGCCGAAGCGGTGCGCGGTCTGGGCAAGCCAAAATGATTTTGATGAACATGGGTTTTCCGAATGTGCGGAACGTTTTAGGTGGTGTGTTGGCGTGGCGCGGTGAGTTTGGTTAAATCAAGTTCCAATCTGACGCGGGTTTTAAACCAGCGTCAGATTGAAACCAGCATCAGATTTTCTAAAAATATATAAAACGCACTACTAAAGGGTCAATTCAATCGGTATTTCAAGCCTTGACTTTCTACGGCGGCAATAAAATTAGAATCCACCGTTATTTTTTTATCGGCTGCAAAAAGATGTAAAGTTTGACGATTGGTCGAATCCATAAATTGAATTTTGAGTTTGTGTTTGCCTTTGTGAGCAAGACACAACATATCCAAATCTTCAATCAATTGGTGCGAAATGCGCTCAATTGGAATCATCAATGTAATGCTTTCTGTCATGGTTTCGCCGATATTGGCGAGTTGACGCACTTCTTTTATCTTCAATTCTTGCTCTTCTGCTGAGTTCCAACGTGGCTTCATATCGCCGTCAATAAACACCGAAGCACCGGGTTCTAAAAGGTAACGAAATTTGGCGTAGTCTTCATTGAACATCGAAAATTCATAGCTACCCGTGTAATCTTGCAACGTAAATGAACCAAAACCTGTTCCTTTTTTAGAAATACGGTGATTGGCTGATACGACAAATGCCGCAATTTTCACTTTTTGATTTCTATATTCTTGAATTCTATCCAAAGTCACGTTGGCAAAACTGACTTCCATTTTAAAATCGTCTAAAGGGTGTCCCGATAAATAAATACCGACGCAATCTTTTTCGTAGTTCAATTTTTGAATCAAAAGCCATTCCTCAGTCTTAGGTACTGAGGGGGAGGCAATCATCACATCTGCCGAGCCACCGAACAAGGAATTTTCAGATGTTGCTTTTTGTTGTTGATGCGCTGCCCCAAATTTTGCCAAATGCTCAATAAACGTGTCATATTTATCACTTGGTGCAAAAAAAGCCGCGCGATTGATGCCAAAACTGTCAAAACCACCCGCTTGAGCGAGACATTCCATTACTTTTTTACTAACTGTTCTGAGATTGATGCGGCGCATAAAATCAAAAATGTCCGTAAAAGCACCGCCATTAGTCCGTTCTTCCACGATGCTTTCAACAGCTGCTTCGCCTACGCCTTTTATGGCAGACAAAGCAAATCGGACATCGCCTTTTTTATTTACCGAAAACCGCACATTACTTTCATTCACATCGGGACCTTTTACAGGAATACTTGCATTGCGGCATTCTTCCATAAAAAACGTGATTTTATCAATGTTGGATTGGTTGTTCGATAAAACCGCCGCCATGTATTCGCTTGGATAATGGGCTTTCAAATAAGCCGTTTGATATGCCACAAACGCATAACATGTCGAGTGCGATTTATTGAAAGCATAAGCCGCAAAAGCCTCCCAGTCAGTCCAAATTTTTTCACAAGTTGCGCGTAAATGTCCATTTTTTTCACAACCTTCCAAAAATTGCGGCTTCATTTTGTTCAAGACCGCAATTTGCTTTTTACCCATTGCCTTCCGCAAAACATCGGCATCTCCTTTTGAGAAATTGGCTAATTTTTGCGATAAAAGCATAATTTGTTCTTGATAAACACAATTATGAAGAATGACATTATTACCAACGAAATTATGAATCTCGGCAACGGTGATGTCATAAACGAGTTCTTCTCCCGCAGGCTCGATGCTTTTAATCGCCTCCCAGCGCACGTTCACATTACGCGAGGTTTGTGGCAAATCCAGCACTTCTTTGACAGGTTCAATAATAGTTACACCAATTCGCGGACGATTTTCCTTTGCTTTGGGCAATAAATGTTGGCGGTCAAATCCATATTGCGTCATAAAACCACGCTTTGTACCCTGCCAAGTATTACCAAATTCTTCTAAAAAAATATCTCTTGAAACAGCATCATACGTTTCATAACCACTAAATTTACTATCTTCGTGCATCGCTTTAGCCACTAAATGCGGCGCAATCAAATGACGAAAATCTTTTAAATTATAAACAGTAATTTGATAGGCTGTCATTTCTACATCTCGGCGATTATTGTGATATTTTGCTTCATAAATTGTGGAATGAATCCCAATTCTAAGCAAAAGCGTTTGAATATCGCGTGCCATTTTTACCGAAATGGTTTTCATAAAACACAAGCGTTTACCAATATGCCCATCACAATCCCAAAGCGACGCCAAGAAAAAAGCAATATCTTGATTTGTCAATTGTAGAACAAAATCGGGAATAAACTTAGTATCAGAGGTACAACCACCTTTCATTGTTTTCAAACCCAAATCACGTAAAGCCGATACTAAAGAGTTCGTTTCATGATATTTAGCTTTGTTGATACCAGCCACCATTACTCGTGTCACCTCTCTAACTTGGATCAATGTATGCGGTTCAAGCCGTTCAAAACCTGTCAAACAACGAGTATATTCAGTTAAAAGGCGGTCATCTTTGGAAATAAATTCAGCCGTTGCCCCACAACCACTTAAAGCACCATCGGCTAATAAATAAGCCAAAACGCGCAATTGTCGGCGGTCAAAATACTGAGGGGTCTCTAAATTGAGTTGTCTTGGTGTAGCAATACAATCTCCTTCGGTAAGTTGTCCGATTTCACGCCAGCCTTTTTCAGTCAAAACGCGGTGGTCAGGCGTCATTTTTACGCGAGAACCATTATGTAAAACAACTTCTACGACTGCTTTTTTACCATTGCATACCCAATTCGTAATCGGTGCATTCTTGGCTTGCAAATCAGCATCAACACCCTGTACATAAAACTCACCAATGCGATTTTCAAGGCTATCTATCCGCGCTCTTTCACCCGTAATCGGGTTATGAATAAGCGTATCGCCCGTTACACAAATCCCGTAAGTCTCGTGCAGAAACTCCTCCATAGCATCAAGGTCATACACCACTTTTTCGCGCCCATGCTTCCGATTAATAAAATTCGGAATGTATTGCAGAGGTCCGGGGCGATACAAAGCATTCATAGCAATCAAATCCGCGAATTTATCGGGTTTCAAATCGCGTAAATGTTTTTGCATACCGGGACTTTCAAACTGGAAAGTGGCATTTGTTTCGCCGCGTTGATAGAGTTCGTAGGTTTTTTTATCGTCAAGTGGAATACCGTCAATTTCTATATCTTTTCCGTGATTTTGCTTAATCAATACCAACGCATCGCGGATAATCGTCAAGGTTTTCAAACCCAAAAAGTCCATTTTGATAACACCTGCATCTTCAATAATTGACCCTTCAAACTGAGTTATCAACAAATTAACGTCTTTCGATGTGCAAACAGGTAGAATTTCCGTCAAATCCTTCGGTGCAATGATGATACCCGCCGCATGAATACCCGTTCCACGTACCGAGCCTTCCAAAACGAGGGCTTCGCGCAGAACGGCTGAACGCGGGTCATTGGTATCTGCTAAAATTTCACGCAGTAACTTGGCGTTATCCACATCTTCTGTGCGTAAGTTTTCTTTCCCTTCATCTGTCAAACTACCATCGCCTGTAAGCGGGGCAGTCAATAAGCGGTTGAGTTTAATGCCAGGCTTATCAGACACGAGTTTTGCCATATTATTGGCATCTGATAAAGGCAAATCCATTACCCGCGCTACGTCTTTTATGGACATTTTTGCCGCCATTGTGCCATACGTCACGATGTGCGCCACTTGCTGTTTGCCGTATTTATTGACCACATAATCAATCACTTTTTGGCGTCCTTCGTCATCAAAATCCGTATCAATATCGGGCATTGATTTACGGTCAGGATTCAAGAAACGTTCAAAAAGAAGGTTGTATTTTATGGGGTCAATATTCGTGATACCAATGCAATAAGCGACGGCAGACCCCGCTGCCGACCCACGCCCGGGACCTATGAGAACCCCTAAATCGCGACCAGCTTTAATAAAATCGGCAACAATCAAGAAATACCCAGCAAAACCCATTGTTTTCACGGTAAATAATTCAAAATTCAAGCGTTCTTCAATCTCTGGTGTAATGTCTTTATAGCGTTCTTTTGCGCCCATGTAAGTAATGTGGTGCAAATAATCGTCTTGGGTTTGAAATTCTCGAGGAATGACGAAATTGGGCAACATAATATCTTGCTTCAATTTCAAATGCTCCACTTTTCCAACAATTTCGTTGGTATTGTCCAATGCTTCTGGCACATCTTTGAATATCTGCCCCATTTCTGCCGTCGTTTTGAAATAAAACTCATCATTCGGGAACGCAAAACGGGTGTTCTTTTTCGCCACATCTTCATCTACATAATCGTCCATTTTGGGCGTTGCCTGCTTTTCGCCCGTATTGATGCAGAGCAAAATATCGTGGGCATTGGCATCTTGTCGGTCGGTATAATGCGAGTCGTTTGAGGCAATGACTTTCACGTTGTAGTCCGACGCAAAACGCAACAACACTTGATTTACGATGTCTTGTTCTTTGAGTTTATGGCGTTGCAATTCGATGTAATAATCTTCTCCGAAAATATCCAACCACCATTGAAATTCTTTTCTGGCAGCCGCTTCGCCTTTTGTCAAAATCATTTGAGGCACCATTGCGCCCAAACAGCAAGTTGTGGCAATCAAACCTTTGTGGTGCTTGAGAATCAACTCTTTATCTATGCGCGGATATTTGGAATACATGCCTTCAATAAAGCCCGTTGAACACAATTTTACGAGATTTTGATAGCCTTCCCTATTTTTTGCTAAAAACAACTGATGAAAACGGCGGTCTTTTTTATCCTTCGTAAATGTCTTTTGGTGGCGGTCTTCCACGACATAAAACTCGCAACCCACAATCGGTTTTACGCCTTTGTGTTTTGCGGATTCTGCCACAAAATCGAAGACACCAAACATATTGCCGTGGTCAGTAATGGCAACAGCAGGCATACCATCTGCCGCCGCTTTTTTGAACAGTTTAGAAATGGACGCCGCCCCGTCGAGGAGCGAATACTGAGTATGGCAGTGAAGATGTGAAAATGTCATGTTGTTGTATGCAGCATATAATGTGGGTAATTAGCCCGCGAATGAGTAAAGTCACAGGCAAACAGCCCATGTTAAAATTAGCCCTCAAAGGTACAACAATCGGTAAAATACTGAGGGGTAAGTTTTCCACAATTTGTTTTAAATATCAACACGACTTTGTGGATATTTAGGTGTCCACAGATTTTCACAGGACTTGTTCCGACCTTCATCGGAATTAACACGGATTATTTTTTTGTAACTATTTATCTGAGGAGTGGGCATAACCTAAAAACATCGTTTTTTGATTAAAAACAGATGTTTTGCGCGCGCTTCGCGCGCGCAAAAGGGAGGAGACGTAGTTCGTTTTTCGGCTTCGCCGAAAAACGAACCACATTCCCCTCGCGCGAGCGAAGCGAGCGCGTGGTTAAATAATTACATTTTTTTTACCCAAATTAAAAAAAATCCTCTGTGTATTTGCAAAAATACCTAAATTGCGTCCGATTTACGCCACTACCAAAATTTAATTAATACGATTTATGGACATCCGTAAGACAATAGAACATACTATTCTCCGCCCTGACTGCACCACTGACGCTGTACACCAACTCTGCGAAGATGCGCTCCAACACACTTTTTATGGTGTTTGTATGCCCCCTTATTTCGTCCGTGATGCGGTGCGATTTATCAATGAACGGGCTAAAGTCATTACCGTAGTAGGTTTCCCAATGGGTTATTCGACGATTCCTTCCAAGGTGGAAGAAATCAAAAAAGCCCTTGATGAAGGAGCAGATGAGGTAGATGCGGTGGTAAGTATTGCGGCTATCAAAAGCGGCAACTGGAACTACGTCAAAAATGAATTAGATAGTATGATGCGTTCCGTGAGTTTGAAAGGTAAAATATTGAAGCTCATCGTCGAAACAGCTCTTTTGACCCGTGAAGAATTGGCAAAACTCTTACCAATTGCAGAACAAAACGAAGTACATTTTATCAAAACCTCAACGGGTTTCAATGGTACAGGCGCGATGGTCGAAGATGTCCGTTTTTTGAAAGCCTCTTTACAAGGGAAAACAAAAATAAAAGCATCGGGCGGTATCAAAACCCAAGAACAAGCAGAAAAATTGCTCAAAGCAGGGGCTGATAGAATCGGTACATCAAGCGGTTTACACATGTTGGAAATATAAAATCTTTAAAATCAGATAACTATGAAACAGATAATAATAGGCGTCTTCTTGTTTTTTACCGGTGCCTCTGGGCAAGCACAGAACATTACCATTAATGAAGAGCCGACCATCACGCGAATGATGGACATATACACTAATGGCAATAAAGCAAAAACGGCAGAACAAACCATAGACGGCTTCCGAATTCAATTGGCTGCTACAACTGACCGCCGTAAAGTTGACCAAATGCAAGGAGCGTTTACAGCCCGTTATCCCGGTGTTTATGCGGGTTGGTCACAGGCTGCTCCTTACTACCGTGTCCGTATCGGTGGCTTCACGAGCCGCAATGACGCAAATAAGTTTTTGACCAATATCAAAAAAGATTATCCCGATGCTTATATCGTTGCTGATAAAGTCAAGACAACTGAATTAACGACGCTTTAATATCGAACTACTGCAATTGCGCTCGCTTCGCTCGCGTAAAAAAGAAGGTGGTTCATTTTTCGGGCAAAGCCCGAAAAATGAACCACACCCTCTCACTCGCGCGAGCGAAGCGAGCGCGCGGCTAAGTATTTACGAAATATTTAATAGCTATCTTCCTTTTGAATTTATTAGAAAAAATTTCATTTCAAAAACCTTTCGGCATTTTTGCGGCAGTTACGGTTATCAGCGCGTTGTTGGCGGTGGCTTTTCAGACTCCGTTGCTGATGGGCGTTCCTGTGGTATTATTGCTGGTTTTTGTAGCGATTACGGATTATAAAAGCCTGTTTTTTCTACTTCTAACCTGTATTCCTATTTCCGTAGAATACCAATTTCCGAATGGTTTGGGGACTGATTTGCCGACAGAGCCGCTTATTGTGGTACTGATGTTTATTTATTTATTGACACTTTTTCAAGGCTCAAAGTCGGCAAAAGACAAAACTTCTCTATCCTTTCAGACGTTCCAACGGCGTAATACATTTTTTCGACACCCGATTTCTCTCCTATTAATTGTTGGCTTGGCGTGGGCAACAGTGGCAACTTTGAGTGCCGTGGATACGGTAATTGCCACAAAATACATGCTCGCAAAAATTTGGTACATTGTTACTTTTTATTATCTCGGTAGCGCGATATTGCAAACAGAACACGATTTCAAACGCTTCTTTTGGTCAATTTTTATACCCCTCAGTATAGCGGTCATTATTACGACGATTAGACATGCCGCATTGGATTTTTCGTTCAGCGAAGTGAATTATGTCATGCAACCATTCTTCCGAAACCATGTGAATTATGCGTGTATTGTGGCTATTTTCCTTCCTTTTATTGGCTTGGCATTGACTTGGACACGGCGTGGGACTGCCCGACAAAGGCTACTCATTGGCGGTATTTTGCTCTTTTTATTTGCCATTCAATTGTCGTTTACACGCGCGGCTTATGGCGCGGTGATTGGCGCAGTTGGTTATTATTTTATTATCCGATGGCGATTGACGAAGTGTGTTGTGGCGGCAAGCATTATTGGCATCATTGGTTTTGTAGCTTATATAACGAGTGAAAATAAATATTTGGATTACGCACCCAGATTTGAGCGTACAATTACGCACCAAAATTTTGATAATCTCCTTGAAGCAACAACAAAAGGAGAAGATATTTCGACAATGGAGCGCGTGTATCGGTGGGTTGCGGGTTTTATGATGGTGGGAGAACGCCCACTCACGGGTTTTGGTCCGAACAATTTTTATGATAACTACAAAATCTTCACGGTTACAAAGTTTCAAACTTATGTGAGTGACAATCCCGACCATTCAACGGTGCATTGTTACTATTTGCTGATGGCAATTGAGCATGGTATTATCGGCGCATTGTTGTTTTTCGCTCTTGTTTTTTATGTTTTAGTGAGGGGGGAGCAAATCTACCATAACGCGGTTATCACTTGGCGAAAACACACAATCATGGCATCAATGCTCTCAATGGTCACAATTTTGATACTTATTGTAATAAATGATTTGATTGAAACAGATAAAATTGGCTCATTTTTCTACTTGAATTTAGCAATATTGACAAGTATGGACGTTGAACAAGTACTAAGCCCCCAAAGCCCCCAAAGGGGAAACAGAGACAAGCAGTAATAATTTGGGTAAAATAAATGAGTATTGTTAGTTTTTATCGAGTCAAACTCCCCTTTTGGGGGTTGGGGGGCTTTAAAACAAAGTTGTCTGAGTTGGTGGTATTTCAAAATCCAACAGCCATTTCTTTCTATACAAACCACCTGCATATCCCGTCAAAGAACCATCTGACCCAATAACGCGATGACACGGAATGATAATCGCAATTTTATTGCTTCCATTTGCCGTTCCCACTGCCCGAATTGCTTTCGCATCACCTAAAGCCCGTGAAATATCCATGTATGAGCGCGTTTTGCCAAAAGGTACAGTCAATAATGCACGCCAAACACGCTGCTGGAACGGCGTACCCTCTAAATCAAACGGCACATCAAATACGGTTCTTGTTCCCTTGAAATATTCAGTCAACTGAGTAACAACTAACTGGTTATGGGCATTTTCATTGGTTTCAAAATGACGTTCTTCCACAAAATTCACGCCACGAACCCCCTGTTCTGTACATTGAATTTCTAACAAACCAACGGGTGATTCCCAATAGCTTATTTTCAGACTATCTGCCGTTGAACGGTTGACTTTCATTGCTTTTTCCATTCTTATTATTTTTTGTAACTAACCCAAGTTTTGTGGTAGTGCCTCAAAACGCGCCGCCTTCGGCGCCGCGTTTTAATACCACAAAACTTAGATTAACTACTTGAGGAGTGGGCATAACCTAAAAACATCGTTTTTTGATTAAAAACAAATGTTTTGCGCTCGCTTCGCTCGCGGAAAAGGGAGGAGACGTGGTTCGTTTTTCGGCTTCGCCGAAAAACGAACCACGTCTCCTCCCTCGCGCGAGCGAAGCGAGCGCGAGATGCAAAAAACGCTTTTAGGTTATGCCCATCCCTCGATTAACTACTTAGCCCACAGCTCGCTTCGCTCGCAAAAAAGAGGAATGTGGTTCATTTTTCGGGCTTTGCCCGAAAAATGAACCACATTCCTCCCTCGCGCGAGCGAAGCGAGCGCGTGACTAAGCAATTACTATTTTTTTATATTTTTCATCGCACAAAATTACGCTTTTTTGACAATTTTAGAGATAACTCAAGTTTAGAAAACTTTAAAAATTCCGCGAACGTCCGTGTAAAGATTCCTTTTAAATGACAAAAATGACAATGTTTGAATTAATGCGTACTAAACAAAACAGCCTTTGTTTAATTTTTTGTCATAATTATGTCTATTTTTAATTAAACTTTCAATTATTACTGAAAAAATAAAAAAATAATTTTTTAACTTAAATTATTGATAATCAACTATTTAAGTTAAAAAAAATGTATTTTTAACTTAAATTTTGAAATTATTAAAAAAATTTTGTTTAACAAAAATTTGTTTTTTGTTAAACAAGATTATACCTTTGTCACATCAAAAAAAAGTGAAAGCAAAAAATAAAAAAAACTCTCGTATCAAATCACCAGACTAAATTTTTTTAGGATATGAATACTTTAGAATTCAATCAGAATTTACATCAATTGTCGAGCATTCTCCAATCGTTTGCTTACAATTTGACAAAAAATATTGAAGACGCGAAAGATTTGTTTCAAGAAACATCTTTTCGCGCACTTACGAATCAAGATAAGTTCCGTCCTGGCACGAACTTGAAAGCGTGGCTGTTTACGATAATGAAGAATATCTTCATCAACAATTATCGCAAAAAAGTTAAGTCAAATACGTTGATTGACTCAACAGACAATCAATTCTATATCAACTCGATGAGCGTGTCAACGCCTAATCAAGCGGAAAGTGATATTATGATGAAGGAATTGAATACGATGGTGGATAATTTGGATAGTTCAGTTCAAGTACCTTTTATCATGCACTATCATGGCTTCAAGTACCAAGAGATTGCAGACGACCTCAAATTACCACTTGGCACGGTAAAGAGCCGTATTTTCTTTGCACGGAAAGAATTAAAGGAAAAAATCAATGCGCGTTACGATAATTTGGGTGCAGCCTATGAAAGAGGTGCAACGCTCGTTGAAGCAGAATATTAGTTTGATTTTTCATAATAGAGGGTGTAATTTAGCGATGACAACATACAGTGGTCATCGCTTTTTTATTTGTGCAGCTATATTTTATTGCTCGCTTCGCTCGCAATAAAAATGTTTACATTTAATTTGACATGATGCCTTCAAAAAATTGCCAAAGCGCGTCTTTATGCAAGGGTTCGGCTCTGAGTGTCAATCGTTCACCCGTTTGGGGTTGTTTCAAAGTTAACTCGGCGGCGTGCAGATGAATACTTCTATCCGTATTTGACCGCCTTGCCCCATATTTCACATCTCCTTTTATCGGGCAGCCTATTGCCGATAATTGCGCCCGAATTTGGTGGTGTCTGCCCGTCAATAATGTCAATTCTAACAAAAAATAGCGGTCACTTGACCCCCTCAGTATAAAACGGAGTTCAGCACGTTTTGCGTTCGCGCTTCCTTCAGCGATAGGAAAACTTTTATTATTGGCAGAATTATGGGCTAAGAAATGGAGAAGTGCACCAGATTCTATTTCGGGCTTTTTTTCTACTATGGCAAAATATTTTTTCTCTGTTTCTCGACTCTGAAATTGTTGGCTCAAACTTGCCGCCGCTTGCTCGTGTTTGGCAAACACAACTATACCAGAAGTGGGGCGGTCGAGCCGATGCACTACAAATAAAGTACAATTAAGAGCTTTTTCTGCGTATTGCTGCAAAGAAGTATCGCCTGTTTCATCGGCTTGTGTGGGCAGTGAAGCGGGTTTGTTAAACGCTATTAAATCAGCGTCTTCGTAGAGTACGGTCATTTTGTTGTTCGTTTAAATCGGCGTTCTAATGATGTGGAACAGTTTTTTGTCATGACTATTTTTGAAATATTGGTTAAAGTGCCACAAAAATACTTATTTCTATCGCAATTACTTAGGTGTCCACAGATTTTCACAAATTAACACGGATTGGAGGTCTCGTTCGGGGAACTTTAAAAGTTCTCCGAACGTCAGTTTTTACCTCTTTTTGATTCAAAAATACCTTATTTACTAAAGGCTATTTTCGTTTCCACTAAAATTGTCAAAGAACCAGATATTTCTGATTCAAAAACACACTCGCCCTAATAGATTCTTTCCACAGGCGATTTTTGAGTTCCTTTTTTGGTGGATTAAAAGGGCTGCAAAAAAGAGTCCCTTCAAAGTTTCAAAGTAGAACCAAGTAGTTACAAATTTTGTTAGCTTTGCAACTTTTATCAAAGTTGCAACTTTGATATCAATATCAGCAAATTCTTAATTCTTAATTTTAATACAAAAAAATATGAGCGTTGCGATGCTTGGGCAATTCTTTCTGAGTTTGTCCATTTTGATAGTTCTGCACGAATGTGGTCACTTTTTTCCTGCCCGTTGGTTCAATACCCGTGTTGAAAAATTCTACCTTTTCTTTGACCCGTGGTTTGAATTGTTTAAGAAAAAAATTGGTGATACAGAATACGGTATTGGGTGGTTGCCGCTTGGGGGCTATGTCAAAATCAGTGGTATGGTGGACGAAAGTATGGACACCGAACAAATGAAATCGCCACCGCAACCGTGGGAATTCCGTTCAAAAAAAGCGTGGCAACGTCTAATTATCATGTTGGGAGGGGTTACGGTCAATTTTATTCTCGGTTTTTTGATTTTTGGACTCATGGCTTGGCATTACGGAGAAGACTATGTGCCAGCAAGTGAAGCAAAATTCGGAATTCATGCCGATTCACTGGGACAACACATTGGCTTGCGGACAGGCGACAAAATCTTGATGGTAGGCAATACACCTTTTGAAAAATTTGATGACCGACAAGTGTTGCGTGGTATCGTTTTCGATGGTGCAAGAACATTGACCGTCGAGCGCGCCGGTGCAAGAACAACGTTTGAATTACCGACGGACATCGTTGGCAATTTGACAAAATTCAGCAATAAAGACAATGATTTGTTTCATTTGCGTCTGCCACCCGTTGTTGGTGAAGTAGTAAAGGGACAAGCAGCAGAAAAAGCTGGTTTGCAAACCAATGACCGTGTTTTAGCTGTGAATGGTGAACCCGTTTTCTTTGATGAATTTAGAAAAAAAATCGTAGGATCAAAAAACCAGCCTTTAACAGTCAATATACTGAGGGGGTCGGATTCTTTAAATTTGGCTCTTACGCCCAATGAAATGGGCAAAATTGGTATTGGTTTCGTGACCGAATTCAAAAAATTGGGTTTCAATGTCGCGCACAAATCCTATACCTTGAGCGAGGCTATGCCGCTTGGTGTGTCGCGTGGCTGGGATTTTTTGGTCAACCAAGTCAAGGCTTTTGGTAAGATGTTTAGAGGCGAAATTAAAGCCTCAGAATCGGTAGGCGGCTTCAAATCTATTGCTAAAATGTTCGCTCCTGAATGGGATTGGCGTCAGTTCTGGGCAATGACGGGCAGTTTGTCGCTCATTCTGGGCTTTATGAACTTGTTGCCTATTCCTGCTTTAGACGGTGGCTACGTTGTTTTTCTATTGTGGGAAGTCATTACAGGCAAACGTGTGAGTGATACGATTGTTGAAAAAGCCGTACAAGCAGGGTTTTTCTTCTTGATGATTTTGATTGTGGTGATTAATTTCTGGGATATTATTCGTTAAAGGTAATTACTTAGCGCACGCGCTCGCTTCGCTCGCAAAAAAGGGGAATGTGGTTCGTTTTTCGGGCAAAGCCCGAAAAACGAACCACTTCTCCTCACTCGCACGAGCGAAGCGAGCGCGTGACTAAGTAATTACGATTTTTTTACCACATAGGTACATAAAAACACATAGTTTCCACATGAAATTTGTTTAAAACTATGTGTTTCTATGTGTCTATGTAGTAAAAAATGGCTCTTTGACAATTTTAGCGGCAGTAAAAGAACCCATCAGTAAATAAAGCATTTTTGCGTCAAAAACCGCGTAAACCGACGTTCGGGCAACTTTAAAAGTTCCCCGAACGTGAGTTACCGCTAAAATTGTCACAGAGCCTAAAAAATGAATGTTGAAAAAATCAAAAACTAAACCCATCTTGGTCAGCCAAAAATGTGAACTTTTTTCTAAAATTCACTAAATCAGACTTCAAAATAGTCGTGGTTTCGACTCCCTCAGTATAAGCCCTTTGAAAAAGGCATTCTCCCGCAAAATCCACAATCGTAGAGTCTCCCGAATGACTCACCCCATTACCATCTGCGCCAACCCGATTCACACCTACCATAAATGCTTGATTTTCGATAGCACGAGCCGTTAAAAGTGATTGCCACGGATGTCGGCGGCGTTCGGGCCAATTGGCAACGTAAATTGCGACATCGTAAAAATGAGGTGGTGTATTGCGCGACCAGACAGGAAAGCGCAGGTCATAACAAATCATTGGGCGAATCGTCCAACCGCGCCAGTCAATTTGTAGCATTTTATCACCCGCCGTATAGTAATCTTGCTCATTAGCAAGGCTGAATAAATGGCGCTTGTCGTAAGTGAAAAATTGTCCGTCAGGCTGCATCCACACGAGGCGATTATAGTAATTGCCGTTTTCTTCACAAATAAAACTTCCCGTTATCGCCGCGTCCAATTCGCGGCTTTTTTTGCGCAAGAAAGCAACTGTTTCGCCTGTCATCGGCTCGGCGAGTGTTTTGGGCGACATTGAAAAACCCGTTGTAAACATTTCGGGCAATACAATAACATCGGTTTGACCGCATAGGAGACCCCTCAGTATTTTATCGAATTTTTGGAGATTGGCGGCTTTGTCTTGCCAAACCAAATCCGCTTGAACGGTTGTGATACGTAACATGTGAAAGTAGTTTTTAGGGGCGAGCGTGTCTTTGATTCAGAAAAATCTTCGATTTTTCTGAATCAAAAACACGCTCGCCCCGATAGATTCTTTTTACGCGCTCGCTTCGCTCACGCGAGGGAGGGGTCTGGTTCATTTTTCGGGCTTTGCCCGAAAAATGAACCACCTTTTCTGTTTTTGGGTGAGCGACGCAAGTGCGGTTAATTTTTTACAATTTTTTTAATGATTTTTCCTTTTTCACTCACCAATTCTACAAAATAAATACCCTCAGCAAACGTATTTTTAATGGTCAAAAACGTGTCCGAAGGATTTATTTTTTGAGAATATACTTGCTGTCCCAAAGCGTTATACAAGAATAATGCAGTAAATCCGCCTTCCGACAAGTCAACACTGAACGATTCACTAAACGGATTGGGGGCAATTTTAGCGTCAAGTGGTTTTACATCAAGCGTCGCTACGCGCCCAACTTTTCCTTTAAATGTAAAAGAAGTGATGGAAAGCGGCGGTAGATTGAGTTGCGCTGCATTGTTTGTAAAATTAACCGTACTGCGGGCAATAGCGTTTTGAGTGTGGGAAACAAATGTTTCGGTAGTTGGTAAAGATGCCAAGCGTAGGGCTTCTGCCGAAGTCGTTTGAACGATGAAATTAGAGAAATTCACGTTCGTAGTCTTGGTTTCAGTCGTTGACCGATTGACCAAAACAACCGTCATCGAATCTTTTGCCGCATTTACTGAAGGGTATGCAGACACAAAAACCTCATCGCTTGATGTGCCTTGAACGGATTGCGTTTGATTGTACCGCGCAAATAAATGTAGTGTTTCCCACATACCCGTTTTCCAAGACCATGGCGCGAAGATGTCAACATCATTTTTCATAAATTCACCCAACATAGAGGCGTACCAAGTAGCAACTACTGAGGGGGTGTTGTTGTTGACATCTATTTCCGTAAGACCTAATTTTATACCGTGATTTTGACCAAAATACAAAGTCAGCCAATCATTGATGCGCGCAAATATATACTCTTTTGTTTGGGTATTGTCCCAAGAGCCTGTAATATTTTTCACGCCATTTGCGCCCGAATACACGTAATTTCTATCGAAAAATACACGGTGCAACTGCACAACTTGGTCGGGCGTACTTTCCGAAGGATAAAAATGAATGTCTAAAACATCTAAAAATCGTACACCCGATGTTTTTTGTTCTTCGGCACAACGCTTAATAAAAAATTCCAACCATGCGTAATACTTGCCGTCTGCGCCTATTATGCGGTTCATCCAATTGTACCATTGCCATTCGTTTGCAGTTGTAGGTCCTACCAATTTGATAGCTGGAAATTTTGCCCGTGCTTTTTTAGCGACGACAAAATAACTTTGCATAAACGTTTCGGCTTCGTATGTGGAGGTGACAATATCGTCGTGTGTACCGTGCCAAATTTCGGGTTCATTGTCCATATTCCAATAAGTGATGCGCTGTTTTGGAATATTGAGCGTATTGAACCAATGGTCTAAAATACCCGTTGTGGAATCCGCGTTCCAGTTTTCGAGATACAAATTGGGGTTGCCATTGACAAGGGCAGCACTGCCACCCGCTCGATTGACTTGCCCACCGCCAGCCAAATTTTGCGTTGTTCCCGTCCACCATTGCGAGCCGTTATAGCCCCAATCGTTGAAGTTGGCACTGCCCGTTGCGGCAACTTTACCTATGAGTTGAAACGACCACATGCCACTGATGAAAGCGGGTAAACTATCGCGCAAAAATTTCACGCTCATATCCCAGTCATTGGTATAGACATTATTGTACCAATCGGGGTGACTCGACAAGCGTTTGCGCCAATTGTATTTTGTCGCATTATTGCCACCACCTTCGCGCAAAAACTGAACACCCGACTCTCGCAATTGCACTTTTTCTGCTGCGGACAATGTTTGAGCATAACTTTCTTTCGGGATAGAGTTATTACGCCCGTACAAAGCAGAGGAAATTGTCTTGACATCTTTCGTCGGGTCAATCGTGATATTGACTTGGGCAAATGTCCTTGTGACAGACATAAATAAGGAGAAAATAAGGAGTGTACGCATTTTAAATTTCAAAGATTTCAAATTTCAGAGATTTTGTTCTTTGACAATTTTAGTGAAAACAAAAATTTGAAACCATACATAAAATCTAAACTGCTGGTTTTCGCGCTCGCTTCGCTCGCGCGAAAGGGGGAAAATGTGGTTCATTTTTGGGCAAAGCCCGAAAAATGAACCACCTCTCCCTCCTTTTACGCGAGCGAAGCGAGCTTACTAAAAAATGCCTTTTAATGCGTATTTTGAATTTATGTATGGTTTCAAAAACAAAAATACCCCCTCAGTAAATAAGGTATTTTTGAATCAAAAAAGAGGTAAAAACTGACGTTCGGGGAACTTTAAAAGTTCCCCGAACTGGTGTCCACTAAAATTGTCAAAGAACCAAAGATTTCAAATTTGAAATCTTTGAACAGCCGTAAAATTAGATATTTTTGCGCCGTTTTAATAGCCTGTTCGCGGTATTTTTGTTCTTTTATGCTTTACAATTTGCCTAAGTTATTGAATTCACTTACTTTTGGTTTATTGCTCCAATTGGAGAAACTAAAAATATCCAGTCTAAAGTGTCAAATATCTCATTACTACATATAAGAAAACGCATCTCGATGCTTTTACGACAAGACAGCGACGGTTACGATGTCTTTGATTTCCGTGTTGGCACATTGGTCGGTACATTTGTTTTGTCTTTTGTTACACCTATCAATATCTATTACTACAACAGTTTACCCGACTTGCCATTTTACCGAAATTTGCTACTTATTGTCCAGATTTCATCTGTTATTGCTTCTTTTTATGTCATTTATGTAAAAAAATGGGCAAATGAAATTGGTAATGCCTTCTCAATTGCGTATGCTTTAATAATTATAGGAGACTTATATCGGGACGGTTTTCCGATTCTGCAATCATCTCTCGGTACGACTATGCTGTTTTTGATTTTGAATATGTTTAAGAATAAAAATGCTTTGCAAGTATATTTGGTGACTGTACTTTTAGCTTATTTTTTAGCCGTTTGGTTTGCCCCAAATACCGAAATGAGCCGTTTGTTTTTGGGTGTCACAACTTTCTTGTTTTTTATCGTGGGTTACTATGCTTTTGTGTCCAAATTAGATACGTTGGATAAGCTAAAAAATCGAGAACGTGAAATCGAGCAAAGTGAAGTGTTGTTTCGTGGTATTTTTGACAATGTACCTGTTGGTATTGTGATGCTTGATACCCAATTTATGGGTGTTCGTTTTAATAAGTTTTTCCAAAAAACAATGGGTTATACTGAGGGAGAGCTACATGAGTCTGGAATGAATAATTTGATTCATACCGATGATTTTCTGAGTCGTGAAACCTTAGCCATTGTCAAAGATAATACTTTTTCAACAGAACAACGCTTGTTTACAAAATCGGGTGATACTATTTTGATGCACGTTCAGATTACACCACTTGTGGTAAACGGACAGCCTTTCAGAATAGCCATGTACAATGATATTACTGCCGAACGACAAACGCAACAAGACCTTGCTCTATCTGCCAAAGCACTCAAAGAACACAATGACGCGCTTGAAGAATTTAGCTATGTCATCAGCCACGATTTGCAAGAGCCTCTCCGTATGATTACAAGTTTTACGCAAATTGTTCAACGGCGGTATTTGTCGAAAATAAACGACGAAAATGCCAATTATGACTTCAATTTTGTGGTTGACGGGGCTAAACGCATGAGTACATTGATTCGCGATATGTTGGAATATTCTCGCTGGAGTGCGCGCACCTTGCCACTTACCCAAGTGGATTTGAACGATGCGTTGCGCGAAGCGAAACTTAATTTGAAAGTGACGATTGATAAAAACAAACCCATTATTGAAGTAAGCGAATTGCCCGTTATTGCCGCAAATCGCCACATGGTGGTACAAGTATTCCAAAACCTTATTAGCAATGCCATAAAATACCGTCATCCAGAACGGACAGTACACATTGTCATTGGCGTCGAGCAAACGCTTACGGACTATATTTTTAGTATTAAAGACAATGGTATGGGCTTTGAACAAAAATACGGTGAGCGCATTTTTGGTATTTTTCAACGCCTCCAAACCGACCGTTCAACAGGCAATGGCATCGGCCTGGCTATTTGCAAAAGAACAATTGAACGACAAGGCGGGCGGATTTGGGTAGAATCGGTGCTTGAACACGGCACAACTTTCTATTTTACTTTGCCAATTTTCGTATTGAAAGAAGAAAATACTGAGGACTCGTTGCACACACTCGGCTCTAATATGGTTTCGTAAATGAAAATAATAGGTTTTCTGTTTTGTCGCACACCAATAAGCCGCCCTTAGTGAAGGGTATGGTAGGTCGGTCAGCAGACGACGGGACGGGTAGATGTCGTGGATAAAACCATTTATAAAACCTCTGAAAACCCTTCAATCCTTACCGTTTTCCCAAACCTCTTCATGGTCAATTTTAAAGCCCCACGCTCCGTATAGCGTTGAATATTGACAAATTTATGCCCCCACAAAACTTCATCACTACCAAAAAATGAAAACTCTTGAAACAAATATTGGCTGTGCAATTCATCAAAAAACTTAACTTGCACGAAAAATTCTAAGTTTTGTTGCTCAAAATCACTACGGGTTAAGCCCTGTAAAGGACTCTTTTCGTCAATAACGTGTACAACTGTCCACGGAACAGACAAATAAGGAATCCGTTTGCGAAATAAATACAATTGATAAAATCGCTTTTTCCACCTACCTCCTACGGATTCAAGACGAATCAAATCGAGCGTAACTTCTACATCTACTACGCGGTTGTCAAATTCATGGGCGAGCATGAATTTAAAGGCTTTTTGATTCATAAAATCATCAAAAACAGCCACATGACTCAACTTTAGCGCGACGGTAGGTTTGGTAAATTTTGTGTAAAATGCACCCGTCACAACCCCAAAAAATACAAAACCTGTAAAGGCTTCGACTGATGCAATTATGTTGGTGGATACACAATTAGGGTGTATAAACCCGTAGCCAACCGTCGTGAATGTTTGGGTACTAAAAAAATAGATTTCAAGAAAATCCAACGCCATATTTGAGCGCGTGGAGAAATTAGCCAAACACCCTTTTCCACCAACTACAATATAGAAAAGGGTAAAAACAGTGTTCAAAGCAAGATAAGTCGCAAAAGCATAGAGTAAAAAATGTTGCCAAGAAATACGCATAAGATAATTATAGACACGAAACGAATTGAGCGTATCTTTTTCTATCGTCATCGTGCCGTCGCGTTCGAGTAGGCGTGTGGGTGCGGCTTTAGAGATTTTTTTTTTCTTTTCTTCCATCATAACTGCGTGGTTTTGTTCGCAAAATAAGGAAAAAAATGTGGTGATTCCAAAATAACGCACTCAGATAAATAAAATAACTTAATTTGCAATTACTTACTGATGTTACGCAGAGCCGCAGGCTCGATAGATTTTATTTCGGCGGATTGAAATCCGCCGAAAACGTCTATACCTTTTCATTAAGAGCCGTAGGCTCGACCCATATTTGTATGCACCGAGCCTACGGCTCTTAAGTAATAGGGTTAACTTTAGGCGGATTGAAATCCGCTGCTACAAAATCGTTCATGCCTACGGCAGAGAGGATGTGGTTCATTTTTCAAGAAAGTCCGAAAAATGAACCACATCTCCTTACTTTGCGCCAGCAAAGCGAGGATTAAATATCACTATTTTAAAATTACCAATTTCTTCACCAAAGGGCGTTGATTGGCGGTTATCAAACGCACAAAATAACTCCCATTTGTCAAATTTTCCACATTGATTGTGTGTAAACGGTTGTGTTGAGCGTCTAATTTTTGCGTTAAGACGATGCAGCCCAAATTGTCGCTAATATCAATCATGACTGCTTTGCCCAACCATTTTTTTACGTCAATCGAGACCCCCTCAGTAGTTGGGTTCGGGTAAAGAGTAAAATCGTTGTACGTATCCATTTTAACAAAAATAGGTTTTGTCGTTGTCTCAGATTTATCTAAGTAAATAAGGCGTAAACGGTAATAATTTGCCCCTTCTAAAGCTTGCTTGTCTTCAAAATGATAATCTATCAATTCGTCGGTAGGCTTGAAAGCATCAGCTTCGTAAATGGGTGTAAAAAATTTCCCGTCTGCCGAACGTTCCAAAATAAACAAGGCATTTTTACGTGAACTATTCGTTGCCCAAACAACTTGCACCGATTCTGGTGTTTTTGTGGCATCTAACTCAAGTACGTCACGCCGAATATTGCCCGTCCGACCTATCAACGAAATAGCAGGCGCAGCGATGCTGATATTGTAATCTTCTACTTCGCCGTTAGGTATTGTTTCGCAAGGTGTTGGGACAACTGCACCCGCTTTCAAAGATACCCGCATCCGTGTTGTGCCTTCTGTTGCCGTTGCAGGAATGACCACAACGCCCGCAATACCTGCCGTATCGCCCGTAATCGGCTGTGGAATTGTACCTGTAAATGCGACTTCGGTGGCTTCAAAAGTGCCATTTCGGTTGTAATCTATCCACACATTGACCGATTTGGTGGGTGAACCATAGCCAAAACCTGCCGTCACGCGAATCGGAACTGATGCGCTTGGTGAAGTAACGGTTGACAGATTTGTAAAATTAGAATAAAACGTTTTTACAGATGGGTTGTTGATTGACCCAAATTTGACGTTGTTAATCCAATCAAACCACGGCGTTGTGCCTTTCGAAGCACAATAAGAGGTAGGCGCAATACTGCCGTTTGAACAAGGGGAGGGGGCATCAACAGATGTTGCAAAAACACAAGCCGCATCTGCACTATCTTGAACAGTAAAGTTTAACGTACCTTCACTAATTGGATAAGGTCCAAAAGAAACGGGCGTATTCATCGCACCTTTTATAGTCGTTGTGCCGATTGTTGTTTGCCATTTTGTGCCTGTTCCCGTCACATTCAATAAAAATGTATAAGTATCGTCAGCAGGATTTGCTGCTGTACCACTGTCATTACAGACAATATTTGAGGCTTGGGCAACAATACTGCACGTATTACCACCACTACCACCCTCACCACTGATTATATTAACGCTGTAATCTTCTACTTCACCATTCGGGATTGTTTCACAAGGAGTTGGTAAGCCATCTCGTTTCATGGACACGCGCATCCGCGTCACCCCTGCCAAAGCGGTTACAGGTACTATGACTGGAGCAGTAAGCGTATAAGCGGCGTTTGGAATAGGTGGTGCACCCATTTTTGAATACACGAGTTCCGAAGGTTCTTCAAACAACCCATTTTTATTGTAATCAATCCACGCCTTCCAACCATAAGTAGTTGTTGCATAACTAAATTCAGTTGTGACCGAAAAATTGTACGCCGCCCCTGTGTTTATATTTGCTTTAAGTGTCGTAAAATCACTGTAAGGCGATTTTCCTGAGGGGTTGTCAATTGAGCCAAATTTGACCTTTGAAATCCACTCTTGCCAGGGGGAAGCAGCCGATGAGGTGCAATAAGTGCCACTACCACCGCAATTTTCACCAACTGTTTTACTGGCTGTTCCCGTACAGTTCTTGCTGTCTGTTGTGGTCAATGTGTAAGTAGTCGGCGCGAGACCTGTCACTGATGCCGTCGTTGCAGTATTACTCCACAAATAACTATAAGGCGCAGTACCACCCGAAGCAACCGCCGTTGCCGTACCATTGCTGAGTCCACAACCAGCATTGACCGCCGTAATTGTAGCAGTTACAGCCGTTGGATTGGTGATTGAAAATACCCGAATACCCGTTGCCAACAAAGAATCTGTTACTGTTACGGCATAATTGCCCGCAACCAAGCCTGTTACAGAGTCCGTTGTAGCATTATTGCTCCATGTGTAGGTGTAAGGAGCAATACCGCCCATCGGCGTAGCAGTGGCTGTACCGTTTATACCTCCACTACAAGTAGGGTCTGTACTTGCAACCGTCACGGGAAAACCACCATTTTGTGCAATCAAACCCGTTTGAAATGTGGCAACACGCTCAATTGTATTGCCATTTACGTCTTTGTCGTTCAACAAAGTGGCATCAATTGTACCATTGCCATCGGTATCAATTTTAATTTGCATCAGGACTTCTATGAAGTAAGTGGTGTTGGATTGAAGCCCCGTGAGCAATTCAGTTGCCAATGTGCCAAATCGGGTTTTTACGCGATAAGGCGGGTTATTCAACTGAGTCAGTTCGGCTAAAGCAACAGATTGAAATGCACCACGATTGGCAGGGTTCGTATAAATACGATACAGAACGTTGGCTTCTCTGACATCGTTCACATTGGTACAACTTTCCCAAGTGCGCGACTCACCGTAACTCAGTTTGAGCGTAGTTAGGTTTGTTCCAAGATTCGCATTGTTGAATTTAGCGAAATAATTTGCTGCGGTGTTGCTTATAAAATAATTGGTGGATAGCGTATTAGTCGTAAAACCAACCGTAGAACTGCCATCACCAAGAAAGCTATAACCGCAAGCGTAGCCCATTTTTTGAAAACAAAAAAAAGAAAGTGCGATTAGAGTGTATTTAACACGTGTAAAGTAGAACATGAGTGTTTGTTTTTAGTATCTGGTAAATAATTTAGGGGGAATTTTTTAAGCATTTGCAAATATACTCAAATACACCCAAAAAACGACAATAGCACTTCTTTTTACGTAAAAACACACTTTTTATGTTATTTTTCAGATGCTGATATTTGTAAATACTTATTCACGTGCTCGCTCCGCTGGGGTAAGAGAGGGGGAATGTGGTTCATTTTTCGGGCTTTGCCCGAAAAATGTACCACCTCTCCTCTTTCCACGCGAGCGAAGCGAGCGCGGACTAAGTAATTGAGGAGTGGGCATAACCTAAAAACATCGTTTTTTGATTAAAAACAGATGTTTTGCGCTCGCTTCGCGCGCGCAAAAGGGAGGAGACGTGGTTCGTTTTTCGGCTTCGCCGAAAAACGAACCACATTCCCCTCCCTCGCGCGAGCGAAGCGAGCGCGAGATGCAAAAAACGCTTTTAGGTTATGCCCATCCCTCATTTATGTAATTGAACGATTTTATGGTATTTCCTTCTCTTTCGAGAATATTCCAATGTTTTATATTTAAAAATTCATCATTTGTCGTGGCAACAAATTGAATTTTAGACCTTTCGAGTTTTTCGATTAAGAGTTTGCCAAGTTTTGTAGCACGTTGATAATCAAGTCCTTCGCCCAAATCGTCAACAATGACAGTAGATTTTTTTTGTCAAAGTAGGTACTGTAAATAATTTGTGCATTTATGAATAACAGTGGGTTAAAACCCACTGGAAAGTTACAAAACCATAGTATCCAACGGGTTTTAACCCGTTGTTTGTTAGAATTGCACAAATTATTTACAGTAAGTAAAAGTACAACTTTTTGGAAAACTAAAACACCCCTCAGTATTTTGTGGTATGTTAGCCCAAATTTCCTAATTTTGCGCCATGATAATTCAAAAGTCCGTTCAAGAGATATTAGATGTCGTTCGTATTGAAGACATCGTGAGTGATTTCGTGACCCTCAAACGTAAAGGCGCGAATATGGGCGGCTTGTGTCCGTTCCACAATGAAAAAACGCCCTCGTTTAATGTGAGTCCTGCCCGAAATATTTTCAAATGTTTTGGTTGTGGGGAGGGTGGTGACTCGGTGACTTTTTTGATGAAACACGAGAACATCAGCTATCCAGATGCTTTGCGCTACATTGCAAAAAAATACAATATTCGGGTTGAAGAAACGGAAGTATCGCAGGAATTTATTGCTGAAAAACAGTTGGCAGATTCGTTGTACATTGTCAACGAACGCGCTTTGACTTTTTTTGATAATCAATTATTTGAAACCGATAAAGGCAAAAGTATTGGCTTAAATTACTTCAAACAACGTGGTTTTCGCGAGGAAACCATTAAAAAATGGGGCTTGGGATTCACGTCTGATGCGCCAGATGCGCTCACAAAACTGCTGATTACTGAGGGGTATAAAAATGATGTGCTACAAAAATTAGGATTAACAACTACTTATAATCGAGATTTTTTTAGAGGGCGTGTCATGTTTACGATTCATGGTTTGACGGGAAAACCAATTGCTTTTGCGGGTCGAATCATGGCTAAAGATGTAAACGCCCCGAAGTACATCAACTCGCCCGAAACAGAAATTTATACCAAAAGTCGGATTTTATACGGCATGTACCACGCCCGAAAAGCGATTCAAAAAGCCGATGAATGTATCCTTTGCGAAGGTTATACCGATGTGATTTCGCTGCACCAATCGGGTATTGAAAACGTCGTGGCATCGTCGGGAACATCATTGACGGTTGACCAAATTCGGCAAATCAAGCGTTTTACACCAAATATAAAAATATTATACGACGGTGACGCGGCGGGCGTAAAAGCTGCTTTACGCGGTTTGGACATGGTTTTGGAAGAAGATATGAACGTCCGTGTCGTCCTTTTACCCGATAAAGAAGACCCAGATAGCTACGTTCAGCGTGTTGGGGCAACAGCATTTCAAGAATTTATTAACAAACAAGCGAAGGATTTTATCCTCTTCAAAGCCCAATTGTTAATGGAAGACGCGGCGGGTGACCCGATTAAAAAATCGAAATTGATTAAAGACATTGTGGGTAGTGTGGCGAAAATTCCAGACCCTATAAAACGACAACTCTACATCAGAGAATGCGCGGCTTTGATGCGGGTCGAAGAAGCAATTTTGGTGGGCGAAACGAGCAAATTGGTAAAAAAAGGGGTAGATGATAAGCAGCGCGGCAGTGCTGCGCCGCCCCCCTCAGTATCCGATGACGTGGCACAACCTACGGACAATCACCGTGTTATTGAAGAAAAATTTGGCGCACCCAAACCTCCCCCAATTGTTTCGGGCAATGCCGATTTTCAAGAGCGCGATATTGCGCGTATTTTAATTGCAAGCGGCGGTGAAATCTATAATACGGAACAAGGTATTTCGGTTGCCGCTTTTGTCTTATCGAACATCGAAGATATTTTAGCCGATTTTGACAACCGCGTGTATCAGCGAGTTGCACAAGACTCGGCGGCTTTGGTGCAGAAAAACATACCCCTCAGTATCCAATACTTTTTGACGCACGAATCGAAAGAAATTCGGGATTTAGCTGCCACCGTTTTGAGTTCAGAACACAATTATTCTGACAATTGGGAAGCCAAATTCAATCGTCCACTTGAAACCCAAAAAGCACCTGACCTTAATTTTTCCAAAGACAGCGAACAAGGCTTAAAGCGTTTTCGTTTGAAAAAAATCATGCGTTTGTGCGAAACCAATCAAGAAATGGTCAGAAAAACAAGTGATGCGGGCGATATTACCGCCATGATGACGCATTTGAAAATTCAAAAAAAATTGATTGAAATGCGGAATGTGCTGGCAGTAGAGTTGAATACGGTGATTTTGAAATAGAAAATACCCCCTCAGTATTGTTAAAAGGCTCTATAAAATCTCTAAAAATTTTCAAGGTATCTGCCGATTTTCCTGCAAAAACAGGTTGACGGAGTGCCTCATTAATGTCTTGAGTATATTTAATGACATGAGGAGTGGGCATAACCTAAAAACATCGTTTTTTGATTAAAAACAGATGTTTTGCGCGCGCTTCGCTCGCGCAAAAGGGAGGAATGTGGTTCGTTTTTCGGCTTCGCCGAAAAACGAACCACATTCCCCTCCCTCGCGCGAGCGAAGCGAGCGCGAGATGCAAAAAACGCTTTTAGGTTATGCCCATCCCTCAATACATAATTCATTGATAAATGTTCGGAATAGCCCCACGTTCGGGAAACTTTGAAAGTTCCCCGAACGTTACGCACCGTTAAATTAAAATTTTCCAATAGTTTACATATTATGATTATTTTCTTTCGTTCAACCTGATTATTTTGGGTGATTTATCTACAAATGTATGAATCCTACGGATTCAAAACTTATGAGGTATGCACAGCTTTTAAAGTTCCCCGAACGTGATTTACCGCTAAAATTGCCAAAGAGTCGGAAAATGTTTTTTTGTTTTAAAATCAAAACAAAATGTTTTTAAAAAATTAAAAAAAACATTTACTTTTGCAATTTTAAACCACGCTGTTTACGTATCTCACGGGCTTAAGCCCGTGCTACCTTAGTTTTCAAGAAAAAATGGCAAAGAGAAACACCGATAAGCCCATAAATGGCAATGCAGGACTCGACGGCAACGGCGACCATGTAATTACATTGGGCAATATGTACGAAAATTACTTCTTGGATTACGCTTCCTACGTTATCCTTGAACGCGCCGTTCCTGCAATTGAGGACGGTCTTAAACCTGTTCAGCGACGGCTTGCTCATGCTTTGCGCGAAATGCACGACGGACGGTATCACAAAGTAGCAAATATCATTGGGCAGACCATGCAATATCACCCGCACGGCGATGCTTCGATTGGCGATGCCCTCGTGAATTTGGGGCAAAAAGAATTATTGATTGATTGTCAAGGCAACTGGGGCGATATTCGGACGGGCGACTCGGCGGCTGCCCCACGTTATATAGAGGCGCGTTTGACACCGTTTGCCCTCGAAGTGGCGTTCAACAACCAGACAACAAATTGGCAAATGACTTACGACGGACGCAAGCGCGAGCCTGTGGCATTGCCTATGAAGTTTCCTCTGTTATTGGCGCAAGGTGTGGAAGGTATTGCGGTGGGTTTATCCACAAAGATTTTGCCCCACAATTTTATCGAACTCATCAAAGCCAGCATTGACCTTCTGAAAGGACGGACTACGAATATTTTGCCCGATTTCCAAACCGCAGGTATGATTGACGTTACCAACTACAATGGTGGAAAACGTGGTGGAAAAGTACGGGCGCGGGCGCGAATTCAGATTTCACCAGACAAAAAACAGTTGCTTATCAAAGAAATACCTTATGGTACAACAACGGGCGACCTCGTGGATTCTATCTTGAAAGCTGCCGAAAAAGGTAAAATCAAAATCAAAAAAGTAGTTGACCAAACCGCCAAAGACGTAGAAATTGTCATTGACTTACAACCCGGTGTTTCGCCCGATGTAACAATGGACGCTTTGTACGCTTTTTCGGATTGCGAAGTGTCTTTGTCGCCAAATGCTTGTTTGATTATAGACAATAAGCCGCATTTCGTAGATGTCAACGAGATTTTGCGGGTTTGTACCGAACAAACCAAAGAACTTTTGCGCCAAGAATTGGAAATCCGCAAAGGTGAATTGCAAGAAAAATGGCACGCGTCGAGTTTGGAAAAGATTTTTATTGAAAAGAAAATCTACCGCAAAATTGAAGAAGCAGAAAGTTTTGAACAAGTTTTGGAGATTATCCCCACGGAACTCCGCAAATATGTGCGTGAACCAGAAGATAAAAAGACAAAAAACGACGCACGCCTTGAATTACTGAGGGCTATCTCGGAAGAAGATGTGGTGCGTTTGACAGAAATCAAAATTCGACGTATTTCAAAGTACAATACTTTTGAAGCGGACGAATACATGAAGCGTTTGTTGGAAGAATTGGAACAAGTGAAGCATGACCTCGCTAACTTGAACGATTACGCCATCAAGTACCATGAAAATCTGTTAAAAAAATACGGGAAAGGACGGGAACGTAAAACTGAAATTCGCGTATTTGATACCATTCAAGCATCAGAAGTGGTGGCTAACAATGCTAAACTGTTTGTCAACTATGAAGACGGTTTTGTGGGAACAGGCTTGAAAAAAGATGAAAAAGTCAAATTTATTGGCGAATGTTCAGATATTGATGATATTATCGTGTTCAGAAAAGACGGTAAATTCCAAGTTGTGAAAATTGCGGATAAAGTTTTTGTTGGAAAGAACGTTATCCACGCGACAGTGTGGAAAAAAGCCGACGAACGGACAACTTACAACTTCATCTATTTAGACGGTAAAACGGGCATCACTTACGCCAAACGTTTCAACGTGACGAGTATCACCCGCGCAACGGATTACGATTTGACACAAGGCAATCCCAATTCAAAAGTTTGGTATTTTTCAGCAAATCCGAACGGTGAATCTGAAACTGTTGGGATTCAACTGACTCAGAGTTGTACGGCTAAAATCAAGCGTTTTGATTTTGATTTTGGCGAATTGGCTATCAAAGGACGTGGTTCGCAAGGCAATATCGTTACAAAATTCCCTGTGCGCGAAGTCAAACAAAAAACGGTGGGTAAATCCACATTGGGCGCGAAAAAATGGTGGTTCGATGACATTACAGGACGTTTGAACGTGAATGAACGCGGCAGATACTTGGGAGAATTTGACGGCGACCCCGTTTTGATTTTATACAAAAACGGCACTTACGAAACCTGCGAAGTTGACCCCGTAAAACATTTTGAAATGGGTGAGATTCTCCACATCGGTAAGTTGGATAAAGACACGGTTATTTCTACTGTTCATTACGACGGTAATAAAGAACTCACAATGGTCAAACGCTTTAAAATTGATACGACCAAAAACAATGAAAAGTATTCGTTTATCACCGACCATAAAAAATCGTTGATGTTGTTTGCGAGTGTGAAACCCAATCCGCGTATTACCTACTTTATCAAAATGGGGTCGAAAAAAGTGGAAGGTGGTGAAGTTAATTTGGCAGAGTTTATTGACATAAAAGGTTGGAAAGCTCTGGGTAACAAACTGAGCGACCAAAAATTGCTGGATATTAAAGAAGTGATTGTCAAAGACACCCCCTCAGTATCCGAGCCTTCTGAAACCGAAAATGAAGAAGTTGAAGTAGATGTAGATATGAAAAAAGATAACTTGAAAGCAGGTGATACAATTGAGTTCGACTTCGGTTAAGGATAATTTCAAAGTGCAATAAACTTAATTGTAACTATTTAGCTACGTGCCTTTTGCTCGCACAACGACAGGAAAAGAGGTGGTTCATTTTTCGGCTTTGCCGAAAAATGAACCACATTCCCCCTTCTCACGCGAGCAAAACGAGCGCGAGAAAAAGAAGTTATTTATAGTTTCAAATAAAAAATCCGAAAACCACTTTCGTTTTAGCATATACACTAAATTACGTTTATTTGATGAGGTTAATGATGAGTTTGATAATAAGTTCCTTGTCGTTGTTGATTACTATCAAATTGATTGAGCAAAACAAATGACTGCGTGTAATGACTCAGTAATGTCAACAATCCTGTAACCTCTTCGTTGGACAAAGTTTGGGCTGCCCATTGCCGAAATTGTGTACCTCACTTGGAATTGACGCGGTAGCCGACGGAAATAAATGACATCAAGGTTGTAGAACTCAATTTCCCTTTCTACTTCTCGAGTGCCTTCTTTTTGAACTGTCGCAAATTTTGCGACAGTTCGATTTTCTTCTAATTCGCCTTCTAAAAACACATTATTGATGTGCTTACCGATAGTTTTTACATCTCGGTCAAAAAGCAATATTTTTAATTTTCTGCTCGGCGAAAAAGAAAAAATATTCCAATTTTTGTACTTGAATACCCCCTCAGTATATCTACCTTTTTTATCATTTTCGGCTCTTTTTATTGTGGATAACAGCACCTATCCAGACATATTTCCACGAAAATAAATATTTTTTTAAAAAATACTTATTTTTTGCAGTGTTAGTAAGGGGGTCTAAATGCGCACTGTTTTTTCAAATTCAAAATTTTATTTGGCAAAAAGAGCGAAAATAGAAAATAATTTCATTAGACAACTTATACCTTAAACAGGGTCATTTATCAACACTAATCAACATTGTCAACAAAATTTTGTGGATAATTAATTCATCAATAGCATATTTGTATCGTAATGCAGTTGTTAAATTTATTTTTATTTAATAAAAGCATTATTTCTAACATTTTAAAAAGCATTAGATGAAACATCCAGTTCCACTTTTAATTGCGACTTTGTTCGCCTTTATCTTCAGTCTTTCTTCACTCCGCGACAAAACCTGTCCTTGCGGTGTTGCACCAGCAACAAGTGACGTATCCATGTCCGTAGGGACAAAACTCGCAGCAGCAGTTCCGACACCCGTTAACTACACGGAAACTAAAGCTGTTGAAAATGTTGCACCAACCGCAGCTAAAGCCGATGCTGCGCGTATCCAAGCTATTGAGCAACGCCTCAAAGCACAAGGACTTGTGTTGTATTTTGACAACGCACAATCCTCTACTTCACTTACGGAATCGCAACGCGCACAATTGGCAGACATCCAATACTACCTATCACACAATCCCAACAACAATGTAAAAGTTGTGGGACATACGGATAGTAGGGGTTCAGTAGGGTACAATGAACGCCTTAGTACTGCCCGTGCCAACTTTGTTGCAGACTACTTAAAAAAATTAGGTACGAACGAGCAAAACTTTAATGCGAATGGACAAGGAGAAGATTCACCTGCCGCAACAAATAGTACGGCTAACGGACGGGCTAGAAACCGCCGCGTCGTCATATCGCTTTCGTAAATAAGCGTAAACATCGGCTATTTGTTTCGGGGGGAACTTAATAGGAAAACTCATATTTTAAATCATACTTTGATAAAATTCGTTCATTAAAAACACAGTAACTAAAATAAACGAGTATCAATCAAAAAATCAAAACTTAGAAAGTTATGACAACCTTCTGGTCTATTTTTTTAACATTAATTATTGGACTTCTGGGCGGGCTTATTGGCTGGTATATCCGCCGCCAACGCGCACAAGAATTGACTGAAGAACTTGAAAACCTACAAGTCCAAAACGCTCGACTGATGCAGACCCATGAGGCGTTCAACGGGCGGTATGAGAGTCTCAATAGCTCTTATAGTTCGCTTTCCGACACGTATAAGCGTCTGGGAAGTGACCACAACAGTTTGCAAATAGAATTTGCCGAATTGAAGGCAGAGAAGCTCGCTTTTGTCCCTGAAGACAACAGTGGTTTGCACACTCAAATAGGGGACTTACAGATTCAAATAGGTGGATTTCAAACTCAAATAATTGATTTGGAACACCAATTGGCAATGCTAAGGTCTGAATACACGGATTACAGAGGGCAAGCCGTTCAGCGTGTTCAATCGGCAGACGAGCAATTGAGTATCCTTCGCGCACAGTATGATATGATGCTCGACAATTATATCAAGCAAGGGCAGCAAATTAAGAACTTGAACAATGATACTGCGAATACAGTAAATGCTGCAAAAGCTGCAAATACAGCGAGTATTCAGTTTGTAGAAAGTTCAAGAGCTGAAAAGCGGGCAGATGAAGCGAAGATTAGGGCTTTAGAAATTGAATTGTCGAGTATCAACGCCCAATTTGCCGATTACAAAAACGGTGACAAAGGGCGCAATCAGCAGCTTTCTGAACAATACCAATTGATGGTTAAAAAGTATGTTCAGCAAGGTCAACAACTCAAGAATATGGCTGAAGAGGTAAAAGAGTGGCAGAGTTATTACGAGTCGCTGATGCTCAAAAAGAACAACCAAGATACACAACTCTTGGAATTGGACGAAGTACGCGCAAAATTTGAAAAAGAGGCTGCAATACTGAGGGGTCAGTTTGAAGGGCAGCAAAAGCGAAATTTGACGCTTCAAGGCGAAATGGCTATTTTAACCCACAAATACAAGCTATTGGAGGGTGAAAAAGCACAAATCCATCAAGCCTTAGTTTCGTCAAATTCGGCATTGGAGGCAAAAGCTGCCGAAACAGCCAAGTCAAATTGGGAACAACGGTGCTATGAATTGGAGTCGCGGCACAGCAGTTTGATTCGCCGTTTCCAAGATTTAGACCTTAATAACCAGAAAATGGAAAAAACCATTTCAGGGCTTAATGGAGAAATCTTGTACTACCGCCGCCGTACCAATCCAGATGATTTGAAGCGCATTGAGGGCGTAGGACCTAAGATTGAGGAGTTGTTGAATGAGGCAGGTATCTACAAATTTGAGCAAGTAGCCAGCACTTCTGTTGAACGTATCCGTGCTATTTTGGACAAAGCAGGCTCTCGTTTTAGGATGCACGACCCCGAATCGTGGGCAGCACAAGCAGATATGGCGCAGAGAGGTGAGTGGGCAAAACTCAAAGAATATCAAGATTACCTTATCGGTGGAAAACGGCAAGAACAACCGTTTGTCGCCGTAGGAAGTAGATAAAAAAGTTCGTTTTAAGAATACCAAAATCCCATGTTCTATGCAGTGAGTTCCCTAAATCTGGAAAAGATGTTATTGTACATGCTTAAATTTTTCGTAATTACTTAGCCCGCGCTCGCTTCGCTCGCGCGGAGAGAGGAGAGGTGGTTCATTTTTCGGGCTTTGCCCGAAAAATCAACCACGTTCCCCTCTTTTGCGAGCGAAGCGAGCAATAAGCTAAGTAATTACAATTTTTCTTAGAAATATTTGTTAGAAATGAAAAGGTTTCGCTGTTAGACAGTGAAACCTTTTTTTATGTACTCCCTCAGTAAAAACGCTCAAAAGCCTTGCAAAACGGTGTGTTTGCGAGGCTTTTGAGTATTTTACTGAGGGGTCTGTTTTGATACATTGAATTTTTAAAATATCTGTAAGAACTCCATGTTTTTAATTTGTTTGCAAAATGATTAATAAACCCTTATATTCGGTGCTTAAAAGCTATTTTGTTTAATAGAATCAATACGAAAATCTTTTAACAAAACATCTGCTATACAGGATTCTCAAATTTAAAGAAGAAAATTAGTAATTGAGTGGGCATAACCTAAAAGCGTTTTTTGCATCTCGCGCTCGCTTCGCTCGCGCGAGGGAGGAATGTGGTTCGTTTTTCGGCTTCGCCGAAAAACGAACCACGTCTCCTCCCTTTTGCGCGAGCGAAGCGCGCGCAAAACATCTGTTTTTAATCTAAAAACGATGTTTTTAGGTTATGCCCACTCCTCAATTAGTAGGTAAATTATTCTAAAATAGACCCCTCAGTATAAACACCATTTTTGCCATAAAACAGAAAAGGTTTCGTTGTTGCCAACGAAACCTTTTCTGTTTATTTATCAAGACAATTTATTTTGTTGGCAATTTGCCACCACTCAAAACATCTTGCCAAGCCTTCAAACCTTCCCAATTGCCCACGGAAGCCAAAGCTGCTTGACGGGGCCAAGTTTCAGGATTGTGAGTTTGGAAGCGACTACCACCTGCATCGAGGATTTCACGGAGGCGAACGGTTGTTGTGAATGCCAAATCTTCAAACGTCCAGATGTCCGCTTGGTTCAACAACTCAGCAATTTTAGGTCCGATACCTTCAATAACCGTCAAATCTTCTTTGTTTGCTTTACCCGTTTTGCGGGTTTTGGTCGCAGCACCTGCAACAATTGTCGTATCTGCAAACTCGCGAGAACTCTCCGTCATGCGTCCAGTGTTGACTACTTCAACAACACGCTCAACTGGATTTGCCCGTTGAACGATGCGCTCGACGTGTACGTGAACATCTTCAACGCGCTCAACAGTGTGAACAATAGGATTAACCTTCTGAATAACATGCTCAACGTGAACATCTACCTCTTGAAAACGCTCAACGATGCGTTCAACAGGCTTGACAACCTGAATCACCTTGTCGTAGTGGTGTTCAACTTCCTGCTCAACAACGTGTTCAACGCCTTTTGGTACTTGAATGACCTTGTTGAAATGGAATTCAATTTCTTGCTCAACAACGTGTTCGATACCTTTCGCTTTTTGAACAATCTTGTCAAAATGGAATTCAACTTCTTGCTCAACAATATGTTCAACACCTTTAGCAACTTGAACAATCTTGTCGAAGTGGAATTCAACTTCTTGCTCAACAACATGTTCAACGCCTTTGGCAACCTGAACAACTTTATCGTAGTGGAATTCAACTTCCTGCTCAACAATATGCTCAATACCCTTCGCCTTTTGAACGACTTTATCGAAATGGAATTCAACTTCTTGCTCAACAACGTGTTCAACGCCTTTAGCAACTTGAACAATCTTATCGAAGTGGAATTCAACTTCTTGCTCAACGACATGTTCAACACCTTTGGCAACCTGAACAATTTTGTCATAGTGGAATTCAACTTCCTGCTCAACAACGTGTTCAACGCCCTTCGCTTTTTGAACAACTTTATCGAAATGGAATTCAACTTCTTGCTCAACAACGTGTTCAACGCCTTTAGCAACTTGAACAATCTTATCAAAATGGAATTCAACTTCCTGCTCAACAATATGCTCAACACCTTTGGCGATTTGAACGATTTTATCAAAATGGAATTCAACTTCCTGCTCAACAACGTGTTCAACGCCCTTCGCTTTTTGAACAACTTTATCGAAATGGAATTCAACTTCTTGCTCAACAACGTGTTCAACACCTTTAGCAACTTGAACAATCTTATCGAAGTGGAATTCAACTTCCTGCTCAACAACATGCTCAACACCTTTGGCGATTTGAACGATTTTATCAAAATGGAACTCAACTTCCTGCTCAACAATATGCTCAATAGCGCGTGGTTTTTGAACAATTTTATCGAAATGGAATTCAACTTCCTGCTCAACAACATGCTCAACGCCTTTGGCAACTTGAACAATTTTATCAAAGTGGAATTCAACTTCCTGCTCAACAACATGCTCAACGCCTTTGGCAACTTGAACAATTTTATCGAAATGGAACTCGACTTCTTGCTCAACAACATGCTCAATGGCGCGTGGTCTTTGAACAATTTTATCGAAATGGAATTCAACTTCTTGCTCGACAATATGCTCAACGCCTTTGGCAACTTGAACAATTTTATCAAAGTGGAACTCAACTTCTTGTGTGACGACCGTTTCAACGGGGCGTGCAACTTGGATAATCTTTTCAACAGGAACGTCCACATCAACAAACACCTCTACAATACGCTCAATAGGACGCAACACCTCTACAATTTTGTCAACTTTAAATTCGACAATCTTTTCCACAATACGTTCAACAGGAATGACTTTATGAACAACACGCTCAACAGTTACTTCAACCTCAACGATGCGTTCAACAACTCTTTCAACAGGTTTGTGAATAATACGCTCAACAACAACCTCAACAGGAACGACTTTTTCAACAATACGCTCGACAGGTTTGTGGATAATCTTCTCAACAATGACTTCAAATTCAACAATGCGTTCGACAATTGTTTCGACAGGAACGGCGCGTTCTACGATAACTTCAACAGGAACGGCTTTATCCACATAAGTGTGGATTGCGTGAAGACGCTCAATCGTTTCTGAGCGCACAATTGCACTGCCGTTGTCAGTACGGAATGACTGTTCATCTACAACTTTGCCATTATCCCAACGGCGGCGAATGATTTCATTCCACCTTTTGTGACTCCCGTCTTTCATTGAGTAATCATACGAAAATTCAGACATGGTTACATTGTCATCACTGTACGTAGAATTAATAAGGCGAATGGCGTTAACATGTTCAACGCTTGTCAAAAAAGCAATCGCCTGACTCTTTCTTTCATCGTTACCCTCAGGTGCCGCGTAAAATAGGTCAATCGCTTCAAGTAAGTTACCTGTGGCAATTAACGCATCCAATTGATGGAGCTGTTCTTTAAGTACCATTGTGTATGTTTTAAAAAATGTTGTGGAAAAAGAAAAGTATCAGAATAATATCGAATCAGATATACTGTTTTAGCCGTATTTTTTAGCACCATTTTTTAAAAATTATACTATTTCCCTCAAAATCAAACCGTAATCTAAAAAATCTATACCATAAAATCACCAATCGAACTTAGGACGTAAAAATACTGTCTAAATGACGTTTAAAAAAATTTTGGCGTGTAAAATTTTAGGGTAAATATCAGAAAAGTGTGGTTTATTGACAATTTAAGGGTCATGGATTTCAAATGACGTGAAAATACGTAAAATATGTATTGGATATGCAATTTTTGCTATTAGAATACTGAGGGGTCTGTTTTGAAAGTAGTTTTTACCCACTATTTTTACGGAAGTACCTCGAATTTAAAACATTTTTTAAACCACTAAAAGTTTTAAATTGAAATTCAAAACAAAACCCTTAGATTTGCCCCAAGTTTTAAATAAAATAATATGATGCAAGAAGAATTAGGCAGCGTCAGATACGAAGACGACAATATCAAAACCCTTGATTGGAAAGAGCATATTAGGTTGCGTCCCGGTATGTACATTGGTAAACTCGGTGATGGGTCATCTCCTGATGACGGAATTTATGTTTTGCTCAAAGAGGTCATTGACAACTCGATTGATGAGTTTGTTATGGGTAATGGCAAACAAATTGAAGTGAAAATTGAGGAAGGCATGGTAACAGTACGCGATTATGGACGTGGTATTCCACTCGGTAAGGTGGTAGATGTGGTATCTAAAATCAATACAGGTGGTAAATACGACTCGAAGGCGTTTAAAAAATCGGTGGGTTTGAATGGGGTAGGTACGAAAGCCGTCAATGCACTTTCTACGTATTTCAAAATTCAATCTATCCGCGAGAATGAGTCGAAAGTTGCCGAATTTAACGAAGGCTTTTTAAAAAAAGACCATAAATTGGCACAAGTCTCCATGCCCAATGGCACAATCACTCAGTTTCAACCCGATGGAACGGTTTTTAAAAATTATAAATACCGTTACGAATTTGTAGAAACGCAATTGTGGAATTACGCTTATTTGAATGCGGGTTTAAAAATCATGTTCAATGGTAAAACCTTTGTTTCCAAAAACGGTTTGCTCGATTTGTTAAACCGCAAAATCGGTGAAGAAACCGTTGAATACAAGCCTATTTACATGAAAGGCGAAGATATTGAGATTGCCATGACGCACGGACGGCACTACGGCGAACAGTATCATTCGTTCGTCAATGGACAATACACCACGCAGGGCGGCACGCACTTAGCCGCTTTCCGCGAGGCTATTGTGGAAACAGTGCGCGGGTTTTACAAATCAAAATACGAAGCACCAGATATTCGCACGTCTATCATTGCCGCTATCGCTGTACGAGTGGAAGAACCTGTTTTTGAATCGCAAACCAAAACCAAATTGGGGTCATTGGTAGTCGGACCAGAAGGGGCAACTTTACGCAAGTTTGTGGGGGATTTTGTTCAAAAAAATCTTGATGACTATTTACATAAAAACAAAGATGTTGCCGATGCCCTCAAACGCCGCATTGAGCAAAACGAGCGCGAACGCAAGGAAATAGCAGGTATCAAAAAATTGGCTAATGAACGCGCCAAAAAAGCCAATATTCACAACAAAAAACTCCGTGATTGCCGTTTTCATCTCAACGAAAAAGTGGCAAGCCAACATGAAGATAAATTGCAATTCACTTCGGTCTTTATTACTGAGGGGGACTCTGCGAGTGGTTCTTTGACCAAAGCCCGCGATGTGGAGACACAAGCTGTATTCAGTTTGCGTGGAAAACCTCTAAATTGCTATGGTTTGACAAAGAAAATTGTCTATCAAAATGAAGAATTGAACTTGTTGCAACACGCCTTAAACATCGAAGACGGCATTGAATACCTCCGCTACAATCGGGTGGTCGTTGCTACTGATGCCGATGTGGACGGTATGCACATTCGTTTGTTGTTATTAACATTCTTCCTACAATTTTTCCCTGATTTGGTCAGAAATGGTCATCTTTTTATTCTCGATACGCCCCTTTTCCGCGTTCGGGATAAAAAAACGACGTATTACTGTTATTCTGAAGCAGAAAAACAAGACGCTATTCGCAAATTGCGCGGCAAAGCCGAAATCACACGATTCAAAGGGTTAGGCGAAATTTCACCCAACGAATTTCAAGATTTTATCAACGAAAATATCCGACTACAACCCGTCGTAATGACCGATGACATGAGCATTGACCATATTTTGGACTATTACATGGGCAAAAACACACCCGAACGTCAAGATTTTATTGTGGAAAACTTGCGTTTGGAATTGGAAGAAATCGAAGACAGCATTGAAATCGCAGAAGCAATGGCAGGTGTGACGGTTGATTTATAATTAGTTCCAATCTGACGCGGGTTTCAAACCCGCGTCAGATTTTTAGATTTTCTAAAAAAGATAAAAGCACCCCTCAGTATTTTTACCATTTTTAACTACTTTTCAAATTACAAACATACAATGAAACCACGCCTTACCATTCTATTACTCGCACTTTCTATTATCTCAACTTCTTTTTTTTCAAAAGAAAAAAGGGAAACCGTCGTGTCCACAATTCACAATACTCCGCCAACTTGGGGCTTTTTTAGCCACAAACTTATCAATCGCCTTGCAGTTTTTACTTTGCCCGAAGAAATGCTCCCTTTATTCAAACCGAATATTGACTATATTTCTGAACAAGCCGTTGCGCCCGACAAACGCCGATTTATCGTAGCCAATGAAGGTTTTAGGCATTACATCAATTTCGACCGTTGGACATTTTTACCACAAGACAAATTAGAAGCACAGATTTTACACACCGATATTTTTCTCATTGGTGAGCGTGGCGACACAATTCTACTTTTTGATTTTGCCTCAATAAGAAGGCTAAAACGGGATTATTATCTAAAAGCCAAAACGATTAAAAAATTATTTGGGCGAGATTCCATTATTGTTGCTGATTCTACGATGCGCCGATTTTTTATCAACAACACCTCCAGAATTCAACCCGATGAAGATTTCCCTATTTCGATTGACAGCATCATTCATTTATTCAAAAAAGAGCGACTTATACTGAGGGGGTCGTTTCGGTCGGCTTTTGCCAAAGATAAATTGACACCTTCGGGTATTTTGCCGTTTCATCTCGTGTCTGTACAACGACAATTGACCGCAGCCTTTATTGCAAAAGACAAAAATCGCGTACTCAAACTCGCCGCCGAAATAGGTCATTACATTGCCGATGCGCATGTACCTTTGCACACGGTGTCAAATTACGACGGGCAGCAAACCAATCAATCAGGTATTCACGCATTTTGGGAAAGTCGGCTACCCGAACTCTTTGCCAAAAATCAATACGATTTTTTTGTCGGTCAAGCCGAATATTTTGACAATCCCAAAAAATACTATTGGAACATCATCATGGAATCGAATAAATTGGTTGCGCGTACTCTAAAAATAGAAAAAGAAGTCGCTGCCACTTTTCGGGACGACAACAAGTATTGCCCCGAAACCGTCAATCGAACTGTCCTCAAAAAACCGTGTTTTGATTTTGCTCAAGCCTATCACGAAAAATTGGACGGCATGATAGAAGAACGTATGCAAGGGGCAATTTTATCCATTGGGTCAACTTGGTTGACGGCTTGGACAGATGCTGGAAAACCCAATTTAGAAAATTTCAATCTGACGGATACCCCCCTCAGTATAAAAATAGATACAACAGAAACGGCAGGAGATACGCTGTTGAAAAATGGTGGAAAAATGATTGGGCGACATGAAGCGTACTAAAAAAGCAAAAGCCGAGTGCGTAAGAACACGCTCGGCTTTTTAAGATAACCTATAACTATTTAAACTATTGCTCGCTTCGCTCGCAAAAGAGGGAGATGTTGTTCATTTTTCGGGCTTTGCCCGAAAAATGAACAACATCTCCCTCTTTTGCGAGCGAAGTAGCGCAGCTAAAGGATTTTACATTTCTTTTTTATAATCCCAAGTGTTCAAAAAACCCGTTGTAAAGTCACCTTTTTTGAAGGCTTCATTTTCCATAAGTTTTTGATGAAACGGAACAGTTGTCTTGACGCCTTCAATAATAAACTCATCGAGAGCGCGTGCCATTTTTGCCAAACATTCTTCCCGCGTTTGAGCGCGAACAATGAGTTTCGCAATCATCGAATCGTAATAAGGTGGAACAGTATAACCCGCGTAAACATGGGTATCCACACGCACCCCATAACCTTTGGGTGTGTGAAAAGAGGTTACATGCCCTGGATTTGGGCGGAAATCATTTTTCGGGTCTTCGGCATTGATGCGACATTCCATTGCGTGCATTTTTGGGAAATGGTCTTTACCCGAAATTTTTTCACCCGCCGCAATTTTAATTTGTTCTTTAATCAAATCAAAATCAATCACTTCTTCCGTAACAGGATGCTCCACTTGAATCCGGGTGTTCATTTCCATGAAATAGAAATTACGGTACTTATCCACCAAGAATTCAACAGTACCCACACCTTCGTAATTGATACAAGACGCGGCTTTACGCGCGGCTTCTCCCATTTTCTCACGCAGTTCATCGGTCATAAATGGAGAAGGAGATTCTTCCACGAGTTTTTGATGCCGCCGTTGAATCGAACAATCGCGCTCCGATAAATGACAAACATTCCCATACTGGTCGCCCGCAATTTGGAATTCAATATGACGCGGCTCTTCGATGTATTTTTCGATATAAATACCATCATTGCTAAAAGAGGCTTTGGCTTCGGCGCGTGCCATATTCCAATTACTTTCAAAATCTTCGGCTTTCCAGATAATCCGCATTCCTTTACCACCACCACCAGCCGTCGCTTTGATAATGACAGGATAACCAATGCCATCGGCAAGACGAATACCTTCCTTTACATCGGCAACCAAACCACCAGAACCGGGAACAACGGGAACACCTGCTTTTATCATTGTGTCTTTCGCCGTAATTTTATCACCCATCATACGAATATGGTGTGGCGTTGGTCCTATAAACTTTACACCATACTCCGCACAAATTTCTGAGAAATCCGCATTTTCTGATAAGAAACCGTACCCAGGGTGAATGGCGTCGGCGTTGGTAATTTCTACTGCCGCCATCAAGCGTGCCACGTTCAAATAACTTTCTTTCGATGAAGGTGGTCCAATGCACACGGCTTCATCGGCAAAACGAACGTGCAACGATTCGCGGTCGGCGGTCGAATAGACAGCAACAGTTCTGATGCCCATCTCTTTGCAAGTGCGGATAATGCGCAATGCTATTTCGCCACGATTGGCTATGAGTATTTTTTTAAACATAATCCTTTTTAATTATGAATTATGAGTTACGAGTTATGAGTTATGAGTTATAACTTATAACTCATAACTCATAACTCATAACTCATAGTTATTGCAGATTACCCCTTCGGGTCAACGAGGAACAATACTTGGTCGAACTCAACAGGTGAGGCATCTTCAACACATAGTTTCACAATTTTGCCTTTGACTTCTGACTCAATTTCGTTAAACAATTTCATTGCCTCGATAATACAAACAACCGAGCCTTTGTTGACTACATCACCAACTTTAGCATAAGTGGGTTTGTCGGGTCCAGCCGAACGGTAAAATGTACCGACAATTGGGGACTTGATTTCCAAATAATTTACCCCCTCAGTATCCGCAGCTTTTGCGGCAGGTTTCGGCACTTCCACAACAGACGGAGCAATAGGGGCAGCAACGGCGGCGGGTGCAGCTATCGGTGCAGGTGCAACGGCGGCGGGTGCAGAAGTATAAACAACCTGTTGTTGTTTGCCTGCGTTGAACTTCGATGTGCGAATAACGATTTTTTGGTCGCCTTCCTCAAACCGAAATTCGGCAAGTTCGCTTTTATTAATAAGCTGAATAAGTGATTTTATTTCCTCGAAAGTCATCTTTGGTGGATTTTTTTCTTGATTCAAAGTTTGATGAACGCGTACAAAAATAGGAAAGGTGTTTCATTTTTCGGGCAAAGCCCGAAAAATGAAACACCGCCCTCCCTCACGCGAGCGAAGCAAGCGCGTGGCTAAATTATTTTGGCTCTTTGACAATTTTAGCGGCAGTAAAAAACCCCTCAGTAAATAAAGCATTTTTGCGTCAAAAACCGCGTAAACCGACGTTCGGGGAACTTTAAAAGTTCCCCGAACGTGAGTTACCGCTAAAATTGTCACAGAGCCATTATTTTAATTTTAACCATCGAATAAATTACAAAAGGTAATTTTCGATTGGCAATATTAGAAAAAACTTTTGACACATAATACAAAATGTCTTATTCGTTTTTTACCAGATGAAAATTGCCTTTTACAACAGTGCCTTTTTAGTTAGTGCCGTTAGCAACTTCGCGCATTATTCGCTTCGCTCGCAAAAGAGGAGAGGTGTTTCATTTTTCGGGCTTTACCCGAAAAATGAAACACATTCCCCTCAAGCGAGCAATACGCCCAGAGAGTTACTTTCTTCTATACTTTCACACGATCCATGTAGCCGCGTGTTTCAGAGTTGATACGTACTTTATCGCCAATATTGATAAACAATGGCACACGTACTTCGCCACCTGTTTCAACGGTCGCAGCCTTAGTAGAGTTCGTTGCCGTATCGCCTTTCACACCTGGTTCAGTGTAAGTGATTTCAAGCGTAATACTTGTTGGTAAATCAACTGTTAGAGCGCGGTCGTCACGTGAGTCAAAAACGATGTCCACCATCATACCTTCAAGCATCAAATCGGCATTGTCCACCATATCTTCCGCTATAAAAAGTTGTTCATAATTTTCATTGTTCATAAAGTTCAAACCCATTTCATCTTTGTAGAGGTACTGACATTGACGACGCTCGACGGCTACAAGTGTGATGCTATGACCACTTGGGAAGTTATTTTCTAAAACGCTTCCTTTTGTAACACTTTTCATTTTGACATACACAAACGCTGCACCTTTACCTGGTTTGATATGTTGGAAATCCACGACTTTATAAATGTCGTTATTGTGTTCAAAGCAAATGCCTTTCTTGATGTCTGACGTAGAAGCCATAATATTCTAATTAAAATTTTAACAGTGAATTAAAAGAATAGTGTTTAAAATCAAAACGCCTTTTCAAAGCACACGCCCTTAATCAGATTCAAGAATAATTTTAAACTACTTATGCAAATCTATTTTTAAATTGCGCCGCAAAGTTAGACATTCAACGCTAAAAATTAAACATTCGGGGCAAAAATCGTCTTTTAGATTATATTATATTATTTACTGTAACTGTTTACCACACGCTCGCTTCGCTCGCGTAGAAAAGGGAATGTGGTTCATTTTTCGGCGAAGCCGAAGAATGAACCACCTCTTTTCCTGTCGTTGTGCGAGCAAAAGGCACGTAGCTAAATAGTTACTATTCACTTCTAATTCATCATTCAACGAAATTTTCATTTGTACTCAGTTTAGTGTTCGTGACTTCTTCCATTTTCGCGCATAAAAAAGACGCTGATTTAATTATTCACAATGCCAAAGTTTATACGGTCAATGAACTGTTTGACATGTCAGAATCTTTTGCCGTGAAAGCGGGGCGTATCATAGGCATGGGTTCAAGCCAAGATATTTTGTCTAAATTTCAATCAGTAACTACGATTGATACCAAAGGCAAAACTGTTCTTGATGGGCTGATTGATGTCCACGCACATTTCTACCGTTATGGAGAAAGTTGGCAAACGGTTGATTTGGTCGGCACAAAAAGGTGGCAAGAGGTTTTGAAAAAATAAAGCCTTTGCAAAGAAAAACAAAGAAAGTGGTTAATCGGCGGCAGGGGAAAGTTGGCAAAGCGCGTAAAAAAGAAGCTTATGCCTTTCGTAAACTCATGGAACAAAACGGTTGGTTGCCACTTGGCACTAACCTTCCCGTTGAAGATATTAATCCAATATTGACGTTTTATGCGGCGGCTGTACGTGAAGATGCCAAAGATTTTCCAGAAGGTGACTATCAATTGGACAACGCACTGAGTCGAGAACAAACGCTTAGAGGTATGACAATTTGGGCGGCAAAAGCCAATTTTGAAGAACAAGAAAAGGGAGGTTTAGAAGTTGGGAAGTTCGCGGACTTCATCATTTTGAACCAGAATCTGATGGAAGTTGCCCCTTTGGGTATTTTAAAAACTAAGGTTTTATTAACTTTTGTAAATGGTGAAAAGGTATAAGGACAATAGAGAAATAAACCAGATTATCTTCCTCATCAAAAAACAACCTAATTTTACCAGCTATATCAATATAAAAAACCACGAAAAATCGTAAATTTGTGGCGCGAAATTGGGAGAATTCAACCGAATCCTCCCAATTCTTTTTATAATACAGGTACTATGTTCCACGTAGAACAATCGAAAAATAAAAAAAATAACGTGCTGTTTATCATCTTTGATTCAGTATTAACTAATAAAAATGAACGTATCTTATCCTACAATCGTCACTTCGACAAAGAATAAAACGGGTATAAAAGTCTTCGCACCAGCAAGTGTTGCAAACGTAGCTTGCGGTTTTGATGTCTTAGGTTTCGCTATTGAGCGTCCTGGTGATGAAATTATCGTCCGTTTTTCAGAAAACAAAGGTCTGAAAATAACCAAAATAACGGGAGGAAAGCTACCTTATGAAGTGGAGAAGAACACGGCTGGCTATGCAGCTTTGACACTTTTACAACATTTGGGCGAGTCGGAACGCGGCATAGAAATGGAAATCCATAAGAAAATGCCATTTGGTTCGGGACTTGGTTCGAGTGCAGCAAGCGCGGCTGGGGCAGTAGTGGCTATCAATGAACTACTTCGTTGCCCTTTAGAAAAGCATGAATTACTCAAATTTGCTGTATTGGGGGAGAGTATCGCAAGCGGGGCTATCCATGCCGACAATATTGCACCAGCTCTTTTAGGTGGTTTTACCCTTGTTCGTGATAGCGATACGCTGGATATTCATCGTATTCACACCCCACACGGCATGTATGCAACAGTCGTTTACCCTAAAGTAGAGGTCTTAACTAAAGAAGCACGGGCTATGTTGAAGGCAGAAGTACCCCTAAAAGATGTGGTAAAGCAATCCGCAAACCTCGGTGCATTCATTATTGGTATGTATAATTCAGACTTTGCTTTGGTTAAAAGGTCGTTGCAAGACCTTATTATCGAGCCACAACGGGCGCAATTAATCCCTCATTTCTACGAAGTCAAACAAGCGGCTTATACTGAGGGGGTACTTGGTTGCTCTATTTCTGGTTCTGGACCCTCAATTTTCGCCCTTTCTGAGAATATTTTGACCGCAGAGAAGGCAGGTTTAGCCATGAAAAAGGTATTTGATACGAATAAAATTCCTTGTGAATTGTATGTTTCCCCGATAAATATGGAGGGAACAACCTTGATTTAGACCTAATTGTTCCACGTAGAACAATGAATTTGTCTTTCAACAAAGGGTATTCTCTACTATAATAGCTTAAATTTTACGATACCAAGCCACGTTCCACGTAGAACATAAAGGATAAATAACTGGCTCTTTGACAATTTCAGCGGCAGTAAAAAAAACCTCAGTAAATAAAGCATTTTTGCGTCAAAAATCGCGTAAACCGACGTTCGGGGAACTTTAAAAGTTCCCCGAACGTGAGTTACCGCTAAAATTGTCACAGAGCCAAATAACTTAATAAACCATTAATTGTTCCACGTAGAACATAAATTATTCAACCAATTTGTAGCTATTTACCACATAGGTAAATGGCTAACGAATTTTATCAAACTTAATAACGATGAAACTTTATAGTACTAAGGATTCGACTAAATTCGTCTCACTAAAAGAAGCCGTTTTCAAAGGCTTACCCGCAGATAATGGCTTATATATGCCCGATTTCATTCCACAACTTGAGGCAGATTTTATCCATAATCTTAAAAATCATTCCTTTCAAAGCATTGCTTTTACCGTAGCACAAACCTTACTGAGGGGTGTTATTCCAGATAAAGACCTTAAAAAACTCATTGAGCAGTCTATTGATTTTCCTGCTCCTGTTGTCAAACTTGATGAGACAACTCATATTTTAGAGCTGTTTCACGGACCTTCTTTAGCTTTTAAAGACTTTGGCGCAAGGTTTATGGCGCAGTTAATGTCTTATTTCAACAAAAGAAACAAGCGTGAATTGGTCATTTTGGTAGCGACTTCAGGCGATACAGGCGGTGCAGTTGCCGCAGGGTTTTACAAAACACTCGGTATTAAAGTCGTTATCTTATATCCTTCGGGTAAAGTAAGTATGCTTCAAGAAAAGCAATTGACAACATTGGGCGAGAATATCACCGCTTTGGAAGTAGAGGGTACATTCGATGATTGCCAAGCGTTGGTCAAAAAAGCCTTTTTGGATAAAGAACTGACGAAAAAAATCCGTTTGAGTTCTGCCAATTCTATCAATATTGCACGGCTTATTCCCCAGAGTTTCTACTATTTTGAAGCCGCCAAACAAGTAGATACGCAGGGCAAACCTTTAGTTTTCAGTATTCCTTCGGGCAATTTCGGCAACTTAACTGCTGGGCTTTTTGCTCAAAAAATGGGCTTGCCCGTATCTAAATTCATAGCCGCCACCAATGCAAACGATGTTGTACCTCAGTATTTAGCATCTGGTACTTACACACCGACCCCTTCAGTACCTACACTATCTAATGCAATGGACGTAGGTAATCCTTCAAATTTTGCACGAATGTTGGATTTGTATGGTTCTACGTGGAACAATATGCGTGAAAACATTGTAGGCTACGCCTATAACGATGACGTAACAAAAGCAGCAATGCGTGAAGTACGTACCAAATACAATTACGTGATTGACCCGCACGGTGCAGTCGGTTACTTAGCTTTGAAGGAATATCAAAAGACAAATGATGCCGTAGGTATTATCCTTGAAACGGCACACCCTGCTAAGTTCCTCGATGATGTACAAGGTATTTTGGAGGAAAAAATTGAGATTCCCGAACGTTTGGCAAGCCTAACTGATAAGAAAAAAGAAGCACGATTAAGTCCTACGGACTTCGGAGATTTCAAAAATTGGCTTCTAACTAACTACTAATTTCTGATACACTTTAGCCTATTGCTCGCTTCGCTCTCAAAAGAGGAGAATGTGTTTCGTTTTCGGGCTTTGCTCAAAAATGAAACACCTCTCCTCTTTTTTGCGGGCGAAGCGAGCAATAAGTATTTCTGATAAATAATTACCAACTTATTTCATTGTTCCACATAGAACAATGGGATAAAAATACCTTGTAGAACTTGGGGTATCACCCCCTCAGTATAATCGGTGTATAATCATCATTTTTCAATTTTTTCTTTCCCCGCCTCTGTCATAGCAAAACTACGGATCATTTTTTTAATATACTCCACACGTCTAAAACGTAAAGCCGACCAATCTTCATCAATCGCTATTATGCGTACAGGTTCAAAACCCAATTCCCCTAAAATAGTCCAACCTGTATCACGGCTAAAATCACACTTATATTTCTTTGATGTTCCTTTAGGATACACAATCCAAAGTAAGCCGTCTCCTATTATTTTCTTTGCTGCTTCTATGGCAACCCTATCTACTTCTTCTTGTTTTGTACAAAAAGCGAGAATAAAATCAGTCGTTTCCATATCTGAAAAATCGTATAAAAAAGTGGTTATTCCTTCCATTGCTACGATATGCTCATCGAAACTTTTTGGTGAATTAATAACCGTGACTAAGGGCGAATTTTTGAAATTCATCTTTTTGAAAATAGTATCCATATTTTTTTTATTTTAAGTAATTACTTAGATGTTTGGTGAACACTTAGCCACGCGCTCGCTTCGCTCGCACGAAGGAGGAAGTGTGGTTCATTTTTCGGGCAAAGCCCGAAAAATGAACCACCTTTTATATTTTTGCGCGAACGAAGCAAGCGCAACGAAGTATTTACAATGATTGTCTATATTTGTTTTGTGCATTATCAAATTTTTCTTAACTTAGCGTACTTTATCAAAAGTTAAAAGTAATTATAAAACCTAATCTAAAATTTATAAAAATGAAAAAATATTTTCTCCAAATCTTAGCAATCTTGCTTTTTACAATAACAAGTTATTCACCAATTTTGGCACAAGTCAAAAAAGAAAAACAACAAAACCAAAATGCTAAACATGTCCATATTGATACAAAAGATGGAAAAAAAAATTGAAGGTAAACTCGTCGAACGACGCGGCGATACTGTTGTCGTAGAATCTACTTCATTAGACACTTTAAATATCCATATCAAAAATATAAAAAGTATATCAGAACTTGATGATGCGAAAATAAATCTGAGTAAATACTTGTATGATGAAAACAAACATGCCGTACATGGATTTTTCGCGCCAACAGGTTTTGGCTTGCGAAAAGGTGAAGGTTATTACAAAAATTTCTACTTATTTGTGAACCACCTTAATTATGGTTTCACGGATAATTTTTCACTTGAATTTAGTACAGAGACTTTATCGCTGTTTGCTTCTGGTGGCACATCTCCTTTTCAATTAATGTACGTCGTACCAAAATTGTCTTACCCCGTTGCCCAAGATGTGAATATTGGTGTGGGTATGTACATCGCTCGCTTAGCCTCAAACTTGGGAAACGGTGCTGTATTCGGAATCCCATTTGGCGTAGCAACTTATGGCAATCGAGATAATAATTTATCTGCTGGTTTGGGTAAGCTCCTAATTGCAAACGCCAATCCAACGTATCCATTTGTATTCTCTCTGAGTGGTCAACTACGTTTCGCTAAAAACTTTGGTTTGGTAACAGATAATTATCTCTTCAAATTTTCTGAATTTAACGGCGATGAACCTATTGTGCTCAACTCTATCGGTATACGCTATATTGGTAAGTCTTTTTCTTTTGACTTGGGTGCTTCTTTCAGCTTGATAGAAGATGCCAGTTTTATATTACCTGCTTTGGGGTTTAGTGTGCCATTTGGTCGTAACAAATAAGGACTCTATACAGAACTTTCAAAAAGTTTTCAACTTTTTGAAAGTTTTACACCATAAGGGAAATTGTTGAATTTATGTAGTTACTTAGCCATGTGGATTTTGCTCGCGCAACGATAAGAAAAGAGGTGGTTCATTTTTCAGCTTCGCCGAAAAATGAACCACTCGCTCAATTACCATGCAAGCGAAGGGAGCGAGTAGCTAAGTAATTACGAATTCTGGACATGAGATATTTACTGGCTCTTTTTCGCTTCGCTCAAAAATCGCTCTAAGAAAATTTTTTAACCGACATTGTTTTTTGAGTGAAAAATTGAAAATTTTTCACTCAAAAAATAACGTCGGTCTGATAGATTTAACGCCATGTCCAGTAGTATGCGAATTTATCCAGCAATTTCCGCTTTGAAAAAAGCGCAGCTTCGCTGCACATAGTTCTTTATGGGGCGAGGTGCATTTTTTGTTAAAAATTGGGGCAAAGCCCCAATTTTTAACAAAAAAATGCACCTCACATAAACCTTCTCACGCCGCCGAAGGCTGCGTATGAAAAAAAGCCAAAGCGAAAATTGCTCGAATTTATCTTATATAATTTACAACTAATTGATAATCAATTAATTGTAAATTATATAAAATAAAATAAAATAAAAATCATTTTTTACCCCCTCAGTATTTTCGCCTTTTTTATCTTTTTTTCAAAAAAATACGTATAAACAAGCGAAAAATGCCGACGACCTACTAATTTTGCACATGGAAATTGTAAAATTAGTCTCCGATAAATTTTTGGGCGAAGCCCTAACATACGACGACGTTCTGCTCGTCCCCGCTTACTCGCAAGTCCTCCCACGCGAAGTAGATATATCTACGCAACTCACTCGCAATATTCGCCTCAATGCCCCACTCATCTCGGCGGCAATGGACACCGTGACCGAAAAGCAATTAGCCATAGCTATTGCACGGCAAGGTGGCATTGGCATAGTGCATAAAAATATGAGCATCAACGAACAAGCCGAACAAGTACGCGCTGTCAAACGCTCAGAAAGCGGGATGATTATTGACCCCGTAACATTGCCTCCCTCTGCTCTCCTCCGCGATGCACACGGTTTGATGAAGCTACATTCCATTGGCGGGATTCCTATTACTGACGGGGGGCGACTTGTTGGGATTTTGACGAACCGAGATTTAAGATTTGAAAAAAATCTAAACCGCCCTGTTAAAGAATTGATGACATCTGAAAATCTCATCATTGCACCTGTTGGTACAACGCTGGAGCAAGCTAAGGAGATTTTGCAAAAAAATAAAATTGAAAAACTTCCTGTCGTAGATGAGGCTGGCTATTTGGCAGGTCTGATTACCTACAAAGATATTTTGAAAGTACAAGATTATCCACATTCTTGTAAAGATTCATTCGGTCGTCTCGTTGTTGGTGCAGCTTTAGGTGTCACCAACGATTTATTCGACCGCACAGATGCCCTCGTCAATGTCAGTGTTGATGTCGTGATTATAGATACTGCACATGGACATTCGATGGGTGTATTGGAAGCCGTGAAAGCTGTAAAGAAACGTTATCCACATCTGCAAGTTATTGGTGGCAATGTGGCGACGGCTGCGGGGGCTAAGGCATTGGCTGATGCTGGAGCTGATGGTGTAAAAGTAGGTGTCGGTCCCGGCTCGATTTGCACAACACGGATTGTGGCTGGCGTAGGTGTCCCGCAATTGACGGCTATCTACAATGCTGCACAAGGTTTGCGTGGAACGGGTGTACCAATTATTGCCGATGGAGGTATTCGCTATACAGGTGATATTCCAAAGGCAATTGCGGCGGGTGCAAGTACAATTATGGCAGGTTCACTTTTTGCGGGTGTGGACGAGTCACCGGGGGAAACTATCATTTACGAAGGACGCAAGTTTAAAGTATATCGCGGCATGGGTTCATTGGGCGCAATGGCGAAAGGCTCGAAAGACCGTTACTTTCAAGATGTGGAAGATGACATTAAAAAATTAGTTCCCGAAGGTATTGAAGGTCGTATTGCTTTCAAAGGTTCTTTAGCGGAAGTCATGGTACAGTATATTGGTGGCTTGCGCGCGAGTATGGGCTATTGTGGCGCAGCGACAATCGAAGCATTACAAGAAACAGGACAATTTATACGGATTACGAGTGCGGGCATGTTGGAGAGTCATCCACACAATATTACGATTACAAAAGAATCGCCAAATTATTCGCGGCGATAAATTCCAATACTTAAAAAAAGCGGCATTGAGTTTTCTCAATGTCGCTTTTTTACTTGGAGGAAAATATATTTCCTTTTTTTGCTCAAATGCGTGGCGTGGTAAAAGACAAGGTGTGCCTTCTACGAGGGGGGAGAACTCGTATATCAAACTTGTTGAGCAACAGCCGTCGTGCGGCTAAACGCTAAAATACGGTCGAGAACCGATTCAGAAGGATTGAAAAGCACTTTTGGCAAAGCATTTTTAGCCTCACGCAATTGTACATATTCTGCATTAAGTTCCGAATTCCGAGCAAGTTCTTGTTTCAATGATTGATTTTCACTTGCTGATGTTTCATTATAAAGTGACCGAATAAGGTCAAGGTTTGTAGAGATTTTTTCCATGCACAAATGACTATTTTGAAAATATTGAGCGATAAGATTAATTAATGTCTTTTGATAAAGAACATTACAAAAACTCATTCACTCTTTATTTTATTGTTGCATTTAATTTATTTTAACATTTTTTACCTTATTTAGGGTATAAAAATTATAATTATTTTTGAAACCATACATAAAATCTAAACTGCTGGTTTTCGCGCTCGCTTCGCTCGCGCGAAGGGGGGAATGTGGTTCATTTTTCGGGCAAAGCCCGAAAAATGAACAACCTCTCCTCCTTTTACGCGAGCGAAGCGAGCGCAAAAATGCCTTTTAATGCGTATTTTGAATTTATGTATGGTTTCAAAAATTATTTAGTAGTCCTTCATATTAACACTGTCGGGTTCAATATTTTTGTAACTCTTTACCACGCGCTCTCCCGAAGGTTTCGGGATGTAAACAGACTTTGCTCGCGCAGAGGGGGGGAATATGGTTCATTTTTCGGCTTCGCCGAAAAATGAACCACCTCTCCTGCTCTCGTTGCGCGAGCAAAGTGAACATAGTTAAATTTTACCCGACAGTATTAATGTGAAAGACTACTTAGCCACTAATTAATTAGTGGCTAAAAATCACAAAAACCAAAAAAGTGCAAACAATAAAACCAAAAAGAATGCAAACTTATCCACATGCTTTGTAATAACATTATCTAAAATATTGATAATCAATTATTTAAGCATTCATGTAATTAACATTATACAGGGTAATAAGTAGGTATAACATAGCGACTTGTCCACACTTATTAACACCCCCTCAGTACTCCTACATTTTTAAGTGGATAAGTAACAAGTTGACACCTAATTTAGGCACGTAATCAACAGCGAAATAAGATTTTTAAAATCTGTTCACAAACAAAATGTGACTTATCCACAAAACAAGCAAATAAAGTGAATATTAGGTATAACTTATTTATTTTCAAAGGATTAGTTCGGGTATAACTCTGTGCATTAATGCCTTAAATCGAGGTATGCGTGTTGGTGGAACAAAAAATTCCACGTCTATCCACTAATCCACATGCTTAGTAATAAGGGTGAATTAGAAATAAAAAATTATAAAAGATTATTAAGAAAGGATTACTGAAATGAAAACGGAAACAACCAAAAACATTTAAGTTTAAACTTAAATTCATTGAACGCGTTAAAAATATACACAAATAGCGAAATTTTGCTAATTTCGCCCTTATTCGCATAAATTAGAAAGCACGTATGAGTCAAGTAGTAAAAAACGAAGGTAAGTTTCATTACATTGAGGCTGGACAGCCTACTAAAGAACCTCTTTTGCTGTTGCACGGCTTAATGGGCGGTTTGAGCAATTTTGGTCCTGCTATTGAGCATTTTTCTAAATTTTACAACGTTGTAATGCCCACATTGCCGATTTATGAGTTGCCTATGCTCTCTGTATCGCTTGATGGCTTATTGGAGTTTGTAGAAGAATTCGTGGCATTTAAGGGCTATGAAAGGGTACACCTTATCGGAAATTCGCTTGGTGGACATTTGGCGTTGATGTACGTTTTAAAGCACCCTGCTGGCTCTGCTTCATTGACTCTAACGGGCAGTTCGGGTTTGTATGAAAGTGCTATGGGCAATACATTTCCCAAACGTGGTGATTATGAATTCATCAAGAAGAAAACGCAAGAAACGTTTTATAGCCCAGATACAGCCACACAAGAATTGATTGATGAAATTTTTGCTACCGTCAACGATAGAAGCAAAGCATTACGCATTGTAATGACTTCTAAATCAGCCGTTCGCAATAATTTGAGCGACAGGTTGCATGAAATCAAGTGTCCTACCCTATTGGTGTGGGGGCGCAATGACTCGGTGACTCCCCCTTTTGTCGGTGCAAAATTCAATGAGTTGATTCCTCAGTCTCATTTGGTTTGGGTAGAAGAATGCGGTCATGCACCGATGATGGAGCATCCCGAAAAGTTCAATCAAATTTTAGAAGAATTCTTTCTTGAGATTATTTAATGTGCATAATTAAGTTAGTAAGTGTGTAAAATATGTAAATTATTTACATAAGTAATTGATAATAACGTTTTTAAAACACGTTCAAAACTTATTAACACTTGTTGATAACCTTGTGGAAAAGCAAACCACGCAAAATAAAAAGAGGTGATTTATTGTTCAGTTAAAGCCCGAACAGTAAACCACCTCTTTTTATTTTGCTAATACGTGAAAATCTGTGGATAACTACTTATGGCAATGTTTTTCCTATTGACAACAAGTTGGCAAACAAACGGTAAGCCCCAGACACACCCATCGGCAATTCTCTAAAAAATGAATAACCTGTATAGATATACCAGCCTTTTCCGTGTCTGGCAACAACTAAACCCCCATTTTCTGCTTTTTCATTTGTATCGTTGCAACTCAAAATTGCTTCGTAGTTTTTATCCCATTCCGATAGAAAATACAAACCGCGTTCTTGTACCCAACCATCAAAATCTTTAGGTGTGATTTTGTTCGGTTCGTTCAAAACACTATGTTCGGGCTTTAAAAAACGAACGGGCGCATCTTCTTCGGTTGTTCTACCACGACCCAATTTGAACGGATAAGGACCAAATTGCGGTAAGACCAAATCACGTCCTGCCGTGTTGTATTGCACCACCATAGTTCCTCCATTCTGCACGTAGTCAAGCAATTTTTGATTGTAAAATTTCAATTTTTCTTTTACATTGTATGCCCGTACACCAACCACAATGGCATCAAAACGGCGCAAACCATCGGCATTTTGTAGGTCATGGTCGCCAATTTGCGTGATTTTGTAGCCAATTTGTTCCAAACAAGCGGGCATTTCGTCACCTGCACCCATTACGTAACCGATGTTGATACCGCGTTTTTCAATCGCAAGTTTAACTATTTTTGATTCCGCAGGGCGCAAAACCGTTTGTGTCGGGATATGGTCGTACTCGATGAATTTGACGGATTTTGTTTCAATGCTGTAAAAATCAGCACTTGGGGCATCACCTGCTGCCTTCAAAAAGGCTTTTGCAACGATTTTACCTTCACTTTCACCCGTTGGTGGCGTCAATTTGAAACTCAAAACAGCTTCTTCACCTTTCAGTTTCAGATTAAAATCAGCGGCTTCTGGTTCAATTGTCCACCCTTTTGGTATTTCAGGTTTTAGGCGACCTTTTACTTTTTCCGCGCCCGATTTGACGATAAAATTCACGTTTTTAGTATTTTCATCACCAAAAACATACACTTTTTCTTCCAAATTGACGAATACAGCAGGTGTCACTTCAAGCGGGCGATAAATCTCCCCTTTTGCAGGATTCGCATAACTGTTGACAATGGGTGTTTTTATCGTAAATTTTTGTCCCTCAATCATCAAATCAACGACTGCTTCATAAGTACGCGGCGTTTCTGGCAGACCCCTCAGTAATTGTTGGTTTACGGTGTACATGCCCAAAGCGGCTGTTTTATCGAGCCAATAAGGGCTTGTCAACACGGCATCGAGCGAAACGGTGAAATTGAATTTGAGTGTTTTACGCCCATTGTTTCTGAGTTCAATATCCGTCAGCGTGTCTTTGACCGAGCGAAATGTCAAGTTTTCACGGTCGTTCAGTTCCATAAAATTGATGCGGGTCAACTTGGCTTTTACTTCCGAACGGTTGAGGATTTCGGTTGTAATGTCCAATTTTCCATTGGGTGTTGCCGAATAATCCTTTGACCTAACTTCCAAGAAAATACCTGCACACCACAAAATAGTTTGTTGGATATTTGCCAATTTACGTGTTTTCCACACGCTTTCGGGCAATTTCTGCATCAAATTACGCGCTTTTAGCAAATCTTTTACGCTTGCCGCAGGATTGTCAAATTTGAAATTGCGTTCTACATTTGCCAAAATTTTACCAATTGCGGCACCTCCTTCCAACCTCGACCACGCTGTATTGATACCTTCAAACATGTCTTTCGACACCTTTACATCACCTTTTACGCCTTTCAAATACTGCACATACTCCATGTTTGAACCGCGTGAACTCATCATGCCCATACCTTGACATTTGTGCATAGAACGGCTTTCGGCAGCAATTTCATCGTTTGATTTGCCTTGTGTGGGTAAGTAAACACCCGCATCAAATTTTAGGATTTGCTCATTTTTCATAGCTATCTCAAATTTTTCTTGACTACCATACCACCACCACGATTGATTTTGAAACAAGCGTTTGGGTTGCCAAGCCGATACATATTTCAATTGTTCGGGATACACTGAGGGGTTGCCCACAATATCAAAGGCTTCGCTACTCAGCACCGCCGAACCCGTGTGATGTCCGTGCGTGTCAAACGCCGTATCTGTTGAAAAGCGGTTGATAACAATGTCGGGTTGCACTTTTCGCATCGCCCAAACCACATCGGATAAAACGGCGTCTTTTCCCCAAATCTCAAAGGATTCGGCGGGTGATTTGGAAAAACCAAAATCGTTGGCACGGCTAAAAAGTTGTTTACCGCCATCAACGGCGCGTGCGGCAAGCAGTTCTTGCGTTCGCAAAGCACCCAATTCTTCACGTAGTTCCGAGCCGATAAGATTTTGCCCGCCATCGCCGCGTGTCAATGACAAGTACGTGATGTCCATGTGCCGTGCATTGGCAAAATAAGAAATCATGCGGGTATTTTCGTCGTCGGGGTGCGCGGCTACGTAAAGCACTGAACCTAAAACATTGAGTTTTTTGATAGATTCAAAAATATCCGCCGAATTGGGCTTTTTAGGCGCAACTTGCGCTACGGATACTGAGAGGGTCGTACTCAGACAAAAATGGAGGAAAATGGCTGCCGCAAGGCGCAAACTTGTGTATCTAAGCGTCATGTCTAAAGAAAATTTAAAGAATGGGTAGTTTATAATAAAGCAAACATCATCTATTAACTTTGTGCGTTAAACGTTGCCGTAGGCATTTAGCAGTTTCCGCTTTGACATTTTCGGGGCAGCGTAGCTGCCTAATCTCGGTAATATTAAACGAAGAAAAGTATTCTCAAAGCGGTGTAACCGCTAAAGTTCCCGTTTTGCGGTTACACCGCATCAAAAGGAGTGGCTTGTTTAAATATTACCAAGATTAGGCAGCTACGCCGCCCGAAAATCCCAAAGCGGAAATTACTGGTATTTTACGCTGCGAAGTAACAAAAGTAAGAATAAGGTCTGTTAAAATTAATAAAATACGACAAAACAATGATTTGGAAAACACAACCAACAATTGAAGGGATAAATACAATTGGTAAAGACTCAATGGGTGGCTATTTGGGGATTGAGTTTACGGAAGTTGGCGACGATTATTTGGTCGCTAAAATGCCCGTTGACCACCGTACCGTACAGCCATTTCGTATTTTGCACGGTGGTGCGTCGGTTGTTTTAGCCGAAACATTAGGCAGCATTGCGTCTGTTTTGTGTTTGTCTGATATGACAAAATATCAGGCAGTGGGCGTGGAAATCAATGCCAATCACCTTAGTTCAGCGCGAGAAGGGTCAACCGTTTTTGGTACAGTTCGACCCATTCGGATAGGGCGCACCATGCAAGTATGGACGATTGACATTAGAGACGAACGCGGTAAATTGATATGTGTGAGTCGGTTGACAGTAGCAGTCGTGGAACGCAGTATATAATTTTTTTTGTAAATACTTATTCTATTGCTTGCTTCGCTCGCAAGAGAGGGGAATGTTTTTCATTTTTCGGGCTTTGCCCTAAAAATGAAAAACCTCTCCTTTCTTGCGAGCGAAGCGAGCGCGGGAAGCTGTTTATATTTTTATTATCTATAAGTACCATTTGTTAACACTCCTTTAAAATCCTTCCCTTTCCGTTAAGGCTTGTTAAAACCTCTCCTATTCGGTTAAAACACCGTTAAGTCTTGTGTTAAAATTTGCAACGTCTGCAATATACCGGTATCTTTATTTCAAGAAGAAAATGAACCACCTCTCCTCTATTGCGAGCGAAGCGAGCAATAGGCTAAAATAATTACAAAATTTTAATCCTTGAGACATGAAAAAAGTAACTCTTTGCACCGTCACCATTTTTACTTGTATTATTTTATTTTTGGCAGCTTGTGCCAGCCCTCAAAAATCTTTTGAGCGCGGCAATTACGAACAAGCCGTTGACCTCGCTGTTAAGCGTTTGCGGAGTGAGAAAGTGAAAGAAAAAGATGTGGCTACTTTGGTAGAAGCATTTAACTACATCAACCAGCGCGAAACAGACCGTCTGGGTCGCTTGCGGTTGGACAATACAAATGGTGAAAAATGGGCAGAAATTTATGACCTTGCCCTTCGGATTCAATACCGTCAAGACTTGATTCAACCTTATTTGGCTTTAGATGAGCAAAAATACTTTGGTTTGCTCTCAAACTGCCGTTTTACTGAGGGGGTCAATACAACTGTTGCTGATGCCCGCGAAGGGGCTGCCGCTTATTTGTATAACCACGCTTTGGCAAATTTGGAGTTGGCAAAAAATGGCAACCGTCTTCTTGCTCGTGATGCGTACAATGATTTGAAAGGCATAAATAAATATTTCAATAGCTACCGCGATGTCGAACGATTGACTGAACAAGCCCATATTGCCGGTATCAACCACATCTATGTCAAAGTGGAAAACGATAGCCGCGTGGCATTGCCTGCTGCCTTTGAACGCGAATTGGAAAGTATTTTTGTTCGTGATATGAATTCAAAATGGACAAAATACCACACTTACGCAGACAATAATTTGAACTACCAATACACGATTATAGCACGTATGACAGACATAGACGTAAGCCCAGAAGGAGAACGCCGCGACCGCCACATTGAAGAAAAACAAATTGAAGACGGCTTTGACTACGTAATGGACGAACGTGGCAATGTCAAAAAAGACAGCATGGGCAACGACCTGAAAACCAAGCGTTTCAGTTGGATTAAAGCCGATGTTTATACCTTATTTCAGAACAAAGATGCCCGCGTTTTTGGTTACTTGGAATATTACGACAACCGAACCCACGAAAAAGTATTGAGCCGCCCGTTGGAAACTGTTGCTCATTTTGAACAATACAGCGTTCGTTTTGACGGGGATCGTCGGGCATTGACAGAAGAAACACGCCGCCGTTTAGGTGGTCGTCTTGTACCATTTCCTACCGATGCCGCTATGTTATTGACGGCTGCCGAGCGTTTAAAAAGTGACACCAAACGTTTGATTGAAGACAATGACCATATTGTATCGCGGTGAACATTGAGTTATTAGGTTTTGAAACAATAAAATTATAAAAAATCACTAAACGAATAAAAAGCCTTCCGCTTTTTCAAGAAAAGTGGCTTCCTACTGAGGGGGTCGCTTTTTCTTTTTTATAACGCCTTGCTTAAAACTCGCTATTTTAGAAATATCTTTGCATTTTTTAATCCATTGTCTGAACTATGATTTTTGTGATTTATTTGATTGAGGGATGGGCATAACCTAAAAGCGTTTTTTGCATCTCGCGCTCACTTCGCTCGCGCGAGGGAGGGGAATGTGGTTCGTTTTTCGGCTTCGCCGAAAAACGAACCACGTCTCCTCCCTTTTGCGCGAGCGAAGCGAGCGCAAAGGGGTACTTTTATGCGTTTTAGAATTTTACGTATGGTTTGAAAATGGAAATTATAAAAATCAAACAAATCATAGTTCAGACTAAGTTTTTAATCATAAAATAATTTTTCAATGAAACACTTTTTCAGTCGCTTGGTGGTTGTTCTTGGTTGTGTCGTTTGTCTTTCAAGTTGTGGCAAAACAAACTTACAGGATTACTATTTCCCTTTGAAAGCACTTCAAAAAGAGCCAAAAGTGTATCAATACCAATTGGCAACATCGGATACAACCCTTACAATTTATTGGTATTACCAGACAATTGTGCAAGGAGATTCTATCAATTTTATTGGGACGTGTTACGACGGTAATTTTCAAGTCATGCAAATTTCTCGTGAAGAACAGGTCGTGAATGGTATGAAATTGAAGGATTTATCATTTTACGGGATAAATGCCGAAGAAAAATCTGTTAAAATGACGGCAGAAATAGAAGGTGGGGCAGTTTTTCCGTTTGAGGTAAGTAATGACAAATCCGTTTTTGTCAACGTCATTCGATATGCTGACCCAAAAGATTCGACGCATATAACAACACTTACGCGAAATCGGCGTTTTTTGAAAGAGACTGACTATATTTACAAAGGAAAAACGCTTGATGCCGCCCAATTTAGCATGAAAGAAGAACAGTCCGAGCGCGATTTGGTGAAAGGCGGATTGACACATATTTATGATATTGAAGAAATTTATGCGCGGAATCTGGGTTTGGTCTATACAAAACGAACACTCGAAGCAGGACGTTTTTTTGAGACAAAACTTGTGGATATTATCACAATGGAAACCTTAGAATCTCGTTTTAAGCAGCATTTAGAAAAAAACTAATTATTTAGCTACGTGCCTTTTGCTTGCACAACGACAGGAGAAGAGGTGGTTCATTTTTCGGCAAAGCCGAAAAATGAACCACATTCCCCCCTTTCTGCGCGAGCGAAGCGAGCGTGTGGTAAACAGTTACGAAAAAAATAATAAAAACACATGAAGATTTTTCGCTTACTTCTTTTTTTTATTACGTTCCATACGTGTGCTTATGCACAAATACCTGCCCCGATTTTGAAATGTGTCAAACGAGATACGCTTTTGTGGGATACGCCCATTGTGGCTTGTGGTACGGTAACGAACTATCAGATATGGGCAGCCCGAAACCTTACTGGACCTTATTCGGTGCTTGCGACTGTTACGAACCCGAACCAAACCCGCTATTTTCACAACAATATAGAAGGAGGAACTTGGTACTATTACATGACCACAACGGCTAATTGCGCGGGACAAAATCCGCGTTTTAGTGATACCTTAGACAATGAAGCACCTGCTTTGAATCCTGTTTTGGTGGTGTCTGTTGTGGACAATCGCACGGTGGATATTCGGTGGCGGCGTAGTCCGTCTTCAAAAGTGGTGGGCTATATTGTTTACAAACAAACGGCTTCTGGTTTAATACCACTTACGCCTACTGTTTCGAGCCGCGATTCTATTCACTACCTCGACCGCACGGCTAATCCTGCCGCAAAGGTGGAAAGTTATCAAGTTTTAGCGGTAGATGCTTGTGGGTCAACCAGCCTTTTTGACCAAAGCCACAACACCATTCGCTTACAAGCCAAACAAAGTAAGTGCGACCAAACAATTAGTTTGAATTGGAATTTGTATAAAAATTGGGCTAATCCAATAGTGCGACACGATATTTGGGTCGGTGTTAATGGGCGCAGTCCTTATCTTTTTGGCAGTGTGGGGGCTAAGGATACGACATTCATTATCCGCAATGTGCCTGACCGCGACCGTTACAATATCGTTGTGAGAGCTGTTCAATCGGTCACAAACATCAACTCTCAATCCAATGATACAACAGTGATTGCAGATATTATTCAGCCTGTGAAAACGTTGATTATGAAAAATGCCACTGTCAATGACAAGGGGCAAGTAGAAATTGTATGGCGTTGGAACTTAAACGCGAAAGTGGATTCGGTAAGAATACTGAGGGGTACTTCTGATAGTAGTTACCAAGAAATTCGCCGATTTAAACCCACTTATCCACTTGATGACGAAGCCTTTTTCGTTGATTCATCAGCGCGAACAAGCGATTTTACCTATTATTACAAAGTTGAAACAAAAGATGATTGTGGGGCAAAACGGGTATCAAATCACGCTAAAACCCTTTTATTAAAAGTTAATTCGCTCGCTATCAGTCGTCAAAATCGCTTAATTTGGGATACTTACAGTTTTCCTTTGGGGACAGTTTTAGGTTATCAGCCCAACCGCATTGTCAATAATGCCGTCACGCCCATTGGTTTACCATTAGATGTGACCTCTTTGGAATTTTTAGACGGAGTGAGCATTGACGAGCCGCGTGTGTGTTACAACGTTGGAGCGAATTATAAATACACCCTGCCCGACGGGTCGAGTGAAGAAGCGACAAGCCTATCAAATACCGTTTGCCTTGACCAATTCGCTAAAATGTGGTTACCCAATGCTTTTACACCCGATGGCAAAAATCCTGAATTTCGCCCTCTTTTAACATTTACGAACAATATTGCCGCTTACAGTATGCAAATATACGACCGTTGGGGTAATCGTCTTTTTCAAACTTCTGATACTGCACAAGGTTGGGACGGCAAACACAATGGGACAAATATGCCCCAAGCAGCTTACACCTACTACATCCGTTTGGTGCAGAGCAATAAAGAAATTATAGAAAAAACGGGAGTTGTGATGTTGATTAGATGATTTCAGATTTCAATGATTTAGTGGTAACTCTCGTGGCGGTAAAATTTCAGCCACAAAGTCACAAAGATACAAAGGGCTAAGTAGTTACTTATTTGAGGGATGGGCATAACCTAAAAGCGTTTTTTGCATCTCGCGCTCGCTTCGCTCGCGCGAGGGAGGGGAATGTGGTTCGTTTTTCGGCTTCGCCGAAAAACGAACCACGTCTTCTCCCTTTTGCGCGAGCGAAGCGCGCGCAAAACATCTGTTTTTAATCAAAAAACGATGTTTTTAGGTTATGCCCACTCCTCAGTTACTTATTTTCAATATTTGTCATTACTTAGTCACGCGCTCGCTTTGCTTGCGCGAGTGAGTAGAAAAGTGGGAAAAGTGTATAGTAATTTGAAATTTGATACTTTATTTATTTCGCGTTCCTTAGAGAATTTCTAAGTCGTTATTCATAAATAATCGCTACTTTAAGAACTCCCCGTGCCGTCGAAGGATTTCAAATTTTTTTAATGTAAGCTCATTTCGTGTAAAATTCCTGCTTTCATAGAAAAAGCGGAAGCAATTATACTATCTGCTTCTAGTAGCGTCCTAATCCAATCCATTAAAACAAAACTCACAGCAAGCATTTCTATTTTTTCTTTTGGGATATCGGGCGTTGTCAACAATTCGGCTTCGGAAAGGAAGGTCAGTTGTTGATAAAATGTATCAAATTCCTGTTTTGTCAGTTCAAAATTCTCGTTTGATACCCCCCTCAGTATTTTGACCAAAAAATCAAGCGTTCCACACGCAATGATGAGTGTTTGGGGTTTGAACAGAGCAATTGATGTGCATAAATCCACACAAGTTGTGGATAAAAAATGATGAATCGCTCTGATTTCTGTTGGGTAAATTTGAGGATTGGGTTGAAATTGTTGTTTCAAAATCGTCACACCTACATTGAAACTCCGTGACCAGTACACTTTTTGCGCATCACCAACAATAAATTCAACCGAGCCACCACCCACATCAACCATTAAAACGGGGCTTTTTCCTTTGAAAGTCGCCTTTTTACCTAACTTCCTTGATACAATCGTGAGAGGGCGTTCAGATGTTATGGTGGAGAGAATAGGTTTAGAAAATCCAAGCCGCATACCTTTATAAATCAATTCGGCTTCACGTTCTCCCGAAATCAACTGAATTTTGATGCCCGTTTCCCGTTCGACTGTCTCTATAAATGTCTGCCCGTTTGATGCCAAGCGCAGGGCAGCCGTGCCAAAGGCTTCTACTTTTACGACATCAAAGCGTTTCAGATGTTCAGAAAATTGCTGCATTGCCGCCAAACCTCGCGCAAAAGGCGCGTCACCGATGCGGTCAAACCCTTCCGAGGCAATTTTGAGGTCATTCGTTTCGCGGTGAATAATTGTGAATTGCCCAGCGTCGGGAACTTCGGCGATGTACAACCTAAATCCATTTGTGCCTAAGTCAATTATGGCTATTTTTTTCATTTTCAAAAAATTTATTTAACTTCGCTGCAAAGATACCAAAACCATGGCGTTTTTGTCAAAAAACGTTTAATTTGAGTTATGCCCACCCCTCAATTACTTAGATACGCGCTCGCTTCCTTCGCGTGTGGGAGGAGATGTGCTTCATTTTTTTGGCTTTGCCCCATTTGTATGATATATTAAGAAATTTGTAAAAACAATCTACGGCTAAAATTGCCAAAGACCCAAGAAAATGAAAAACCTCCTTGAATCTGTCTATCAAGTCATCTTTTTTAATACTTTTGCCAAAGAAAGAATAATACCTGAGCATCGGTACTTAAAAAACTTGATTTTACTTTTGTAGGGATATTTAATGACCCTATGATGGGTTACATTTTCGATTACCAATAAAAATAAGAACATTATTCAACGTGAATTTTTCATCGAAACTTATTGAAGACGCCGTGGGCGCATTTTCAGCACTGCCGGGCATCGGGCGCAAAACGGCACTTCGCCTTGTTTTGCATTTGGTCAAGCAACCCATTGATATTACCACAAACTTAACTGACCCACTCGTTAAAATGCGGACAGGTATCCAATCTTGTGGTATTTGTCACAATATTTCAGATGCTAACGTGTGCAGTGTGTGTACTGATACCCGCCGCGACCGTGCAACGGTTATGGTGATTGAAACCATTCGCGATGTCATGGCAATTGAAGATACAGGACAGTATCGCGGTTTATACCATGTTTTGGGCGGTGTTATTTCGCCCATTGAAGGCGTTGGTCCACAGGAATTGAACATTGATTCGCTCATGGAACGGGTAGCACAAGGCGAAATAAAGGAAATCATCATGGCTTTATCGCCAACAATTGAGGGCGATACGACGATTTATTATGTCTCTAAAAAAGTTAGTTTGCACGATGTGAAAATTTCAACATTGGCACGCGGCATTGCATTTGGTGGAGAATTGGAGTATGCCGATGAAGTGACTTTGGGACGTTCAATTGTGCAGAGGATTGATTATAAAACGGTGAATGAATAATAGGACACCCCTCAGTATTCTTTGGTCGTCAAAATATAGCCTAAACACCGACATGTATCATGTCTAAAATTGATAAAATTGGCGATTTTACTGAAAAATTGTTGCATAAGTCTTCAGATTTAGCTATTTTTGTAAATTAAAATATCTAAAAAAATGTCGGAAATCATCATAAAAAATGTAAGAACCAATCGAAGAACTACTTGCTCAACTAACACCATGAAACCATTACTTTTTGATACCAACATTTTGCTTTTCCTACTTTGTCAAGACAAGCGTCTGTATTAGATATGATTTGAAACCATACATAAATTCAAAATGCGCATTAAAAGGCACTTTTGCGCTCGCTTCGCTCGCGCAAAAGGAGGAGAGGTGGTTCATTTTTCGGGCAAAGCCCGAAAAATGAACCACATTCTCCCCTCTCGCGAGCGAAGCGAGCGCGAGAACCAGTAGTTTAGATTTTATGTATGGTTTCAAAAGATATGACACTGCTAACTTCTGATGCCGATTTTAACCATTTGAACAATGTCTTTCTTTGTGTCGCAAAAGTTTGAAAACTAAAAAGCCGAACGTGATAAAATCACGTTCGGCTTTTTAGTTTTTGTAACTATTTAGCTATGTGCATTTTGCTCGCGCAAAAAGGGGGGATGTGGTTCATTTTTGCGCGAGTGAAGCGAGCGCGTGGTAAACAGTTACTATTTTTTGGGGCTTTAAAGTTCAAACAAACACCCCTCAGTATAAATCTGTAAAAACTTACAGATTTTGCGCCAAAACCTTTGTTTTTTCTTTAGGCAACAAGAGCCAAACGCGCCCGTATTTGTTCATATTTTTGATGCGGTTTTTAGCACCATCACCTTCGCCCATGTACAAATCAACGTGTCCTGTTCCTCGGATTTTGCTTCCTGTATCTTGTGCCAATACGAAACGTAAGTCCATGCGAACCAAATTACCTTGTTCATCTAAAATTGGCACTTCTGCCAATAAAACAGAACCTAATGGAATATAGTCTTCATCAACGGCAATAGTAATATCGCTTGTTAAAGGCACTTTAGCCGCGCCCATTGGTGCAGATTTTTCGTATTTTGTTGTCATAACAGACGTGTAACGTGCCAAAATTTTCTTTGGTTCACCATTATCAGAGTCATTATCAACTTCTTCATATACTTTACGGTATTCTCCGTCAAATGCAACAAGGCGTTTGTCGCCTTCAGGAAATTGCAAATAGGCAACACCTTCCATACACATATTATGGATATCATTGCGGTCGCGGACATAAGCGAGCGTCATCTCATCGTCCTTGCTCGTTTTAGCGAGATAAACGGGATATTTGTAAACCGCATCTGCTTTGCGTCGCGCCGAAATTATGGGTGAATAATAACCTGTAAAACGAACATTCCCTTTTTGGTCATCGCCTTTTATTTGGTAGGCATCGAGCGCGTCAGAGAGTTCTTTTTGTGATTTAGCTTTGCGGAAAATATCAACGACTTGTGCCATCTTGTCCGTTTCAACCTCCAAATCTCCGATTTTTTGGTCTTCACCGTGCTTCAATAACGTCATTTGATTACTAAGTGCCGAAATAAATTTGGCGTTAATACTCGGTAATTTGATAGAATCAATAGCGACTTTAGTATAAATAGTGTTCAAAACGCGCTTCTTTTTCTGAACAGGTGCTGGAGCATGTTTATCAAAATTTGGAATAAAGGAGTCAAGAGCGATTTCAGTTTGCTGTCGGTCTGACTCCTTTTTACTTCGTACTACAATGACCGTAGTCGCTGCAATAGACAAAGTTGTTAAAAAAGCTATCCAATAATTTTTCATTTTTGTTACGTTTAGTGAAAAAATGTGTCCTGTAAGTTGCGCTCGTAAGGGCATTACAAGGGCAGCAGACACGTTTGTCGTCTGTCTTCGATGGTTTAAAAATATGTAAAAGAAAATCATTTTTGGCTACTTAACCCAAGCCACTTAGTTTGTAAAAGATAGGAAACACGGTTCATTTTTCAGGCTTGCCCAAAAAGCAAATAACATTTCTTTTCTCGTGCGAGTGAAGCGAGCGCAGCTAAGTATTTACAATTATTATTCAAAAGACATATATGGACGTAGCTTTTCCAAATGGGTATCGCTAAAGAGTCCTGTCTGTTTTATATCATTGATGGTTTTAAATTCGCCATGATTGAGCCGATAGCGCACTAATGACTCAGCCTGTTTGCGGGTCAAATACGGATGCGTTAACGCATCTGGTGCAGCCTTATTAATGTGGAGTTTTCTGGAAACTAAAGTTGTCAGTTTCAGATTCGGTGCGATGTTCTTTACTGTAGAGTCGGGCAAATAAACTTCTTTAAGTTGCTCTATGGTGGCGAATCCACCTAATCTTTCACGATGATTTATAATTCGAGCCGCAAAGATACTACCTATACCGCGTATCTGCAACAAATCGTCTTGCGATGCTGTGTTCACATCAACTATTATGCTTCGGTTTTTCTCTTTAGTAGTATTGACCAACTCTTTCGAGTTTATTGTAGTAGATTTCTCTGTAATTATATGATTATCAGGAAATTGAATATATTTTTCTATACGAATAAAATCTATATCTGAAAATGTATATAATTTTCTCAAATCTTCTTTCTTGTAAAAAATACCTTTATTCTCTCTATATTTTAACAAAATTTTAACTGTTTTTTCTTCTAATCCAAGCCCTAACAAGTCAGATTCGGTAGCAGTATTTGGGTCAAAGGATTTTAAAATGACCTCTCTTTTTGTTGTCGTTCCGATAGACGCTTCCTTCTGGAATTCTGTTTTATAGCCTCCTTGTTGCCAAGAAAACTTCTCGTTGTCGAGTTCTATATATGCTTTTAGTCGGTTGTAGTTTTCGGCAGTGATGCCATATATTTTCTTTAAATCTTCTTGATGTCGAAACTGCCCTCCCCGTTCTCGGTAGTGAATCAATGTCGTTGCTACCTTTGGCGATAAACCAAGTTGTATCAATTTTTCACGGCTTGCTGTATTTGGATTAAATCCGAAAAGCGCGCTCCTTTGCTTTTCATCTTCAAAATCTCCCCCCTCAGTATGCTCGTTTTTTGATTCATTGTGTGAAGGCTCGAATGTCGCTACGGCTTTTTCAAATGCTGAAAAATCGGTAACGCTTATTGGCTTCTGCAAACTATTGTACAATTTTGGGAGCAATAGAATTACCCATGAAAGGGCAATCAGTATCAAAACGCCGTTGCGTTCTGAATGGGTATAGAAGAAATACGATGCCAACTTTTTCTTCATGTGTTCTAAATTGTCAAATGTTAATAAAAAAAATATTTGATTAAAAAATATTTAGCTGTTTTTATATGTGTTTTCAATCATTATTGATGTGTATAACTCTTCAAAATGATAGATAATACGTCAACAAAAAACTAAAAGTCTTTCGACCATGCCCCCGATACATTTGTGTCGTAAAACGACATACCAATAGTTATGCACATGTTTTTCCACATATCCACATTGCGCAAACTATTTGATGCGTCCATTATAACTTGTCTGAATTGAATTTTTTGCCTCAATTCTTCCATTGAAAAACCCGGATTATTGCGAATCAATACAGCATCAAAAGGCAAATCAATCGGCTTTTCGGGCAGTTTATCAAGAATAGCAAGACGAAACGAATCGAACTGAACCAAACCTTTTAAATAGTTAAAATGAGGATTTTTCAATGTATTGTATAAATTACTTGTGTGTATTTCATTGATTTTTAATTTTATTCTATGGTTGTCGGCGGCATATTCTATCTTATTCTGAATATTCACAGCATTGCTATCAGCTTCTGTAAATGAAAAACAAGTCGTGCCTTCCACAAAGTCAATTAGTGTATGTTTATAAACATTGTAAATGATAATACGTTTTTGTTGCGTGTGTTGGATTGTGGAAAACGCATACACACTACTCAAAATAATAAAAATACTGAGGGGGGTAAAAAAAGTCCTCAATTGCCGACTTTGAATCGCAACCGCTATGTGGATAAGTGCCAAATAAGACAACAAAAGAGTTATTAACGAAAAAGATAGCTTATCCACAATTCTGTGTGGAAATGTTTGTATTATAAGTAAAATTTTATTCATTAAAAATAAACAGCCCAATAAGATTTTGCCAAGTGTGTAACCTATAACGGGTAATTTATCGAACAAAAAAAGCCCAATGCCGATATAAATAGCACCGTTTGAAAGTGGTACAACGAGTAATCCAGAGAGCCAAAAGTAGGTGGGAAACTGATGAAAATAGTAGATTGAAATTGGTGTTACGACGAGTTGTGCCGCGAAACCAATAGACAAACCATCCCAAATATAGTTGATAATTTTGTGTTTTGAAATGATAATTTTTTGAATTTTGGGGTAAAAGTAAACGATGCCAACAACCGCAAAATAAGAGAGTTGACACCCGACATCGAACAAAAAAAGAGGTTGCCAGAGTAAAAGTACAAAGGCAGAGGCAGTTAGAATATTATAAATATTGCCTTTACGTTTCATAGTTTGTCCGATGGTAAGAAAGGTTGCCATAATTGCCGCCCGCAAAATACTCGCCCCAAGACCTGCTATCAGCGAGAAAAACCATATCAGGACAAGGCTCACAATTATTTTTGTCCAACGAAAACGGCGATTTCCCGATTTGTAAACGCTAAATACCCATTGCAAACCTTGAAAAATCAAGACAATGTGCATACCCGAAATTGCCAATATGTGCATTGCCCCTGTTTGTACATAAGCATTGCGCACGTCTTCATCAACGGCATCTCGATAGCCCAGTAACAAAGCTCCGCCTACGGCAAACTCTTGTTCAGTTGTCAAGTGTTTTTTTAGAATTGTCAACAAGTATTTTTGGCAATCAGTAGCAAGTTGTTGAATAGGGTTTCCGCGTCTTTCTGCAAGAATTTGTATGTTTCCCATTGCAACAAATGCTTGATGATGTATATTTTGACGGTGCAAATACTGTTTAAAATCAAACGCATCGGGGTTTTTAGGGGATTCAGTTAGCCGTATCTTTGATTTTAATAAAATAAGGTCGCCATACTGAGGGGGTGTTTTTAAGGTCGAATCCTTACGTATATACATGAGTAGATTTCCTGTGCAGTGGTGCATCGAGTCGGGTGTCGAATTGGGTACTGCTCCAATTTTGTTTAGACTAACAGTCAATCGGTAATTATTTGGTCGCTCTGAAAAATCCGTTACAGTGGCGAGGCACAACTGCTCTGTTTGCTGATGAGGCGAGAGGAATTGTTGAAAGTGGTGTGCTTCATTAAGTTCATTGTTATAAAAAACAGCTTGGCAGCCTGTCAAAAACAGAAATATACTGAGGGGTATGCCAAAGACCCAACGTTGCCGAAATTTGACACGCTGCAAGCTAAAGATGACCATGCTCAGTAAGGATACGCCAAGCAGCAGATTCACCCAAAATTGGGGCAACGCCAACCCGTACTCTCTGGCAACAATGCCCAAAGCAAACGGCAAAAGCAAGCGGACAAAAGGGACTTCGCGCCAATCAATCATCATCAAAAATCTAAGTTTTATGGTATAAAAACGCGGAATCTCGCCGCGTAAAAATCTAATGGAGCGAGCCGTTTTTTTTGTTGAAAATCTGGGCTTTGCCCAAATTTTCAACAAAAAAACGGCTCGCTCCGAAAAAACTCCCCGCGCTGCCGAAGGCGGCGCGTTTTTAACACCTACACCGCATAGGCAATCGTAGCAAAACTAATTTTTACATCGGGCAGTTTTTCAGCAATCGCTACGGCACAACTTTCAAGCGTTGCGCCCGTTGTCATTACATCATCAACAATAAGGATATTTTTGCCGCGTAAAGGTTTGGTATCTAAGAGTTCAAAAACTTCTTGCGTATTGTGCAAACGCTCATTTCGGCTCATCTTGGTTTGAGATACGGTCATTTTTGTTTTTCTTAAAAAACGCGTTTCAACTGCCACATTTAGAGCATCGGACAAGCCGTTTGCGAACATTTCTGCTTGATTATAGCCGCGCCAACGTTGTTTTGTCGGGTGCATCGGCACGGGAATGATGTAGTCAATGTTTTTGAAATTGCTTGACTGCGCCATTTTATCGCCCAGAAGTCGCCCCAATTCAACGGCAGCTTCGCGTTTATCGTGGTATTTTATCTGATAGATGAGGTGTTGCGTTCGGCTTTTTTTCGTAAAAAAGAACAAAGCGGTGGCTGCTTCAAGGTGTACACGACCATCGAAACGCGCAGTAAATGTATTGGGATAGGTGTTATGAAAATCTGTTTCGGGTAAAGTGATTTGGCAATCGAGGCACAAATACTGTTCACTTTTCGGCAAAGGTTGCGCACAGGCAATGCACAAACGCGGAAAAAAGAGCGCGATAAAGTCCGCCCAAAAATGGGCGTATTGGTTTTGAGTTTTCAAATAAGGTATATTTACTGAGTGAAGCGTTAATTGGTAAATATTTAGCTACAACTAAAAAATCTATTTCCCCCTTCGTGTGAGCAAAGCGAGCGCGGACTAAGTAATTAACCTAAGTTTTGTGGTAGTGCCTCAAAACGCGCCGCCTTCGGCGGCTCGCTCCATTAGGTTTCCCTCGTGGTGAAGCCACGTTTTAATACCACAAAACTTAGATTAATTACTAGAAAACAACAATTCAGCAAATATATAAACACTTGTTTGAGAAAGTCAAATATTGTTTTTATAAATAAAAATAACTGATTATATGGTTAGAGGACAAGTCATGCCTTGTTTCTACGACCACAAGACGTACTTAATTCGTAACTATTCAGCTGAGGGATGGGCATAACCTAAAAGCGTTTTTGCATCTCGCGCTCGCTTCGCTCGCGCGAGGGAGGGGAATGTGGTTCGTTTTTCGGCGAAGCCGAAAAACGAACCACGTCTCCTCCCTTTTGCGCGAGCGAAGCGAGCGCGTGACTAAGTAATTACCTTTAATTTATAGTAATTGATTCAATCGCATCACCTAATTCCATCATTTGCACGACATTCATGCCTTCCACTACTTTAGCAAAAATCGTATAATTAGGGTCAAGATGTGGGGTTGGTGAGTGTGTTATAAACCATTGGCTACATTCAGTATGATTGCCCGCCGATGCCATGCCTACCATACCTTCGGCGTTGTAGTGCATCGGTGTCAACTCTGAGGGAATGGTGAAATCTAATGAACCATAGCCATCACCGCGTTGGCAACCCGTTTGAATAACAAAATTGGGTACAACACGGTGAAAAATCTTTCCATTAAAAAAACCAGACCTTGCCAGAGTGACAAAATTAGCAACTGAAATAGGCGCGTTATTCGTCAAAAGCTGCATTTTTATTGTACCACGCAGCGTTTTTATTACAGCAGTAGCATTGGGAGACAGGCTTTGGAGGGTTATCCAATCGGTTGCACGTGGGTTGCTTGTCTTCTTTTTCTTTATGTCCGTGGCAGGGTCAATAACTGTAATTGCTTTGTAAAGTGCATCGTAAGCCTCCAATTGTTCGGGCAATTTGAGGCGTTGCATGGCTTCATATATAACGGGAATAGAATCCTTCATCAACAACAGTTTGTACTCTGCTTTGGGGTCAACGAGGGCTTCAGCGGCAATTGCACTGACACCTGCATCAGCCGTGCGGACACATTCAAACAAGGCTGTTTTTAACTGGTTCTTAATACCAATTGTATAGTTTTTGAATTGGCGGTAAAAATCAGGTGCTGTTGCAACTTTTGCCAAACAATCAGCCGCCGTTGAGCGCACAACTGCCGCATTTGCCACATTGAGGGCTTCATCGCGGAAGAGTCGGAAGTTGTAACCAAAATTTGCAAGACCTCGCAGTATCTCGGCTTTTTCATAAGGCGTAACTGCCGCTTTGTAAGCTGCCACCATTGCGATGTTGAGAGAGTCGCGGGTGCGTGGATAATAAGCCAGATGTCTAAGGGCTGCCCCTTGTAAAATACGTCGTGTTGAAGGCGCGTAAGTAGGGTCAGAAGACATATTTTTGTACAATTGTCCACCAGAACCTGCCCCAAACTGCGTGCAATATTGAGCCGCGGCATTGGCAATATGTGGGTTTTTATCGCGCAATGCAGCCAAAATAATCGGCTGAGACACACGATAATCCACATCATTCAAAGCCGAAATCAAGTTTATTTTTACTCTTGGGTCAGTTTCTTGACGAAATAAACTCTCTAAAATGGGAAAAATACTGAGGGGGGTATAGGCTTTACTCAAAGCCTTTGTGAGTGCCATTCTGATGTCTGCATCACGCTCCGTAACCACCATTTTACCGATTGGATTCGTTACAGACGTATCAAATTTCGTTTTCAATCGCGCCAAGTAATTCGCCGCAATGACCCGTGTTGAGCGTGGATATAGTTTGTTGTCAACGGTTTTCACCATTTTTTTTATACTTTCTCCACTAAATGTATCCCGTTGTCCGAACCGATAAATACCATACATTTGTCCTTCGATGAGCGTAGTATCCGTCATTTTAAACGTTGTAATGTTGCACAAATCTGTCAAGCGATTGCGCGAACCACATTTGCCAATCGCTTCAAGGATAGTACCATTGAGTTTTGAAAATTTGCCTGTTGTATCAAGGCGTTCAAAAGCTGATAATAGGTAAGGTTCAGCGCGTTCATCGCCAATTTGTCCGAGCGAATAAGCGGCTGCTGAACGCACCTCAAAGTCAACATCTTTGAGCAAATGGGCTAAAGAATCCACTGTTTTTTTGTCTTTCAATGACCCGAAAGCTGTCGCTGTAATGTAGCGATACGTCGGGTTTTCATGACGCAAATACCGCATCAATGTATCTACCGATTGACGACTCACCAAATTGTATATATCTTGCACTTTTTTATCCGCAAAGTCAACGGCGATTCCCGAAAACTGGCTACGGTTGTATTCAGGTGGGACACAGGCTTTATTGAGTACAATAAAAGCGATACAAAATAAGGCTATAACGATGCGATTCTTCATTTCTAAAATTTTAGTTGCCATTTGTTTCAACCATTTGTAAAAAGATTTTGGCAAAACTATAAAATCATCTTTATTTATGCCTACTTCTTGTCTTGAAATTAATAAGATTCAGATTTTTGTTCTATTTTCGCCTTGATACTGAGGGGGTATTTATTTTCGATTAAGTGCGTGGACAACATTATTTGATAGTTTAATCTAAGTTTTGTGGTAGTCACTTGAAACGCGCCGAGGTTCCGCGTTTTGCTACCACAAAACTTAGCTTAGTAGTCTTTCATATTAATACTGTCGGGTATTTTTTTCAACAACACGTTGAAACAAGCCATTTGGCTCATATTTTTACCTGACAGTATTAATATGAAAGACTACTTAGTTTACTGGCTTTTTCTCTTTGGCTTTTTCACAGGCAGCTACGCCGCCCGAAAATCCCAAAGCGGAAATTACTGGCGAAAAAGAGGGCGTAAACTGTAACACATTGATTATCAAATTGCATTAAGTTAAATATGTTAAAAATTGCTCATTCGCCTATTTATAAACTTGAACTGCCAGAAGGACATCGTTTTCCGATGCTCAAATACGAATTGATTTGTGAACAATTGCTGTACGAAGGGACAGTCACAAACAATAATATTTTTCACCCGAAAATGCTCGCGCCTGAAGTTATACTGACAACGCATACCGCCGACTATTGGCAACGCCTAAGTCATGCCGAATTGACGCCCAAAGAAATGCGAAAAGTAGGATTTCCCTTGACCGAACAGTTGATAAAAAGAACGGTGACAATTGCGGGAGGAACGGTAGAATGTGCGCTTTTTGCCTTAGAACATGGGATTGCAATGAATACGGCAGGTGGCACACACCATGCTTTTACAGACCACGGTGAAGGTTTTTGTCTGCTCAATGATGTGGCAATTGCCGCAAATTATTTGATAAACAATCATTTGGTAAAACGTATTCTTGTTATTGACCTCGACGTGCATCAAGGTAATGGAACGGCAGAAATATTTAGAAAATCACCCAATCAATGGGTATCTAGTAGTGGTGTTTTTACATTTAGTGTGCATGGTGCAAATAATTATCCATTGCATAAGGAACAAAGTAGCTTCGATATTGGTTTGCCCGATGGTGTGCAAGACGATTACTATCTAACGACTGTTCGCGAACATTTACTGAGGTTATTTGATTATGTTCAACCCGATTTTGTTTTTTTCAATTCAGGCGTTGATGTATTGGCAACCGATAAATTGGGTAAACTAAAACTCACACCAGAAGGATGTCGGCAGCGTGATTTACTTGTATTTGAGTTATGCAAACGCCACAAAGTACCCATTTCAGTCAGTATGGGTGGAGGCTATTCGCCAAGAGTGGCAACCATTGTCGAGGCGCACGCTAATACATTTAGGTCAGCGCAATTTGTATTTTTTTAGAGACTACTTAGACCATTGCTCGTTTCGCTCGCAAAAAAGGGAAATGTGGTTCATTTTTCGGGCAAAGCTCGAAAAATGAACCACCTCTCCTCTTTTTCCGCGAGCGAAGCGAGCGCGGTTAAATATTTACTTTTTAAATATCAATTCTATAAAATGAAAAATTATTTATTTTTTGCGTTAATTGTAACCAGTTTATTCACAGTCAGTTGCAGTGATGACGAAACAACGACTGCTAATAGCGATAAAATGGAAACAAAAGACATTTCACGCGACGGCGCAATTGAAACCGAATTATCCACAGACCATTTCGATGCCAAGCGAGATGTGATTACCACAACGCATAAAGTGTGGAAAAATGGTGTACTTGTCAATACGATTGTGCATATAGATACTTTACCAGCTTTGGGTACAGGAACTTTGCAAGCGGCTGATGCGAAAGGAGAAGCCACCACAGCAAATGGACAAAAAGATTACGAACTTTATATTACAGTCAAATAACAAACAATGAAAAAGTCAAAATTAGTCAATCTTGTTTTAATCACCGCCGCACTTGCGACTGCAAATAAAACAGACGCCCAAAATGGCGGTGCAAGTGGCGACTGGGACAAACAACCAGAAAAAAAAGTGTATATGCGCTCCGATACAACCGCAAAATACACCCGCACGCACCACACAAGCGGCATTGGCAATGCCATTTTACGGTATTATGCTTTTCGTCCTTATGGGTCAAGTTATGGATATGGTAGTTATAACCGCACGGGTTTTTATTCACGCGGCTTGAGTAGCCAGTCGAATATTGGCTCAAATCCCACCAAGTCAGCCATTTCAAGAGGCGGTTTTGGTGGACGCGCATTTAGTAGCGCAAGTTAGGAAGATGTCAAATTTTCACGCTTTTTACAAAAGTAAAAACACCAAAAGGCGAAGCCAGTAAAAAAAAACGTTTTGTAGAACTAATTTTAAAAAACATGAGGTCGTATTTTGGATTTCACCAAAATACGACATTATGCTTTTATATGAAATTCTGTAACTACTTAGCCCATAGCTCGCTTCGCTCGCGCGAGCGAAGCGAGCTATGGGCTAAGTAGTTACGAAATTCTAATCGTAAAAAACTTACGCATGATTAAAATCTTTGGGCGTAAAATTGTCAAAAGGGTACAATTCAAAAACTTCATCGTGTAAGACAGCTAAAAAAATACCTTTTTTACGCAAAGCATTTTTGATATTGTCAGGAGCATAAACACAAGCTATCATTCCGTAGAGTTTTTTATCAGCATGGTCAGGGAAAAATTTTGGAAAATCTGTCATAATACGCTCTATTTGCTCTATGGCATCATCGCGCAAATGGCTTTTTATTTCAACAATAACTGCCGTATTGACCGTGCTATTTTCGTAACCAAAAGCATCCATTTCAATAGTACTGCCATTCATCCGTTTTTCAACATTTCGATTTATGACAGAAATATTGAACCTTTCAAATAAAATTTTTTTAATAGATTCAATAGCCATGCCTTCGGTAAAAGTTCCCCACTTATTACCGAGTTCACCCAATTGTTTTTGGGTTTGTTTGATTTGTTTAGCTGTTTCTTTTTGCGCTGCCGCAGCTTCTTTTTGCACAGCCGCAACTTCTTTTTGCGCCGTTGCTGCTTCTTTTTGCGCTGCTGCTGCTTCTTTTTGCGCTGCTGCTGCTTCTTTTTGCACAACTGCAACTTCTTTTTGGATAGCTGCAACTTCTTTTTGTGTAGCCGCGAGGTCTTCAGCAAATTGTCTTTGAGCAACAGCTAAACTGGCAACTAAATCTTTTAACTCTTTATCAGACATAGCATTTAATTTAAAATTTGTACCCATCTTTTTAATGATTCAAGGTAATGCGCTCGCTTCGCTCGCGCCGAGATGGGGAATGTGGTTAATTTTTCGGCGAAGCCGAAAAATGAACCACCTCTTCTCTTGCCCTTGCGCGAGCGGAAGGTACGGAAGCTCAATATTTATCTTGATTCATTAAAAATGATACATTTGTACAAAGATACCCCTCTTTTTTAAGAGAAACGAATTTTTATTTTAGCTATATTTAGTAAGTCTCAAAACAGATAAATAATACCCGCTTGACCTGCTATACCCTGTATTGAATCAAGAGCAACATAACCAACTTCACCATAAACACCTATATTTTCGGTAAAGAAGCACCGTCCACCAATATTCATCTGAAACAGATAGTTCAAATCACTACTGCCAGAGTGCGTATTCGTGATTTGACGAGTACCTCCTACAAGGCTACTAAATGACCGCGTTGTAGTAGTAAGCAATAAGCCAAACCCCAAACCTCCATAAACGTCAAAATCTGAATCCGAATAGAAAAACATCTTGGAATTTACGGATATACCACGCATTTTAACGTCATTGTCTTCTTGATTTTGCGTAGGACTTGTAGATCCAACGAAAAACTGAGTATTTACCTTAGTTGATTGTGACGTCAAATAATCAATGCCTCCACCAATGCTAAACCTGGAGGAGCGACGCTCTAATCTTAGCGCAATGTGGGGCGTAAACACTGTTGTTGCTTCGGAGCTTGTATTTCCTCCAAAAGTAGTAGGATCAGTTTTTTCAAAAAAAACTTTTCTAAAAAACTGACCACGGCCAAGAGAAAGCGTTGTTTTGTGAGATTGAGCCAATACTTTATTTGAGAAGAAGCATATTATGATAAGGAAAGCATTACGAATGATAGGATTACGCATTGGTCATTAAAGTTTAGGGTCTTAGTATTAGATTGGATACAGATTGATAATCAATGCGTTACAGTTTACGCCCTCTTTTTCACTTCGTTCAAAAATCGGGCATGAATAAAATCTGTCGGGGCGAGCGTGTTTTAAATTCAAAAATCTTTGATTTTTAAATTTAAAACACGCTCGCCCCGAAAAAACTCGGTTCTTTGACAATTTTAGTGGAGGGGTTCTCGACAAACGCTTTTCTGCTCGCTTTGCTCGCAGAAAAGGAGGAGAGGTGGTTCATTTTTCGGGCTTTGCCCGAAAAATGAACCACCTCTCCTCCTTTCGCGAGCGAAGCGAGCGCAATGATTAATGCCTCCACTAAAATTGTCAAACAACCAAAAAACTCTTAGGGCGATTTTCGAGTTTAGCGAGAAAGAGCCAGTAAAAACACCTTTATTTGTTTCACGCCTAAGCCAATAACGCGACAAAATCATCGAATAAATACCGCGCATCATGTGGTCCCGGTGATGCTTCGGGGTGGTATTGTACCGAAAAAGCGGGCTTACCTTTTACTTTAATGCCTTCAATTGTGTTGTCGTTTAAATTGATGTGTGTGATGTCAATTGTATCACTTTTCGCCCTGATTACTGAGGGGTCAACACCGAAGCCGTGGTTCTGACTTGTGACTTCACATTTGCCAGTTTGAAGGTTCAAAACAGGGTGATTGCAACCACGATGTCCATTGTGCATTTTGTAGGTTGGTATATCGAGCGCACGTGCGAGTAATTGATGCCCTAAACAGATGCCAAAAAGAGGCTTATTGGTGGTCAAAATATCTTTTACTGTTTCAACCGCATAATCCATTGCACCCGGGTCACCCGGTCCATTTGACAAGAAAAAGCCATCGGGTTTGAATTCAGATAATTCGGCAAAAGAAGTTTTTGCGGGAAAAACTTTGACGAAACAATCACGCTCTGAAAAATTGGTCAAAATAGAGCGTTTAATCCCAAAATCTAAAGCTGCAATTCGGTATTTAGCTGTTGCTTCATTGCCAAAATCATACGCATTTTCAGTAGTTACAACCGATGATAATTCTAAACCAGACATGTCGGGCGTGTCTTCAAGGCGCATCTTCAACTCTTCTAAATCGGTGATTTCGCTTGAAATAATCGCATTCATCGCTCCTTTATCGCGGATATGCCGAACAATAGCGCGGGTATCTACATCAGAAATACCGACGACCCCCTCAGTATCAAAGTAGTTTTGAATGTCATTGTCGGCAAGTTTCCGAGAAAATTTGACGTTAAACGATTTACAAATCAAACCCGCAATTTTCATATTGTCAGATTCCGTATCGCTATCTTTTGTGCCATAATTACCAACATGGACATTGGTGGACACGAGCAATTGCCCAAAATAAGACGGGTCGGTAAAGATTTCTTGGTAGCCTGTCATGCCCGTATTGAAGCAGATTTCGCCCGTTGTCGTACCGATTTTTCCAGCCGCTTTGCCGTGCCACACCGAGCCGTCAGCAAGCATCAAAATAGCTTGTGGTTGAGAGTTTACAGTCATTTTTTGATAATAATTGGGAAGATTTTAAATCCTTAGTCTAATTTTGAAGACAAAGGTACACACGCAACGGAATTAATAAGAGATTTTTTTTAGACTTTTTGAAAAATTACCCACGTCCCAATTTACAAATAACCTCAAACTCCAATGCTGTAACGGGTTGAACAGACAAACGGCTTAGTTTCAACAACGCCATATCTTCCAACTCGGGCGTTTTTTTGACCTCCACAAGCGATACTTCTCGCTTAAATTCTTCAATGAGTTCTACATCAACGGCAACCCAAGCTGTTTCTTCCGTCGTTGGGTCTTGATAGTTTTCCCGTGTAACCCGCGCCAAAGCGATTGCGGCGGGTTTGGTAACACTGCGGTAAAAAATGCAAATATCCCCTAATTGCATGGCACGCAAATTATTTCTTGCTGTGTAATTGCGGACACCATACCAAACCGTCACTTTCTCAGCGCGAAAATGGTCGAGAGAAAAGGTTTCTGGTTCAGATTTTATAAGCCAATAATTCATTTTATAAGCCACTATTTATTTTTGTAAAAACTTAGTCACGCACGAACGAAACAAGCGCGTGACTCAATACTCACTACAAATGTACGTGTTTTCATTAAAAGGCAAGGAATTGAAAATAAGTAATTGGACAAAATTCTTTTGAACTATTGTTTGCGAAGCGAGTAATAATCTAAGTATTTAATCCAAGTTTTGTGCTAGTGCCTCAAAACGCGCTGCATTAGGCGGTGCGGGAGATTTTTCGGAGCGAGCCGTTTTTTGGTTCGGTGCATATAGATATGGGTCGAGCCTACGGCTCTCAATGAGAAATGTCTGTACATTTTCCGTGGATTGAAATCCCCCGCTACAAAATCGGTCGAGCCTACGGCTCTGCGTAACATCAATAAGTAATTGAGGAGTGGGCATAACCTAAAAACATCATTTTTTGATTAAAAACAGATGTTTTGCGTTCGCTTCGCTCGCGCAAAAGGGAGGAAACGTGGTTCGTTTTTCGGCGACGCCGAAAAACGAACCACATTCCCCTCCCTCGCGCGAGATGCAAAAAACGCTTTTAGGTTATGCCCATCCCTCAATAAGTAATTACAAAATATCAATGCTTTATTCTTAATGAAAATAAAAATGTTTTAAATTAAATAAAAATGTTTTAAATAATTTGGTTTTTAAAAACAAAATGTTCTATCTTTGTCCCATCAAAAAAAATAGCGGCGCACCCATTCTAACATCAAGCAACACTCATTTTTACTTAGCAAAATAAGGAGGTCGTCATGGAAAATACATTTGGAAATTTTTTGTACAATAATCAAAACACTCATAGAAACGTTTATGCCGATTCACGTTTCGATAATTCGAGCAGTTCGGACAGAACAAGTAATAGGCAAGCAGACAACCGCGATACGCATAACCCCGTAGCCGATAGTAACGGCGCGGACAACAAACGTTCTCAATCGGGACGGCATTTTGAACAGGTATTGGAGCGCAATTTTAGAGAAGCGTTTGAGGCTGAATTTCGCCAAAAACAAAACCACAATACACTCGATTTTTTGAAACAACATTGGTTCAAAATCGGGTTGGTAGTTGCGCTTTTGTTTTTTATTTTGAAAAAAGATATTACTAAAAATTTTATTTCAAAAGAAGAGAACATTGAAAAAATAGGTAAAAAAAGCAACAAATTAACAATCGCATCGAACAAAACCTCAGAAGATACCCCCCTCAGTATCGGCGGTACGTTGACAACTGATGGCAACAAAAGTGTAGGTACAATGCCCGAACTCGACGAAGCTGTAAAGAAAAATTACCTCAAACGTTTCGCGCCTGTTGCCATCAGTGAAAGACGCAAGTTTGGTGTGCCAGCAAGTTTGATTTTAGCAAATGCAATGCGCCAAAGTTTTGCTGGACAGCGCGGAACAACGGCAAAATTGAACAACCATTTTGGTTTGCCTTGTACGTATGACTGGGCAGGTGCAACGGCTTCGTCAAATGGACAGTGCTGGCGACAATACGAAAATGCGTGGGTCAGTTTCCGCGACCACAGCGTTTTTGTTACAACAGGAAAATTTGCCGATTTGAAACGTTTAACTGATAAAGATTACAAAGCATGGGCAAAAGGCTTGCAACGCTTGGGCTACCCTTCAAGCAATGACAATCTGGCGAATGAATTGATTGATATTGTTGAACAATATGGTTTGCAACAATTGGATAATGTGAAGTAAAAGTAATGACTTAGCCACAGTGGGCAGAGGGTGTGGTTCATTTTCGGGCTTTGCCCCAAAATGAACCACCTTTTCTCTCTTTTGCGTGGTTGAAGCGAATAAAGCTAAAATATTGAAAAAATTTGTTCTGGGAATTAATATAAATATGCTGTTTTTTTGAGGAGAGGAGGTTGCGAAAGCAACCTCTTTTTTATTTTAATACAAAAGCTAAAAAACGATTAGCAAACTTAAATACCCGAAAATAAGGCGTCAATTGTCCACCAAACCCGCGAAAAAACGGCTCTACACCGCGCAACATTGAGCCTTCAAAATCAAAAATAGTGCAGCCTTGCGCCGTTGCTTCTTGAATGGCATAATTGAGCAAGCCAAAGAGTGCGCCGTGAGTGCGTCCCGCTTCGGTTGTGCCACCCGCCAAATAATACGCAGTGGTACCATCAAAAACAACGTAAATTGCGGCTTGGACGACCCCCTCAGTATTTTTAGCAAAAAAGATGCGGCGTTGATTTTTTTCAGATAGAACAGTATCAACAGCTTGCCACGTTTTTAGAGGAATGGGGTGTTTAATATTTTGGCGTTGGTAAGTTAAATCATTGATTTTCAGAAATGTATCAAAATTCGTACTGTTTTGAATGGAAAAAAAATTAGCCGATTTTTTGATATTACGCTTCGTATTGTCACTAAAACCTTTGGCGATTTTGTCCAAGTCTCCGATGACTAAACGATAGGTGTAGCGTGTTTCTTGCTGCCAACCTGCCCAGTAAAACGGTTGCCAATCGGTCAAGGCAGTACTCAATCTAAAATTATAACGGTGTGCTGTGGGCAGTTGTTGGATAAGTTGTTCGAGTTGTTGTTTTTGGTAAGTGATGGCTTCGTACTGTTTTTGAAACACAGTTTGGCGAAACCAAATGCCACAAAAAGGAGACAGAAGCGGCTCACTTAAAGTCGTGACACCCCATTTTTGCCGACTGACAAAAACCAAAGCCGCTTCTATATCCTTGTTTTTATTGTAGGTCAAGACTACCGACCACCCCTCAGTACAAACCGCATCGAGCCACCAATTTTGCATGAAAATTGGGATACTTTCGGTGAGACAAAGATGTGTGTATGTAAGTTTTTCATCAGTCATACTATAATTATTGTATGGAAATGGTAATTGCTAATCCTATTGCTCGCTTCGCTCGCAAAAAGAGGGGGTGTTTCATTTTTCGGGCTTTGCCCGAAAAATGAAACACCTCTCCTCTTTTTCCGCGAGCGAAGCGAGCGCGGCTAAGAATTTACGAAAAATGAACCGTTTTTCTCTGGATTTTGAAATTGTCCTAAGCCAATAAGCGTTTAACGATGCCCGAAATAACCGCACCTTCTGCGCGTCCAGCTACTTGTTTAGACGCTACACTCATTACTTTTCCCATATCTTTTATGCTCGCCGCACCTGTTGCGGCAATCGCTTCGCGGACAATTGTTTCAATTTCGCTTTCAGATAATTGTTTTGGCAGATAGGATTCGATTACTTCAATTTCATCGCGTTCAACTTTAGCCAATTCCTCGCGTCCTTGTTGCTCAAAAATAGACAACGAATCTTTGCGTTGTTTGACCATTTTTTGAAGCAATTTGATTTCATCATCGGCACCGATTTGAATATTTGCCCCGCTTGTTTTGAGCGTCATAATAGCCGCTTTAATGCCGCGAATACTCCGTAAACGAATCTCGTTTTTGGCTTTCATTGCCTCTTTGAGGTCATTATTGATTTTGATTTCAAGACTCATGTTTTAATAATTTTAAAAATGACGTAAGCGACTTAGTCGCGCTCTCCCGAAGGCTTTCGGAATGTAAACAGACTTCGCTCGCAAAAAGGGAATGTGGTTTGTTTTCGGGCAAAGCCCGAAAATAAACCACATTCCCTTTTTGCGAGCGAAGCGAGCAATAGAATTTGACCTAAGTAGTTACAAAATGACACTAACAAAAAACCCCGTCGTCATGTGGACGGCGGGGTTTCGGCTATAAAAAATAAAGCTATGAAAACGTTTAAATTATTTAAGCCTTGCCGCCGTTGAGTTCGTCTTGCAACTCCTTCAACTCGTCCCACTGACCTTCAGCAGCAAGACTCGCCTGATGTCCCCAAGTCATTGGGTTGTGCGTTGAATAGCGAGGTCCACCGCCGTCAAGAATTTCTTGCATACGGGCAGTTGATGTCTCTGACAATTGCGCGAAGGTTGTGATACCTGCTGCGTAGAACAATTCTGCGATTTTTGGACCAATACCTTCAATCAACTTCAAATCGTCACCTGTTACTGTCTGTGCCACAGTTTCAGTAGCTTCTTGTGCCACTACTTCAGACACAACTGTTGTAGTCGTTACTGTTGGAACAACAGGTGTTACAGTTACTGCCTCAGTTACAACTGGTTCTGCTGCACTTGTTACAGTTGTCGTTGTGCTTGAACCACCAGAAACGATTGTTCTTGTTGTTGTCGTCCTCGTCGTCGTCGCAGAACTTGAAGTTGTTGACGGCGTGATAACTGTTCTTGTTACTGTTGGTGCAGAAACAACAGTCTCAACAACTGGCGCAGAAACAACAGTCTTAGCTACAACTGGTGCAGAGACAACAGTTTCCTTAACAACTTTTGCAGGTTTTACTGCTGCGGGTTTTGCTGCTGCTGCTCTTGCTGCCGCAACTCTTTCTTCTCTTGCTGCTTTTACCTCATCTGAAGTGAATGACGCACCTGTTCCACTTACGCGTGTTTTTCTTGCCGATTTAGCATCGAGGTGAGCTGTTTGCAAAGCAGCATCTGAACCTTCTGGAAAAGGCGTGATATAGACAACACGTTTTTCGTCTTTTCCTTTTTTGAAAGTAACGATACCCGATATAGAAGCGTGTAAAGTATGGTCTTTACCCATATACACACCTACACCTGGATGAAATTTAGTACCGCGTTGACGGACTAAGATATTACCTGGAATAGCGGCTTGACCGCCGAACATTTTTACACCCAAATACTGCGGATTACTATCGCGTCCGTTATCCGAACTACCCGCACCTTTCTTGTGAGCCATTTTTAGGTCTTTTTAATTTTGCTGAAAAAATTGGTTGATTTCTTACGCCGAAATAGCGTTGATGGTAATGCTTGTGAAATGGTCGCGATGACCATTTTTTACGCGATACCCTTTGCGGCGTTTTTTCTTGAAAACGACTACTTTTTCGCCTTTTAGATGCTCATTGACGGTCGCCGAAACGCTCGCGCCCATTACACTCGGCGTGCCTACAGTAAGTGTACCGTTGCTTTCAAGCATCAAAACTTCCTTGAAAGTAACATTACTTCCCGCTACGGCTTCTAACTGGTGGACGTAGAGTTGTTGCCCTTCCGTCACTTTGAATTGCTGACCAGCTATGTTTACGATTGCGTACATGTTAAAGAACTTTTTAGTTAAAAAAATCTGTTTTTAAAATTAGGACGCAAAATTATAATTCTCTGATGAGAATTTCTAAGAAAATGAAAAGAAATATAATTTTTTTGAAAAATACTGAGGGGTCATTTCCCTCTATCTTCTGCACTGCCAAATTGTCCTTCAACATCTAAACGTTGTATAAGACTATTCACGCTATACATTGCGTCCACCATTTCATCAAGGTGAAAGTCAATAGTGGGTATAATCCGTACTTGTTTTTTGATACGTTGACCCAATTTTTGGCGCAACATTACTGTTTCTTCACGCAACATCTGCAAAGGTTCTAATTTGTTTTCAATACCCAAAAAGCTGAAATAGATACGTGCCGATGTCATATCAGGCGACATTTTTACGCCTGTAACGGTTGTTAAAACGCCACGTCCGCAGATGTTTGTGGCTTCATATTGCATCAACTCGCTAAAATGGCGTTTGACGATTTCTGAGACTTGTTTTTGTCTTTTCGATTCCATTATTTATGGTGTTTTAAAATGAGTGTCCCATCAACAATACTTCGTTACGATGAGGAAAAAATGAAAATTATCGAAATCTGACGCAAAGATACAACCTTTTTAGGGCAACAACTTTACCCAACTTGAAAACTTTGTGTCAAGTTGTTTGCAATTATTTCTGATGACTTACTTAGTATTCCAAATTTTACCTAATTTCGCGTCTTCAATAACAAATAGGTAAGGGAATTTGTAAAAATAACTCTGAAACCATACATAAAATCTAAACTGCTGGTTTTCGCGCTCGCTTCGCTCGCGCGAAGGGGGAATGTGGTTCATTTTTCGGGCAAAGCCCGAAAAATGAACCACCTCTCCTTTTGCGCGAGCGAAGCGAGCGCAAAAATGCCTTTTAATGCGTATTTTGAATTTATGTATGGTTTCAAAAAAATAACTTACCCGCTTTTTTTTGAAAACCTTTTTGAAAGTTTTCAACTTTCTAAAAGGTGTGGGTAAGTTATTTTGCAATTAATTAGCCTATTGCTCGCTTCGCTCGCAAAAAAGGGAAAGTGGTTCATTTTTCGGGTAAAGCCCGAAAAACGAACCACGTCTCCTCCCTTTTGCGCGAGCGAAGCGCGCGCAAAACATCTGTTTTTAATCAAAAAACGATGTTTTTAGGTTATGCCCACTCCTCATATATTTTTTTATGTGCGAGCGAAGCGAGCGCGTGGCTAAATAATTACGTTATTTTTTACAAATTCTCTAAGAGTTTTAGCAATGAATTATTTTGAATTTTACAATATCCCGATTTCCTTCAGTGTTGATGCAGTAGCTTTGAAAAAAACGTTTTATGGATATTCAAAAAAATACCACCCCGATTTTTTTACGCTTGAAAGCGAAGAAGAACAGGCCAAGATTTTAGAACTGTCCACGCTCAATACACAAGCCTATAAAACTCTTTCAGATATTGAACGCCGCATGAAGTATGTGTTGGAAATCACAGGTACAATGGGTGAAGAAGGGCAAACAAAACTGCCTCAAGACTTTCTCGGAGACATGATGGACATAAACGAAGCTATTATGGAACTCGAATTTGACCCCGATATAGAAGCCTTAGAGTATGTTAAAAAACAGGTTCAAGAATTTGATAATCAATTAGTTAAGGAGATAAAGCCTGTGTTGGATAACTACATACACACTGACACCTCAACAGCCGAATTGGAAAAAATAAAAATATTTTTTTTAAAAAAGCGATATTTGTTGCGTATATTTGAAAACTTGTCTAATTTTGCGTCATGTTAAGCGTCATTAATAAGCCGAAGTGGTGGAATTGGTAGACGCGCTGGATTCAAAATCCAGTGAGGGCAACCTCGTGCGGGTTCGATTCCCGCCTTCGGTACTTAAAGCCCGAGTTGAAAAACTCGGGCTTTTGTGCGTTAAAAAGGGAAAATTCATGTTTTTATACATTTCAAAAAATGCTTGAAGTAAAAAATCTTACAAAAACCTACCGTAGTGGTGGTAAGGAACTAACGGTTCTGCACGAAGTTAATTTTAAAATTGAGGCAGGAGAATCTTTTGCTATTGTTGGACCATCTGGTAGTGGTAAAACAACGCTTTTGGGCTTATGTGCCGGTCTTGACCGCGCTTCGTCGGGTTCGGTTGCATTGAACGGGGTGGCACTTGACAATTTGTCGGAAGATGAACGGGCGGCTGTTCGGAATCAATACGTGGGTTTTGTTTTTCAAAATTTTCAACTTATTCCCACTTTGACGGCATTGGAAAATGTTATGATTCCGCTTGAATTGCGGGGTGAAGCTGGGGCGGAAAAACGGTCGTTGGAATTACTGGAAAAAGTAGGATTGCGCAACCGTCACGACCACTATCCTGCTCAACTAAGTGGGGGGGAGCAACAACGCATCGCCATTGCACGCGCATTTTCCAATCGTCCTAAAATCCTGTTTGCCGACGAGCCAACGGGCAACTTGGACGCGGACACCAAAGAAACGATAGAAAATTTACTATTTGAACTCAATCGTGAAGCTGGTACGACCTTGATTTTAGTCACGCACGATTTGGAATTGGCGGGTAAGACAAGCCATATTTTGAAATTGAAAGGAGGGAAAGCGGTTTAAAACAGTTGTCCACGGATTTTCACAGGACTTGTTCCGACCTTCATCGAAATTAATACGCATTAAAGTATAATTAAGAAGTCTGCTTTACGCGCTCACTTCGCTCGCGCAAAGGGGAAATGTGGTTCGTTTTTCGGTCAAAGCCCTAAAAATGAACCACATTCCCCCTTTGCGCGAGCGAAGCGAGCAATAGAAGTTCACCTAAATTGTTACGGATTTTTATTCTAAAATTTCCGACTCATCGTCCATAATTAAAAAATCTGTTACTAATCGGCAGATTTTACCTTGGTCGTCGTAGCCGATATAAGTTGGATATTTACCGTCGCCATAACCGCTTGGGAATAAAGCCATATTGGAATCGTCCATTGACCAAATGATTGACCCGCAGGCTTTTTCTTCTCTTTCTGCCATTTCGTCTTCTATTTCGTCCCAATAATCTTCATTTTTCTTTAAGCACATTTTGTACTCTCTTTGTGCTGAAATATCCATAAATCCGCCAATACCCGACTCAACGGGGTAGCCAAATTCTTTGGTGGCAAAATCGGCGACGTTTTCGCCTTCCCGTACCGCCAATTCCCAACGAACAGGTAGCTCATTGGAGAAGCGAATCCGCGCAAAACCGACGTACTCCTCCGCCGTGTCATCAATACAGGCAACTGAGACCTCACAAAGATATTTGCCTTTTGGAAAATCGGCTTTAATGGGTTTGATACTTACATCATCGTAGCCGTCGAATGGGTCACAAGCAATAATGCGTCCTTGTTTAATTTTTAATCTCCCTAAGTTTTTTACTGTAAAAGCCAATGTGCTTATTTCTGCGCCTTCACTATCGGCTTCATTTTGAAATTCGTAGGCTTGAGATATACGGAAATTAGGCTGAAAAGCACGTTCTAAATAATTGGGAATTACCATGAGTGTGTGATAAATTTAATTGCTAATTTTGTCTATTTTAATGTGAAAAATGATAACTAATCTAAGTTTTGTGGTAGTCACTCAAAACCCGCCGCCTTCGGCGGCGCGGGGAGTTTTTTTCGGAGCGAGCCGTTTTTTGTTGAAAATTTGGGCTTTGCCCAAATTTTCAACAAAAAAAACGGCTCGCTCCATCAGATTATTACGCGGCGAAGCCACGTTTTAATACCACAAAACTTGGATTAACTACTTAGCCCATAGCTCCCCCGAATAGCTTCGGGGAGCTATGGGCTAAGTAATTGAGGGATGGGCATAACCTAAAAGCGTTTTTTGCATCTCGCGCTCGCTTCGCTCGCGCGAGGGAGGGAATGTGGTTCGTTTTTCGGCGAAGCCGAAAAACGAACCACGTCTCCTCCCTTTTGCGCGAGCGAAGCGCGCGCAAAACATCTGTTTTTAATCAAAAAACGATGTTTTTAGGTTATGTCCACTCCTCGGCTAAGTAATTACGAAAAATGATAGAACACCTGTTTATACTGAGGGGGTAGGGTTTGTACATTTAGCCCTGCACATACACAACCGCTTTTTCTGCAAAATAAGGCTCATCAAACATTTTTGGAATGGGTCTGATTTCCGTATAAAATCCCTTGCCCATAGCTTGGATTTCTTCTCGAATATTGCCTCCTTTTAGGGCTAAAATACCGTTTGGTAAGGCGTGTTGATGCTTTTTGGCAATCAATCTTTGTGACCACCTATACAATTGGTCAAGTTGGGCAACGGCGCGGGTGACGACAAAATCGAAGCGTTCAGTTTTTAATTCTTCAACGCGAATATGTCGAGCATCTACGTTTTTTAAGCCCAAAGCAGTGGCAACTTCCGTTACAACGCGAATTTTTTTCGCCGTACTGTCCACCAAAGTAAAAGATACTGAGGGGTACATAATTGCCAGAGGAATACCCGGGAAACCACCGCCAGTACCTAAATCCAAGATTTTTGCTCCGTCTTTGAAAGCCTGTACTTTCGTAATGGCGAGCGCGTGTAAAACGTGGTGCAGCTCTATATTGTCAATATCTTTGCGGCTAATCACGTTGATTTTCTCGTTCCACTCCGTGTAAAGAGGTTTCAATTGGGCAAATTGCGTCTGCTGCTCGTCAGTCAGATTGGGAAAATATTTTAAAAAAGTTGTCATTAATAATCTAATATTTCAAATTTCAAAGTGCCATTTTGTAAGTAAATTGCTCGCTTCACTTGCAAAATAGGGGAATGTGTTTCATTCTTCGGGCAAAGCCCGAAAAATGAAACACCTCTCTTCTTTTTCCGCAAGCGAAGCGAGCGCGGACTAAGGTAATTACTTATTTTCAATTCTTTAGCCTACTTTTGCCGCAAATTTAGAATTAAAAAATCAGAAATCTAAAAATATGAGTATTCGAGTTCGATTTGCGCCAAGTCCAACGGGCGCATTGCACATTGGCGGTATCCGCACGGCGTTGTACAACTACTTATTGGCGAAAAAACACGGTGGCACGTTTATCCTCCGCATTGAAGACACTGACCAAACCCGCTTTGTGGAAGGAGCAGAAAAGTACATCATTGAAGCATTGGAATGGCTCGGTATCGCGCCTACTGAGGGTGTCGGTTTTGGTGATGGGGCTTACGCGCCGTACCGCCAGTCTGACCGCAAACCAATGTATAAAAAATATGTCACACAATTGATTGACAGTGGCGCGGCTTACTATGCCTTCGACACGCCCGCCGAATTGGAGGCGATGCGTAAAAAATTGGAGGAAGAAAAAGCTCCAAACACGTCTTATTCAAGTGCCACGCGCACACGACCTGATTTACATTTGCAAAATGCCTTGACGCTACCTGCCGACACCGTTGCGCAGTATTTAGCCGAAGGCAAACCAGCAGTTGTACGCTTGAAAATTGGGGCTAATCAGACAATTAAGGTCAATGACTTGATTAAAGGCGATTTTTCATTGGAAACAAATGCGCTCGACGATAAAGTATTGATGAAAGCCGATGGTATGCCAACTTATCATTTGGCAAATGTGGTGGACGATTACGATATGAAAATCTCGCACGTCATTCGCGGTGAAGAGTGGTTGTCATCATTGGGACACCATGTTTTATTGTACCGCGCTTTTGGTTGGGAGGCAGATATGCCCAAGTTCGCGCATTTACCCTTGATACTACGCCCCGACGGTAAAGGTAAACTCTCTAAACGCGATGGTCAAAAATTCGGTTTCCCCGTTTTTCCATTGGATTGGCAAGGTGAAAAAGAAGCATTTGAAGGCTTTAAAGGTGTAGGTTTTGACCCGCGTGCTGTTATCAATTTTCTCGCCCTTTTGGGTTGGGGAACAGGGAGCAATGAAGAGTTTTATACGCTGGAAGAATTGGTAGATAAGTTTTCAATTGAGAAAATAAGCCAAGCTGGTGCGCGTTTCAACTACGAAAAAGCCCAATGGTTCAACCAAGAATACATCAAAAAGACGCCAAACGAAGACTTAGCAGAACAATTGTACCCCCTCAGTATAAAACGAGGTTACACGGTTTCAAAGGCATTTTTGACGCAATTTGCGGGTTTAATGAAAGAACGTGTCACATTTGTCACAGAGTTTTTGGATAAAGGTTATTACTTTTTTGAAGACATCCGTGCTTACGATATGGGAAATGTAACAAAACGTTGGAAGCCAGAAAACCGCGCAAAATTTGATGAATTGAAAAATTTTATCGCTGTGCTTGAATTTGGCGACCCCCTCAGTATGGAACACGCAATAAAGGAATGGATTGATGAAAAGGACTTAAAAATGGGCGAAGTACTGCCTATTTTGCGGATTGCCTTCGCAGGAACAATGCAAGGACCCGCCATTTTTGATATGGCAGTACTATTGGGTAAACCCGAGATTTTGCGCCGATTAGACCGTGCTTATGCGGCTTTTGATGCATAGGGTATAACTTTTAGTAATTACTTAGTCCATAGCCCGCTTCGCTCGCAAGAGAATAGGTTGTTCGTTTTTCGGGCTTTGCCCGAAAAACGAACAACTTATATTCTTGCGAGCGAAGCGCGGCGCTTAAAAGATGCCTTTTAATGCGTATTTTGAATTTATGTATGGTTTCAAAATCTTACTTGACTATTTTATTTATTTTACAATTTTAAAACTAAAATTGGCTCAATTTTGATAGGAGAATGCGGCAATGCAAACGCCCTGTTATTTGTGCTTTTTTGTTACAATATTATGACAGTTAAAATCATCAACAAGTCAAAAAATGCCTTGCCCAATTACGAAACGGAAGGGTCGGCAGGAATGGATTTACGCGCCGATATTACAGAATCCGTTGTTTTAGAACCACTCGAACGGGCGATGATTCCAACAGGCATTTTTATTGAATTACCCATTGGTTATGAAGCACAGGTACGTCCAAGAAGTGGTTTAGCCGCAAAACGTGGTTTGACTTGCTTGAATTCACCCGGTACTATTGATGCCGATTATCGTGGGGAGTTGAAAGTAATCTTGGTTAATTTGTCAAATGAAACCCAAATAATTGACCCTGCTGAACGTATAGCTCAAATGGTAGTTGCCAAACATGAACGCGTTGTTTGGTCGGAAGTCACAAATTTGAGTGATACTGTTCGCGGAGCAGGTGGCTTTGGCAGTACGGGTACTAAGTAGTTACGCATAACTTTAATTTGGTATCTTTCAATATCTCGTGCTTTTAACTAAAAAAATAGACGAAATACTGAGGGGGTCTATTTAACTTTGAGAGTTTTTTGACAAACACTTGTCCGTTAAAAATACGTTTTAAACCTTCATTCATCGTAACTATTTAGCTACGTGCCTTTCACTCGCGCAATGATAGGAAAAGATGTGGTTTATTTTTCGGCAAAGCCGAAAAATAAACCACATTCCCTCTTTCTGCGCGAGCGAAGCAAGTGCGTGGTAAACAGTTACGATTCATCTTATAAATATCTGACGGTAATTAATTTACGCTCATAAAAAAGTTAGCAGACTATGAAAATTATAATTCCAATGGCGGGAAAGGGGGCACGCTTACGCCCACACACCCTGACAGTTCCAAAACCCTTAATCTCAGTTGCAGGTAAACCAATAGTTCAACGTTTAGTGGAAGATTTAGCCAAATCCTATAAAGGCAAGATAGAAGAAGTGGCGTATATAACAGGAGAATTTGGTGATGATGTTGAAAAGCAATTGTTAAAAATTGCAGAATCTGTTGGTGCAAAAGGAACAATTTACAAGCAAGATGTGCCGCTTGGCATCGCTCATGCAATTGGCTGCTCTGCCCCAAGTTTGTCGGGAAATCTTATTGTCGCTTTTGCAGACACGCTTTTCCGTGCTAATTTTCACTTCAATCCGAAAGAAGATGGCATTATTTGGACTCAAAAAGTAGAAGATCCTTCGGCATTTGGTGTGGTGAAAATTGACCAAGAAAATGTTATTTGTGATTTTGTGGAAAAACCGACAAAGTTTGTCTCTAATTTGGCAATTGTAGGTATTTACTACTTCCGCCAAGGAGAGCATTTGCGCACCGAAATCGAAAATTTGATAAAAAATGACATCAAACTACGTGGCGAATACCAATTGACGAGTGTATTGGAAAATATGAAAAATAGTGGTGTCCGTTTCAGAACGGCACAAATTGACGAATGGATTGATTGTGGCAACAAAGAAGCCGTCGTTCACGCCAATAGCCGTATGCTGGACATTAAGAGAGAAGAAGCAATGGTTGCAGCGTCAGCAAAAACACGCAATACGGTCATTATTCAACCGTGTTTTATTGGCGATAATGTAGTCATAAAAGATTCAGTAATAGGACCTTATGTATCTGTCGGGCGCAATTCAGTTATCGAACACAGTGTTATTTCCAACGCTGTTATCGGGGAAGATGCAAAAATTATTGATTCTAATCTGGGCAATTCAATGATTGGTAACTCGGTGGAGTATATCGGTCGGAAATCAGAATTGAGCATCAGCGATTATTCTAAATTCGCTTCGTAAAGATGTAAAACTTTCTAAACTACTACACACTTTTGCTCGCTTCGCTCGCAAAAGAAGGAAAAGTGGTTCGTTTTTCGGGCTTTGTCCGAAAAACGAACCACTTTTCCTTCTTTTTGCGAGCGAAGCAGTATAAAAGAATACGATATAAAAAGTGTATAATAATTTGAAAGTCGTGGCTCGATTCCAAACTGTAATAAATTGATTTTCAATAGCGTATAAACTTGACGCAAGTTTAAAACTTGCGTCAAGCTGTTTGTCAATTGTTTCTAAACGTTGAGAGCAACTTGTTAAGCAATCTCTCTACAAAGCGTTTATCCTCCGAAATAATTTCTGCTGACCCCAACATTTGTTGGTCAAAAGTTAAGGTCTTACCGTAACTTGTCTTTAATCCATTTTTCAAATTTACACGCACCGACAACATTTTTTCCGCATTGGGTACTAAGGCTTTTGCACCAATGACCCCGTGTACTACGCCCCAATCTTGGTAATTGTAGGAATCAAATTTCATTACAACCCGTTGATTTTCAAGTACTTTTCCCGAAATAGGCAATGGGACTGCTAATAAACCAACAATTCCTCTGCTGTCTGTAGGCACAATTGCCATAACATTGTCACCCTCTTTTATATTCTGATTTTGCGCCCAATAGTCGTTAAAAAAAGAGACCTTACCCGACATAGGCGCAGTCATCAAATAGGTTTGTTTCCATTGGTTGAGGCTGGCTTTGACTTGATAAACTGCTTCAATCAAGCTGGCGTAATTTGTCGCGCTACTTGCTTGAGTCGTCTGTTGAACTTCCAAAATACCGCGTTTTATTTGCAAAATCGAGCCATTCAGTCGGTCAATTTCTGACTTGACATTTTTTATATTTACTTCGCTTCTGTACTCTTCACTTTTTGTGTCTTCCAGTTCGTTTCTGGAAATCACATTTTGCATATACAGTTTTTGTCTTTCTGCAAAACGTTGTTTAGCCGCCTTTAAACCTGTATTAGCGACCTCCAATTTATCTTTTTCACCGCCCACCTGACGTTCTAAATTTCGGATTTGTGCTTCTAATTGACTGACCGTTTGCGCGCTAAAATTGGCTTCTTTTGTAAATTGAAACTCTTTCAACGTCTGAACAAAGGCTGAGTAGGCGGGCTGAATATCGCCCAAGTCTAAGCCCACAGACGGCTGAAAGCGGTTGATTACTGAGGGGGTTAGACTATCAAGAATATGAAGTTTTTTATCTAATTCTAAGACATGTTGGTAGTTTGCGGTACTTTGCAAAATCACTAAAATAGTATCTTTTGACACCACATCACCGTCTTTTACCGCCAATTTTGACAAATAGCCCGTTGTTCGCGCAACCACAGGAACGGGTGGCGTTTCGGTTGTCATTTGTACCTGCACGCGAATAATATCTGGATATTTGACTACCCAACTTACCCACAACAACACACTGACACCCAAAAGAATCACCGTGATGCCCCAACGAACAATCCAAGAAGGTGGTGTACCGAGTATTTCTTGCACATCGTCATGACGAAGTTCTATTTTTTCGTGTTCTTCCATTCAAAGTTATAAGTATTTAATTTCCTAATTCTAATTGATTTTTTACTAAATTATAATATGACCCCCTCAGTAAAGTAAGCCATTGATGCGTACCTTGTTCGATGATTTCGCCTTTCTCTAAAACAATAATTTCGTCTGCGTTTTTAACGGTTGACAAGCGATGCGCGACAACAACCACGGTTTTTCCGCGTAAAAACTCGTTCAAATTGTCCATAATTACACGTTCGTTGTAGGCATCGAGCGCATTTGTAGCTTCGTCAAAAAAGATGTATTCTGGGTCTTTATATACTGCCCGTGCTATGAGTAAACGCTGTTTTTGTCCTTGAGATAAACCCACACCATCACTTCCAATTTTTGTATTATAGCCTAAAGGTAGAGATTCCACATATTGCTGAATATTGGCTACCTGAACAGCCCGTAATAATTTCTTCTTATCAATTTGTTCATCGCCCAAAGCGATATTTTTGGCAATGGTATCTGAAAAAATATAGCCTTCTTGCATAACCACGCCGCACTTATCGCGCCAGACACGGTGTTCGATATTGTCCAATGGAACATCGCCAAGTCGAACGTTTCCCTCAACAGCTTGATAAAAATTGAGCAATAATTTCAAAATAGTCGTCTTTCCCGAGCCACTACCGCCTACTATTGCAATTGTTTTGCCTTGTGGAATTGTAAGATTGACATTTTTTAAAACCATTGGCGAATGTTGTCCGCCGTATTGAAAACTAACATTGTGCATTGTCATATCGCGCCCTTGTGGTAATACAGACAATCGGCTTTGTGTGCCATCTTCGTCTTCTTTTGCGTGGATTTCGTTGAGGCGTTCCAGTGCAATTTTTGCATCTTGTGCCATTTGAATGAAATGGACAAGCTGCTCAAGCGGGGCGTTGAGTTGACCAATAATGTACTCTACTGCCATCATCGAACCAATAGACAATGTGCCTTCTACGACTGCCTTTGCGGCAATGAACGTGATGAGAATGTTTTTAAATTCGTTGAAAAAAAACGCTCCTGCTCGTTGATACTGTTCCAAAGCCAAATATGAAATGGACACACGGTACAATTTTGCTTGTATGCGTTCCCATTCCCATCGTTTTTGTTTTTCGGCATTGTGCAGCTTTATTTCTTGCATTCCGTAAATTAACTGAATCAATGAACTTTGGTTTTGGCTCATTTGGTCAAAACGCTTGTAATCTAATTCTTTCCGCTTTTTCAGAAAAAGTGTTACCCAACCAACATAAAATAAAGTAAAAGCAGCATAAATTACAAATATCGTTACATTAAAAAAGGCTAAAACAAAACCAAAAACAATGAAGTTTATCATCGAAAACAACGTCGATAACACATTAGATGTCAAAAATTCCTCAACTCGATGATTGTCATTAATCCGTTGCAGTAAATCGCCCGTCAGTTTAGAGTCGAAAAATCTAACAGGAAGTTTCATCAATTTTATCAGAAAATCACCGACCAGGGCAATGTTCACGCGTGTTCCGATGTGCAACATAATCCAGCCTCTCAAAAATTCGACGGACATTTGCCCAGCGAATAAGGCAATTTGTGCCAATAAAATGACTTTAATAAAATCTAAATTTCCCGTTGTAATACCAACATCAACAACAGCTTGAGTTAGGAATGGAAAAACAAGTTGAAAAAATGAGCCAAGAAGCAGACCCAACACCAACTGCCGCAGCAGTGTTTTGTGCCGTAATAAGTAGGTGAATAAAAACTTGAAACTCGATTTATCCGTTTTTTCGCCCTCATATTGGAAAAATTCGGGTGTAGTTTCCAGCAATAATAAAATGCCATGTGGTTTGTCGTTGATAGTATCAGATGCCCAACCATCTAAAAACTCCTCTTTCGTTATCTTGAATTTGCCCGCACCGGGGTCTGCCACACGTACATACTGAGGGGTCAATTCATAGACCACAATAAAGTGGTTTTGCCGCCAATGGGCAATAAATGGCAAGGGCAATCCTTCTACTAATCTGTCCCAACTTACTTTTGCGGCAAGCGTGGTTAAGCCCACTTTTTCTGCTGCTGTTGCAATATCAATTAAAGAAACGCCGTCTTTTCCGATAAACGTCAGCTCGCGAAGGTATTCGAGCGAATAGTAGCGACCAAAATACCGTGTGACCATACGCAGGCACGTTGCCCCGCAGTCCATTGAATCGAGTTGTTTATAAAATGGAAAATCTTTTGACATAATTTATGTATTACCCTTGTTATCTGTGTTGTTATTTGTACTATATACTTTGTTTACTGCTCGCTTCGCTCGCAAAAAAGGGGAAAGTGGTTCATTTTCAGGCTTTGCCCGAAAAATGAACCACCTCTCTTTCTTTTGCGAGTGAAGCGAGCAATAGTGTACGGTTATTGTACACGCTACAAAATTTATTAGCTACAAAACGTGATTTATGGAATATTGTAATGAAAATAAAAGGGCGATGTCCAAAAACATACGCCCTTATCTTCGCTTGAAAAATCAGTCCTCCGCACGAAGCGTCAACTGACCCTCCTTATTTTGAACTGTGATGGATTTTCTCATAGTTGGCTTGTTGAGTCTTCCTACGAATTTTGAATCAAACAAGTGGTTTTCCATCTGTGGAAAACCAAGAATAATACCACAAAGATTTTTACAATATAATCACTTGGTAATATTTATGGAACGGTATGTTATTTGAAGAAATCGGTTGTTTTTTATTCACTCCAATTATTATACCGACTTCTGCTTTTTTAATAAATGTGACGTGGTTTATGCGTTTTTTGCGCAAATTTTACTAATTTTAGGGTAGATATTTTTTTATTTTACTGCGTTGTTCAGCTACTTATAAAACACCACCAAATTCGTTGCTTTGTAAATACTGATAGGTCCACGCAATGCGCCGACTTCTTTTCCTGCGGCATCCATTACCCGCAAAATATTGTATGACCCCACATCAAGATTCAAAATGGCTTCTATTTTTTTACTCCGCAATTTCATTACTTCAAATATTTCTTCCGTGATAACGGCTAAATTTTTATTGACATTGATAGAAAAAATCACATTGTGCAATGCGCCATTTGCATCTGAAATCACGACCAATAAACGGCGTTCGCGAAGTTGATTGGGGGCTTTTGATATTTCAATCAATGCTTGGTTATTGTGCGCCAACAATTGAGTTTGGAACAAAGTGGCACTGCTCGATTTCGCCCAAGCAATAAGAGCCGAATAATCGCGCAAACTACTGAGGGGGTCAATTTGACGTTGGGTGGAAGGCAAAAGGAAGCCTTTTTTGAGGTTTTCAACGCGCATCGTTCCGTCTTTTTCAATCATCACGAGGGCGTGCCGTTCTGGTTTTAAAACGGCGTTGACCATTTTTCCATTGTCAATTGTTAAGCCTTCGGGTTGTTTTTGGGCATTGGTGAAGCCGCCCGTTGTGGCTAAAATACAATCACTGTTGCCCACATTTTTGGCAAATGCTGAATAACGGTTGTACGCCTGCCCCGAAGCAAAATAAGCCACTTTTACTGAGGGGCGTTGCATCCACACGCTGTATCCTACGGTTTTGTCGGCTTCTTTTATGGCATAAATCTCAACACCTTGCTGGGTTTTGCTTTTAAATCCACTCAATTTTAGCCTATTGACCGATGTGCCTTCGCCTTTGTATTCACTTATTTTTTTGTTCACCCTGTCCCAAATATAATTCCATTGCCCCTTTTGGACTGCCGCCAACATCTTATCCCAATCGCTTTTATCAATGGATAAAAACACTTTATTTTTTGCTAAACGGGCAATAACGGCTTCATTTTCGGGCAATGTAATGTCAAATTTGCCCGATTTGAATTCTCCTTCAATTTTTTGGGCTACTTTTCCAAGCAAAAAATATCCCATTAATTGATAAATCTCCGCATTTTCGCCCATGATATTCGGCTTTTTTGCCAAGTATTTTTCACCGATACTGATTTTCGCATTGAGTTGTTGAAGAGAAGGCAGAACAGGATAGAGTTTCAAAAAATTATCGCCCAAAGCGTATAAAAATTCATCGCCCAAACCTTGCCGCAACGTATCTGTATTAAGTGAATCGCGGTGGGCTTGCAAAATTTTGAAATCCGTGTAAGGCACAGCTTTTAAATAGGCTTTGTAAGGAAATTGATTGAGAAATTCCTCTTGTGTCAAGGAGACATTTTGGTTGATATGCTCAGACATGTCAAATTGTGCCGAAAGAAGCATCGGAAAATGAAAAGCAATAAGGATAAATAAAAAACGCATAGTGAGGAAGATTTCAAAAAATTCAGATTTCAAGGATTTCAGATTGTAATGAATATTTGGTGTACAATTTTCAAAAAATGGCAATTTTTTTGAAAATTGTGCTGCCGATTCAAGCTATTTGCAATTCCGAGGAAAGTAAATGGTGTAAAATGAAACGCAAAATTAACAGAATTATCCTCATCTTTGCATAGATAAAATGTAATTTTAGCCTATTGCTCGCTTCGCTCGCAAAAAGGGGGAATGTGGTTCATTTTTCGGGCAAAGCCCGAAAAATGAACCACCTCTCCTCTTTCCACCCGAGCGAAGCGAGCGCGGACTAACTAATTACGATAAAATTAAAACATGACATTGCAACAATTAGAATACATTATCGCAGTGGACAATCATCGCCATTTTGCCAAAGCTGCTCAAGCCTGTTTTGTAACACAGCCGACACTGAGCATGATGTTACAAAAATTGGAAGAAGAACTGGGTATTTTGATATTTGACCGTTCTAAACAACCCGTTGTACCTACTGAAATAGGACGCATCGTGATTGAGCAAGCGCGAAAAGTGTTACAAGAAACAGCCGAACTGCGTGAAATTGTCGAAAATCAACGTGAAATACTGAGGGGGGAGTTGCGGCTTGGTATTATCCCCACACTTGCGCCTTATCTGCTACCTTTGTTTTTGAAAGGTTTTTCAGAAAAATATCCAGATATTCGATTAATTATCTCGGAATTAATGACCCATGATATTACTCAAAAATTGAAAAAAGACCAATTGGATATTGGTATCATGGCAACACCTACGGATGACGGCGAATTATTTGAAACATTCCTATTCAAAGAACAGTTCGTAGTATATGCCGCTGAAAATGAAGCCATACTCAACAAACGCTTTTTATTGGCGCAGGATATTGATGTCAATCGGCTTGTATTGCTTGAAGAAGGTCATTGTATGCGGACTCAAATAATTAATCTTTGCGAATTGCGCCAAACAACAAATCAATTACCCAATATTTTTTACGAATCTGGAAGTATTGAAACACTTAAAAATCTAATTGACATACACTCAGGGATAACGATTTTACCCGAATTGGCTTTGCAAAATCTCTCAAAAGCACAATTTAAAAACGTTCGTTTTTTTCAAAACCCAGCCCCAGTACGCGAAATTAGCATCGTAACGTACAGAGCTTTTGTTAAAAAACGACTTGTGGAAGTATTAAAAAAAGAAATTCTAGCACAATTGCCATTGGCTTTAGAAAAAATAAATAGATTTTATCTATAAGTACATCAGATAAATAGATAAAAATTATCGGTTGATTCTTCTACATTTGCCGTTGTAAAAATAATTTGTAGTTCCTTAGTTTAGTCTATTGCTCGCTTCGCTCGCGCAAAAGGAGGAGAAGTGGTTCATTTTTCGGGCAAAGCCCGAAAAATGAACCACTTCTCCTCCTTTTGCGCGAGCGAAGCGAGCAGCGAGGCTAAGTAATTACAATAAATTAAAATTATCAAAATGGAAAAAAATACATCTCCAAGTACTCCTACACAGAGTGCTAATGGTGCAGCCAAATGCCCATTTTCTGGTGCGGGTATGGTAAAACAAACTGCTGGCGGTGGTCAAACAAACCGCGATTGGTGGCCCAATCAATTGAAATTAAATATCTTACGCCAACATTCTACGCTGTCTAATCCAATGGGTGAGGCGTTTAATTATGCTGAGGCTTTCAAAACGCTTGATTTCGATGCCGTTAAGAAAGATATTTTTGAATTGATGACCACATCGCAAGACTGGTGGCCCGCCGACTACGGACATTATGGACCTTTCTTTATTCGTATGGCGTGGCACAGTGCAGGTACTTACCGCACTGCCGACGGTCGTGGTGGTGGCGGCTCTGGTACACAGCGATTTGCACCACTCAATAGTTGGCCCGACAATGGCAATCTTGACAAAGCACGTTTGTTGCTTTGGCCCATCAAAAAGAAATACGGCAAAAAATTGTCGTGGGCTGATTTGATGATTCTTGCGGGCAATTGCGCGCTTGAATCGGCGGGTTTCAAAACTTTTGGTTTTGCTGGCGGACGTGAAGATGTCTGGGAAGCGGCGGAAGATGTTTATTGGGGTTCAGAAACAGAGTGGTTGGGCGACAAACGCTACACTGGCGACCGCAACTTAGAAAACCCACTTGGGGCAGTTCAAATGGGGCTTATCTACGTCAATCCAGAAGGACCTAATGGCAATCCAGACCCTGTTTTGGCTGCCCGTGATATTCGCGAAACGTTTGCGCGTATGGCAATGAACGACGAAGAAACAGTGGCACTCATTGCAGGCGGACACACCTTGGGTAAAACACACGGAGCTGCCGACCCAAGTAAGTACGTGGGAAGAGAACCAGCCGCCGCACCGATTGAAGAGCAAAGCATGGGGTGGAAAAATTCTTTCGGTACAGGCAATGCAGGGGATACTATTACGAGTGGTTTGGAAGGAGCATGGACAACAACGCCCACAAAATGGAGTAGTAATTATTTTGAAAATCTTTTCGGATTTGAGTGGGAATTGACAAAAAGCCCAGCAGGAGCGCATCAATGGAAACCCAAAGCGGGCGGAGGTGCTGGTACAGTACCAGATGCCCACGATGCCTCAAAAAGTCATGCACCAACGATGTTAACAACTGACCTCGCTTTGAGGTTCGACCCTATTTACGCGCCGATTTCACGAAAATTTCACGAAAATCCTGCCGCCCTTGACGATGCTTTTGCACGCGCTTGGTTTAAGCTGACGCACCGCGATATGGGACCAGTTTCACGTTATCTTGGTCCAGAAGTGCCTAAGGAAATCCTTATTTGGCAAGACCCACTTCCTGCGATGAAGCACGAAGTGATTGATAAAAAAGACATCGCGGCACTTAAATCTAAGATTCGGGCTTCGGGGCTTACGGTTTCGCAATTGGTTTCTACGGCTTGGGCTTCTGCTTCTACATTCCGAGGTTCGGATAAACGTGGTGGTGCAAATGGTGCGAGAATTCGCCTTGCGCCTCAAAAAAATTGGGAAATCAATCACCCTGCTCAGTTGGCAAAAGTGATTGAAACACTCGAAGGTATCCAAACAGCCTTCAATAAGGCGCAATCGGGCAACAAACAAGTCTCTCTCGCTGACCTTATTGTTTTGGGCGGTTGTACAGCCATCGAAAAAGCGGCAAAAAGTGCAGGACACAACGTAAAAGTGCCTTTTACAGCAGGACGTACCGATGCCACGCAAGAACAAACAGACGTCGAATCGTTTGGTGTATTACAACCTATTGCTGATGGTTTCCGCAACTACTTTAAAGTACATTACAGTACCATTTCGGCAGAAGAAATGTTGGTGGACAAAGCGCAGTTGATGACGCTTACAGCACCAGAATTGACGGCTCTTGTGGGCGGTATGCGGGTGCTTGGCACAAACTTCGGTATGTCAAACCATGGCGTATTCACAAAACGCCAAGAGGTATTGACCAACGATTTTTTCGTCAATTTACTTGATTTTAGCACCACTTGGAAGGCTTCAGAAGCATCTAAAGACGTGTTTGAGGGACGTAATCGGGCAACAGGTGAGCTCAGTTGGACAGGTACACGGGTTGATTTGATTTTCGGTTCAAACTCAGAACTCAGAGCCATTGCCGAAGTCTATGGTTGTGAAGACGGGGAAGAAAAATTCGTAAAAGACTTTGTTGCTGTATGGAACAAGGTGATGAACCTTGACCGTTTCGACTTGGCTTGATGCTGAATTTAGAAAAATAAGTAACACTACTTAGCCCTTTGTGTCTTTGTGCCGTCGTGTCGGTAAAATTTTAGCCACAAAGTCACAAAGCCACAAAATTTTGGTTTGGAAATGCTAAGATTTTGGACGGAGACTAAGTAGTTGAGGGATGGGCATAACCTAAAAGCGTTTTTTGCATTTCGCGCTCGCTTCGCTCGCGCGAGGGAGGGGAATGTGGTTCGTTTTTCGGCGAAGCCGAAAAACGAACCACGTCTTCTCCCTTTTGCGCGAGCGAAGCGCGCGCAAAACATCTGTTTTTAATCAAAAAACGATGTTTTTAGGTTATGCCCACTCCTCAGACTAAGTAGTTACAAAAATAATAAAAAAGAGGTGGTCTGGCAACAGCCTACCTCTTTTTTATACCCCTCAGTAGTTTTATAATAAAAAAGCCACTTCACCTTGATTTGCCGAGGAATTTTGTTTATTCTGGGCATTAAAAGTCAAGTAAATAGTGTATTTAACTTGACATTTTGTAATTACTTAGTCACGCGCTCACTTCGCACGCGCGAGTGAGGAGAGGTGAAATCTTAAAGATTTCGTAAATCTAAGTCGCTATTTAAGTCGCTAAAAAATCAGCTATTTGTACTGAAATGCAGATGAAACGAAATTTTTTTTTTATAATACATAATTCATTGATAAATGTTCGGAATAGCCCCACGTTCGGGGAACTTTGAATCTTCAATATACTGGGTACGGTCTTGGTAAAAGAAATCACCAACCGAAAGTTTATGAAAATCACTTTCACCATAAGATATTTTTATCATAATTGACTATTTTGAAAGCAAAAATAACCATTCTACAAATACTACTATATACTTTGTTTTTTATTCCGTGCTTCGCTCGTAAAAAAAGGAGGAAAGTGGTTCATTTTTGAGATTTTGCCCCAAAAATGAACCACCTCTCTTTCTGTTGCGAGTGAAACCCGCAAAAGTGTACAGTACGATATAAAAATAGGCTCTTTGACAATTTTAGCGGCAGCAAAAGACCCCCTCAGTAAATAAGATATTTTTGAATCAAAAACTGCGTAAACCGACGTTAAACCGACGTTCGGGGAACTTTAAAAGTTCCCCGAACGTGAGTTACCGCTAAAATTGTCACAGAGCCTAAAAATATTTAGCCACAAGGTCTTATATTTGCACCGTATTAACCAGTCAATTATCAATCATTTAGGTTTATTGCTCTCCTGAAGGTATTCGGGATGTAAACAGACTTCGCTCGTAAACAGAAAAGGTTGTTTGTTTTTCGGGCAAAGCTCGAAAAACAAACAACCTATCTATGGAAAGAATCTAAGTAGTTAGTCATAAATAATCGCTACTTTTCAACACCCGCCTTTGCGCTCGCTTCGCTCGCGCAAAGTGAGGAAATGTGGTGCATTTTTCGGGAAAGCCCGAAAAATGAACCACATTTTCCCTTCTCGCGCGAGCGAAGCGAGCGCGAGAAGTATCGTAAAAAATAGCAATTATTTATGAATACTTACTTATTGAGGAGTGGGCATGACCTAAAAACATCGTTTTTTGATTAAAAACAGATGTTTTGCGCTCGCTTCGCTCGCGCAAAAGGGAGGAGAGGTGGTTCGTTTTTCGGCGAAGCCGAAAAACGAACCACATTCCCTCCCTCGCGCGAGCGAAGCGAGCGCGAGATGCAAAAAAACGCTTTTAGGTTATGCCCATCCCTCACTTACTTATTGGGGCGAGCGTATTTTTTAATCAGAAAAATCTTCGATTTTCTGATTAAAAAATACGCTCGCCCCCAAAAAATTACTTTTGGGCGATTTTCGAGCGAAGCGAGAAAGAGCCAGTTCAAAGTGCCAAACTAGCAGTAATTCCTATCAATCAAAACAACCAATTAACGTCATGCAGAAAACACATAAAAGATTCAGTAAACTCATGGTGGCAAACCGTGGGGAAATTGCAATACGGGTGCTTCGGGCGGCTACTGAGCTAAAAATACGCACAGTCGCCATGTTTACTTACGAAGACCGTTATTCTTTACACCGTTATAAAGCGGACGAAGCCTATCAAATCGGCGCGAATGACCAACCTTTGAAGCCTTATTTGGACATAGAGGAAATTCTGCGCGTGGCAAAGGAAAACGGTGTAGATGCCATTCACCCTGGCTACGGTTTTTTGTCTGAAAACGTTATTTTTGCGCGGCGTTGTCGAGAGGAAGGGATTGTTTTTATCGGGCCTTCGCCCGAAACTATGGCGCAATTGGGCGATAAAGTAGCGGCTAAAAATGTGGCTTTGGCGGCAGGGATTCCAATGATTCCAGATGCGCGTTTGGAGGTGTCAGATACTGAGGGGGTACTTTTGGCAAAAGCGGAAGCCATTGGTTATCCTGTTATCGTGAAAGCGGCGGCAGGTGGCGGTGGTCGAGGTATGCGCGTTGTGCGGCAGGTGGGCGATTTGATAAAATTGTACCGTGAGGCAAGCGGCGAAGCGATTACAGCATTTGGCGACGGAACTTGCTTTTTTGAAAAATTTATCGAGTATCCCAAACACATAGAAGTACAGATTCTAGGCGACCGATATGGCAATATTGTTCACATGTATGAGCGCGATTGCTCCGTGCAACGGCGGTTTCAAAAAGTGGTGGAAATGGCACCAAGTCGTGGATTGAAGGACGAAACACGCGAAAAACTGTACGAATACGCCAAAAAAATATGTGCGCACGTTGGTTATTATTGCGCTGGAACGGTAGAATTTTTGGTGGACAGAGATGAAAATATTTATTTTATTGAAGTCAATCCACGTATCCAAGTGGAGCATACCGTTACAGAAGAAATCACGGGTATTGATTTGGTACGGGCGCAAATTTTGGTATCAGAAGGTTATAGTTTAGACCACAATATCTTAAAGGTTTTTCCGCAAGAACTCATCGAATGTCAAGGTTTTGCGATTCAATGCCGCATCACAACTGAAGACCCTGCCAATGGTTTTAAGCCCGATTACGGAACACTTTTGGCGTACCGTTCGCCGGGTGGTTTTGGGATTCGATTAGATGCGGGTTCGGCTTATGCGGGCGCGCAAATTTCGCCTTTTTTTGATTCTATGCTCGTAAAAGTCACCGCTTGGGCGCGTACATTTGAGGGCGCATCTGACCGTTTGGTGCGGGCTTTGGCGGAGTTTAGGATTCGTGGTGTCAAAACGAATATCGGTTTTATGGAAAACCTTTTGAAAGATGATACTTTCAGAAAAGGAAAATGTACGGTCAATTTTATCGGTGACAATCCGCAATTGTTGAAAATGCCGCATCGCCAAGACCGAGGCACTAAAATATTGAAATTCATAGCGGAAACAATCGTAAATGGCAATTCAGATGTGCCGTTTGTGGATAAAAAACGCAACGACTTGTTTAGAACGCCGAGAATTCCCGCTTTTGCCGAGTCGAAAAATGCTCAAAAAATCCTTACAGCAGGTGAGAATTGGGAAGGAAAATTCATAAATGACAAAAAAATAAATGCCGCCAATCTGTTCAATAATCCCGCTTTTCCGAAAGGAACACGCAATTTGTTGAACGAAATGGGGGCAGAAGGTTTTGCCAAATGGTTGAAAACGGAAAAACGGATTCATTACACCGATACAACTTTCCGCGATGCCCACCAATCACTTTTGGCAACCCGCGTTCGGACGCAAGACATGAAGCAAATTGCCGAAAGTTATGCGTATCATTTTGGCGATAAATTGTTTTCGTTAGAAATGTGGGGCGGTGCGACATTCGACGTAGCTTTACGTTTTTTAAAAGAATGTCCGTGGAAAAGGCTTGAAATACTGAGGGGTCTGATGCCCAATGTTTTGTTCCAAATGTTGGTGCGCGGCTCAAACGGCGTGGGTTACAAAGCCTATCCCGACAATTTAATCGAGCATTTTATTGAGCAAGCTGCCGCAAAAGGGATTGATGTTTTCCGTATTTTTGACTCGTTCAACAATATTGAATCTATGCTCACGTCTATTCGGACGGTCAGAAACAATACCGACCGCTTGGCGGAAGCCTGTATTTGTTACACGGGCGATATTTTAGACCCGTCGCGCCCGAAATTTAGTTTGGCGTATTACGTCGAAATGGCAAAACGCTTGGAAGGCGAGGGGGCGCATATTTTGGGCATCAAAGACATGGCGGGTTTGCTCAAACCTTTTGGCGCGGAAGTGCTGATTGGCGAATTGCAAAAACATATTTCTATTCCTTTGCATTTGCATACCCACGATACGAGTTCTATTCAATCTGCCACCTATTTGAAGGCAATTGAAGCGGGTGTACAGGTGATTGATGTGGCAATGGCATCGGTTTCGGGCTTGACTTCTCAACCCAATTTCAACTCGCTTGTGGCAATGATGCAAGGACAGCCGCGTGAAAATCCCATGGACTTGCCTCTTTTAAACCAATTTTCAAATTACTGGGAAGATGTTCGCGAATATTATTACCCATTTGAAAGTGAACTAAAAGCGGGAACGGCTGAGGTGTATAGCCACGAAATTCCCGGTGGACAATACTCCAATTTGCGCCCGCAAGCGCGTTCTTTGGGCTTGGAAGCGCAATTTGAAACGGTCAAAAACAACTACCAAATTGTCAACCAGTTGTTTGGCGACATCGTAAAAGTAACTCCGTCTTCAAAAGTTGTCGGTGATATGGCGTTGTTCATGACCGCCAATAATTTGACCGAAAACGATATTTTAGTGAGGGGGGGCAATTTGGCGTTTCCAGAATCCGTAAAGGAAATGATGCGCGGTGATTTGGGTTTAAATCCCGGTGGTTTTCCAAAAACAATCCAAAACATCATTCTCAAAGGAGAAACACCCAATGCGCAAAACCCGAATGACTATTTGCCACCGATTGATTTGGTGAAAGCTAAGGCAGATTTTTATGAAAAATTTGGCGAACATGTCCACGATTTAGATTTTATCAGTGCGCAATTGTACCCTAAAGTTTTTGAAGATTTCAACCGTCATTTTGAAGAATTTGGGGCAGTTCGGCACTTGCCAACACCCACTTTTTTCTATGGTTTGAAGCACAATGAAGAAGTTTTGGTAGAAATTGAGCGCGGAAAATCCATTTTAATTAAATTTTTAAACGTCAGTGAACCCAATGAATTGGGCGAACGTACCGTCTTTTTCTTGTTAAATGGTCAAACTCGTTCAATTGCCGTCAAAGATAAAAAAGTGGAAACAACGGTCGCACGCCACAAAAAAGTCACGACCAAATTTGATATTGGCGCACCTTTACAGGGTTCGGTGAGTCGTATTTTGGTGAAAGAAGGCGATGCAGTCACACCAAATACACCTTTGTTTATTATTGAAGCAATGAAAATGGAATCTACAATATCTTCGCCAATATCGGGTAAAGTGAAGCGTATTCACCTCGCCGAACGCACTTTGGTCACACAAGATGATTTGATTGTGGAATTGGAAGCGTAGTTTTGTTGCAAACCTATAAAATAGATTTTTGACAAAAAAAACGGCTCCCTCCGAAAAAAAACCGCGCCGCCGAAGGCGGCACGGTTCGAGGCACTACCACAAAACTTGGATTATTTACGTATTTTCAACATATTTAAGAATGTAATTACTTAGCCATGTGCCTATTGCTCGCATAACGACGAGAGAAGAGGTGGTTCATTTTTCGGCGAAGCCGAAAAATGAACCACATTTCCCTCTTTTGCGAGCAAAGTCTGTTTACATCCCGAATACCTTCGGGAGAGCAATAGGCTAAGGAACGCGAAATAAATAAAAGCGTGTTTTTAAACATTCTACTTTTCGCTTCGCGAAAAAGAAATCTATCAGGGCGAGCATGTATTTTTGGCTTAAAAATCGAAGATTTTTAAGCCAAAAATACATGCTCGCTCTAAAAAAACTTACTGAGGGCGATTTTCGAGCGAAGCGAGAAAGAGCCAGTAAAACGCGCTTTTATTTATTTCACGTTCCTAAGTAATTAAAAATAATTTATTACACCATGAAATTTGAAATCCTAAATTTGAAATTCTATATCCTCCACGCCGTTTTTAAATCTATACAATGAAATCACTGATTGTAAAACTGAACCTTTCACTACTTTTATTTTACAGCCCCTTAATGGCGCAAAGCTATGTCGTTGAAAAGTTACCCGAAAGCATTAACACTAAAGAATTTGATGAAGTAACGCCTATCGTGACGCATGATGGCGGAACAATCTTCTTTACCCGCGTTGGTAGTGGTGATTTTAACAAAACAATTTTAATTGATGGTAAAGATGTGTCAGAAGATTATCAGTACCGCGATTATTTGGCAAATTTGCGAGTGATTTACTCTGAAATTGCGGGCAGACAAGTTATGGGCAACCCCGAAAGGTCTGATTTTAACCAAGATATTTGGTATGCTGAGAGTCGGGAACGTCAATTTGACCACTTGGTGCATCCGCCAACACCCCTCAATAATGCGCTACCTAACAGCATTTGTTCGCTCACACCCGAAGGCAATGCGTTTGTTATGGTCAATCAATTTCCCAAAGACGGGGGTATGAATAAGGGATTTAGTCTTGTTCGCTTGCTCGCTGACGGCACTTGGAGTTATCCAGAACCGATTGATATTGAGGATTATAACATTACGTCGTCGGCAATTAGTTTAACAATGAGCAACGATGGCAGTGTACTCATTTTGTCTTTGCCACAAACATCAGGGGCAAGCGAAAATGATTTGTTTATTTCTTTTAAAATTGCCGATAATCGCTGGTCACGCCCTAAAAATATGGGGTCAGAGGTGAATTCTCCTTATCGGGAAGTCACGCCGTATTTGTCGGCAGACTCGAAAGAATTGTATTTTGCATCGAATCGTCCTTTATCGGTTGGCGGTCTTGATTTGTTTTTTATCAGCCGTTTGGACGAAAAATGGGATAGTTGGTCAAAACCACGTCGTTTTGTTACACCTATCAATACAACTGGTGATGAAAGTCAGCCTTATTTTAACGCCGCAACGGGACACCTATATTTTTCTTCAAAACGAGATGGGACACATGATATTTTTCGGGTAAAAATTGCGCCCGAAATTCCTCAAGAACTCTATATCAGAGGGAAAATTGTGAATACGTCAACGGGCAAAGTGGTTGATGGACGGGTTTTGTACGGCGATGCCGCGTCTTCTTATTTCGATAAATACTTGGAAACCATAGAAGGTTATTTTTTGATAAAGGTCAAACAAGGGCAACAACTCCGCATGACGGGGCATAAAATTGGGTTTATCAACCATGAAGTGTCTTTCAATTTTGAAAAAAATCAGTTTTTTGATAAACCCAAAGAAGTGACTTTGTACATAGATTCTGTGGCAGTTGGCAAAACAATTACCATAAATCCGATTTATTTCAAACGCTCAACGCCCGTTATTTTACAAGAATCTTTTGCTGAATTGGATTATTTGGTGGATATTATGCAGCGTTTCCGTGAAATTTCAATCACAATTGAGGGACATACTGACAATTTTGGTACACCCGAAACACTACAAAAACTATCGGAAGACCGTGCGGCAGAGGTGAGAAAATACCTCGTTGCCAGAAAAGTACACCCAAAACGCATTTTGACGGCTGGTTATGGCGCAACAAAACCACTGAATACAAACACAAACGAATCAAGTCGGCATTTGAACAGGAGGGTAGAGTTTAGAATTACGAAATTAGCGTACTAAAAAATAAAGGCTCTTTTCACGACTTACCGCTAAAATTGTCAAAGAGCCAATAAAATTTGATATTTTCAGCAATTTCTGCGTTCTTAAGAGAACCCATAAATTTATATTTTTTCATCAATACAATTTTAAAGCCATGCAATTATTCGACGTTTATCCTCTTTATGACATTGAACCCGTAGTCGGCAAAGGGGCGACAGTTTGGGACAAAACGGGTGAGAGTTATCTCGATTTTTACGGTGGACATGCCGTGATTTCAATTGGTCATGGGCATCCCCATTATGTTCAGAAAATATCTGAGCAAGTCTCAAAATTGGGTTTTTATTCCAATTCTATCATCAATTCGTTGCAATATGAGTTGGCGAACAAATTGGGACGTTTATCGCAATGCGATGATTATCAATTATTCTTGATAAATTCGGGTGCAGAAGCGATTGAAAATGCTTTGAAAATGGCATCGTTTCACAACGGACGTAAAAAAATTGTGGCGTTCAAAAAAGCGTTTCACGGGCGCACATCGGCGGCAGTGAATATCACTCCTGATTCTAAATTAGTCGCACCGATTAATGCCACTTTCAAACGCGAATTTCACGATTTGAATAATATTGAAACAGTCCGCGAATCCATTATGAAAGGAGACGCGGCGGCGGTTATCGTAGAAGGTATTCAAGGCATCGGTGGTATTCATTTGCTCGATGGTGATTTTTTGCGTGAAGTTCAAAAGCTGTGTCATGCAACAGATACGGTGTTGATTTTAGATGAAATTCAATCAGGTTATGGGCGTTCGGGTAAATTCTTCGCCTTCCAACACCACGCAGGCATTGAACCCGATATTATCACGATGGCAAAAGGTATGGGCAATGGTTTTCCAATTGGTGGGGTTTTGATTCATCAAAAATTCAAGGCAAAACATGGTATGCTGGGGACAACTTTTGGTGGTTCTCATTTGGCTTGTGCGGCGGGGATTGCGGTATTAGACGTCTTGAAAGACGAAAATTTGATGGAAAACGCACGCATTGTTGGCGAATACGCGATGCAAAAATTGAAACAAATAGAAGGCGTGAAAGAAATTCGTGGAGAGGGTTTAATGATTGGTTTAGAATTTTATTTCCCAACAGCAGCTCTGCGGAAACGCATGGCTTTTGAAGAAAAATGCTTTGTAGGCTCATCTTCGGAGGCAAATACAGTGCGCCTTTTGCCGCCTTTGTCTGTGACAAAAGAAGATATTGATACGCTTGTAGCGTGTTTAAAACGGGCTGTGGCTAAGGAATTGGTCTTGAGTGCTTAATTTATTGGCTCTTTGACAATTTTAGCGGCAGCAAAAGAACCTCCTCACTAAATAAAGCATTTTTGACGCAAAAATGCTTTAGGCTCAATTAGGGTTTCAAGTTGCTGACATCTACTTTTCGACTAAAAGCGGCGTAGCTGCTCAATCTTGGTAACTCAATAATCGAATAACTTGGTTTACAACGCGGTATAACCGCTAAAGAAGTCAAATTTAAGGGCTACGCCCCAATGAAAATACTATTTCGTTGGTAATATTACCGATATTTGGCAGCTACGCCGCCTTTAAGAAATTTAAAATTGGCAGCAACTTGAAACCCTAATAGAGCCATGCTTTATTTACTGAGGGGTTCCTTTACTGCCGCTAAAATTGTCAAAGAGCCTTCTTTTTTATTCGCTTCGCTCGCAAAAAAAAGGGAAAAGTGGTTCGTTTTTCTGGCAAGCCCGAAAAACAAACCACTTCCCTTCTTTTGCGAGCGAAGCGAGCAAAAGTGTATAGTAGTTTAACAGTAATATTTGAAAAAACGTAACTATTTAGCTATGTGCCTTTTGCTTGCACAACGACAGGAAAAGAGGTGGTTTATTTTTCGGCAAAGCCGAAAAATAAACCACATTCCCCCTTTCTCCGCGAGCGAAGTCTGTTTACGGACCGAAAGCCTTCGGGAGAGCGTATGGTAAACAGTTACGAAAAAACTAATTTTAATACATGAAAATCTTTTGTATCGGACGTAATTACGTTGAACACATTCGAGAATTAAACAACGTGGCAACGGGAAAACCGCTTGTTTTTATGAAACCACCAACGGCATTGTTATTGGAAAACAAGCCTTTGTATTATCCCGAATTTACGAAAAATCTGCATCACGAAGTTGAAATCGTTTTGCGAATTTCTAAAAATGGAAAAGCAATCCAACCCCAATTTGCCCAACGGTATTACGATAAAATTGCTTTGGGTATAGACTTCACCGCCCGCGATGTACAAGACGATTTGAAGGCAAAAGGACATCCGTGGGAATTGGCAAAAGGCTTCGACGGCTCGGCGGTTTTGAGTTCGTTTGTGGATTTGAAAAATTTTGATGCGACAAAAATAGCGTTTTCCTTGACCAAAAATGGCGAAACTGTGCAGGCAGGAACAACACAAGAAATGATTTTTTCTTTCAATGCGTTAGTGGGTTTTTTGTCCAATTATTTCACTTTGCAGCAAGGTGATTTGATTTATACAGGCACACCTGCGGGTGTCGGGGCAGTCAAAGTAGGCGACCGTTTAGAAGGCTTTTTAGAAGGACAATCTATGTTTGTTTGTGAGATAAAATAAATTTCAGATTTCAACGTGCAATTAATTCGTTTTGTAATGACTTAGCCATGTGCATTTTGCTCGCGCAACGGCAGGAAAAGAGGTGGTTCTTCCAAAGCGGAAATTACTGAGATGCTTTCAGCAATTGCACGTTGAAATTTGAAATTTGGAATTTGAAATTTGAAATCACATTATTCTTTTCGTGGTTTATTTCTTGGGTGAAACATCATGATTGTCTCCCTCAAATAAGCCGTATCCATGTGCGTATAAAGTTCGGTTGTAGTAATGCTTTCGTGTCCCATGAGGTCTTGAACGACTTTTAAATCTGCACCACCTTCAATCAAATGCGTAGCAAAAGTATGGCGAAAAGTGTGTGGACTCACGCTTTTAGTAATTTCAGCCTTTTCACACAGACCTTTGATTATCAAGAATATCCAAGCGCGGGTTAAGCATTTTCCACGAAAATTTAGAAACACATAATCTTCATAATCCTTGTGTACTTTCATGCGTCGCCGTTCATTGTTGATGTAAAACTCGACATGTTTTATTGCCTCATCGCCAATCGGTACGAGGCGTTCCTTGTCACCCTTTCCAATCACCGTGATATAGCCTTCGTGAAAATACAGTTTTGATTTTTTCAAATTAATCAACTCCGTTACGCGCAAGCCGCAAGCGTACAAGACTTCCAAAATCGCACGGTCTCGGTGTCCGCTTGGCGAAGTCAAATCAACGATTGAAAAAATGCTATCTACTTCTTCAACCGTCAGTACATCTGGGATTTTGCGACCCAATTTGGGGGCTTCAATCAAATCTGTGGGAGCAATATTAATCGCGTCTTCCAGCAATAAAAACCTAAAAAAAGTCTTCAGACCCGACAAAGTACGGGCTTGTGAAGTCGCTTCAAGTCCCATACTTTCAAGGTATTGCATAAGGTCAGCAATCAACTCGGTGGTGACTTGTGTGGGTTTTAATTCCAATTTTTTCAGTTCCAAAAACTGTTGGAGCTTTGCTACGTCGCGCAAGTAAGCGTCGAGCGAATTGGCAGACATTGAGCGTTCAAGTAGCAAATGTGCGCGAAATCCATTAATTGCGGTGTTCCAATTCATAAGTCAAAGGTGATGGTAATTTTTGCTCTGGGGAAAAGTTTAATATTCATGAAAAAATTGAAATTTCTCTAAATATCAATCGCAATTTGATTGCGTAGAATATCCTCCAAAGTTTCTCTTTGTCTTACCAAATAATCTTTTTGGTCAAAAATCATTACTTCGGCGGGGCGAATTCGGCTGTTGTAATGGCTGGACATCATAAAACCATACGCGCCTGCATTGCGAATCGCTAAAATATCTCCTTCTGAAATTTTTGGTAAGAGACGGTCTTCTGCAAAATTATCCGTCTCGCAGATGTAGCCAACCACATTATACGCTTGTTTTTTGCCTTTGGGGTTCGATACGTTTTCAATCTCGTGATAGGCATCGTACATCATCGGTCTAATCAAATGATTCAAACCAGAGTCCACGGCGGCAAAAGATACTGAGGGGGCATGTTTGACGACGTTTACCCGCACAAAAAGCGTCCCACACTGCGCCACCAAAAATTTTCCGGGTTCAAAAACCAATTCCAATTCGCGCCCGTATTCTTTGCAAAAACGGTTAAAACGCTCGCCGATTGCCGCGCCAACGTGCGCCATGTCCGTTCCTTTTTCTTTGGGTTTATAGGGAACTTTGAAGCCCCCACCAAAATCTAAATACCGCAAATCGGGAAACTTTTTTGCGGCTTCCAACATGATTTCTGCTACTTGCAAAAATGTTTCAGATTCTTTGATTTCAGAACCCGTGTGCTGGTGCAAACCTTCGATAATCAAGCCCGTTTTGGCTCTCACCGCGTGAATATCGTCTAATTGTAAGATAGAAATGCCAAATTTCGACTTTTCATGTGCCGTCGAAATCTTAAAATTGCCACCCGCCAAAACATGTGGATTGAGCCGTAAACCGACTGGTACGGACGCGCCGTAATGTTCACCAAAACGCGCCATAAGTGGCACACTGTCCAAATGAATTTTGACTTTTAAACCAACGGCTTCTTCAATTTCAGACCACTGTACACCCGACGGCGTGTAGCCAATTTGTTCGGGCGTGAAACCAACGGACAAGCAGATTTTAACTTCTTCAATCGAAACGCAATCCACGCAAGCCCCAAGCCGCAACATGAGTTTGAGAACCGATAAATTGGTCAATGCTTTTATCGCATAATTGATGCGGAGCTTTGGAACACTTGAAAAAGACCTCCTCAGTATTTTGTACTGATTTTCAATGATTTGAGCGTCGTAAACGTAAAGTGGTGTGCCGTAACGGGCGCAGAGGTCGAGTGGGCTGATGCCTTGAATGTGCATATCTATGTTTTTTTATGTTTTTTCTTAGCCGCAGGGAACAGAATATTGTTTAAAATCAACCGATAGCCGGGTGAATTTGGGTGCAAACTCAAATCCGTTTCGGGGTCATCTACATAATGCCGATAATCTTCGGGGTCGTGTCCGCCGTAGAAAGTAAAAAATCCTTGTCCGCGAACACCGTGCAAATAACGGACTTCCGAGTAAGATTTGTTCTCACCAAGCGTCAACACATCGGGTTTGATGAATTTCTTGATAAAAGCCGTCGTTTGTCCCATAAAACCTTTGACTGTTCGCGTGTGACACTGGGTCAACATGGTTGGAATGGGGTCGTATTTTGCCGAAAAATCGAATAGTGAAAAATAATCTGTTTCGGGTGTACGAAAGGTGCGGCGGTCGTTGTTGTCAATCGTCGAAAATTCGTACTCCATTGGGTCGCGGCTGATTGTAAAATCCTTGAACGCGAGCGTATTGTCGAAATTCAATTTCGCTTGTGCGTTTGGGTCTGCCCCGTCACCATCATACATTTGGGCGCAAATATCAAGCCCTTCTGCCGCAATTGCCACATCGTAACTGTCGGTTGCCGAACACATAGCAAACATGAATCCGCCACCCACAACAAATTCTTGAATCCGTTTTGCTACTGCCAATTTACATAGCGATACTTTCTGAAAACCCAACGATTTTGCCAGATTTTCACTACTTTTTTGATTTTCCCGATACCAAGCCGTATTCGCATAACTGCCGTAAAATTTGCCGTATTGCCCCGTAAAATCTTCGTGGTGTAAGTGCAACCAATCGTACAAAGCCAATTTTCCTTCCAATACTTCGCGGTCATACACGGTTTCGTAGGGGATTTCAGCATACGTCAACACCATTGTCACGGCATCGTCCCACGGTTGAATTTTTTTTCCTTTTTCATCAAATTGTGGCGTGTAAACCGCAATTTTAGGCGCAACTTCCAGTTTAATATCGTCCATATTAATTTCTGGATTGGCTATTTCGTTCTGAATACCCGCAAATTGCGCATCAGAAATCACTTCATAACTAACATTGCGGGTTTTGCATTCTTTTTCGTATTCCACGCGGTGCGGAAAGGCAAAACTGCCGCCGCGATAGTTCAACAACCAATGGGCTTCAATGCCTTTTTGGAGAATCCAAAAAGTAATGCCGTAGGCTTTGAGGTGTTCTTTTTGCTTTACGTCCATCGGCAAAAGAATAACGCTTGCGTGGATTTGGGCAATTGTTGCCAAAAATAGGGCAACTGAAACCAATAGTTTTTTCATGTGAATCGGTGTTTTTTTGTAACTGTTTACTACACGCTCGCTTCGCTCGCGCAGGAAGGGTCAATGTGGTTCATTTTTCGGCTTTGCCGAAAAATGAACCACCTCTTTTTCTGTCGTTGTGCGAGCAAAAGGCACGTAGCTAAATGGTTACGTTTTTTTATTTGAAATGGTTACAACTCTTGGAGGGTTTCAAACCCTCCAAGAGTTTTTCTATTTTAAAACAACATGCCTTGTACAGACGGCGGTGGCACTGCCCCAATGTGCCGATATGCTTTTTCGGTTGCTTCACGTCCGCGTGCTGTGCGCTGAATATAACCTTCCATAATCAAAAAAGGTTCGTGAACTTCCTCAATTGTACCCGATTCTTCGCCTACTGCTGTGGCGATTGTGCTTAAACCGACTGGTCCTCCTTTAAATTTCTGGATAATCGTGGACAAAATACGGTTGTCCATTTCGTCCAAACCGCCTTCGTCCACGTTGAGCGCGTTTAGACCGTATTGAGCAATTTCAACATCAATACTGCCATTACCTTTCATTTGAGCAAAGTCGCGGATACGGCGCAAAAGTGCGTTCGCAATACGCGGTGTGCCGCGTGAACGCCGTGCAATCTCATGTGCGCCCCCCTCAGTAATTGGCACATTCAGAATGTCCGCCGAGCGAAAAATAATTTTTTTCAAGGTTTCTACATCATAATACGCCAGCAGGCAATTGATGCCAAAACGCGCCCGCATTGGGGAAGTCAGTAAGCCCATACGAGTTGTTGCCCCAATCAGCGTAAACGGATTGAGTGAAATTTGAATCGAACGGGCGTTTGGACCAGAATCAATCATAATATCAATCCGATAATCTTCCATTGCCGAATACAAATATTCTTCTACAACGGTGTTCAATCGGTGAATCTCATCAATAAACAACACGTCGCCCGCCTCCAAATTGGTAAGCAAACCCGCCAAATCGCCCGCTTTTTCAAGCACAGGACCCGATGTCAGTTTGAGATTAGCCCCTAACTCGTTTGCCACAATATTTGCCAAAGTGGTTTTGCCCAAGCCGGGCGGACCATGCAGCAACACGTGGTCAAGTGCTTCGCCCCGCATTTTGGCTGCACCGATAAATATTTTTAGATTGTCAACAATTTTTGGTTGACCACTAAAGTCTTCCAACGCTTTTGGACGCAATGCCCGTTCAATGAGGCGGTCTTCGCTCGTTTGATTACTGCCCGAAGGGTCGAGATTGGGATTTGCCATAGATTTACCCTCAAATCGGTTGCCCGTTTTTTTCTTTTTTGTGGCTACTTAACCACACTTTCTCTCTTTTGCGAGCGAAGCGAGCGCGGTTAAGTAGCTACCTTTTTTAAAAAATAAAATCAACGTGTAAATGTAAGTGTTTTGCAGGATTTATTCAAAAATTGTAATTACTTAGCCGCGCTCGCTTCGCTTGCGGAAAAGAGGAGAGGTGGTTCATTTTTTGGGCAAAGCTCGAAAAATGAACCACCTCTCCCTCTTTTGCGAGCGAAGCGAGCAATAGGCTAAGTAGTTACCAAAACTTTACCTTTTTTGCCCATTTCAACGTTGGTTTTTCCACTAAATTGTAGAAAAAATACGCACAAAAAAAGCTGAAAGCAATGGCGACGAAAATCGCTACGGTCATCAGAGGTTCACTCGTCGTCTGCATGGACAAACCACTAAGCAATGCCCAGCCCGTGAGAATATGCGTCAGATAAAAAGAGTAGGAGATTTTGCCCAAAAATCTCCCCCAATTCGGTACATTTTTTACGAATAAAATAACCGCACATGACAAAGTTGTTGCCAAACAATGCGTATAATCAAAACCTCGATAGTGCATCAACAACATAGCAGGTAAAACGATTGCCAATTCTCGGTCGTCCATGTAGCCTCGATAGTAGTGAAAAAGAACGAATCCTGCCCCAAAAGGCGTGATATGATAAAGCAACCATTCGTAAGGACCATAAAAATGAGCGTAAGCAAAAGCGGCATAAATCGGGTAGCGAATCCACCATTCAGACCGATTGAGTACCGAAAAAAAGAGGCACACCAAGATATAAAATTGCCAATCAATGGCTAATGTCCAGTAAATACCCCTAATCCACGGCTGATTGAAAACAGCATTGGCATGAAAAAGGTGTAGAAAAATATTCCAATTATCGTGTCCAGGAAAACGCCCTGTATAATAAAGGCTTATAATTGTATCTTTTGACAACATTAGTGCAATACTCGCCCAATAAGCAGGTTCAATTCTAATAATGCGCTTCACTAAAACGCTCCCAAATTGCCCCAAAGAATAGCCACGCTGCGCCAATGACAGTGGCACAACCATTCCAGAAATCACGAAAAAAGCCTCCACCCCCAGATACCCGTAGTGTGATGACCAATTGAGCAGATTGGTTTTTGGTAGAAAAAAATCAGTAAAATGAAACAATGACACGACAACTGCCGCCAATCCGCGCAGCAAGTCTATTGAGTCAAAATGTAGGGTCGTTTGCGTCTTCAAGGGAACGTTGTTATTTTTTTAGAAAATTTAAGTGGACAAAGCTACTTTTTTCTTTAAACTAACACATAGCTTATGTAAAAATTACTGCTACATTTGTCGCCTAAGAACGATTTTAAATCTAAAATTCATAAAGTATGAACAAACTATTTCTCGCTTTCTCTTTTGTCTTGGCATTTATTGCTTGCCAGTCATCGGGCAAATTTATCAACCGCGATGTGCCTAATCCTCCTGCGGCGGGCTTCAATACTGAGGGGTCTGACCCAGCAGCAATTGCCATTGCCGACAGCGTTATGAAAGCCTGTGGTGGTCGTTACGCATGGGATCAAACCCGTTATTTACGTTGGAATTTCTTTAATCGCCGTATGTTGATGTGGGATAAAAAAGAAAACCGTGTGCGCATTGATTTTAGTGACCAAGATATGAAAATTCTGCTAAACATGAACGACATGACGGGCAAAGTCTGGAAAAACGGCGCGGAAATGACTCAACCCGATTCTATAAAAAAATACTTGGAACGCGGCAAAGGTACGTGGATTAATGACGCTTATTGGCTCGTCATGCCCTTCAAATTGAAAGATTCAGGCGTGACTTTAAAGTATTTGGGCAAACGCAACAACACACTTGGCGCAGAGTGCGATGTTTTAGAAATGACCTTCAACGCTGTTGGCAATACACCCGAAAATAAGTACAATATTTATGTCAATCCATCGAGCAAACTCATTGTGCAATGGGATTATTTCAAAACCTATAAAGACGAAAAACCGTCCATGTCCACCCCGTGGGCTGATTATCGGGGCTTGGGCAATATTATGTTGGCATTGAATCGTGGAGATGGACGTTCTATGTTGCCATTGGGTGTCTATAAAAGTATGCCCGACTCGGTGTTTACAAAGTTCTCCGTTTTGGATTGGACGAAAATAAAGTAGTTACTTACTGATCTTACACAGAGCCGTAGGCTCGACCGATTTTGTAGCGGCGGATTTTAATCCGCTGAAAACGTATATACCTTTTCTCGAAGAGCCGTAGGCTCGACCCATACTTATATGCACCGAGCCTACGGCTCTTAAATAATCGCTTTAAAAATTTCGGCGGATTGAAATCCGCCGCTACAAAATTGGTCATGCCTGCGGCACTTTTAGCGCATCTGCGTAACATGAGTTACTTAGTCGCGCTCGCTTCGCTCGCAAAAGAGGTGAAGTAATGATAAAATAAGTAGGCGCGTTAAACGTGTTTCTATAGTAGTTATACCTGAGGGATGGGCATAATCTAAAAGCGTTTTTTGCATCTCGCGCTCGCTTCGCTCGCGCGAGCTAAGCGAGCGTAAAACATCTGTTTTTAATCAAAAAACGATGTTTTTAGGTTATGCCCGCTCCTCAGTTATACCTAAAAAGGCTGCTTTGATACTGGCTCTTTCTCGCTTCGCTCGAAAATCGCCAGAGGGTAATTTTTAGGGGCGAGTGTGTTTTTGAATCATAAAAATCGAAGATTTTTATGATAAAAAAACACGCTCGCCCCGATAGATTTTTTCAAAGGGCGATTTTTGAGCGAAGCGAAAAAGAGCCAGTAAATATACCACAAAGTAGCTTTATGTTTAGTTTTGATTACTTACAAAAGATTTATAGTGATTTAATACTTTTTATTTTTTTCAAAAAACGCTTTAAAAGCAAGTAGAATAACTACTTTTGCGCCGTTTTTTAATAGTGATGCCGCGCTCGCTTCGCTCGCACGGAAAAAAGGGTGTGGTTCATTTTTCGGGCAAAGCCCGAAAAATGAACCACCTTTCCCCTTTTTTGCGTGAGCAAAGCGAGCGCAGTTAACTATTTACTTTAATTTTTAGCGAAAATACAGAATTTGATGAATTCAGAAAATAAAAATGCCCTTATTGGCATGTTGCTCATTGTGGGCATTTTGATGGGGTGGAACTATATGATGGCACCGTCGCAGGCGCAATTGGAATTGCAAAAACGCACGGCAGACTCCATTGCATTGGTGCAACGCACAACGGATAGCTTGAAAATAGCCCAAGCCCAAACTGTACAGACCCCCTCAGTAAATCCGATTCAACAGCAACAAGGCGCAACGGCGGGCGGTGTTCAACCCATTGTTGTTGCACAAGAACAATTAACGGTCGTTGAAAATCAAGATATTGCCATTACTTTTACGAGTAAAGGCGGGCGCATTAAGCAGGTATTGATGAAAAAATATCAAAAATTGCAAGATGACGCCAATCGGAAAGAACAATATTTACCTTTGTATTTGTTGGAAGATGCTAAAAATCATTTTGGTTTCGTGATTCCAACAAATGGTTACGGCGATGTCTCTACCGAGAGCTTATTTTTCACCCCCTCAGTATCGGGCAATACAATACGCTTTTCGGCGGCTCTGGCTAATGGGGTAACTGTTGACCAACAATACACTTTGGGTGCAGGATATGATATAGATTACGCCGTTAAATTCAATGGTTTGCCCAATTTGATACGCGCTGAATCAAAAGGTGTGCAGTTGAATTTTGAAAATTATTTGGATAAACTTGAAAAAAATGTCAGCTATGAGCGCAATTATTCATTTTTATCGTTCCGTGAAATAGGTGAAGCGCGTGATTATTTGTCGGCTTCAAAAAGTGATTACAAAGAGTTGGGTAAACCTATTCAATGGATTTCTCACGCCAATCAGTTTTTCAATACGAGCCTCATTGCACCGCAAGGAGGCTTCAAATCGGCGATTATTGCTACTGATGCTTACGATGACAATGCGGACGATTTGAGAAAGATGGTGACAAAAATAGAAATCCCTACCGAACAAGCAACGGCAGGTATGGCGATGAAAATGTACATTGGACCAAATGATTACGCGACTTTGAAAAAATACGACAATCGTTTGGAAGAAATTGTGGATTATGGTGGGTCAATTCTCGGTACAATCAACCGTTGGATTATTCGCCCTTTGTTCGATTTCTTGCACGGTTTTATCGGTAACGTAGCGATTTGTATTTTGCTTTTGACATTTATCGTAAAAGCGGCTTTGTATCCGTTGAGTTATGGTATGTTGAAATCGCAAGCAAAAACGGCGGCTTTGAAACCTGAAATTGAAAAAATGAAGGTCAAATACAAAGACGATGCGCAAAAAATCCAAGTGGAACAAATGAAATTGTACCAAGAGTACGGTGTCAATCCACTCGGCGGGTGTTTGCCCACTTTGTTGCAAATGCCGATTTGGATGGCGTTGTTCCGCTTTTTCCCCGCTACGCTCGATTTCCGTCAACAAAAATTCTTATGGGCAAGTGATTTGTCGGGCTTTGAGGAGTTCATCAAATTGCCTTTCCATATTCCCGTTTATGGCGCACACATCAGTTTGTTTGCCTTATTGTGGGGTGCTTCGTTGATATTTTTCACCATTTATTCGATGAAAGATGTGGACATGAGTGGACAACCTGCGGGCATGAAACAATTGCAATATTTCTCTCCAATTTTGTTTATGGTCATGTTCAACAGCTATGCGGCGGGTTTGAGTTTGTACATGTTGTTCTCAAATATTTTGAACATAGCACAAACCATAATCACTAAAAATTACGTGATTGACCACGCGGCGATTCGTTCAGTTTTGGAGACAAACAAAAAGAATCCAAAGAAAAAAAGTGCTTTCCGCGAAAAATTTGACAATATGCTGAAAGAACAGCAAGAAGCGCAAAAACGCCAACAAGCAGAACAAGAAAAAAAGAAAAAATAAGTTGTAAGTGACAAGTTGTGGGCGTAATCCCGCTTTTTGAAGAGTCTTCAACAAGCGGGATTTCTTATTTTAAGCGTATTTTTCTTTCTGTAAATAATTTCTTCGTGCAACCTTTTTTAAAACCTATTGTCGTTATATCTTATTCACAAATTTTGGAAAACAGGTAATTACTTAGCGAAGCGAGCCATGGGCTAAGTAATTAACCCAAGTTTTGTGGTATTAAAACGCGGCTTCGCCGCGAGGAAAATCTAATGGAGCGAGCCGTTTTTTTTGTTGACAATTTGGGCGAAGCCCAAATTGTCAACAAAAAAACGGCTCGCTCCCAAAAAATCCCCCGCGCCGCCTTCGGTGGCGCGTTTTGAGGCACTACCACAAAACTTGGGTTAATTACGAAAACAGTTTACTTTTCAAAACCTTTCTCGCTACTATGAATTACAACGTTCGTCTATTTTGGGTGCTTAATATTTCGTACTGGATACTGCACTATACTATTCAAGGCTTGACAAACCCTATATTTTTGGCATTTACAGAAAGCGTGCGTATAACGCTTATTTTTATATTTATTGTGTGGATTATGCTCATCACGGGTGGGTATCGTTTTTTACACAAAAAAATGAATTGGGGCGATAAACCGTTACAATTTACGGGTATTCAAATTCTCCTTAGTGCTGTATTGATGACTGTTTTAGATATAGTCTGTCGTTTCTATTTCAATCCAGCTATTTTCGTGCCTTTCAATTTTTTTTCACTTGAATACAGCCAAAATGTTTATGGGCGTGCTTTTGCGGACACTGCCAATAAAGCTATGCAAATAGTTCTTGGACAATTTAGTGCTAATGCACAATGGGTAAAGTTCATGGCATACGTTATTTGGACTGCGGCTTACAATTTTTACCATATTTCACTTAACATACGCCGCAATGCTATCGAAAAACTAAATGCCGAGAACCGCGCTAAAGACTTAGAACTCATCAATTTACGCTCACAACTCAATCCTCATTTTTTATTCAATGCCTTAAATAGTATTCACTCATTGGCGATGATGAAAAAAGACAATGCTTCGGACGCTGTTTTGTTACTCTCTGATTTGATGCGTTATACTTTGAATTACGAAAAACGAGATGTTGTCCCATTGGCAGAGGAAATTGAGGTCGTTGAAAAATATATAGAATTAGAAAAAATAAGATTTGGAAAAAAACTGAATATAGAATGGCACATTGATGAAAATGCACTAACCGCCAAAATTCCACCAATTATAGTCCAGACTTTGGTTGAAAATGCAATCAAACACGGTTTAAAAGAATCACCAAAAGGAGTAAGTATCAAAATTGAAAGCCGTTTAGAAGAAGGTTTTTTTAAAATAGACATCATCAATTCAGGACAACTCCACAACACCCCCTCAGTAAATGAGCAAAAAAATAGCGGTATTGGCGTTGAAAATACGCGTCGGCGATTAGAAATGATTTACGGACAATCAGCTCGTTTTGACTTAAAAAATCTTAATGACGCGGAAGTTATTGCCTCTTTAAGTCTGCCGACACAAAGAAAAGGTTAATTACGATTCAATTATTTATGGCTTTCATTATTGAAACACCCCGTTTATGGCTGCGCGAATACACGCCCGAAGATGCCGCCGATGTGCTGCGTCTCAATAGCGATGTTGGGATTATGCACTTTGCCAATAAAAAACCAATCGCCTCACTTGATGAAGCGTTGGACAATATTGCCGTTTTTCAAGCACAATACGTCGAACAAGGCTATGGACGTTGGGCAGTTATTGTGAAAGCAACGGGGCAACATGTGGGCTACTGTGGTTTGAAATACCGCAATGCCGAAGCTGACCCGCGCAGAGATTTTACAGACATCGGCTACCGTTTTGAACGCCCTCATTGGAAAAGCGGTTTTGCAACTGAGGCAGCACGCGCCTGCCTTCAATATGGTTTTGAAACGCTTAATTTGCAAAGACTCGTAGGCTGCGCTCCAATTGAAAACAAGCCTTCTATCCGTGTTTTGGAGCGTATTGGTTTACAATTCCATAGTAATTTTTTGTTGGAAGGCAAGCCAACAGCTTGGTATCAACTTTGGCGGGAAGCGTATTTTAGTAACACGTCTCTAATATACCCAAAAATTAGACTAAGTCATTAAACTATTATACACTTTTGCTCGCTTCGCTCGCAAAAAAGGGGGTAAAGTGGTTCGTAATTTACTAAGTCATTACTGGTAGCTTCGGAAATCTCATAAATCCATTAGGATTTACATGTTTGTAGAAAATATAAAGCAAAATGGACTTTGAATCCGTAGGATTCATACGTTTGTAACCGTTAAAAAACGTGCGAATCCTACGGATTCGGGGAACATGTTACTTGATTTTTATTCTACAAACGTATGAATTCGATGGATTCAAGAGATTTCAGAAGTTACCAGTAATTACAAAATTAAAAAAAACATAGAGAAAGGCGTAGTTTCTAAGGTCAAGACAAGATATTTGCAGCTTAATTTTTGAAAATGACAATAATTATCAAACAAATTACAGATTTAACGCATCTGAAAGAAGTAGCAATCGTCTTCGACTTATACCGTCAATTCTATAAACAGCCGTGTAATATCCTATTGGCAGAACGCTTCTTGCGCGAACGCATTTTGGGCAGAGAATCCGTGATTTTTGCGGCATTTGAGCGCGATGTTGCCATCGGTTTCACGCAATTATATCCGTCTTTCTCGTCCGTTTCGGCACAACGTTCTTGGATTCTCAATGATTTATTTATCCGTGAATCCTATCGAAAACGTGGCATTGCGGAACTACTGATGAACCACACCAAGTCGTTTGCCATTCAAACCTACGCCAAAGGTCTTGCACTTGAAACGGCAGAGGACAATCCCGCGCAGCATTTATACGAGCGTTTGGGCTGGGAAAAAGAAACGGGAGTTTTGCATTATTTTTGGAAAAATTCAGAGGCTTAAATTAAGTTCTTTTTGTTCAATCAATATTTGTAATTACTTATCCCATAGCTTCGCTCCGCTCGCAAAAAAGAGGAGAGGTTGTTCGTTTTCGGGCTTTGCCCGAAAAACGAACAACCTCTCCTCCCTCGCGCGAGCGAAGCGAGCGCGTGACTAAGTAATTACGACTATTTTAATTTTTATCGAGTCAAACGCCCCCTTTGGGGGTTGGGGGGCTAAATTATAAATCAATGACAATCAAACATTTAGTTCGACCAAATATTTTACAAATGAAGCCTTACTCATCTGCTCGCGATGAGTTTAAAGGTACGGCGTCCGTTTTTTTAGATGCCAACGAAAACCCGTTTCCCAACAACGGACTCAACCGTTATCCCGACCCCGTGGCAACGGCAGTACGTGAAACATTGGCAATGCGAAAAAATATTCCTGCGGAAAATATTTTTCTTGGCAATGGTTCTGATGAAGTAATTGACGTGCTGATTCGCGTTTTTTGCGAGCCGCGTATTGACAATATTATCACCCTGCCGCCCACTTATGGCATGTATGAAGTATCGGCAAATACTGCCGATGTGGAAGTTAGAAAAATCGCTTTAACACTTGATTTTCAGCCAAAAGTGGATGATATACTGAGGGGGGCTGATGGACACACAAAAATCCTCTTTTTGTGCAGTCCGAACAATCCAACGGGCAATAGCTTTAAAAAAGAGTTGATTTTAGAACTTTTAGCTAAATTTAACGGTATTATTGCGGTAGATGAAGCCTATATTGATTTTTCAAGCGAGCCAAGTTGTAGTCGGTGGTTGACCTATTATCCCAATTTAGTCATCATGCAAACCTTTTCAAAAGCATGGGGTTTGGCGGGCATACGTTTGGGTATGGCGTTCGCCTCAACGGAAATTATCGGCTTGATGAATAAAGTAAAACCGCCTTACAATGTCAATGAATTGACGCAACGCACGGCACTCAATGCCCTCAAAAAGACAAGTAAAACGACGGCAACGGTTGCAGAAATCTTGGTTGAACGCGAAAAACTGTCCAAAATACTGAGGGGTCTCCCATTGGTCAAAAATGTGTATCCAACCGATGCCAATTTCCTTTTGGTCAAAGTAGAACAGCCGAATGAGTTGTACAATTGGTTGGCAGCAAGCGGAATAGTTGTTCGCAATCGCAATAATGTGGTGCTATGCGAAGGATGTTTGAGAATTACGGTCGGTACGGCTGAGGAGAACACGGCTTTAGTGAAAGCGTTGAAAGATGCGCATTCTTATGCGTAACTGTTCAAGGGTGATTGCGTGACGGGAAAGAGCAATGTGATAAAATTTTGTTGATGTTACCAATGGAATTTATCTTTGTGGTATAAAAACGCGGCTTCGTCGCGAGGAAATTTTAATGGAGCGAGCTATGGGCTAAGTAATTACGAATATTTTTTACCTATTTGTTTCGTTCTTCATGCACCAGCTTGTTTCTTGCGCGTGCAGAGCGAGTGAGAAGGCATAATTTTATGCGTTCTTAAATTTTATGTAGAGTTTCAAAATAAAATTAGATACCTTTACCCACTATTTTAGTGTGTACAAAACTTATCTTCAATATGAAAAAGAAACTTTTACTCTTTACGTTTTTGTTGCTCAACCTTAATCTTTTTGCCCAAACAGCCCCTGTCGTTGGTACTAAATGGACGTATATTCAAAGCTCAGGTTTTGGTGAAAATGGTAATTTTTACAAGCTCCAAGTCACCCTTGACACAACGATTGACGGGAAATTGTGCAAAAAAATGATAGGTGGCTACAATTGCGCCTCAATACCCAATGATAGTGAGTTTGTGCATTATGAGGGTAAAAAGGTTTATCGTTATGATTTTAGAACGCGCAAATTTTGGTTGCTCTACGATTGGTCTGCCAAAGTAGGCGATATAGTAACCGTATTTGTACCGACCACGCAAACAGTAGATTCATTCAAGATTCGGATTGACTCATTGACCACCTGGACACCTAATGGCGAATCTCTGCGGGTGTATAAATTCAAACCCATTGGCGTCAGCAAATGGTTGTTTGCGAGTCAACAGATTATTGAAAAAATGGGCGCAAATGCCTTCTTCTTTCCACAAGCAACGAGTTGTACACCCATTCAATTTGGGGCAATGCGGTGTTTTGAAGAACCCATGCAAACACCCATTAAATTCGTCACCTATACCTGCGATACCGTGATTATACGTGTTCGGACAAGCGATATTTTTAGGACACGAAAAATTGACCTCTCTCCAAATCCCTCAGTATCTGATGTATTTTTGACGCTCGACGCGCCCATCGAAGGTGGTTTTTCGGCAGAAGTGACCAATATAGTCGGACAAACTATTTGGCGAAGTCCTAATAAAATCGTCGGAAATCATCTAAAAATTGAGACAAATTATTGGCAATCAGGTTTTTATTTGTTGACTCTCACAGATGCAGCAGGCGGAAAATGGAGTCGGCAATTTGTGAAATAAAGATGTACTAAAATATTGTTCGCTCCTTTTGCGGGCGAATTTAACAAAGGCTGTTTTATATCTCGTGCAGATGAGATATAAAACAGCCTTTTTAGTTTTGCTATCCCTCACAAGCAATTTTACATAGGCACCCTAAAGTAGTATTCACAACTGGCTCTTTTTCGCTTTGCTCGCGCGAGAACCATTATTGATTTTCAAAGGTTTTGAAATTTTCTAAGATTCGACGTAATTACTTAGTCACGCGCTCGCTTCCTTCGCGCGAGGGAGCAGATTCGTTTTTCGGGCTTTGCCCGAAAAACGAACCACATTCCCCTTTTTTGCGAGCGAAGCGAGCTATGGGCTAAGTAATTACGATTCGACGAAAGTAGCAAAATAATCTACCAAATTATAGTACTTGGTATTGCATAGTACCTATTGATACCCACATCTTTGCACTATGAATACGGACAATATAAAACAGCAAATGAGAAAGGGCGTTTTGGAGCTTTGCGTTCTTTCTATAATAGCCGCACACTCGGAGGTTTATCCTGCCGACATAAAAAAGCGACTGGAATCGGCGGGCATGGACATCGTCGAAGGCACATTGTACCCGATGCTGACGCGGCTCAAAAATTCGGGACATCTGACTTACGAATTTAAAGAATCGGGGTTAGGTCCTCCGCGAAAATACTACCGCATGACCGACGAAGGACGCGCATTTCTGACCGAATTGCAGCAGTCGTGGCGCGATTTCGTGGGGTCGGTCAATATGTTATTTCAACCAGAAGAAGAAAGTACAGCAACTTTAACTGATTTAACCACTTAGGAAAATGTAACAATTTAGCTGCGTGCCTTATGCTCGCACAACGGCAGAAAAAGAGGTGGTTCATTTTTCGGCTTCGCCGAAAAATGAACCACATGCTCCCTCTCTGCGCGAGCGAAGCGAGCGTGTGATAAACAGTTACGAAAAAAATCAGATAAGACGTTAGATAAGACGTTCGGGGAACTTTAAAAAAGTTCCCCGAACGTGAGACCTTTCTTAGAACCAATTTTTCAAGTAAAATATAAGCCTTTTTAGGTGAATTTAAAAGATAAAGAACAATGAACAAGGTTTTTAATATCAATCTCGGCGGACAGCCTTTGACAATTGACGAAGATGCGTATCGCATTTTAGAAAATTATTTGCAATCATTGCACAACCACTTCAGAAAGTCGGAAGGCTACGAAGAAATCATGTCCGATATTGAAGCGCGACTTGGTGAACTCGTCCGCGAAGGCATGGGCAAACGGGCAATTGTGATGATTCAAGACGTAAAAAATACGGTTAGCATCATGGGTAAACCCGAAGAATTCGGGGCTGAGCCAATGGACGAAACCCAAAAAACATCCAAAAATGCTCAAAACGCCCAAAATACTGAGGGGGGGCAAAGTGCTGCAAAATCAGCGAAAAAGCCACCAATTCAGACGGGAAAACACCTTTTTCGTGATGAAGAAACTAAAGTGTTAGGTGGGGTGTGTTCTGGTTTAGCAGCTTATTTTGGTATTGAAGAAATTATTTGGGTGCGCCTTGCCGTTTTAATTTTGGGTTCGTCGGGCGTTGGCTTTTTTTTCTATATTTTGATGTGGATAATTGTCCCTGCTGCCAAAACAACCGCCGACCGTTTGGCAATGCGTGGCGAGCCGATTGATGTCAATTCAATTGCTAAATCTATAGAAACAGGTTTTGAGGATTTGTCGAAAAAAGTCAATGACTTTGGGCAAGATACAGAGGCGCATACCCGATTTGGTAAGCAGTTTTCTAATGGCATCAACGCTGTCGGTATAGGTATTGGCAGTGTTTTGAAGAATTTAGGTGGCGTGGCTAAGTTTTTAGCAGCGATGATTTCTATTGTTATCATTGTGGGGATTGTCATCAGTTGGATTGCGGCGGCAGTGGGTTTGACTTGGGCAGCACCCGTTGCAAGTTATTTGACCGACGAAAGTTGGGAAGCAGGTTTAGCCGTAGTATCGGGTTTTATTTTTATTGCTGTTCCAACTTTAGCACTCGTCTTTTTTGTACGCCGCCTCCTGTTCAAACGCGGGGTTCACGATGCTGTTCACTTTGTGATATGGACAATTTGGGCGATAAACAGTATAACTATGGCGTATTTAGGTGCAAATTTTGGCAAAAACTTTACGTATAGCGTGGATAAAACTCAAACGTACAATCTCTCAAACGTCGTAGATACTTTAAATATTGCAGTAATGGGCAACCCTAAAAACAATATCAATACTCAATTTGGTAGCCTCCGCGTATCAGAAGAATTTTTATTAAGCGAAGATGTTACTTTGTTCATTCACCCAAGTACAGGAACAGAATTTGAGTTATCACAAGTAACAAAATCAGAAGGACGAACAACCGAAGAAGCCAAGACCTTACTCAGCCGTATGAATTATACCCCCTCAGTATCGGGCAACAAATTGACCGTTCCAGCCGAATTTGTGATTCCCAAAGGGTCAAAATGGCGCGGACAAGTGATTGACATGACATTAAAAGTGCCGATTGGTAAAGTTTTTAGAATGACCGAAGCCGAGATTGATGCGTGGCGTGTGATTGATATTGACGAAGCAGAAGGCGAAAGACAACACAGTTGTTACGGCGAGCGTATTCAAACTTGGCGCATGACGGAAGAGGGCGCGGTGTGTATCAATGCTGAAAAAAATAAAAAAAGAAAAACGGTAAAAGAAGATGAAGAGTAAAAAAGTAAAAGGTCGAGGAGGTTTTAACCTCCTCGACCTTTACTTTTCAGAGTATTTGACAATTTTAGTGGTACAACTCTTGGAGGGTTTTAAACTCTCCAAGAGTTTTTATAAAAATATCGTAATTGCTTAGTCACGCGCTCACTTCGCTCGCAAAAAAGGGGAATGTGGTTCGTTTTTCGGGCTTTGCCCGAAAAACGAACCACATTCCCCTTTTTTGCGAGCGAAGCGAGCCATGGGCTAAGTAATTACAAAATATCTACCTAATCCACAAACCTTTGAAACGCGTTAAACAATCGTTCTGGCAAATCATCGTTGCACGCCTGCAAATAATCGTTGTAACTGCATGGCACGAGGCGGTGACGGTCGTGTTTGCGTCTTGCTTTCAACGGAATTTCCATCCACCACAAATTGCTGCGATTTGACCGCCAAAACGTCAAACGGTATTCAAATGACGGAATTTCTACCACATATTGCGTCATTTGTTTCATGGCGGAAGGCATGGGAAAATCACGTTGCCGCGTTGCAAAACCGTCTACAAAATACCAAATCATTTGGGCAACGACTTGGGCGGTTTGTTGGTCGCGGTCAAATTTTTGGCGAAAGCCGTAAATACCGAAACTCATCAATTTGTCGCTTGAACCCGCGTAATGAGCGATTTTACACGCATCTTCACTCGTCAATCCACTCGGCGAGCCTTCTAATTGAGCAGGGGCATCACTCATTTTTAAAGCCGCTAAATTAACACTTACCACATCGGCATCGCGGATAATCGGTTCTGCTTCGTCGAGGCTTGTGCGTAACTTTCCCAATCTGACCAATTCAAAATTACGCCTTTCAAACTGCTGCACTACTGAGGGGTCTGTAAAATGCGTTTGCAGACCAATCACCGCGCAATTGAATAAGTGTGTATCGTCTAAAATTTGGTGGAGAAAATAATTTTCTGCTTTTAATGTCGGTGCATAACGAATTTTCTCATCAATTAATGCCAAATTCACGGCTTTTCGCGCATTTCTAAAGGCTTGAAACTGCGGCAAAGTAAAGTCTTCAACGTAGCCAATCAAAATCGGCACAATCCCTCCTGCCAACAATTCGGCTAATAAAGGCACGATAAAAGAGTTTTCTAATTTCCGAAAATTGCCCAAATCACCCACCACAACATGCCCAAACGGGTGACTCAATCGGTACAAAGATGCCCTTACAGCATCGGCATCTTCTGCGCCAATGCCAATAATAGCCACTTGTAAGGCTTTCAAATCAATTGAAGACCCCTCCGTATGAATTGTGATGTTTCGTCCAAATTGCCCTGCTTCAAGGCTATCATAGCCTTTAATAGTGGTAGGTTGAACAGGTTGAAGCCAATGTTCTAACATATTTTTAATGCCTTAATCAAGTGTTAAATAGTGGGGCTAAATTATTATAGACTATTGCTCGCTTCGCTCGCAAAAAAAGGAGAAAGTGTTTTGTTTTTCGGGCTTTGCCCGAAAAACAAAACACCTCTCCTCCTTTTGCGCGAGCGAAGCGAGCGCAAAAGCCCATTTAAAAGCGTATTTAAAATTTATCGTAATTACTTAGCCTATAGCTCGCTTCGCTCGCAAAAAAAGGGAATGTGGTTCGTTTTTTCGGGCTTTGCCCGAAAAACGAACCACATCTTCTCCCTCGCGCGAGCGAAGCGAGCGCGTGACTAAGTAATTACAATTTATCTATGGTTTCAAAGCTCTGCTTTTAAGATTTGGCAAATGTATATAGAAGAAGATAATTTTTTAAGTAAAATCTAAGAATTCTCCGCAATTAGTTGAACTTCGCACCGCTTAATTGCATTAATATAAAGTGAATAATACTACTGTACAAATTGATTTTTACGCCCTCCCGATGAAGGTCGGGACAAGTTCTTTCTCGCTTCGCTCGAAAATCGGGCGTATGAAATCTATTGGGGTGAGCGTGTTTTAAATTTAAAAATCGAAGATTTTTAAATTTAAAACACGCTCGCCCCTAAAATCACTCTTAGGGCGATTTTTGAGCGAAGCGAAAAAGAGCCAGTTTCTTGTCTAAAAAGCAATTTGTACAGGAATAGTAAAGTGAACATTTAGCCACGTGCTCGCTTCGCTTGCACGAGGGAGAGAGCTGGTTCGTTTTCGGGCAAAGTCCGAAAAATGAACCAATTTTTTCTCCTTGCACGAGCCAAGCGAGCGCGACTTTTTTAATATAAAATGGAAAAAATAGAAGATATACAAAAGCTCCGCGCTTTGCTTGCTCTTGAAAAGAAAGCCGACCTTGAGTTTTTCAAATCCGTGATTCAAAACAAACCGCTTGAACAACGTCGTGCGGAAGGTTTTACGTGGTTCCCCCTGTCTGTTGTGCGAACGGGCTACACCTATGGCGACCGTGCTTTTGTGGTGGTTGAACGAAGCGGTAACCCCGAAGTGCCGCATCAATTCAGAAGTGGCAATGTCGTTCAGTTGTTTTCACGCAATGTAGGAAAAAACGAAAAATTAGAAAAAGCGGGCGTTTTGAACTACGTCAACAAGAATCAGATGTATGTCATTTTGAATTCAAAAGACCTACCAGATTGGTTGAATGAGGGCAATATTGGCGTAGATTTACTGTTTGATGACCGTACTTATATGGAAATGGAACGCGCTTTGGACAGAGTGGAAAAAGCAAAAGGCGACCGACTCGCCGAATTGCGCGATATTTTATTGGGCGTAAAAGCATCGAGCAATCGCCCTTTTTATAGTGATAAGCAAGCACCCAATCCAGCGTCTGACTCATCGGCGGCGGCGTCCGCAGAAAATAATCCTTCTAAAGACGCCCTCAGTATTTTAAATATTTCGTTGCTCAATGAAAGTCAAAATCGTGCTGTTTTTGATATTGTCAATTGCCGCGATGTTGCCATTATTCACGGACCACCCGGCACGGGTAAGACGACCACGCTTGTAGCGGCGGTGAAAAAAATGAGTGAAACAGAAAATACCATACTCGTCACTGCTCCTTCAAACACGGCGGCTGACTTATTGACGGAGCGTTTATCAGCGCAAAATCTCAATGTGGTGCGGGTCGGCAATATTTCTCGCGTGGACGAAAACATTGTTCGGCACACGCTTGAAGGACAATTGTCCGCGCATCCAGAATCAAAAAATATTAAAAAAATAAAGATAAAAGCGGCTGAATTGCGGCGTATTGCGCGGACTTACAAACGCAAATTTGGTTACGACGAGCGAAGTCAACGCGAATTGTTGAAAAAAGAAGCCAATGATATGGCGGCGTGGGCGAATGAGTTGGAGAAAAAACTAATCGAACAAATTTTGGACGCTGCCGATGTTATTATTTGCACATTGGTCGCTTCCGCAAATTCTGTTTTAGATGGGCGAAAATTCCGAACGGTCGTGATTGACGAAGCCGCACAAGCCCTTGAGCCCGCCGCTTGGATACCTATTTTGAAAGCCTCGCGTGTGATTCTGGCGGGCGACCCTTTTCAGTTGCCCCCAACGGTGAAATCGCAAGAAGCAAAACGCGGTGGTTTCGACCAAACTTTATTGGAAAAGTGCTTGGTGCGTTTGCCTTCGGTCAATTTTTTAGATGTGCAATACCGCATGAACGCCGCAATTATGGGCTTTTCCAATCGGTGGTTTTACGATGGTTTGCTCCGCGCACACCCCTCAGTAATTGACCGTCAAATGCCCATTTTGCACGATGAAAAAGCGGTTGTTTTTATTGATACGGCGGGTTGTGGGTTCGATGAAAAGATTCACCTCGAAAATAAAAGCCGTTTTAATCCCGAAGAGTTTTTCATCGTTCGAGAGCATCTTTACCAGTTTTTACAATTATTTGCCTACGAAAAACCAAGTGTCGGCTTGATTTCGCCTTATCGAGAACAAGTTGTTTGGATGAAAAATGACTTAGAAAATGATGAAATACTGAGGGGGGAGAATTTGACGGTTCAAACAATTGACGGTTTTCAAGGGCAAGAACGCGATGTGATTTATATTTCCTTAGTGCGTTCAAATACCAAAGCTGAAATCGGTTTTTTAACCGATTATCGGCGAATGAATGTCGCAATGACCCGCGCTAAAATGAAACTCGTCGTTGTGGGTGATAGTGGCACTATTGGCAATGATAAATTTTACAAAGAGTTTTTGGAATACGTAGAAACTGCAGGGACATACCGTTCGGCTTGGGAATTTATGAAACCTTAGGTTTTAATGGTCTCTCGGATTTAACCACCTGTACAGTATATCACTCAACAAATTGCTTAATAAAACGACAATACTGACGAGCATCAAAACCGTAAATACTACCGACCAATCACTGCTCATTAAGGCACTAACAGTAGTTTGCCCCATGCCATTGAGGTTGAAAATTAATTCTACTGCAAATGAACCCGTCACCAAACTCGGAATGATAGCCGCCAGAAGCGTTGCCAAAGGCATGAGCGCATTGCGAAGGGCGTGCCGCCAAAGAACTTGGTTGCGGCGTAAACCTTTGGAAATAGCGGTTAAAATATATTCTCTTTTCAAAACATCTTGAACTGCCGCTTGGGTTTGTCTGGCAATGACGGCAATTGGGTGGATAGACATACACAAAATAGGCAGTATAAAATGCGCCGAACTTGCCCATAGATTTTCAAGAATAGACGCACCAACTGGTGGACTGCCAATGCCCACTTCGGGAAAAAGTTTTAAACCATAAAAACGGCTCGTTAAAAACACAGCAGCAAGTGTGGCTAACCAAAAAGTGGGCAACGAATAAGCCGCAAAAAGCACCTTAATCAGCCATTTTCCACGCCGTTTTCGCCGATTGTTTGCCGCAAAAACGCCCAAAGGAACACCTATTCCGAATCCCAAAATTAAGGTAGAAAGCCCTAAAAGTAAGGTTCTGCTGAGGGGTTGTTTGAGTTTCTCAAAAACGGCTTGGTCATCTTTCGCAATCCCAAAATTACCGCTAATAAAATTCCTTAACCAACTATTATACTGATTGTTGTTGCCATGCCAGCGAAAAGACGGCACATAGAGGTCTGCTGTTTGGGGGTGATTTTTTACAAAATCAAATTTTTGAACCAATGATTGCGTAGCTATTTTGTAAGGGGTAGAATCCGTTGCAACCATCACATTTTTTAAATAGGCATCAATCTGATAAGCGTCGTATTGAATGAGCAACTGTTTGAGGTCGTTTGTAAAAGGCTCGATTATACCATTATTATCCGTCATTTTTGTTAAAAGTTGCTTAACTTCTACGTGGTAATCTTGAATTGCCGCCCAATTGCCGTATTGCCATATCAATTTTTCTAATGTTTCTCGTTCATCATGGTGCAAAATTTTGTACAAGGTGTCGGGAAAAGCGCGTGGCAGAACAGACGCATAAAAAACAGGGCGATTCAAACCTAAGTCAATCGCCGCCGCCGTATAAATGTCTTCTGAAATTGCACTATTATTTGTGGATTCGCTGTCATATTTCAGTTTTTCAGCCACCAAATCACCCGAAACGCAACGACTCAAGCCGAATACAATAGCTGAAATAACTAACCAAGTCGGTAAAATAAGTAACAAGCGTTTGATAATGTAGATGACCATATTTTTTTCTCTATTGTGGAGTCAGCTCGCTTCGCTCGCGCGGAGGAATGTGGTTCATTTTTCGGCGAAGCCGAAAAATGAACCACCTCTTCTCCTGCTGTTGAACGTGTGAAAGGTACGTACTTTAAAATTTGGAATCTGAAATTTAAAACTATTTTTAGTCTCTTTCCAAAAGTCTGGCAGAAATGCGCAAAAAGTCCATTTCTGTAATCACACCTACCAATTCTCTCAAACCATTCTTTTTCTGATTCACAACGGGCAAACACCCAATACCATTTTCACTCATCTTTTTTAAGGCTTCAAGTAAAGGCATTTCTGGTGTTACGGTCAGAGGGTCAGAAATCATAATATCACTTACTAAAACCTGTTTTTCGCCGTTGCTTATTCCATTTTGAGAGAAATAGCGCAGCAAAAGCCGTGATGTTACCAAACCTACCAAATTGCCTTTGGTATCTTCAACGGGCATATAACGGATTTTCCGCCAATCCATGAGCTGTGAAACAAGTTCAATCACATCATCTTTATGGGCGGTGAACAAGTCGGTTTGCATGAATTCTTCGACTTTTAAAGCCGAAGGCTTGTAGCCCGACAAAGCATCAGGCTCGGGCAATTCCCACGTATGTACGGGTTTTTCTGCCCATTGGTTTTTGGCGATTGCTGCCGTCATGGTCATCAAGGCTTCATCGGTGGTTACAGATTTTATCAATTTTGTGAACGCCCGCAATTGCCATCTTGCGCCTGTCATGTGGGCTTTTGCACGGGCTTCAATGATGTCCATATAACGGTCAATATCTTGTTGGTCAATGCCTTGTATTGCCAAACCTTCACGCGCAATGGGGAGTAATTCGTCTAAAATCAACTCTCGTGGCGATACTTTTCGGTCGTTGAACCACGTATATTTTGTATCGAAACCAAATTTTGCGGCTTTATCAAAATTATCACGAATGTCCTCAAAACTAATATGGTCGCGAATGTCATCAAATTTATTGGCGTAGCCAATCATCAAACCAAGCCAAAATGCCGCATTAGCCGTTGAGTCAATCACGGTTGGACCTGCTGGCAAGACGCGACATTCGATGCGTAAATGCGGTTGACCATTCGGAGAAATGCCATAGCACGGACGATTCCAACGATAAACCGTAGAGTTGTGGATTTGGAGAGCGCGTAGTTTGGGCGTTTTTTTAGCGGCAACCATTTTTAGCGAATTTTCATCTACATTGTCACCGAGTAATACGCGAAAACGAGCAATATCCTCCTTGTAAATTTCCATAATACTGTTCTTCAACCATTCTTTGCCAAAACTCACACGCGGGCTGCGTTCCCGCAAATGTTCGTGCGAAGTACGCGTATCAAGGGATTGTTGAAACAAAGCAATGCGGGTTTCGTGCCACAACCGCCGCCCAAAAACCATCGGGGAATTGGCTGCAATAGAAATAATTGGTGCAAGTAGGGTTTGAGCGATATTGT
>JAXHNU010000019.1:0-7412 GCA_034520175.1 Saprospiraceae bacterium
CAGTTACGATATTGCTCGCTTCGCTCGCGGAAAAGGAAGAGGTGGTTCATTTTTCGGGCTTTGCCCTAAAAATGAACCACATTCCCCCTCTCGCGCGAGCGAAGCGAGCGCGAGAACCAGCAGTTTAGATTTTATGTATGGTTTCAAATTAGATTTTACTAAAATTACTCTTTGAGAACTTTTCTAAGTCGTTGTTTTGAATAAAATAATTGAGATTTAGACGTCCCTTCCGAAATTCCCATTATTTCTGCAACTTCTTTATGCGTATAACCTTCAATTTCAATCAACACAAAAACAGTTCTAAAACCATGAGGGAGGGACTGAATGGCTTTTTCTAAGTATTCTGCGTCCATAGTCTCGCCCCAATCAATTAAGGTGTCAGATACTGAGGGGGTGAGTTCATCGAATGTTTTTAGCGTTTTTACATGTTTTAAAGCCGTTCTAATGACAATTGTTTTCAACCAAGCACCTAAAGTTGATTCTTCTCTAAAACTTGACATGGCTCGAAAGGCTTGTAAAAAACCATCTTGTAAGACCTCGTTTGCCACCTCAAAATTGTGCGTTAGTCGGTAGGCAAGGGTGTACATTGCACGACTGTAACGGTCATAAAATGTTTTTTGCGCCAGCCGATTTTGCGCGATACAGCCTTGTATGAGTTCTTTTTCGTTAAGCATTTGATTATAAAGTGTAGGGTAAATGACTAAAAGGTTGTATGCCCCCAATTATTTTTTAAGATTTTTTGTAATTAACCTAAGTTTTGTAGTAGTCATTCAAAACGCGCCGCCTTCGGCGGCGCAGGGAGTTTTTTTCGGAGCGAGTCGTTTTTTTGTTTAAAATTTGGGCTTTGCCCAAATTTTAAACAAAAAACGGCTCGCTCCATTAGATTTTTACGCGGCGAGGTTCCGCGTTTTTACACCACAAAACTTAGATTAATTACTTAGCCCATAGCTCTCCCGAAGGTATTCGGTAGAGCGCGTGACTAAGTAGTTGAGGAGTGGGCATAACCTAAAAACATCGTTTTTTGATTAAAAACAGATGTTTTGCGCGCGCTTCGCTCGCGCAAAAGGGAGGAGACGTGGTTCGCTTTTCGGCTTCGCCGAAAAACGAACCACATTTCCCCTCCCTCGCGCGAGCGAAGCGAGCGCGAGATGCAAAAAACGCTTTTAGGTTATGCCCACCCCTCGACTAAGTAGTTACGATTTTTTTGTTGGTGTTCAAAGGCGACGATAATATATATCATTTTAAGATTCTACGGGTAGCCAACAACAGCGTGGGTTTTGATTCAAAATGCTTTATTTACTGAGGGGGGTAAAATTTTGTCTTGTTCTTAAAAAAGATGTAATTTTGCGGCATAAAAAATTTTGAAACCATACATAAATTCAAAATACGCATTAAAAGGCATTTTTGCGCTCGCTTCGCTCGCGTAAAAGGAGGAGAGGTGGTTCATTTTTCGGGCAAAGCCCGAAAAATGAACCACATTCCCCCCTTCGCGCGAGCGAAGCGAGCGCGAAAACCAGCAGTTTAGATTTTATGTATGGTTTCAAATAAAAAATTAAAACGTATGAAGAAATTACCAATAAGCGTACAGACTTTTAAAAAAATGCGCGAAGAGGGCTACCTCTATGTGGATAAAACTGCCTTGCTTCATACAGTGATAGAAAATAACAGCAGTTGTTTTTTGTCACGCCCGCGTCGTTTTGGCAAGTCTTTGTTGGTTAATACCTTCAAAGAACTCTTTTTGGGCAATGAAAAACTGTTTCAAGGTCTTTGGATTCACGACAAATGGGATTGGTCACAGTCTTATCCTGTTATTCATTTGTCATTTGATTCGATGAACTATCAAGGCTTGGGCTTAGATGGAGCAATTTCTTATGAATTGAAGCAATATGCAAAAAAATACCGTATTAAGTTTTCTGATGATAACTATAAAACGCAATTCGAGGAATTGTTAAAAGCATTGTACAAAAAGAAGGGCAAAATTGTTCTTTTGATAGATGAATATGACAAACCAATTATAGATTATTTGGAAAAAGGAGAATTGCCAGAAGCACGAAAGAATCAAAAAATCATGAAGAATTTTTATTCTGTTTTGAAAAATTCGGAAGATTACTTACGTTTTTTCTTCATTACAGGGGTGTCAAAGTTTTCAAAAGTATCTGTTTTTTCTGACTTAAACCATTTAAAAGATTTAACAATTCACCCCGATTTTACAACAATCGTTGGCTACACACAGCATGAGTTGGAAGCAAATTTTGAAGATTATCTACAAGCAGCACAGAACAAACTCAATATAACCCGCGAAACTTTATTGGAGGAGATACGGGTTTGGTATGACGGTTTTAGCTGGGACGGCATCAATAAATTGTATAATCCTTATGGCGTTTTGCATTTTTTTGACCAAAAATGGTTTCTCAATTTTTGGTTTACCTCTGGTATGCCCACTTTTCTGTTCAAAATAATGAAAGAAAAATTGGTGTTTGATGTAGAAAACTCAAAAGTGAGTATCATCGAATTGGAAAAATATGACATTGAAAACCTTGATTTAGTGCCTTTATTGTTCCAAACAGGCTATTTGACTATCAAATCTATTGACCCTGCAACAAGACAAATTCTTTTAGACTACCCAAATAAGGAAGTTAGGGAAAGTATGTACAGTTTTATGATTGACAGTTTGGCAAGAAATGAACACCGTAGCGGAGCAGAAGTAACAAATCGAGACCTCCTCAAAGCCTTCCAAGATGCCGACCTTGACCGCATTAAAAAGCTCATCAATTCGTTACTCACAGGCTTGCCTTATGAGGCGTACCGCAAAACGGCGGAAGGATTGTTTCATGGGCTGATTCATTTCATTTTCCAGCTTTTGGGCATGTACATCAAAAGTGAAGTCCACAGTTCGCACGGACGGGCGGACAGTGTTGTGGAAACAGCAACCCACGTTTTTATCTTTGAATTCAAATTCAATAAAACAGCAGCCGAAGGTTTGCAACAAATCAAAGATAAAAAATACGCGGATAAATACCGTGCGTCTGATAAAAAAATTATTGGTATCGGGGTTAATTTTGTCTCCAAAGATAAAGAAATTGATGGCTGGGAAACTGAGGTTTTGTAAAGAGCCGTTTATACTAAGGGTGTAAAAACTATACAGTATTTGTAACTACTTACAAATTCCCTTATGGCTAAATAATTACAAACAATTTACATATCCGCAATGCTCGCTACTGCTGCAAACTGCATTTCATACAATTCCCGATAACGCCCATTTTCAATCGCAACCAATTCTTCATGGCGACCAAATTCAATGGCTTCTCCTTTGTCCATCACCAAGATATTGTTGGCGTGGCGAATAGTGGACAAACGGTGGGCAATGATAATGCTGGTACGTTTGGCAATCAATTTTTCAATAGCAAATTGAATAATTCCTTCGGTTTCGGGGTCAATTGAGCTTGTTGCTTCGTCGAGAATCAGAATATTGGGGTCGAAAACGAGCGCGCGAACAAAGGAAATCAATTGGCGTTGTCCCATCGAAAGGGTTGCTCCGCGTTCCATCACGGCGTAATCGTAGCCGTTTGGCAGACGTTCGATAAATTCATCAGCACCAATCATTTTGGCACAATCTATCACTTTTTGCCGCGATACTGAGGGGTCGCGTAAGGTGATATTGTCAATGACGCTGCCGTTGAACAAGAAGACATCTTGTAAAACCACCGCGATATGGTTGCGCAAACTGGCTAAGTCAAATTCCCGAATATCCGTTCCATCAATCGTAATTGCCCCGCCTTGAATGTCGTAAAAACGGTTCAACACGCTCGTTATCGTCGTTTTACCCGAACCCGTTGAGCCGACAATTGCCAAAGTTTCGCCTTGTTTGAGTTTAAAACTAACATTTTTCAGGACAAAAGTCTCACCGTCGTAAGCAAAATCAACATTTTTGAATTCAACGTTACCCCTCAGTATATCTGCCTTTTTTGTGCCATTTTTTTCCACAAAAGTTGGGTCGTCCATCAACTTAAACACCCGTTCTGCCGCAACCATACCCATTTGCAAGACGTTGAATTTGTCCGCCAACATACGAACAGGGCGAAACAGCATATTCAAATAAACAGGAAAAGCGACCAAAACACCCAATGTAATGTGGTTTTCAATCACGCCTTTTGCGCCATACCAGACCATCAAACCCAAAGCCGCCGCCGACACAATTTCCACCAATGGAAAAAATACCGCGTAGGCAAATATCGCTTTCAAATTCGCTCCTACATAACTGCGATTAATGGCTTTAAAACGAGCTTGTTCTTGGTCTTCGGCGTTGAAAATCTGCACAATCCGCATACCAGATATGTGTTCTTGCAAAAAAGCGTTCATTTCTGATACCTTATTTCTGACGATATTGAAGGATTTTGCCACTTCTTTTCTAAACCATTGCGCACCCATAATCAAGATGGGAAGAACTGTCATACACACCAACGTCAGTTTCCAAGATGTCCAAAACATAATGCTCAAAACGACGATAAGCGTCAATAAATCCGCAAGAATCGTGATAAGTCCGTCTGAAAATACGGCATTAATGGTTTCAATATCGCTAATTGTGCGGGTTGTGGATTGACCGATGGGCGTTTTATCAAAATAACTTAAATTGAGACTTGAAATATGTTTAAACACCTTCACCCGCAAATCCCGAATAACGGATTGACCGAGCCAAGAAGTGATGTAATTGAACACGTACATCAAGCCCGTTTCCAACAGCAACAAGGCAATGAGGATACTGACAAGTCGGGTCATACCTGCCACATCGTATTTGAAAATATGTTCATCTACCATTGTTTGAATCAAATAAGGGCGCAAACTTGCCAAAGGCGCAAGTACCACCGCCATAATTGCTGCCGAGATAAACACAACACGATAAGGCTTTGCGAGCGACAAAATGCGCAAAAAGAGAGAACGGTCAAAGCTTTTTTTAGCAGGTTTTGCAGCGTTTGGCGCAGTATTAGAATTTTCGGACATGGTGTGTATTATAAGATGACCCCCTCAGTATAAAGGATAATTTTTGATGCTTTTTACTTAAAAACTGATGCTATGCAAATATGCTAAAAATGCCGTAGGCATGAACGATTTTGTAGTGGCGGATTTCAATGCGCCGAAAAATTAGAACGGATTATTTAAGAGCCGTAGGCTCGGTACATATAAACCAAGATTTGATATAGCACTATATGTGCCGAGCCTACGGCTCTTAATGAAAAGGGTATGTACGTTTTCGGTGGATTGAAATCCGCCGCTACACAATCAGTCGAGCTTACGGCTCTGCGTAACGTCAATTACGAACACAAAAGTAAGTTCTTTTTTCTTTTTTACTTGTATCGCTCAGAAAAAAGAAAAAAAGGTGGTTCATTTTTCGGCTTCGCCGAAAAACGAACCACATTCCCCCTCTCTGCGCGAGCGAAGCGAGCGCATTACCTAAATATACTGAGGGGTGTCATTAGCAGTATAAACAAAAAAGTCCCGCACCGTCAGATGCGAGACTTTTTTTATGCGTTGAGTTACGAGATTACTCCAGTTTGAACTTAATCGGCAAGGTAAACGCAACGCGAACCGCGCGACCTTGTTGACGACCCGGCTTCCACGCTGGCATTTGTTGAACAACGCGCACCGCTTCTTCGTTGCAACCACCACCGATACCACGCTTGACATTAACGTCAACGATAGAACCGTCAGTATTGACAACGAAACCTACATAAACCGTGCCTTCAATACCGTTTTCACGCGCAATCGGTGGGTACTTGATGTTGTTACTCAACCATGAAAACATGGCTTTTTGCCCATCAGGAAACTCAGGATTTTGCTCAACGATAGTGAAAATCTGTTCTACAACAGGTTTTTCCACTTCTTTTTCCACTGGTGGCGGCGGTGGCGGCGGAGCTTCCACTTTTGCTACATATTTAGCAGCCGTGTCACCTTTCACCGTTTGTGTCGCAATTTCCATGTTTCTCGGAATTTCTGGCGGAATCACTTCTTGATTCTTAGGTTCTTCCTTTTCCGTTACCACTGGCGGCACAAACTTGATTTGTGGCTTCACTGGTGGCGGCGGCGGTGGTGGTGGCGGCGGTGGCGGCGGTGGCTTTGTCTTATCAAGTGGCGGCGGTTCTGCTAAAACCACTTCTGTCATGTCTAATTTTTCATCTACTTTCGTCAATTCTGAGATATAAGATGAGATAGCTGGATAAGCTACCATAAGAGCGAACAAAATAAGACCACCAATAATTCCTTTCTTGATATGACTTCCGTAAAGCTGCCGCAAAAGAAAACCTCCGTATTGTTTGTTGCGCCCCATGAAAACGATTTCATCGAGCGACATTTTGAGGATGTCTTTGGTATCCATGTACGTCGTTTTAAAATTTTAACAATTAGAAGACGTTATCGTTTGATAACGCCTATCTTTTCCATAATCGTGGTATCAATCTTGTCGCGGTCAATAAGTGCGTAAGATTTGACCCCTGTAATACGCATTTCGTCGAGAATGTCCACCATGTTTTTATACTTGGCTTTAGGCATTCCTTTAATAAGTATGACGAGCGTATCCTTGTTTCCAAAAGCTGCCGCCACATCTTTCTGACGCTGAACAATAGCTGACCGAATACCTGCCGCCCCAAAGTCTGCCGAATCCACTTTAAGTTCAGCACCAGCACCTTCTGGTGCTTGATAAAAGTAAACCTTGTCGTTTTCTCCGAGCAAAACACTCAGAACACGCTTTACGTTTACTTTAGGCGGGTCAACCAAATTGTCATTTTTGGCAGGTTTGATGATTTCCATTGTCTTAGGTTTGTTAAATGTTGTTGCCAACATAAAAAACGTAATCAACAAGAAACCCAAATCTACCATTGGCGTCATGTCTGTATGCGGGGCACCCTTTTTCCCCGTAGCTATTTCTGCCATTGTGAATAGAATTGATTCGTTAAAAAAAGATTTTTAGCGACCCCTCAGTATTTTAGGAAAATTTTAAATTTAAGATTTAAGATTTCAATTGATGAACATGTAATTCTACATGTATCTCGCTTTGAAATTTTGGAATCTGAAATTTTGAAATCACCCCTATTACTCAGGCGTAGCTGCTGCTGATTCGCCTGCTTTTGCGGAAGTGATAAGGTTGAAACGATTTGAGTTTGTTTTTCTCAATGTCTCAATCACATCATCTACCTTACCGTAATCAGCATGACCGATGAGGCCGACGGGTCCGCGCTTGATCCAGCCGGTGGCGTGCGTGACGCCCGGCAGCGGGCGTGGCGGACGTCGGGGACTCGACGACGCGGCCTGCCGTCGTTGGGGCACGGCGCCTGCCTGCGCGTCGAACGGGAGGCCCGGCTGATGGTCCTGGCGGAGTAGTAGCCGACGGCGCGGTAGACGGCCTGGACGGCCCAGTCGTT
>JAXHNU010000041.1:0-293815 GCA_034520175.1 Saprospiraceae bacterium
AACCACTTAAAGCAGCTATCCTTTCGGACTGGTTAGGTAAGTTAATCGAAAATGATAAAATTTCGGTTAACTCAATAATAAGCGACTTTGGAAAAGAAGCAATAATGAAAGAACTTATTAAAATGGATAATGCTAAATTAGCCTATGTGTTAGAAGCAACTTCATTCTTAAGATGTTTAACACAGATTAGCCAAAAGTAATATAGATTCCATAGGAAAGCTGATTAACATAAGAAAACCTTCATGAAACTGTACAAAAAAGCACAGCACCCCAACACGGGTCGAAAAGGGCGGGGGCTGACGGAAGTTATTGAGCTTTTGGTAATATAATTTAGTTTTTGTTTTCGGCGGACGGAACCCAACCTCTGTACTTTTGTAAGTAATTGAAAATCAGTAATTTATATCAGCGGACGTTCGGCGGACGTGTTTCAAATCCCCCACCTGCAACACAAGCCCTGTTCGTTGGCAGCAAGCAAATGAAACTTTCTTTGTTGGCTTCGACGGACAGCTCTTTGACATTTGGACAGTTTATCACAGCTCGACATTTTGACTCAAAAATAACTCCCGTGGACAATACTTTCCTCTTGGACTATCCGCTGGACTTTTTAGATTGCCTGCTGCCAACATGGCCTAGCGGCAAGTGGGGCAGACGAACGTATTTGAACTTTGGGAATTTTATTGTACTTTTGTTTCAGCGAACGAAAAACTATTAATCTTTTGTAAGTAATTTAGCATCAGTAACTTATATCAGCCGACGTTCGGGCGGACGTGTTGCAAGTTCCCCACCCGCCGTTAGCCCCGTCCGTTATCTGCCATTCTATGAGACACCCTGCAAACATTCAACAGACCGACAAGACGAAGAACCAAAAGCCCACCCACCACCCACAAAAAGTATGAATTTTGACAAGTAAACGAGTTGATTTTTTTGTAACTTTACGCCTTGACAAACAATTTAAAAATGAGTATTGAAAATTTTAAAAATACGGTTATACAAGGCGACTGTTTGGAAGTGATGAAAAACTTTCCAGACAAGTCTATAAATATGATTTTGTGCGACTTACCGTATGGAACTACTCAAAATAAGTGGGATTCAATTATTGACCTTAATAAACTTTGGGAACAGTACGAAAGAATAATTACCGATAATGGTTGTATTGCCCTAACATCGCAAGGGATTTTTACGGCAAAATTAATTTTGAGCAACGAAAAACTGTTTAAATATAAAACTGTTTGGATAAAGTCAAAAGCAACAAATTTCTTAAATGCCAAAAAACAACCACTAAGAAAACACGAAGACATTTGCATATTTTATAAGAATCAGCCGACTTATAACCCACAAATGAGTAATGGTGAAGCGTATGATAAAGGAATACGGAAAGACCAATTTACAGGAAGTTATGGAGATTTTAAACCTCGCCACGTTAAAAGTAATGGCGAAAGATATCCTAATGATGTTGTGAATTTTGAAGAGCAAATCATAGACGATTTTGTATATATTAAAACTGCCGAATCTGAGGGAAAAGTATTACACCCAACTCAAAAACCTATTGAACTTGGTAGATATTTAATAAAGACTTACACAAATGTTGGCGACATTGTGCTTGACAATACTTGTGGTGTTGGTAGTTTTTTGTTGTCAGCTATTTTAGAGGACAGAAATTTTATTGGAATTGAAAAAAACGAAGATGTATTATTACATAAAGTTGATAAAACAGATTATATAAAAATTTATTTGGGCGTTTCCCTATCGGGTCGGGCTATCCGTTCCAATCTTTTTGTTCGTTCCTCACAAAAAGGATTTCCACTTCTATCCCTAACGCAAAAACAGGCAGCTTAATATATGAATGAAAATTTAACATATTTAGAAATTGCATCAAAATTCTCAGAGATGAACCCAAGTTAAAGCAAATTCATTTTAGAGATTTAGCAAAAAAAGCTTTTGATAAAGCCTTAATTGAAAGGTGATGATATCATTATTTCAGGAAATATTACTTCTGCAATAAATGGAGAAATTAGAAAATCAAAATCACAGGGTACAGAACCCAAATTTATATCTTTTGGCAAAGGATTATATGGGTTAGCAGAACACGAACCAAAGGGAATTTTTGCAGACATTAGAAATAAGAATCAAGAAGTTAAAAAGCAATTGCTGGCAGCTTCATTCTATGAATCCTACAAAATTTGAAGAACTAACGGGGAAGTTTTTTGAAGAAATCTTGGGGAAAGCGTTCAAGTTACAGGAAAAACAGGCGATGGTGGAATAGATGTTACAGGTGAGTTAGTAGTAGCAGGTGTTATTAGAAATAGTGTTTGTGTTCAAGTAAAAAGATGGAGAAATAATGTTCAAAGAGGCAATATTTCAGAATTAAGGGGAAGTTTGCGACCACATCAAACAGGCTTATTTATTACAACTTCTGACTTTTCAAAAACCTTCAATAGATAGAAACAAATGACCCATATAAGCGCACCAATTTCATTAATGAATGGCAATGAATTTGTTGATTTATTATGCGAATTTGGAATTGGAGTCATTCTTGAAAAAGTAACCATTTTTGACATGATGATTCAGACGAATTAAAATTTGATTTTCCAGACCAATCTGAAATTGACAGCAATGGCATCGAAATTTTTACGAACTATAAAAATCATAAACATTTTGCTGTTTATTTTTCCCCAACTAAAATAATTTACGAAAATGAAGTTTATAAATCACCATCTGCCGCAGGTACAAAAGTACAAAATGGCTTACCTGTAAATGGTTGGAAATTTCTGGAAATTTACAGACGAACAGACAGGAAAAAACACATCCATTAGAACGAATTGAAAGTTTCAAATAGAGCTGCGGAATAAAAAGAAATTAGCAAAGTTTCAAAAGCAAGAAGAAATCGTTAGTTGCATTAATTGCGAGAATCATTTTTATGATGAAATCACAGACGAAAGGAACAATAATTCTTTGAAATTCATTTTTGACAAAGACCATTTTTTCAAAGGTTGTCCAGTTTGTGAAACAGATGAATATTTAATTGATGTTCAATTGTGATAGCATTTCCAGCAATAGAAACAGCCAATGATTTAGTTTTTGACCCAACCTCAGGAACAGGAACATTTTTAAATTCTTTTTACCAAATTCTAAATTATCACGGAAATTCAAATCATTCTCAACTCTTAAACCAAATTTGGGGTAATGATATTTCACATTTCCCTGCAATACTTTCAGTAATCAATCTTTACAAACAAAAGGTAAAAGATGTAGATAATTTTCCAAGGGTAATCCGAGATGATTATTTTAATTTGTCAACAGGAAAACAAATTATTTTCCCTGATTCAAGAGATTATACAAAACAAATTTCCCAACCAATTCCAAAATTTGATGCGGTTTCAAGTAATTTTCCTTTTATTCAGCAAGAGGATATCCCCAACGATATTTTAACAGCTTTTTTCAAAGAAAAATTTGAAACTAAACAAAAGGCATTTCTAAAAGATAATACTTTCAAAATCAATGAAAGAGCTGATTATTTTACTTATTGCATTTACAATGCAATTCATTTTTTAAAACCCAATGGACATTTATCGGCAATAACTTCAAATGCTTGGCTTGGTAAAGAGTACGGTTTTCAATTTAAGAAATTTTTACTCGACAATTTCCATACAAAATACATTATAAAAAGTAATGCAGAGCATTGGTTTTCTGACTCAAAAGTTTCAACCATTTTTTCTGTATTTCAACAAACGATAAATAACGAAGCGACAAAATTTATAACGATAAATTTCAAACTCGAAGAGTATTTTGAGCAAGAAAATACTGAAATTCAACTAAAACAAATTGAGAATTTTTATAGCGATGTTGATTTGTGTTCAGATTCTCGAAACAAAAATTGGAAAAAAGATACAACATTTGAAAACCTTTATCACCGTATAGACGGATTGGTTAGTGTTAGTATTGTTTCAAAAACAGACCTAATAAAATCTATTGAAAATAAAGACAATTGGGATACATTTTTCATATCGTCAAGGCTATTTGAAAAGTTTGACAGCCAAGTAATTCAACTATTTCCAGATATAATTGATGCTTTTAGAGGTGCAAGAACAGGTTGGAATGATATGTTTGTAATTCCTGCAAAAGAAGTAAAAGCAAGTGGAATTGAAAACAAATTTTTAGTTCCCTATGTTAAAAGTCCAACGGAATTAACAAACCTTGAATTTAATGGTAATTATGAAAACTATCTTTTCGTTTGTGATTTGCCACTTGATAAATTAAAGGAGAAATATATTGGAGCGTACAACTGGATAAACAAATTCAAAAATGCCAAAAATTCTAATGGAACAAAAACTATTCAAGAAACTTGTGTAGGTAATAGACCTTTTTGGTATTCTTTGCGACCAAAACAGGCAAGTATTGTAACAGCAATTAACCCATTTGAAAGGTTTTTCTTTACATTTTCTGAAATACCTTTTACTATTGACCAAAGGCTTGTAGCAATAACCGTAAAAGATGGCAACGACATTGAGCTAATTTCAGCTTTACTAAATTCAATTATTACCTTTCTGACAATCGAAATGAGAGGAACTTCAAGAAATTTGGGTGCATTAGACTTGAACGCAAATTATTTCAAAACACTAAAAGTTTTAGACCCAAATAAACTTACGGACGAAGCAAAACGAAAAATAAAAACTGCATTTCAACCACTTAAAAATAGAGAAATCGGGACGATTTTTGAAGAGTTGGCGAGTGCGGACAGGCTAAATTTTGACATAGTAGTTTTAAAAGCGTTTGGAATTGACGACAAAATAATTCCATCGTTATATCAGATTTTGAGTTCAGCAGTTACTGACAGAGTAACATTAAAAGAAAAATAATTTGACGACCGAAAAAAGAACGGCAGATAACATAGTATTGCCAAAATGGGGGCTGACGGAAGTAATTGAACAATAGTAATTCTATTAAACTTTTGTACTATATTTGGGCTGACGTATTTCAAATCCCCCCACTTCGGCAATACTTGTACGTTGGTGGCAACCGCAGAGGGACACAACTAACGTAGGACAGACATTTTAGAAATCATGTTAATAAAGGACATTTTACCACATATTTCACTGACTGAATTTGTCCGAAAATATCAAATTATTCGGTGGCAGTTTGACGCAAATGCTATTGCCCCAAACAAATTTCTTGCACCCAGACCTGAACATAGTTTGACATTTTACATACGAGATTTACAATCGTTTTCCTTCATTAACTCAACGAAAAAGGAATATTACCCCAAAAGTATAATTAGTGGCATACACGACACAACGCTCATAAGAGATTGCGGACACGATTTTTGGGCGTTGAAAATTATTTTCCAACCTTGTGCATTATTTCGGCTGACAGGTTTTCCAATGACTGAACTTGTAAGTAATTATGTAGATGCCGAAATAGTTTGGGGCAAAGAAATAAACCTACTTCATCAAAGGCTAAACAGTTCAGACAATTTGAATGATATGGTTGCAAATATTTCGTTTTATTTAAACAGATTGATTAGCAATACAAAAAAAGATTTTCACCCAGTTGATTTTGTTTGCCAAGAGATTTTGTTTCAAAAAGAACACAAAAATTTGGATTTATTAGCAAAGCAATCATTTTTAAGTACACGGCAATTTATTAGAAAATTTGAAGAGCGTACAGGTGTAAGTCCCAAATTATACGATAAAATTGTACGTTTTGACAAAGCATACCGCCTTAAAAATAACCAACCTGATTTGGATTGGTTAAGTATTGCTATGAGTTCGGGCTATTATGACTATCAACATTTAGCCAAAGATTATAAAGATTTTACGAATTTTACCCCAGTTGCATATTACGAAATTGACAAAAAAGCACCAGAAAGAAACTTTGGCTTACATTTTGGCTAAAAATGTCACTTTTTTACCAATACCTTACTTTATCACTTCTATATCTTTGTTGTGAAATTTATTACTCACAATTCAAAATTTTATATTCAAATGAAAAGACGTGATTTTTTGACCACAACAGTGGCAAGTTCTGCAACGATGCCATTCCTTAATTCTGATTTCTCAACTTCAATGATTATGACTGACAAACCTCTCATTCCCTTTCATCTTCCTTTTACAGAACCTTTACAGCCTGGACCAGGAGGTATAGACATTAGAACTCTCATTAGGAGTTCACAAACCAATATGCAATATTCCAGTACTGAAACAGCAGTCATTCCTAAACTAATGGGTCCCGCCACCACATTCTCATAAAGCATTAGATGAAATTATTTTAGTAACAGAGGGTACTGCAACACTTTGGGTCGATGAGAAGTTAATAGTTGTAAAACCTAATGAATGGTATTTTATGCCCAGAAAAAGTGTACATACATTTTGGAATAGTTCAGACCAAACATTACGGTTTATTGGTATGTACTTTCAACAAAATTTCGAGGATTATTTAGAGGAACTTTTTCATAAAATTATTCCAGACATGGTTAAAAATAACTTATCACCTTTGGATAAAGGAATTGCACAACGTATGCAAAAACTAAATGACCAATTTGGCGTAGAGATGTTTCCTGAAAAACGACAATCAATAATTGAAAAATATGGTTTAAAAGGGTAATTTGACTTTTATCAAAATAATATCCTTTTTTGAAACAAGTCTTGAAAATCGTTAATTCTGAAAAAATGGATTAGCGATTTTCTTTGCATTAAGACAAACAGACAAAAAGCGGCTGCCACCAACATGGGTTTGTGGCAAGTGGGGCGAACGGAAGTTAGTGAACATTGGGAATTCTTTTGTACTTTTGTTTCATCGGACGGAAACCTACTGAACTTTTGTAAGTAATTGAACATCAGTAATTTATATCGGCGGACGTTCGGGCGGAGGTGTTTCAAATTCCCCACCTGCCACAAGCCCTCGACGTTGGTTTCAATTTGTTTTTTGACAACGCACTAAACATTTATAGTTTTGTAGCAAAAAACAAACTGCATCCAACACCGTATTGCCAAAATTGGGCAAAAGTGCTTCACTATACTGAGGGGGTGCTATTGAGCAGCAGTAATTTAATCATCATCCGTTTTCAAAACCCAACTTCGGCAATACGCGTCCCGTTGTATGCCACTTTGGACAGACCCTACTTTATAGAATGGTACTTCATGAATACAAACCAAGTTTATTACTGTCGGAATATATTCGGACAATTCGACTAATAAATTTCGTTTGTTCAGGCATAGACATTCTTCCACCAAAATCTTATCCACCAAGACCTGAGCATTGCCTTAGCTTCTATGTTAGAGGTATCGAAAATGTAGAATATCAAAAAAGCGGGGAAAAACAGGGTAATCTATCAACAGTATTATTTGGGCAACAGACAGAAGTAACTAACCGTTTTAATAGTAATAATTTCTTACTTATTCAAGTTGTTTTCAAGCCAGGTGGGCTATACAGACTGACAAATATTCCATCAAATTATTTAACAAATCAATACATTGATGCTCAAACAGTTTTTTCAAAGGAAATTAAATCTGTTAATGAAAAGATAGACGAGTGCAAATCATATTTGCAAATGATAGCTGTAGTCGAAACATTTTTGTTTAATGAAATAAAGCGAAACTCATTCGAAATACACCCTTTGGACATAGCAACAAACAAACTTTTTAATACCGATTTTATTCCAACGGTTGATGTTTTGGCAAAGTCGGCTTTTCAATCTACAAGAAATTTTGAACGGCATTTTATGCAACGAATGGGTGTTTCACCCAAATATTTTTTAAAAGTAATGCGGTTTGAAAATGCGTTTAGAATGAAAAATAAAAACCCTGAATTAGATTGGCTAACTATTGCTATTAATTGTGGCTATTACGATTATCAGCATTTAGTAAGAGACTATAAAGATTTAACTGGGCTTTCGCCAAAGCAATTTCACGAAATTGACTCGAAAGGACCAGAAAGATTATTTGGACAAGCTGACACCTATTGAAATTTGTCGCATTTGTACCACTATTTTTTTTTGCATAACACTTTTCTTTGCATTGAACTTAAAAATTTAATAAAATGGAAAGAAGAAAATTTATTGCAACAACGGCTGCCTCAATACCAGTTATTGCATTTGGACAAAAAGTGTCTATTCAAGAAAAAAGAACAAAGAAAGGTTTCGTTGTGAAAGCAACTGAAAGTAGATTCGGAGAAAAAACTTTGTTATTTGGAAATAGCCCAAATGATATTAAAGTTTCACAAAAGGACACAGATGGTAAACTTACAATTTTTGAATACACAGGAAATGTAAAAGGGGGACCTGCATTACACATTCACCCACACCAAGACGAAATATTTTTTATCGTTCAAGGTGAGTATCTTTTTCAAGTTGGCGACGAAAAGCATAATTTAAAAGCTGGAGACACTATTTTTTTACCAAGGTCAGTACCTCATGCTTTTGCACAACTTACTGAAACTGGGAAAATGTTTTTTCTTTTTCAACCATCGGGCAAAATGGAAGATTTTTTTAGACTACTTGGCGACCCAAATTTCAAGCCAACACCCGAAGAGGGAGCTAATATATCTCTCGACCACGGAATGAAAGTTGTTGGACCACCATTACAATTTTGACATTTCAGGACAAAAAAAGCGGCATACAACATGGTATTTGCAATAGTGGGGCTGACGGAATAAATATCAACATTTGGAATTCTATTTGGCTTCGGTTCGGGCAGAAGAATTACTTATGAGCATTAGGTTTTTAACTTCGGCTTTTATACTTTTATTGGGCATTTGTTACGGGCTGACGTTTTTCAAAGACCCCACCATCGCAAATACCTGTTCGTTGGTTTCAATTTGTTTTTTGACAACTCCCTAAACATTTATAGTTTTGTACCAAAAAACAAACTGCATCTAACACCGTATTGCCAAAATTGGGCAAAAGTGCTTCACTATACTGAGGGGGTGCTATTGAGCAGCAGTAATTTAATCATCACCCGCTCGTCGGTAGTGTTCGCACGTCGCTCGTCACGGTCTTTGACCGTTGACGCACTATTTGCGCGTCTCTGACGCGACTGAACTACGCAAGTTGTTTGATATTACGGGCAAAAAGGGGCTATTTTACTGAGGGGGATATTTTTTACCGCTAAAATTATCAAAGAGCCAAAATGAACCATTCAAATAAGCCAATAGTAAGCAGTCAATCAACCATTTTCCAATTTGCCCAAACTCTATAATTCATTCACAATCAATCACTTATAAAAAATAAATTCTAAAACACACACCCTCAGTAGTTTGACCTAAAATCCCCTGCTCGTGGCGGTTTGGAAACCGCCCCGAGCAGCGCACGTTCTTTGTTTTTTAGTAGAAAGTAGTTGAAATAGGAAGACTTAGGACGAGCGGGAGACTTGAACAAGCGGGGCAATAGATTGCCAATGTTCTTGCCAGTTCTCACTTGTCCGATGCGCTACTAATTCGATGCGTAAAATAGCCAAACTTAGTGGCTCAACTGTGATTAATATCGCACAGTCGCCAAAAAAAATTTCGTCCGAAGCAAATACAAGTTGGTAGGTTTGATGCGCCCCACTTGATAAATTCAAATCTTGACCAACGGCTTGACCAGCATCTCGTAAAAATTCACTGACGTAACCCAATGACTTGTTGATTGCCTCATCCCGTTCAAGCAAAGTTTGTATCGCATTGAGGCTACAATTGCCAAAAAGGCGATAAGATAAAATGGATTTTTGACAAGATTCTATCTGCGCTTCTTTGGAAACGTTACAAGACGGAGCTGTTTGATAAATTGAAGCATGCTTCTTCGTATTCTCATATAAAAATGTCCGAGAAACATGGTGCTTTCGAGAAAGTTGGCTTACTTGTCCTGACCTTTTTTGATAGCTAACCACATAGGCTAATAACATCCGACGTTGCGGTGTTAAATCGGAGCGACGCTTAAATACTTTGAGTGAATCCATTATGAGTTGTTATTTTTTTTTACAACTCAATTTTACGACTTGGGATTCACTCTTTTTTAGTTTTGTTCACTCGCATATGAAAGATGCCGTCCATTCACCTAATTGATACCTAAAACTTTATTCACCCATTCGGGATAAAAGACCAGTTCAAACTCGGTTTGTTTCAACATATCGCTGGCTTGTTGCAGATTTAAGCCAAAAAACTCTGCTACTTTTCGATGCGATAACGGAATCCCTTGCTCGTATCGGGCTTTAGAAAACTCGTCTACAGCCCCCCTCAGTAATTTGAGCAAATAATGAAAACCTTTGTGTTCCGCAATTTTGCGTATTTTTTCATTGTTGCGGCTGACCACCATTTCGTAGTAAAAATCAGGCACTTTTTCAGGTATTTTAGCCGCAATGTCTGATGTTCTAAACACAATTGGTTCGTAATTTTTGCCATACACTTGTTTAGCGGCTTGTTTGGCAGTTTCGACTGACAACATCAGCCCGATATGCGCCACGATTTCGCCGTTGTGTAGCCGCAATTTTTCATCAAAACTTTGTTTAAACTTAGGTAAATCCAAAACGGGCAAGGTGTTGTGCCAGTGTTTGGTGTGTTGCAACAGACTGCGGTACTCATGTTCGGCGGTGCTTTTGGCTTGGTAATAAATATGCGCCTCGTTGGTTAATTCTGTATTGCCCAACAGAAAATCTATTGCTGTTTCCTTGTTTTTAAGTTTATTTTTGGGGTCTACCACAATCATCGCGTGTCGCATAGACCCTGCATTAACAAGCCGTGCCACTCGCACCAACTCTTTGGCATCTATGACCGTACTGCCCAAAAAACCAATGTCAATTTTGCCTTCTAGCAATAAATCAGCGATTTCGCCCGAATAGAAAAAAGCGTGTTTGTCGGCATCGAACTGTGGCAAACGCGCCCGTTTTGTATTGAAAATACAGTTGTTTTTACTGAGGGGTGTGTTTGAGAACGATTTATCGCTGATGTTGCGGTCGTTTTTGGTTTCGGTATAGGCAGTTAATGCAATATGTTCAAAAAAATCATCGGTCGCAACGTGTTCGTTAATCCAAATCATCGGTGCTGCCCAAAAACCTTGACTGAACGCGACAGTCAAACGGGTATTTTCATACTCAATACCCAAATGTTGACAAATATCGGCATACAAACTTTCGTCGGCGACACTGCCACTTTCTATTTTGCTCAGATGCGATACATCTCTCACCCGCACCGTTTTGAGGGTTTCTACAAGGTCTTTTTGTTTGAGATTATTCACCTCTCGATAGGTTTTTATCAGTTGTCCAATCTTAGTTTTTTCCATAATTTTCTTATTTTAAAAATTTTTTCAAATGTAAAAGAAATTTTAGAAATTTTAAATAAAATTAGAAAAAATTTGCACAAATCATGTTATGCAGAATTTTTATACGCCAAATAATTTTGTCGCAGAATTAAAAAATAAATAAAAAATGGCGCTACAAAAAGTATACAAGATTGAACTTGATTCGGGATATAGGCTGACCGAAAACATTGAAAACAGCCTCCGCATTTTTCCTAGCTGGCATCCTAGCATGAGCGAAATAAAGTCTTTCAAACAGTTGATGACAATTATTCGCACAGCAGCAGCCGACCGCCTCGAACCCAATACACCGTCGCCATTCGATAATGATGCGCTTAAAAACAAGGCATCAGAAATCATCTGTCGTCTGTTAAAAAGAGACGCACCGATAGGCGAAACAGAGCGTTTAGACGTTGTTTTTGCTCAAAAAAAAGAAGTTTGGCGCGTTTTTATGCAAGAAATTGATTACAACGTACTGCCCTTGATTAACAGAAAAGTCAAAGCTGTTTACGGGGGCTGCTGCGCTTTATACATTTTAATGGGTATCTGTTTCGTATTCGGTATGATGGCTTATTTTCTTCTGCATCCGTTGATGGGTATGGTAGTTATGTTTGCGTGTGCCTATTTTTTTCGTGATGGATTTGCGCATCTCGCGGCAGACGGCATCGACACTGATAACCACCTTTTGATTCCTTATCTGAATATAGAAACCCTGTGCAACTCGCTTGTTGCCAGAAATTTGCGCATTATTCAACCTACTTGGAACGACGCAGTACTCGAAAAAGCAATAAAAATACTTTTATTTGAAAATCACTATGAAAATTGGAATTACACATCACTCTACCCAAGCCACTACGAACTTATTACCGACGAGACCGAAATAAGTATTTACGCTCCTCCAGAATTTATGTAATGGTAACTGTTAGAAAGTCTATAATCAATTGATAATCAATACTTAAAATTCAAACTTTACATTTTTTCATCACTAAACAATTCAATTATGAATTATTCAATCATTGGGCTGCTCTTTTGGGGCTTCATTGCCTATGCCCTTTTCACAGCTTTTGTCGCTGTTCCACAAGGCAACGTGTATGTTTCAACGATTTTTGGTAAGTTTTACCGCATTTTAAAACCCGGCTTGACCCTCAAAATACCTGTTTTAGAAAGCATTTACAAGCGTATTTCTATTCAGAATCGCTCAAATGAATTGTCATTTCAAGCCATTACGATTGACCAAGCCAATGTCTATTTCAAAACATTGTTGATTTATTGTGTCTTAGACGATGAAGAAGAGACGATTCAAAACGTCGCTTTTAAATTTATGAACGAACAAAATTTCAATCAATCCCTATTTCGTTCGATTGAAGGCACGATACGGTCTTTTGTTGCGATTAAAAAACAAGAAGAAGTGCTGAGTTTGCGAGAGGAGATTGTTCGACACGTCAAACAAGAACTGGACGGGACATTGGCAGAATGGGGCTTTAAATTGTTGGATTTGCAAATCAACGAAATCCAATTTGACGAGGCTATCAGCAAATCTATGGCGGAGGTCGTTGCATCTAACAATCTGCTGCAAGCCGCCCACAATCAAGGGGAGTCTATCCGCATCATCAAAGTCAAAGAAGCCGAAGCCGAACGCGAAGCCTCCAAACTGAGGGGGCAAGGCACGGCGTTGTTTCGGGAAGAAGTGGCAAGGGGGATTTCAAAGGCAGCTAAGGAAATCAAAGCCGCTGATTTAGACCCTTCTTTTGTCCTGTTTTCGATGTGGTTGGAGTCCATGCGGTATATCGCCAAAGAAGGTAAAGGCAATTTGTTGTTTTTTGATGGCTCAAACAGCGGTCAAAAACAAACCATTAAAGAATTGATGGCAATGCGGACGTTTCCGTTGTCAACCGATGTGTCGGAGGAGTCAAAAAAGGAGTTTTCAATGAATACAGGTCTTGAATAAAGTGGTATACTAAAGTGAAAATGGTTTTCGGATTCTCTTTTCATAGTCAAAACCTAAAAGAAGATTTGTTTTCTGGTAACTGTTAGGAAGTCTGTAATCAATTGATAATCAATAGACTGGTAACACCTAAAATCCATACTTTACATTTTTTCGCCGCTTCCAGCGGCGATATTTCCATTAGAAAGGTTTGATTTTTTGTTCAAAATTTTGGCAAAGCCAAAATTTTGAACAAAAAAATCAAACCCTCTCTTTAAAAGCATCGCTGCCGAAGGCAGCGAAAAAACATAAAATACTGATTATCAATTGATTATAGACTTTATAACAGTTACCAGTTTATCATATATTTTAATAATTTGTAGCCAAAAGAGAAAATCGACAATTCATTTTTTTGAATTTTGTGTATTCTTAACACTTTGACTCTCAATTGATTATCTTTATTTTTTTCTCCAAAAGCGATAATGATGCAGAAACCCAAAGCGGCAATTATTATCAAATTAAACAAAGCGGTTGCTTTTTTGAGTCTATTTTTATGCAAATTAAACCCGCTCGTCCAAGTCTTCCAAAATAGAACAACCTCAGATTGAAAACCAAAGAACGCTCATTGCTCGGGGCGGTTTCCAAACCGCACACGCCCTATCAAAATGTCACTGACGTGTAAGGCTACTCCTCCTCAAAACGTACTGAGGGGGTCTAAATCATCCCGATTTAGACCCCCTCAGTATAGTTTTGGTTTTTTCAGTTGAAAATCTTATGATTTGCGACCAAAACAGAAAATTTATGGCACGCGATGTATATCACAATGATGTTAAACAAAGAGGAAATTCATCTTGTTATTTACAATCCAAGCACTCAATTGATTTTAGAATGGGTAAAAAAATAAAAAAAAACGAAAATTCAATTCTTGATATTTTAAGCGAATACGCCACTATAAAATATCAAAATATTGACGGCGGCAATCAACTCATTGCCGATAAGACCAATCGCCGCTATCAAGTTGTAACAATTGGTTGGCAAGGACAACATTTTGTCCACGATTGCCCACATGCACTTTGATATTATCAATGAAAAAATTTGGGTACAAAAAAACAATACCGATTGGGAAGTAGGCGATATGCTCGAAGAACGCGGCGTACCCAAAATGGACATTGTAGTAGGTTTTTTACCACCCGATTTGCGAACTCATACGAAGTATGCAGCCGCATAAAAACAGACTGAGGGGGTCTAAATCAGCATGATTTAGACCCCTCAGTAAGTTTTACATCAAAAACTATTCATTTGCTCTTTTCTCAACTTCAATTTTCTCTTTCAAATTGTCCAGTTCTTTTTTCAAACTCTCATTGACTTCGGAAAGCGACTTTAATTTTAGCGTATCGCCCTCTTCCACAAGCCCAAATTCAGCAATGAGCGTTCGTTTTTGGCGGATTCTATTTCGGTCTTTCCAACATTCTTCCAAAAACTCAGTGGGTGCGCCATTTTTCTTTAAAAACTTGATTTCTGCCTCTAACTTTCTCAATTCTTCATCGACATGAGCCGATAATCGCGCTCAATAGACTTTTTGCCGCCTTTACTCAGATACATACTGACGGCAGCAAACAGAAAACAAAAAAGGCGTTGAAAGTAGGCGTAGCGAGTTGATAGAAATTATTGAGAAGCAGAAAATAATTGAGAATAAAGGAAACACAATGGCAGTTAGAATACCAAAAAATCCATAACCGTGGTTTTTAAAATGCGAGCAGAAAAGGAATCGTACTTTTTTTACTTCTCTACTAAGTTTTCCAAGTAGTTTAATGACTTCTTTCTCCGTAGTATTTAAAATGTTTAAGTTTTCTTTTGAGTTGTCTAAATCAGTTTTGTTTTTCATTATTGACTATTGTATGTTGATGATAATGTTTGCTCTAAAATAATTTCTCCTTTACTAATAAAGAGTTTGATAGATTGGATTTTTTTCCGCGCTTCATTTTTAATACTTAAAAAATAAGCGGCGGCGGCGGCAGAGAATACAGTTAGAAATGAGAACATTAAGGAAATAATGCCTGAAATCAGTAACTAATTTTGGTTTATTGGAAGGCAATTTATGTTATCAGAAATTAGCAAGTAAGCAATAAACATACGATACAATACGAAAATACGCATGCAGATGCAATGCAACAATCAAAGAAGAAATAATCCGTTAACCTGTTTCTTCACTCGTTAAATCAACAAGATAATCGTTATTTCTAACGGCATTTAATGAGTTCCGAAGTGATTTTGCTTTTCATCTGGATTTCATATTGAAAATTTTCAATATTTCTGAGAGTCGCGTCTTTAATTTTTTCCTTTTTTAACATAACAATTTAATAAGGTTAGTTTTAGAAATTTAAAATCTAAATTGCATTGGAAGATTCAAATGTTAGACGCAAATTTTCTTAGTTAACCAAAAAATTTACTTTTAAATTCCATTCTCCCTAAAAAGTTAAAAAAAACTTAACTCCCACAATCCCCCGTGCCAAAACAAGCCACTTCGCACCTTAACCCAATAGATTCAACAATTTGCCTTACTTTTGGGGCAAAAATGACCAAACGGCGTAAAATTTGCGGTGGGCGTGTTTAGGGGGCGTGTTTAGTTGTTAGACCAAGCGCGACTATACACGACCTACTAAAAACTATACACTATAAAACAAAACCTTTTCTTAGATGAAAAAATCCCTTTTTGTCCTTTTGTCAGCTTTTATGCTGCTTGTGGGGACGCTGACAGCGCAAAACATGACGAACAACAACACCGCCAACGATTACCCTGCTGAGTGGAAAGACATCGAGAAACTCGAAGCGGACGGGCTGCCCAAGTCGGCACTCGAAAAGGTCGAAGCCTTGTTTAAACGGGCGAAAAGTGAGAACAATGCGTCCCAAATCGTCAAAACTTTGATTTTTAGGGCAAAATATACCGCCGAACTCGACGAAGAGGGCTTCGTGAAGGCGGTGAATGCGCTCCGTGCCGAAACCGACGCGGCGGCTCTGCCCGTCAAAAATGTGCTACAATCTATGCTCGGCGAACTCTACGCGGGGTATTTGGAGAGCAATGTCTGGCGGATGCGCGGACGCACGGCGACCCCGACGTTCAAAACCGACGACATCAGAACGTGGACAATTGCCCAACTCAACGACGAAGCCGCACTGCTCTATCGCCTCAGTGTGAACGACGAAACTACCCGACAAATACCGATTCAGAACTTTGCCGCCGTCGTTACAGAAGGCTCGGCAGACAACTTCCGCCCGACACTCTACGACTTTTTGGCGCATCGAGCCGTGGATTTTTTCCAAGATGACAAATCGTATTTGGCAAAACCTGCCTATAAATTTGAGTTGGATACTGAGGGGGTGTTTTTACCCGCTTCGGATTTCACAAAAATCAATTTTGACAGTCCCGATTCGACTTCGGGCAAACTCTGGGCGTTGCGCCTGTTGCAAGATATTGTGCGTTTTCACCTCCGCGACGGTCAAAAAGACGCGCTGATTGATGCCGATTTGAAGCGTTTGGAGTTCGTTTACGCCAATTCTGTTTTAGATAATAAAACCGATTTGTACCAAAAAGCACTCGAATCGCTCCGTTCTGCTAATGCCGACAACGCCGCTTATGCCGAAATTACCCTGCGTTTGGCGCGATTGCACCAAGACCTTGCCCAAAAATGGAAACCCACGCCCAACAATCCATACCGATTGAGCAACAAAACTGCCCTCGATATGAGCCGCGAAGCCGTCAATCGCTACAAAAAAGCCTATGGCGCAAACGGTTTGAGAGCCTTGATTGACCAAATATTGACCCCCTCAGTAGAAATCCGCACCGAAGAGGTTGTCGTGCCGAACAAACCGATTTTGGCATCGGTCCAGTTCAAAAACGTGGATTCGATGCACTATAAAATCATTCGGCTCTATGAACGGGTCAGCCGACGCGAGTTTGAGGACGAAACCGAACGCCTCAAATTTTACAACAATCAGCCGTTTGTAACTCGAAAAACAGTCAAATTGCCCAACAGCGGCGACTACAATCCGCATACCACCGAACTCAAAATTGAGAAATTGCCGCTCGGTATGTATCTCGTTTTGGCTTCCGACAATGCGCGGTTTTCTAACAAAAATGGCGGAAAAGTCACTTATATGACCTTCCATGTGTCCAATATCAGCTTTTTTCACCGTACGGGCGACACCGAAGCCAATCAATTTGTAGTCGTTGACCGCAGTTCGGGGCAAGCCTTGTCGGGCGTGACGGTCGAGTTTTGGGAATCCAAATACAACGCCCAAACCCGCAAAGACGTGCGTATAAAAATCGGCAATGCCGTGAGCGACCGCGACGGGTTTGTGTTTCCGCGTTTGCCGAAAGAAAAATATTACACCCTCCGTTTTGTCTATGGCAAAGACACCCTTTCGACGGGCGATGGCTATTCTAATTATTTCTACAAACCCGAAAAACAGACCATCCGCCACACGCATTTTTTCTTAGATAGAGCGATTTATCGCCCCAATCAGACCATTTTTTACAAAGGAATTTTGATTGAAAAAGACCAAAATACTGAGGGGGGTGCTGCGCCAAGAATTGTCCCAAATGAAGAAGTAGAAGTGACTTTGTACGACGTAAACGGACAAAAAGTGACCACTAACAAGTTGATTACCAATGAATTTGGCACTATCAATGGCTCTTTTGTTGCGCCGTCGTCGGGTTTGTTGGGCGGCATGAGCATCAGTTCGTCGCTCGGCGGGGCGATTGGTTTTAGGGTCGAAGAATACAAACGTCCGAAGTTTGAGGTTAAAATTGAGCCATTGGAAGGCTCATACATTTTAGACCAAAATGTAGTTGTAAAAGGCACTGGCAAAGGCATTTGCAGGGTCAAATATTGACGGGGCGACGGTCAAATATCGGGTCGTTCGAGCCGTACGTTTTCCGTATTGGCGGTGGGGTTGGATACCTTACGATTCGGAAGGGTCGCAAGAAATCGCGCATGGCGAAACCAAAACCGACGGCAAAGGCAATTTCACGATTGAGTTCAAAGCCTTGCCGAATCGCCGCACGCCCAAAGACCAAAAGCCTGTTTTTGAATACACCATTACGGCTGATGTAACCGACCAAAACGGTGAAACCCGCAGCACAAATGGTTCTGTTTCAATTGGTTATACAAGTTCTTTAACGGAAATATTGGTGAATAAAGAAGTCAATAAACGCCGTGCTGAACCTCTCAAAGTCGCTACTAAAAACCTCAACGGACAGGCTTTGCCGATGGCGGGAACGGTCAAAATTGACCTGCTGACCTCGCCGCGTCGTCCGTATATTCCACGCTATTGGGCAACGCCCGATACGCACGTTATTGAGGAAATCGCGTTTCGCCGTGATTTTCCGTTGTATGCTTATCGAGAAGAGGATAAAGAGCAGAATTGGGTAGTGAAACGCACGATTTTTGAAAAAGAATTCAGCCCCCCAGCCCCCAAAGGGGGAGAAAACGCGGGTCAAATTGTCATCGCCGATACCGCGACAATGCGAAAATGGCAATCGGGCGCGTATCGCATGACCGTTGTGACGACCGACCCCGCGACCCATGAAAAAATCGAAACGGTTAAACATTTTCTGTTGTACGATACCAACGAGGAGATAGTGCCGTGCAACAAAACCTTTTTTGCGTGGCTCAATAAAGACCGCCTACCAACCCGAACAAACAGTAGTGTTGACGCTTGGGACGGCATCGGAAGTGCTGAATGTGCTGATTGAGGAAGAACTCGGCGGCAAATTGATTAAAAAACAGTGGGTGCCGTTCACCATGATGTACGATTACACGGTCAAACTGACCGAAGCGAGTCGCGGCAATCACTTCGTGCATTTGAGTTTTGCGTTTGACAATCGGGCGAGTTTTTATACAAAAACGCTAATTGTGCCTTTCTCAAATAAAGAATTAAACATTGAGTACCAGACATTTAGAGATAAAATGCTGCCCGCGAGTGAAGAAGAATGGCGGTTGAAAATCAGTGGCGCAAACAAAGAAAAAGTGGCGGCTGAAATGGTCGCCGCGATGTACGATGCCTCGCTCGACCAATTTGCTCCGAACCATTGGCATCTAAGCCTATTTCCAACCCGTTCTGCTATAAGAATTTTTGACGCACCGACGTTTGGCGAGGCGATTTCTACGCCGTTTTACGATTATACTGAGGGGGGTGGTCAGACGGAAGATGACCCGCGTTTGTATCGAAATTTGAATTGGTTTGGGATGGATTTTGGTGGCAATGGTTACGGTGGTAGAATGTTACGGAGTCGGGCTATGCCAATGATGGCGATGGATGCGGCTTCTGCACCCGCGCCAAAAATGCCTAAACCACAAGCAGATATGGCGGTTAATTATTCTGCCAAAACTAAAAGAGAAGGCGGTAATGTAAAGGAGTTAAAGATGTCTATTGAAAATGATACAAATAAAAAAACTACCCCCTCAGTAAAAACCGAAGATTTAGGTCAAATAAAAGCCAGAACCAACCTCAACGAAACCGTCTTTTTCTTCCCCAACCTAATGACGGACGCAGACGGCAACGTGGTCGTAAAATTCACGATGAACGAAGCCTTAACCAAATGGAAGTTTTTGGCTTTGGCGCATACGACGGATTTGAAAGTGGGTGTGAGCGAAAAAACGGTACAAACCCAGAAGGATTTGATGGTGTTTCCGAACGCGCCGCGTTTTTTGCGCGAAGGCGATGCGATTGAGTTTTCGGGCAAAGTGAGCAATCTGACTGCCGATGTACTGAGGGGTCAAGCCCGACTCGAATTGTTCGACGCGCTGACGATGCAGCCGATTGACGACCTTTTGGGCAATAAAAACGCGACTATTGACATCGAAATCAAGGGCAATGAAAGCACGCCGTTGTTGTGGTCATTGCAAATCCCGACGGGCAAGGTGCAAGCCGTGACCTACCGAATAGTGGCAAAAGCGGGTAATTTTTCGGACGGTGAAGAAGCGGCTTTGCCCGTGCTGACCAACCGAATGTTGGTGACCGAAACCCTCCCCCTCAGTATTAGAGGCGGCGCGACGAAGACATTTGTGATGGAGAGCTTAAAAAATTCGGCGGCTTCTAATACCTTGACTCACAATGGTTTAACCCTCGAAATGACTCAAAATCCTGCTTGGTACGCGGTGCAAGCCTTGCCGTATTTGATGGAGTATCCTTACGACTGTACGGAGCAGATTTTCAGCCGTTACTACGCCAATGCCTTAGCGACGAACGTGGCGAATAGTACGCCGAAAATTAAGGCAGTGTTTGACCGTTGGCGCGAATACGATGTGTCGGCTTTGCAATCAAATTTGAGTAAAAATCAAGAACTCAAAACCGCTTTGTTGGAAGAAACACCGTGGGTGTTACAGGCGCAAAACGAAGCAATTCAGAAGAAAAACATCGGTTTATTATTCGATTTGAACCGAATGGCGAACGAAAGCAAGACGGCATTGCGGAAATTAAGCGACCGTCAACTAGGAAAACGGCGGTTTTGCATGGTTTTCGGGCGGACGCGACAATTGGTACATCACCCAATATTTGACGGAGGGCATCGCGCACCTCAACGCTTTGGGTGTCGGGCAAGAAGGCACGGCAAAAACGATGGCAGATAAGGCGATGCGCTACTGCGACGACCGCTTTGTGGAGCATTACAACGACTTGAAAAAAATGGTCGAACGCAACCAAACCAAGTTTGAGAACGACAACCTATCAAGCATTGCCTTGCATTATTTGTACGTCGCGTCGTTCGATGCCAAACGGGCAATTGCAGACAAAACGGCGTTTGAATATTATTTGGGTCAAGCCGAAAAATTTTGGACAAAACGCGGCATCTACGAACAAGGTCTAATTGCCTTGACCTGCAAACGTTTTGGCAGAGCCACAACGACGGAGGCAATCATCAAAAGTCTGAAAGAACGCGCCCAAACATCGGAAGAACTCGGTATGTACTGGAAACGCGATTGGGGCTACCGTTGGCATGAGTTACCGATTGAAAATCAATCACTTATGATTGAACTCTTCAACGAAATCGGCGACCAAGAAGCGGTTGACAATCTGAAAATTTGGCTCTTAAAAAACAAGCAGACCAATGCTTGGAAGACCACCAAAGCAACGGCTTCGGCGGTGTACGCTTTACTAAAAACAGGCGCAAATTGGCTCGACGACGATGCAGCTTTGTCTATTCAGTTGGGTGGAAAAGAACTCGACCAAAGCCAAATTCAGAAAGAAGCGGGTACAGGTTATTTCAAAACAAAGGTGGAAGCAGCACAAGTCACGGCGCAATTGGCAGAAGTGAAAGTTCAAAACCCGAATAAAGTCATGGCGTGGGGCGGTTTGTATTGGCAATATTTTGAGCAATTGGACAAAATCAAAGACTTCCGCGAAACGCCTTTGACGCTCAAAAAAGACTTATTCCAAGTCAAATACGGCGACAAAGGCGAAGAAATGACTCCCATTACTGAGGGGGGTAACCCCGACCCCAAAGGGGAGTTGAAGGTCGGCGACAAAGTAAAAGTCCGCATCGAACTCCGCGTTGACCGCGACATGGAGTTTGTCCACATGAAAGATATGCGCGCCGCTGGTTTCGAGCCAACGAATGTCTTGAGCAGCTACAAATGGCAAGAAGGCTTAGGCTACTACGAAAGCACCCGCGATGCTGCCACGAATTTCTTTTTCGATTATCTCCCAAAAGGCACTTATGTGTTTGAATACACGCTGTTGGTGAACCACAAAGGCGATATGTCGAATGGTGTGACGACGGTGCAGTGTATGTACGCACCTGAGTTTTCGAGTCATTCGGAGGGGGTTCGGGTGAAGGTGATTAGCTTGTAGCCGAAACCGCATTAAATCTTTGAAATTCAAAATTTAATGCAGTTTCAGAATTGCAAAAAGCATTACCTGCTTTTTCTATTTTTTTAGATAGTATCAGAATTTTCAAAAAAACATCTACCTTAGCGTCTCACAAATTTTATAAAAATGCCTGACAATTATCTGAAAACTGCCGAAAGGATGTACGATTCTTCAAAAATACTCCATCGGAAAGTCAATTTTTCACTTCTTGCTATGTTTCGGGTTATGTGGCTGAGTGTTATGCAAAAATTCTATTTGACTTAGCTGGTGGTATCATGGGGGAGGACATACTATTCCAAATATTTTAATGAATCTTGCGCCACTCCTAAGTACTTTGCCGCACTATAGATATTTGATTGATATGCAGGTAGTTTGTCCAACTTTATATTCTGGAACAATCCCATGGAATCCTGTTCATAGATACAGCGATACACGTTTGGGATGCTTCAGCTTCTACTGCATTTCAACAAGAAATAGAACTGTGTTTTGATAAAATCACAGAAATGATAATAGATGGTGTCATTTCATAAATTCTTATTAAGATGACTTTTGAAGAAATAAGAAATAAACTTTTTTCTGAATTACCAAGCAAAACTCAAAGGGTTGAAGCCTATTTGGTTTCAAATGTTTTTGTGCGTTTTAATCTCTTCATAGTTGGAGATAATGAAAGACTAATAAACTCTTTGAAAGTTGAATATTCTGAATGTCTTGAAAGTATTCAAACAATAAGAAATGGTGATTTAATTCATACTAAACTTCAAGAAGGAAGAAGTTTGATAGATGAAAATCTTTATTTTATTGACAGACATGTTGATAAAATCAATCAACTGGTATATCAATCAATCGCGCTTTAGTTTTAACTCTAAAATTATTTCATTCTATTCTTTCAAAGGAGGACTTGGGCGCACAACTGCCTTAGTTTTATCTGCTTTACATTTAGCACGAAGAGGTAAAAAAATAGTTTTAATTGATTTTGACCTTGAAGCTCCAGGGTTAGCATCATTGTTTTTTAATTCAAGGAAGATGCCGTTTCCAAAATCTTAATGTCAAAGGGGTAACAGATTTCCTTTTAGATTTGAGTGTAAATCAGTATCAGATTGATAAAATAAACATCAATGATTATTATTTTTTGCAAAATCGACAAGATTTAGTAGGTCAAAACGGTGGTGAACTTCTAATATTTCCTGCTTCTGATACAAATACCAACCGAACTAATAAAATTAACTATATTGACAAGTTATCAAAAATAAACCTTCAATATACTTCTCAGCCTCATTATGCACCTGATGAACTGATTAAAGCTATTGACAATCAATTGAATCCTGATTTATTTTTATAGATACAAGAACTGGTGTTAATGATATAGGTGGATTGGTATTTCAACGATATGCTGATATTAGTTTCTTATTTTTTTATGGAAATCAACAAAATATGTTTGGATTAGAATCTGTTTTAGAAAAATTAAAAGTACTGGGAACTAATTTTTATTTAGTTAACTCGCCTGTTCCGATTGATGTTGAGGAAGATGAAATAGATTATTTTTTAGATAAAAGCTATGAGATTTTCACAAAATATTACTATGAAGAAGAGTCAATTCCAGATATTAAAGATACAACAGCACCACACTATCCTTTAATTGTTCCTTATAATGAATTGGCTTCATTTTTAAATAGTAGCACTAAAATAAAAGGACTTTTAGAAACCAGAGGCAGTGAGAATCCATATTTAAAAATTGCTGAAATTATTTTAGCAGAAGGCTTTAGTGAGAATGGAGTAAGTAACACTGATATAAATGTTAATAAAGCTTTAGTAGAAGTTTATGAGTCAAATCATAAAAGATTTGGCAGCAAGTGAAGATGAATTGGTTATCTTAGAGGATTTGACAAAAGTTATTTTTATCCGAGAAAAGATTATAAATTTATATTTGATAGAAATCGTTTTCTCGTTTTGGGTGAAAAAGGTTCGGGTAAAACAGCCTTGTACGCTGTTTTAACACATGAACCTTATGCTAAATCATTAGCCAAGTTTTGTGATGTTAATAATCCCGAAATTCATAATACTACATGGGTTAAGGGTTTAGATGCAAGTGAAGATTTTCCAACTGAAAGAAGCTTTATAACACTGAAAGAATTGAAAGATTCTCAACTAAGAAATTATTGGCTTTTTTTGTTATTACGAGTAAAGTACCTAATAGCGAATTGGGTAGTATTAGCAGCGTATCTGAGATAAAACAACTGAAAGAGGTTGATATTTCGGAACTACGAGAGTGGTCAAAAGATGATATAAAGGCAGAAAAATATGAGAAAATTTTACGAGAGATTAATTTGTCCTTAAAGAAAGAAGGTAGATTTTTGATTTTTGTATACGATTATTTAGACAAGCAATTATCCTTTGAAGATAATTTAAGAGGTCGTTTAGTTGAAGCCTTATTGAAATTATGGTATGGTAATTTAAACCTTTTCTCCAATATTAGAGCGAAAATCTTTTTAAGAAAAGACATTTTTGATAAAGAGATAGGGCAAAACTTTACAGATAAAAGTAAATTAAATAACTATACCCAAGAAATTCAATGGGATGATGCCCAGTTGCTAAATATGGTATGGAAAAGAGTTCTTGAAAGAGACTACGAAGCAACAATCACATTTTTACGTCAAGCATTAGGAGATTTTAATCTTAGTGTTCTTTTTGAAACACTTGGCTATATGCCAAGTTTTACGGAGGAGCATCATAGACTGATTTTAGAACACCCTTTAGGTAAGAGAATGGGCGCTAACAATAAAGCATTCCTTTCAATTGGGTTATTCAGCACATGGCAGATACTAATCAGCACATTTATCCAAGAAGTATTTTAAATTTATTTGGATTAGCTGCTCAAAAACAATTAATAGACTCAACTCCTACATCAACACCCCTTAGACCTTTTAATATGGAAACTGTTATGGGTAAAGTTTCTGAATTTAGAATTCGAGATTTGAGTGAAGAATATAAACATTTAGCTAGTGTATTTATTGGATTAACTAATCATCTTGCTCAAATGCCAATATTGGAAAAAGCACTTATAACGGCACTTAGTAAAATTATTAAGGAAAATAATATAAAATCAACATACCAAGAAATAATTACGGAGTTAATTAGAATTGGAGTGTTATATGTTTATAATTATCATAAAAAAGATGCACAACTTCGTTATCACACACCAGATTTGTATTTATGGGGACTTAATCTAAGACGTGGAGGACCTGGTGCTTATCAAGACCTCATCAAAAAAAAGCTCAAACGTTAGTTGAATTTGATGTGAAATGTTGGCAAATAAACAATATTTCAGTAAAACACCCAACCGCTGCGCCGCCAGCTAGCACGGCAGCAGGTTTTTCTCAAAAAAGGCTGCTGCTGCAACGCTGTACCCCCCTCAGTAAAAAGCCAACCGCCGTGCAGCCAGTCCGCACGGCGGTTGGCTTTTCTCAAAAAAAGGTATAGCTTTGCTGAAAAATAGAATTATCACATCGTCAAAAACAATAGAAATCATGTCAGCAGAAGCCGTTGCTCAACTTATTGCACCTGCCCAAGTGGTTAAAACCAAACCCGTACAGACTCATGCACCCGCAGCGAGAGCGCAAAATACGTTACCCACAAACGATTGAGGAATACGAAACTTGGAGTCCGAAAAACGGATTTAAGTATGAATGGAAAGATGGAAGACTCTTAAAATTAGATAAAATGGATGCCAAACAACACCACATCGGAGATAACCTAACCCGCTTTTTTATGACCACCAAAGCCTTTGCCGCAGGCGATTCTTTGACCTTAGAAAGCAAAACTAAAACAACCGAAACCCGCCGCCGTGTCCCCGATATTGCCTATTTTACATTTGAACAAAGACAAACCATGTACGAAGGCATCCATGTAACGCCCTATTTTGCTATCGAAGTCATTTCAAAAAGCAATTCTGCCATTGAAATGTTCGGAAAACTAACAGAATATTTCGATACAGGCGTTGAAGTCGTTTGGTACATTTTTCCAGATGATAAAACTGTTTATGTTTTTGATTCGCCTATGAGTTACCTTATTTGTCGAAAAGATATGGTTTTGCAGTGCTGAAAAAGTCGTTCAAGGTTTCCAATATGACAGTTAATGAGATTTTGAAGAAGCCTGTACGACCGTGAAATACCCCCTCAGTAAAACAACCAACCGCCGCGCTACCAGAACACCGCACGGCGGTTTGTTTTTCTTAAGACTCTATTACGGTTTCAAGTTGCGATTCTGTTTTTTAATAAATCGGCTCTTTGACAATTTTAGCGGTTAAAATACTGAGGGGGGTAAAATCGGCGTAAAACTCTCCAAGAATTTGAAATTCTTGGAGAGTTGTGTAAGACTGCCGCTAAAATTGTCACAGAGCCAATAAATCCTAACGGATTGATTAAAAAACTTGACATTGTAATTGAGCCTATTTTTTATCATCATTGATTTTTGAGGAATTAAGTGCCAAATTCGGATATTTCAAACACATTCATTCATTCTGATTTTACTTTTGCGGCATGAAATTCAACACCACTATCATCGGTTTATTGGCGGGCAGCGCAGTCGTTGCGTACACTTTCGCCCTTTATTCGTTCCAACCGAATAGCCTTTTTACAGGCAGTTTTTACTTCAGTTCACTACTGATTTATGCGGGATTTATGTACTGGGCAGCCACCAAAGCTACGAAAGCGAGTTTTGAAGCACCCATTTTGTCTAACAATTCATTGGACGAATCGGAAAAACCCGAAGAAACACGAAGGAGATTTCAGAGGCACGTTGCGGGCGGCTTTTGGGGTGTTTTTGCTGGCAAATGCTTGTTATTATGCCTTTGATTATGCACTTTACAATTATTTCAATCCATTGATGAATCAACTCCAAGCCGAAGCAGCGATTGAAATGTACCGCGCCTCCACGCCTATTGACGAAATGGATAAATTGGCAGACAATATCCGAAAATCAAATATTCACAACGTCAAAAGTCTGTTGGTTCAGTTCGGAAAAGGAGCCATCGGCGGGTTCGGTTTTGTCGGTTATTTTAACATTTTTTGCACTAAGAAATAATAAGCCCATTTGGATAAAATAGCCGCTAAGTAGGGGGGATAAATAAACGTGGTTATAAAATTCCAATCTCGGTGCTTTGGTTAGCAGAAAAAAAAGGGTGGTTTTTGATTTTTTTTGCAAAAAAAAATCAAAAACTCTCTTTTTTCTCTTAAACGAAAGCTCAAAATTGAAATTTTATAACCGCGTTTATTTAAACATAACTGCTTAATGACACTGATTCAACTGATTTTCACGAATATTTTACTGAAAATTAATCCGAGTTGAATCCGTGTGGATGCAGTGGCTATATTTTGGAATAAGCGACCGCGACTCGTGCCGCCAAAGCCGCATTATTTTTTACCAACTCAATATTCGTCGCCAAACTCTTCCCCTCAGTGCGCCGTTCGATTTCTGCCAACAAAAATGGTGTAATCGCCTTGCCTTTGATGCCTTGCTCGTGAGCGCGTTCGAGGGATTTTTTAATGGCTTTATCAATCAACTTAGGGTCAGCTTCGTGCAATTCGGGCACAGGATTTGCCACAATTACGCCTCCCGCAAGGCTCGGAATTGCCCATTTGGTGTACAACATTGCCGCCAACACCCCCTCAGTATCTGCACACCAATCCACGCCAAAACCACTTCTTCGGGTAAAAAAGGCAGGAAAATGAACCGTTTTAAAGCCCACAACAGGCACGCCGTGCGTTTCCAAATATTCTAAAGTCAGACCAATATCGAGGATGGATTTTGCGCCCGCACAAAAAACCGCTACGCCCGTTTGCGCCAATTCTTGCAAATCAGCAGAGACATCAAATGTATCACCCCCACCCCGATGCACGCCGCCGATGCCGCCCGTTGCAAAAAACCGCAGTCCAGCGGCATGAGCAACAATCATGGTCGAAGCGACCGTCGTTGCGCCATTTTGCCCCGTCGAAAGGATAATTGGTAAGTCGCGCCGGCTGACTTTGGGGACATTTTGCCCTTGTTTGCCCAATATTTCAATATCATCGGTGGACAAACCCGCCTTCATTTTGCCTTTTATGATACCAATCGTAGCGGGAATTGCACCACTATCACGAATAACGCTTTCGACCGCCAAAGCCGTTTCGACATTTTTGGGATAAGGCATACCATGCGAAATAATGGTAGATTCTAGAGCCACAACGGCTTGCCCTGCTTCGAGGGCATTTTTTACTGAGGGGGATATTTCAAGCTAGGTTTTTCATGTTTTAGATTTGATTTATTTTAAAGTAGTGAATTAATTCCACGTTGGCACGCTGAAAACAAGAAGAGGATTTTCTATTGTAACTCAAAAAAATCTCAATTCTTATTCATTTTGCTAAAATCTTTTGGGTACGAAATTTTTAGAAGGATTTTAATTCAAAAACCTCATCGTGCATAACTGCCAAATGAATCCCCTTTTTTCTCAAAAGGTTTTTCAAAACTTGTGGGTGCGTGTACGCAAACGATAAGAGAATACAATTTTTTATCAGCGTGTTCGGGAAAGAATTTTGGGAAATTTTCTAAGGTGTTTTCTATTTGTTCAATCGAATCATCCCGCAAATGGCTTTTGACTTCTACCACAACTGCTACATTTTTGCTCCCATTGGCATAACCAAACCCGTCTAATTCGAGTGCTTCCCCATTTATTTTTGATTTTATCCGAAAACCGACGTTAGAAATACCGAATTTATCAAATAGAATTTTTTCGATAGATGCACCCGCCATGCCTTCCGTAAAAGTCCCCCATTTGTTGTTCATTTCACCCAATTGCTTATTGGTCTGCCGAATTTGTCGGTCAGTAATGGCTTGTTGTACTGACAAATCGTCAATTTTCAATTGGGTTTTATCCGATTGTAATTGACTCCTTTCAAAGTCTTTATCTCTTTGTTGCTGCGCTTGTTCCATTCGTTGCTGCGCTTGTTCCATTTGTTGCTGCGCTTGTTCCATTCGTTGCTGCATTTTTTTCCATTTGCAAAGCGTTGGCAGCTAAAATCGCCTTGATTTCGTCGAATGACATTGGTGTGAATTCCATTTTCTCTGTTTTTTGTTGGTAAATATATATATATATTGAGCAAAAATACACGTTTTTTCTTAAAAAGCGCTAAAATCAGTAATTTCCGCTTTGGCTTTTTTGTCATTCTGAAAGCATCTCTTTTAAGAACTTCTATAAACATTTGTTCATAAATAGGGCAAATACATACGCAATTGTTTGAAAGAGATGCCCTATAAATGACAAAAAAACCAAAGCGAAAATTGATGCGCTAAAATAGGGAGGGTCTAAAGTGTTGAAAATCAACATTTTAGACCCCCTCCTATTTTATAAAAAAACTGTCTATCTATGGACGTGGCTTAACATATGACCATTTTCCTAAATTCGGACAAGAATTATAACGCGTGTCCACCTTTACAAAAGTCGATGTACATTTTTGCCCTACCCAGCCAATCAATGCGCCATTTTTCTTTTGGTCAAGTGCCGCTTGTTGGATTTTATTGTAATCCTGCGACAAATTGGCTTTGTGTGGCGATGTTTTTGAGAGCAAACGCACCAAACGGTATTGTTTTTCGCCACTTGGGATAGTAACTTCGATAACAGGACTAATGCTATTGACTTTCATCGTATCAATTGCAAAATACGTATCAGGGTCGAGGTTCGCGGGTCTCGAAAATCGTTGTGCCGCCTCGCAGGATTCGTCATACGTCCATCGTTGTAGTAGCTTTGTGAGTTTTTATCCCCAAAAGTTTTCAATTGCGTAAGAAAACGTCATCGAATCAATCAAAACAGACGGCGACGAACAGAGTCCAAAGTATGTTTGGCAAGTTCGAAATCTTCGTCAATGATTTCGGGTTTGACCAAAATATGGCAGCAGGTGAATCGAATTGCCCCGTCGTTCAACTCAATTGAATGATGTGGAAACCAAAATCTGACTCAATCACGGGCGACATATCCCCGGGTTCAAGTTTATAAGCTGCTGCCTCAAATTCGGGAACAACTCTTGCCGCGTTTTGCCCAACCCAAGTCACCGCCTTCGTGCGTCCAGAACCTGGGTCTTGTGAGAATTTTTTAGCCATTGCCTCAAATTCGGTTCTTTGCCACTCGTGATTTTCTCCCGAATGTCTATGAGTTTGTCTTTCGCCAGCTTTTTCATGTAAAGCATTGGGCTTAGGATGACCAACGATTTCCGCAATTTCTACTTCTTGATTGAAATAAGGCAAACTGTCTACGGGGATTTGCGCAAAAAAAGTTTTCACCTCCGAAGGCGTAATTGTCACGTCCGACAACACCTTGCCGCGCATTTTTTCGCCCATAATTTGGTCGCGCATATCATCGCGCATCTGCTCTTTCATCGCGTCGGGAGCCATGCCGCGATAGTAGGGCTACAAATTGCTCGGTGTTGCCGCCCATGTAGTCCAAAATTTTTTCGACCCGCGCCGTCAATTGGCTTTCGACTTCTTCGTCTTTGGGATACAAAGAGTCAATTTTGGCTTGATTGACCAAGAGTTTTGAAATCATAATTTGGTCCAAAACTGAACAGCGATACTGAGGGGGTAGTTTGTCGCCACTTTGCTCTTTTGCTGCCGAATATTGTTCTTCAATATCCGATAACAAAATGTATTCGCCACTGACCCGCAAGCCACGACTTTGTCCATCGCTCTTTTGTTTTGGGCTTGAACTGAACAAACCGAGCGGCTAAAACCGCTAAAAATAAAAGTCTTTTTATCATATTTTTATTTCAAATATCGAATGAAGAATCAGGTTGAAGTTTGATAAGAACGTAAAAAATAAACGTAATACTTTAAAAAATACGTGTTTTAAGAAAAAGAAAAGCAAATTCATTCAGCCGAAACCCAAAAAGAAGGCTTGTTTTTTTATTTTTGTAAAAAATAAAAAAACAAACGCCGATTTTTCGCTGAAAAATTTGTTGTTTATTTTAATTTTTTAAAAAAAAATTAAAATAAACCCCTCTTTTTTGGACATTGGCTGGATAGTTCCAAGAAAAGAGGTTTTTGATTTTTTTTTGGAAAAAAATCAAAAACACCCCTTTTTTTTTGCTAATCACAGCCTCACTTTTACAAAACGCGCTTTTATTTATTTCGTGTCCCTAAGTATTTGATAAATCGGACTATTTAGAGTACAAAAACTTCTCAATTCATCATTTATCATTCATCATTCACCATTATTCAATTATAAATCTTTACATTGTTTTTACGTATCTCAGCATCGTACATTTCTTGCTTTTTGCGCTCCAAAAGTTGGATTTTGCGCTTGTGCAGAATGTACTTAAAAGCCTGTTCGCGGATAAAAGACAGGGGCGCAATTTCTTGGCGATTCATGACTCCCAAAACTTTCAAATAGTATTGAAAATTATCGTCTTTCATACTCAATTCCTTACCTTTTTCCACATTATCGGTCGTCAAAGTGCCTTTAGGCAGCAAATTAGCGATGGTTTCTACTTTTGTCCACAGTGAATCTTCGAGGACATAATTTTTAGCACTTTGTTGGCGGCTAAAAAAGCGCATTTTTCTTGGATTATCGCCCGAAATCCCGTTGTTCCACCACTTAGAAATGCTGTCATACTGAGGGGTGGGTCTTGGGATTTTCAAGAAATAACACCGCATAATCGGCGTTTCGAGTTGATATTGTTCTCGGTTTTTTTGATAGAAAGCATTCAATTCTTCATCAGAAATGGTCGTATCCAAGCCGCCAATATTCGTTAGATTTTCTTCGTAATTGCTTAAAATCAATGACTTCGATATTTCTGCACCAACTCATCAATATCTTCAAATCCTTCGAATATTCATGTTCAGCTTCCAACATCACCATTGCTCGCGCACCCAACGGTCAACAAACGCATTGACCAACTGCTGACTGTCTTGGCGGTTCGCTCCTTCGGGAAACATCCCATCCATCGCACTCAAATAAAGAGAACGATTATAAACCGATGCAAGGATGCGATTGTTGCTTGTGGGAGTACCACTTTTTTTGACAGGCTATGAGGACAGGCAGTAAAAAATGAGGAGGGTGTGTGTTGGGTGTTGTTTTTCAATTTCAATTGTGAAATTCTGAGATTGAGATTGAGATTGGAGATTGTGAGATTGGAGATTGTGAGATTAGGAGATTGTGAGATTAGGAGATTGTGGGATTGGAGATTAGAGATTAGAGATTGGAGATTGTGAGATTTTACTGAGGGGGTAAAATCTCACAACTTCCAATCTCACAATCTCATTTAACAATACTATCCAAAACCTTCTGGTCTATCTGAACAGGATACGCTTTTGCCAAATCCACGACCCATTGTTTCTCCAAAAACTCTTGATAATCCGCCACTGCAAAACCACGCGCTTCTTTGAGTTCCTTTGGACCTGCTGCGATGATTTTTTCGATTTTTGCAAAATTCAACGGACTATTATTGTTGTGTGAAAATCGTTCCTTTTTTCCCACTGCACATCCGCTGCCAATTTGGCTTTGTTGCGGTCTTTGGTTTCTTCGTAAAAGCGGACGTATTCGCCTTTTTTTGTTAAATTTATCAAGCACTTTTTTAGGCTCATTTTTCTCCGCATATTTTTTAATCGCGTCGATTTCGCTTTTCAAAGTATCTGATACTGAATAGTTTATGAACGAACCGCGTTCTTCCCAACGGAATTTGTCGCGATTATTTTTGAAGAATTTTTCCAACCCAATCGTATCCACCGACGCTTTGTCCCACACATTTTGCTTGATAGCCTCGAACAACAAAATGCCTTCTTCGTACTCGCGCATGAGGTTTTTGAAGTCGGGATATTTTTTATCCAACTGCGTTTCCTCGTAGGATAAGGCTTTTTCGGTCACGAAATCCTTGTAGCATTGCTCTGCGACCGCTGTCGCATTGTTGTTGAATTGGAGGGCGTAATTGATACGACGATTCGCATTTTCATCTAACCACGCATCAAAATCAGCAACCGAATACGTTTTTGCCGCACCGAAATTCATGATTTTATCAGCCGTTGCCGCGCCTTCGGTTTTTTTCCAAGAATAGGTCAGAAACGACGAATCCAATTTTGAGACATATAGTTGACGCGCCGCACCCCCTCAGTAAAACCGCCATCTTTTTTGATGCGCTCGACCATCGACACTCTAGCCGTTTCTTGGCGGCTGTCGCGTTGAACACGCGCTTTAAGGCGCGGGCGTTGGGTTTCCAATGGGTCAATGCCTTTGCGAGACACGCGTTTGAGGATGTGCCAACCGATGCTCGATTCGATGGGTTCAGAATATGCCCCATCCTGTGCAATGGCAAAAGCGGCATCTTCAAACGTCATTTCGTATTGTCCGCGATGCCAAAAAGCCCAAATTGCCACCGCGACCTGCCGAATTTTGGTCTTCTGAGAAGCGTTGTGCCAAATTATCAAAAGTCTTCACCTGCTTTCAGAGCCGTGTAGACACTGTCGATGCGGAATTTGGCGGTGATTTGTGGAATGTTGTCTTTGACTTTGCGAATCAAGATATGCGCAACTTCAACCTCGCCACGTGCAGGGCGCTCTGCCACTGTTTTGACTAAGTGATAGCCCATTGGCGAACGCACGATACCCGATATTTGACCAATAGGTGTTGTGAAAATCGCTGTTTCCAAAGCGTAAAAACCATCAGGCAACATAGTCGTCAAAAACAGGATTGCGCCGCCTTTGTCTCTTCGTATTGGGGTCTTTCGGAATCGGTTTTTAGCTACGTCTTCAAATTTTTGACCCTTCTGAATTTTCTCCGCTGCTGCCTTGATTTTAGCATAGGCTTCGGATGTGTCTCTTAATTTTTAATGGCGACCAAAAATAAGTGCTTGATATTCACATCTTTGGTCATGCGAGCATGGAGTTCTGTCACCAATTTATCGGTGACTTCGCGGTCGGTCAAATAACTATCGGCAAGTTGGCGGCGGTAACCATCCAATTTTTTCTTGTAGTGTTAAGATGGTATCCAATTTCATGTCGCGGGCGCGGGCGACTTTTTGTTTAAATTTGGTATACAAATCCAAATATTCCATCACCGAAGCACGGCTGAAATCAGCTTTTGTGCCGTTGGTTTTTGAATAAATGTACTTAAATTCGTTCGTCCCGATGGGTTTTCCCGCCACGGTGAACAAAGTAGGGTCGTTTTGCCCAAAGGATTGTGTTAGGATAATCAATGCAGCAAAAGCTGCTAACAACACGCGATTCATAGAACGCTTCATAGAATTAGTGGAAAATTTTATGATTAACGAAAACGATTTTTGCTATCAAAAGCCGCTTGAAGACGGGTAAAATTTGGAAAGTTACCCCCCTCAGTATAAAATGTCTTTTCAACGCAAAAACTGAGAAAAACGTTAGTTGGAATTTAAAAAATTCGCAAATTGTTTTTTTTCTCAAAAAACGGCGCAAAACTAGCACTTTCGGAGCGGAAATTTGGAGTGTTTGTTAGAAAAGTTAAAGAGATAAAAATTGGCACATTCAGAGGCAATTGAACCACCCTTGTGGTAGACTAACACTCATTTCTGTAAAAAAGCCCCTCAGTATTTTTAGAAAAAATGAAGTAATCAACATTTTTTTCAAAATAATAGATTTAATATTTGGAAGTTTAAAATTAGTATGCGCACATTTGCAGTGTACCGCTTAACTAATACACTAGAAAATGATTAACATCCAACACCTTACTTTTAGTTACAGGCGCAAAGAACCCTTGTACAGCGACCTCAATTTGACCCTCGAATCGGGTAAGATTTATGGTCTTTTAGGTAAAAATGGCGCAGGAAAAACCACGCTTTTGAAAAATATTGCCAGTTTATTGTTCCCCAGTTCGGGTTCGGTTAGCGTCAACAATTACGTCCCGCGTGAGCGCAAACCGTCTTTTTTGCAATCCATTTATTTTATTCCAGAGCAAGTGTACACCCCGTCGCTGTCGGCAGAGCGCTATTTGGATGTGTATGCACCGTTTTATCCGCAGTTCGACCGAACCCGTTTTTGGCAAATGTTGGCAGATTTTGAAGTGGATAAATCATTGACAATCAACGACTTGTCAACAGGTGGGCAAAAGAAATTTATTATTGCCTTTGCGCTGGCGTGCAACACGTCGGTAGTCGTCATGGACGAACCAACGAATGGTTTGGACATTCCTTCAAAAAGTCAATTCCGCAAAATCATGGCTGCGGCACTCACCGACGACCGTCTGTTTATTATTTCGACGCACCAAACCCGCGACTTGGAAAATCTGATTGACCAAGTGGTGATTCTCGCCGAAGGTTCGGTACTGCTCAATGCCCCCCTCAGTATCATCAATGAAAAACTCAGTTTTGAACTTGTCCACAACTTGCCGACAACCGACGATGTGTTGTATTCGGAGTCGTCTATGCTCGGTCATGCGGTGGTGCGCCGCAATAGGGACGGGAGTGATTCTAAGGTAAGTTTAGAGTTTTTGTTCAATGTTATGACTACTCAACCTCATGCGCTTAAACAGATTTTCAATCGGTAACACGGAACTTTAGTTCCGTACTACGGCTGCCCCAAAAGATAATTTGAGACTTTGGCTCCAAATTAAATTCGGCGGACTCAATAGAGCCGTAGGCTCGACCGATGTTATAGCGGTGGGTTTCAACCCACCGAAAGTATAACCTCAAAATTTAAGTGCCGTAGGCACGACATATTTATTTGATTATCAATGATTTACAAAATGAATCGTGCCTACGGCACTCAGGAAAAATGTAGTTAATTGTATCGGCGGGTTGAAACCCACCGCTATAACATCGGTCGAGCCTACGGCTCTAGTAAACCCACCGCTATAACATCGGTCGAGCCTACGGCTCTAAGTAAACCCACCGCTATAACATCGGTCGAGCCTACGGCTCTAGTAAACCCACCACTATAACATTGGTCGAGCCTACGGCTCTATTAAATCCACCAAATTAAATTCGGTTTCAAAATCTTAAGAGGCAGCCTTGCTACCTTTCTAAATTAAACTAAAAAAAATGAATGATACATTTTCAACCGCCCGTTTTTTAGGGCTTCTAAAACGTTTTTTTTTTGAAAACCGCACGATGATTGTAGCAGCTTTGGCTATTTCGGCGCGTCTTATTTCTTTTTATCCCAGTTTTCAAAAATTCCATATGTACGGAGGCGATTGGATTCCGCGCTGTCAATTCGAGCCTTTTTTGGTCATTTTGACATTGGGCAGCCTATTTTTTGCTGTGCTTCTGACCGATTTCTCGCCCAACCCAGCCAAAAGCACGACTTATTGGACTCTTCCCGCTTCTAATTTTGAAAAATGGTTGGTTTTCGTGGTTGTTATAGGTGGCTTTATGGCGTGCTTATATGGCTTTCTTTCGAGGGCTTGATTTTATGATAATAGAAGCCTACAAGCAACGCCCCACTGCCAATCTTAATTATTTAATTACAATTGATTACAGTTTAAATAATGTTCTGATAGGACTATCCCATTGTATCACTATGACTGGTACGATTGTATTGGGTGCTGTTTATTTTAAAAATAAAGGTGCGATAAAAGCAATGGCTATTTTATTAGGCTTAGTGTATATATTGGATGTATTCAATGATTTTTAGCTTATAATTTTACAGGACAAAAAGGGGTTGCGCCATTACCTATTTTCGTAAGCAGTCCTATGTGGCATATTAACAAAAATAAGGAAGTTCTATATATTTTCTCACAAGAAGCTTCATGGATAAGTCTATTTTGGTTAGTCTTTTTTACCCATTGCCATTTGGCTAATTGCACTGATTGGCTTTCGAGAAAAGCAAGTTTAGCTCCCTCAGTATTTTTTTAATTAAAAATGAAAAAATGAAGAATTAAATAGCACAAATTGAGCCTGTTGGAATAATTTATTTTTCTTTTTTTAAGAGTTTAAAAAAAAAGGTTCTCTCGGACAATTTTTTGACCAGTTGACTCCGCTCGCTTCGGCTCGCGCAAAAGGGGAAAGTGGTTCATTTTTCGCGCTGCGGCGCGAAAAATGAACTACTCTTCTCCTCCTTTTCTGCGAGCGAAGCGAGCAGAAAAGGGTATGCCGAAAACCGTTCAACTAAAATTGTCAGAGAACCAAAAAAAATAACCCCAACACAAAATAAATGAATTATACGAATTGATTAAAAAATAAATAAATTAGTGTGATTAGTGTGATTAGGATTAGTGTGATTAGTGTGATTAGTGTGATTAGTATTGTAGATAAATATTTAATTCAAAAATAAAGATAATGGAATTTAGAGACAAGCAATCCATCTATCTCCAAATCGCCGAGTACGTCTGCGACCAAATCTTATTAAAGAAATGGGCATTGGGTGATAAAATATTGAGTATCAGAGATTTAGCGGTGGCTTTGGAGGTCAATCCGAATACCATTCAACGCACGTATGATTTTTTGCAGCAGCAAGAAATCATTGTCAATAAGCGTGGAATTGGTTATTTTGCAGCAGAAGATGCACTGGATAAAATAGTAACGTTTCGTCGCCAACGTTTTATTGAAGATGATTTGCCTACTTTTTTTAGGACTTTATATTTACTTAATATCAACATTGATGATATAAAACCTTGTACGAACAATTTATACAAAATAATTTTAAATAAAAAACATTTCTCAATATGACACTTAGTTCAAAACTAATAATGGGGCTTATTTGCCTACTCGTCGGTAGTATTTTTGCTACTAATTTATTGCTGAAACAGCAATACGATACTCAACTTTTGGATTCTTCCAAATATAAGATAATGACAAAAGATTCTTTTAGGAACGTGAAATAAATAAAGTATCATTCTGTAAAATTGATGTGCTTTGGTTAGCAGAAAAAAAGGGGGTGTTTTTGATTTTTTTTTGCAAAAAAAATCAAAAACCTCTTTTTTCTTAAAACACGCAATGTATCAAACTCTGATACTTTATTTTTTTCGCGTTCCTTAGCCATTTAAAAATAATTGGCTTTAAAGGATTTATGCCTGTTGATTGTCAAATTCGATGATAAATGGGCTTATGAATAAATAAAAACAACACGACCATAAAATAGCATGACAGACTCGAATTCCAATCCACATAACGCCCCAAGCCCCCATTTTCCCGACCGCTATTGGACGCTCGTGGGCAACCTCAGTTTTGCCATTTTAGCCGTGCTGTCCCTTGTGTTTTGGCGCGAACGGACGATTTTGTTGGATGCTGCTCACCAAAGTTTAAAGGTCTTGGCAACCAATCAATTGGCGATTCAAGTGGATAGATATGGGGCAGGTTTTGTGCAGGCTTTTCCGTTGTGGGGAGCGAGATGGGGTTTTTCTCTCCAAGCGATTTTGATGTCCTATTCGTTGGCGTTTGTGCTGTTTCATTGGGTGTGTTTTTTTATAACAGATAAAGTGTTGAAAGTCAATAGTTTAGCTTTGGTAATTGTGCTATTTGCGACCATAATGACCGCCCATTCGTTTTTTTGGGTACAAAATGAAATCATTCAAGGCACGTCTTTTTTGTTGATGACCTTTGGTTTTTTGGTCAATCGAGGCAATTTTAGCCAATTTCGATGGTTCGATTACCCCCTCAGTATTTTCCTCATTTTTACGGTCTATTTTTTCCATCCGTTGACGCTTTTTCCGTTTGCATTTCTAATTGCCTATTTCGGAACGTTTTTGCTGCCTTTCTTCTTTTTCTCTTTTTTAAAAAAAATACCCGTTTCAATTCCTCAAAAACCACCTATTTCTAGAGGTTTATTGCTTTTTTCGAGCCTTGCGCGGCAGCAGCTTGGGCAACTAAACACTACCTCACAGGCATCAGCTACTACGATAAAGGTTCGTCGGAACGGTTTGAAACGCATTTCGCCCAAACTTGGGACGCATTACTGAGGGGGCATAGTATGAGCCGTTTTTGGCAAACATTGCGGCGATGACTTTCTGTTGTTTATTCCTTTTTTGTTGAGTATCACGGTTTTTTATATTTGGAAAAAACGATTTCTTAGGCTGAGCCTGTTTTTAGGAGCCACATTGGGCTATATTTTCATTGTGTCAACGGCTTATTTTGACAGCCCCGACCACCATTGGTTTTATCTCGAAACACAATATTTGCCACTGGCTGTTTTTCTCGCTGTGCCTTTTGCCGTCGAAAATGACCCCTCAGTATTTAAGGCAAAAAAATGGACTCATTTTGATAAGTAGTTTGTTGATTTTCAAATTCTTATACATCACTCAAAAAAGCCGTGTTTATACCGAAAGACAAGCCTATGTACAAGAATTGATGACCCAAGCCAGTCGCATTGGTGGGACAAAATTTTATGTAGATTACACGCATTTGGATGAAAAAAATCGCCTGTTCATGGCGTGGGGTTTGGCTTACGAATCTTTGTATTTGTCGGCTCTGAAATCGCCCGATTCGCCCCTTTCCATTGCTTCCATGCCCGATACACCGCAATTGACGTATCTAAAAGGTATGAAAACCCAGTTGTGTACACCTTTTAATAATTATCCCTACACCCTATTTCGACCGCATTTGTTTAATTTTCGAGACACTACGAATGGCTATAAATTGTTGCGAAAGGCAGATGTAGAAGGCAGGTAACATGGAACTCCAGTTCCGCACACAACGCGAGCGGAACTAGAATTCCGCGTTACCTTTTTGACAAAATTTCAGTCTCTCAACACCCCCTCAGTAAATTCGGCAATTTTTTCCGATAAAACCCGCTTTGCAACTGACATTTTGTCCGCAAAAAGTGGTTGGTATAAAAAATGCTGACCGCTTCCCGTTAGCTGTTTACATTTTATTTAAAATCTGATGAAACAGTCCAACCAATCCATAGACAATAATTTTTTTTCAACTTAATTAAAAACAGAGTGACTATGAAGCCGATTAACGACAGAGTAGTTGTTAAACCAGCTCCCGCCGAAGAAAAAACTAAGGGCGGCATTATTATTCCTGATACAGCTAAGGAAAAACCACAACGTGGCGAAGTTGTTGCCGTTGGTCCGGGTAAAGAAGGCAAAGCCTTGACCGTTAAAGTAGGTGACATCGTTTTGTATGGCAAATACGCGGGTCAAGAAATGACTTTGGAAGGCAAGGATTACCTCATCATGCGCGAGGACGACATCCTTGTCGTTATTTAAGTTATGAGTTATAAATTATGAGTTATGAGTTATGAGTTTTTTAGCATGCGGCTTTATAAGTTTCAACTCGTTCACTAATCAATAATTTATGCTCTTGACACCCCCTCAGTATTTTAACTATTTTTTTTCTAAAAAATCATTACTTAATTAAGCGTGGTCGAATTCTTGATTGTGTATGAGTTAATAACTCATAATTCATAACTCACCACTCATAATTAGAAGAAAGATATGGCAAAGGAAATCACTTTTAACGCCGATGCCCGCGAAAAACTTAAAACGCGGTATTGATGCGTTGGCAGATGCAGTAAAAGTAACGTTAGGTCCTAAAGGACGCAATGTAATCATTCAGAAAAGTTTTGGTGCGCCACAAATCACTAAAGATGGTGTATCAGTAGCAAAAGAAATTGAATTGAGCGACCCTGTTGCAAACATGGGCGCACAAATGGTAAAAGAAGTAGCGTCTAAAACGGCTGATGCGGCGGGTGACGGTACAACAACAGCAACGGTTTTGGCACAAGCGATGGTACGTGCGGGCTTGAAAAACGTAGCGGCGGGTGCAAACCCAATGGATTTGAAGCGTGGTATTGACAAAGCAGTACGTAAAGTCGTACAAAGTTTGAAAGACCAAAGCGAGACAATCAACAATGATTTTGAAAAAATTCGTCAAGTAGCGGCTATTTCTGCCAACAATGACAGCGAAATCGGTGGACTTATTGCAACAGCAATGGAGCGTGTTTCTACTGATGGCGTTATCACGGTTGAAGAAGCGAAAGGTACGGATACTTATATGGAAGAAGTGTTGGGTATGCAGTTTGACAGAGGTTATTTGTCGCCGTACTTTATCACGAACGCCGATACAATGGTCGCTGAATATGAACAACCACTTGTTTTGATTTACGACAAAAAAATCAGCAATATGCAAGAAATGTTGCCGATTTTGGAAAAAGCATTGGGTACAGGTCGTCCGTTGTTGATTATTGCGGAAGATGTGGATTCACAGGCTTTGGGCGTTTTGGTGGTTAACCGTTTGCGGGCTGGTTTGAAAGTTGTAGCGGTAAAAGCACCAGGGTTTGGCGACCGTCGTAAGGCAATGTTGGAAGATATTGCTATTTTGACGGGCGGTACGGTGATTTCAGAAGACCAAGGCTACAAACTTGAAAATACAGGTTTGGAACATTTGGGTACTTGTGAAAAAATATCGGTGGACAAGGACAACACAACTATCGTAAACGGTAAAGGTTCTGAGACAGACATCACATCGCGCATCAACCAAATCAAAGCGCAAATTGAAACAACAACAAGCGATTATGACCGCGAAAAATTGCAAGAACGCTTGGCTAAATTGGCGGGTGGTGTTGCCGTTTTGTACATCGGTGCAGCAACTGAAGTGGAAATGAAAGAGAAAAAAGACCGCGTTGACGATGCTTTGCACGCAACACGGGCTGCCGTTGAAGAAGGTATTGTGTGCGGTGGTGGTGTCGCTTTGATTCGTGCTATCACAGTATTGGCGAACTACAAAGGTGAAAATGAAGACGAAACAACGGGTATTGACATCGTTCGTCGCTCTTTGGAAGCTCCTCTTCGCATCATTTCTGAAAATGCAGGTGTTGAAGGCAGTGTTGTTGCCATGAAAGTTAAAGCAGGTAAAGGAGCTTATGGTTATAATGCACGTACTGACAAATACGAAGATTTGAAAGCAGCAGGTGTTATTGACCCTACGAAAGTAACCCGCGTGGCACTTGAAAATGCAGCTTCTATCGCAGGTATGGTCTTGACAACTGAATGTGTTATCAGTGACAAACCAGAAAAAGAAGCACCGCACTCACATGGCGCACCACAAGGCATGGGCGGCATGGGTGGTATGATGTAAGAAATTTTAAATTTCAGATTCAATGTGTACGTTCGGGGAACTTTAAAAGTTCCCCGAACGTTGGTTTACTTAGCCCACGCGCTCGCTTCGCTCGCAAAAAAGAGAATGTGGTTTGTTTTTCGGGCTTTGCCCGAAAAACAAACCACATCTTCTCTCTCGCGCGAGTGAAGCGAGCGCGTGGCTAGTAATTAATCTAAGTTTTGTGGTATTAAAACGTGGCTTCGCCACGAGGAAAACCTAATGGCGTGAGCCGTTTTTTTGTTTAAATTTTGGGCTTTGCCCAAATTTTAAACAAAAAAAACGGCTCGCGCCGAAAAAATCCCCCGCGCCACCGAAGGCGGCGCGTTTTGAGGCACTACCACAAAACTTAGGTTAATTACGTAAAAAAGCCGTTTCAACTTGTTGAAACGGCTTTTCTCTTGTGGAAAGAGGCCCTTCAGTAAAAACGTCCTATGAAACCTCCCCTGAATTTGGTAAATAGAGCTTACCTTGCTCAATACCGCGTGAAATGACGATGCGTTGAATTTCCGAAGTGCCTTCATAGATTTGCGTGATTTTAGCATCGCGCATTAACCTTTCAACGTGGTATTCCTTGACATAACCGTAGCCGCCGTGAATCTGCACAGCTTCAACGGTGTGTTTCATTGCCACTTCGGAGGCGTACAGTTTTGCCATTGCTGCAGCCGATTCAAAATCCATGTGTTGGTCTTTCATCCAGGCTGCTCGATAGACCATCATCTTTGCTGCTTCAATATCCATCGCCATATCTGCCAATTTGAAAGCAATGGCTTGGTGTTTAATAATCGGCTTGCCAAATGTGATGCGTTCTTGTGCGTAAGCCGCGCTCAGTTCGTAAGCACCGCCCGCAATACCCAGAGCTTGTGCCGCAATGCCGATGCGTCCGCCCGACAAAACTTTCATCGCAAACTTAAAACCGAACCCCTCAGTACCCAAGCGATTTTCTTTTGGTACAACTACGTCATTGTACATAATGGTGTGCGTATCCGAAGCACGAATGCCTAATTTGTCTTCTTTTGCGCCAATAACCACGCCTTTTGCGTTCGTTTCGACGATTAAGCAGTTGATGCCTCGGTGTCCTGCTTCTTTATTTGTTTGCGCCATGACGAGGTGAACCCGTGATGTGCCACCATTGGTAATCCAGTTTTTAGTACCGTTCAAAAGGTAATAGTCGCCCATATCAATGGCAGTTGTGCGTTGGCTTGTGGCATCGCTCCCTGCTTCGGGTTCTGACAAACAAAACGAGCCAATCCATTCACCCGATGTCAATTTGGGTAAATATTTGCGTTTTTGAGCCTCTGTTCCGTAAGCCTCAATTCCCCAGCAAACCAATGAATTGTTGACGGACATAATGACCGAACAAGACGCATCTATCTTAGAAATTTCTTCCATTGCCAAGACATAACTCAATGTATCCATGCCGCCGCCACCGTATTCTGGTGACACCATCATACCCATAAAACCCAATTCGCCCATCATTTTGACTTGGCTTTTTGGGTATTTCATATCGCGGTCGCGCTCAATCACGCCCGGTTTTAGTTCGTTTTGGGCAAAATGCCGCGCTGCTTCTTGTACAGCAAGGTGTTCTTCAGTTAGTTGAAAGACCATGATTTAAGTTTTATTTTGACTACTCAGCCGTAACGCAACTTTAAGGTCGCGCCATGATTAAGTAATTACTTACATTTTAGCGTATAAGTACTTGCACCTAAATAAACGCTGCTTTGATACTGGCTCTTTCTCGCTTCGCTCAAAAATCGCCCTCTGAAAGAATCTATCGGGGCGAGCGTGTTTTTCAATCAGAAAAATCTTCGATTTTTCTGATTGAAAAACACGCTCGCCCCTAAAAAACAGACTCTGGCGATTTTTGAGCGAAGCGAAAAAGAGCCAGTATCAAAGCAGCGTTTATTTAGGTGTAACTACTTAGTTACTGGTTCTGTAAAAATTTAGCGAATTTACGCTAATTATCTGATTTAGCAATTAAAGTTGAAAATAAAATATTCGTTTTTATCAAACAAGTATTTTATTTTTGCTGGAAATTAAGGGCGATTACTTAGCCGCTCTCGCAAAAAAGAGAAAATGAACCACATCATTCCCTCGCGCGAGCGAAGTGAGTAAAAGCTAACTATTCAATAATTTTATCTACACACTTACAAACAAAAAATGTAATCACTTAGTCTATTGCTCGTTTTGCTCGCAAAAAAGGGGAAAGTGGTTCGTTTTTCGGGCAAAGCCCGAAAAACGAACCACATCTTCTCTCAGGTGCGAGCGAAGCGAGCGCGTGGCTCAGTAATTACCAAAAAACAACATACACCATGCGAGAAGACTTCCTCCACTTTCTTTGGCGTACCCGTCAATTTGATGCCGACAACCTTAGCACAACTGACGGTGAACCTATCGAAATCTTTGATTTTGGCGCGTACAATGCCTTAGATTCGGGTGCAGATTTTCAAAATGTTAAACTCAAAATTGGTGATTGGACGTGGTTTGGTTCAGTTGAAATGCACCTAAAATCGAGTGATTGGTTGGCGCACGGGCATCAAAAAGATGCGGCTTTTGGCAGCGTTGTTCTGCATGTGGTTTTTGAAAATGACGTTGATGTGTTGAGAAATGCCGCTTATACTGAGAGGGGGGATAAAAACCTTTCAAAGCCAAAATCTGCATTTGAAATGTCTAAAATTCCTTGTTTAGAACTCAAAAACCGTATTCCAGAAGGTATTTTTAAGAAATATTGGGCAATTATGCACAATGCCCATTGGATTCCCTGCCAAACACATTTTAACCAAGTATCGGATTTGACCAAACAAAAATGGTTGGAACGTTTGGCAGTAGAAAGATTAGAGCGAAAATCACAGGCAATTCAAGTGGCATTGGAGCGCAATAAAGACGATTGGGAAGAAACATTTTGGCAATTTACTACCCGTTATTTCGGTTCAAAAATTAATGCTGAACCGATGGAAATGTTGGCGCGTTCGTTGCCACATCGGGTCTTGGCAAAGCATAAAAATCAGTTGTTTCAATTGGAGGCTTTGTTGTTTGGACAAGCGGGTTTTTTGGATAAAGAATTTGCCGATGATTATTTGGTGCGTTTGAAAAAAGAATTTCAATTCCTCAAAATTAAACACAATTTGACGGAGACAGTGTTCCTTGCCGCGTGGAAATTTGGACGGCTTCGACCACCAAGTTTTCCGACTATTCGTTTGGCACAGTTGGCGGGATTAATTCACCGAAGTCTGCATTTATTTTCAAAAGTGATTGACAATCAACAAACTGAGACGCTATCTGCACTGTTTGAAGTGGAAGTAAGCGATTATTGGCGCACGCATTTTGTTTTTGATACCCCCTCAGTATCTACGCCTAAAAAACTCGGTTCAGATACAATTGACGTGATTTTAATCAATAATGTTGCGCCATTTTTGTACACATATGGCAAGTTGCGCGGTGATGAATCCCTCAAAGACCGTTCACTGTTACTACTTGAGAAAGTACGACCCGAAAAAAATACCCTCACTGACGGTTGGAAAGATTTAGGTTTGACTGCTACGACTGCCGCCGACTCGCAAGCCCTTATTCAGTTGAAAACTACTTATTGCGATGAAAAGAGGTGTGCAGCTTGTGCTATTGGTAATACCATTTTAAAGGTATAACGTATTATTCCAAATAAAATTTGGTGTGTTAAATGATTGATTACTAAAACTTTACAAAAAAATGATGGGTTATATTGTAAAAAACCTTTTTTGAAAGAATTAAAAGACATAACTTTGTGGCGTAATAAAAGCAGTAAAAAAAAAAGTTATATGTTTTATAACGCAACACTTCAAGAGAAAATTTGCTAACAAAGCCACAACACTTCATGAAACATTTGAGCCACATCGTGTTATTTGCCGTCGTTTTATCGGTTATTGCATGTAAAAGAGGGGAAAAAATTCAAACAGCACCAAACACACTAACCGAAACAGCACCGATTGAACTACCCAAAACACCCGAAGCAGTGGTTAGAACATGGGAGTCCCAAATCGAGCAAAACCAGTTTGCCCTCGCCAAACTCATTAGCATCGGGAAAACACTTGAAGCGGTGATTGGACTTGACAGCACGAACAACATGCAGCAAATCCCGCCAAGTGGGACGAAAATTTTGTCTATTGCTTGTTCGGAGAAAGGAGATAAAGCAACCTGCGATTGTATGTTGGAAGACACTGAAGGCAAAATCCAATGCAAATATTTTTTGTCGCGCCAAAGCGGGCAATGGTATTTGGAAGATGCGGCAAGCGAGCCTGTTGAAGACACTTCACCTAAATTCTTGGTGAATCAAAAACCTGTCAAATCAACAACTAAATAATTTCAAGGATTTCAAAAATTTCAGATTTCAGAGATTTCAAGGGTTTCAAAATTCAGAGATTTGAAGGTGCGGTGGATTTTGAAACCATACATAAATTCAAAATACGCATTAAAAGGCACTTTTGCGCTCGCTTCGCTCGCGCAAAAGGAGGAGAGGTGGTTCATTTTTCGGGCAAAGCCCGAAAAATGAACCACATTGCCCCCTCGCGCGAGCGAAGCGAGCGCGAGAACCAGCAGTTTAGATTTTATGTATGGTTTCAAATAATTCTTACGCTGAAATCCTTGAAATTTGAAATTTGAAATTTTTGAAATTTGAAACACATGAAAATAGGTCTTTTTTTCGGTTCTTTCAATCCCATTCACGTCGGACATTTGATTATTGCCAATTTTATGGCGACGCAAACCGACTTGGAGAAAGTGTGGCTTGTGGTGAGTCCACAAAACCCATTAAAATTGAAAAGTACGCTCGCTAAAGACCGCGAACGTCTCAACATGGTGCAGGCTGCCGTAGAAGACAACCCTAAATTGGAAGCCTCTAATATAGAATTTAAACTCCCAAAGCCTTCGTTTACGGTCGATACATTGGCTTATCTTGGTGAAAAATACCCGCAACATGAGTTTTCGCTCATCATGGGTGGCGATAACTTAGCGAGTTTACACAAATGGAAAAATTATGAATTTATACTGAGGGGGTACGATGTATATATTTATCGGCGTCCGAACTACGATTTAGGCGAATTGGCGACGCATCCGCGTGTCCGTCTTTTTGATGCGCCACTTATGGAAATTTCAGCCACGTATATCCGAAAATGTTTGAGTGAAGGAAAGTCTATTCAATATCTCGTACCAGAGGTTGTTGAGAAGTATTTGAAAGAATCGAAGGTTTATTAATGGGTTGAACATTGTAAGATGTCATGGCATTGGCAATACGGCTTTCTTCAGTACTTTCTGGAAATAGCAGATAACTTGGCGCAATAATCGGCTTCACTTCTTGTATATCAATATCAATGAGTTGAGTAAATGGATATGTTGTTCCAAATAAATCAATGATTAATTGGGCTTTTGCGGCAAATAATGGGTGTTTATGGTCAATAATTGTTGCATATCCTTTGAATTGATACCCTTTTTGAACAAAAATATCCAAAATGCTCACGCAAACTTGTGGATTGACCTTGATGTTTTTAAGGCTATTGGGAGAGGCTATATGCGCAATCAATAGGGTAGAATCACCTTCAAATGTGAACATTTCTTTGGGCGATACATTGGGCAGATTGCTTTTATCGGCAGTTGCCAACCAGCATAAAACGCTTTTATTGATACTGGCTTTGATGGCGGGTGTGAGCATGATATTGTTTAGATGTAATTACTTAGCCCATTGCTCGCTTCGCTCACAAAAAAAGGGAATGTGGTTCGTTTTTCGGGCGTTGCCCGAAAAACGAACCACATATCTTCCCACGCGCGAGCGAAGCGAGCGCGTGTCTAAGTAATTACGTTTAGATTTAAAATTGCAAATATAAAATTAAGAGCCGTACAAACGTTCAGTTTGCACGGCTTTTAATTTATCGTCCTTGGAATTTGAAATCTGGAATTTGAAATCTGGAATTTGAAATATCTTACATTAGTTTCAAGATAAAAATTACAACTATCGAAATGACCATAGCGAAGAAATAAACGTCCACGCTACCATTTTGTGTTTGGCGCAAAGTATCGGACAACCAACGTGTGCCTTTACCTACAAAATTGACAGCACCATCTAATATTTTAGTATCAAAAATCTCACTAAAGAATTTTGAAACTGCATCAATAGGTTTGGTAATCAATGAATTATACGTTTCATCAACGTAGTATTTATTGAAAACCAATCTTTCTGTACCCGACAGTGCAGCTTCATTTTCGGCAGGTGTTTCACCTTGAACCACGTATTTGTAATACGCATAACCTGCAACCACAAACACCAAGCCCGTCAAAATCCACAACACAGTATGGAGTGAATGGTTTTCAACGCCTTTGATATTGGATAGGATAGGGGCAACATACTCTTCCATATAACCATGTGCTAAGAATCCGCCACCGACTGACAATACCGCCAAAACCATCAAAGGCATGGTCATACTGAGGGGTGACTCGTGCAAATGGTGTTCTTGTTCGTGCGTGCCTCTGAATTTTCCCCAAAATACGAGGAAATACAGGCGACTCATGTAAAAAGCTGTCATCAATGCACCTAAAATCAACAAGCCACCAATGATAGGATTGTGTTCCAATGCTTTTAATATAATTTCGTCTTTTGAGTACCAACCAGAAAAATAGGGTACACCAATAATCGCCAAATAACCTGCTAAAAATGTTGCGTGTGTAATCGGCAATTTCGACCGCAAACCACCCATTTTACGAATATCCTGCTCGTGGTGCATGGCATGAATAACTGAACCTGCGCCCAAGAACATCAAGGCTTTGAAAAAAGCGTGCGTCAAAACGTGAAAAACACCCGATGAAAATGCACCAACGCCCAAAGCGGCAAACATAAAACCGAGTTGAGAGACAGTAGAGTAGGCGAGAACTTTTTTAATATCGTTCTGATTGAAGCCAATTGTTGCTGCAAACAAAGCCGTGATTGTGCCAGTCCAAGCCACTACTTCCATACTGAGGGGGGCAAGTGCAAACAAAGCCGATGTGCGTGCCACCATATAGATACCCGCCGTGACCATCGTTGCCGCGTGAATCAATGCTGAAACGGGTGTCGGACCAGCCATCGCATCGGGCAACCAAGTGTAAAGCGGAATTTGAGCTGATTTACCCATTGCACCAATAAACAATAAAAGCGTTGCTGCGGTTGCGACTTCGGGTGTGAACATTTTAAGTCCATCTTTGCTCATAACTGTCAAGTAATCAATGCTTTGTGTCGTTTGATAAATCAATAAAACGCCCAACAATAAGCCCAAATCACCGATACGATTCATCACGAAAGCCTTTTTTGCCGCCGCCGAATACTCGATGTTTTTGAACCAAAACCCAATCAGTAAATACGAACATAAGCCAACGCCTTCCCAACCAATGAACATAACGAGGAAATTGTCGCCTAAAACGAGCAACAACATGAAGAACACGAACAAATTGAGGTAGGCAAAAAAGCGGCGAAACCCGTCGTCTTCGTGCATATAGCCCGCCGAATAAACGTGAATCAAGAAGCCAATACCCGTAATGATAAGCAAAAACAAGGCAGACAAAGAATCTACATAAAACGCCATATTTGCACTGAACGCGGGTGTTGAAATCCAGTCGAACAAGTACAAAGTAAAGGTTTTATGTTGCATAAATATCATCAAAGAGACGACAAAACTCGCCAAAATAGACCCACTACCAATAAGGCTTGTGGCTGTTTTCGACAAATTTCGATTCAATAACCCGATAATTGCGAAGCCAATTAAAGGAAATAGCGGTACTAAGTAAATAAATTGAGACATAAATTTTATTGATTATTTTTTATTGAACAATTGGCGTGAAGCCAATATTTATTAGGCATTTTTAACTCGCTTTAAGTCGTTTAGTATCAAAAAAGTATAGTTCTAAAACCTTGCTTAATTGAAATGCTGAAAAAGTTTTTTGCATACAATTCGATAAGAACTTAAATGTTTTATCAAAATTATCTATCCTCAATCGCTCGCTTGTAAAGAGCCGAATAAAATTAAAATCAACTTGAAGATGTTTGCCTAAGTGTTTCAATTGAAATTGTGAATATGGCGTACTGTCCATCTCAAAATGGTCATATTCAGCATCTTTTGCCAATTTAAATAGACTTTCGTAGCTTTTATTTCGCTTTATAGCACCTATCAATCCTTGATAATGCGCCTCTTCTTTGTCGTAATAAAACGTCAAAACGCTTTCAATGAAAGGGATTATTTCGGCATCAAGCATGTCTTGGTTGAGTTTCCATAAATGAAAATGCTCGGTTTCAGAATACGTATAACAACTTAGGTCAAAATTATTTTCTACCGTTTCAATAGCTAATTCTGGAGGAATACGGTCGTTGAAAACCCGTTTTTTACTAACCACAAGCGTTGCTTTTAAAGCAACTGTAAGGTGTTGCGCCATGTTTTTTGTTTTGTAACTAAAATTTATAATTACTTGGCTCTATTGCTCGCTTCGCTCGCAAAAGAGGAGAATGGGTTTCATTTTTTGGGCAAAACCCGAAAAATGAAACCCCTCTCCTCTTTTTTCGCGAGTGAAGCGAGCGTGGTAAGTAATAACTTAAACTCAAACTTAAAATTTAAGCCTATTCAAAAAGTCAATATCCGTTGATTTAGTATTGCGAAAAACGAGCATCAAAATCGCCAAACCAACAGCAACTTCTGCCGCCGCAACCGCCATAATAAAAAAGACAAACACTTGCCCACCCGCATCTGAGTGAAAACGACTGAACGCAACGAGTAATACATTAACCGCATTGAGCATCAACTCAACACACATGAAAATAATAATGGCATTGCGGCGATACAAAACACCCATAACACCAATCGAAAAAAGAATGGCACTCAGCCAAACGTAATAATGAAGCGGAACGCCTGCGACAATATCTTGCATTTTTTATTTTTTTTATTTTTAAATTTTAGACCCCCTCAGTAATTTGCCCCATTTTTTCACAATCATCGAAAATAAATTGTAAAACGGTTAATAATCTTGGCAAAAGCCCCAATTGATAATATTCTTTATCAATTGTCAAAGTTTTATTTTTAAGTTTCATAAATCGCCACTTCACGCCATCAGTTGTTGCTCCATAGATAAAAGCAGTCGGCTTTCCATCAAGTTCATTGTATTTTTGTGCGCCAATCATTTGAGCTGTACACTGCCCAAGTCCCAAATCAAAATCCTGCTTTTTGGCTTCGACTATTGAAAAAATGGGCGTATCTAAAAACTCTAAGACCTTATCACCTAATGCCATTAAAAAATCACATTCACCGTTTAAATCATTTTTCGCATCAACATTGAGTTCATGCCCTGAATAAATGGTTAATTTATTTTTATTTCGATGGCGGTATTCTGCAAAAATAGGTGCAATTAGTCTCTCTGAACGTTCTTTTTCGGTATCATAACCTTGTTCAGACATCATTTCTAACGTTTTAATCAACCAATCGCTTGGCTCTATCAGTGGCAAATCTTTAGGGAACAATTCCCCTGGTTGTATCGTTAAGTTGAATTTGTCGGCAACTTTTTTGATATTTTTATATTTGCTATAAGCCATCTTTGATGTTTTTTAAAACATTATTATCGAAATATCACTGAATTTCTTTCTTTCCAAGCATAACTGCACCAACCATTCCTGTCAAAAACAAAATAGCCGATACTTCAAAAGGTAGTACAAACGATGAGCTGTAAAGCACTTTACCGAGATAGCCGATTGAGCCGATATTTTCATCAATATTGCTATTGATTTTCATATTTGACGCATCTTTCAAGGCAACAATCAAGACCAACATCAAAGAACCTCCCGAAATAACTGCCGCGATTTTTGACAAAAGCGGTTTATTCGGTTCTGCTTCTTTGTTCAAATTCAGCATCATAATGACGTAAAGGAACAATACCATGATTGCACCTGTATAGACTATAATGTGGACAGTTGCCAAAAACTGCGTATTCATCAAAAAATAATGTCCTGCAATGGCAAAAAATGTTACAATCAACGACAAAACGCTGTAAACAGGGTTGCGGCTGAAAACGGTGAACAATGCGCCCGTAATAGCTATTGCCGAAAGAATATAAAAAACAAGGGCTTCAGTAGTTAATCCTAACATAAGTCTTAGAGTGTAACGCAACTTTTAGGTCACGTTTTATTTATTTTAAATTATAATTTTTAGCCAAGTCTCGCTTCGCTCGCAGTTGAGGTTGATGTGTTTCATTTTTCGGGCAAGCCCAGAAAATGAAACACTTTTCTCTCTTTTGCGTGAGCGAAGTAATTGTACTAAAGTAATTGCTAAAATTTAATGATGGTCTTCGTCGTGTGCCGCTTCCAAACGGTCGCGCCAAGTCTGATTGTGCGTATGCCATTTGTTTTGCTTAAAATCAGTCACGGCTTGGGTCTGACGCTTTGTAACATCAACGCGATTGTTCATCATTTCTGTCAATTTGTCTTTGCCGTAAATCATATCATTGCGGTTGTCGTCCACATTGACCATTCTATCGGTTAAAAAAATGGCTTCTTTAGGACACGCTTCTTCGCACAAACCGCAAAAAATGCAGCGTAACATATTGATTTCGTAATTTGCCGCGTATTTTTCCTCCCGATACAAATGTTCTTCACCTTTTTTGCGCTCTGCCGATACCATCGTAATCGCTTCCGCAGGGCAAGCAACCGCACACAACCCGCAAGCTGTACAGCGTTCAGCACCCGCATCATCGCGTTTCAAGACGTGCCAGCCGCGATAAACAGGCGCAAACGCACGCTTTTGCTCTGGATACTGAATGGTTGACTTTTTCTTAAACAAGTGACCTGCCGTGATTGCCAAACCTTTTGTAATGCCCGGTAAATAAATCTTTTCAGCAAATGTCATTTCCTTGTTGGCGACAAGTTTTGAGCGATTTGTCAGTTTCATATTCTCTTAAATTTTTATCTTTTATCTTGTAAAGTCGAAATTAACGTTAAAATTAATTAAACAATTATTTAAACCAGCCTTCATTAGCCGCCACAATCAAACCTGTCACTACCAAATTAGCGATTGACAAAGGTAGTAAAGTTTTCCAACCTAAGTTCATTAATTGGTCATAACGGAAACGTGGGATTGACCAACGTACCCACATAAAGAACAAAATCAAGCCAACAACTTTGCCCAAAAATATAGCTGCACCGATGATGCGTACCCAAAATTCCCCATTGTCGCCAATAACCTTCATCAATTCATTTTCAAATGGAAAATGATAGCCGCCAAAGTACAAAGATGCCATAACTGCCGATGAAATAAACATATTAATATACTCAGAAAAAAGGTAAAAACCCAATTTCATCGAGCTGTATTCCGTGTGATAACCACCGACCAATTCTGTTTCTGTTTCGGGTAAGTCGAAAGGTGCGCGGTTTGTTTCGGCGAAGGCACAAATGAGGAAAATCAAAAAACCGAGTGGTTGATAGACAAAGTTGCAAAAGCCCAAATCTTGTTGCTCTACAATTTCGTTCACGCTCAATGTGCCAGTCGTCATAATCAAGGCAACCAATGACAAGCCCATCGCCAATTCGTAAGAAATCATCTGCGAAGACGCACGTAAAGCACCCAACAGTGAATACTTATTATTCGATGACCAACCGCCAATCATAATGCCATAAACACCAATGGAAACGATGCCAAATACCCATAAAATGCCGACATTAATATCGGTGATTTGGAATGTAAAAGGTTGACCGTCAATAGTTGTCGGGCGCGCCCACGGAATCACAATGCCTGACATATTCGCCACAAACATTGCAATACAAGGACCAAGGATAAACAACCATTTATTAGCTTCGGCAGGAATAAACTCCTCTTTCATAATCATTTTCACACCGTCGGAGATGGGCTGGAGCAGACCAAAAGGACCCGATCGATTGGGACCGATACGGTCTTGTAAAAATGCGGCAATTTTACGCTCGCCATAAGTTGCATAAGCAGCAACGCCTAAAGATACCGCAAAGACGGCAACGGCGATAATGAGTTTGTACAATAGAATACCTGAAAACATATATTTTTCGTTTTACTTTAAATTTTAAGCTCAGAAACACCCCCTCAGTATTGGGGTTTATTTTTTGTAAAAATCAACAATTTCTTGCAAAACGCCTAATAAAAGTGGCAAATCAACTGTTGAATATACGTGTCTATCAATCAATAAATTATTATCGAGTAATTTCAAAAAACGCCAACTTGTCCCATCTGTCACGGCTCCGTGAACAATTATATCCGTAAAGTTTCTTGTTTTATTAAAAGTTCTAATACCGAGCATTTGAGCTGCAGCTTGGTCAACACCGCTATTGATTAAGCCAAGTTTCGATTCTGTAATACATAAAAGTGGGTTTTGAGGCTTTCGAGTCCAAGGTAATCTTGACAAGACAAAATCAATTTCGCCGTTCAATCCCACTTTTTTATCTGCATCAATTATTTCGCCTGAAAAAATTTGTAAAAAGTCATTATGCTTTGCAACTTCTGCCAAAACAGGTGCAACTAAACGTTCTGAAACAGCTTTTTCAGTTGACAATGTAATAAGTTCAGCATCTGCCAAATCGCTTAAAAGTTTCGCGCTTGGCTCAATTCTACGAATTTTAGCAGGGTTAAAAAGTTGAAAGCCTATTTCTTGAACCCCGAATTTCTCTGTCAAATCTGCTATTTTAAAATTTCTATAAGCCATTTTGAATGATTTTTTAATTTCAAATTAAAATTGGGACCCCTCAATATAATGTCTTATTCTTTGTAATGACTTAGGCACGTTTATTCAATCCCAACAGGCAAAGCCATTGCCGCATCTAACAAATTATTCGGATTCAACGCGCCCAAAGTACCCAAATTGTTTGGATTCAAAGCACCCGAACCTGCACCATGTTTCACACCGTCTAATTTCGGGTCAACTTTGTGGGTTGCCCGTGCCAATGCAATACGTGTATCAAATTGAATGGCTTTCAAACCACTGATACCATCTTCGTAATGATTCGCCGAAATAACCGAATGGCGGTTTAGTTTCGTCGGACCTTCGATGACCCAATCGGTAATTTCTTTTTTATGGAAACGGCAGTCATTGCAAATCCAATCCACGACTTCGCCGTATTCGTCTTTCCGAGCCGTTACGCGCAACACTTCATCACCTTTAAACCACAAACGCGTTTTTCCCGCGCAAGTCGGGCAATCGCGGTGTGCATCAACGGGTTTTGTGAACCAAACGCGCGATTTAAACCTAAAAGTCTTATCGGTCAAAGCACCTACGGGGCATACATCAATAACATTTCCAGAAAAATCATTTTCGATAGCGGCTTGAATATACGTTGAAATTTCGGCATGGTCGCCGCGATTGACCACACCGTGAACCCGTCCGTCGGTCAACTGGTCAGCCACTTTTACGCACCGCCAGCACATAATACAACGTGTCATGTGGAGTTGAACGAAATCACCGATGTCAATTTTTTCAAATTCACGGCGTTTAAATTCGTAACGGGTATCCATTTTGCCGTGTTCGTAACCCAAATCCTGCAAATGACATTCACCTGCTTGGTCGCAAACGGGGCAGTCAAGCGGGTGATTGATGAGCAAAAACTCAACGACCCCTGCACGAGCTTCCAAAATTTCTTTGCTTGTGGTGTTTTCGACCACCATACCGTCCATGACCGTCGTGCGGCAAGATGCTACGGGCTTCGGAATCGGCGTCGGATTCGCCGACGAGCCTTGTGTCACTTTAACAATACAAGTGCGGCAATAGCCACCCGATGTTTTGAGTGATGAATAATAGCACATGGCTGGTGGCACAATGTCACCGCCTATCATGCGGGCTGCTTGCAAAATGGTAGTACCCGCTGGCACTTCTATACTTTGTCCGTCAATCGTTACTTTTGGCATAAGACCAATTTTTTTATTTATTTTTTAGAGAGGGAGGAACCCTTCAGTGTTTTCATAAATTCCTCAATTGAAATCACATCAATTTGAGGAAATTCTATATGTTTTAGCACTTTAAAATGCTTATCGTCACTTACTAAATACTTTGCATTGGTAGCAAATGTTGCATCTATAAATTTATTATCATCTGTGTGTTTTTCCATTTTTCTACTGTTTCAGCCGTATAACAACGTTCATCCCATACTTTATCGGCTTCTTCAGTTGCACGTTGATAAAGATAATCAATCAAAAAACGTTTGAGTCTTTGTAAATCATCTTCTGATTTATGTGATTCAAACATTCTAAGAATCTCTATTTGACTTTGATTAAATGCTGTTGCTGTCATAATGAAATATTTTAAATGTTTTAATTTAAGCGCCCTCAGTATTTTATTTTGTTGATAATTAATGATTTATAAAATATCCAAAACCACTACTTGTTCTTCCATTGCTTCATTAAAAACGGTATCAGTCACCAATTTCAACGTCCAAATACCCTTTCTCGGCACGCCCCACAATTCAAATTCAAACTTGCCTAATTTAAACTTTTGGTCAGACGCAAAATAAGGTGGTTGTTCCATAAAACGCCCGATTAGCACTGTACCAAAAGGTGTTTCTGCTTGTTTTTCTATGTCAAAATTAATGGTCATTATTTTTTACCCCCTCAGTATTTTAATGTTTTTCAATAATTTACAGCCCAGCTGGTATAAACTTCTAATAGACTATAATTACTGGACTCTTCATCTGCCGCTTTCAATTCATCAAGTCGAAGTGTAAAAAACTTATTGTCGTCAGTGCGCCGAACTTTTACTCGTATGGTTTGATAATTTTTAATGTCATCAGGTAAAAAAGCTAATAACTCGAAAGTGTCGTTGTAAGGAGGAGAGTTTTTCCGAAATTCAGCGTATTCTTTTTTTAGAATGATTTTTATATACTTCAAACATTGAATCAAATTCTTCTCCCAGTTCTTCAGAAATCTCATCTAAAAAATTTTCAGAGATAAGCCCAGTTGCTTCATTGATAATTGATTCTTTGAAACCATACATAAAATCTAAACTGCTGGTTCTCGCGCTCGCTTCGCTCGCGAGAGGGGGAGAATGTGGTTCATTTTTCGGGCTTTGCCCGAAAAAATGAACCACCTCTCCTCCTTTTGCGCGAGCGAAGCGAGCGCAAAAGTGCCTTTTAATGCGTATTTTGAATTTATGTATGGTTTCAAATTTGAAATTAAGAAACTTTGAGTGTTTGACCTTTCTCAGCTTTTTTCAATTTTTTTTTTTCTGTTTTTTTATCAGCAAAAATATTGCTTTCAACTTCTTGTAAGCCGTAGTCTTTTAAAAGTTACTTAATGAAATCAACTTTTTTATCGTCTTTTATTTCTATCTCAATAAGTGCCATTTTCAAAATATTGATTTATTAATTTTCTTCACCAAGTCGTCAAAATATTCTTTTTTCAAATAACCATATCGTTTTTAAATGTCTTTTAAAGTAAAAGCACTAATAATTTGACATTTAGCGAAACTTGGAAACCGTCCTTGCTTTGTCACCATGTCCGAGGTGATTTCATAAATATACTGAGGGTTAAAGTCTTTTTCGGCTTCATCAATCAGTTTTTGTCCTGATTTTTTTATTTCCCGAACTTCAATGTAATTTAGTCTTTTTAACAACTTTATTAAAACTAAATTACCTTTTAAATCTGTTAAATTCAGTTGTAAAGTCATATTGAAATATTTTTTAGTTTAAAGATTTACACCCTCGGTATAAATGCTTAATTTTTCTTATTGAATAGATTTTTATTCCATTTTATTAACTAAATTAAGAGCATTATTTCTCAAATTGTTTAGTTCTTCCTTATCATTTTGCCCAATTTTACTTAGATTTTGATGATATTCGTTTAAACGTGCCAAACAAAGGAAACATTGATTCCTTAAATCAATGTCATTTTCAAAATATTCTTCCAGTTTATCAAAAGCTAATTTCAACCTATTTTCAGTTATGTCTTTTCGTATTTCTTTTTGGCTTATTGATTGCAAATTGACGATGAAAGAATCTTTTTCTAATTTTATTTTTTTATCTCCAAGCAACCCTTTATTTCTAACCCGAACATGATTTTGAATACTTCTTAATATTTTTCTGAAACATCAATGAAACTATTTCTTACTCTAATAAATCCTTTATAGTATATCAAATTCTCAAAGTAAAGTAATGGGCTTTCAAACCATTCTTGGTTTTGATTATTGATTTGAATATTGTTATCCATTCATTTTGTCTTTACGCCATTTCCAACTCCCTCAACCTATAATAATGCTTCACATCTACCGTCGGATTCTTAATATACGCCTCAAATTCGGGTCTGAAATGTCGAATTGCCGCCGCAACGGGCCACGCTGCCGCCTCACCTAATGGACAAATCGTTTTACCTTCAATTTTTGATTGAATGTCCCACAACAAATCAATATCTTGACTTGTGCCTTGACCCCTCAGTATTTTGTTCAAAATCTTCTCAATCCAGCCAGTTCCTTCGCGGCAGGGCGAGCATTGTCCACAACTTTCGTGGTGGTAGAACCGTGCAAAGGTGAACAAATTTTTGACAATACTCGTAGATTCGTCCATGACAATAAAACCACCCGAACCGAGCATTGTGCCTGTTACAAAACCACCGTCGCCGAGACTTTCGTAGGTCATCAAGCGTTTTTCGCCTTTTGCCGTTGTCAAAATCAAATCGGCGGGCAAAATTGGCACAGATGAACCACCCGCAACGACTGCTTTGAGTTTTCGACCACCTTTGATGCCGCCACAATATTCATCAGAATAAATAAAATCTTCTACCGAAACCCCCAATTCAATTTCATAAACGCCGGGTTTGTTGATATGTCCCGAAGCTGAAATCAATTTCGTTCCCGTTGAGCGACCGATACCAATTTTAGCGTATTCTTCACCGCCCATTTTGAGAATCGGCACAATTGCCGTAATTGTTTCTACATTATTTACCACTGTCGGGCAGCCCCACAAACCCGCTACCGCAGGGAACGGCGGTTTAATGCGTGGATTGCCGCGCTTGCCTTCCAATGATTCTAACAAAGCCGTTTCTTCGCCACAGATATACGCACCCGCGCCAATTTGCATGTGCAAATCGAGGTCATAGCCCGTACCTTTGATGTTTTTACCGAGCCAACCCGCTTGATAGGCTTCTTTAATAGCGCGTTCCATGATTTTATAGACATACGCATATTCACCCCGAATGTAGATATACGACGTGTTTGCCCCCAAAGCAAACGATGAAGCAATCATGCCTTCGATAAGCAAATGCGGCAATTTTTCCATCAAATAGCGGTCTTTGAACGTACCGGGTTCTGATTCGTCAGCATTGCAGACCAAATAACGCGGCACACCTTCTGGTTTTGCCAAAAATGACCATTTCAAACCCGTCGGAAAGCCCGCACCACCGCGACCGCGTAAGCCCGACTTTTTCACTTCGTCAACGATTGTTGCCGCGTCCATCGTGAACGCTTTTTCGACCGCCGCATAACCGCCTTCTCTGCGATACACTTCGTATCCTTGAATACCTGCAACGCTTACTTTGTCTAATAATAATTTCTTACCCATGTATTTAATCTATTGATTATCATTTTTTATTTATAAAAATAAGACCCTCAGTATTATTTATAAATACCCACTATGTGCCACCGCATATTCCTCTTTAAACCCTTCCATCAATGTATCCACTTTTTCCAAAGTCAAAAACTCGTGAAAAGCATCGCCCACTTGCATCATCGGCGCGTAGCCGCAAGCACCGAGACACTCAACGGTTTTTAAGGTAAATTGACCATCTGCTGTTGTTTGACCTGCGCGAATCCCTAATTTGGTTTCAATATGCCGCACCACATCTTCCGCACCCATGAGCCAGCAACTTGATGTCCGACAGACTTCAATCACGCAACGACCAACGGGTTTGAGGTTGAACATGGAATAAAAAGATGCCACTTCAAATGCTTCAATTGGTTGAATGTCTAACAATTTTGCCACATAAGTCATAGCATCTGCGCTTAACCAGCCATCAAATTCTACTTGTGCCAAATGCAACAAGGGAATTAAGGCTGATTTCTTCTTGTCCGCAGGGTAGCGGCTAATGATTTCTTGCGCCCGTGCCATCGTAGCGTCTGAAAATTTGTACATTTTTGTCGTTGACATATTTTATAAACTATTAATTTTCAATTTTTTACTTCAAATAGACCCCTCAGTATTTTACGCATCTAATTCCCCTGCAATAACATTCATACTCGACATCACTAAAACCGCATCTGACAACATTGCCCCACGAATCATTTCGGGATAGGCTTGGTAATAAATAAAACACGGACGACGGAAGTGCAAACGCGCAGGTGTGCGTCCACCGTCAGAAACCAAGTAAAAACCCAATTCGCCATTGCCACCTTCTACCGAATGATAGACTTCTCCCTTCGGAATTTCCGCTTCACCCATCACAATTTTGAAGTGATAAATCAAAGCCTCCATCTGAGAATAGACTTTTTCTTTTGGCGGATGATAAAACTCTGGTAAGTCAGCGTGGAATTTACCATCGGGCAAGTTTTTAAGTGCCTGACCAATAATGCGCAATGATTGCCACATTTCTTCCATGCGTACCATGTAGCGGTCGAATGTATCGCCCGAAACACCGACTGGGATATCAAACTCAAAATCTTCGTAACTTGAATAAGGATTGGCAACCCGCACGTCGTAATCCACACCCGCAGCGCGTAAATTAGGTCCAGTAAAACCATAATTCAGAGCGCGTTCAGCAGAAATTGGACCTGTATTGATTGTTCTATCCATAAAAATGCGATTACGTGTGACGAGTGCATCAAATTCTTTCAATGCCGCAGGAAATTCTTTGATAAAAGCGCGGATTTTATCCCAAGTTTTGGCGTTAAAATCGCGTTCCATACCGCCAATTCTACCAATATTTGTGGTCAAACGTGCGCCGCAAATTTCTTCAAAAATTTCGTAAATAGATTCACGCCATTTGAAAAGGTGCAAAAAACCCGTCATTGCGCCCGTATCAACGGCAATAACGGTATCGCAAACGATATGGTCGGCAATGCGGCTCAATTCCATGATGATAACGCGCATGTATTGAGCGCGTTTTGGAATATCACAGCCAATGAGTTTTTCAACCGTCATGTGCCAACCCATATTGTTGATAGGGGAGGAGCAGTAATTGAGGCGGTCGGTGAGCGTCGGAATTTGGTAATAAGGGCGACGTTCCGCAATTTTCTCAAATGCTCGGTGAATGTACCCGACAGTTGGTTCGGAGTCTAGAATAATTTCACCGTCCATTTTCAAGACGTTTTGGAAAATGCCGTGTGTGGCAGGATGCGTAGGACCCAAATTCAAGATTTGGTATTCTTTTTCTTCGTTCGCCGCTTGAACGTTTAATATGTCGCTCATTATTATATTTTTAAATTGTATTTTTTCAAAATAGGAGGGATGGGCATAACCTAAAAGCGTTTTTTGCATCTCGCGCTCGCTTCGCTCGCGCGAGGGAGGGGCGTGTGGTTCGTTTTCGGCTTCGCCGAAAACGAACCACACGCCCCTCCTTTGCGCGCGCGAAGCGCGCGAAACATCTGTTTTTAATCAAAAAACGATGTTTTTAGGTTATGCCCACTCCTCAGCTAAATTTATTACAGTCACTTAATATAAATTGCAGAACACCCAGCAATTTATCCAAATTTTGAATGGTGTAAAAATCGCTATCAATACTTAACTCTTTACCTTTTAGTTTTAAAAATTTCCACGTTGTGCCGTCTGTAGTTGCTCCGTAAATATAAGGATATTCAATACCATAATGTGCGTTAAAGCGCATAGAACCGACCATTTGTGCAGCACATTGAGCTGTCCCCCAATCTAAATCCTGTTTTTTTGCCTCAACCACCGTGAAAACAGGTGGTCTAACCACTTGAATCGTATTTTCTCCCAATGTCAATAAGAAATCACATTCTCCCGATAATCCCAACAATTTATCTACGTCTAAATTATGACCTGAGTATATGGTAATTTGATTTTCGTTACGTATGGCTAATTCTGACAAAATAGGCGATACTAACCGTTCTGACCGTTCTTTTTCGGAGGCAAATTTAAGTACTTTGGCACGGCGTAAATCCTCGATTAGATGTTCACTCGGTTGTATTAATGTCAATTTAGCGGCATCGAAAAGGTTTCTATCAGGCTGCAATTTGACATCTAAATACTTCTCGACTTTTACTAAATTGTTATACTTACTATAACTTTGGATAGCGACCATCTTTTAGATTTTAAAATTTGAAATCTTCCTTATCTTCCAAAAAACGAATTATCTTTATCTTCACGTTGGGCATCTTCCAACGCATATTCTTTACGCATTGGGTGATAGTTCATTTCGTCCATATTTAATATACGTTTCAAATTGGGATGTCCTTCAAAAATGACCCCGAAAAAGTCAAATTCTTGGCGTTCTTGCCAATTTGCCGATGCAAAAAGACTGGTTGCCGTGCGTACTGTTGGGTTTTCAGTTGGCAAAGTTGTTTTCAAACGGACGCGGTAATTGTTTGTCAAGCTGTGCAATTGGTACATCATCTCAAATTCTGCGCCTTTGTTTTCGGGCTTGTGCGATGTAGCAAGCGTTGTCAAAAATTGGAACGACAAATCCGATTCATGGTACAAATGCTCCATGACTTCAATAATCGTTTCACGTTTGACGTTGAAAACAGGAAAATCGTAGTCAATAGAAGAACTGATTAGAGCATCGCCAAAACGGGCTTTCAATTTATATTCAACTCTATTTTTTAGTTCCTCAATCGCGGCTGTTTTGAATTTTGCCGAGGGATTTGATATATTAGCTTGCATTATTATAATTGCAAATTTATTCGTACTTGTCATCTGCATTTTTTGCAGAACGTGTGTACGCGTGAAATTAATTTTTTTGTAACTATTTAGGCTCTTGCGCGCTTCGCTCGCAAAAGGGGAAATGTGGTTCATTTTTCGGGCTTTGCCTGAAAAACGAACCACCTCTCTTTATTTTGCGAGCGAAGCGAGCAATATTGGACGCCTATTACAAAATTCCGTACTCCGATAACATATTTTTATATTCTGGAGAATCCCGTCGCCGTGTTGATTCCGTAGCCACTATTTCTTGAATCCGCAAAATACCGTCTAATAACTGCTCTGGTCTTGGCGGACAGCCCGGTACATAAACATCAACGGGAATGATGCGGTCAATGCCTTGTAAAACAGAATAAGAGTCAAAAATGCCGCCCGAACTCGCGCAAGCACCCATCGAAATAACCCATTTTGGCTCTGCCATCTGCTCATAAACTTGTCGCAAAACTGGTCCCAATTTTTTAGAAATTGTCCCAGCCACAATCAACAAATCGGCTTGGCGCGGCGAAAAACTCAAACGTTCCATACCAAAGCGGGACAAATCATAGGTTGCCGCCATAGTTGCCATAAACTCAATGCCGCAACAAGAAGTAGCAAAAGGGAGAGGCCAAAGGGAGTTTTTACGTGCCAAACCAACGGCAGCATCTAATTTTGTTGCGAAAAAGCCCGAACCTTCATAGCCAACGGGCGTATTTTCGGGGCGAATATCTATTGATGTTGTTGCCATTTTATATTTCTAATTTTTTATTTATCCCAGTTTAACGCACCTTTTTTGATGATATAATAAAACCCAACAAGGAAGATAGAGATAAAAGTAAACATTTCTACCAAACCTGTTAAGCCCAGCTTTTTGAAATTGACCGCCCACGGGTACATGAAAATCACCTCAACGTCAAATAAAACGAACAGTACAGCCACCAAAAAGTACTTAATGGTAAACGGTGTCCGTGCATTGCCTTGTGCTTCGACACCACATTCAAAAACTTCACTCTTGACCGCTGAGGTTTTTTTAGGGGAGAACATCGGTACGATGACGTGCGTCAAAACCATAACGGTGACGACGAATCCGAGGGCTAAAATCGCCATGATGACGATGGGTAAATACGTTACAGTTCCTTGCATTTTCTATATATGATTTTTAATTCGCGGCAAATATAAAAAGAGAGAAGCGTTTTTTAACATTCTGCAAGCTTATAAATGCTTTACACTCCATGTTAAACAGTTTTAAATACATTTTTGTTGTATTTTATGGGGTAAAGATAGGTCATTTTTTGCTTATAGGTCTATAGCTTTCAATTTTTTGTGAAACTTTATTCGTTTCTAACGCGTCATTTATATTCGTTCTAAATTTAGGATGGCAGCCGAAGTGTTTTTGGTTCTCTAACAATTTTAGTGGTAACACACAACTTGAGGCTTAAACTCGCGCTCGCTTCGCTCGCACGAGAAGGGGAATGTGGTTCATTTTCGGGCAAAGCCCGAAAAATGAACCACCTCTCCTCTCTTTGCGCGAGCGAAGCGCGCGCAAAGAGTTACTTTAACACGTTTGAAATTTTTACGTGTCGTTGTGAAAAGTGGTAGAAGTTATTTTTAATCTCTTACTTAGAATCTTTGATACTATCTTTGGCACCTTCGACAAGCCCTCACTAAAATTGTCTGAGAGTCCGATTAAAACGAAGAATTCGACGCAGCAAAGTGAAACTAAAATTTGTATATTTGCGTGTAAAAAAGGAGAACTATGGAAAAACCCATTCTCGATGAAAAATTCATCATTCAAAAAATGCAGATGAAAGGTGGTTGGTCATTTGTGAAATTGCACAATACTCAACGAAAAAATACTGTTTACTAAGCGGTGTATATATTAGCGCATAAGGTTTTACCCTCTTTTTATACCTATCGTAATCACTTAGCCCGCGCTCGCTTCGCTCGCAAAAAAGGGGAATGTGGTTCATTTTTCGGGCAAAGCCCGAAAAATGAACCACATTCCCTTTTTTTGCGAGCGATAGCTAGCAGTAGGTTATATCAAAAAAAAGGGTAAAACCTTACGCAATAATGTATAACTGAGGGATGGGCATAACCTAAAAGCGTTTTTTGCATCTCGCGCTCGCTTCGCTCGCGCGAGGGAGGGGAATGTGGTTCGTTTTTCGGCTTCGCCGAAAAACGAACCACGTCTCCTCCCTTTTGCGCGAGCGAAGCGCGCGCAAAACATCTGTTTTTAATCAAAAAACGATGTTTTTAGGTTATGCCCACTCCTCAAATATTTGATAATCAATTACTTAAAACATGGAAATTTATGTCTGAAAAGCAAAAAATGACACTCGGATTTGTCCTACTTGGTCTTTGCCTATGCTGCATGGCAACGTGGATGTCAATGCCTTTCACCGATTTTGATTTTAAAACCAAAACGTTGGTGATTACGATTTTTATGATTTTAGGAAAAATCACATTCTTCTCAGCAAGCTACTTTTTGGGCAAGCCTTTTATCCAAAAATATAAGGATCAATTGATGTTTTGGAAAAAAAAGCGCCCTCAGTAATAGCATATTTTTCTACTGCAAAAGCCTTGAAAACACCCGTTTTCAAGGCTTTTGCAGTAGAAAAACACGCCATTACTGAGGGGTGAAAATTGTAGAGTTGTTTTGCCTCAGTATCATAATCCGCTTTAATGATATAAAATAAAATTTAGGTTATTTGACAATTTTAGTGGAGGGGTTCTCGACAAACGCTTTTCTGCTCGCTTCGCGCGCAAAGGCGGGTGCTGAAAAGTAGCGATTATTTATGACTAACTACTTACCATTGTCTGAGCTGTGATTTTTGTGATTTCTATGACCAAATTAGTTTACTGCTAAAAACTGTTAAAGAGTCCCCCCAATAAAATAGGGTAGGGGACGTATTAGTAAGGTGTCAGACGTCGCGTGATAGAGACACTGTGTAGCGTGTCTTCTTGACCATGTTACTCATTTAAAATTTTCTCACAAAAAAAAATAAAAATAAAAAACAAAAAGTTGAATAAATCTTCCTTGAATTGTATGTTTGCCTTCGTTTAAATCAAATTTTGTTGAGTTTTCAGTAAAAGACCTCCTGTTTTGGCATTAAATATTTATTTTGGACTTCATTTCGACACGGGTACACAGCCACATCAGCAGATGTCTTGTGGGCATGTCTATCTGGGTAGTCGTCAATTGTTGCGCTGGTTTGAGACACAGCTTGGACTTGATGGGCATCTTGAGCGCGTGGAGCATATTCGGGTGGAACAATATCGTCAAGCATTGTCGCGCTATCAAAAAACGACCCCCTCAGTATTTTACGCAAAATCTTTTTACGCCGACCAATTGGCAACGGCAGAAAACCTTTTGGCGCGGCGCGATGAACTGCTCGCGGCAGGGTGGGGGCTGGACACAATGCACACTTTGTACAAAGATACCCATGCACCGATTCGGTTGAAGGTTTTGGCAGATGTGGAAGCACAATTTTTGATGGACGAAAACGGATATTCTAAATTGATTCCCGATGATACCGAGAGGTTTGAAAAAGTCTTAAAAGTACTCACGCAAAAAGAAGCCTTGCCAATTGATACCTTTTTTGTCAATGAACCTATGGCTTTTTTACCCCCTCCCTATAAACGACTTTTTGAGGTGCTAAAAACTAAAAATATTGCGGTTAAACAATTAGAAATCAATAAATTAGATAAACCTAAATTAGACCTTTTCAACGCTAATGCGGACAGTTCAGATTTGAGTGTATTTAAAAATTTTCTTGAAAATAAATTGGAACGGGGCGCGAAACAAAAAATGCAAGCCGACGGCAGTTTGCTGATTTTGGAAGCGACAAATGATATTGAGGCGGCGGCGTTTGTATCTAATATTCTATTTAAAAATGAATTGTTTAATCCCACATTTATCATTCCAGATTCAAGCCGTACTTTAGACGATGCCTTGATTCACAATGGTTTACCGTCGTTTGGTTTACATTCTACCTCGCTCGGGCGACCCACTTTGCAGTTACTCAAACTCGTTGCTACTTTCATTTGGCGACCGCTTGACCCGCATAAAATATTGGAATTTGTCACCATGCCTTCCAAACCTTTGGACGATGATTTGGCGACTGTCATTGCCAATGCTATTGCGCAACGCCCGGGTGTGGGCAGCGATTTATGGGTGGCAACTATAAATGGTTATTTTAGCAAATTGGCGGAAAAAGCTATTGCTGACCCGTCCATAAATGTCGGAAAAATTAAACATCAATTCAAATTTTGGTTCGATAGACAGACTTATGACGTATCGAAAAGCGCACCCAAAGACGAAATTACCAGTATTTTCCGCTATCTGAAAGACTGGGCAAAAGAAGCCTACGATGCCTCCTTGAAAACACCAAGACCGAATACAAGTCTTGCCACTTTGGGCGAACAAGCCCGCCGAATAGAAGAATATTTGGACGAATTGCCTAAAAGTGAAGCATTTTTGACGTTTTTGGAATTAGAGCGCATCATCAGAACGATTTACGAACCAACACCCGTTTTGCCGCGCCCGACTGAGTTGGGGCATTTTCCTTACGTGGTGCACGGCGATTGTTTGTTGTCGGAAACCGAGTCTTTGATTTGGTGGAATTGGTCGGATACTGAGGGGGCTAATTTTTTCAGTCGTTGGTATGTAGATGAAGTCGAATTTTTGAAAACACAAGGTATCACGTTGCAAACACCCCAAGACGAAAACGCTTTGATGTTGTGGTCGCGGATTCAGCCCATTGTGCGGGTATCGGGTCGTTTGTGTTTGGTCTATTCTAAAAAAAATAACGGTGAATTGGCAGCAGAACACCCACTTTTTAGTCATTTACGGGCATGTTTTGGCAATTTAGAGCCGATTTGTGTCAAAACAGAGGCGGATACTGAGGGGGTACATTTTTTGCAAAAATTCTTTAAAACACCGAAAAATGTGCGTTTGAATTTCCACAAATTGGGGAAAGTAAAACCACAAATTGAGGTCTATTCTAAACTATTGGCAAGCCGCGAATACGAAACCTTGACGAGTCTTGAAAGCCTATTTTATTACCCGCACCAATGGGTTTTTAGGCACAAAGCGCGTTTGGTGAAGTCACCAATTTTATCAATCGTGAAGGAAAATACGTTGAAAGGAAATTTAGCGCATCGGTTTTTTGAATTGGTTTTGAAAGAAAATTTCACAACTTGGACGCGCACAGATGTCGAAAAATGGGTGGACGAACACCAACGAAAACTCGTGCGTTTGGAAGCTGCACCGCTTTTGATGTATGGTTACGAACCCGAACGGGCGCAGTTTGTGCGACAAGTCAAACACGCTATTTGGACGCTGATTGAGCAAATTCAACGCAACGGTTGGACAGTCAAAGCAGCCGAAATGGATTTAAACGGGCGGTTTGCAGAAACACCCGTCAAAGGAAAAGCCGATGTTGTATTGGCGCGAAACAACGAATTGTGCGTATTGGATTTGAAATGGGGTGGGCGAAGTTACCGTGAACAATTGATAAAAAATGGCGAAGACCTCCAACTCGTCATGTACAGCCGCTTGCTGACCGAAGACGACGATTGGGCGCATACTGCCTATTTTATCATCGAACCTGCCCGATTATTGGCACGAAATACCCACGCTTTCACGGATTTAAAACCCTTAGCCGCCGAAGATGACGCCTTCCAAATCAATCAAAATATTTGGCAAAGAATGATAAAAACTTACGAATGGCGTTTGGTACAAATCCAAAATGGCAAAGTGGAAATCCGAACGGCAACAACGGAAAAGCAATTGGAAGAACTCTACGGCATGGAATTATTAGATGTTTTGGAAATGAAAAAAACCGAAGCACGGTTCGATGATTACCGAACTTTGATTGGTTTAGTACGCTAAATCTAACTTCTCCACTGATTTTCACAGGACTTGTTCCGACCTTCATCGGAATTAACACAGATTAAGAAAGGAATTTTACTAAACTTATGCTTGAAATAAATCAAAATTAAGCTTAATCCGTGTTAATTCCGATGAAGGTCGGAACAAGTCCTGTGAAAATCAGTGGAGAAGCAAGCAAGTACTTACAGTTTTTTATCGTAAAATCTTATAGAATCTCGTGTTTCCATTAGTTTTTGCTTCAACGCATTTGTGGAAGCAGTATCGAGTTGTCCATTTTTTTCTCTGACGCTCACATTATTCGTAAAAACCAATAAAAAAGAATAATTCCTTGCAATAGGGTCTAATTTTTGGCGATAAATGTTGATAGAATCTTCTAAAATGCGACTTTTTTTCAACCATTCTCCGTTGTTTTTATTTTTTTGTCGCTCGGTAAGACCCGCAAAAGTTCTCAAAGAATCCTCAATTTCGTAAAATCTATTGAATCTGGCTTGATAAATCGCTCTTCTGTTGATGAGTGTGTCGTAATTCAAGCGCAATTGCTGACCTTCTGCGGCGGTTTCAAATTTCATGCCGCGTATCCTGTCATCGTAATAATCTATCGAATCGTCAAAATTTTTTAAAATGGGTATTATTTGCGAATAAGTTGCTGTTTCATCTGCGCCTTTAGATGAGTTAATAAGTGAAGCAATTGTACCAATTGACCCAAAAAAGAACCAAACAGCATAAAGACTGACCCAACAACTCAATATGAAGTTGCCTACACTCGCCACAAAACCCCCAATTATAAAACGGTTTATCCATTCCGAGAAGCGTTCCCAAATTTGTAATGGTAAAATGACTGGCGTGGCAATTACTTTAAAAATCCACGAAATGCCTAATGTAATGCCTTGTGGTTTCTGGAAAATCGCCATGTGGTACATCCGCGTAAAAAGCGCAGTCAGAGTATGTGTATCCGCTTGTTCATAAAAGTTGTGTCGCTCACGGAGAAGCCCTTGTTCATACGCGCTGCCGCGTATTAAAAAAGCATTTTTAAGCATTTTCTTCGCTTTTCCATACAAATTAGTGTTCCAAAAGCAACCCGATAAATTATAAAGCGCGATAATGTAACTGTCTTTTAGGTCTGTAAAATAATCGGGTAATTCATTTAAGAAATTTACCCATTGTGCATCAAAAAGATGGTCAATTTCTTTGTTAGAAAAACGAACGCCGTCTTCCACTTGCGCCGTTATGTCTTCAATATCTTCAATTTTTGCCTCAATCCACGATTCTAAAACGGAGTTCGTCTCATAAACACCTTCTTCGGACATTAATTTCGGCGTATTGTTCACCAATTGTTCCAATAGTGGGTAGTTGCTTTTTTTCAAGCTATCCAATAAGATTTTCTTGTAGCTACGCGCAAAAAAAGGGCTGATAAAATCAATAAACGCGGGATTTTCATACAAACCATTACTTGAAAAACGTGTATTGTTTGCACAATATCTTCGCCAAAGGCGATTTATTAAACAAATAAACAATACATAAAAAGTGCACGAAAATTGAATGTTTAAGTTTTGCGAAACAATAACATCAATCTCCGTGCAATGGAACAATTAGCAAGTCTCATACTAAGCCTTAGCCGCTTAATTCCGAGTGCAAATATAGGGCACTTTTTATCAATCGTCGAAGGGATTTATTCGATTAGTAGTGGCGGGGTGACACAACTGAACATAAGTCGTTATAGTTCCATCAGTTACCGCAGCGTGCAACGGTTTATGAGTTTGAGTATATCCTGGTATCAATTATTGATAAGGATGCTTGTGGTGCATTTATCGAACTATCGGGGCGTTTATTTATTAGTAATAGACGAAACGGTTGAAGATAAAGCGGGCAAACAGACGGACAAGATTGGTTATTTTTTTAGTAGTAAATTAGGCAAAGTCATCAAAAGTGTCTCGTTTGGGGTTTTGTCGTTAGTGGCGGTGGATAAACGAAAGTCATATGTTGTTGATTTCACGCAGTTGAGCCAAGATGCGTCAAAAACAGCCGAAAACAAGGCTAAAAAGGTATTAAAGGCTAAAAAAAAAGCCCAAAAGAAGAAAGATAAAGCGGCAGGGAAGCTCACTGAAACCCGCCCACCGGGTCGTCCCGTGGGTTCAAAGAACAAGGTTAAGACCAAAGTAGAAAGCGAAAGTAGTCGAGCATTGACCCTTTTATTGACGCGGGTTTTACCTTTTTTAGCCAGCGTTCTCATTCATCCGACCTATTTAGTGGGCGATGGGGCTTACGGTAACTTGACCTATTGTCTGCTTGCTGGAGAACAGAACTTGTTTTTAATTTCAAAATTGAATTGCACGAGTGTTTTGTTTTATCCGCCCAAAGCGGGAACAAGACAGCGAATTTATGGCGACAAGGTGGATTTTACGCAATTACAAGACCACCAAATTGACGAAAAAGAGGAAGACGACTGTATTTTTACCTTTTTTCAAATTAAAAAGGTCAGAACCAGAAATATCGGACAATTTATTAATGTCGTTATCATTCGGTGCTATCATAAAAAAAGCAAAAAGACAGGATTCATTCTATTATTTTCTACCGATTTGACACTTGAGGGCATGACGCTCGTGGATTATTATGCTTTACGTTTTCAGATAGAGTTCAATTTCAGAGATGCCAAACAGTATTTTGGATTGTCTGATTTTAAAAGCATAAAACCCACTCAAATGAATAATGCTGTCGGTTTATCTTTTTTTATGGTCAATCTGTCCGCTATCTTGATTGACAATATGAAAGAGCAATCGGATTTCAAGTTTTTGAGTATTTTGGACTTAAAAACCTGTTTTAGGGCGATTTTTTTCAGTAAACACCTGAAAAATACCCCCATTTTGAACGTAAATAATATTTTAGACCCCCAAAACATCGCTGTACTCGAATATTTAGGGGCTATAAATATGTTTAATAAAAATAATATAATGCCAAAAGTAGATTGATTTCCAACTACTTACATTTACACATAACTGATTATTCTATTCTTTGCCGCTGGCGAAGATATTGTTTGCAAAGGTCTGATTTTCTAAAAAAGCCAAAAGCGGTAGGTCTTTGGCAATCGCACGGTGCGTTTCCCAATTGTTGACCTGAGTAAGTTTATCAAATGTTTTGATAATGGTATCTTTCGACAATTCTTGACCTTCTCTGATAATGGTATTTGTTGGCGATAAGTCAATTTCAGCCAATAGCTTCTTTTTTGCCAGATTGAGCGTATTTTTATCAATCGCGTCAAAATCTGATATGCCTAATGAACGAAAAGGAGAAATATAATGCATGGTAATGGGTTAAAACTTTCAAAAGTTGCAAACTTTCAAAAAGTTACAAACTTTTTGAAAGTTGAGTTGCGCCTTGATTTTATTCTAAGTAGGTATGTTTAAATAATCCCTGTCATACTACTGGACATGAACTTAAATCCGTTAGGATTTACACGTTTATAGAAAATGATAATAAGCGGTTTTCCTTCGAATCCGTAGGATTCGCACGTTAAAATATTCCAAATAGACGTGCGAATCCTACGGATTCGAGGAAATGTTCATTTAGTTTTTCTACAAACGTTCAAATCCTAACGGATTTGTGGGTCATGTCCAGTAGTATGAATCTCTGTTTTGTATTTTCATAACTATTTGATAGTCAATTAATTGCGATATTATCCACTATCCACTATCCACTATCCATTATTCTCTATCCACTACTTATTAAGCAGTCAAGAACTGCATCGTATCTACGCCGTCCGCATAATCTGAGAGGCTTGGTTTTTGGGCTTCGCCAAATTTGAAAGTGGGCAAATGCGGTATTTTAACGGTGGACACTACCAATTGGATTTCCTCTTTTTTTGTTGCCAAATCACGTTTGACTTCCGCCAAACTATCATAAAACTCGTAATATACCATTGAAATCGGTGAAGCAATCTCCTTCGCTTCCCGCATTAAAATACAGCCATTTGATTCATATTTTATTTTATTGAGAATCAAAATCGTGAAATTATAATCGAAATTATTTTTATATTTGTCGTGCAAAACAAGCGCATTGCGTTCATGCAAAGTCTCCAAAAGGCGAGTGAAATCGTAACCTTTTGGCAGATATAATTTAGACACATTGCGGCAACCCAAGCCAAAATATTGAAAAATATCGTTGCCCAAATTACGCAATTCTTCCACCGTTTCCGACCCCCTCAGTATCCCGACTGCATTTCTATTTTTGCGGATAATGTGCGGATATTTACCAAAATATGCCTCAAAATAACGCGCTGAATTGTTGCTACCCGTGGCAATAACCGCATCAAAATCTTTTAGTCTATCGGTTGTTGTGTCAAAATAAGCGGCAGTGTGCGGGTCAATTTCTTTGAGTTTGTCCAACAGCATCGGCAATAAAAACGGGTCTTTATCCGACAGTTTTATGCGCGACCGATGACCCGCCGCAAAAACACACAAAATATCGTGAAAACCGACCAAAGGAATATTACCCGCCAAAACCAAACCTACAGTTTTGAGTTGGGAGTTTGAAGTTTGAAGGGTAGAAGATAGGACGTTTGAGGAAGTTTCTGGGTTCTCTGAACATTTTTCTAATCCTTTTTGCCCCCCCTCAGTACTTTTATCAATTTTATACTTTGAAAGCCATTTTTTGAGCTTGTTTTTCACTAAAAAATGGTCTCTAATTTCGCTCAAAGCCAATTGCTGATTCTCTGGTGTAAACCATGAATTGTTGTGCGTGGTGCGGCGAATAGCGGTTTGAATACGCTCATCATCGAGATTTTTGAGCCATAAACCGAGTTCAGAGAGGGCATTAATGCGGTTTTCTAAAGTCATTAAACATTTTATTTACGTGGTCGAAGCCCAGATTTTTCATTGTTTCTATATTACGGCTTGGAATATCGCCCACTTCTGGAAAGGCTTCAATGGCGCGTTCGACAGAATCTTCGCGAAGCAAATGCAGCATTGGAAACGGCGAGCGATTCGTGAAGTTTTCAACATCAGAAGGGTCTGTGTCTTCAAACTGATAATCGGGGTGAAAAGACGCGACTTGCACCAAACCTTCTAATTCCAATTCGGACATAATAAACTCTACTACTTCCAAATAATCGAGATATTCGTCGAAATCGGCGAGCATATCAGGCAAAATGATTAAAGTGGTCTCCAATACTGAGGGGGTCGTTTCGAGCAAACGATTGACCTCCATGACTAAACGTTCCGTCAAATTTTCTTGATTGTCGCCCTCAAAAACGAGGTATTCAATTTTATTTGTACGGAACGGATGACGCGCAAAAGGGCAAAGGTTAAGACCGATGACAAAGCGTTCGACCCATAGTTTTGTTGTTTCTATAATGCTATTTTGTGATTTTTTCATGGGGCAAATATAGACATGAAAAGCGAAGAACGAAATTCTTACGTACTCAATTGCAAAACCATGGGCAAATTTCGCCCCAAACCATCGTAATCCAAACCATAACCTACGATAAATTTGTCGGGAATTGCAAAACCCAAGTACTTGATACTGAGGGGGTACTTCAAAGCGTCGGGTTTGAAAAAACAGGTGGCAATGGCGATTGAGGCTGGTTCTGCTGCTTGCAAATAGTCTAAAAACTTGTGCAAAGTATTGCCCGTATCCACAATATCTTCCACAACAATCAAGTGTCTATCGCGCAAATCAATGTCCAACCCCATTACTGTTTGAACATTGCCCGTTGTGGAAGTTCCTTGATAAGAAGAAAGTTTGACAAAACTTATTTCGCAATCTGTCTCTACTGCACGCGCAAGGTCGGCGGCAAAAACGAACGACCCATTTAACACACTCAAAAGTATGGGGCGTTTATCGCGGTAATTTTCTGTGATGTCTTTTCCCATTTCTGCCACCCGTTTGGCAATTTTTCGGGCAGAAATAAACGGGCTAAAATATTTATCGTGTAGTTGAACTACTTTATTGGCTGTTGCTTTAGGCATTTTTTGTTTTTTAGTAATTAACTACTTAGCTTCTCCACTGATTTTCACAGGACTTGTTCCGTCCTTCGTCTGAATTAAAACAGATTACTCACGTCCAATCCTTAATTGCGCAGCAAAAGTAAGCTATAAGTTTAATAAAATTCCTGTCTAATCCGTGTTAATTCCGACGAAGGTCGGAACAAGCCCTGTGAAAATGTGTGGACACCAAGTAATACGCAACCAAAAGGACTTATTGTGAAAACGACAACAAACCCTGCCAAAAATTTTGTATAACCAACTTAACCGTTTAATTTTGCTCGCGAAATATAATAAAAAAAATGTAATTACTTTATTTTTTACATAAGTTATGGCTGAATTTTCTAAAGAATTTTTCCGCACCGCCCTTACTGTTGACAACGTGATTTTTGGTTTCGATGAAGCCGACCTCAAAGTGTTACTCATCAAACGTGGTACCGAACCCTACAACGGTTTGTGGGCATTGCCGGGGGATTTTATGTATCCAGACGAAGATCTGGACACCGCCGCCGAGCGTGTTTTGAAAGAATTGACGGGGCTTGAACGCGTTTATTTGGAGCAAGTCCAGACCTTTGGGGCTATCAATCGGCATCCGCTTGGGCGTGTGGCAACGGTTGCTTATTTCTCCCTCGTAAAAATTGAGAGCTATAACATTGCGCCTGCTTCTTTTGCGCAAAAAGCAACGTGGCACAGTGTCTCAGATATTCAAAAATTGGCGTTTGACCACAATAACATTTTAAATACTTGTTTTAGCACCTTAAAACGTCGGGTACGGGTACGCCCAATCGGGTTTGAGTTGTTGCCCCCTAAATTTACACTAACGGAGTTGCAGCATCTATACGAAGCAATCTTGCAACCACCAACGCCTGATGGTAAATTGGACAAGCGCAATTTTAGAAAAAAAATATTGGCAATGGAATTTGTGGTGGATTTGAATGAATCTCAAGCCAATGTTGCACATCGTCCTGCTCGATTGTATGAATTTAATCGCTTCAAATACGACCAATTTATTGCAGAAGGTTTTAATTTTGAGTTATAAATTACATGTTTTTTGCATCTCGCGCTCGCTTCGCTCGCGCGAGGGAGGGGAATGTGGTTCGTTTTTCGGCGAAGCCGAAAAACGAACCACGTCTCTTCCCTTTTGCGCGAGCGAAGCGCGCGTAAAACATCTGTTTTTAATCAAAAAACGGTGTTTTTAGGTTATGCCCATCCCTCAAGTACTTAATTACGCTTATGATGTAAAACTTTCAAAAAGTTGCAAATTTTTTGAAAGTTGTCCCTCAATTCATTCATCTATAATTTTTATCACAATGATTTCACTTATAAAAAAAGCCAGTCAATATCTTAACAACACGGCAATTCTGTCAAACGGGCAATCTTATACGTATCAAGATTTGTTGGCGGCATCTGCGGCGTTTGCGGCTGTTTTATTGGACGGGGCGCAGGATTTAAACGAAAAACGGGTCGCTTTTATGGTCGAATCGAGTTTTGATTATGTCAAAACGCAATGGGCTATTTGGCGAGCTGGTGGCGTGGCTGTGCCTTTGTGCATCACCTATCCGTTGGCATCTTTGCAATATGTGATTGAAGATACGGGCGCAGACATCATTGTTGTGACCCCTCAGTATAAAGCCGTTTTGGAGCAGTATGCGTTAAGTAAATCATTGAAATTCATTGTTTTAGAGGTTTCTCAAAGCGATAAAAACTTACTATCTCTATCCAAAAAACATCTGCCCAATGTAACAAACGACCGTCGGGCGATGATTCTCTACACAAGTGGCACGACCAATTTGCCGAAAGGTGTAGTCACAACGCACCGCAATTTAGATGCACAAATAAAATCTTTAATTGACGCATGGGCGTATTCTGAGCATGACCGCACGATTTGTATTCTGCCTTTACACCATGTTCACGGCATTATGAATGTGATTAGTTGTACGCTTTGGGCGGGTGGACGTGTTGAGTTTTTATCCTTTCATACTGAGGGGGTGTTTGCCAATTTTCTAAAAGGTGAAACCAATGTTTTTATGGCAGTTCCGACCATTTATTTCAAATTAATTGCCTATTTTGATACCTTAACAACGGACAAACAAAAAGAATTGACGGCGACAATGCAACGTTTTAGGCTAATGGTATCGGGTTCGGCGGCATTGCCTGTGTCGGTGATGGAAAAATGGGAAAACGTGAGTGGACACCGACTATTGGAACGCTACGGCATGACAGAAATTGGTATGGGCATCAGCAATCCTTACGCGGGCGAACGCCGTGCGGGACACATTGGGCAGCCTTTAAAAGGTGTAAAAACCCGTCTTGTTGATGACAATGGAAAGAAAGTAAAAGCAGGTGAAGCGGGTGAGATTCAGATAAAAGGTACGACCGTTTTTAAAGAATATTGGCAGAAACCACAAGCTACTGAAGAAACTTTTACTACCGACGCTTGGTTCAAAACGGGTGATGTGGCAGTAGTTGAGAACGGCTATTACCGCATTTTGGGCAGAAACTCCATTGATATTATCAAATCGGGTGGTTACAAAATATCGGCTTTAGAAATTGAAGAAATATTGAGAACGCACCCCAATATAGCCGATTGCAGTGTCGTCGGCATTGCTGATGAAGAATGGGGCGAATTAGTGGCGGCTGTATTGGTATTGAATACCGATGTAAACGCTCATTTGACGCCTGATGCTATTGATTTAGCCGCTTTAAATGCGTGGATAAGGGAAAAAATGCCTGCTTACAAAACGCCAAGACGCTACCATATTATCCAAGAATTGCCGCGTAACGCAATGGGAAAAGTAACTAAAAATGATTTGAAAACTTATTTTGTAGGTTAATAAGTAGGTCATTATAAATAATCGGTAACTACTTAGTCACGCGCTCGCTTCGCTCGCGCGAGTGAGGAGAGGTGGTTCGTTTTTCGGGCTTTGCCCGAAAAACGAACCACGTTCCCCTTTTTTGCGAGCGAAGCGAGCTATGGGCTAAGTAATTACAATAGTCGCTACTTTTTATGATGCTTCTCGCGCTCGCTTCGCTCGCGTGAGAAGGGCAAATGAGGTTCATTTTTCGGGCTTTGCCCGAAAAATGAACCTTATTTCCTCCCTTTGCGCGAGCGAAGCGAGCGCGAGAAGTATCCGTTTGGATTTTATGTATGGTTTCAAAATATGAAATCTTAAAATAGTACGGTACACCAAGAATTCACGTCATTTTGAAATTTGAATCTCAAATTTGAAATTTTACTTAATATGAAAAACAACCTAATAACTACACGCCTTTTATTAAGACCACTCTGCCTTGACGACGTTTCTTTTATTTTTGAATTGGTCAACACACCCAATTGGATAAAATTTATTGGTGATAGAAACGTTCATTCGGACGCAGATGCGACTCAGTACATTGAAAAAATTTTTGCTAATCCAGATGCGCACTACAAAATTGTCTATTTGAAAGAGACAGCGCAACCTATCGGGGTGATTACGCTTATCAAACGTCATTATTTAGACCATCATGATATTGGCTTTGCTTTTTTACCCAATTACGCTAAAAAAGGCTACGCTTTTGAAGCCGCAAAAACTGTTTTAGCTGCTATTATTGCAGAAAAAACGCATACTCAAATCCTTGCAACAACCTTAAAAGACAATGTGAATTCCATTCGTTTACTAAAAAAATTGGGATTGACCTACCAAAAAGATATTTTAGTGGGCGATGATAAATTGATGATTTTTGCTATCCTTTTGGTTAGTCAGTAGCCGTGCTTTGGGTAAAGTGAAAAAGAAAGTTGTGCCAACGTTTTCTATTGATTCTAACCAAATATCGCCGCCATAAGTCTCCACTATGCGTTTACAAAAGGCTAAACCGATACCCGTACCTTCGTATTCGGCTTGTGAATGCAATCTTCTGAACATATCAAAAACTTGTGCTTTATACTGAGGGGGTATGCCAATGCCATTGTCTTTAACTTTATACACTCTTTGTCCGTTTATTTTCTCGCTGCTGATATGGACAGTTGGCTCGGCAGAACGATTGTATTTCAGCCCATTGTTGATAAGGTTTTGAAACAATTGCGTAAGCAACGATTGGTGTGCTTCGATTATTGGCAAATTATCATGTGTTATGTGAGCGTAGCGGTCACTCAGCATAGATTGGAGACTTAATTCGACAATTTTAACCACATTTTCTAAAGGTACTTCAGTAGGGTCGCCCAGATTTTTATCAATTTTTGCATAGTTCAGAATATCGTCCACAAGCCGATTTGCTTGTCGGGCATTGTCTTTTATGAAATTCAAGTATTCACGTGTACGTTCATCGAGAACACCTGTAAAACGGCGGTCAAGTAATTGGGCAAATGACCCAATATTGCGTAAAGGGGCTTTCAAATCATGCGATACGATGTGGGCGAAGTCTGTCAGTTCTCGGTTACTGCTTTGGAGTTTTTTTGCATATTCTTGAAGTTGTTGTTGGGCGATTTCGAGGTCACTGGTTCTTTCTGCAACCCGTTTTTCAAGTTGTATATTTTGCTCGCGCGTGAGGCGTTCATTTTCGAGAAGGGTATTTAACGCATTCTTTTTAGCCGCTACTTTTTCAGCTTCCATATAACCAAAACGGTCGGCAATACCTAAGGCTAAAATAATGGCTTCTAATAAAGTGCCAATGTACATAGCATTGAAAGACAAAGGATTGTGTATGATAAAGCCCATATTGTCTAAGGTAAAAATAACAAAACCACTCGATAGACATATGATTGCCAAAATGAAATAACGAGCAGGATACAATCGCTTTTGGTGGGCAATGATACCAGCCATAAGAAGTACTAAAAAAACGGGCAATGACAAAAGATACACCAGTATCACGGCGAGTTCATTAAATCCAGTACACCAAAGTAAAATATCAATCCCATAGATGCCAACAGTAGCCCATAAAACAAGATGTAAACGCGGGGCATTTATTTTTGTTTTTAGAAAATAAATAGTAAAAATTACCCCAAATGCGGCTGACAAGCAATGTGTTGAAAAACCGAAATTTGGCGACTGAGGTGTATCGAAGTTGAGAAATTCAGTCCCATATCCACTTAGTCGAGCAAGTGTCAAACCCATAAAAGTTTCATAAAGTGCATACAGCAAATAAACTTTATCGCGCATACGTACCCAAAAGAAAAGGTTGAATAAAATAACCGTTGCGAGGATACCAAAGAGTAGCCCGTTGAGTAAATCTGCGTTGTGGTAGTGCTGAAAAAATGCAGTTTGTGTACCTACACTTAACCTTTCAGTAATAGGGTGGTGGGTTCTTATATTTAAAAAATAGGTGACAGTATCGAATTGCTTTCCTTCAAGTGGAAACAATAAATGATTATTTTTGAAAAGACGTTCAGTAAAAGGCACAAATTTGCCACCCCGTTGAACTGTCGTTTTTCCGTCACTCGCCACCGCATACAAGAAAACGGTGTCAGTGATAACAAAACTTAATTCGAGGAAACAGTTTTCGGCAACTAAGCGGTTTATTCGGTATTTTATCCAAATATTATTCGGACGTGTACTGCCAATCGCGTAGAAATCTCGTTCAGGTTTGCGAAATATGGAGGGATCTTTTTGGAGTTCGTCAAATGTTTTATTCCCGATTTTGTCATCGAAAAAGACAGTTTCTGCCACTAAACTCGAGCGTTTGTAAGTATCTTGGATATTGACAACAGCTTGCCCAAATATGGAAAGTGTGCTGATAGTCAAAGATATAAATAGTATAAATTTTCTCATTCGTTAATAGTTAAATGGTTGGTAAGCTGGTTTATTGTGTTATATTTTGACAAAAACAACCTACTGTCGTTGCAAATTTATGAAAAAAAATGAATATCTTGGTAGTCCCCAAGTATTTTTTGCATAAAATTTGGAATCATACATAAAATCTAAACTGCTCTGGTTTTCGCGCTCGCTTTGCTCGCGCGAAGGGGGAATGTGGTTCATTTTTCGGGCTTTGCCCGAAAAATGAACCACCTCTCCTCCTTTTACGCGAGCGAAGCGAGCGCAAAAATGCCTTTTAATGCGTATTTTGAATTTATGTATGGTTTCAAAGCATAAAAAAGAGGAGATAACAACATGTATCATTACCCCCTCAGTATTTTAGAAACTCAAGCTACTTCATTCAATTTTGTAACAAATTTATTGCCCTTTGAAATTTGTAATCTTAGATTTGGAATATTTTACCCTTTGTTCAAAAGGCTTTTATTTCTGCTGTAAAGAAAGTAAACGGCAATACCAATAGTACTCCAAATTAGGAAAGCGTGCCATGTTTCTGTCCGTACTTGCGTCATCAAAAAGATATTGAACAATACACCCATTGGTGCAACGAATAAAATCCACGGTGCTTTGTAAGGGCGTTCAATATCAGGTTGCTGGTAACGGAGCAATAAAACAGCACCAGAAATCATAGCAAAAGCCAAAAGTGTACCCATTGAGCACATTTCGGATACCTTATCAATGGGCGTTACTGCGGCAACTACCGACACAATACCCCCCACTAAAATCGTACTTTTCCACGGTGTTTTAAATTGCTCGTGTATTTCACCAAAGAAATTAGGCAATAAACCATCTTTAGCCATACCTAAGAAAATACGAGTTTGACCCAACATCATCACCAGCATAACCGAAGTTAAACCCGCAACGGCGGCTATCGTAATGATGAAAACTGCCCACCCAAGACCCGCATCGGCAAATGCCGAAGCAACAGGTGCTTTGAGGTCTAAAGTGTCATATTTCACCATACCTGTTAAAACAAGGGAGACCAAAATATACAAGATGGTACAGATAATTAAGGACGCAATAATGGCAAACGGCACATCTTTACGTGGATTTATAGCCTCGCCTGCTTGGGTCGAAACGGCGTCAAAACCAATATACGCAAAGAAAACAATTGTCGCTGCTGTGACAACGCCACTCCACCCAAAATGCCCTTTGCCTGCTGAATCTATGATTCTTTCTGGAATAAAAGGCGTCCAATTGGCTGTATCTACGTAAAAAGCACCAACAATAATAACGAACAAAACAACTGCCAATTTGACAACAACGATGATATTATTCGTTTTGGCAGATTCTTGGATACCTTTTACCAAAACCATTGTTACTATCCATGTAATGATAAATGCAGGTAAGTTGAACGAAAAACTGGGTGCTGCAATGCCCAATTTAGCTGCTTTTTCGGCGGCTGTAACCGCATCATTGGTGAGCCAAATAGGTAAATCAATGCCAAATAGATGCAGTAATTTTTCAAAATAACCAGACCAAGCTACTGCAACAGTTGTTGCGCCCATCATGTATTCCAATATCAGATTCCAGCCTATCAACCAAGCAAAAAATTCACCAACTGTACCGTAAGAATAGGCATAAGCCGAGCCTTCAACGGGTAAAATAGAGGCAAATTCGGCATAACACAAGGAGGCGAACGTACACCCAATGGCAGCAATGATAAACGCCAGTGCCAATGCAGGACCTGCGTGGTCGTGGGCAGCAATGCCCGTCAAAGTAAAAATACCGCCACCAATAATTGCTCCGATGCCGAGTGAGGTAAGCCCCCATTTTGTCAATACACGTTTTAATTGACTTTTTTTCATGTCTGACTCAAAAGCTGACATGGGCTTTTTGCGCCATAAACTGTTGCTCATATATCTAGATTTAGTTGTTTAAAGAAATTTAATCGTCGAAAGAATTAGTTTTTATTTTGAAACCATACATAAAATCTAAACTGCTGGTTCTCGCGCTCGCTTCGCTCGCGCGAGGGGGGGAATGTGGTTCATTTTTCGGGCAAAGCCCGAAAAATGAACCACCTTCCTCCTTTTGCGCGAGCGAAGCGAGCGCAAAAATGCCATTTAATGCGTATTTTGAATTTATGTATGGTTTCAAAGTTTTTATTATCACAAAAGAATGAAAAAAATAATAACAAACAAAGAAAAGAAGTTTTTTTTATATCTGAAATTTTGAAACCATACATAAAATCTATACTGCTGGTTCTCGCGCTCGCTTCGCTCGCGCGAGGGGGGAATGTGGTTCATTTTTCGGGCTTTGCCCGAAAAATGAACCACTCTCCTCCTTTTGCGCGAGCGAAGCGAGCGCAAAAGTGCCTTTTAATGCGTATTTTGAATTTATGTATGGTTTCAAATCTGAAATCTAAATCACAAGAAAATGACTTATCTTCTGATTTAAATTAATCGTAATTACTTAGCCGAGGAGTGGGCATAACCTAAAAACATCGTTTTTTGATTAAAAACAGATGTTTTGCGCTCGCTTCGCTCGCGCAAAAGGGAGGAGACGTGGTTCGTTTTTCGGCGAAGCCGAAAAACGAACCACATTCCCTCCCTCGCGCGAGCGAAGCGAGCGCGAGATGCAAAAAACGCTTTTAGTTTATGCCCATCTCTCAATTACTTAGCCTATTGCTCGCTTCGCTCGCACGTCGGAGGAGATGTGGTTCGTTTTTCGGGCAAAGCCCGAAAACGAACCACTATCTCCTCCCTTTGCGCGAGCGAAGCGAGCGCAAAGAGATACGCTGAAAATTAGCGATTATTTATGATTACCTACTTACGACAAAACTTAGATTAAAATTACTAAGGTGTCTAAATTAAATAATCTTAAATTTGCACCATGAATGACTTAATTATCCTTTGTAGTTTCGCTTTTTTAGCGGGTTTTATTGATTCCATCGTTGGGGGAGGGGGATTGATTCAAACACCAGCCTTGTTGATTACTCTGCCACAAGTTGCCGTTTCTATGATAATGGGTACGGCAAAAATATCTTCTATCATGGGTTCTACCATGTCTTCTATTCAATTTGCAAAAAAAGTGACGTTTAACAGACGTATTTTGGGCGTTACTACTGTGGTGGCAATGCTTGGTGCATTTATTGGTGCGCGGTTGATTCAGTATCTGCAACCCTCTGTTGTGAAGCCTGCTATTTTCTTTATGTTGATTTTGGTATTTCTGTATATGCTCGGAAAACGCGATTTTGGACAAACGCAAAAGGTGGACAAAACTGAATCTATATTGATGACTTATAGCGTTTTTTTCGGATTCTTAGTTGGTCTATACGACGGATTTTTAGGACCAGGGACAGGCAGTTTTTTGATTCTATTTTTTATTTCAGCTATCGGTTTTGATTTTCTTTTGGCATCAGCCCACGCAAAAGTGGTTAACTTAGCAACAAATATCGGGGCTGTTGTGTATTTTATTTCAACCCACAATGTTTTATGGGAAATAGCTTTACCTATGGGTATCTGCAATTTGTCGGGTAGTTATTTGGGCGCTCGTTTGGCTATGTTACGCGGTAATCGGTTTATTCGCTTGTTTTTTTTAGGTGTCATTTTTCTAATGATTTTGAGGTATGGGTACGATATTTTTTGATTCTACTTATTCAACCCCAAATTCTTATTAATGCCGATACTCATCACCGTATAAATCAAATCATACTGAGGGGTATGTTTTTCTAAAAAATCAAGATGTCGAGCGATTGTAGTGTCATCACCTCGACGGGCGGGACCTGTTTGCACAATATCAGGGTCATTATGACGAATTTTATTGACTGTTTCTTCAATCAAAGGAAGTAAAACATCAAAGGGCAATTGTTGTTGTTGCACAATATCCGCCCCAATTTTAAACAAATGATTTGTAAAATTATTGACAAAAACTGCCGCAAGGTGCAGCGTCATTTTGTCAGCATCGGATAATTCATACACGCGTGGGCTAATCTTCTCCGCAATAAAACGCAAAAAATCGCTTGGATACTGAGGGGGTGTTGGTGCGTCGTTAAAATGTGTTTGTTGGGTCGAATTAATGAAAATAGGTATTTGTTCAAAGTCGGGTTGACTCGTTAGGCTGAAGGTTTGCAGAGGCCAGAGTGTGCCGAAGTTTTTGAAATAAGGTTTTAATACCGTAGAAGGCGTTGTGCCTGATGTGTGTACAACGAAATTATCGCGGAGTTGCCCCGATAAGCGAAAAGCGACGTTTTCAATGGCACTGTCATTGACGGCGATGAGGTAAAGGTCGCTTGTTTTTTTTACCTTTGTAAAGTCTGTTGTCCAAGCAGCATCTAAAAGATTTGCCAGTCCGCTTGCTTTTTCTGGGTCGCGTCCAATGATTTCCTTAATCTGTATGCCTTTTGCTTTAAGCCTTTTACCAAGATGAAAAGCAATATTTCCCGTTCCAATGATGGAAATTGTCATGGTTTTGTTAGTGTACTCAAATCAAGCGTTAATTAAAAACTCGGGCAAAGCAACTCATCATTCTCAAATTCGCCCAAATAAATCAAAGAAAATTCAAACGTATTGGCTGACCGCCGGTACTTTTGAAGATTGGGTAAATTGAGGTCATAACTAAAACCGAATAAAATATTGTTGAGTTCCAAACCTACGGTGAGAACAATGGCATCGAAATTAACACCGTCGTCACTTTTCACGGGGCGTACCCACCCGCCGAGGTGTAAGGCGGTGCCGTAAGTTTTGTCAACGACGGCTCTAAAATTTGCCCCTGCGTTAACTTCAAGGTGTGGACCTTGTGAAGCAAAAAGGATACGCGGGGACATAATAATTGTATGAAGTGGATTTATCGGAAACTGACCCGCAATTTGTGCAGACACACGCGGTGCTAAGGCTTGTTTGGGAATGGACTCACCCTTGAAAAAAGCCACATTCGGTTTATTGAAATGATGATAAGCACCACCTATAAAAAGAGAGGTTTTGGGTGCAAAAACCACCGAGTAATTTGCCCCTACGGACAAGTCCATAAAGCCGAAATTGTTTTCGGGCAAGCGTTCCAAACGGGGTAGGGTATAGCCCGTAATGCCATTCCATTGGTCTTGAAAAGTGAGGGCATCGTAATTGACGTTGCGCTGTGTCAACCCCATTTGAAATCCCAATGATAAATATTGTGAATTGTCAAGTGCGGAAAGTGATTTGTGATAAGCACCAGAAAGAGCGATTTGCGTCGTCGAAAAGTCTAAAGTATTGACAATATCGCGGAAAAACAACAAGCCAATACCGATTTTATCGTTACTTTTTGAATCTACAAAAGGGGCATTAAGCCGTAAATCTGAGCCAAACGAAAATGTCTGATACGGTTGTTCAAGTAGCCCGCGCCATTGGTCGCGGTAATTGCTACCTACGCGGTATTTGCCATCAAACGCACCCGTCAAAGCAGGATTTAAAGTGAGTGGTGAACTATAAAATTGCGAGAAGTGGCGGTCTTGTGTAAGAGCGATTGTCACGCTAAAAACAGTGCTAAAAACAGTCACTAAGACTGCAAGTTGTATTTTTTTCATAAATTATATCGGTAAGAAATTTGTGCAAAACTAAGCCGTTAGCCGCAAATTTGGCAACTTTTTAAGACTTGAAAATATTTATCTTCCTTCAATTAGTTTTCAAGACTCGTTTTTAACGATTTTCAGCAAGGAGTTATTACTTTTGGGCATTAATTAATTTCAAGTATTTTAGGGATTTCAAGCACCTCAAATTTAAAAAATTTCAAATTTCAAGAATTTCAAGCTGAAATCTTTGAAATTTGAAATCTTTGAAATTCTTGAAATTTGAAATCTTTGAAATTTGAAATTCTTGAAATTTGAAATCTTTGAAATTAAAATTTGAAACCATACATAAAATCTAAACTGCTGGTTCTCGCGCTCGCTTCGCTCGCGGGAGAGGGGGAATGTGGTTCATTTTTCGGGCTTTGCCCGAAAAATGAACCACCTCTCTTCCTTTTGCGCGAGCGAAGCGAGCGCAAAAGTGCCTTTTAATGCTTATTTTGAATTTATGTATGGTTTCAAAAATTAAAAAATAAATTATGTTTGCCGTTTGCCAATTAAGTGTTGTTCCCGTTCGTGCCAATCCTTCCGATGCTGAGGAGATTGTGACGCAATTGCTATTTGGCGAACTCGTAGAGATATTGGAGGCAGGTAAAGCAAAGAAAAACTGGTGCAAAATTCGTTGTGACTACGATGGTTATGAAGGCTGGATGGACATCCGCCAACTCCGCCGAATCGGTGAAATGGATGCCGATATGTACCGCCAAAATCACGCCTTTTGCCTTGATTTGACGGCTATTTTGACAAATAATACCCATTTTTTACCTATCACAATGGGCGCGGTCTTACCAATGTACGATGGTATGAACGTACAATTGGGCAATAAACATTACGCTTTCAGTGGACAAGCCATTCAAAACAAAGCGATAGCTTCAACATCTGAATTGGTCGTAAAATTGGCACGTCGCTACCTTTACGCGCCTTATCTCTGGGGCGGAAAATCACCTTTTGGCATTGATTGTTCTGGTTTTACGCAAACGGTTTTTCGTATGGCGGGTGTGAGATTGCTGCGCGATGCGTCACAACAAGCAGAACAAGGGCGACTCATAGACTTTGTTGACCAAACTCAAGCGGGTGATTTGGCATTTTTTGAGAACGATAAAGGCAAAATAGTACACGTCGGTATCATCTTAGAAGGCACTCAAATTATCCACGCGGCTGGTCAAGTGCGGATTGATAGACTTGACCATCAAGGCATTTTCAACGAAGAAAGAAGCATTTACAGCCATAAATTGCGCATCATCAAACGTCTTTTACCCAATATTCCTCCCAAAGAGACCCCCTCAGTGTCCGAGAGTATTTTAGGCGTTGAACCGAGCCAGATGTCTATTTTTTGAAATATCGTAAAAACTTAGGGTTTTTTGACAATTTTAGTGGCGGTCACGTTCGGGGAACTTTAAACTGATTTGGTCACAGAAATCAAATAAATCACAAAAATCGCAGTTTAGACAATAGAGACTAAGTACTTACAATTTTTCTTGCAAAAAACCACAAAGCACTTCCAAACCTTTTGAAAAATCTTGGTTATTATTGATGATTACATCAGCGTCTTGCATGTACGGCTCAATGTATTTTTTGTAACTCGGCATGACGTGGTGTTCGTACCGATACAGCACATCGTCAATCGGATAACCGCGTTCTACTTGGTCGCGCATGATTCTACGGATAACTTTGAGGTGGTCTGCCGCGTAAAAAAAGACTTTTAAATCCAAAAGTCGCATCATTTTTTTGTAATGAAACACAAACAAACCTTCCACGATGATAATCGGTGCGGGTTTGAAGATTTTTACTGAGGGGGTCGCGTCTTTGTTGTTAAACACATATTCTGCCCGTTCCACTTGTTCGCCACGCAACAGTTTAGACACGTCTTCGTGAAACGCTTTTTTATCAATAGAAGTGGGCAAATCAAAATTGATAATGCCTTGCTCATCTTTTTCCTGCTCATCTCGCGGACGGTAGTAATCGTCTTGTGAGATAATACACAACTGTTCTTCCGTAAATCGTTGACGAATATGGTCAATAAACGTGGTTTTGCCACTCCCCGAGCCGCCTGTTATGCCTATTATAAATGGTTTCATTTTTTGAATTAATTTCGTAACTACATAAGTGCTTTTCTATCAATCAGATAACTGCGCCACATGTCCAATGTTGCTTTAAAATCTGCAGGTAAATCGCTTTCAAACGACATCCATTTGCCCGTTGTGGGGTGTTCAAATGCCAATGAACGCGCGTGTAAGGCTTGACGTGGCAGCGTTTCCATCGCTTTCAAGGCAAATTGCTTGTATTTTGAGAAAATCGTCCCTTTTAAAATTCGATTGCCGCCGTATTTTTCGTCCATAAATAGCGGGTGTCCCAAGTGTTTCATGTGTACGCGAATTTGGTGTGTCCGTCCCGTTTCCAACTTACATTCTACCAAACTGACGTAGTACATGGGTTCAATAGTTTTGTAATGTGTCACGGCGTATTTACCTGCTTCATTTTCCAAAAAAGGAACGATTACTGTCGGGTCGCCGATGCTACGCCCGATATTGATATTGATTGTACCTTCCAAAATATCAGGCTGTCCCCACACCAACGCCCAATAACGGCGTTCGATAGTATGGTAAAAAAACTGTTTGGCTAAATGGGTCATAGCGAAGGCATTTTTCGCAATAACCAACAAACCAGTCGTGTCTTTATCAATCCGATGCACCAATCCAGGACGCAATTCTTCGCCCACTTCTTGAAATTCGGGGACTTTATCGGCTAAATAATACGCTAAACCATTGACTAAAGTACCTCGTTGATTGCCTACGCCAGGGTGACAAACCAAACCTGCTTGTTTATTAATCACCATCAAATCATCGTCTTCATACACAATATCAAGTGGAACGAAATCTGGTTCGACGCCGCCATGTGAGGGCGCTTCTGGAAAAACAATCGAGATGCGTTGGAGTGGTTTTATCTTAAAGTTAGGTTTTACGGGTTTATCGTCCACCAAAACAGCCCCCGCTTCAATTGCTCTTTGCACCCGCGACCGACTGATCTTTGCCAATCTATCGGTCAAAAATTTGTCTATGCGCACAATAGTCTGCCCCTTATCCGCTATAAATCGGTGGTGTTCGTACATTTCATCTTCGGTCTGAAGAATCATGTTTTCATCGCGGTTATCGCGGTCATTTTCCCGAAAATTGTGTTCCATATCTATGAGTTATGAGTTATGAGTTATTAAACTGAGGGATGGGCATAACCTAAAAGCGTTTTTTGCATCTCGTGCTCGCTTCGCTCGCGCGAGGGAGGGGAATGTGGTTCGTTTTTCGGCGAAGCCGAAAAACGAACCACATTCCTCCCTTTGCGCGAGCGAAGCGCGCGCAAAACATCTGTTTTTAATCAAAAAACGATGTTTTTAGGTTATGCCCACTCCTCATTTAGTAAGTTATAATTTGAAACCATACATAAATTCAAAATGCGCATTAAAAGGCACTTTTGCGCTCGCTTCGCTCGCGCAAAAGTAGGGAATGTGGTTCATTTTTCGGGCAAAGCCCGAAAAATGAACCACATTCCCCTCTCGCGCGAGCGAAGCGAGCGCGAGAACCAGCAGTTTAGATTTTATGTATGGTTTCAAAAGTTATAACTCATAACTATTTAAAATAGTTTTTCTAACTGTGCTTCTAACGAGCCACCTGCTTGTGCGGAAGCAATAATTTTTCCATCGCGTCCAATCAAAAATTGTTGTGGAATGGCTTGAACTTTATACAATTGTGCGGCTTGGCTGTTCCAAAACTTTAGGTCAGAGACGTGATAATCCCAACCTAAATGGTCTTGTGCAATGGCATCTACCCATTTATCGCGGTCTTTATCCAACGAAACGCTATACACTTCAAACCCTTTTTTGTTGAATTTATTGTAAGCGTCAACTACTGAGGGGTTCGCTCGGCGGCAAGGACCACACCATGATGCCCAAAAATCGAGTAAAACAATTTTACCTTTTAAATCGCTCAATTTCAATATTTTACCATTTGGGCTTGGGAGCGCAATATCGGGCGCGGGTTGTCCAACAGCAATAGCCGTTGCTCCTGCTTCTGTGAGTGCCGATTGATTTTGTAATTGCTTTAAGATAGTGGCATAATCGCGTGCATGAACGGAATTTGGGTAGTTTTTCTCCAAACTGCTCAATACGCCTTTGTGCAAATTCAAAAATTTAGGGTCAGCAAAATCTTGAATTTGAAGGATAATGAGCATACTCATCAAAGGGTTTGATGCGGTTTCAATCGCTTTTTTTACTGTTTCGACGTTGCCTTTACCCGAAGCCAAATCATTGAATGTATTGAGGTACAATTCCGTATCTGGTGAGCCACTTACTGTATAATTTGTACGCGTGAGCGTAGTTAAATCAGCATCTAATTTAATATTCTTTTCCTTGCCACTAAATACCAAATTCATTTGCTTTTGACCAATTCGCAAGCGGTAAATGCCTGCTTTTGCGCCATCAGGCAAGTCTATTTTAAAATTGCCAGAGCCATCAATCGGCACTTTTGCAATTGGTAAAGGCGGTTGCATGAGGCTCACAACTTCTTCAAATGCGCCTTCCAAATTGGCTGCATTTTTTATATTGCCCGAAACAGACGATGTTTTTGATTGTCCACAGCTTGCGAAAAGTCCTATAATAAGAACTAAAGGAAAAATGAGTTTTTTCATTATTCGATAATTTTAATGTGTTAAACTACATGTAACGCGACCTTGAGGTCGCGCCACTGCCAAGTAATTTTTACTACTTGAAGCGGGGCAAAATTAGACAAATTTACTAAAAAAAAGCAGAATATACTGAGGGGTGTTCAATTTTGCAATAGAAATTCTATCCCATATTTATATCCTACAATCCCCATTCCGACAATAATCCCCGCCGCATTTGCCGATAAATAAGAATGATGTCTAAATGATTCGCGTTTGTGTACATTTGAAATATGCACCTCAACAACGGGTGTTTTTATGCCGCTTACCGCGTCGCCAATTGCCACTGATGTATGTGTAAAACCACCTGCATTGAAGACAATGCCCAGATAATCGGCATCAAAGCCTACTTCATGGATTTTATCAATCAATGCCCCTTCGTGATTGCTTTGAAAATACTGCAATTCCACGACACGAAAAGCCGCCACCAATATTTTAAAATAATCTTCAAAGGTTTGGCTACCGTAGATATGTGGCTCACGTTTGCCCAACAAATTGAGGTTGGGTCCATTTAGAATTAATATTTTTTTCATTGCTGCAAATAGTGGTAAGGAAGATTTCAGATTTCAAAGTGCAATAAGCTTAGAATTTTTACGCGGTCAAGCCGCGTTTTAAGGCTCTCGTCGGCTTAAAGCCACTCAGTTAAAGTGGGCAGACTTCTGACGCGTTCTGCCCCAAAAGTCAATTCAACTTCTTCGTATTTCCAGTGTTCAAACCGTTTCATTTCTCTTAAACTTTGGTAATTACTTAGCCACGCGCTCGTTTCGCTCGCGCAGAGAGGGGAATGTGGTTCATTTTTCGGCGAAGCCGAAAAATGAACCACATCTTCTCTTGTCGTTGCGCGAGCAATAGGCACATAGCTAAGTAATTGAGGAATGGGTATAACCTAAAAACATCGTTTTTTGATTAAAAACAGATGTTTTGCGCGCGCTTCCCTCGCGCGAGCGAAGCGAGCGCGAGATGCAAAAAACGCTTTTAGGTTATGCCCATCCCTCAATTAAGTAATTTTGAAACCATACATAAATTCAAAATACGCATTAAAAGACATTTTTGCGCTCGCTTCGCTCGCGCAAAAGGAGGAGAGGTGGTTCATTTTTCGGGCTTTGCCCGAAAAATGAACCACGTTCCCCCTTCGCGCGAGCGAAGCGAGCGCGAAAACCAGCAGTTTAGATTTTATGTATGGTTTCAAATAAGTAATTACAAACTTTGCGCAAATGTAAATAATTGGAGAAATTAATTCTCATTATTTGTCACGAAGCGAAAAATAATGAGAGAAAAATCTATGAGTGGAGGGTGTTTTTGCTTAAAATCTTCGATTTTTAAGCAAAAAACACCCTCATCTTGTTCTTCATATTAAGGACTACTAAGGGCTATTTGGGAGTTCCCCTTTTGGGATTAAGAAGGACTAAATCCATTAGATATACAATAATTTTGTCCACCTACACACCAAAATACCCCTCAGTATCATCTACTAAAATGAGGAGTGGGCATAACCTAAAAACATCGTTTTTTGCTTAAAAACAGATGTTTTGCGCTCGCTTCGCTCGCGCAAAAGGGAGGGGAATGTGGTTCGTTTTTCGGCTTCGCCGAAAAACGAACCACATTCCCTCCCTCGCGCGAGCGAAGCGAGCGCGAGATGCAAAAAACGCTTTTAGGTTATGCCCATCCCTCATCTACTAAAATGAGCAACGTTGCCTCGCTAAAATCTGATTTTCTTCAAAATTTAAAATTCAGAAATCATGACTAACAAGTATGTGAATGCTCAGTTGGACGATGTCATCTTTGAGTCGTGCAACAAAGCCTACGGCGCGTATGCCTTGCGGCAAGCCTACGGTAAGAATATCAAACGCGGAACAATTGCGGGCTTGTCCCTTTTTGCTTTGCTCGTCAGCAACACTTTGATTGTCTCTCGCTTCGCTCGAAAATCGCCAGAGAGTGATTTTTGGGGGTGAGCGTGTTTTAAATCAGAAAAAATCTTCGATTTTTCTGATTTAAACACGCTCACTCCAATAGATTTCTTCTCGTATCTAAGTTTTTATAATTTTTTTTTGCCAAATTTCAAAAACTACCCCCTCAGTATAATAGCCTTTTTTTATGTGTTTTTACATAAAAAAACGGTAAAAACGCCTTTTTTTCAAGAAATCACTGTGTATTTTTACGTTCTATTAATTGCACAAAATATGTAAACTGTTTAATAAAATTTCGCCCAATTTCTCATAACACTATTTTTTTTAACGACATTTTCTACTTTTGCAAAAAAATGTTTTGATGGACAAGAATAAGAAGACAAGAAAAAGCTCAATCCCGTATTATTTTCGCATGTTTCTCGGTATAGGTTACTTGGCTATTGCGGCTATTTTCCTCTCCACGAAAGCGGGGCTTTACTTATTGGGCAATCAAAATTATGGCTACGTTTTTGGCGTAGCTTGTCTCGTTTACGGTTGTTTTCGGATGTACCGAGCTGCTAAAAATTGGGATACGCCTGACAGAGAACTTTAACAATATACTATTGCTCGCTTCGCTTGCAAAAATGAACCACTTTCTCCTCTTTTGCAAGCGAAGCGAGCAATAAAAAAAAGTGTACAGTGGTATTCTTTAAATTACATAAAAATGAAAGGATTATTTTTTATAATAAGTATTTTTGCTGTTTGTTTAATGGCTTGTCAAACCAAAGACCCAAAAACGGGTGAGGTTTTAGACACGCCCACAATGGGTAAAACGACGATTTCAGTAGATGAAACGGTACGCCCGATTGCGGAAGCAGAAGCACAAATGTTTCAACATCAGTATCCGCGTGCAACTTTGACTTTGCGCAACCGTTCAGAAAATGAGTGCGTGCAGGATTTGTACAAAGACAGCAGCCAAGTCATAATGATTGGTCGGCAATTGAGCGAACAAGAAAAAGCGGCGTTCCAATCCATTACTTTCACGCCACCTCATATTAAAATTGCGACTGATGCCGTGGCAATTCTGGTGAATCCTAAAAACCGTGATACGACGATGACATTCGATGAAATTGCGGGGATACTGAGGGGGGTAAATACAAAATGGTCGCAAATTGGGGGCGGTGCTTCGGGCGATATTACGCTCGTTTTTGACAACGCCAATTCGGGAACGGTTACTTATTTGTTGTCAAAAACAGGGACAACCACGATGCCTAAAAACGCTTTTGCGGCTAAATCAAATTTAGATGTGGTGGACTATGTGGCAACGCACGAAAACGCAATAGGTGTAATAGGTTGGTCTTGGATTTCAGATTCAGATGACCCAACAACACGACAATATTTGAAGAAAACGCGCTTAGTGAGTATATCAGCAAAAAGTGAAACAACGTATTATACGCCTTATGCCTTGAATTTAGCCGAAGGCAAATACCCCCTCAGTAGGGAGGTCTTTATGATACAAAGAGAGCGTCGTTCGGGATTAGCGGCTGGTTTTGTTTCGTTTGTTCACGGTGAAATCGGTCAATTAATTATGCTAAAAGCAGGTTTGTATCCCGCAAATCAAGACGAACGCGTGATTGAAATAAAAACAAAACCGCTTGGAAAAGTGGGGAATTAATTTCAAAAGATTGTCTAAAAACTTAATCACGCGCTCGCTTCCCTCGCGCGACTGAGGAGATGTGGTTCATTTTTCGGGCTTTGCCCGAAAAATCAACCACATTCCCCTTTTTTGCGAGCGAAGCGAGTTCGGGCTAAGTAATTACATTTATTTAATATTACTGTGCAAATTGCTTTTTAGATAAGAAACTGGCTCTTTTTCGTAGCCCCTTTAATCCCTCAAAAGGGGAACTCAAAAATCGCCCTAAAGGTAATTCTAAAGGGCGAGCGTGTTTTAAATTTAAAAAATCGAAGATTTTTTAAATTTAAAACACGCTCGCCCCAATAAATTTCATGCGCCCGATTTTCGAGCGAAGCGAGAAAGAGGGCGTAAAAAGTAATTTGTACAGTAATATTAATTTACCTTTAAAGTTTTATTAACTAAAAAACAATGTACCCTTTTGTACCGTTTGCGTCTTTATTGCAGAATATAATTTAAAACGGATTTATTAGTTAGTAACAACCATTTTAACGCGAAACTTACAATTAAAACAGATTTTAATTTGTGAATGTACGTTATACTAAACAACAAACGATTGGACGTTGAAACTTTAAAATTAATGAATTTGAAAGTTTTTAGAGTAGCGTTCATCATTTATAATTCATTTTTTTTATTAATTAGAAATCCATTTTTTATCACTACCCACACATGATTAGTCGGACGATGAAAAGAATTAAAATCCTTGCAGCACTGCTTCTATTCGCTTGCACACTACAAGCACAAACACTGCTTGACGCAGCTAAAAAATTAATTGTCAATGAAAACTACGGCGAAGCACGTAAATCGTTGACTGGTTTCATCTCCGCAGAGAAAGAGGCTGCTCGCCAAGCAGAAGCCTATTATTGGCTTGGTGAAACATACTACAAAGACCTTATTGAGGAAAATCCGCAAGAAGCCTTGTCAAAATCACGTGCGGAGTACGATAAAGGTTTAGCACTCGATAAAGGCAGTGCGTTCTGCCTTGTGGGTATGGGTAAATTGTTGCTCGATGCAAAAAATGGTAAAGAAGCAGTAAAGACTTTTGACCAAGCGATTCGCTCATCAAAGCAGAAAAAGTTTAAGGAAGGACACCCCGATATTTATATGTTGGTCGGTGATGCGTATTACAATTGTACGCAAAAAAACTTTGAGCAAGCCGTGTCAAATTACACCCGCGCACGGGAAATTGACCCTAAAAATGGTTTGTACTGTTTGCGTTTGGGCGATGCTCAAATGAAAAAAGGTGACGCAGGTGCTTCTATGAGTGCTTACGAATGTGCTGCCGACAAAGACAAGGGGAACGCGGAAGTGTATCAAAAGAAAGCGCGTATCTGGATGCGTGCAAGTAAATTTGACTTGGCGAGCGAAGAAATCGAAAAAGGTTTGAAAATTGACCAAAATTTCGCTCCACTTTACAAAGATAAGGTAGAAGTGTTGATGAGTTCTGGTCAGTATGATAAAGTAACAGGTGTACTTGAAAAGTATATTCCGTTAGCGGGTAAAGACTTTGATGCGCGTTTGCGTTTCTGTAAATTTTTGGCTTATCAAGCAAGAGATTACGACCGTTCAATCACAGAAGCTAAAAAATTGTTGACCGATGCACCTGATTATAAAGTAGCAAACCGTTGGATTGCTTGGTCTGCGTTTGAAAAAGCAATGAAAATTGAGACAGACTCTATCAAAGCAGGTAAAAAATCGGGTCCTTACGGCGATGCGTGGAAGGCTTTGTTGCAACAGTCAAACGATGCGTCAAAAGCTCTTATGTTGGCTGTTCCTGCTGACCGTTTGGTGTATTATGATTACCAATATTCGGCTAAATCATCGCAAAAGTTAGGTGATATGGAGTCTGCATTGGCGATGTACCAAAAAGTTATTGAGAATGATTCGTCATCAGCTTGTGGTATTTATGGTGAGTTGGTTCAGGCTTACTACGAGCAGAAAAAATACAAAGAAGCCTTCACTTTGTTGGATTCTAAGGCAGCGAAGGGTTGCAAAGTGACAGGTGGTGAGTATTTCTACGCGATGTACTACGGTTATGCTACTAAAGATTACGCTTCGGGTATCAAATACGCTGACAAATACATTGAGGCAGTGCCGGGTGGTTCGGACGGCTATAACTACAAGGCTTTGTGCCAAAGACAGTCTGATACGCAAGAACCAGCTACTTTCAATGCAAAAGATACGTATGAAAAACTCGTTCAATTGCACGAAACTAAACCAGATGACCGAAGCAAAGGGTATGTTGTCCGCGCTTATGTGTATTTGGCTTATTACTACGGTAGCCAAAACGATTTGGAAAAGGTAAAAGACTACGCGCAAAAAGCCTTAGCTATTGACCCAACTAATGCACAAGCTACGCAGTTGATTCAGAACTAATTTGTTGGATATTTAACGATTTTAGCGATACAACTCTTGGAGGATTTTAAACCCTCCAAGAGTTTTTTTAATTTATTTAAGTTGCTGTTGCGTTACACAATGAATCATGCCTCCGTTTTCGTACAAATTTCGTACATCATTTTAAGGCAACGCACGGTTTTCGGACAGATAAGTAGTTCGTCATGAATAATCGCTACTTTTTACGATGTTTCTCGCGCTCGCTTCGCTCGCGCGAGAAGGGGGAATGTGGTTCATTTTTCGGGCTTTGCCCGAAAAATGAACCACCTATCTTCTCTTTGCGCGAGCGAAGCGAGCGCAAAGGTGTGTACTAAAAAGTAGCGATTATTTATGAACAGCTACTTATATTCTGTTTGTCTTCAAAAAAGCCCTTTATGTAGAGTCAAAAACGGGTTTGGTAGCAATGTCCCAACATTATACCGTAATAGAACGTTCTTTGTTCTGGATTTAAAATAATAAAGGAAAAGCAACTATTTAGTCACGTTCATTTTGCTCGCCCAACTACACGAGAAGAGGTAGTTCGTTTTTCGGCGACGCCGAAAAATAAATCACATTACCCTTTCTGCGCGAGCAAAGCGAGCGCGTAGTAAACAGTTACAAGAAAAATAATCAACTAACATGAAAAAAGTAATTTTAACAACGCTTGCGTTTTGTTTCTTAGCAACATCTATTTGGGCGCAAAAATTTTCCCTGAGTGGAACAGTAAAAGACGCGAAAACGGGTGAAGAACTCATCGGCGCAAGTATCCGCCTCAAAACGACCCCCTCAGTAGGAACAGTCACAAATGAATATGGATTCTATTCGTTGACTTTAGAAAAAGGCAATTATACGCTCATTTACGATTATGTGGGCTACGACAAAGTAGAAAAAGACATCGTTCTGGACAGAAACCAACAATTGAATGTACCTATTGGTGATATTGAAAAACAATTGGAAACAGTGACTATTTCAGCAAAGAAGCAGGATGAAAATGTTAGAACCGCACAAATGGGCGTTGAAAAAATTGATGTCAAAGAGATTTCAAAAATTCCTGTTTTATTCGGTGAAAAAGACATTTTAAAAACGATTCAACTCCTTCCTGGCGTGAAATCGGCAGGTGAAGGACAAAGCGGTTTTTTCGTGCGCGGCGGGGCGGCTGACCAAAACCTAATTCTTTTAGATGAAGCACCTGTTTACAATGCCAATCATTTATTGGGCTTTTTCTCGACATTTAATTCCGATGCCATTAAAGACGCAACGCTTGTGAAGGGCAATGCCCCCCCTCAGTATGGCGGGCGTTTATCGTCGGTTTTAGATATTAAAATGAACGAAGGAAACAATCAAGAATTGGGCGTATCAGGCGGTATTGGTCTGATTTCGTCAAAACTCAATGTGGAAGGTCCGATTCAGAAAAATAAATCCTCTTTTCTCGTCACGGGTCGCCGCACCTATGCCGATTTGTTTTTAAAATTGTCAAAAGATTCAAGTATCAGCAATAATAAATTGTATTTCTATGACCTTAATGCAAAAGTCAATTACAAATTATCTTCTAAAGACCGCTTGTTTTTATCGGGTTATTTTGGACGTGATAAACTCGGTTTTGGCGATGCTTTTGGTATTGGCTGGGGCAATGCAACGGGGACGGCACGTTGGAATCACGTTTGGAATGATAAAACTTTTTCCAATACATCTTTGATTTATAGCAATTATGACTACGAAATAAAAATCACGCAAGGCGGGACAAATTTCAAAATCAATTCAGAAATTCAAGATTGGAATTTGAAACAAGAGTTTCAATTTTTTCCAAATCCACAAAATTCGTGGCGTTTTGGCTTAAATGTGATTCACCACACGCTTACCCCTGGCAATGTGAGTAATACAAGCACTGATGGTACGGGTTTGACTATCAAGGATTTACAAAAACGCTATTCCTTAGAAAGCGCGGTTTATGCCAACAACAATCAAAAAATTGGCGAGCGGTTGGAACTTAATTATGGTGCGCGATTAGCTCTTTTCAACGCTTTAGGTGGTAGCAATTACTACGATATTGACGCCACAGGCAAAATTTTGGATACCTTCACATACGCTAAAGGAGAGATTGTAAAAACTTACGTGAATATCGAACCGCGCCTCTCTTTGGCTTACACTTTGACCCCCTCAGTATCTTTGAAGGCTGCTTACGCAAGAAACACCCAAAACATGCACTTACTAACAAATTCGACGACTTCAAGCCCAACAGATAGATGGATTTCATCGAGTAACCTCGTCAAACCAGAGATTGCTGACCAAGTTTCGGTAGGTTATTTTCAGAATTTAGCAGACAATAAATACGAGTTTAGCGTAGAAACGTATTACAAAACCATGCAAAATCAAGTGGATTACCGTGACGGTGCGCGACTTCGTGCCAATGATGTTGTCGAAAAAGAATTGCTTTTTGGCATCGGCAGGGCGTATGGATTGGAACTTTTATTGAAGAAAAAAACGGGTGCGTTTACGGGGTGGATTGCTTATACACTTGCCAAGTCAGAGCGTCAAATCGAAGGCATTAACAACGGTAATTGGTACAATGTTCGGCAAGACCGCACCCACGATTTGGCAATTGTGGGCATTTATCAACTCAATCGAAAATGGACGATTTCGGGTACTTGGATTTATCAAACAGGCAATGCTGCCACTTTTCCAAGTGGCAAGTACAGCGTCAACAACCAAGTGTACTATTACTACACCGAGCGCAACGGCTACCGTTTTCCACCGACGCACCGCCTTGATTTGTCGGCAACTTTGCAGTTGAAAAAACGCAAACGGTGGGAATCAGAATTGGCTATCAGCGTTTACAACGCTTATGCTCGTCAAAATCCTTATTCAATTGATTTTGAAACAAATAAAGACGACCCAAGCAAAACGCAAGCGGTACAAACGTCTCTGTTCAAAGCAATTCCGTCGGTATCATATAATTTTAAATTTTAATTTTTTTCCACAGATTTACGGATTTAACGAATTATGGCGACTGCTTTTTAGCTACGGATTTACGGATTTAACGGATTTAACGAATTATGGCGACTACTTTTATCTACGGATTTAACGAATTTAACGAATTATGGCGACTGCTTTTTAGCTACGGATTTACGGATTTAACGGATTTAACGAATTATGGCGACTACTTTTATCTACGGATTTCGGATTTAACGAATTTTAAATCCGTGTTAATTCGTAAATTCGTATCTAAAAAGCAGTCGTTCTACTCCGTTAAATCCGTAAAATTCGTAAATTCGTAGCTAAAAAAGTAGTCGTTATAATTCGTAAAATCCGTAGCTAAAAAGCAGTCGTTATAATTCGTTAAATTCGTAAAATCCGTAAATTCGTAGCTAAAAAGCAGTCGTTATAATCCGTAAAATCCGTAGCTAAAAAAGTAGTCGTTATAATTCGTAAAATCCGTAGCTAAAAAGCAGTCGTTATAATTCGTTAAATTCGTAAAATCCGTAAATTCGTAGCTAAAAAGCAGTCGTTATAATTCTAAAATCCGTAGCTAAAAAAGTAGTCGTTATAATTCGTCAAATCCGTAAAATCCGTAGCTAAAAAGCAGTCGTTATAATTCGTAAAATCCGTAGCTAAAAAGCAGTCGTTATAATTCGTCAAATCCGTAAATCCGTAGCTAAAAAAGTAGTCGTTATAATTCGTCAAATCCGTAAATCCGTAGCTAAAAAGCAGTCGTTATAATTCGTCAAATCCGTAAATCCGTAGCTAAAAAAGTAGTCGTTATAATTCGTCAAATCCGTAAATCCGTAGCTAAAAAAGTAGTCGTTATACTCCGTAAAATCCGTAGCTAAAAAGTAGTCGTCCTACTCCGTCAAATTCGTTAAATCCGTAAATTCGTAGCTAAAAATCATCAAAAATAAAGTCAAAATGAAGAAAGTGAATAGCATTTTAAATAGTTTTATAGTCATTTGTGTTGTCGTATTCACAAGTTGCACAAAAGTCATTGACATTGACCTCAATAGTTCTGACCCGCAACTTATCGTCGAAGCTAAAATCACGGACGATGCCACTCAAAAAGCCGAAGTGCGGCTCAATCAAAGCGTGAATTTTGACCAAAGCAATACGTTTCCAATAGTCAAAAACGCTTTTGTGACGATTCTCGACCAAACGGATAATGTTACGGACACGCTCAAAGAAACGGGTGCGGGTGGCGTTTATCAATCATTGAAATTGACAGGTAAAACGGGTCATACTTACTTATTGACCGTCAAAACAGGCAGTAAAACCCTGACTTCTATGGCTACTATACCGCGTAAAGTCGCATTAACGGACATAGAAATGCGTGTACAATCTTTGTTTGGTAATACTTCTTACGCAACGATTCCAAAATTCGTTGACCCCAAAGGTATTGGTGATAATTATCGTTTTATTTTGTCCATCAATGGCAAATTGAAAAACGATATTGCTGTCATCAACGATGAATTATCAGACGGTGCGCCGAATGGCAGACCAATTTTTAGAGGTGCACAATCGGACGATACAAAAGAAGGCTTTTTGAAAGTCGGCGATACCATTCAACTTGAAATGCAATGTATTGATAAAGGTGTTTATGATTATTTTAATACCCTTGCAAGTGGTGGTGGTGGTGGACCGGGCGGCAGCACAACACCTGCCAATCCTGTGACAAATGTAAAAGGAGAGGGTGTTTCGGGGTATTTTACGGCGCATACTACGCAAATTAAAAGTGTTGTGATTAAATAAACGCACAAGGGAATAATATTACCATTGTACGTTGCACGTAAACAGTTGAATCATGTCAACATTTTTTTCAAAAAATCAATTTGCTCTTATTTTTGCACACCTTAGTGCGTGGTGTGTTTTTCTATCTATTCCCTTCTTGATACCCAACCAAGAAATTACGCCTACGCACTTTCAAGCATTGCCAATAAATATTATCTTGGGATTTGGAAGTTTATTGATTGGGCTTTTTTATATTAATTTTGGGGTGCTTATTCCGCGTATTTTAAATCGGTTTGGGGCGCGTTTTTATGCCTTGTCTATCTTAATAGTCTGGTTTATTCTTATTGGCATTACCTTTATTTTTAACAGCCTATTTTTTAGACAAGGCACGAAAATTCCTATTTTTGCCCCTATTTTTCCCTCTTTTCTTGTATTCATGATGAGTTTGTCTTTTTCTTTATTGATTGATAAAGCAAAGAAAGAAAAACACGAAAAAGAGCGTGAAAATGAAACCTTGAAATCAGAATTGTCTTTTTTAAGGTCGCAAATCAGTCCTCATTTTTTATTCAATGTGATGAACAATGTGGTTGCTTTGAGTCGTATTCAGCCCAAAAAGGTAGAGCCGACTTTGATTCAATTATCGCAATTGATGCGTTATATGTTGTATAGTTCGGACGAAAAAAAGGTAAGTATTCCTCATGAAATCACCTATTTGGACAGTTATATTGATTTACAACAATTGCGTTTTGGAGATGCTGTTGACGTTATTTTCAATAAAAACATGGAAAATACTGAGGGGGTACACATTGAGCCGATGTTGTTGATTCCATTTGTTGAAAATGCGTTCAAACACGGGGTTGGTTTTGTCGAAAATCCTAAAATTGGTATTGATATATCATTGAGAAATAACATCTTGATTTTCACTGTTTTAAATTCTTTTGCCCCCCTCAGTACCGACACTAAAGATAGGGATTCTGGCATCGGTTTGAAAAATGTGAGCCGTCGTTTGGAACTGTTGTATGGTGAGCAACAGGAGCTTAAAATAAGTAATTCACAAGGTCTTTTTAAAGTGCATTTAGAGATTCGGTTTTTGTCGTAATGTGTAATTATATTAAACCGAAAGTGGTTTTCGGATTTCAAAAAAAACATTTTTAATGTATTAGAGTACACCTTTGCGCTCGCGCGAGTGAGTAGAGGTGGTTCGTTTTTCGCGAACCACATTCCCCTTTTTTGCGAGCGAGGCGAGCTATGAGCTAACGTAATTAAAATTAAACGACATTTAAAAAATAACTAAATGATACATTGCATCGCGGTTGATGATGAACCTTTAGCACTTGATTTATTAGCCGATAACATTTCCAATGTGCCTTATTTAAAGCTTGTTCAAAAGTGCCGCAATGCTTTTGAAGCACTCGCCATTTTGGAAACAGCCGACATTCATCTGATATTTTTAGACATTCAAATGCCGCGTTTATCGGGTTTACAACTCTTACATGCGTTGCACAATAAAAAGCCGATGGTGATTTTAGTTACGGCTTACGAGCAATACGCTTTGGAAGGTTTCAATCTAAATGTCACGGATTATTTGATGAAACCTGTCGCTTTCGACCGTTTTTATCAAGCCTGTCAGAAAGCAAAAGAGTTATTTGATTTGAGAAATAAAGAAAATTTAAGCGCAAATATTGATGAATCAGCGCAGATTCGGTCTCAAAATGCTCAAAATACTGAGGGGGTCTCTGGAATCGCTGTGCCGCATTTTTTCTTTGTTAATGTCGAATACAGCTTACAAAAAATCTTATCTGACGATATTTTGTACATCGAAGGCATGAAAGACTATCTGAAAATTCATTTAGCAAGCCAATCTAAACCCATTATCACACGTTTGAGTTTTAAAGCGATTGAAGAAAAATTACCGCCGCATTTATTTTTTCGAGTACATAAATCATACATGGTCAATACTTATAAAATTCAGAATATTCGTAATGGCATGATTTATATCAACAAACACGAGATTCCTTTAAGCGATGCGATGCGCGAAGATTTAATCCGTAAACTCAACATAAATTGAAATTTTTTACAGGGAATTTTATAAAATACAGGTAATTACTAACTGAGGGATGGGCATAACCTAAAAGCGTTTTTTGCATTTCGCGCTCGCTTTCGCTCGCGCGAGGAGAGAATGGTTCGTTTTTCGGCTTCGCCGAAAAACGAACCACGTCTCCTCCTTTTGCGCGCGCGAAGCGCGCGCAAAACATCTGTTTTTAATCAGAAAACGATGTTTTTAGGTTATGCCCACTCCTCAATTACTTACTCACGCGCTCGCTTCGCTCGAAAAAAAGGAGAGGTGGTTCATTTTTCGGCAAAGCCGAAAAATGAACCACCTCTCCTTTTTTCGAGCGAAGCGAGCGCGAAAATCTTGTTATTTGAATAAATGTCTCTTTTAATAAATGCTGTGGGAAATGTCAGGTCTAATATAACTCATCACTCATAATTTCAACGCTCTTTTAAGTTGTTTTTCATGCCGATTGAAATGGTCTTCAAAAAAATCGAGCATTTGAGCAATGGACATTTTTCCCGCGCTGGGGTGTTTCCAAACTTCACTTTCCAACAAGTCATTGGGCATGGTATCTAAAAAACTCTTTAAGGTCACTCTATGCGCTGCAAAACGCAATTTTACATCTTGAAAATCCGAAGTTTCGGGCAAATCTCCCAAATATTTGGGTGCTTTGAATTTCAACGTGGGCAAGGCAAAAGCCAAACGCAATAAAAAACGGCGTCCCCAACTTTTAAATCCCGCTTTTGCAATACCCTCGCTACCATGCGATAATTTCTTTTTCAAATAAGCGAGTGACGCTGTTTCTGCTTTAATCAGATGCTCTAAATTCTGGAGGGCTGTCCAAGCATACGGTGCGGGTTCTCGGTTCAATAAGGCAGAGTCAATAGTTTCTAATTCCTTGAACAAATTGATGCGTTGTTGTTCAAGTGTCTGCCATAATTTTTCAATTTTAGGTGTCATAGTTGCTTTTACACTTTGGGAAGGTGAAATAAATAAAGAACTCTTGTGACAATTTAAGTCTATTGCTCGCTTCGCTTGCGCAAAAGGGGAGAATGTGGTTCATTTTGCGGGCTTTGCCCGAAAAATGAACCACCTCCTCCCTTTTACGCGAGCAATACTTCAAATTTGATTTTCTTTACTCTGCTTTTTCAAAACTTAAAGAAACAGAGTTCATGCAATAGCGCAGTCCCGTTGGTTTAGGTCCATCATCGAACACATGTCCCAAATGTCCGTCGCAACGGGCGCAAACAACCTCATCGCGCACCATACCATAACTAACGTCTCGGTGGTCGTTGACGTGTTTAGCGTTGATAGGCTGATAAAAGCTGGGCCAGCCTGTGCCAGATTCAAACTTTGTTTCACTTTTGAACAAAGGTAAATGGCAGCCCGCGCAATAATACGTCCCTTTTTCGTGATTGTCCCAATATTTACCCGTAAAAGAGCGTTCTGTTCCTTTTTCGCGAAGAACATTGTAAGCCGCATCACCCAATTGTGTACGCCATTCTTGCGGTGTTTTGACTATTTTCACCAATGACGTATCGCCCTCTGACGTAGTTGTGACACTTGTTTTACCACTTGAGGCGGTCGGTATTTGCGCAGATTGTGTTGGATACTGAGGGGGCTTAGCTTGACAAGCTAAGAGAAAAATAAGGATTGAAAACGTGAATATTTTCATTATGAATTGTTGTTTTAAATTTTGTAATTCTTAGTCCGCGCTCGCTTCGCTCGCGTAAAACGAACTTTTTAGTTGTGGCTAAGTAATTCACCCGAGTTTTGTGGTATCAAAACGCGGCTTTGCCGCGTAAAAAATCCAACGGATCGAGCCGTTTTTTTTGTTAAAATTTGGGCTTTGCCCAAATTTTAACAAAAAAACGGCTCGATCCAAAAAAACTCCCTACGCCGCCGAAGGCGGCGCGTTTTGAGTGACTACCACAAAACTCAGATTAACTAACATCGCTTTTTGAACTTGTGTTGCAAATCTGAGAAAAAATTGTCACGTTCTTCTCACGATAAGCCATAAATTTTACATCAAAAAAAAAATCTTATCTCATTTTTTTTATATTTGCCAATTATTAGAAAAATAGTAATTTTTAAACTACGTGCCTTTTGCTCGTACCTCGATAGAAAAAGAGGTGGTTCATTTTTCGGCTTTGCCGAAAAATGAACCATATTTTTTCTTTTGTGCGCGCAAAGTCTGTTTGCGTCCCGAACAATCTTCGGGAGGGCGTATGGTAAATAGTTGCAAAAAAATATTATATATAAAAACGCAATATCAAAAACAATGAGTCGTCCAAATAAAAAGCCAATTACCACACCGACCTCAAAAGTTGCAGAAAAACCCGTAACATTACCCGAGTCAACGGAATCACTTGGGTTTTGGCAGAATAGCCGCTTACATGCGTGGTTGTTATTTGTTATTTGTTTTCTTCTGTATGCCAATACATTAAGCCATGATTTTTGTCAAGATGATTCGATTGTTATAACCGATAATATGTTCACGACGAAAGGTGTATCAGGTTTTGGTGGCATTTTGGGGAATGATACGTTTTATGGTTTTTTTAAAGAAGAAGGCAAAGCGGCACTTGTTGCGGGCGGTCGCTATCGTCCGTTTACCTTGTTGATGTTTGCTTTTGAATATGAGTTATTTGGTAAAAATCCGTTTGTTGGGCATTTTATCAATGTCTTATTGTTTGGCGCGATGTGTGTGTTGATTTATTTTTTAATGCTTAGATTATTGACCCATTATGCCGTTAAAAATGTTGGAACAACGCTTATTCAGAATCCTAAAATGGTCGCTTTTATCACGGCTTTGATTTTTGCAGCTCACCCAATTCACACGGAAGCAGTGGCAAATATCAAAGGACGCGATGAGATTATGACGCTCTTAGGCAGTCTATCCGCCGTGTGGTTTGCCATAAAATTTTATGAAGACCGCCAATTAAAAAATGGTATTTTGACCTTTTTTTGCTTTTTCATCGGCTTGATGTCCAAAGAAAATGCCGTGACCTTTGTTGTCCTTGTTCCAATGATTTTTTATTTCTTCTACCATACCAATCTTATGGACAGCCTAACGAAAGCTGTGCCGTTCGTTGCGGCAACGCTCGTCTTTCTTTTACTGAGGGGGGCAGTTATTGGTCAACAATTTGGTACAGAACAGGCGGAATTGATGAACAATCCTTTTTTGAAACGCGTTGGTAATCAATATATTCCGTTTGAGTTGGGTGAAAAATTTGCGACTATTTTATTCACTTTGGGCAAATATGTTCAACTGCTCTTTGTGCCGTTTCCCTTGACCCACGACTACTATCCGCGCCACATTGATATTATGAATTTTGGCAATTGGCAAGTTTTACTGAGTGGTGTCTTGTACATTGGCTTGGGTGTTTTGATGCTGAAAAATTGGGCAAAACGCGATTTGACCAGCTTTGGTATTGCTTATTTTTTGATTACTTTGTCTATCGTGTCAAACATCATTTTTCCCGTAGGGACAAACATGGCAGAGCGTTTTTTGTTTATGCCTTCATTGGGTTTTTGCTTGATTGCAGGTGTTTTATTTGAAAAATGGGGAAATATACTGAGGGGGGGGGCAAAAGTTCAAATAGCTTTGGTCTTGGTTCTCGTGGTATTTGGTTACAAAACATTAGATAGAAACACGGCTTGGAAAGACAATTATACCATATTTACCACCGATGTAGAAGTGTCTAAAAACTCCGCAAAATTGCAAAATTCAGTCGGCGGCGAAACCATTGAGCATTTTAAAAGTGAAGGCAATGTGGCGATAAAAAATGCTAAAATGACCGAAGCCATTAACCATCTTTTGCGCGCAACAGAAATCCACCCGACCTACAAAAATCCGTATTTGCTTCTTGGCAATGCCTATTTTTATCTCAACGATTTTGATAAATCCACGCAAGCCTATCAACAAGCCTTGAAACTTGACCCAAATTATAAAGATGCTCTGCAAAATCTACAATCGGTGTACCGAGACGGCGGAAGAATCATCGCGCAGCAACAAGGTAATATTCTCAAAGGGATTGAGTTTTTACAAAAAGCCGTAGAAATGAATCCCAAAGACGCCGAAATGCTGTCTCTTTTAGGCACGGCTTACGGTATGAGTCAGCAGCCTTTGAAAAGTATTGATGTTTTAGAACGCGCTCTAAGCATTCGTTTTGACGTCAACGATGCCCGAAATTTGGGCGTGGCATACCGTCAAACAAACAATATAGAAAGAGCCGTGGAGTGGGAGAGTAGGAAGAAATAAAAATTTTAAGAATTTAAAATTTCAAAGAATTTAAAATTTCAAGGAATTTCAAACCTACACTTTCTTTTTCTGTAAATGACTTGTGCATTTTAGCGTTTCTAAAAATGAAAAAGCCCTAAAAAGGCATTGTATATTCCTATATAAGTAATTACCTATTTTTTAGATAGAAAAGATTGTTATAGAAAAAACATGTTTAATTTTGTCGTTTACTAAAATCAATCACTATGAAAAAAGCAGTACCTCTCAACAGACAAACGTCTGTTAACTTGTCGCGTATTACGAATAATAATTACCGTAACGCCAAACTCATTTTAGCATTTTTGATGCTCGCCTTTATTTCTCCTGCAAACGCGCAATACTGCGTCTCAAAGTCCAATGCTCCGTGGGAATTGTGGATTCAAAATGTCCGCTTAAATTCTATTAATTATATATCGGGGAAATACAAAGAATACAGTTCTTTGGGCTATTCCGATTTTACAAATATTAATACGACTTTAAAAAAAGGCATGACCTACGAATTGAGTACCGAAGTGGGTGTCAGTTGGCAGGGCATTTTGAACAATACACATTGCCGAACGTGGATTGATTGGAACAGAAACAACGTGTTTGAAAACACTGAACTGGTTTTTCAAAACACCAATGTCTCTAATTTTACCAGTGCTTTGCGCGTGCCAACTACTGCCCAAACAGGCACAACTCGTATGCGCATAGCCGTAAAAATGGGCGACTTTCCAACGCCATGCGAGACTTTTGGCGCGGGTGAAGTGGAAGATTACACCGTGACGATTGTTGAACCAACCCAAGAAGCGACGCCCGTGTGTAGCAATACATTGGGTAGTGGCGAGGTCTTATGTTATGACAATTCAAACACCGATGCAATCGTGCTTTATCTTGCCGAAGGCAATTCAATTGTCCAAAAAAAATTGGATAAAAAAGGCACGCAACTCAGCAGTACAAATGTGGGTTCGCTCTTGAAAGACAGTATTTTAGTCGTCAATAAGCAAGTCATTAAAAAATTGGCGAACGGGACAATTGCTTATACCAAAAATATTACCCCCTCAGTATTAAACCGTTTTCCGAGCATCAATACGGCTTTGGAAATGAGTGACGGGACGTTTGTTCTGGCGGGCTATCAAAAATATATTGACCCTATTTTTCCGTCAAACAATGCCGATTCATTGGTTTTAGTGGTAACAGATGCTAATTTAACTTATCAAAATAGTTTTGTTGAAGAGCGTGGTGGTGGTCCTTACACAATCTACTATGACGCTGTTTTGCAATTAATTCCTTTCGGGGCAAACCGTTTTGTGATGGCACATTACAAAGGTTTTTCGCGCTTGGTTACTGGAAGCAACTTGCTTTTTACATCTTTTAGAAAGGACAATAATGGTCTTTTGGTTCGATTAAATAAAGGAGAATATGGCTATGGATTGAAAAATAGACCGATTATTACTGAGTTTTGTGGTAACAATTTAATTGTGCAAAGTGATGTGACTTCTTACGCACAAAAAGGCTTGTTTAGAGGTATTGGTTCTTCTGTTTTTAATTTAGACAGTATGCGGCATCTGGCGGTCAAAACCGTTGGTACAGGTAATGCAGATTATTATGGCGATTATAAAACATACAGTTATACATACAATCCTTATTTAACATCTAATAAATTCCAACTGTCAGCTAATTATTCGGGTACTGATCCGCGCATCAATTTCAATACATTTCAAGCCCTTGACATTAGTTTTTATGACAATGAAGGCGTTTTGACGTTTAAAAAAACCATTCCTTTTATCGCTTTCGACCATATTATCCGAACGGGAGATACATCGTGTTTGGTGCTTGCAAGCAGCAATGGGCAACTGTCAATTATCAATCCTGACTGCAACAATACGCCGAGTACTTTGCCTGATTTGACCGTCTCAAACTTGACTGTTTCGACCCCCTCAGTACAACAGCGCGGTGTTTTGTTTTTTAAATTTGATGCAAAAAATACTGGCACGAGCAATGTCTCCAATAATTTTACCATTAAATCGTATTTGTCAAAAGACAATATATTAGATGCTCAAGATTATCGAGATGGCATTATCGCAACGGGCAATTACGCTACGGGTGCAAACATTAGTCAAATTCAAGGTGCAATGACCGTCGGTGCAGCAGTGGATACGGGCAATTATTACCTCATTCTGAAAATAGACGCTGACAATCAAATTACAGAGAGCAATGAGTCTAACAATACGACTTTTACGCAAGTGCGTGTTGGAAGCGATGTTGTCACAACAGGCGGCGGAAACGGCACGAATGATATTGCACTAAGCCTCATCAGCACCCCCTCAGTATATCGGCAATATACGAAGCAAAATTTTAAAATTTCGGCAAAAAATAACAGTAATCAAGCCTTTACAGATGTAAAAATTGATTTTCCTTTCCCTGCAAAAACTGTGAGTGGCGGCACTATGACCCCCTCAGTCGGGACTTGGCAGGAATGGTGTTCGGGCGGTACACGCTGTTATACGTGGGTCATTCCAAATCTGGCGGCAAACACAACTGCCACGCTTGAACTTCCTATTTACGTCCTCGATGCTGTGGGTTTGTTGAGTGCTACAACGCGCTTACTGTCGTCAAATCCAACGGATAATACCACTATCAATAATTCGGTGACTATTTTAGTAGGCGCGGCAAATGCGCCTTTGATTGAGCCTTTAAGCCGTTTAAAATCAAATAAATTTGCGGGAATTAATCAGCAAATACGTCCAACAATTGCGGATAATGATATTGTTCTTGAATTAGAATCTAATAACCCACAAAGTATTGATTGTCAAGTTATTAATTCATTAGGAACAGTTGTTTTAACCAAACAATTGATGCTCGAACGTGGACGCAATGCGTTTAATTTTAGTGTAGGACAATTGCCCAAAGGCATGTATTTTGTTCAGACAGGCATGGGCAATAAGGTGATGAAATTTGTGAAACTTTAGAGATTTTATTAGACACTGATTAGACTCATTTTTATCTACGGATTTTGAAACCATACATAAATTCAAAATACGGATTAAAAGGCACTTTTGCGCTCGCTTCGCTCGCGCAAAAGGAAGAGATGTGGTTCATTTTTCGGGCTTTGCCCGAAAAATGAACCACATCCCTCCCCTCGCGCGAGCGAAGCGAGCGCGAGAACCAGCAGTTTAGATTTTATGTATGGTTTCAAATATTCCTATATAAGTAATTACCTATTTTTTAGATAGGAAAGATTGTTATAGAAAAAATATGTTTAATTTTGTCGTTTACTAAAATAATCCATTCACGCTCAAATCCTTTACATTTTGAAAAGCAAACATTTTCTACTCACCTTTTGTCTATTCGCAGTCCACTTGCTTATTGCCCAAACCACGCCCAATTTTACCATGCGCCAAGTGAAATGCGGTATGGAAATGCCGTGGGAAATCACTTATGGTCCAGACAATGCGATTTGGGCAACCGAATCGCGCGGCTATCGCGTGAGCCGAATCAATCCGCAAACGGGCGTTTCTACCGTTATTTTGGATTTATCTAACAATAAAAATTTTGCCAACTATCCCTCCGTATCACCACAAGGTGGCTTGATGGGTTTGGCTTTACACCCCAATTTTCTGACGGGCAAACCCTTTGTGTATCTGGCTTATGTCTATCGTTATGACGGTGGGGCTGCTCCTACGGGACAGTTTTTCAAGACCAAAGTTGTGCGTTATACCTACAACACCACCGCACAAACCCTTACAAATGAGGAAGTTATGTGCGATACGATTCCCGGTAGCAGTGACCACAATGGCGGACGCATGACCATTACCAATGTGGGCGGCGCGCCTTATTTGTTCTACGGCGTTGGCGACATGGGCGGCGGACAATTTGACAATGCAAACCGTCGGAACAAAGCCCAAGACCCGACGAGCTACGAAGGCAAAATCCTACGCTTCAATATCGAACCCGATGCCGACCCAAATGCTACGGATAAATGGATTCCAAACGACGGTAAAAATACCTTTGGACGGGCGGTTTATTCTATTGGACACCGCAATCCGCAAGGTTTGGTGGCAGGTCTGAATGGCAATTTGTATCAATCGGAACATGGACCTTATTCAGATGATGAATTGAATTTAATCAACGGCACTGGGCGCAATTTTGGACACCCTTTGGTCGCAGTGCGGCAGATGGCAACTATAATGGTGCAGCAGTAGGTGCGGGAACGGGTGTGCCGTTGATTGTGAATGAAGCGACAAATGCGGCAAATTTGGGCGCAAATTACCGCAATCCGATGAAATCTTTTTTCCCTGTTGCCAATGTCACGATTAGAGAAAACTATCTCAATGCCGTGAATAATACGCCACCTGTACCAAATTATTTTTTATCGTGGAATTCAATTGCTCCTTCTGGCATTGATTATTACAATTCGACGGCTATTCCGAACTGGCAAAATTCTATTCTCGTTACGAGTTTGAAACGTCGCCGCGTGTATCGTTTGCAATTGGACGCGGCAGGAACGGCAATTGTGAGCGATACAATACCGCTTTTTGCTGATTTTGGACGTTTTAGAGATGTCTGTATTTCGCCCGATGGCACTAAAATTTACGTCAGTTGCGATTCAGAAGGACAGACTTCTGGACCAACAGCAGGGACGACAATTAACCCGCCAAACAAGGGCTGTATTTTGGAATTTACCTACGCGCCAATCGTTCTCAATTGCGCGTTTAATAATTGCCCATCTAACCAAACTTTTACGCCAACAGGCAATACACAAGTCGTTACTTGGGTCGCGCCAACTTTGAGCAATTGCAGCGCAAATGCGACTGTATCAAGCAATTACGCATCTGGCGCGGTGTTTAATGTAGGTACAACTACCGTAACTTATACGGCAACAAGTGGCGGTGTAGCGGTCGCAACTTGCAGCTTTACGGTCACGGTGAATCCCGTGCAAAGTGGGGTTTATTGCGCGTCAAAATCATCTGCTCCGTGGAATGAATGGATTGGCAACGTCTCCTTGAATACCCTCAGCAATACGTCTGAAAAAACCAGAACAGACCGCTACGTTGTGGGCTATTCGGATTGGACAGACAAGACAACGACGCTTAGTATTGGGCAAAGTTACCCCCTCAGTATAACGCCGTTTGCGAGTAATATTGCCAATTTTTCACAACTATTTTGCCGTGTTTGGATTGATTTTGACGGCGATAAAACTTTTGAGGACAACGAATTGGTTTTAGAAAGAACCAATACAAATCCATTGGCATCTACTGTTTTTGTATTCGGTGCTGCCAAAATTGGCGCAACACGGATGCGCGTATCGCTCAAAAATGGCAGCTATCCAACGGCTTGCGAGTCGTTTGCAAATGGAGAAGTTGAAGATTATTCAATCGTGATTGGGTCGGCGACAAGTTGTGTGCCACCAACGATTGTTTGCCGAGATACAACCGTTACAATTGCGGCAAATTTGACATCGGCAACTGTTGATGTGAGCAAATTAAGCACTTTAACGACCTCAGCAAATGGCTGCGTTCTGCCAAGTCAAAGCAATGGGTATTTTTTTATTGACGGTACACAAACGACTTCTACGCCAACATTACCGATTGGCACAACCGCGATTTTTAGAAACTACAACTATCTATTAGACGGTGGTCTTTTTTCGTCGGCGGCTATTTGTTCATCAAAAGTTACGGTCAATCAAGCTGTTCCGCCCAATACTTATTGTGCATCAAAAGCGGGATTGCCGTGGGAATATGCTGTTTCAAACGTGAAATTAAATACGCTCAATAATACTTCAGAGAAATTTAAAGACATCGCAACTTTGGGTTATTCCGATTATACAAGCCTTTCTACAAGCCTAAACAAAGGTCAAAACTACCCCCTCAGTATAACGCCTGTTTTAAGCTGGATTGGCAATTTGCCGAACACTTATTGCCGCGTTTGGATTGATTTTAATCAAAATAAAACCTTTGAAGCCTCGGAATTGGTCTTGCAAAAAACAAACCAAAATCCGTTTACACAAAGCGTCTCTATACCAACTTCCGCGCTTTTGGGTACAACGCGGATGCGCGTAAGCCTCAAAAATGGCAGCTATCCAACGGCTTGCGAAACGTTTGAAAAAGGCGAAGTTGAAGATTATTCGGTCGTTATTGCGAACGGTAGTGTTGGCGTGTGCAATGCCCAATTAAAATGCCCCAATGACACGGTAATTACGATTACTGCGGCATTGGCAAGTTATTGTGGCACATTGCCCAATTCGCCGACGGTTGATTTAAGCAATTGCCCCTTCAGAACGTCCAATTTGTCCACCGACCAACCTACTTGTTTACCCGTTGGCACAACGTTTATTACTTGGCGAATGAATTTTACAAGTGGTGGTTTTTCTGCCTGCACCTACAGGGCAACAGTTAATAAACAGACAACGAGTGGTACTTCTGACCTTGCTTTAAGCATCGCAAGTGACCCCTCAGTATATAAGCCTTACACGCGGCATAATTTCAAAATTACTGCCAGAAATACAGGAAATACGGTATTTGCAAACGTTAAAATCAAGTTTTCACGCCCCGCTTTAACCAATTCGGGTGGAACAAAAACCGCGTCAATTGGTACATTCCAAGACTATTGCCCTAATGGAATTGAGTGTGCAGAATGGACAATTCCAACGCTCGCGGGCGGTGCAACTGCCACTTTAGACGCGCCCGTTTTTGTGCTAAATCCAACAGGTAGTATTACAGCAACGGCAACGCTTGTGAGTTCAACGCCAACCGACAATAGCACAGCGAACAACACCGCAAGCATATCCGTAAATCCGTTTGTTGTGCCAATTACACAACCTTTGGCAAGCAGAAATGCGGCACAATTGATACCTATTGAGATAAAAAATCTCTATCCTTCGCCAACGGACAGTTATATTGAGGTGACATTTACAAGTATCGTAGAAAAATCGGTCACATTCAGCATGATGAATGCCATGGGGCAAATCGTTTCAACCCAGCCTGTTTCTGCTGAGAAAGGCGTGAACAAAGCCTTTTTTGATGTGTCCGCTTTACCACAAGGTGTTTATTTGATTCGGACGAATGAAGGAAAAGGACGCGGTGTGCCAACGAAATTTATAAAATTATAGGTAGCATGGTTTAGTATCAAAGTCAAAAAGCACTGCCTTTACAGAGTTGGTGCTTTTTCATTTTATAAAATACCCATAAAAAGCAAAAGAATCATGTACCTTTGTCGTGCTGTAAATAATTAGCAAATAACCTATCAAAATATTAAAAATTTAGCCACGCGCTCGCTTCGCTCGCGCAAAATAAGAGAGGTGGTTCATTGTTCGGGCTTTGCTCGAAAAATGAACCACATTCGCCTCTTTTGCAAGCGAAGCGAGCAATAGTTCTAAGTTTTAGCAAAAAACTACACATCTTAAAATGAGTTAAAACGTCTTTAAAAATGAAAATTAACGCTAAATTACCCGTCATTACCTTGTTGTCGTGCATTATTCTCTGGGCATGTAAAAAAGACAAAACAACCAATAGCTTGCCAAGTGGCACAACTTTTCTTGAACCTTCTACCCAACGCACGGGCAACGCCGAGGCAGGACGCACCTATTTACTTGGCGGTGATTATGTATCGAGTGGTATTCCTTTAGAAGTTTTCAAATTGGCTTATGGGGCAAATAGTACTGATGATTTGGGTAGAACAGGCGATAATAAAGGAATCGTCTATAATTTTTCAGCAACAACGGCATCAAATGGTGTAAAAGTCGTTTCTACCAATTGCCTCAATTGCCATGCTGACCGTTCACCTGCCGACGGTTCATTGGTGATAGGTTTGGGTAATACAACTGCCGACAATACCCAAGATGTAGCCCAACAATTTGCCTTGATTGACAATGTGGTAAAAGCACGTTATGGGGCAACTTCGCCCGAATGGAAGGCTTATTTCCCGTTATCGCGTGGTTTTACGGCAATTTCACCGTTTATTAAGACAGAAACGCGGGGTGTCAATCCTGCGGATAAGATATTTGCGGCGTTGTCGGCGCATCGTCAAAGTAAAAATTTGACTTGGCTTGACCAAGCACAATTTCCAATTCCGCAAGCTGTTGTCCCAACTGACGTACCCGCTTGGTGGTTGATGCGCAAAAAAAATGCCTTGTATTACGATGGACTCGGGCACGGCGATTTTGCCCGTTTGAGTATGGCAACTGCTCTTGTTTCGATGTTGGACAGTGCCGAAGCACGTAAAATTGACACCAATTTTCCTGATGTCATGGCGTACATTCGTTCTTTGAGACCCCCTCAGTATCCGAACCCAATTGACCAGAATTTGGTGGCAAAAGGCAAGACTGTTTTTGAAATAAGCTGCGCTAAATGTCACGGAACTTACGGCACAAGCCCAACTTATCCAAATTTATTAGTGGATTTGCCAACGATTAAGACAGATAGTGCTTTGGCGAATGTTTATTTTACCAATCCTCAGTACCACACTTGGTTCAATACTTCTTGGTTCAATCAAGGAACAAATGCAGGGCAATTATTACCTAATCGCGGTTACGTTGCGCCGCCACTTGACGGTATTTGGGCAACGCCCCCGTATTTGCACAACGGTTCTGTTCCAACGCTCGATGATTTATTGAATTCAAAACTGCGCCCCGCAAAATGGAGTCGTACTTTTGACAATAAAGCGGATTATGATGCCGTAAAAGTTGGGTGGAAATACACCGTTCAGACAACCAAAGCAGATGTAAAAACTTATGATACGGCGCAATATGGATACGGAAATGCAGGCCATTATTTCGGTGATGCGCTGTCAGCAGACGAACGAAAAGCGGTGATTGAATATCTGAAAACGCTCTAAGGAGACCTTAAATTTAAGATTTCAAATTTAAAATCGCAATATCCCCCTTCCTCGCGCGAGCGAAGCGAGCGCGAGACTAAGTAATTGCGTCGGTTTTTGAGTGAAGCTAAAAAGAGCCAGTAAACACGCCGCTTCTTGAAATGCGTTGAAGTTTATAAATCTTCCAGAGGATTTCTTTTTCTCTGTTCCTTTGCTTTTTTTAATTTTTCTGTGTGGCTTTTGATATTTAGGTTTGGAGAAGTAAAATTAAAAACGACTTGCAGATTCAAATTGTAAGGTGTAAAACTTAAATAATCGCGATTTGTCAAGCCATTCAATGGATTGTCGTAAGCGTTTCTTACCGAAACAACGTGTTTTACGGCAAGCCCCAGACGCTGCGTAAAAAACCACGAATAACCTATTATAAATCCAATATCGTCTTTTCTTAACGTTTTTTGTAAATCGCCTTCAATAAAATCATCACGAAAAATGCCGCGCAAAACACTGATATTTGACGACAAAAGCCGTCCATACGACACGCCTATCTGTAAAGATTGGCGATAAAAAGTATGGTTTTGGCTGGGCAGGAAATGAAAATTGGCAGCCAGAGCCACATCTGCATAATTTAATTCAGCGTTTAATTGCACATATTTATCCAAGTATGTTGCTTTTGAGGTAAACGGATTGCTTCGGCTACCGCGCGAATTGTACATCAACTCTGCACTTACGTCGAAATTGGGCTTAAAACAATATGCTCCTTTTACACCCAGAGCTGCCCCAATTTTGTGATACCCAGCTTGCCCATCACCAGCCATTTGAGAAAAATTACTACCTACGGCAATACTCGCCCGAAAATGCTGTTCCGATTGAGCCAACACAACAGAGTTGGTTATATAGCCGTAAGTAGATAGTAAAAAGAGTAATGTCTTTTTCATCGTTGCAATTTTTTACGTCAAATTCACGAAACAAAGCACCGCGCGTATTGTTCACAATATTCGACCAACTGACACGCATCTAATCCGTGTTAATTCGTGAAAATCTGTGGAGAAACTACGTAAGTAGGTAATCATAAATAATCGCTAATTTTCAGCGTATCCTTTGCGCTCGCTTCGCTCGCGCAAAGGAGGAGAGGTGGTTCATTTTTCGGGCTTTGCCCGAAAAATGAACCACATTCCCCTTTTCGCGCGCGCGAAGCGAGCGCGAGAAGCATCGTAAAATTAGCGATTATTTATGACTAAATACTTAATTCCTATTTTTTATAACTCTCTTGAACTGGCTCAACTTTTTCCCATTTGAAACCCAACAATTCTTCAATAGCGATTTTTTTTATTTTTATTTCGCCTTCCCCTCTCACTTTGTTTTCTAAAGCATCGAAATAGGCTTTATTCGCAGTATTATAATCTTCAAATTTCACTTTATTGACGGCAAACAAATTGGCGATTTGCACTTTATTAGCCTCGGCTGCATCGAGCGATTGTAAGCGTACTTTTAAAATATTTTTTGCCGACAAGTATTCTTGATAGCGTTTCAGAATCTCAGCACGAATTTTCTGCTTTTTCAAATTTTGGTCAGCTTCACTGATTTTTACCTTGCTTTTTGCATATTGAACTTTGTGTTTCCTTACAATCAAATCGCCAAAATTGATACCAACGCCAATTTGCCAAAGTGGGGACGTGGCAATCCGCGTAAAACGCGATGTATCAATCAGTCTTCCCCCAATCTCTCTGACTCCCAAACCATAACGGATAAAATAAGGAAAACTTACATCATTAAAGTTCAAACCTGCTTGCATATTGCGCGTCCATTCTTTTTTTGCCAAAGAAATTTCCTGTCTTCGTGCTTCAATATCATGATTAGAACCATCAATTTCGGGGCTGTTTTTCCATGCCAACTGCACTAAATATTCTTCAAAAGATTCGGGACGAACATCAATTAGATGATTAGAATTACCCGGTGGCAATAGGGTAGATGCTTGATTAACAGCGGATTGCCCCGACAAACGTAGGGCAAAAAAGATAAACGTAAAAATTGTAAGATTTTTCACAGTTGATGATTTTCAATTAAAAGAAATACTCAATTCACAAAAAATGGACAAAAATAATACCAAAACTACTGTACGAGCAAAAGGCATGTGTTTATCTATTGTATAGAAACGTGACTTCGCCGCGTAAAAATCTAATGGAGCGAGCCGTTTTTTTTGTTTAAAATTTGATATTTGACCAAATTTTAAACAAAAAAAACGGCTCGCTCCGAAAAAAAAACGCCCCGCGCCGCCGAAGGTGGCGCGTTTTGAATGACTACCACAAAACTTAGGTTAATTGCGGAAATATAATAATCAAAATCGGTATTTTATTTTTTGTTTCACGCCTAAAAATATACCCCTCAGTATTACCCCCTTTTTTAAGACAGAATACAGGATTTTGCGAATTCACAATATTCGCGACTCCTGATTTTGTCAATAGTCATGGTTTAGGTTAAATTTGCATAATTTGGGTTGAGCCTCGAACGTCAAGTTCGAGGCTTATTTTTTATAACCGAATAACCTGACGCAAGTTTTCAACTTGCGTCAGGTTTAGACGATGAAAACCGTACTTTACTAAAATGTCTTACATTATAAATCATTACGACAAGTTTTTTTTTCTTCTAAATATATTGATAATCAATTGCTTATATTTAAGTTCAAAAAAAAATTAAAAAAAGTTTGAAAAAAATTTGGTGATTCAAAACCTGTGTTTGTATATTTGCACCGCAATCAGAAGTGATTGATTAAATAACATGCAGAAGTAGCTCAGTTGGTAGAGCACGACCTTGCCAAGGTCGGGGTCGCGAGTTCGAGTCTCGTCTTCTGCTCCGCTTTTAAAAACAAGAAAGCTGCCTTTTGAAGGTGGCTTTTTTTGTTTAATTTAAAAGTTTTTGTATCTTTGTGCTTGAATAAAGTACCATAAGCCATAGTGGTGGAATGGTAGACACGCAGGACTTAGTTCTTTGATTTAGTTATTAATTATTTTTGTCGAGAAACAATTGCCGTGCCTTGACAGATAATTATAGAGCTAAGAACATCAGAAATTTGAGTGCTCGGTCGGAAACGACCGATGTAGAACCGCTTAAATTCGGGGAAGTCTTAACAGGTCAAGCTGATGGTAATCCCGAGCCAAGTTCCGAAATTATTTTTTCGGAAAAGGTGTAGAGACTTAATAGGCGGCATCTAAACTTCAAAAGTGAAGCAAGATGAAGAGAAAGTCCAGACCACAAATTAATTGCAAAAGGCAATTAAGCGGCAAAAGTCGTAGTTGGTAAGAAAATCCTGTGAGCTGCAACGCTCGTGCGGGTTCGAGTCCCGCCTGTGGTACTTTTTTAGGGGTATAAACAATTGTCCGTCAGTTGTTTGTACCCCTTTCTTTTTTTGTCATTCAGAAGGAATCCCTATTTATCGTTTATCTTTGCAACAACAGAGATTGAATGACAAAAGTACGACAATTAAAAGATAGTAATTATTTAGTCACGCGCTCGCTTCGCTCGCGCGAGTGAGGAGAGCGCGTGACTAAGTAATTACATTGTTTCGATGAAAGATTTTGACATTTAACACATAATGATTGATGGATAAATTTAAAAACATACATTTTGGAACTATTCAAACATATCGAACCGACCGCTTTTGCGACTGTTATTTTGCCTTTGGCGATGCCAAAACCCTTGACATTTCACATTACTGATGAACTTATCCCACGGGTAAAGTTTGGAATTCGGGTGGAAGTGCAAGTGGGCAAAGGGCGTGATTTGTATTCGGCGGTCGTCATTGGTGTATCGTCCGTAAAGCCTGATTATGCGACAAAGGCAATTACGCAAATTATTGACGATGAACCGATTATTTCGACTTTACAATTGGATTTTTGGCAATGGTTGGCGCGTTATTACAGTTGTACTTTGGGCGAGGTGATGAACGCGGCTTTACCGACAAATATGAAATTGTCGAGCGAAACCCGCATTGTTTTGAATCCAGAACACAACCAAGATTTTTCAGAACTCAATGACCACGAATATTTAGTTGCCGAAGCCTTGACAATTCAGAAAGAATTGACAATTGACCAAATTCAAAAAATATTGGGTCATCGCACCGTTTATCCGCTCATCAATCGTTTGTTGATGCTCCAAATTTTGGACATCAAAGAAGAATTGCAACAGAAATTTAAGCCTAAAATCGTGGCGTGCGTCCGATTTAAAGAGCCTTACTTATCCGATACTGAGGGGGTAACAATGAGCGCGATTTTTGACCAAATTAAAAATTCAGACAAACAAACCAATGCAATGTTGGCTTTTTTGCAATTGATTAGGCAACAAGCCCAAAATCAACCCGTTGTGCGTTGTTCTGAAATTTACGAAAAAGCAAAAACTGTGGATTTAGGGGTTTTAAGAGCCATAGAAAAAAAAGGAATTTTTGAAATATACGAGCGCGAAGTCAGTCGAATAGGCGGTTATGAAGACGAATTGATTGTTGACCCCGAATTGAGCAATCAACAAACTAAGGCGATTTACGACATCAAAAAAGCATTTGAAACTAAAAATGTTGCCTTGTTGCACGGTGTAACAGGTTCGGGTAAAACGCGGGTTTACACCGACTTGATGGAAAAAGCGATTGAAAACGGCGGACAAGTTTTGTATTTATTGCCCGAAATTGCTTTAACCACGCAAATTATCAGCCGATTAGAAAAAATATTTGGCGATAAAATAACCATTTATCATTCCAAACTCAATGCCCACGAACGGGTCGAACTCTGGGCGCAAGCCTTTGGTGGCAAGCCCATTATTTTGGGCGTTCGCTCTGCCTTGTTTTTACCGTTTCAGAACCTAAAACTCATCATCGTTGACGAAGAGCACGATGCTTCTTTTAAACAACAAGACCCCGCCCCGCGCTATAATGCCCGCGATTCAGCGATTTTTTTAGCGTCGCAATACAAGGCGAAAGTTTTGCTCGGCACGGCGACCCCCTCAGTAGAAACCTACTCAAATGCCCAACAAGGCAAGTTTGCGCTCGTGGAAATGACCGAGCGATTTGGCGGTTTGCAAATGCCCGATATTGACATTGTGGACATGAAAGCGGAAACGAAAAACAAGACCGTTGTAGGCAATTTTTCAAGCCGTTTGGTTGAAGAACTTAAAGCCGCATTAGGACGCGGCGAACAAACTATTTTGTTCCAAAATCGGCGCGGTTATGCCCCAACTTACACCTGTCCTTCGTGTGCGTGGACGAGCGAATGTAAAAACTGCGACGTGACTTTGACCTATCACAAATTTACAAATGCCCTCAATTGCCACTATTGCGGCTATACCATAAAACTACCCAAAGAATGCCCTGCTTGTGGTTCTAAAACATTGATTATAAAAGGATTTGGTACTGAGCGCGTTGAAGATGAATTGAAAATCCATCTACCACAAGCGCGTATAGGACGGCTTGATTTAGATACTGCACGCACACGCACGCAGCACTCGAAAATCATCTCCGATTTTGAAAATAAAGAGATTGATATTTTGGTTGGAACGCAAATGGTAACAAAAGGGTTGGACTTTGAAAATGTGGGTTTAGTGGGCGTTTTGAGTGCCGATAGTTTGTTGCGTTTTCCCGATTTTAGGGCATCGGAACGGGCATTTCAATTGTTGCTTCAAGTGTCGGGACGGGCTGGACGCAAGCACAAACAAGGCAAAGTATTGATACAAGCCTTCGATGTGAAAAATTTGGTTTTGCTCGATGTTCAAAAAAATAATTATGTCTCTTTTTTCAATAGAGAAATTGCCGAACGCCAAGAATTCAATTATCCACCTTTTGTTCGCCTAATTGCGATTAATTTAAAGCATAAAAAACCCGATGTGTTGCGTGAAGCCGCCAAAGTTTTCACCAAATTACTGAGGGGGCGTTTGGGTGACCGAGTGAATGGTCCTGCCACGCCTTTAGTCGAATGGGTCAATACTTTATACATTCTCAATTATTTAATTAAGTTGGAACGTGACACGGCTAAATTAACTCTGGCTAAACAAATTATTGAAGAAGCCACACATGAATTGCATTTATTGGAAGGATTTTCTAATGTTAGAGTTGCCATTGATGTTGACCCGTACTGAAAACTGTCGGTCGTAGTGTTTTCTGCGTAGTTTCAAGAACTCAAGTTAAAACCCTACCTATCCTAATTCTAAAATGGGAATCCCAACGCAAAATTCGGGTTTACATTATTATTAGAAAAATAATTGTCCAAGGAAATCCAATTATTGTTTAAATCATCTTTGTAGGGATTGCGGAGGCGGAATCCGAAATCGAGTCTGAGGACGGCGTAAGTTACGTCGAGCCGCAGACCGACACCACTTGATATGGCAATTTGGTCGAACCAAAATTTATCAATATTGCCGTTGGGTATTTTTGGGTCGGCTTTCAAGTTCCAGATATTGCCCGCATCTAAAAATATGGCACTTTCTACGCGCCAGAATATGGGAAAACGGTATTCCGAATTCAATTCCATTTTCACATCGCCCGCTTGAAACGGAATCGGCGATTTGTTGGTGAGGTCTTTGTAACCGCCCTGCCCAATGTCTTGGGCAAGCCACCCGCGTATGCTATTAGGTCCACCTACGGAGAACTGACGCGAGTAGGGTACAAATGTCCCACCAAAAGCCCGCGCTAAACCGACGGAAAAGCGGGCAGCAAATGCCCGTTTTTCAAACAATTGGCGGGTATAGCGTATGTCGAATTCGGTGCGCCAAAATTTTGAAAAGGTTAAATCATCAACGGCTACTTTTATGGGTGCGCCGCTATTGAAAACTTGTTCGGCTGCCCAGAGTTCCGAGCCAGATTGTTCAAGGCTGAATGTGTATTGGAAGCGTTCGCCAAAACTATTGGTTGTGCCATTGTTTTCGTAGGTCAATGAGCGAAAAGCCAGTCCCGTGAGCAATTGTTTTTGCAAACTACGTAAAAAACGTTGATTGGCATTGAGTCCTTCGTCGGTTTGGCTCAACTGCAATTCTATACCCGATTGGTTCAAAGTGTACCGTTCAAGTCCGTCTTTGCGCTTCAAAACATTGCGAAAATTGAGGTTAAATTGCTGCAATTTGTACAAATTTAATTGTAACAAATTGCGATAAGCATAACCCAGCGTGATTTCGCTACTGGCATTGTCAGAGAGGTCGTTGTAAAAAGTGCGATTGACCAAATGCAAGCGATTAAAGACTTGCCACGAACGGGTCAGATTCAAGAATTTAGGTGTTGAAAGGACATTTTGAAAGCGAATATCTTGTGAAAACGCCCGATTTATCTGACCCAAACCATAATCCAAACCCAGCGACAGGGTAGAGTTGAACCGTTCTGCCCCACCAAACACATTGCGGTGCGTGAAACCGATGTCGGTAGCCAAACCAATACGCCCTAATTTGCCGCTTTGGGCATTTGAGATATTGGCATAATTGATTTCTACACCGCCCTCAAAACTCATTTTCTTATTGGGTGTCAAATAGATTTTGTAATTCACAAAATTGGAATTACATTCTTCAATCATCGGTTTTATATTCACAAAACGATAAATACTTAAGTTTGTGAGTTGGCGCAAAATACGGTCGGCGTCGTCTTTTCTGTATGGCTCATTGGGCATTAAAGGTATGGCTTTACTGAGGGGGACAGCGCGTAAGCCAATATCACCTTTACTGTAGGTGAAGAATATTTTTCCAGCAATAATTGAGTCAAAAGCGATAGTTTCGCCGCGTGTAACGTCGTACTTTGGATAGACAATCACTTCGCCCGTCGAAAATTTGTTAAAAGCAAGCGCGTCATTTGGTCGCTGAACTGAGAGTTTTATGGATACTAAACGGTTGCCTTTGAGGTCAAATTTTAGGGTTGTCGTATCGGCATCAAGCGGTGCAATGTAGTTTGAGGTAAAACGCGCATAGCCCAGATTGTTGAGCGATTGCGTAAGACGCTGCCGTTCTTGCTCATAAATTTGGGCATTGAGTGGCACACCCCGCCTTAGGAGAGTTTCGTCTGATAGGTCGTTTATGAGGTTCTGAATGGCGGTATCTGCACACACAAATTCGGTTGTGTCAATCACATACAAACGTCCTGGGTCAACCAAATAACTGACATCTGCCATGCCTTTTTCTTTGCCATGAAAGTTTTTTTCCGATGTTACTGAGGGGTAGAGATAGCCATTGTTTTGCAAATATTGACGAATGTTTTTGACGGTGGCAACCGTCGCCTTTTCGTCGTAAAAAGAAGGCGGACGACTGAAATTACTGTATTGCCAACGCACCAAACGAGGCGTTGTTGAATCCGCTTGTTGGCTTTTGAACCAATACCACGTGCTGTTTTTATTTTTTCTTCCCACAAAGAAATCAGGCAAATCTCGTTGTTTGTAGAGGGTGGTTAGTTCGGTTTTGAGGGCGGTTTGGACACGTTTGTTGTGAATATTTTTTAATTCGATTGTGTTTCTTCGCACAATATGTTGGTCTTTCTGTAAAAATTGCTCAACATTGCACGCTGAAAACAAGGACAGCACAAGCCCCAATACCCAGACTTTACTGAGGGGGTGTTTGTGAAAGCCTTTTTTTATATTTTTCGTGCTAATAAACATAAAATAATTTAAGATTTCGGCTATTGCTCGCCTCGCGCGCAAAAAAAGAGAATGTATTTCGTTTTCGGGCAAAGCCCGAAAACGAAATACCTCTCTTTTGCGCGCGAAGCGAGCAATAATTTTATATAAAAACACACAGTATCTATTGCGCGCTTCGCGCGCAAAAAAGGAGAAAGTGGTTCATTTTTTGGGCTTTGCCCAAAAAATGAACCACCTCTCTTCTTTTGCGAGCGAAGCGAGCAATAGAGTTTGATTTAATTTCAAAAAACTATGTCATTATCCAAAGCTAAAAATAAGCATTTGCAAGCCTTGAAGCTGAAAAAGTTTCGAGAAGACCTCGGTTTGTTTACCGTTGAAGGCGAAAAAATGGTCGCCGAATTATTGTCGAGCAAAAGTACAGAAATTGATGAAATTTTCGCGCTTGATTCTTGGATTGCTGCAAATGAAAAAAAAATATGGGTGCATCAGACAAAAATTGTGGTAGTCACGGAGGCTGAATTAAAGCTCATTTCCAATCTCACAACACCCAATAAAGTGCTGGCGGTTGTCCGAAAAACATCCCCTCAGTATAACGACGAATTGATACAAAAATCGTTCTGTTTTTATCTTGACGGTATCCAAGACCCTGGCAATCTGGGGACAATATTGCGTATAGCAGATTGGTTTTCAATACCTTATGTTTTTTGTTCGCCGAATACGGTGGACTTGTCGAATCCCAAAGTGATTCAAGCAAGTATGGGTGCGTTTTTACGCGTTCGTTCCCACGAAACAACTTTTGACGACTTGACAAACCGCTTTCCAGAATTGCCCATTTTTGCGGCAATACTGAGGGGTGATAATGTTTTTGAAACAGTGATAAAACCCGACTTTCCACGTCGTGGCATCGTGATTATTGGGAATGAAGGACAGGGTATTTCACCAGAATTGATAGAAAAAGCGGCGTTTAAAATTACAATACCGGGCGGCGGCGGCGCAGAATCGCTCAATGCAGCGGTATCAACGGGAATTATTGCGGCAGTTTTGACGAATGGATAAAAAATTTCAAAGGATTTCAAATTTTGATATTCGGGGAACTTTTAAAACTGTGGATAACCCATAAGTTTTGAATCCGTAGGATTCATACATTTGTAGATAAATCACCCAAAACAATCGTTAATCTCCCGAATCCGTAGGATTCGCACGTTTATTATATTGCTTTTAACGTGCGAATCCTACGGATTCGAGAACATTTTTACGGTATTCATCTTCTATAAACGTATGAATCCTACGGATTCAAGACCTAAAAAAAGATATGGGGTATGCACAGCTTTTAAAGTTCCTCGAACGTCGCGCTCAGATTTACAAAATCTTAAAGATTTCGTAAATCTTTCAACGACTTTCAACAAGCCATCACTAAAATTGTCAGAGAGCTTGAGTTGTAACTCATAACTTATCACTCATAACAGCGATTATACTGTATCACGGCTTCGATTATATCTTCTTCGGTAAATTTACCTGTTCTAAAATTGTCCATGACTTTTTTACAATCATTCATCAAATCCATCAGAATATCTTTTGATTTTCCACTTTTGATGAGATATGGTACACCATTTTTTATCAAACAGTATTTAGATTGTACCATGTATAGCTTTGGTCCATCATCTAAAATAGGTTTGAAAGTATGGTTGGCATACAATTGAATAGTGACTTTTGACTCGGATTCCAAAAAATAAAATTCATCGGCTAAGGAGATAACTGTCAGGCGTTCGTCTGTTATCTTTTTTGGTAAGGCAACGAGTTTGATAACGTCGCCTGCTTTTAGACGAATATCTTGAAAAGTATCTTGTGAAAAAATGAAAGCATTGCTGTCTTTTTCAAAAAAGATTTGCCCTGTCAATGTCTCACCCGTTTTCAACCAAACTGAATCTAACTGAGTAGCAAGTTGTGTTCTCTTTTTAGATAAATTCGGGTTTAGCGTTTTGTTTGTTGAACCACTATTTGATGAATTAGAGGCGGCTAAATCATTGTTTTCTACATTGTTTGTAGTGTTTAAAGATTTTGTAACTGAGCTGACAAAGTCAATTTGATGAACGCGATATTTGTATGGGGCTTTTTTTTGTGCGAAGAGTTGTTGTGTTGCAGTGAGTAGGAGAACGAAAAGTAGCGAATTTTTAAACATGCTGCGTTTTTTAAATGATTAATATATATTGGAATAATTGTAATTACTTAGTCACGCGCTCCCTTCGTTCGCACGAGTGAGAAGAGGTGGTTCGTTTTTCGGGCTTTGCCCGAAAAACGAACCACATTTCCCTTCTTTGCCAGCGAAGCGAGCAATGGGCTAAGTAATTACGAATAATTATAGCTGTAAAATTCAAATATTTGACCCCTCAGTAGGGGAGAGTTTTTGGCTGAAAAGCACCTAAAATTTAGTAAGTAACGGGTAAAATAATTTTAAGATATGTATAATACCCTTTTTATGTTACAAATGTCTTACTTTTTTTTATTTTTATATTTAATAAAGTGTTAATGTGGATAACTTTTGTATAAATATTTTAATAATGTAAAAAATGACGATGATTCAGAAGTGATTAATCAAGTTTTATGGTACAAAAACGTGGAATCTCGCCGCGTAAAAATCTGATAGAGTTTCCCGAACGTCAGTTTAGCCATAAACGTACAACAACCTTTAGGTCATTGAAGTCGCGCATATCACGTGTTTTTTACAGGCTTGCTGACCTTTAGGTTGCGTTACAGCTAAATAGTTACTAAAATTCTCCATAAACTATAAGTACAAATCACTGAATCTTAACTATATTTGCTTGTCTTTTTTGACGAATACTGCATAAACGATTGAAAATCAGATAATTAAAAATATTTAACTTATGTTTCAAAGTCTTAATGACCGCCTTGATTCAGCCTTTAAAGTCTTAAAAGGTGACAACAAACTCACGGAACTCAACATTGCACAGGCAATTAAGGACATTCGCCGCGCCCTTGTTGAAGCTGACGTTAACTACAAAATTGCTAAAGAGTTTACGGATAAAATTAAAGACCGCGCAATGGGGTCTGAAAATATTTTGAAGAATGTGCGTCCTGGCGAGTTGATGGTGAAAATTGTACAAGATGAATTGACCGAATTGATGGGTGGTCAAATCACGGGTATCAATATGAGTGGCAAGCCGACGGTGATTTTGATTGCGGGCTTGCAAGGTTCGGGCAAAACTACTTTTACGGGTAAATTGGCGTTGTGGCTTAAAACCAAAAAAAGCAAACGTCCGATGGTTGTTGCCTGCGACGTGTATCGTCCTGCTGCGATCAATCAGTTGACGGTATTGGCTGAACAGGTAAAAGTGCCAATTTATAAAGAAATTGAGAATAAAAATCCCGTTCAAATTGCTTTAAACGCCATTGTTGAAGCCAAAAAAATAGGCTGCGATGTGGTCATTATTGACACGGCAGGTCGTTTGGCTGTGGACGAGGAAATGATGATTGAAATCAAAAAAGTGCGCGACGCGGTAAGCCCCAACGAAACACTTTTTGTGGTGGACTCCATGACGGGTCAAGATGCCGTAAACACGGCAAAAGCCTTCAATGACCGTTTGAATTTTGATGGCGTTGTTTTGACGAAATTGGACGGTGATACACGCGGTGGTGCGGCATTGTCTATCAAATACACCGTTGGCAAACCTATCAAATTTGCTTCCGAAGGTGAAAAAATGGAAGCCCTCGACGAGTTTTATCCTGACCGTATGGCGCAAAGGATTCTCGGTATGGGGGACATCGTGAGCCTCGTGGAACGGGCGCAAGCGCAATTCGATGAAGTCGAAGCAAAGCGTTTGGAAGCCAAAATGAAGAAAAACAAGTTCGATTTTAACGACTTTATGTCGCAAATGGAACAAATTAAGAAAATGGGTGACATCAAAACTTTGATGAACATGATTCCGGGGGCAGCAAAAGCCTTGAAAGATGTGGATATTAGCAACGCCGATTTCAGAAAAGTAGAATGCATTATTCAATCAATGACACCACAAGAACGCGAAAATCCTGACCTTGTTTTGACAAATACAAAACGTAAAACACGTATTGCACGTGGCTCGGGCAAAAAGATTGAAGAAATCAATATGTTTACAAAACAGTTTGACCAAATGCGAAAAATGATGCACCAAATGTCAACGGGCAATATACCGGGTATGATGGGTGGCGGTCAACGCGGTGGTTTTAGGAAATAATTTCAAATGATTAATTTTTTTCTTCGTCGTATATTATATGGTGCTGCCGTAATGACGTTGGTGGTTTTGATTATCACAAGCATTATTTACCTTGCGCCTGTTGACCCAACCCGTTTGACCTTCGGGCAGCGTTCGGACAATGCGACTGTGCAAGCAAAAAAACGCGAGTTAGGACTTGACCAACCGCTTTATGTGCAATTGGGTTATTATTTGAATGATGTAGCCCCCCTCAGTATCCACGCTTATTCTGCGGAAAATGAGGCAAAATACAACTGGTTTAAGCTGTTTTTTATTGGCAACAATGCCTTAGTACTGAAAGCTCCGTTTCTTCGTGAGTCGTATCAATCGGGACGAAAAGTGAGTGATATTTTGGCGACAGCGATTCCACAAACGGCTATTTTAGCATTGGTAGCCATGCTTATTGCGACTGTTTTGGGCATTATTCTCGGTGTTATTGCCGCTTTAAAGCCGAACTCTTGGTTCGATACATCGGCAATCGTCGCATCAGTGGCGGGGTATTCACTGCCAAGTTATATTGTGGCAATGATGTTGGCGTTGATTTTCGGTTATTGGTGGTCTGATTGGACGGGCTTAAATATTCAAGGCTCATTGTTTGAACTCAATGATTTTGGCGATGAACAAACAGTTTGGAAGAACTTGATTTTACCTGCACTCGCGCTCGGAATTCGCCCTGTTGCCTTGATTACACAACTCACACGCTCCACAATGCTTGATATTTTGACGATGGATTATGTCCGAACCGCAAAAGCAAAAGGTATATCAAAATGGGGCGTCGTGATAAAACACGCGCTACGCAATGCCTTAAATCCCGTAACCACAGCAATTTCGGGCTGGTTTGCTGGGCTTTTGGCGGGTGCTTTTTTCGTGGAAAGTGTTTTTACTTACAATGGTCTTGGACAAGCAACGGTGACAGCTTTATTGAATTTTGACATTCCTGTTGTCTTGGGTTGCGTTCTGTTTACAGCTTTTGTTTTTGTGATAATGAATATTGTGGTAGATGTATTGTACGCGGTGCTTGATCCGCGTATTCGATTATCGTAGCGCAACCTTGAGGTCGCGTTACATTAATGTATTGCTTACCACCTAATTTTTTACGAAAATTTAGTTATTGCGCCTTACTTTTGCGCTTACATAACGCTCGATTATTGGGCGTATTACTTTAGAAAATTGTACTTATTTAGCCTGCTGCTCGCTTCGCTCACAAACAACCACATATCTTTATTTGTGAGCGAAGCGCGTGCGTGGTTAAGTACTTACAAAAAAATTACTTTAGAAAATTTTTTGTTTATGACACATTTTGAAAATCTTTCACCTTCGGAAATTCAACAACTTGAAGAAGCAGTTGTTCAAATCTCTATTCTCGTGGCAGGTGCCGACGGTTCAATTGATGCCGAAGAAGCTGCTTGGGCGGATAAATTAACCTATATTCGCGGGTATTCTGGCGAAAAATGGTTGCAAGAGTTTTATGATGGCGTTGCTGCCAATTTCAAAATCCGTTTCAATGATGCGGTCAAAGCATTGCCAACGGATACAGCTTTGCGCCAAACAACTTTGGCAACGGAACTCGATAAAGTAAACCCAATTCTCGCTAAGTTGGACGCTAAAACGGCGTATAAAATGTACCACAGCTACCAAACTCTGGCAACGAGCATTGCTAAAGCGTCGGGTGGTGTTTTGGGCTTTGGTTCGGTAAGCCGCGCAGAACAAAAAGTAGTGGGTCTGACAATGATTACGCCAATTGCAGAGCCAACAATTGAGCGTCCAACGGAAGATATTAGTGAATAATGGCTAAAATTACAAAATCCTTAGAATAAAAATGAGAAGAATAACCCTTCGTAAAGCCTTGTTAGAGGCGATGGATGAAGAAATGCAACGCGATGAGCGCGTGTGTTTGATGGGCGAGGAAGTTGCCGAATACAATGGCGCGTACAAAGTGAGCGAAGGTTTGCTCGACAAATACGGCGCGCGTCGGGTAATTGATACGCCGATTGCAGAATTAGGCTTTGCGGCTATTGGTGTCGGTGCAGCTATGAATGGCTTGAAACCCATTGTCGAATTTATGACGTGGAATTTTGCTATTTTAGCATTTGACCAAATAGTCAACAACGCAGCTAAAACCTTGGCGCAGTCAGGTGGGCAATACGCTTGCCCGATTGTATTTAGGGGTCCTTCGGGTTCGGCGGGGCAGTTGGCACAACAACATTCGCAGATGTTTGAAAGTTGGATGGGCAATGTACCCGGCTTGAAAGTCATTTCGATTGTTGATCCTTACGATGCAAAAGCCTTGTTGAAAGCAGCAATCCGCGATAATGACCCCGTTTGCTTCATGGAATCCGAAATTTTGTATAATTTTCCAACCGCAAAAGGCACGCTTGGTAAAGATAAAAACGGCAACGACAAACCACTTCCCTACGAATCATTCGGTCTTGTGCCAGAAGGAGAAGATATTATTGAGCAAATCGGTAAAGCAGCTATCCGCCGTGAAGGTACAGACGTGACAATTGTTTCGTTCAATAAAATGGTGATTGAGTGTTGTTATGCGGCAATGGAATTAGAAAAAGAAGGCATTTCGGCAGAGGTGATTGACTTGCGTTCTATTCGTCCGTTGGACATCAAAACGATTGTTCAATCCGTCAAAAAAACGAACCGTTTGGTGGTAGTAGATGAGTCTTGGCCTATGTTTGGTGTCTCGTCAGAGGTGGCTTATCAAGTTCAAAAACACGCTTTCGACCACTTAGACGCGCCCGTTGTGCGTGTAAACGGGGCTGATGTGTCAATGGCTTATGCAGCAACTTTGGTGGAAGCCTATTTGCCAAACCCTTCTAAAATTATCAAAGCGGTGAAGGAAGTGATGTATGTGAATGCGTGATAAGCACGGTTTACTGGCTCCCGATGAAGGTCGGGAAAAGTTCTTTCTTGCTTCGCTCGAAAATCGCCTTAATAGATTTCTTTTTCGCGGAGCGAAAAGTAAGACGTTTTAGAACACGCTTTTATTCATTTCGCGTTTTTTAAGAAAGAATCTATCGGGGCGAGCATATTTTTGAATCAGAAAAATCTTCGATTTTTCTGATTCAAAAATATGCTCGGCTCTAAAAATTACTTTCGCGCGATTTTCGAGCGAAGCGAGAAAGAGCCAGTTTCTTGCACTAATTTTTTACAATTTTTTTCGTCCAAACCTGCCTATCTTGTTCAATTTTTACAAAATAAACCCCATTATTTGCGGCATATAAGTCAATCGTCAATTGATTATAAGCATCATTTTGACTTGTCAAAACCAATTGCCCCAGTATATTAAATACTTGGATAGTTGCTTTGTTTGCGGTTGGTAATTCGATATTCACCACGCCACTTGTCGGATTTGGCGACAAGATGACCCCCTCAGTATAATCGGCTTTTTTTACATTTATTTTCCTTAAATTTGACTTGCTCACGTTTTGCGTTCCATTTACGAAACTCTTGATTTCCAACGCGTAGCATTTTGCGGGGTGAAAAGCGGCATTGTAACCGTATATGTAAATCAATAAAAAATCCTGCCCTGCACTTGTCGTATAAGTCAAATTTTCGTCCGCATTTCCTTGATTTTCAGATGTTTGAACCAAACGAAAACGATTGTCGAAAAGGCGTATGTCATAGTCGGCGGGCAAATTCGACAAATTGATTTTAATACTTGTACCTGCGGGAACATCAAGTCTGAACCAATCTCGGTCGCGATAATCGGCAATCATACCCGTTATTTTTATTGTTGATTCAAGTTTTGAAGCTACTGACGAACTATTGTTGGGTTCAAAAACATCTGTACACTCCGCGAGGGGAGGTGAGGGGGGTATGATTATCTTTTCTAAAGTTTGGGCAGTTAAAATAGGCGTGTCCGAACTTTCAATAGCATTGGTGCAGCGAGAACGCAAGCGTAGTTGGTATGTCGTGGAAGATTGTAAACCGTTGATAACAAAAGAGTTAGCGGTTAAATTTGCCGCCGATGTCCAAGTTGAATCAGATATTCGGCGGTATTCGATAGTGAAGGTTGCATTGTCTGCCGATGCCGTCCAAGCGACGGTGACAGATTGCGCTGATATATTGCTAATAGACAAATTCGTTGGCACGGCGCATACAGGCGGAGGAATAAACCCACAAAGATTCGCTTCAACAAAGCCACGTCTTGCACTTCCTACTGCAAAAAGCGACAGCATACGCGCTTTTTGACTATTAGTGAACAGATACATACAAGCATCGTTTGTATAATCCATAAAATTCATCGTCATTTCCACATTCGACCCACCGCAATTTGTCCGCACGAGTGGATATGTCGGGCAGCCGTAGTTTGCGCCTTGATGCTTTGGGGTATCATCGCAATGGTCATCACCGCAGATTCCGTCTCCCCATATATGAAATAAATTTAGCCAATGTCCTACTTCATGGGTTGTTGTTCTACCCAGATGAAATGGCGCACGGGTATTGTACGTACCAAAATATCTGTAATCTATTACTACACCGTCTGTACTGAGGGGGCTGCCAGGGAAAGTAGCATATCCTAAAGCACCACCGTTTAAAGAGCAGACCCAAATATTTAGATATTTTGAAGCGTCCCAAGCGTTCAGTCCGCCTTTTTCAGAAAGTTTCATGTCGTCATTGGCTTGCCATGACGTGTTTGTGCTACGTAATCGCTCAATTCCCGTTGTCGGCAATCCGTTTGGTTGCCGTTTGGCGAGGCAAAACTCAATGTTTACATCAGCCGCAATACTTTGAAAATCGGTAGGTATGCGCGTCACTTCGGCATTCATTTTGCGAAAATCGCGGTTTAAAGCGTCAATCTGACTCTGAATTTGCGCGTCGCTGATATTTTCTCTTACCGTATTGTACAAAACATGTACAACAACGGGAATTGTAAGCACCGAACGTTGAGATACTGAGGGGGTACGCCGTATATAATCTTGCGTTTGTGCTTCAATGCGTGCACGTTCATTTGTTATTTCTGGATATTCAGCAATTTGTTTTTCTAAATGGGGCATTGAACCGCAATTACGGTAGGTTTCGATGGCATTTTGAGCAACAGAAATAGGGGAGAGGCTAACCAGTAGAATAGCCCCAAGGGTTTGTTTTAATGTCAGCATTGGTTTAAAATGTGTTTGTTAGATTTCAAATTTCAAATTTTAGATTTCAGAGTGCAATGAATTGATTTTGAATGTTGTGTAAAATCGAATTGAATATTTAGTTTTTAATACGTTCAAGATTGACATTCGAGGTACACGTTACACTTTTTTTTAGCGTGTCCTAAACTTTGGCACAATGCGTTTAAAAAAAACGGTCTCCGCAATAAAATATCGCGGAGCCGTTCCCCACAAAAACTCATTTTTAACCATTACTCTTTATAATTTGAAAATAAGTTAAAAAAACGGCTCACTCGCATTTCATCGGGAAAGCCGTTCCCACAAAAACTCATTTTTAACCATTAGCTTTTTACATTTCACGGGCTAAAGCCCGTGCTACCTTTAGCTTTTTTCACGGGCTAAAGCCCGTGCTACCTTAAAAAAAACGGCTCGCTCGCATTTAATCGGGAAAGCCGTTCCCACAAAAACTCATTTTTAACCATTATGTATTTTATAAATTTTAGATTTCAAAGATTTCAAAGATTTCAAAGATTTTGAAATTCCTGAAATCCCTGAAATTTGAAATCCCTGAAATTTGAAATCCCTAAAATTTGAAATCCCTAAAATTTGAAATCCCTGAAATTTGAAATCCCTAAAATTTGAAATCCCTGAAATTTGAAATCCCTGAAATTCTCCTAATTTTTAATCAATTTCTTAGAAATTATTTCCCCATTTTGTTCTACCGTTACGATATAAACACCTACGGCTAATGTAGAAGTGTCAACCGATACTGAGGGGTTCTCTTTGCCGACCGTTTTAGTTGTTTGTAAGTGAACGAGACCGCGTGCATCAATAATTTGTAATGCAATTTTCCCTTCAAATTGACCATCAAAAAAGAAGTTGGCTTCGTCGTTTACAGGATTCGGGTAAATCTGAAAAGTGCCTGCTTGTTGCGCCAACGTTTTAACTAAAGGGCGCGTCGAGAAAGTCAATAATTCGCTATATTCTGCCGTTGGACAATCACTTTTGATACGGACGGTGTAAAATTCTTTCACCGCCAAATCCGTTAAAGTAATTGTTGAGTTGTTAGAACTGATTGAAGTCCAATCCGTTGCGCCCGTTTTTCTAATGTCAATAGTGTAGGTTTTAGTACCGCTAATAGCTGTCCAAGAAAGCGTCGCAGCCGTCGTTTTGAGTTCTGATATGTTAAGACCTTTAATTTTACAACCCATTTCAGTAGCTGGCAAGCAGCCGTCTGATGTTAAGAGCGAAGCACGAACACCATTCAACATGGCTTGCATTCGCACTTTTTGTCCCGTTGTGAACATCACCATTGAGGCATCATTCACATAATCCATAAAATTCATGCTCATATCGCGGGTTTGTGTACCGTTGCATGTGCTGTATGTGGCTACTGAGGGGTCTCCGTAGTGTGCTTCTTTTTGAGTCGGTGTGTCTGAACAGTGGTCATCTCCGCAAGCGGCATCACCCCAGATATGGTAGAGATTCAACCAGTGAGCAACTTCGTGAGCGCATGTCCGACCAAGATTGAAAGGACGTCGTGCCGAGCCTGTTGTACCAAAAGCAGTGTGGTCAATTACAACGCCATCAACTTCAGCAGGTGTTCCGGGAAAAGACGCATAACCAAGCACGCCATTTCCGATAGCGCAAACGTAAATATTGAGGTATTTTGATGTATTCCACGGGGCGAAACCACCTTTTGACGGTTTTTTTATATCGTCACTACCGCCCCATTGTGTGCGGCTTGATGTGTGCCGAACGATGCCATTAGTGGCGGTATTATTGGGTGTGCGAGCCGCCAATTGAAATTTAATTTCACAATCAGCAGTAAGCGTTTTAAATTCACTTGGGACACGCGACATGTCCGTATTCAATTTGTTAAAATCACGATTTAGAGCCTCGATTTGCGACAAAACTTGTGCATCTGTAACGCTTGCCGACACAACGTGAACCACTGTTGGGATAACAACTGTCTTACTTTCTCTCAGATGAGCATGGCTTGAAAAATCTGCAATAAAGCGTTCATTTGCTTCAAGTTGTGATTTGAGTCTTGGATTAGCAGCGAGTTGTTCTGAGAGTCCAATGTGCGCATAGCACTGATTTTCGTTGTGTTGTGCAAAAAGTGTTGCGAAAAAAAATGGGGGGCAGAGCAACAAAAAAATAGTTAGTTGATGTTTTGTCATAAGTGCTGTCAGTTGAGTTGTCCTGCGTAGTTCAGTGTGTTTTCTAATCTTCAATTAAACTTGAGTTGCTGGGAGGCTTGGGAGGCGTTGCGTTTGATTGATGATACAAAAGTACGGGCAGATGCAATACCGCGCTCGAATTTTTGTCACAATTTGAATAAATTACCAAATTAGGGTTAGATGATTTCCATTATTGCAAAATGATATTTGGTAACGTGAACATATAGATATTTTTATCTTATTTTAAATATTTGAAAATCAATTTCATAACGATAAAAAACGTATATGATTTATTTTGTCACGTAGGTTGAAGTAACCTTATGACGGTAGGATTTTAGGCTATTTTATAAGTATAAATTTTAATAGTTAGTCTTAAAAAGGTAGAATAATAGAAACACAAGAAGAGTAATTTTTATATCGTGTTTAAAATATAAAATCTGTGACTTTGTAAAATGATTGAAATTGTTGAATAAAATTTCTGTTTCGCGCTATTTCGCGTCATTTTACTGAGGGGGTGTTTTTTTTTACGTGGATTTATTGAAAAGTGTGGAAGTAGTTAAAAATGAGGCTTTCATTTTCTTCGGAAGATGTGACGAGATTGCGGTGGAGAGTTCAACTCCTTCGGAGTTGTTAAATATTTTTTGAATTATTTACCCGACGTTTGGGGAACTTTAAAAGTTCCCCGAACGTGAGTTAACGCTAAAATTGTAAAGAGCCTAAAAAAAAGACTGCCTTGTGTGGCAGTCTTTTTTATTTGTCCAACCTCGCGCGAGATTTAGCAGCAATTATTTAGGGATAGCTACTTAGTAGTCCTGCACATTAATACTGTTAGGTAAAATTTAACTATGTTCACTTTGCTTGCGCAACGAGAGCAGGAGAGGTGGTTCATTTTTCGGCGAAGCCGAAAAATGAACCACCTCTCCTCCCTTTTGCGCGAGCGAAGTGCGCGCAAAACATCTGTTTTTAATCAAAAAACGATGTTTTTAGGTTATGCCCACTCCTCAATTATTTATTCGATAAAATCATAAACTCATAAGGTGCAAAACTCATGCTTTGATTATCTGACAAGTCTTGATTTTTATCAGAGAAAATATTTTTGTACGGTCCAGCAAAATTTGACCCCCTCAGTATAAAATCCGTTTTTTCGTTTTTCATATTGAAAACAGCTACTACTTTGTCACCGTCTTTTTCGCGCAGAAAAGCGTAGATATTGTCATCAGCATCGGTTGCGATTTTTTGGATAAAACCACCTGCTTCACCATTCCAGAGTGCTTTGTTGTTGTGTTTTACATCAATCAAAGTTTTGAAAAACGCATCACGCGGTGCACCCGACCAATCAATTGCGTCTTTGTTGAAAAACAAAAGACGTTTGTCAAGGCTCGCTTCTTGTCCGTTATAAACCAACCCCATGCCTTCCATGATGAAACACAAAGCCGTGTAACAATCTGCACCTTCGCCGAAAAGTTCTTTTTCAGTGCCGTTCCACGTATTTTCATCGTGATTTTGCGTGAAATTCAACTGCCAACCGCGTGTACCAAACCGTTGTTTGATGCTTTCCGTCCATTCGTACATAGCAGCAGCCGTTTTTTCACCTTTGATAATTTGCTTCATAACGTGGTGTGTACCCCAACCGTAATTGGTATTGAAGCAGGTATCAAAATGCTCTTTGCCTTGTCCTTCGTCTTCCGATAACATATAAACAGGACGAATTTTCTCCAAACGGGGACGCATTTCTGCCCATAGAGTTGTCGGCACTTCGCCCGCTACATCTTCGCGGAAACCGTCAATATCGAAGTTGTTGAGCCAATATTCGTGTGCTTGAATGATATTTTCACGTACTCGTTTTTGGGAATGGTCCAATTGAGCCACATCGTCCCAACCCCAAGATTCGCCATTTTCCAATTTTACGGGCGAAATAATTTTTCCTTCCGCATCTTTTTTAAACCATTCTGGGTGTCGCAACATCCAGCGTGAATCCCAACCTGTATGATTTGGTACAAAATCAAGAATGACTTTCATACCCAATTCGTGAATTTTTGACACGAGACTTCTAAATTCTTCGGGTGTGCCGTAGCGTGGATTGATGGAGAAAAAGTCATAGACGGCATAATGTGAACCCATACATTCGGTTGTTGCGTCTTCGTGACATTTTTTATTTGTGTCGCAAAGCGGATAAATCGGCATAAACCAAATCACATCAACGCCCATCGCCGCAATGCGGGGCAAAGCAGCTTCTACGGCTGCAAAGTTGCCTTCGGCAGAAAATTGGCGCGTGTTGACCTGATAAATCACGGCATTTTTAGCCCAATCGGGTGTACTAAGTGGGCGAACAGGGAATTTTACTGAGGGGTCGGCAACCTGTAATTGCCGTTCGCGTTTTGTTAAATAAACATTTCTGTACGTCAAGTACACCAACCAAACGGCAATGGCAATGACAGTAATAAGTACGGTAGAACTCATAAAAACTAGCTGATTCTTGTTGACAATTAATTAATTTGGCGTAAAGGTCTATTGAAATGAGGGTTTAACAAAACTTTAGGGAGAAGAATTGAAAAAAAAACGTAACTACTTAGCTTTGTTTGCGGAAAAATAGGAGGTGTGGTTCATTTTTCGGGCAAAGCCCGAAAAACGAACCACTCTTCCTCTCTCAAGCGAGCCAAGCGAGCGCGAGACTAAGTATCTGATGTTACGCATGTGTGCTAAAAATGCCGCAGGCATGACTTATTTTATAGCGGCGGATTTTAATCCGCCGAAAGATTCAAAAAGATTATTTAAGAGTCGTAGGCTCGGCACATATTTATATGCACCGAGCCTACGGCTCTCAATGAAAAGGGTCGGTATATTTTCGACGGATTGAAATCCGCCGCTACAAAATGGGTCGAGCCTACGGCTCTGCGTAACATCAAGTATTTACAAAATCGCCTCTCTAATTTTAACCAATCGTTCCAATAACCCTTCCAATTTATCGAGTGGTAGCATATTCGCGCCGTCGCTCTTAGCCACTGATGGGTCTGGGTGAGTTTCAATAAACAAACCATTTGCACCCACGGCAATTGCTGCGCGGGCAATCGTTTCCACAAGGGCAGGTTTTCCGCCCGTCACACCCGTTTTTGAGTTCGGTTGTTGTAGCGAGTGCGTGCAATCCATGACAACGGTTGCGCCAAATTGCTGCATTTCGGGAATATTCCGATAATCCACCACCAAATCTTGATAGCCAAAAGTATTGCCGCGCTCGGTCAAAAACACTTTAGAATTGCCAGAATCCAAGACTTTTTGTTGTGCGTGTGCCATTGTTTCGCTGCTTGCAAATTGCCCTTTTTTGATGTTCACAATCTTACCCGTATTCGCTGCCGCTACCAAAAGACTCGTTTGCCGACATAAAAACGCGGGAATTTGGAGAATGTCCACGTATTCTGCTGCCATTACTGCTTCTTCGTCGGTGTGAATATCGGTTGTCGTGGGTAGGTTGAATTTTTTACCTACTTTTTGCAATATTTTCAAAGCTTTTTTGTCGCCAATACCCGAAAAAGAATCAATCCGTGAGCGATTGGCTTTGCGATAAGAGCCTTTAAAAATATAAGGAATTTTCAAGCGTTCGCAAATTCCACTAACGTGTTCGGCAATTTCCATAGCCATAGCCTCATTCTCAATAGCGCAAGGACCCGCAATGAGGAAAAAATTACCGCTATCAAGGTGTTTGATTTTCGGAATGTCGTTCAGATTTAACATGATTTTTATTTTTAATTTGCCGCAAAAATAGATAATTAATCCAAGTTTTGTGGTATTAAAACGCGGAACCTCGCCGCGTAAAAATCTAATGGAGCGAGCCGTTTTTTTGTTGAAAATTTGGGCAAAGCCCAAATTTTCAACAAAAAAAACGGCTCGCTCCGAAAATATATACGCTTTTTCGTTTGCTTTACTCGCACAAACCTAAATTCATAAATAAACACGCGCATCAGCATTTGACAGATTAGTGCTGAATACACGTTCCGCGAGACCGAACTTTCTACCTTTTTTTACATAGATTGGATTTTCAATTGTTAGTAAATCATCTGTGGTTAAAAAAGTAAGACTTTCTAAAGGATATTTTTTTATAAAATGAATGATTATGGCTTGCTCATCTGTCATATAGGCTTTATCATTTTGATAAAACGTTTTTGGTGAAATTTCGATATAATGACTTTTTGAAAAAATATCTACCTCATATCTTACTTGAAGCTGAGGGAATTTCTCTACAAGCGTATTGATTTCTTCGATTATGAATTCTTTCGTTGTCATATTGTAAAATTATTTTCTAACAATTTGATAAGATTTTTAGCCGTATCTATCGAATTTGATGCTTGTTTGGGTTTTATTTCAACATTTTTATAATCCGCTTTGACACGTAAAGCCTTCAATTGCCCAAAATAAGAGGAGACAACCCTTGAAGCCTCAAAATTGCCTTTACCTAAAAAAGCAAGACTAATTTGCCCTTGCAGCCAATTATGAAAACTTCCTTCTTGCTGCCCTTCTATGTCTATTTCTGCCTCTGTTTTATTGAGGTCAGAACGCAAAATGTGCAGCATTAATTGTACACAACTGTAATACGAGCAATGAATACTTGACGCAAAGTATGCCTTACTTATCAAATATTGTGCAGATTCTAAGTTTTTTTCGGATTTGTTTTTTAATTCACTCATAATAAAAAATTACCTGATTTGATGAACCCTCATTAATTAAAGTATAAAATTAACCCTTTTTGACTATTTTGTAAATAGTTGTGTGAAAAAATGTGATTTTCTTTTCTGGTTGATGATTCAATTAACGCAAAAAGCACCTCCTCATTATAAAGGGGTGCTTTTTTTCAATGATTATGGGGAATGGCGTGGTGCAGATAAAATGGGTCACGCCCTTACTGCGTATAATGAATCTAAATGGGCTTATGAGTCACTACGTTGGGCTGGAGTAAAAGATAAAAAAGCGATTTGGTTGGGTATGGCAAGTGGTATGTTATGTCAAACAGCCATAGAAGTTTTAGATGGTTTTTCAAAAGATTGGGGTTTTTCGCTGCCTGATATGACTGCTAATGTAAGTGGTTGTGCGCTATTTGGCATACAGCAAGACGTTTGGAAAGAGCAACGTTTATTTTTGAAAATTTCTAATTCGCCTAAAAATTACTCGAAAGAACCTATACTCGTTAATGGCAAATTAATTTCCGTAGCTGATGTAGCAGGTAATTTATATGGCACTTCATATTCTAAGACCTTTTTTAAAGATTATAATGCCTGCATTTGGTGGCTTTCCGCAAATCCTCATAGTTTTTCAAAAACATCAAAATTTCCTACTTGGTTGAACATAGCTATTGGGTACAGTGCTGAAAATATTTTTGGCGGGTATAAAAATGTCCCACCTACGAATACGCAGGAATACCCCCGTTATAGCCAATATTTGTTATCATTTGATATTGATTTGAGTCGTATTAAAACCAAGAGTAAATTTTTAAACACGCTTTTTCGTACTATTAATTTTGTGAAAATTCCTGCTCCCGCATTGGAGTATAATTCATTGGGCAAATTCAAATTACATCCGATTTTATTTTAAATGTTTAGCTTTGTTTAAAACTTTTGTCATAAAAGACTTGTATCTTCGGATAACTTGTGAAGTTTCTGTAACATTTACCCCCCTCAGTATCGCGAACCACATGAATAATGCGTTGTAGCAATGGTCAAAAGAAAGAGAGATAAACTTATGCCGATTGAGAGAAGATGTTTTTTCATTGTGGATTTTATCAAATATTACAAAAGCGTCATCATTGAAAGCCCTGTCCCAATCGCAATTGCGCCAATTTTTTGCCAACTGATGCGGTGTTCGTCTGTATTATCTATCTCAAAAAGTATGGTTGTTGAAATATGTAAAAGTGAACCAATGACTACGGCAATGATTTTTTGTAAGGTATCTGTTTGCAAATGAACACTTTGTGTTACGAAAGCCCCAAGCGGCGACATAGCGGCAAACGCCAAAATACTCAACCAAACCGTCTGTTTTTTAAATCCACTCATTATCAAAAGCAAGGCAAGGGCGAAGGCTTCGGGAGCTTTGTGCATGGCAACACCGTAGAACAAATTGCTGTGTTCGTGGTGGTGTTCGTGGGTTGCTGCCGCGTGCAATTGCTCGCCGATACTGAGGGGTAGTCCTTCAATAAAGGCGTGAATGGACAAACTCAAAACGACTTGCAAAGCAAACATCGGTTTGTTCGTATGGTGGTGGTCGTGAATGTGTCCGTGTTCAACGCCGAGCGAAAATTGTTCAAGTGTCAATTGGATAAAAAAGCCCAATAAGACCCATAAACCAATGCTTTGTGGGCTGTTTGCGTAGGCATCGGGTATTAAGTGCAAGACTAAAATGCCCAGCAAATAAGCCCCAACAAAGGACAAAATCAACTGCAAAAGCCGCCGATTGTCGCTTTGAAAACGAAATGCCATGCCGCCACCAATAACGACGGCTGCAAATAGGGCTACGTATTGTAAAAATGTCATAAGCTATTTTTTATGATTTTTCCTCCTCCAAAATTTTCTCTAATTCTATTTCTATCTGAGGTAAAAAGATTTTATCAAAATCACTAATAGCGGTTGTCAAGGCGGTTGCTTCGGCTGCTGGATTTTTCCACCAATTGTATGACCATACTGAAGCAACATTGACACTTGTTTTTTTCAAATCGTTGAGTAAACGGCGTTCCCAATCGGCGTTGAAATAAGGACCTTCGGCGAGGCGACCGTCAATGCGGACGACCGTTGGTTGTGCCAATTCATCGTCAGACTTTGGAATAATGACAAGCGGAAAGGTTTGATTACCAATTTTATGCTGGGTTCTGACCCGTCGGTTACCCAAACTCATGTTCAAAGCGTGGGCAATTTCGTCCACAAAAATAGAGTCTTTGGGGACGTTTTGCGTGCCGTACAGGTGTTCCAGATTCTGGAAAATGCGCTGATACTGAGGGGGTCTATTTTCTTGAATATGTCCCGCCAAAAACAGTAAATTGGCGAGTAAAAACGGCATTTCGTAGTCTCGGTTTTCCGATTTGGCTTGCAATTCAGCCACTGAAATAGAGTTGACCCACACTAAACGTTGGGTGAAACTATTGAGCAACTGGCGGAAAGAGCGTTTTGACAAGTTGATTTTTTCAAAATCGGAAAATGTGCCACTCACCACCAAAATATCGAATTGAAGCCCTGCCAATTCTTCTACCGAATAAACATGTGAACCATTGCGTTGCAAACGTTCAATTTTTTCCCAGCCGAACAGTGTTTTTTGAACAACATTCAACAAGTTTGCGGTCACTGCATCGCGTTGTTCGGTCGTCATTGTCACCACGCCGATTCTTGGATATGTGTTAAACGGTGTTGCCGAAATTTCTTTCAAAATTTCCGCTATTTCTGCCACTTCAACATCATTTACCCGTGTTTTATCTCCGAATTTGCCCTCCATAAAATGGACATTCACGGTTTGCACGGTTGCTGCTTGACGGTAGGGGAGTTGCATATTTTGATAAAAAACCGACTGATTGAGCCGTCGCGTCGTATCGCTCAAAGCGCGGTGCAAAAAGTGAAGCTGCACAACGGCTGCCCCATTTGCTTTTACTTTTGCGGCGAAAGAATGCGGTAAAACGGCGTCAGAATCTGCCCATTCAGTCATCAAAACTGACCCCTCAGTATTTCTAAGGATAGGCACAACTTGTTCGGCGTCAAGGTTTTGTGCATTTTCAAAAATCACCAAATCAAATTCTTTTCCTTCGCGTTCTATCACTTGTGTTGCCACTTGTGGTGTTAACAAAAGAACAGGATAAATCTCCGAAAGCGTCGGAATTGACCCCCTCAGGATATCTTTCAATAATTTGCCTTTGGCGTGCGTTTGGTTTTTTTCATGGAAGAAATACTTAAAACCCTCGCGGTTTTTGTCTTTCATTTCTTTTATTGCCGTCTTTTTACGGTCGCTCCACATTGCCGCAATTTGCGTGGGCATCAGTTGCCGCAAACGGTCTTCAACGGCGTTCATTTCGCCCATCAACGCGTCATTGCCGAGTGTATTCGATTGATAATGAATAACCAAAGTATTGTAAAAATACCAACTATCAAAAGCGGCTGACCAACTTGACGGTTTTACTTTGACTAAAGCCTGTACCAATCGCCGTGCTTTTTCGGGCATACCGAGCCAATTTTTTTGCCAAACGAAAAATGTATCAAAATCACGAACATTGAGTTGTGTTTCTTCCAATTTTTCAATCGTTTCTTCAATAAACAACATGCGTTTTGGCAAGGTCAGCATCTTGTGCGTGAGAGGTTCGGTGTAAAGGTGAGCGTCATTGAGTTGCACCAACAAATCTTCCAGATCTGTTTCGATTTGGCGAATATCAACGGCAAGTGTCGCGTCAAAATGTTGCGCAGATTTGGCGTTGAGGCGTTGCAATTCTTCTTGAACGGTTGCAGGAAGGGCTTTGCGCCACCCCTTCAGTAACAATTCAAAAGTTTCGAGATTAATGGGTAATTTCTTTAAATCTTTTCTATCCGATTTTTTCAAAAACAGATGCGGAAAATGCCGCCGTTCTTGATGTATTTCTTCCAATTTGTCGTATTGTCGTAAGGCTTCGTCTTTGGCTGTTAAGATATTTTTTGAACGGTCGCTAAACAAAGAAGACGCATACAAACCACTGACTTTCAATAAATTAGAACTTTCAAAATCTGCCCCGTACTGAAATTGATAATCCGAATACGCTTCTTTCAAATGGCGCAATTGGTCACGCAAATCAGTAGAATGGGTTTCGTAATAATTCAACAAACGTTGGGTGTAAGCATCTGTAATAGCAATGCAACGGTGGTGAAGTCCCTTGAACTTTTCGATATGTTCGTGGAGTTTGTGCGTCATTTCATCTCGTTTAAAATAGATAGAATGAGCCAATTGTTGGTCTATTTTTGGGGCTGATTCCACGCCGTTTTGATGTGGTTGACCCGTATGCAATTCCACATCTGCAAACGCCGAAGGGTGCAAATTACTGAGGGGGTGCTTTAAGGTGTTTACATTTTTAAAAGATGCTTCGCACAGAGTGGCGGCGGCTTTTAAATCGTCATATTCTTCTTTTGTAAATTCATAATCCGATGAATTTAAGTGATTAGCGAGCAATTCACGTCCCACTATTTTCTGACTTTTGAGAAAACGCCCAACCACTTCTGAAAAATTGTCAGCCCCAAAAATCGGATTATCCAAAGCCGCGTGGCTGTCATCTGATTTTGACAGTAAACGCCGCGCTTGTTTCAGCGCAATTTTAAATCCTTCTTCTTTAAACTCAATTGTTTTACCAAATTGTTCATTGCGCAACACATCGAGCAAGAGTTTTTTATCGTGATAGACATCTTTCAAAAGGAAAGTCAGATTCCCCAATCCGAGCTTGACAAATTCATTTTGTACCTGCATCAAAGTCGCTAAATCGTCTGCTACAACTGCCGTTTTCTGCCCATTTGACAAGGCATTGAGCAGAATATTTGCTGTCAAGTGCGTCTTACCCGTTCCGTGTCCGCCTTCAACAACCGTGATTTTATTGCGTAAAATTGTCCTTAAAGCCGCGCGTTGAAACACATCTTCGGGTAGAACAGAAAACTCGTGGGCGTGTTCGGCTGTCCACGTAAAATTTTGATAATCAACACTTTCGGGCGATTTTTCGGACAATCCGCCTTCTGCATGAGGAAACAACCCCAAAACACCTGACCAAGCAATATCGCCGCGTTCGCACAATTCTGCGGTCAATTTTTCAGTTGGACATTCGCGCAAAGCAGGGTTGATGTTTTCAATCGGAAATTGTAGCCGTGTTGCTAAATCTTGGCAAAAAATGGCAAAACCGTCATATCCGAATGGGCGATTCTGGACGTAGCCGTTGAGGTGTTCAGCAAGGTCTATATTATGTTTGTCTCTGATGTGTTGAATGAGATATTCATTAGTCGTTACAGCCGTATTGTCATCAAAACCGACCAACCAACTATCGCGCCGTGTCGGATGTGGTTTCATGGTCAGATACCAAATAAAAAGTGGCGCGACGATTTGCCCTCCCTCCCTATCTTTGTCAAAAAGCAAAGGGAAACCGAAGCCAAGCGTGTGTTGACCTCTTGTTTTTTGTTGGTTTTTCGCTTCAAAATAAAAATGACGCAGTGAATCGGCTTGTTTTGATTCGGCGTGAATGTCCGTTTCAAAATTAGGATGACCATAAAAAAGTTCCGCCCATTTTGTAATGAGTGGAAAATCACGGTTAAATACCGTGAACATATCGAGTTTATTGTCGCTTAAAGGCAACAATTGAAGATGGGATAAAGCAGACTTTTGGTGTCTCATAGGCTTGCTGTTTTTTTGAAAAAGAATCGCTAACTACTTAGCCGCACTCGCTTCGATACAGTCAAATGAGGTGATTCATTTTTCGGACAAAGCCCGAAAAATGAACCAGATTCCCCTCTTTTGCGAGCGAAGCGAGCAATAGACCTAAGTTGTTATAAAATTGACTAACAAAGTTAAGGAAATTTTAAACACTCTGGTAATTATTGGGAAAATGTTTTTCTTTCTCGGCTTAATTCACAACTGTTTAGACAGCAATTGTAACTATTTAGCTACGTACCTTTTACGCGCACAACGATAGGAAAAGAGGTGGTTCATTTTTCGGCAAAGCCGAAAAATGAACCACATTCCTTTTTTTGCGCGAGCGAAGCGAGCGTGTGGTAAACAGTTACAAGCAATTTTATAAGCCTTTATTTTGAGACTGGACAATCAAACCGCAAATTTAGTGAATTTTAGGAAATGAACGCATAAAAAGGAAAATCTCTATAATCCTCAGCCATGCTTTCAGCTTGATGAAGCCAAAGGCATCATATTTTCGCTTGTTTGGCAATAAAAAACTTGTTTTTTTATTGCTAAATTCCATAATTTACTTATTTTTGCATTGAGCGAAACCGTTTTTATCATAAAGCATATTATGAAAGATGGCTAAAAAACAATCACGAAGGAAGTCGAATAAGTCCAAAGATTCAGATATTAAGAAAGAAGGCAATGCCTTCGATAAGATATTCAAAGAAATGGCTCAGAATATTTTTAGACCACTCGTAGAAGAACGATTGGGTGTGAAAATAAAGAAATTTCGTTCATTAAAAGAGAAAATGCAGACGACAATTGAACGCGAAATGGATTTTTTCTACGAAGTAACAACCGAGACGAACGATGTTTTTACTTTACATTTAGAGTTTGAAAGCACGGACAATCTTGAAATGGTCTATCGAGTTGGGGAATATCACGGTATTCAACTGCGCAAAAGGAAAAAACCGATGCGCCATGTTGTGATATACTTAGGTATAGAGCCGCCCAAAATGCGTACCGAATTACGAGAAGAAGAAGTTTACAGAGGTTTTGAACTGATTAATGTACATGGTCTGAACACGGCTGTTTTGTTGAGTTCACAAATTCCAGATGTTGTTTTAATTACGATTTTAAGTGATTATCCCGTAGAACAGACTGAAAGTGTTTTACGTTTAATCGTACAAAAACTCAAAACCCTCGCCAGAAACGAGAGTGAATTAAGTAAATTTTTGAGCCAACTCATTATGTTATCTCGTTTAAGAAAAATAGAAGCGTTAACAATTAAAATTACTGAAGAAATGCCAATTACAATTGATATTAAAACAGATTACCTCTATAACAAAGGAATCGAACAAGGAATCGAACAAGGAATCGAACAAGGAATCGAACAAGGAATCGAACAAGGAATTAAACAAGGGGATGAGTAAACAGGATTATGAAAATAAATACAATTTCGTGGTCAGTCTCTTACAAAATTCGGACTTTTCCGATGAAAAAATCGCCTTCATCGTGAGTGTTGCTGTCCCGTTCGTAGAAAGAATTAAATTAGAATTAATGCAAAAAAGAGGTTAGGAAGCGCGAAATAAATAAAAGCGGGTTTTGAGACAGCCCATTTTTAGCTTCGCGAAAAAAGAAATAGGGCGACCGTGTATTTTCTGTTTAAAAATCGAAGATTTTTAAACAGAAAATACACGGTCGCCCTAAAAAACTCTCTGAGGACGATTTTGGAGTAAAGCGAGAAAGAGCCAGTAAAACGTGCTTTTTTTAGGTCTATTGTTCGCTTCACTCGCTGAAAAGTCGTTTTCAAAGCAACTTAATTAAACGCTTCAACCTTCACATCATCTATAATCATTTTACGCGAACTTCCCGCATTTTGTAACCAAAACACGATTTTATTGTAAGGTTGCGTTGGTATTTTCATGTCCAAAGTCAATGTCTTTTGTTCGTTGTCTTTGTCTAAAAGGCGGTGTGGGCGAATTTCAAAATATTTGACCGAAGCCCCATTTTTTTGGAAATCAACGATAAAAGTAGGCATTTGCCACGGTGTTCCTTCTCTGATTGTTGAACGAAAAGTGGCGGTTGCACGCAGGTATTTTTTGCTTTTTATACTGAGGGGGTCTAAATTGTACTGTATGGTCATCGGACGCGCTTCGTCAACGAAGATAGATCGTTTACCATTGATAATATTCTGCTTTTCAATATTTTGAGTCGTATCTGTTTCAAAATTATTGTCATAAATAGTTTCTACATCTTTCAAATCTCCCGTAAAATCGTATTTATTGTCCAATAGTTTTTGGGCATCAATTGGCACGTCCCAACGTCCGATAGTGCGGCGCAAATAAGCGGGTGTTGTTTCATCGCGCCACAAGCCATTTGGGTTGTGTGCTTGCCAGATAAGCCAGAAATTGAGATAAATACAGACCGAAGCTGCCACCGAAAATAAGATTTTTCGGGTGGGCGTTTTTGCCACTTGGGTCAAAAAAGCGGCAAAAGGAATCGCCAAAATGGGATAAATCTGAACCATCTGACGTTGACCAAGACTGCCACCGTACCACCATATATTGTAGCCAAAAGCAATATAAATAAAGACAATCAAAAAGAGAAAAATAGACCAAAAATAAGCACGATAGGTTGTGTAAAGGGGAACAAAACCTAAGACACTAAACAACATAATTGGCGTATAAATGAGCCAACCCCGCCGCGCACTAAACAGACCATCTAAAATATGTGGTTTTAGCCAATCCATCCAGACATTGTTCCCGTAAGAATTGTACAAAAAATGATTGGACACATATTTAAAATAAATCAATTGAATCGCACCAATTGAGAAAACTAAAGTACTTGCCAAAGCATATTTTGAAAAATGTTTATTAATAAAATGAAAGCGTTGTAACAAACTCGTTTTGTCAAAAACACCCCAAAAAATGGGCAGAACAATGGTAATTATCTCAGTTGGACGGGTCAAAGTGGCAAAACCGAGGCATAGACCAATCGAAATTGCCTTTTTTAGGGAGGGGGCTTCGTAGAAACAAATTGTCGTAAAAAGCATCAAAGCGTACAGCGTAAAAATATAGCTATGCGTTTGCGGCGAAGAAATTCCCGCGTATTCAAGGTAGTTTGTGGCGATGACATAGAGCAATAAAACCGTACTTGTTACCCCCTCAGTAAAATTGAGTTTTAGCAGCAATTTTCGTAAATACCATAGCCCAACAAACGCCCACAAAACGCTCCAAAAACTAATGGCAAATTGATAAATCGGGGAAAAACCATCAGGTTCAAAACCCAAAGATTTGGCTAAAGCATGGGCAATAAAAAAAGCAGGGGCATATAAAATTGCCATACCCGACGTGTATTTCATTACCAAATTGCCCGAAGAAGCAGGTAAAGCGGAGTAAAAATCATTGCCTTGATATTGGTATTTTTTATCCAATTCGGTGTGGAAAGCCACTTTTTTGAGGTCTTTGTAGATAAAAATGGCGGGTAAATAGTAGTAATAGCCACAAACGTCCCAGCTAATGGCGGCTTCCGTTTCACTTTTTTTCCATTTTGGGTAAAAGACTAAATTGGTGTAAGTGAGAATGGCAATGCAGACGATGTAGGCGTATTTAGACATGAGCTATTGAAAAAATTTCAAGTTTAAGATTTCAAATTTCAATCTCAAGTTCAACGAAAGAAAATAATCGCACTATGCAAACAATTGAAATATCTGAACTTGACGGTGTGTAACGTTCGGGGAACTTTGAAAGTTCCCCGAACGTAGGGCTAATCCTTTACAGCATGCGGAAAAGAGGTCGGTCTGGATTCCAAATACCGAATGGAATCATCAACAACACCAATAAAATAGCAGCTAAAAACCAGAAAAAAGCAGTGCGAAATTTGCCAGCGTCGCTTGGTTGTTTTTTCGCTTTGATGCTGCCAATTTGTGCCACAAGCACGGCAATAATCATGACTGTTATATGTTCGACACCCCAAAAACGTAGTTCTTTATTTTTCATAGCTCCGCCCATATCCGACAAAATACTACCCATCATCGGACTCACACCACTGTAAAGAATTAAGCCGATAACCAATTGAAGGTGGAGCGAACCCATGAAAAAGGTATTGAATTTTTTATCTGTTGTCGTCCATTTACGACCCGAAGAAAAACCTTCATAATTGCGGTAAATTGCCAAAACTGCTAAAATCAAAACGACCCAGCGCAACCACGAATGGCTTAAAAGTAGAAAATTATACATTGATAATCAAGTATTTAAGTGAAAAAGGAGTAGTAATGTTTGTTTATAAAGTGGTTATCTCGCCACAAGGTAATCCGCCTTTTTGATTTGACAAATTAACAAGGCATGAAGTTTTTGATTTTTTGTTTGATGACTTGCCTTTTTTATATGTTTTTCAGATATACCACGAACTCATTTTTAGTTTTTTGAAAAAAAAATATCCAAAAATAAACAAGGTATCACCTATTCGTTTTAATTTCATTCCGAGAAAAGCATTTACTTATTTAGATGCGATTAAAATAAACAAACAAAACCGAATTTTATTTGGTAAAAAAGAACCTTATGCGCAAAATTAGCCAGTTAATATTATAGCTTTCAGTATCATTGTCGTTTTGACACGCTATAATTTATTACATCATAAGTTCAATTGTTGACTTTTTCGCGCCAGAAGTAGGATTATACTGAGGGGTCGGTATTTCGTCTTTTAAAAGAATCTATTGGGGCGAGCGTGTTTTTGAATCAGAAAAATCGAAGATTTTTCTGATTCAAAAACACGCTCGCCCCAAAAACCACTTTTGGGCGATTTTCGAGCGAAGCGAGAAAGAGCCAGTTTTAAAATACCAAAGTAGAATTAGGTAGTAAAAATAAACCACCTCCCTTTCTTTTGCGAGCAAAGCGAGCAATAATGTACAGCAATCTTCTTAATCATCAAACTAAAAATATCTTAAATCAAACAATTAAATTTAAGCGTAGATGCAAGCTAATGTAGAAGTAACATCTGAAGAGTTACACGAGGCGTTGAATAAGTTTTTTGGCTTTGACGAGTTCAAAGGAACACAAGAAGCAGTCATTACGAGCCTTTTGAAGGGACATGACACCTTTGTTATCATGCCGACGGGCGGCGGTAAATCGCTCTGTTATCAATTACCCGCTTTGATGTTGGAGGGAACTGCCCTCATTATTTCGCCCCTTATTGCCTTAATGAAAAACCAAGTTGATGCCATTCGTGGCTATTCCGATGGTGACGAAATTGCCCACTATTTGAACTCTTCGCTCTCGCGGACAGACATCAAAAAAGTAAAACAAGACATTACAGACGGACACACAAAACTTCTCTACGTTGCCCCAGAAACCTTGACAAAAGACGAAAATATTGAGTTTTTTCAAAATACCAATATCTCATTTGTGGCGGTGGACGAAGCGCATTGTATTTCGGAATGGGGTCACGATTTTCGCCCTGAGTACCGCCGCATAAGGACAATGATTGAAACGATTGACAGTCGTGTACCGATTATCGCTTTGACCGCAACGGCAACGCCAAAAGTACAGATTGATATTGTCAAAAACTTGGATATGCAAGACGAACGCATCTTTATTTCGTCTTTCAATCGAGATAACCTTTACTACGATGTGCGCCCAAAACCGCCGAAAGGAGACATGCTGCACCGTCAAATTCTACAAGTGGTAAAAGAAACCCCGAACCAATCGGGTATTATATATGTGCAAGCCCGAAAATCGGCGGAAGATATCGCAAAAGTCTTAGAAGTGAATGGTGTGAAAGCTCTGCCTTATCATGCGGGTCTTGACGCCAAAACACGGGCGGCAACGCAAGACGCCTTTTTGATGGAAGATATTGACGTGATTGTGGCAACAATCGCTTTTGGTATGGGTATTGACAAGCCCGATGTGCGCTTCGTCATGCACTTTGATATTCCCAAATCCATTGAAAATTACTATCAAGAAACAGGTCGTGCGGGGCGTGATGGTTTAGATGGGAAATGTGTGGCATTTTATAGCTATCGAGATATTGCGCGGCTTGAAAAATTCCTTCGTGACAAACCCGTTGCCGAGCGCGAAATGGGTATGCAATTGATGGAAGAAATGACCGCCTATGCCGAAACCACCACTTGTCGCCGTGAGTTCTTACTTCATTATTTCGGTGAAAAATTCGTTTGCGAACGCAATGGCATGTGCGATAATTGCCGATTCCCACGCCCAACGGTGGACGTAGCGGAAGAAATGGCAGCAGCATTGGAGGTTGTGGATACGCTTGGCGAACAGTTCGTTTTGAAAACCTTGATTGATTTTATCATGGGCAGCGAGACGAAAGAAATGAAAGATTTTAAATATACCAAGCACGAATTATTTGGCGTTGGTAAAGGGAAAGATGAAGTTTTTTGGCAATCGGTTATGCGTCATGCCATGCTTAATGGATTGATTTATAAAGAAGTAGAGCAATATGGTGTGATTCACATGACAGACGACGGACGTAAGTTTGTGGACAAACCAACTGAAATGCTGATTACGCTCAATCATAATTTTGAAGACGTATCTGTTGACCCAGATGAAATGCAAGCGCGTCCTGCGGCACTCGATACGCTGCTTTTCAATATGTTGAAGGACTTGCGTCGCTCGGAAGCGAAGAAGAAAAACGTGCCACCGTATATCGTTTTCCAAGACCCAAGTTTGGAAGACATGGCAACTGTTTATCCGATTTCGGTGGAGGAAATGTTGAAAGTTCAAGGTGTTTCGGCGGGAAAAGCGACCAAGTTTGGCAAGCCGTTTATCGCCTTGATTACCAAATATGTGGAAGAAAACGACATCGAACGTCCACAAGATTTTGTTTTGAAACAAGTGGCGAACCAGTCAAAAACGAAAGTTGCTATTATCAAAGGTATTGACCGCAAAGTGCCTTTGGCGGAAGTGGCGCGGCAAAACCAATTGACTCAGCCCAATTTGATGGACGAATTGTATTCTATCATTCAGTCGGGTACTAAATTGAGTTTGGATCATTGCATTGATGATGTGATTGATGAAGGCGTGCAAGACGATATTTATAACTATTTTATGAAAGCTGAAAACGATGACATCAACGCAGCTTATAAAAAATTGAAAGAGGACGATGACCAAATCACTTTTGAGGAAATTCAATTGATGCGGTTGAAGTTTTTGTCGGAAGTAGCGAATTAAGGTCAATTTTTTGCTCGCCTCGCTCGCAAAAAAGGAGAATGTGATTCGTTTTTCGGGAAAAGCCCGAAAAATGAACCACATTCTCCCTTCTCGCGCGAGCGAAGCGAGCGCGAGAAGCGTTGTAAAAAGTAGCGATTATTTATGACTAACTACTTGATTGAGGAGCGGGCATAACCTAAAAACATCGTTTTTTGATTAAAAACAGATGTTTTGCGCTCGCTTCGCTCGCGCAAAAGGGAGGAGACGTGGTTCGTTTTTCGGCGAAGCCGAAAAACGAACCACATTCCCCTCCCTCGCGCGAGCGAAGCGAGCGCGAGATGCAAAAAACGCTTTTAGGTTATGCCCATCCCTCAACTACTTAATTACGATTATTTACCAGTAATTTTAGATTTATTATGAAAAAATTAGGTATTCTCGGTGGTGGACAGCTTGGGAAGATGATGTGTTTGGCGGCGGCTGATTGGGATTTAGAGACTTATGTCTTGGATACTGAAGGGGCATCTGCACAACCGTATTGCAAGCATTTTGTGGTGGGCAACTTCAAAAACTATGACGATGTGGTCAATTTCGGCAGAAAAGTAGATATTTTGACCATTGAAATTGAACATGTTAATATTGCTGCATTGAAGCAATTAGAATCGGAAGGGATTAAAGTACACCCCAAACCTTCGGCTTTAGAAACGGTGACTGACAAAGGATTACAGAAAGAATTTTTTGTTAAAAATAAAATACCAACGGCTGATTTTAAATTATTTGATTCTAAATCACAATTAATTAATTATCTGAAAGAGATTAATTTGTTTAGTTGGGTTTGGAAATCCCGGACAGGTGGTTATGACGGCAAAGGTGTAGCTATTATTAAAAGTTTAGCCGATGCCGAAAAATTGCCCGATGTCCCGTGTCTTTTGGAAGAAAAAGTGGATTTTCAGTGCGAAATTGCCGTTATGTTTGCCCGCAACGAAAGGGGAGAAGTGACTGCCTACGCGCCTGTTTTAATGTTTTTTGACCATAAAACAAATATGCTCGATATGCAGATTTGTCCAGCCCCATTGGAGCGTAAACAATTACAATTTGCGGTTGATTATGGACGAAAACTGATTGAGCAATTAGATATTTGTGGGGTCTTGGCGGTTGAAATGTTTTTATTGCACAACCCGCGTGGCAAATCTGCCATTCTGGTCAATGAAATTGCGCCACGTCCGCACAATTCGGGGCATCACACCATAGAAGCGGCAGAAACCTCTCAGTTTCAACAACATATACGGGCTGTTTTAAATTTACCTTTGGGTTCTCCCGCTATGCGGAGTCCATCGGTATTGTTAAATTTGGTCGGTGAAGACGGTTTTGAGGGTATTCCAAAGGTAGAAGGCTTTGAAAAAGGCTTAAATACTGACGGGGTGCATTTTCATTTTTACGGAAAAAAAATAACCAAACCTTTCCGTAAAATGGGGCATGTCACTATTATGAACCGTAAAATTGACAAAGCCCGTGCAATTGGCAATGAATTAAAAGAGATTATTAAAATTGTGGCGTAAATTGTCTGAACTATGATTCTTTTGATTTTTTTGATTTCTATGACCAGATTAGGGTCGTGTGTTTCATGAAAATCAAACAAATCATAGTTCAGACAATGGTGACTCAATTTTATGATTTTTTAATTTAGGCTCTGTGACAATTTTAGCGGTACTCACGTTCGGGGAACTTTTAAAGTTCCCCGAACGTCGGTTTACGCGGTTTTTGACGCAAAAATGTTTTATTTACTGAGGGGTTCCTTTACTGCCGCTAAAATTGTCAAAGAGCCTCAATTTAAAACACGCTCGCCCCGATAGATTTTTGAGCGAAGCAAAAAAGAGGGCGTAAACTGTAACGCATTGATTATTAACTGAGGAGTGGGCATAACCTAAAAACATCGTTTTTTGATTAAAAACAGATGTTTTGCGCTCGCTTCGCTCGCGCAAAAGGGAGGAGACGTGGTTCGTTTTTCGGCGAAGCCGAAAAACGAACCACCTCCCCCTCCCTCGCGCGAGCGAAGCGAGCGCGAGATGCAAAAACGCTTTTAGGTTATGTCCATCTCTCGATTATTAACTTACAGTATCAATTTTAAATAAAATGGGAAGTAGAACTCAAGAATTAATTGTGGCAGGTATCATTTTAGCCTTAGTGATACGCAATAGCCTTCGACCCGATAAAACACCGTTTGATTGGGCTATGATTTTACTTGGCGTTGGGCTTTTGGCGCGTCAAGGTTATGCTTTTTACCAATCGCGACAATAAGTTGTGTAAAATACTTAGTTACGCTCGCTTCGCTCGCAATAGAGAGGTGGTTCGTTTTCGGGCTTTGTCCGAAAACGAACCACCTCCCTTTTTGCGAGCGAAGCGAGCAATAGAAATAAGAATTTTTCAAAGCGTATCCAATTCTCTTTGAATATTTTCACGCGCTTGGGCTTCAAGCCGCCGTCTAAATTCATCAGTTTGGTAAATATAGGGGCGTTCAATCAACTGGCGCATGGCTTTTCGCCGTCCACGGTTGTAGATAAAATTGGGGTACATGCTAAATTCTACCCGAATTTGGCGCGTATAAACGTCATAAATGCTCGATTCAGCACCTAAAATAGACAAATCAAAGTCTAAGAACAATTCAAGGTCATGGTCGCCGTCTGCTGTGTGCGTTTTTGTCGCATTGATGTACTTGACTATTTTTTTCATGCGCGAAGGGTGCATATCAGTCTGTCTCAACACCTCATCAGCGTAATCGGCACTTTTTGCTTCATTATTGTCTTTCCACGTATTGTAAATGGCATCGTGAAACCATATTGCAAAAAACAGGGTGTCTTCATCAAGTACCCGAAATTTGTTTTCCTCCAATAAAGTCAACAAGTTGTTGATGTGAGAAAGGTCATGATAATGCCTTTTTTCGCTCGTGTAGTCGTTCAACAAATCTGTGAACGTATGATTGATAAACGTCGTATTGTCGGTATATTTTGACAAACGTTTGAAAAAAATGATTTTCAAATAATCGGTTTTTACCATGCGAGGAGGTAGAAAAATCATATTGTTATGGGTTCTAATTAATTGATAAACAAGAGTTTAAGGTTTATTAGTAGTTATTTTTCTCAAATAATTAGAACGAAATTAAGTCATTTTATTGGTAAAACAAAAAAGATGTCTCTAAAAATTGATGTTGAACAAATAAATGTACACTTTTTGCATCAAGGTTAAATTTTTTAACGACCGTTTTTAGTTTTTTACACTTGCCATATCCCACTTTTTTTACTCTTTAAATTGCAGAGCTAATTTTTTCACCTCAAAAATCCTAATTTTTCCGTAGCTACTTAGCCATGCGCTATGCTTCATGCCTCAAAGGAGTACCGTGCAGAGAGAGAATATAGTCCATTTTTCCTAAACCAAACCTTCCAAATCTCCTCCTTTTGCAAACAATTTATCTACACGCTCTTTCACTTTTTTATCTATTTCCAAAACAGGTGCGTGGTGGGGTTTTATCCGCGCATCAATCACCAAAGTTTCGCAGCCCCAATGTTTGAATAGGGTAGTGGCTGAGACACCGTATATGTCGTGGCTTGGGTTTGCGCGGGTGAAGGTTGTCCAAACAAAATTATTGACTGTGGCAGCCGAAAAAGCGGCATCGTCAACTAAAAGTATCATTGGAATACCGTCTAAATTGATGGTCTCTAACTGTTTGCACAAATTTTCAACTTCTGATACCCCCTCAGTATAATCGGTAAATTTAGACGATTTTATTGCTAAAATTCCTTTTTGGACGAAAGTTGGCTGACTAAATCCATTCGGTAAATTAAAATTGGTGGGTAATTCAGCCGTTAATTCGCGGCGTTTTGCACCTGCCGCCGCAATGACTACTTTTGACCCTTCGTTCCAACCCGAACCCGAATAATCTAAAGTATCAATCGTTGTACGTGTTTGAAAATGTACATCGCGTTTTAAATCAATGCGTTCCAAAAGAAAATTGAAATAATCGGGAATATTTTTCGTGGAAACACCTTTCTTCTCTGTATCAGCTACGATGAATAAAAACTTCGCCAGACTTGTTTGTCCACTGCCCAAAATATGGTTGGCAATGGTCAATATTTCTTCTGGTTTGGGTTCTCGGAAGGGCATGTACCGTTCTTTTCCAATCGCCAAAAGCAAAGGGTGAACGCCTGCTGCGTCCACGGCATTTATCTCTACAACTCCTGGAAATTCGGCAGGTGCTAAAGGTTTGACGATATTGTGAATGATGTAACCAAAACTCGAATCTTCGGCGGGTGGACGACCCACAACCGAAAAATGCCATAAAGCATCTTTTCGATGATAGACTTTCAAAACGTCCATAACGGGAAAATCGTGCTTTAAGGAATAATAACCCAAATGGTCGCCAAATGGTCCTTCTGGTTTTTTATCCTTTTTCCGAATGATACCCGTAATGACAAAATCTGCATCAGCACTCAAAACTGAGCCGTCGGCATCGCGTGCGTAGCGAAAACGGCGGTCATTCAGCATACCCGCGAAAGTCACTTCTGGCAAGCCTTCTGGTAAAGGAAAAATAGCTGCCAAAGCATGACTCGGCGGACCACCTACAAAAACAGAACATAAAAAATCTTCATCTGACAAGTCATTGTATTTTGTATGATGTACGCCGATACCTCGATGTAGCTGATAATGCAAGCCAATTTCTTTATTGGTAATGTACTCATTTCCAGTGAGTTGTATGCGGTACATACCGATATTGCTGCCCATGATACCACGTTTTTCGGGGTCTTCGGTATAGACTTGTGGCATTGTGACAAACGCCCCGCCGTCCATACCCCAAGATTTGACTTGCGGCAATTTATCAATTGTCGTTTGACCGTAAGCAACGGGCGACATACTGAGGAGGGTCTTCATCGGCAAAGCCGTCAAAGCCGTAAACGGTGAACCGATGTAACGCAAAGGATTTTTTAGGAAATTGGTCGGGTCAAGCTTCAGTTCCACTACTTTTTCAACGGCGCGAATGGTATGACGAAACAGAAAGTCAGTCCGTTCATACGTACCGTAAATATTCGATATGGCTTGGAAGGGCGAACCTTTGACATGTTCAAACAGTAAAGCGGGACCCTCTGCTTCAAACACTCGGCGGTGTATTTCCGCCATTTCTAAATTGGGGTCAACTTCTATTTTTATGCGTTTTAATCTGCCGTGCTGTTCAAGATCATCGGCAGCGGCTTTCATGCTTTTGTATGCCATAGCTAAATTTAGTTTGTAATTTTACGCGCTTTGTTCGCACAAAACAAGAATTAGCTTATTTTTGACTTTAGCAAAAAAAACGTTCTTGTGCGGTTGAAGCGCGTTACAATTTTTTACAGATAAAAAACATGTATAACATCTAAAATCAGCATGTGTTCATTATTAATTGTTAAAAAACTTAAATTTCTATCCTTCAAAATGCAATGAAATCGTAAATGTCCGTGAAATGAGTTTCTCTAAAACCGTTGATTCACGCAAATCTGCTCGATAAATCAAGACATTGCCTAAGCCGTGTGACATCTTAAATTCGGGTGAAAAGATGAAAAACGGGAAAAACATTTGAACACCTACGCCCAATTCTGCTTGAAAATCGGTTGGTGAAATTCGAACTGTATTGCCAATTTGACGAGTACGGCTTTTAGCTTGAATATCGTAACTGTATTTTATGCCGCCCACAACAAACACACGTTTGTCGTTGTAAGGTGCTGATTTGTAACGCACATGAAACGGTAATTCCACAAAAACCGAACTCACATTGTTTGGATAATCGGCTTTGCCTTTGCGAGTTGGGTCGTAAATCAGATTGCGCTCGGCGAAGGAAAAACCTGGGAGAAACCGCAAATCAAAATTTTCACCCAATTTCAAATTACTAACAATTTGAAGATTGAAACCCGGTCCTTTGAGTGATTCTACACCCGCAACACTATCGTTTAGGATAAAGTTTTTGCCTCGAAAAACGCGATAACTTGAATTATTATAGCCCAGAGTGATGCCAAAATAGTACGGGCGACTCTGAAAATCAAGATAATTGTAGTTGCCTCGACCTGATGTTTGACCCCTCAGTAAAGAAGGTGAAAAAATGAGGAAGAAGGCAACAGTAGTTGCAAAAGCTATTTTTTGTAGCCAACGTAGAGGGAGGAAATGCCAAGAGTTAGAGTGGTGCATGATGTATTTTTAAAACCAACTTTATTCAATACGGTTAAAAAATCGTCGCCGTCGGGAAACGCTTGAACCGACTCGTAAAGGTACGAATAAGCACGGGCGTCTTTCGATGTTAACTTACCAATTGTGGGCAAAATGTTTTTGAAATAAAAATTGAACAACTGGCGAAACGGGAAAATACGTGGTCGAGAAAATTCGAGGACAACAATCTTGCCGTTTGTGTTCAATACGCGGTGCATCTCTGCGAGTCCGCGTTCTAAGTTTTCAAAATTTCTTACCCCATAAGCAACGGTCACAGCGTCGAAATTATTGCCTTCAAAGGGTAAGTTTTCTGAATCACCCAATTGCAATTCTATCACATCATTAACCCCCTCAGTAACCAGCTTCTTCCGACCAACATTGAGCATTTCATTTGAAATGTCAACACCAACTATTTTTAAGTCTTTGATTTTCAGTTGTTTAATGGTATTTATCGCCACATCTGCCGTGCCTGTTGCCACATCTAAAATGCGTTTTGGTTGTACACTAACCAGTTCAGCAATCATTTTACGTCGCCAAATTTTGTCAATACCAAGCGATAAAAAATGATTGAGAAAATCATAATGCTTCGCAATGTTATCAAACATTGTACTCACTTGTTGCTTTTTGCTGCCTTCAGCTGTGTAGGGCTTTACCATGTTTTTAATTTAATTATTTAATGTTCGTGACCAATAATCCCGCTTTGGTCAGGGATTTTTACTTCAACTACGGCGTCAGATTCTAACACCACACATTGACATGCGAGGCGCGATTCAAGGCGTGGATTTGTGGCACGGTCAATAAAATCTTCTTCTTTATCACTGATTTCTTCTAAGAAATCATCGCCCGATTCTACGTAAATGTGGCAAGTGGAACAGGCACAAACGCCACCGCAGTTATGATTGAGGTGAATGTCGTTTTCTTCGGCAATTTCCAAAATGGAGTAGCCTTCTTCCGCATCAACCGTTTTTGGTGCGATGGATTTATCTTCAAAAGTGAATTTTATAGTAGCCATAATAGGGCAACCGTTTTAAAATACGGTTGAATTTTTTTTAATGAAAAATCGAAATTTTTAAATTGCGTCGCAAAAGTACGTTTCGATTGATAGCTTAACAAACTTAGGCTTTCAAAGTTTTAGTGTTTTTTGAAAAAGAAAGGTTTATTTACTGAAGTTACGCACATGTGCTGAAAATGCTGTAGGCATGAACGATTTTGTAGCGGCGGATTTTAATCCGCCGAAAGATTAAAACAGATTATTTAAAAGCCGTAGGCTCGGTGCATATGAATATGTGCCGAACCTACGGCTCTGCGTAACATTAGTTACTTAACCTAAGTTTTGTGGTAGTGCCTCAAAACGCGCCGCCTTCGGCGGCGCGGGGATTTTTTCGGAGCGAGCCGTTTTTTTGTTTAAAATTTGGGCGAAGCCCAAATTTTAAACAAAAAAACGGCTCGCTCCATTAGGTTTTTCTCGTGGCAAAGCCACGTTTTAATACCACAAAACTTAGATTACTTACTGAAAATAATCGTAATTTCTCTTTTTGCGCTCGCTTCGCTCGCGCAAAAAGAGAAAAATGAACCACTCTCTCTTTTGCGAGCGAAGAGAGCAATAGTGTACAGTCATATTAACCACCGAATTATATTTCGTTTATTACCATATTTGCTTTTTGATAATTTGTTAATAACCGCGCTAAAATGGAAAACGGCATAGTTTTAGCTGAATGATTAAAGTCTTTCACCAGAACTTTATTATTCATCAAACACAGCGTTGAGAAAATTATGACACGAATTTTAGTTATTGACGAGGAAGCCGATATGCGCCAAGCATACAAATCGGTATTGGAAAAGCTTGATTGTCAAGTAGATATGGCAATTGACGGGCTTGAGGGCTTGGATTGTTTTATGAATAAAATATACGATGTCGTTATCACCGAATTTAATTTGGATAAGATTGACGGCTTGCAAATGCTTGAACATTTCCAGCAAATTGACGCCAAAGTTCCCGTCATTTTTTCATCAGGTTTAGCCGATGAAACGGTGATTGACGAAGTTATGGCAAGTGGGGCAACTGATTTCCTACAAAAACCTGCCAATCTCGACCTACTTTTGGGGAGTATCAGTAAAGCTATTTACTGCAAACCGCACAAAAGCTCGGATAAAAATAACGAAGCAATGCCGGGGGCAAGCCGTTAAAGGCTGCGTGTTTTCCAAATTATTTCTTCTGCGCCCACATCTTGTCCCACTTTTCTCCCCAAGACAAAAAGGTAATCCGACAGACGATTTAGGTATTTTATACTGAGGGGGTCAATTTTTTCAATCTCATTCAGTCCAACCACCAGACGCTCTGTTCGGCGGCAAACGGTTCGTGCAATATTGCAAAACGAAACGGTTGTATGCCCACCATGGAGAATAAAATTCTTTAAAATTGGTAAGGTAGCTTCCATCGCATCTATTTGATTTTCAAGTAGTTGTATGTCTTCGTGGCGTACATCTGGTGTCATTTTATACTTAGAGGGGTCGCTCGCCAGCACTGCACCGATTGTAAACAGACGGTCTTGAATCTCTTTTAAAACACGGCGATAATCAGGGTTTTCTATGGTGTCGCGGAGCATTCCTACGTAGGCGTTGAGTTCGTCAACTGTACCATACGCCTCTACGCGGTAGTGATTTTTAGGAACGCGCGTGCCGCCAAATAGCGCAGTTTCACCTTTATCACCTGTTTTGGTATATATTTTAAATGCCATTATGTAGATTTCAAATTTTAGATTTCAAATTTCAAAGGTGCAATAAACCGTAAAAATTTACAAAAAAAACGGTTTCCCAAAAGACATTTTGAGAAACCGCAAATATATTCCTAATACGTTCAATTTTTAAAGAATTTAACGGTAGCATCACCCATTTTAAAGATATAAATTCCCGTCAGCAAAGTATGGGCGTTGATTTCTTTTGTAATCGGAATTTGTCCAGATTGTACATTCTGCCCCAAAAGATTAAAAATACTGTACGGCGTTGGGTTATTTATCGTGCCAACCACTGTTATTTTGTCATAAACCGTGCTTGGATAAAGCATTAATGGCTCATTTTTATTGTTTGATTCAAGTGAAATAATTTTTGAAAATGTCTCTGTACCGTCAAAATCCACTTGTCGCAAGCGGTAATAATGCGTTTTTACTAAGGGGGTCGGTGTGTAGTCAAAAGTGTAATTATTCTCATTTTTGGTAGTGCCTTGTCCTTTGATTCGCCCGATTGACCTAAAAATAAGGTTATCTGTTGCGTGTTCGATGTCAAAATACGCATTATTTTCTTCTGCAACTGTTGTCCAAGTTAATAAGTGGTTTTGGTTTTTTGGGTGAGCCGTAAACGTTTTTAATAAAATACCAAGCGAAATAGATTTTGAAACGATAAACGGAGAGAAATTTCTGATCCCCGTTGTCGTCCAAGTACCGTTGGCGTAACTTGCGGGCATATCCTCCCAAGTTGTTGCGTTCCAATGTCCGATAATCCCCGAAACACCTGAAGGACGGCGCGACAAATCGCTTGCAGTTAAGGATAGCGTAACGCTTGGCGTACCAGAGAGCAAGGAAACATTCCACTGTCTTGATGTGGCAGTAGCCGTATGTCTTTCTGGCAAAGTATAGGTTGGGTTGATGTTATTTGCCACATTTACCTTAAACGTACAGATGCCATCGGGTGTTATGGTTGCAGGGTCGTAATGGCTGGCACTTGCCCCGACTGGATAGGTTTTAGGGTTATTGGCGGCGTGCATTTGCGTTAAACCCCCCGAACCATTTGTGATGATGTAGCTTGCAGAAGTTGGCGTTTGTGGTGCAATTATCGCATTGGTATTGAGTACAACCTCGCCCGTTCCAGATGCTCCCAAAGTAATTTTACCAGTTGTGAGGGTTAAAGTTCCGTTGATTGTGAGCGTTATACCGTCATCAACGACAACATTGCCTCCTTCTACAACGAGATTATTAAGGGTTTGATTTGATGAAATTTGAAGAGTTCCGCCATTTACGGTTACGTCGTTTGTCGTCACTAAAGTATTGCCATCTATGACATTAAGTTGCACTATTCCTTCTGTAATTCTGGTCAATCCCGTGTATGTATTTTCTCCTGTTAGTGTGAGTTTACCTGCTCCCTGCTTTATGAAAATCGGACTTACTGAGGGGTGTATGCCGTCAATTATTCCCGCAAAATTTACATCTTTACTGTTATTTAGTGTAAAATCGCCCAGAAAAGCCCCATTATCGCCGATAAATAAAGAAGCAGTTGCGCTGCTTGTTATGGTTGAAAGTGTTTCTGTACCGCCCGAAATATCCAGAGCGGCATCACCATTGAGGGTAATATCCGTGTTGTCATTAATGGCATCAGTTAGGTTGGCTGCTGAATAAAGATAGCCATTTGATTCCACTATGATTGAACTGACCGACGCGATTGACGCATTAAAATTGAGCCGCGCCGTGCCATTTTTTACCTTGAAAACGCCTGAAAAAGGATTAATTGTGTCCAACGACAATTCTCCAGTTCCTTTGCCATCGAGTGTAAGATTTTTGTTCACGCCACTAATTGCGGCTTCAATCTTAATATCGCCTGTGCTGTCAATAGCAATGACATTTTCCGTTTCATTACCAAGTGCAATGGTCATTTTAGTCGTAGTGGTGTTTCTAAGTGACAAAACCCCCGTGCCAGCATTGCGAAGAATGGTGTTAGTGATACCATTCAGAGTATTGCCATTAAGTGTTAAAGTTCCTACCATTGTAGAACTATTTTCGATAGCCAAAGCGCGGGTTCGGCTACTTGTAGCTTCTATTGTTCCAAGGGATAAACTTGATGTGTTCAAATTGATACCTGCTTTTGTCGCTGTTCCAATATTAGAGAATTGCGCCACTTGAATAGGCAGCCATTTTGCGCCACTTGTGGCTGTTACAGCATTTGTTATTGGTAGCCAATTCGTATTGGTGTACCACGCCGTTGAAGAAGAAGCGTTGTTCCACCCAATAAAAATGGATTGGTTAATGAGTAAGTTATCGCTTGTTGTGGCGGTCAGTCCCGTAGCTGAGGCATTGAGTGTGTAGGTACTTGGTGTGCCAATTTGGAGAGCGTTAAAAGTGGCAATGCCTATGGCTGCTGTTGCGATTTTTGTTCCAGAAAGGGTATCAGCTCCTGTTGCTTTTGACAAAGTAATGTCTCCTATAAAGCTGCTGTCAATAGAATTGTCGTCTCGTCGGGCTTCTACTGTAAAAGTGGAGAGGTTCATCAAAGTCAATCCCGTTGTGGGCAGTCCAACAAAAGCTAATTTTGTTGCTGCCGACAACACATTAAAAGGCGGGCTTGTTGCGGCGGTTAGCGCATCACCCGAAGTTCGGGTGGCGGTTATGGTTGCGTCTGTGCCGATAGTGGCTAAGGTCACATCGGTTAAAGTTACAGAATTTGAGCCAATCGGTATTTCGCCCGCAATTGTACCGCCAATTGCCCCTGCATTTGTGTTGCTGGAGAGCGAAAAAGCAGTGTTGGCGAGTACGGGAGAAGGATTGTTATTGGGGTCAAGCGATTGAACAGTCATACTAAACCCTTTTCCTGCGGAAGGAGAGGCTGGCGTTATTGCCGTAATCACCATTTTAGTAGGTGGCAGAACGGTTGTCAAGATGCCCGTAACGATAACATCATCTAATCTAAAAATACCTCCACCCGTAGTTGTGCGAGAATTATTTTTCCACCCTTGAATTTTAACGAGAGCCTTTGTCAAGCCCGTTTGTCCTGTAACCGCTTGATTGACCACAAGAATTTTGGCACTTGGCATATTCGTATTAAAAAGAGGTGTAGAGCCGACAGAAACACCACAAACCGAAGGACCAGAACTTGTGGCATACGCCCGAAAAGAGATGTTTGTAATGGAAAAAATATAGCCACTTGCGGCTGTAATCGTGAAATTGAAGTTTTTAGCGGGCGTTTGCGTGGTGGTTGTCCAACCACCCGATGCTTGGATATAGGGTTCATTGGGAAAATACGTGCCTGTTGTCACATTGGTTTTTAGCGTACCTGCCGAGAGACTCATATTTGAGACGATGACATTAGGGGTTTTAGCGGAGTCAACAAGAGGATTTGTTGCAGGAAAATTAAAATGAGCAACGCGGACTTGGGCTGTAAGGAAATTTTGACAAAAAATGCAAACCAAAAGTGTGAAAGCAACTAAAATTTTGGTGGCTGAAAACTTTACGATAGAAAAGGGTGGAGACGAGTGTCCCACCGAAAAGTTTGTGTTCATTATTAAAGAAATTTATTTGTGATTAAAATTCTGTTTGGATAAAAAAAAGAAGGCTATTTCAAGGTTACTCTACGTTACCTGTTTTGAAATAGCCTTCTCATTAATTATGAGGCAAATATAATAATAACATATAAATAATAAAAATAATTATATGTTTTTTTGAAATAAATTTTTTATTGTTTATTTTGTTGTTGCAATTTCGCCAATTCTTTCTTTAATGATTCTAATTTTTGTCTTGCCACTTCAAGAGCTTGATATTTTTCTGAAATTGCTTTGTCTTTTGTAGCTATGATTTCATCTATTTTTGCCATGATTTCCTTTTGCTTTGCTACGATTTCATGTTGTTTTGCTATGATTTTATCTTTTTCATCTACTACTTTTTTAATTTCTCTTGCTAAGATGCGCTCAAATTCATCTTCTACGTTCATTTGATGCCTCATTTTTTCAATGGCATCATACAGTGGATTTGTTTTTATTATAAGTTCTTATTTTAATTTTGGCTCTATTATGGTTTCAAGTTGCTGTCAAAAATCCGTTAGGATTTACACGTTTATAGAAAACAAAAGGCTTGGTTTTTCCTCGAATCCGTTAGGATTCGTACCTTTCTTGGACATGTAACGTGCGAATCCTAACGGATTCGGTGAAAATTAGCTGTCTTATTTTTCTATAAACGTGTAAATCCTAACGGATTTTTGACAGCAACTTGAAACCCTAATTGAGCCTTAATTTTAACCTACGTTTCTTTTTTGTTCTGAAATTTTGCCAATTCTTTCATTGTCGTTACCGTTTCTTGAGGTTTTACTTCAAGATACATGATTTCTTCTCCCAATATGGTTGAGAGTAGTTCGCGTGCGATGTCAATATCTTCCAAGAGATATTTAAAAACGACGTCATAGGATGGATTCGCTATTATCATAAGTTCTCATTTTTATGCAAAAATAGGTTTTTATTTGTAATTATTTAGCTTATTGCTCGCTTCGCTCGCAAAATAGAGAATGTGGTTCATTTTTCGGGCTTTGCCCGAAAAATGAACCACCTCTTTTTCCGCGCGAGCGAAGCGAGCGCGAGAAAAGTAATGGACAATGATGCAATAGTTTCTTAAATTTTGTACCCAATATAGGTATGCGGTGTCAACTGCCGCAATTCTTCTTTCACATCTTCCGATACCTCCAAGTTTTCGATAAAATCGCCAATTTGAACTTTTGTAATCGCTTCTTTTCCGCGTGTGAGTGCTTTCAGCGCATCGTAAGGGTGCGGGTATTTTTCGCGCCGCAAAATGGTTTGTATGCCTTCCGCGATGACCATATAATTGGCTTCAAGATCGTCATAAAGCTTTTGTTCATTTAAAAGCAATTTTTCGACACCCCTCAGTATAGACTTCATAGCAACCATTGTGTGGGCAAATGGAACACCGATATTGCGCAAAACGGTTGAGTCAGTCAAATCACGTTGAAGGCGTGAAATGGGCAGTTTTAACGCCAAAAACTCAAATAAAGCGTTAGCTAAACCCAAGTTTCCTTCCGCATTTTCAAAATCAATCGGGTTGACTTTGTGTGGCATGGCTGATGAACCAACTTCACCCGCTTTGGTTTTTTGCTTAAAATAATCAACCGAGACGTAAGACCAGACATCGCGACAAAAATCAATAAGAATCGTGTTGATGCGTCCAATTGCTTGAAAAGTTGCCGCCATATTGTCATAATGTTCAATTTGTGTGGTGGCTTGTAGGCGTTCTAATCCCAAATATTCGGTAACAAATTCGTTTGAAAAGCGTCGCCAATCAATCAAAGGATAAGCGGCTACATGGGCGTTGAAGTTGCCTGTTGCGCCGCCAAATTTGGCTTTGTGAGAAATCTGTTTCAACAGAATCAATTGATTGTCAATACGTTCTACAAAAACTTGAATTTCCTTACCCAATGTCGTCGGACTTGCGGCTTGTCCGTGTGTGCGAGCAAGAAGAGGTACATCTTTCCAATTTTGAGCGCGTTCTACAAGCTCGTTTTTGATTTTTTTAATTGTTGGCAGATAAACCCGTTCGAGTGCGTGCATGATACTGAGGGGGGTCGCCGTGTTGTTGACGTCTTGTGAAGTCAAGCCAAAATGGATAAATTCTTTGTATTGGGCAATATCCAAAGCATCAAATTTTTCGCGCAAGAAGTACTCAACGGCTTTGACATCGTGGTTTGTTGTCCGTTCAATTTCTTTGATGCGCTCGGCATCGGCAAGGCTGAATTGTTCAAACACCTTATCCAATGCTTCAATTTTTTCTTCTGAAAAATCAGCAAGTTGCGGCAGAGGATAGTTGCACAAAGCGATAAAGTATTGAATTTCAACGAATACGCGGTAACGTATCAAAGCGAATTCGGAAAAGTAAGCGGCGAGTTCCTGCGTTTGTTGCGCATAGCGTCCGTCAATTGGAGAAATAGAAGTTAGCATAACTGTTATTGTTTTTTGCAAAGGTAAGCCCAGTATTCAAAAAATACGAAAAAAAACGAAATGAAGTGAGGACTTCGTTCCGAACATTTTAGTTACTAATCTTACGCACATGTGCTAAAAATGCCGTAGGCATTATCAATTTTGTAGCGGCGGATTTCAATCCGCCGAAAGATTAAAACAGATTATTTAAGAGCCGTAGGCTCGGTGCCTATGAATATGGGTCGAGCCTACGGCTCTTAATGAAAAGGGTATGTACGTTTTCGGCGGATTGAAACACGCCCGCCCCAATAGATTTTATGCGCCCGATTTTCGAGCGAAGCGAGAAAGAGGGCGTAAAAAGCAATTTGTACGGCAATATTGTATTAGAATACTAAAAAAAGCAATAATCCTTGAACAAAAATCAGCCCGTCAATTAGTCCGTAAAAGAAATAATCGCTACGTTTACTATTTGTTATAGACACGATAAACATAGTTAAAACATACAGACTCGATTGAATTAAGAACTGAGAAAACGTATAGATAGTAGCATCTTTCAATAAAAACACGAGAAGAATAGCCAGAGTTAATGCTGAAATACCCCAAATTTTAGCATTTTTAACGCCTATACTGAGGGGTATGGTTTTGACATTTGTTTGCCTATCCCAATCCATATCCCGAATGTCGAAGGGAATACACAAAGCAAAAATAAAGCAACTCCGTTCAATAAATAATTGCCAAAAACACATTGGGTTCACGGTGTTTTTTACGATAAGGTAAGGTAAACCCACAGTCATTGCCGCCCACACGAGCGCAATTAGAAAGATTTTTATGTAGGCTACATCGCGCAGTCGCCGTCCTTTTCCAAGTATCGGTAGCACATAACCAAGTGATAAAAATGCGATACCGACGAGGAAAAATTGAAGGGTTGACGGAAGAGAAAAAAAGAAGAATACACAGTAAATACCCGATAGAATAGTCAAAATACTGAGGGGTATCTGAAACACTTTTGTTTTCGTAAATCTTTGATTATGAATGAACTGTTTACGTAAAAAATACGTCACAGGTTTGTGCAGATTGTAAAGAAAAAAAGTGGCAGAACCAATAAAAAAGGCTAACGCGACATCGTTTCCATCAGCAAAACCACTTAGTAGTACAACTGTTGAAAGTGTGGACACAGCGGCGGATACAGCAATTAAAAAATTGCCATAAATGAGAAAATCGATTGATTTGATAAGGAAGGTTTTAATTTTTAGCATCTACAAAGATAAGGAAGATTTCAGAGATTTCAGAGATTTTAGAACTTAGTATTTTCAGTAATTCAGCAGATCTCTTTTTGTAATTACTTAGCCTATTGCTCGCTTCGCTCGCAAAAGAGGGAAATGTAGTTCATTTTTCGGCGAAGCCGAAAAATGAACCACCTCTTCTCTCGTCGTTGTGCGAGCAATAGGCACATGGCTAAGTAATTATCTCTTTTTTAAATTAATGTGGCACAACTTCACGGAAGTTTTAAACGACTCTAAAATTGTCAAAGAACCAAATTAATTTGAAACTATGCACAAAATTTGGAAGTACTTTTCCCCTTTTTTAAGAATAACGCAAGCAAAAAAGAAAAAAGTGTATAAATACTGCCTTATATTTGCGCCGAAAATTTGTAACTACTTAGTTATTTCCTTGCTTCGCTCGCGCGAGGGAGGGGTTGTGGTTCATTTTTCGGGCTTTGTCCGAAAAATGAACCACCTTTTCTCTTTTTTGCACAAGTGAAGGGAGCGTGGCTAAGTAATTACAAGATTTCTTAAGTTGCCAGAAAATCTGAAATCTTTGAAATCTGAAATCTTTGAAATCATCGCAGTCGTAGTTCCTGCGAATAAAAAATTAAAACATTATGGTCTATATCACCCGCGTTGAACGTTTCAATTCTGCTCACAAACTTTGGGTAGAAGAATGGACAGACGCAGAAAACATTGCTGTTTTTGGCAAATGTTCCAATAAAAATTGGCATGGACACAATTATTACCTTCACGTAACGGTAAAAGGAAAACCTCACCCCATAACAGGGTTTGTGATGGACGCTAAAAAATTGGGGGATATTGTAAAATTGCACGTAACTGAAAAGTTAGACCACCGAAATATCAACCTTGATGTGCCAGATTTTCCAAAAGTACAACCAACGGCTGAGAATATTTCGATGTATATTTGGCATCAGATTGAGCCACATTTGGTTGGAACAGGTGCAACTTTACACCGTATAAAATTGTACGAAACAGAAACGATTTATGCAGAGTATTATGGTGATTAAGCAAGCCACCAATCCATAAAGGGGGAGTTTGACTCGATAAAATCTGAAAACGCGCACTTATTGAACAAAATTAACAGAGTTCGTCCGTACTCCCCCTTTGGGGGTTAGGGGGCTTTAAAATAAATAGCAATATGAAAAAACATTGGTGGAAAGCACTTGGCGCACTTCTAATTATTTACACACTGATTATGGGTTTGAGTATTCCCATGAAACCTGCGCTTGTTGACCAAGATAATCGCACAATCACAGCCGTAAAATCGGGTGAATCCGTGACTTTACAGGCTACGGGTTACAACACTTTTTTTACGAAAAATCCTAAAATTAAGGCGTGGTTGACGATAATTGACTCTATACGCAATCGGGAAGAACGTCCGAATGTGTATCCAATTGCGGCAACAAAAATCACCGTAGCCGATGATACGCACCTTGAAGCGGCGTTTGATGTGCCTGCGTTTTTACCCATCAATACCCGTTTGATAGAAGCAAATTTGGTTATTGAAACCCAAGAAGAAGGGCTTTTAATACGGAATACAGCCGTACAAATTGCGCAAGATTCGGTCAATACTGAGGGGGGTAAATTGCTGTGGAACGCCGATATGTCTATTGGTGAACACGCCAAAAAAGGCATGACTTTTCCCAATTTACAACTCACCCGCGAATCTATACGCAATACTTTTTTTCATGTACCCATGTGGTTTGCCATGTTTACCTTGTACGCTTTTGGCTTGTTTTACAGTATCCAATACCTCAGAAAAGGGACAATTAACAGCGATACAAAAGCATTTGGTTACACTCAAACGGGTACTTTTTTCGGTGTTTTGGGGTTAATTACGGGAGGCACTTGGGCGAATTATACGTGGGGAGAACCGTTCCCAATTCAAGAAATTAAGTTGTTGATGACTTATACAGCTCTTGCTATTTATTTTGCTTATTTTATACTGAGGGGGTCGTTTGACGATTTTGAAAAACGGGCGCGTATTTCGGCGGTCTATTCCATTTTTTCTTTTTCCTCTTTGATACCTCTTTTGTATGTTATTCCAAAATTGGCGGGCGCGAGTAATCACCCGGGAAATGGCGGTAACTCAACAATTGCAGCGCAAGATTTGGACAATACGCTGCGTCTTGTTTTTTATCCCGCTTCAATCGGCTGGATTTTAATGGGCTTGTGGATAGGAAATTTGGTTGTTAGAACTGAATTGTTGAAAGGAAGAATATTAAGTCGTTAAAGATTGTCTGAACTATGATTCTTGTGATTCATTTGATTTCTATGACCAGATTAGGGTTGTGTACTTCTATAATCATAAGAATCACAAAAATAATGGTTCAGACTAAGTCGTTACTAAATTTGAAATTTTTAAAATAAATTTATGCTAAAAATTGCACCTTACTTGCCCGAATACCGCGACCAAATTGTGGACTTAATTCTAACGATTCAACAAAAAGAATTTCAAGTGCCGATAACCATTGAAGACCAGCCCGATTTGTTAGAAATTGACAAATTTTATCAGCAGCGCAATGGTCAATTTTGGGTGGCTTTAAACGCTGAGAACCAAGTAGTCGGCTCAATTGCTTTGATTGACAATGGACAATCGTTTGGCACAATCCGTAAAATGTTTGTTCGTGCAGATATGCGCGGCAAAGAACGAGGTGTGGCTTCCGCGTTGTTTGGCATATTGGAACGAAAAGCCGTTAAAAATGGTATGTCTGCCTTGTATTTGGGGACAGTACATAAATTAAAAGCATCGCATCGTTTTTACACGAAAAATGGTTTTACAGAAATACTAAAAGCGGATTTACCACCTCATTACCCATTAATGACGGTTGACACAATGTTTTTTAAGAAAAATATCGTTTAAGAAGATTTCAAAACTATAATTAATCATTCAATGAAAAAGATTTTATCGCTCTTAATTGTATTCGTTTTTGCAACGATAACAAACCTTTCAGCCCAAACTGAAAATCCAGACTTTATGCGGTCAACGGGAAAAATCTACGTGGTTATTGCCGTATTGTGCATTATATTTATTGGAATTGTCCTGTTTTTGATTAATCTTGACCGCAAATTGCAACGTCTTGAAAAAGAAAATCAATAATTACGAATTAACGTAAATAATTAGACGTGGCGCGACCCACACCTTTTATAAAGTTGCAAACTTTCCAAAAGGTTTCCAAAAAACGGGTAAGTTATTTTTTTAAAATTCCCTAACAATAAAAAAATGGCTCTTTGATAATTTTAGCGGCAGCAAAAGAACCCCCTCAGCAAATAAAGCATTTTTGCGTCAAAAAACGCGTAAACTGGCGTTCGGGGAACTTTTAAAGTTCCCCGAACGTGAGTTACCGCTAAAATTGTCACAGAGCCAAAAAAATATCTAATTCGATTTTGCAAAATATTGAAAATCAATTTATTGCACTTTGAAATCTGAAATCTGAAATTCTTATGGCTGGTCGTAATAAATTGCAAAAATTCGCGGAAATGCTTGACTTTCCGAATGTGTATGAAAATTTTGATAATGCTGAATTGACTTTGACGGGTGCAAATGGCGCAGTCGTGGACATGAAAGGCAATTGGCACAGGACACATTTCAAAAATGACAAACCGATTACTTTAGAATTGGCGTGTGGACGTGGTGAATACGCTTTGGCTTTGGGGCGCATGTTTCCCGAACGGAATTTTATTGGGGTGGACATCAAAGGCGCAAGAATTCATCAAGGCGCACGGGTGGCAATAGAAGAAAACCTACCCAATGTAGTGTTTTTGCGGACAAGAATTGAATTTATTGAACATTTTTTTGCTCAAAATGAAGTATCAGAAATTTGGATAACTTTTCCCGACCCGTTTTTAAGAGAATCAAAATCGAATAGACGGTTGACTTCTCCGATGTTTCTAACCAAATACAAGCAGTTTTTGAAAGCGAACGGTTTGGTGCATTTGAAAACAGATTCACCCGTTTTATACGATTTTACGCTTGAAACACTTCAAAATACTGAGGGGGCAGAATTGCTCGTTTCAGACCCCGATTTTTACGCCAAGCCTTTGATTATAAAAGAATTGGAGGTTAAAACGTATTACGAAAAGAAGAATATTGCGAACAGCACGATGAAATACATTTGTTTTAAAATGTGAAAATGTGCCGCCTTCCTTCTATTTTTGAGGCATTAATGTTTTCTTATCCACCGAAATATGTCCGTACAGAATTTAAAAATAGAAGATTTTACTTATTCATTGCCCGATGAACGCATCGCTCGCTATCCACTTGCGGAGCGTGATGCTTCAAAATTATTGATTTATAAAAATGGCGCGATAGAGACCAGTCATTACCGCCAAATTGACGAACAAATTGCCGAAAACGCGCTCATTTTATTCAATAACACCCGTGTTATCCCTGCTCGATTGACTTTTTACCGTGCTTCGGGTGCTGCGATTGAGATTTTTTGCCTTGAACCAGTGGGCGATATTGCCAGTGAAATGACACGGCAAGGTCGTTCTGTCTGGCAATGTTTGGTGGGTAATGCGAAAAGGTGGAAACCAAACGAAACCTTGACCTTGACAGGCAATGGCTTTAAAGTGGAAGCCAATTTGACTGACCGTTCACAAGGCAGTTTTGTGATAACCTTTTGTTGGACACCCTCCCCCTACAATTTCGCCGAAGTGCTGTCTGCCGTCGGTGCAACGCCCTTACCGCCTTATCTAAATCGCGAAGCACAAGACAATGACCGCGACCGTTACCAGACAATTTATGCCCAATTCGATGGCTCGGTGGCAGCACCAACGGCAGGGCTTCATTTTACTGAGGGGGTCTTCCAAAGGTTTGGAACTAAGAATATCGCCACTGATTATGTAACTTTGCACGTCGGCGCAGGCACTTTTAAGCCTGTCAAATCTGAAACAATCGGCGAACACATTATGCACAGCGAATATTTTGATGTGCCAAAAAATGTCATTCAAAAAATAAGGCAAAATATTGGTAATCAATTAATTAGTGTCGGTACAACAACTCTAAGAACGCTCGAAAGTTTGTTTTTATTGGGTGTTAAATTGGTAGAAAACCCGCACTTGAAGCCCGAAGATTGGCACATTAAACAATGGGACGCTTACGCAGAAACAGTCGCCACAACGCCCGTTGCCGAAGCCTTCGACGCGCTGCTCAATGCCTTAGAAGAACACCAATTGACGCGCGTAGTTGCTAAAACCCAATTACTCATCGCGCCGCCTTACCAGATTCGGACGATTGACGCGCTCGTGACCAATTTTCATCAACCACAAAGTACATTGCTTTTGTTGGTGGCGGCTTTGGTCGGTGACGACTGGCGACGGATTTATCAACATGCTTTGGCAAATGATTTTCGTTTTTTGAGTTATGGCGATGGGTCAATTTTGTTTAAGAAATAGATAAAAGTTTAGCCATGCGCTCGCGTGCGGTAGCGTGGTTCATTTTCAGACTTTGCCCGAAAAATGAATCAACTATTGAGTACTAACAAAAGATGACCCAATCACGCAGTTGGTAAAAGAACATCTTGACGTTAAAATTGCCAATGGTTATGATAAAAATGCTAAAGAATTTACCAAATTGTCGGAACAAGTAGATTCAATATTAGGAAAATCTTTGAAAATATCAATCAAAGAATAGACGATTTTGAATGTTCTTGGGATAATGTCCAACAATCATTATCTAAATTTTGTTGTATAAAAACGCGCCTTTGGCGGCTCGTTTTTATACAACAAAATTTGAGTTAACTATTCGGTTCAATGTCTCAAAAACGTATTCCGATTCAAAGCCTCGCCGCAAGGCGTAACCTGCTGCTTTATCCCTATCTCCCTCCGTTTCTTTGAGTTTATAGACCAAAAGGCGTTCTAAAGTTTCCAAGTACCCCCCCTCAGTATCCATCTCTTTTAATGCTTTTTTTACGAATGTTTCGGGTACACGACGGTTTTGCAGTTCCAATTTTATCCGAATTTTTCCCCATGATTTTATCCGAAATTTGCCGCGTGCATAAGCAATTGCGAAGCGTTCTTCATTGAGAAAATTGTCGTCTATTAATTTTGCCAAAACCCAATCCAAAGACTCGCTAAAGATACCCAAATCTCTCAGTTTTGTGGTCACTTCGGAGGTCGAACGTTCTTGGTAGCCACAAAAACTCTGAAGTTTTTGTAACGCAATTTCTTTTGTGATAGGCTTGGCAAACGCTTTTTTTTTGAATTCCATTTTTTATTTTTTTGCCACTGATTTTACCAATTTATAGCGACTACATTTATCTACGGATTTACGGATTTATAGCGACTACATTTATCTACGGATTTACGAATTTTACGAATTTACGGATTTACGGATTTATAGCGACTATATTTATCTACGGATTTACGAATTTTACGGATTTACGGATTTATAGCGACTACATTTATCTACGGATTTGAAACCACACATAAAATCTAAATTGCTGGTTCTCGCGCTCGCTTCGCTCGCGCGAAGAGGGGAATGTGGTTCATTTTTCGGGCTTTGCCCGAAAAATGAACCACCTCTCCTCTTTTTGCGTGAGCGAAGCGAGCGCAAAAGTGCCTTTTAATGCGTATTTTGAATTTATGTATGGTTTCAAATCCGTAGATAAATGTAGTCGCTATAAATCCGTAAATCCGTAGATAAGTGTAGTCGCTATAAATCCGTAAATCCGTAGATAAGTGCAGTCGCTATAAACCCGTAAATCCGTAAAATCCGTAAATCCGTAAAATTCGTAAATCCGTAGATAAAATGTAGTCATCACAATCCGTTAAATTCGTTAAATTCGTAAATCCGTAGATAAGTGCAGTCGCTATAAATCCGTAAATCCGTAAAATTCGTAAATCCGTAGATAAAATGTAGTCGTCATAACCCGTTAAATCCGTAAAATTCGTAAATCCGTAGATAAAATGTAGTCATCACAATCCGTTAAATTCGTTAAATTCGTAAATCCGTAGATAAAATGTAGTCGTCATAATCCGTTAAATCCACATCTGAAATCGAATCACGCCCAAACTTTACACCCCTCAGTACAATTTGTGCAAATATCAATTTGGTCGCGTCCTTTCAGAATCGCTGACCTAAAACGGCTGTAATGCCCATTTTGCCAAACATCTTTAAATGTTGTTTCTTTCAAATCGCCCAAGCGATGTTCAGCGTCTTTATCAAAACAACACGGCACAACCAAGCCGTCCCACGTAATGACGCACGAGTGCCACAATTTCCAACAATGGTTCGTCAATTTACCTTTAAAAGTCCATTTTCCGTCTTCTTTTTGGCGATAACGGGCGTATTTGTCAATTGTGGGAATCAATTCGTTGCCATTTTCGTATTCATAGACTTGGGCAGTTTTTAATTTTACTTCGTCAATTCCGATTTCTTCCGCCAATTTGTAAATCTCTGGAATTTGGTGTTCATTGTGTTTGACAACCAGAAACTGAAAAATAATGTGCGGTGTTTTTGACCCCAATTTCTTTTTCCATTCCACCACGTTTCTTGCCCCTTTTAAAACGGTTTCTAATTTTCCTTCTTTTCGGTAGCTTTCGTAGGTATCCTGCGACGTGCCGTCAACAGAAATAATCAAGCGGTCAAGCCCCGATTCAATGGTTTTTCTTGCGTTTTCGCTGTTCAAAAAATGCCCATTTGTGGAAGTTGCCGTATATATATTTCTATCGCTTGCGTATTTCACCATGTCCAAAAACTTTGGATTGATGTAAGGTTCGCCTTGAAAATAGAATATCAAATAAAACAATTCGCGGTGCAATTCATCAATTGTTTTTCTAAAGAAATCTTCTTTCAAATTGCCCACAGGACGGGTAAATGCGCGCAATCCGCTTGGACATTCGGGGCAACGCAAATTGCACGCCGTTGTCGGTTCAAGCGAAATTGTGAAGGGTAAACCCCATTGAATTGGTTTGCCCGTCCACTTTGTCAAAAAATAGGAGCTGTATATTTTACCAGCGTTCCACAAGCGACGAGGCGTTAGTTTTGAAAAGAAATTGATGGAATCTTTCGGGTATATTTTCATTTATTTATTCTTAAAAAGCTAATGCCTTTAATCTCAACCCCTCAGTATGCGGCAGCCCAAACATCAAATTCATGTTTTCTACAGCTTGCCCCGAAGCACCTTTCAGAAGATTATCTATCATGCTGATAATCAAGGCTTTATTGCCGTGTTTGGATACATGAATAACGGCTTTGTTTGAATTGACAACTTGTTTTAAATGCGGATTTTGCTCCGTGATGTGTGTAAAAGGTGCATTTTTGTAATAAGCCTCAAACAGTGATTTAAGTTCATTTTCCGACAAATTTGTCTTGGTATAAACGCTGGCGTAAATGCCGCGCGGGAAATTGCCACGGACAGGTAAAAAGTTAATGTCTTTCGAAAACCCATTTTGCAAGTGCTGCATACTCGCCGTAATTTCTTTTAAATGGCGGTGTTTGAACGCTTCATAAATCGAAATATTGTTATTGCGCCAGCTAAAATGCGTTGTGTCTGTTGGTCGTTGCCCTGCACCTGTTGAACCAGTAATGGCGTGAACATGAACATCATCGGTCAAGATGTTTTTAGCCGCCAGAGGTAGCAATGCCAATTGAATCGTCGTGGCAAAACACCCGGGATTTGCGACATAATTGGCGGCTTCAATCGCTGTTTTATTCAGTTCTGTTAAGCCGTACACCCAACCTTGTTCAGTTGCTTGCGGATTTGCGCCCCAACGAAAATCTTGTGATAAGTCAATGATTTTTAGATGCTTAGGGAAATCATAAGCGTTTACAAACTTTATGGCGTCACCGTGTCCGACGCATAGAAACAGGACATCTGCATTGTCAAAATCCAAGACATCTGTAAAGGTTAAATCCGTTTCGCCAATCAAATCCGAATGGATATGGCTAATCAAATTGCCTGCGTTGGAACTTGAATGAATAAACTGAATGGTTACTGAGGGGTGGTTAATTAATAGCCGCAGTAATTCACCTGCGGTATAACCTGCGCCGCCGATAATGCCTACTTTGATACATGTCATTGATAAAAATTGTAATCGGCTCGCCGATAAATAATTAATTGGTGTGAAATAAAGTGTAACTAAGTAATTGAGGAGTGGGCATAACCTAAAAGCGTTTTTTTGCATCTCGCGCTCGCTTCGCTCGCGCGAGGGAGGAGACGTGGTTCGTTTTTCGGCGAAGCCGAAAAACGAACCACGTCTCCTCCCTTTTGCGCGAGCGAAGCGCGCGCAAAACATCTGTTTTTAATCAAAAAACGATGTTTTTAGGTTACGCCCACTTCTCAACTAAGTAATTACCCAAAAATAGAGTACAAAGTTAGCGTTTTATGGTTTGAAATCGTATCTAATACGGTTGTACATTTTTTCTTTTGCAAGTGCATTCTAAATGCTCTGTAATTTAACCTAACTTTTAGACAAGCCTAATTCTCTTTATTTTTTCGTTTCCGCAGCAAGCCGCACTTTTCTTGCTTTTTTTTGGTCATTATTACTTTCATAAATACAATATTGATCATATTTAACGGCATCTTTTCCTTCCCAGATGTCTTTGCCAATGGTACAAACTTCAATCATTTTTTGATAAATGACGTTGCTTTGTTCCACACGATTTTCGACGGCAATATCGCGGTCGGCAATGCGGTCGTGTTGAATATTCATGGCATTTTCAAAAGCCTGACAGCCGTCTAAAACGCGTTGGATTTGGTTTTCTGTTACGCCAACATCGCCCAAAAAATCGGCTTGATTACGGGCAACACGCGCTACACGCCGACCACAAAACAACAATTGAGGGTCGGTCATATCGCCCATTTTGGCTGTTCCAAATTTTCGATACCGTCCTGATTTATTGGAATATTTCATTTCTACCCGCGTCATAATTGAGCGAATCGCGGCTTTTAGTTTTTCTGAGGCGTCGTATTTTTTTTCTGTCATCAACATTTGGTCGCCTACCAATTCGTCATCATCGGGCATTTCCCGAAAACGGTCGCATTGACTGACAAAACCCGACAATTTATCCAAAGAAAAACCATATTGGTTGAAATGCTCAATGTCGCGGTAAGCGAGCCGTATGGAAGTCATACACAAGGCGTAAAGGTCGGCATCGGGAAAATTGTGCATCCGATTGAATGATTGCTTTTTCATAAGCGGCTCGTTGTTATATTTTTAAATGATAAATACTTAGGTCTATTGCTCGCTTCGCTCGCAGAAAAAGAGGAGAGGTGGTTCATTTTTCGGGCAAAGCCCGAAAAATGAACCACATTCCCCTCTTTTGCGAGCGAAGCGAGCAATAGACTTAAATGTATGATGTTTCTATTGCATATTAAAAATGCCCCAAATACTGAGGAGTAGTTTCTATATGCAAAAGTAAACAGCTTGTATTTATTAAACAAATTTTTTGAATAAAAACAAAAATAGACATTCTTTTCCTCCTCCAAAAAAATCTTTTCAAAATAATCTTATTAATAAAAAAGTAATTACTTAACCTAAGTTTTGTGCTATTGCCTCAAAACTCCCCGCGCCGCCGAAGGCGGCACGTTTTAAGTGTCTGCGCTCGCTTCGCTCGCGCGAGGGGAGAATGTGGTTCATTTTTCGGGCAAAGCCCGAAAAATGAACCACATTCTCCCCCTCGCGCGAGCGAAGCGAGCGCAAAAGTGCCTTTTAATGCGTATTTTGAATTTATGTATGGTTTCAAAATAAAGATAATTGTCAAAGAGTCATGAAAGATGTCAAATTTAGGCAAAAAATAAGTATTTATTTGTAAATACTGAATAAAATCCTTTTCTTTGTTGACGTAAAAAAAAGTAATTACTTAGTCACGCGCTCGCTTCGCTCGCGCGAGGGAAGCGAGCGCAAAACATCTGTTTTTAATCAAAAAACGATGTTTTTAGGTTATGCCCACTCCTCGACTAAGTAATTACAAAAAAATACAAATAATTGACTAACAATACTCTATGCAAAAATAACAAGTCAAAAGTTTATACTTGTCTAAAAAGATCCCCCTGTATCTTTGTAGTTGTGCCTGTATTCCTATTATTCACCTAAATTTGGCGTACTTATTAGCATAGCTCAGGCATGTATCACTTGACGTTGATGAGCAACATTGCGCAGATATATTAGAGAAAAACTAAAGCCTATCTATCCTGTAAGGGAGATTTCAAATTTAAAAGTGTGGCAAATTGTTTCCAAATAAGTAGGTAAGTAGGTAGTCATAAATAATCGCTACTTTTTACGACTCCTCTCGCGCGAGCGAAGCGAGTGCAAAGGCGTGTGTTGAAAAGTAGCGATTATTTGTGAGCACCCATTTATCTAAATTTTGCTCTAAAATTGCTAAAAATACATAATTTTTTGTTATATTGTTAAAGAAAATATACGCTTGTTTTTCTGTTGACAGTCAAATCACAACAATTGTATGTTTTTTTTAATTAAAATTTATTTGTTATATGTTAATGTCAGTTGGCATGATTTTCGGCATTGGTAAAAAATTGTTCAAACTATTATTATAGCATAACCAGGACTACTAAACTAATCTTACGTCGCTCAGAATACTGAGGGGAGGCAAAGAGGACTTGAATTTAACGTATTAGAATTCATCAAAATTCAACGAATTGAAACTTTCCGTGACCAAACCACAAAACCGTCCGTTTCAGTATGAAAAGACATTTATTTGTACTCGCAGTATTAATTTTTGGGTTCGGCAACTTGGCTGCCCAATCTAACTTTATCAATCAAGACTCTGTATTTGCCCGAACCTCGGACTGTACGTCTGGCGTTAGCGTGTGTGTTGACAGCATTGCCTATGACAATATAAACGACTTACGTTTTTTTGTGAATGGACAACAATTTAGCACTCAATTTACACCTTGTTTGGTCAATACGGTTCACAATTATTCGTATTCGGACATTTTTAGGGGTGGCGAAGGTGGTCCTTGGCGACTCGATTCTTGGACAGTCAATGGACGCACTTATACGGGTAGGTTCAATAACCTCCAAACGCTTCTCGACTCCATGCGCGGTTGGAACCCTTCGGGCAATTGGGAATTAGAAAATTCGGCGCGTATTATATACGGTTATGTGGCGGCTTCTACCACTTATAGTTGTCAAGAAATCTTTGGCATACAAAAAGGTGGGCAAAGCCAAGTGTGTTACAATTCGGGCATTGAATATCGCGGTTTGCGGTTCAATGTTCCCGTTGGCGTTCATCAACTTATTGTAGAAAAGGTCAGAACGGGTGAGCGCGATACTGTAACGCTACTCGCTGCTTGCTTAAAACCAGAAACAATTCGCCGCACAGTTGCTGTTGGTAGCAGTGCCACTTATTGCGCAAGCCAAGCAGATTTGCTCGGCACTTTAGTCTCAACGCGCAATTATTGCGCGGCACCTGCCAATGCCATTACTTTTGGTACGCCGCAAGCCACTTGTTCTACTTACAGAGCCAATGCAGTCGGTGTTGATTCAGCGTGTATTCAAGTGTGTGACCGTTATGGATTTTGCGATACAACTTATTTGATTGTCAATGCAGTGCAGCCTTCGGGCAATAGTTTGACTTTTAACGATACTATTTCAGTCGGATTCGGCAGAACAACCTGCGAAGTGGCTTTGCCAACGGGCAGAATCACAACGTTTACGAATATTTGTCCCCAAAATTCGGGTACAAACGTCAGTTTTGACTTAGATGCTGGTACGCGTTGCGTAACTTATCGCGGTTTAACGGTAGGCACAAACACCGCTTGTATTCGGGCGTGTAACGAAAGTGGAATTTGCGATACAACCTCTATCTCAATTCAAGTAATTCCTTACGTCGCACCAATACCCACAACTCGTTTTGCTTACAGAGATACAATGACTGTCGGCGTAACGCGCAATAAGTGTAGTTTTAATGCTCCCGTTGGTAGTGTTGCAGTTTTTGAGAATATTTGTGCCGCTTCATCAGGTTCAAAAGTGACTTTCACACTCGACCAAGCGACAAAATGCGTGTCTTATCGTAGTATAGCGATTGGTGTTGATTCGGCTTGTATTCGTGTGTGTAATGCTTCTGGGCAATGCGACACGACAATTATGTATGCAACAGTTGTTGCAAATAATCTTGGCAGTGGTAGCGGGCGTACAATTACCGTGCGTGATACCATTTCTATTGGTAACAGCCGTGAAAATTGCGGCGTGTCTATCCCTACAACAGCTATCTCAATTGTTAATAATTGTCCAAATAGTTCGGGTACAAATGTGGCTTTTTCCCTTGACCAAGTTCGTCGTTGCGTCACTTATCGTGGTTTAACGGTTGGCGAAGATACAGCTTGTTACGTGGCTTGTAACTCAAACGGGATTTGCGATACGACTATTTATATCGTAGGAACAGTTGACGCCAACATTGGTAAAAAAATAACTATTCGGGATACTATTTCCGTAGGGTCAACGCGTACTAATTGCGCGGTGTCTATTCCATCTGGTACGTATGCGTCTATTACGAATGATTGTCCTAATAATTCGGGAACAAACGTAACCTTTGTTTACAGATCTTCCACACGTTGTGTGGACTATACGGGGATTTTGGTAGGCAGTGATACGGCTTGTATTAAAGTCTGTAACACAAATGGCGTATGCGATACAACTACTTACATCATCACGGCTGTTGAAAATACAACGAGTGGCGGTGGCAACAACTGCGGTTTGCGAGTATCGCCATTCGTTCAAGCAAGAAATTGTGGTATCAAGGGCTTTATCAATTTGGCAGTAAGTGGTTCAACAGCTCCTTACACATTTAGATGGGCGGATTTGACGGGTGCAAATCAACCACAAAATCGGACAGAATTAGAAGCAGGTAATTATATTGTAACTGTTTCATCAGCAGCAACTTGTGATACAACTTTGACCATTACAGTCATTAACAATGCCGTCAACTGTGGTGGTGGCGCTGGTGACGGGTCAAATCGTTGTGGCTTGGTGGTTGTGCCGACGGCAGTAAATAAAACGTGTGCGGCAAATGGTTCAATTACTTTAGCAGTAAGCGGTTCAACTGCGCCGTATTCGTTCGATTGGGCAGATTTGGCGGGTACAACTGACCCTCAAAATCGCACAAACTTAGAAGCGGGCATTTATTCAGTTACCGTAACACCTGCCGTTGCGAATTGCGATACCATTATTGCAATCGTCATAGCCAATAACGCGATAAACTGCGGTGGTGGTGGAAGCGGTGGCAGTAGTATTCGCCAAGCGAATGTGACCCTCAGAGCGCAAGACAGCACGAGTTTTTGCGTGGATTCTTCGCGAGTAACGGGTGGTTTTACGGTGGCTTTGTCAAGTTTACAAACATTTTCTGTTATTTCGGAAGGTACGCCCAAAGGCTGTTTCAATATTAAAGGTTTTGTGGTCGGTACAGATGTGGCGACTATTATTTTGACGGGACAAAATGGTGTGAAAGACACTACACAATTGATAATTAATGTAACGCCGCGTCTTACGGGCGGCAGTTCGTGTGGTTTGGTAGTTAACTCGACGGTTGCACCAAAAACGTGCGCTGCCAACGGAGAAATTACATTGGCAGTAAGTGGTTCTACACTACCTTACACATTTGATTGGGCAGATATAGAAGGCACAAATAACGTGCTGAATCGTTCAGATTTACAGGCGGGGAGTTATACTGTTAAAGTTAGTTCATCGGCATCAAATTGTGATACGACATTAACGTTTATCATTCTAAATGATTGTGTTGCAAGCACTTGTGGTTTGGTTGTAACGCCGACAGTAATGCCGAAAACGTGTACCTCAGACGGTTCGATTACACTATCTGTAACGGGTTCAACTGCGCCTTATACGTTTGATTGGACAGATTTGACGGGTACAACTGACCCACAAAACCGTACAGGTTTGGCAGCAGGTACTTACACGGTCAAAGTGACCCCCTCAGTATCGGGCTGCGATACGACGCTTACTATCGTCGTAGCGAACAATGCGACAAACTGCGGCGGTGGTAGTGGAAGTAATATTCGTTTGGCAACAGTAACGGTAAAAGAAGGCGATTCAACAACTTATTGCGTGGATTCTTCGCGTGTAACGGGTGGTTTTACCGTTCAATTGAGTGGTATTAGCCAAATATCTTCCACGATTGCTCAAACAACGCCAGTTGGTTGCTTTACGATAAAAGGCTTTGTAGCGGGACGCGATTCTGTTACAATTATTTTAGTGGGTCAAAACGGTGTAAGCGATACCACCCAATTAACAACAATCGTTACACCTCGTGACACTATTGTTGCCAATGGTTGTGGTTTGGTTGTAACGCCAACAGTAATGCCGAAAACGTGTACCTCAGACGGTTCGATTACACTATCTGTAACGGGTTCAACTGCGCCTTATACGTTTGATTGGACAGATTTGACGGGTACAACTGACCCACAAAACCGTACAGGTTTGGCAGCAGGTACTTACACGGTCAAAGTGACCCCCTCAGTATCGGGCTGCGATACGACGCTTACTATCGTCGTAGCGAACAACGCGACAAATTGCAACGGTGGCACAATTCGTTTTGACAATGTGGATGTGATAGCAGGTGATTCAACGGTTTATTGTGCAGATACATCGCGTGTGGGAACAGGCTTTGCGATTGAAGTAGGTGGGACACAAATTTTCTCTACAAGTGAGCAGACAACGCCTAAAGGTTGTTTCAAAATCAAAGGCTTTGTGGCGGGTAGAGATACAGTGAGGATTGTTTTGGTCAGTACTTCTGGCGTTAGAGATACATTGGTTTTAAGTGTAAATGTTAGACCAAACTCAATCGGGTCAACAACATTCCGTATAGACTCAGTAACGGTTTTTACTCGAGATAGTACAACTTACTGCGCAGATTCAAGCCGTGTGGGTATAGGGTTTTTAGTAAGTATTTTTAGCCCAAACACACCAATTTATTCTGTTATCGAGGCAACAACGCCGCCAGGTTGTGTGAAAATTAGAGGTTTCGTTGAAGGACGCGATACAGTTTTTGTCATTTTAGTTGGTCAAAATGGTACGCGTGATACAACGCAATTAATTGTAAAAGTTGAGCCAAAAGTGGTTAATCCAACGGGTGCAACACGCTCAGATACCATAACGCTAAAGACTTTAGAAGTACGTAATTATTGTCCAGATACATCAAGATTAATGGGTTCTTCTGTCAATTTGATTAAGTTTTGCTCAATTGACCCATTCGATAATACATCGGTGAGATTGGACACAATTAACAAATGCGTTGCGATTAAAGGACTTAATACGGGTGTGGATACATTCTGTATTGCGGTGTGCAACGCAGCGGGTTTTTGCGATACAATAAAACTTTTCGTGAAAGTCACACCAGACACCGTAACGCCTGTTTCGAGAATTGATACGGTACGGCTTTTTGTTGACGATATGTTAACTTATTGCAATATTGACACGGGGCAAATTCGGGGCAATGTGGATACTATTTATAATATCTGTCCTACGTCGAGCGGTACTTATGCTAAAGTAGAGTTGACTGCTGACAAGTGTTTGGAAATCAACGGTTTATTAGAAGGAACAGATACGGCTTGTATCGTAGTGTGTAACCGATTAGCCAATCTTTGCGATACCACGACGGTCATAATCATTGTATCAAAACGCCCTTCAAACGTCTTAGTGCCACGTGAAGATGCTATCACAATTCAAGAGGGAGAGATACGCAATTACTGCCCCGATACGAGCAGATTGCGCGGAGGTCGTGTCACATCAATTAGCTTTTGTTCAACGGCTACTTTTGATAATGCCGTGATTTTACTGCTGGATTCTACAAAATGTGTGCAGATAACGGGCGCGTTGATTGGTCAAGATACGGCGTGTTTGGTTGTATGTACGAGTACAGGTTTGTGTGATACGGTCAACTTGACCGTTAATGTCGTTGCTGAACGCCCTCTTACAGACACAACTATTGTTGTGCCTCTAATAATAGGTCAAGATTCTTTATTCTGTGGTATTGATACAACACAGTTGCGCGGTTTGGTGGACACAATTTACGATGCTTGCCCTGGTAAAAATGGTTCTTTTGCGCGTATGGTGATTGACCGTGTTACGCATTGTGTTCAGATAACGGGCGTACGAATTGGTCAAGATACGATGTGTGTAGTAGTCTGTAACAGTTTTTCAGGTATTTGTGATACGACAAACCTGATAGTAGCTGTACGTGATTCAGTAACCAACAATATTGTAGTTATTGCCAATGACGATTTTGATTCGTTACGTCGCGGCACAACTAAAGTACTTCAAGTGTATGATAATGATACGATTCGTCCACGTCAAGCAACACTATTGACTATCATTAGCCCACCTATAAAAGGTAGTGCTGATACAATTTCGTTTCGTGATGGTCTGATTAAATATACGTCAACTCGTGCGCCTTCTTCGTGCGGTTTGGACAGCTTTAGGTATCGGGTGTGCGTTGATTCTATATGTGACACGGCACTGGTGGTAGTCATTGTGGTTTGTCCCGATAGTTTAAGGGCTTACAGTGCTATTTCACCAAACGGAGACGGTCGAAATGATGTTTTCCTCATAGATGGTTTACAGAATTATCCAGACCATACGGTGTGTATTTTCAATCGGTGGGGTAATCAAGTTTTGAATCAAAAGAATTATCAAAACGATTGGTCAGGTACTTGGAATGGTGCTAATGTGCCAGATGGAACATACTTCTACTTTATTAGAGATGACAAAAAAGGAGAAATAGTACTGACGGGCTATTTGCAAGTGCTTCGATAAAAAAAGTGGAGTGATAATTTTAGCAGTAACTCACGTTCGGGAAACTATTAAAGTTCTCCGAACGTCGCTTTGATTCCTTTTTTCCTTAAAAATAACGGAATTACTTAGCCCATAGCTCGCTTCGCTCGCGCGAGGGAGGAGAATGTGGTTCGTTTTTCGGGCAAAGCCCGAAAAACGAACCACCTCTCCTCCCTCGCGCGAGCGAAGCGAGCGCGTGACAAAGGAGCGCGAAATAAATAAAAGCGTGTTTTTAAATGTCTTACTTTTCGCTTCGCGAAAAAAAAAATATCAGGGCGAGCGTGTATTTTTGGCTTAAAAATCGAAGATTTTTAAGCCAAAAATACACGCTCGCCCTAAAAAAAACTCACTGAGGGCAATTTTCGAGCGCAGCGAGAAAGAGCCAGTAAAACGCGCTTTTATTTATTTCACGTTTCTAAGTAATTACAAAATAAGTAAAAAAAGTATTTTTTTAGCCTTGATTTGTGTGATTTTTAAAAAAAGGCGCGATTTTTTATGTACTATAATTTAGGTATTAGATAAATCTATTTTAGGGATTGTATCAATCAAGCTCAATGTTTTTTGACCTAAAATAGACCCCTCAGTATGTTTAAGATTTTTTGTAATTATTTAGTCTAAACTTATGATTTTTATCCTTTATTTGATTTTCACGAAGTATATAACCCTAATCTGGTCACAGAAATCAAATAAATCATAAGAATCATAGCGCAGACAATTTTAAGATTGTTCCGACAGCAATAATATAATCCTACATTTCTTTACCCAAATACACACTTTAAAACTAATTAACCAGAACTTGTTAATTCATAACGTTTAATAAACTTCTTACGAAAATGAGAAAGACTCTAACACTTTTAGCTCTATTGATGATGGGGACGTCAATTGCCCATGCGCAGCAAGACCCAATGTTCACTAACTATCTTTTTAATGCGCTTACGTTCAATCCTGCGTATGCGGGCAGCAGTGGTCACATGGTCATCAATGCTTTGCACCGTTCTCAATGGGTTGGTATCAATGGCGCACCGACTACACAATCTTTGACTGTTCATACGCCGCTTAAAAGCGAACGTGTGGGCGTCGGTTTCTCGTTCGTCAATGACAAAATTGGCGCAACCAACTCCATGAATTTGAATGGCGCGTATGCCTATCGGATTCCTGTCGGCAAGGGCAGATTGGCAATTGGCTTGCAAGGCAGCATCAATACTTGGCGTGCAGATTGGAGCAAATTGGAATACGCCGATGGTCAAGCAAACGACCCTGCTTTTCAAAACGGTACAAAACCTGTGTTCAAACCAAATTTTGGCGCGGGGGTTTACTACTCCACAAAACGTTTTTATACGGGTATATCTGTTCCACGTATCATCGAACACGATTTAACGCAAGGTCGTATTGACCAATTGCCGTTTTACGCAAAACAATACCGCCATTTTTATTATACATTGGGTACAGCTATTCCATTAAAAGGCGATGCTTTGATTTTCAAACCGTCACTTTTGGTGAAATCATCGGCTTTAGACAGTCGTTTGAAAAAAGACACATCGTTCTCAAAAGTAGGTGCGCCAACTGAATTCAACGTTGATTTATCTTTGTTTTTCAATCAAACTTTGTGGGTAGGTACGTCTTTCCGTTCATCTGTTGAAGCCTTTACGGGCAAAGATGCCGCCAGCAAAAGCTCATTCGATTCAGTTGATTTTTGGGCAGCTTACTACTTGGCATCAGGCTTGCGTTTGGGTATGGCGTATGATTTTTCATTGACAAAAATTCAATCAAAAAGCGTTGGCTCATTTGAAATAATGGCAGGCTGGGAATTCGATTATCGAGTAAAACGAGTCGTTACACCGCGTTATTTCTAATCTACGGATATAACGACTACTTTTAGGCTACGGATTTAACGGATTTAGGGATATGACGACTACTTTTAGCTACGGATTTACGGATTTTACGAATTTAGGGATATGACGACTACTTTTAGCTACGGATTTACGGATTTACGGATTTTACGAATTTAGGGATATGACGACTACTTTTAGCTACGGATTTACGGATTTTACGAATTTGACGACTATTTTTAAGCTACGGATTTAACGAATGGCTCAATTAGGGTTTCAAGTTGACATCTACTTTTAGACTAAAAGCGGCGTAGCTGCTCAATCTTGGTAACTCAATAATCGAATAACTTGGTTTACAACGCGGTATAACCGCTAAAGAAGTCAAATTTAAGGGCTACGCCCCAATGAAAATACTATTTCGTTGGTCATATTACCGATATTTGGCAGCTACGCCGCCTTTAAGAAATTTAAAATTGGCAGCAACTTGAAACCCTAATAGAGCCTAACGAATTATAATGTAGTCGCCATATTCGTAGCTTAAAAGTAGTCGTTATATCCGTCAAATTCGTAAAATCCGTAGCTTAAAAGTAGTCGTCATATCCGTCAAATTCGTAAAATCCGTAGCTCAAAGCAGTCGTCATATCCGTCAAATTTGTAAAATCCGTAGCTTAAAAGTAGTCGTTAAATTCGTAGTTTAATTGGAAGCTTAAATTTTGGTACGGTTTTGTATTAGTATAATAATATAAAATTATTTGTAAAACATTGATTTTTAAATATCTGCCCCTTTTAATCGCCTCTCAAAAATGAGGTAATAAAATCGTGCAGATGCTTAAATCGGCACGATTTTTTTATTAAAACTCTTTCATACTGAGGGGGTATCCTATTGAGAAAATACACATTTTTAAACATTACTATTTGAGAAACAAGTTAAAATAAGCGAAATTAAAATTTCTTTATTTGCCGTTCCTCATCTTTATATCACGTTCTTACGTGGTCAAAAGTGTCAAGTCACCCTTGCAAATCAAACTATTTCACTTTTAAGTTTTTAAGTTTTCACTATCACTTTACTTTTTCCGATCATTCATTAAATCCGCTATGATGAAATTCAGAAGCTTTTACTCGTTAGCAATTTTGCTGCTATTTACTTGCAGCCTTCACGCACAATCAGCACAAGTCGAACGCGCTCAACGCTACATGAAAGAACTCAATTATGTAGGTGCAATTGAAATTCTTACAAAAGTTATCTCAAAAAAAGACGATGCTGCTGCTAAAATCGCGCTTGCCGAGTGTTACCGCAAAGTAAACGATGTGGCAAATGCAGAATTCCTCTACGGGCAAGTTGTCCGTTTGACGGAAGCACAGCCCATTCACTTTTTGTATTACGGCGAAATGCTCCAACGCAATGGCAAATGCGACCTTGCAAAGGAATGGTACACCAAGTTTGCCGAAGCCGTTCCAGACGATGTACGTGGTCAATACGCCAATCGCACCTGCGATTATGAAGCCGAACTAAAGGCTAAAGGAGAAGACATTTATGAAGTCAAACGCACGCAATTCAACTCTAATTTAGATGATTTTGGCGCGACTTTCTACAAAGATGGTATTGTGTTCGCTTCCGAGCGCGATAAAGGTGGTTCGGTAAAACGCAACCACTGTTGGACGGGTCAACCTTTTTTGGACTTGTACTACGTGCCAATCAAAAATTGTGGTGTGGACGTTACAAACGGACGCCCAGAAAAATTTAACAGCGACATTAATTCTAAATACCATGATGCCGTTGTCACATTCAGCAAAGACCAATCAACGGTATTTTTTACCCGCAACAATTATCTAAATGGCAAAGGTAGTGCAGATGATCAAGGCATTATGCGCTTGAAAATCTACACGGCAAAGGTAAAAGGTAAAGGTTGGGGCAGCGATGAGAGTCTTCCGTTCAACTCTGATGAGTACTCTTGCGCTCACCCGTCACTCAATTCTGATGGCACTAAATTGTATTTTGCCAGCGATATGCCAGGCGGTTTTGGCGGCATGGATTTGTATGTCTCAGAATTAGAAAGTGGTCGTTGGGGACCACCAATGAACATGGGTCCCAACATCAATACTGAAGGGAACGAAATTTTTCCGAATATTCATAACAGTGGTCGTTTGTATTTCTCGTCTGATGGTCAATTGGGCTTAGGTGGTCTTGATGTTTACTACGTAGATGCCCAAGAAGGCGGTCAAGGCTGGTCAGCACCCGAAAATATTGGCGCACCTGTCAACTCAAAAGACGATGATTTTGGCTTTACATTGAGCGATGAAGGCACTTGTGGTTTCGTGTCTTCCGACCGCGAAGGTGGCTCTGGACGTGACGATATTTATAGCTTTACAAAAACTGCAACCCCGATTAAAGTATATGTCTATGATGCTGATACAAAAGCAGCAATTGAAGGAGCTATGGTATCGAGTGAGTCGTGCAATAAAAAAGGCATGAAAACGGGCAAAGACGGACGTTTGACGACTGATGTTAAGTTCAACAGTTGCTGCACATTTACGGCTGAATTTGCTGAATATGAATCTGCTTCGGCTGAAGGTTGCGTAAAAGACGCGGCAAGTAGCGAAAATGTGGTGGTAGAGATTCCTTTGAGGAAAAAGCAAAAATTCAAATTGGACGGTTTTGTTTTTGACCAATCAACGGGTTTACCGCTTGGTGACGCTAAAGTAACGCTTCTTGCTTGCGATTCAACAAAAAATGAAACAGTTATGACCGATCCTTCGGGTAAATTTACGTTCAAATTAGATACTGGTTGCTGCTTCAAGGTGCGTGGTGAAAAAGATAAATATTTCGCAGTTACCACGCCCGATACTATCTGTACAAAAGACATCGCGGAATCTAAAGCATACGAAATAAAATTAAACTTGCAACCAACTACTGTCAATCCGAACAATCCAACTGGTACATCTGGTGGTGGACAAATTGTTGACGGTGGTACAACAGTCGGTGGTTTGAATCCTGACGGAACGCCAAGAAAAGGTACGAATGGCGCGGGAACATCGGGTGGTTCCTCAAGTGTAGGTCAGCCAGGCACTATTAGCTATATTGACCCAGAAGTTGTTTATGACTCCAAAAAAGGCATTTATACCAAAAATGGTAAACCTTTCACAGGTACAAGTGATGGTGTGAAATACAAAAAAGGCAAGCCAGTAGATAGCAGCAAAGTATCTTCAAACTCAAATTCCGTAGCGTATGACCAAACAAGTGGTTTATATATGAAAAAAGGCAAGCCATTTACGGGTAAAGACAAGGGAACAGAATATAAAGATGGTGTGATTGTCGGTGGTAGTGGTTTCCAACCTTCGGGAACGGTTCACTCAGAAAATCCTGAAATTCAAGCCTATTTGCTCCATATTTATTATGATTTTGACCAATCAAATATCAGAGATGAATCAACGACTGATTTAGATAAACTCTTGAAATTGATGCAAGACAACCCGACGTATATTGTAGAATTGGCGTCACACACAGATGCACGCGGTTCAAATACGTACAACAATCGTTTGTCACAACGTCGTGCAGAAGCTGTTGTTCGTTGGTTGATTGACAAAGGTATTGACCGTACACGTCTCGTACCACGCGGTTATGGTGAGGGTATGACAGCAAATCGTTGTAAAAACGCGGTGCCATGCACAGAGCAAGAGCATCAAATGAATCGCCGTACTGAATTCCGTGTTTTGGGTTGCACAGGTTGCGTTGACGATGCTAAGAAAGCATTGTCAAAACCTAACGAAAATACAAAGGTGGATAAGTGCAAGAGCTGTCCATTCTAAAATTTAAGATAAAAACTTTTACAAAACAATAAAAGTGTTTGCTTGGCATTAAACCTAAATGAAGTATCAAATTTTATTTTGCAAAATATTGAAAATCAATTTATTGCACATTGAAATTTGAAATCTGGAATCTTTTCTAAGTGAATCAAAACAACACACGACCATTAGTTTTTTAATAAATTAATGGGTAGCAACACTATAATTAAGGCTAGAGTAAAAGTGAATATATTTTTGGGAGAGTGACGGCGAAAGCGGTCACTCTTTCTTTTTAACTTATAACCCATCACTTCTTCTGGTATTCTTCCCACCATTTTTCTGGTGATACCCAATCTTCCATAAAAAAGCCGCCAAAAAGCAACAAAACGAAGCTAAAAACCAACATTCCGACAAACATGCCAAAGCCCAAAGCCTTGTGTCCCATCACATAGACAAGTGCGCCAAACAGCCCAAAAATGAACATCACGCCACCAAAAGCGAACTGTCCATACTTCACCAATGCCAATTGAAGGAGGCAAAAAAACAATGTGTAACCCAATTTACTTGACCAATCTTTCATATTTTTTAGATTTTTTATAACTGTCCACACGCTCGCTTCGCTCGCGCAGAAAGGGGGAATGTGGTTCATTTTTCGGCTATGCCTAAAAATGAACCACCTCTTTTCCTGTCGTTGTGTGAGCAAAAGGCATATAGCTAAATAGTTACGATTTTATTTTTAATTTTTTTGACAGGCAAATGTATGAAATGGCTGGCAAATACTGAGGGGTAATAACATAAGAATTAATTGTCAAAATCAATTACCTCAAATTTTTTTTATGAGAAACCACGCTTAATCACTTAACATAGGTGAATAAAACACCCCATAACACAACTTAAAGTGAGACTAAACGTTCTTACCTGCGTCTGTACAAAATACATTTGCAATATTAATTTTATTATTTAATTTTATAAAAATCTAAAAATGAAGAAAGTTTTCATTTTCGCAGCATTTGCTGTTCTCGCATTGACATCGGCTACTGTTATCAAGCCCGTAACTTACAAAATCGACGCTGCTAAAAGCACGTTCAAATGGACTGGAAAGAAAGTAACAGGCGCACATTGGGGCTATATCAAATTTACTGATGGTAACATCACAACAGACGGCGGAGTTATCACAGGCGGCGCATTTACCGTAGATATGAATTCAATTGATTGCCAAGATATGCCTATGGACAAAGGTGGTGCAAAATTGGTGGGTCACTTGAAGGCAGATGACTTTTTTGGTACTGAAAAATTTGCAACATCTAATTTGGTCATCAAATCAGCAACAGCTAACGGTGCTGGTCAATTTGATGTTAAAGCAGATTTGACAATCAAAGGCATCACTAATGAAATTGCTTTCCCTGCAACAATCGCTATGGACGGCAAAACGTTGACGGCAAAAGCAGCTTTCAAAGTTGACCGTACAAAATTCGGTATCAAATACGGTTCTGGCAATTTCTTTGAGAACTTGGGTGACAAGGCTATCAGCAACGACTTTGACGTAGAGATTGACCTTGCAGCAGCAAACGACGCACCTGCTGTAGCTCCAGTGAAAGCAGCAACTGAGGTTAAGAAAAAAGTGAAAAAAGCGAAAAAAGTCAAAAAAGTGAAACCTGCAACAGAAGCAGTTAAAAATTAAGGAAAACGGAGTTTATGCCGTTTCGGAAGCCGAACGTACCAAGTGTTGCGTTCGGCTTTTTTTTAGACACAATGCCTACAAACAATATTTTCTTAAGAATTTTAGGCGGCGTATCACACATAAAAAACGCCGTTTACCCCCTCAGTATTTTGCCCTTTTTTTCGCTTCCTATTCGTTTTTTAGTGTTGATTAGAACATTTTTGAATTATTTTTTAATCAATTATCGCTGAAAACCATTTTGTTTGATAAATTCTTCCTACTTTTGAATCTTGAAGCTCAATTTCATCCCAATATGTAGATTATTGGTAACTATTTAGTCACGCGCTCGCTTCGCTCGCGCGAGTGAGAAAATGTGGTTCGTTTTTCGGGCAAAGCCCGAAAAACGAACCACATTCCCTTTTTTGCGAGCGAAGCGAGCTATGGGCTAAGTAATTACGATTATTGATAAAATTAAACAAACATACGTATCAAATTTTCTGACCTATTAAAAGTCTCTTGAATCGCTATGAAACAGAAAACCTTAGCGCGCAATGCTTTCGCACGACCCGCAATTTTCTTACTAATGGTAACCCAAATTTTTGCTGCCTGTCATTCATCAAAAAATGCAAGCACCAGCAGCAATAAAAGCAATGTACCTACAAGTTATGGTACAACAGCCACCACCACCAATCAGCAAGCCAGATTGAATTATGTTGACCGCTTCAAAGCGATTGCTGTTCGTGAAATGGAGCGCACAGGCGTTCCAGCGAGTATCAAACTGGCGCAAGGCTTACTTGAATCCGATGCTGGTCGTTCCACTTTGGCAAACCAAGCCAACAACCACTTCGGCGTAAAATGCCATTCCGATTGGCAAGGCGGACGCTATTACAAAGAAGACGACGATTATGACCCTGTAACAAAAGAATTGTTGAAGTCTTGCTTCCGCGTCTATAAAAACGCTGACGAATCATTCGTTGCACATTCAGAATTTCTACGCGACCCGCGCAAAGCAGCCCGCTACGGCTGGCTCTTTCAGTTGCCTAAAACGGATTATATGGCTTGGGCGCACGGTTTAGAAAAATCGGGTTATGCTACGGCATCTGATTATTCTGAAAAATTGATTAAGATTATCGAAGACTATCAATTGGTACAATTTGATGGTTTGACATCGGGCGAATTACCAATGGCAGGTACAAAACCGTCATCAAACAATCGCCCCAATGATAATTTTCCAACAAATGGCAATCAACCTGCCTATACACCACCAAGTGGAGGTGGCAATAGACCAACTGACCCCAATCAGTTGCCTTATTTCGACCCTAACAACCCCAGTGGTTCAACGGCTTCAAATGGCTCAACTAATAGTGGTAACGGTAATGAAGGTAGCGGTACGTATGTGCAACCGATGCCAGACATGGCGGGGATTCGCAATGATGTTAAATACATTCGGGCTATATCGGGTCAAAATTTGTATGAAGTAGCGGGAAAAAGTGGACTTCGACTTGAAAATTTACAAAAATTTAATGAAGAAGTTGGCAATCCTAAAGAGCCTTTAGCGCATGGTTTGGTGCTTTATACGCAGAAAAAACGCAATTCGTGGCATGGTGAAAGCAAGTACCACACAGTGAAAGATTGTGAAACGATGTACGATATTTCACAGAAGTATGCGGTGAAGTTGTCAAAACTATACAGTAAAAACGAAATGCGTGATGGTGAACAACCACAAATCGGTGAGCGTATCTTGTTGAGACGCGGTTGGTTTCAAGGAACGGATAAACCAGCCTTGCGCGATACATTTAATGAGTGGAGACGCTGTGATGTGGCGGCTGATATGAAGCCGCAAATGTCAACACCTGTGGCACGTCCAGGTAGTAGCCCAGGTAATGTGTTTGACGCGGATATTTCACCGAACGGGGGGCAATCTTCGCCTTCATCGGGTCAAGTGTCTTATCCGCCACCTGTGCAGCAGCCAAATTACCAAACAACAACATCGTACCCGACAACAAGTTATCCGACAACGACGACTGAATATCCGACGACATCGTACCCAACGACGACGACAACTGAATATCCAACGACATCGTACCCGACAACAAGTTATCCGACGACGACGACTGAATATCCGACGACATCGTATCCAACGACGACAACATCTTCGCCGAGTTACCCAACGTACCCGTCGCGTCCAACAACAAGTTATCCGTCAACCAAGCCTAAACCTTCAACGGCATCACCTGCTGCAAAACCAAGCACTGCACCCAAGCCAACGACTGCACCTGCTGCATCGGCAACAGCGCAGTATCACACGGTTCAACCAAAAGAAACCTTGTGGGGTTTGTCTCAAAAATACAAATTGACGGTAGATGCCTTAAAAAAAATGAACAATATGGCAGATAATAATCTGCAAATTGGGCAACAATTGCGGGTAAAGTAAGCGTTTTGATGCGAGAATAATTAAAACAGGATAGGCTGCCCATATTGGTAGCCTATCCTGTTTTAATTTATTACCCTATCATTTTTTTTATTTCTAACTTTAATTTGCATAAAAAACGCCCCCCTCAGTATCTTCGCCACAAATCGTAATATGTATGACAATTTTTAGAAAAAACAACCTCAATATCGGCATCGGATTGGGCTTATTTATTCCGCTTGCGGTCTTTGGTATCTTGTTTGGCATTGTCCAAGCAGGTTTACCACTCAAAATACGTACCACTGCCCTCATTGCCATTTGCGCAAATATGCTCATTATGCGCCCATTTAGGCTCAATCGGTCGGGTGAGTCGGTGCGTGGCGTCGTATTTGCCACTATTGGTTTAGTGGCTTTATGGATTTTTAACTTTTATCAAGAAATTAGTGCGGAATGGAGTTGAGTTATCTCTCATAACTTACAACTAAAAATATGGATGATATTCAATTTTTTCAAACCTTTTTCAATCTTGATGAACCTGAAATCAACGAGCATTTTTATGCCGAGTATTTGGGCTTGCGCGATTGGGAAAAATTGTTGGCTAATGGGTGGCGGCACAATGGGCAGATGGTCTATCGGACAAGTCGTGACATCAACGATTTGACGGGTGCTATCGTCCATGTACAGCCTTTGCGGTATCGGTTGAAAAATTTTGATATGTCGAAAAGTCAACGCAAAATTTGGCGACAAAACCAAGATTTAACCTTTAGAATTATACCCCTCAGTATAACTGATGAAATTCACGCTTTAGTGGCACAACATACGGCACGGTTTAAAAGTCGTGTCCCAAATTCAATTTATGACTTTGTTTCACCAGTGCCGCGAAGTCCTTTTCAGAGTTATCAAATGGAGATTCGGAAAGCTGACAAACTCATTGCCGTTACGTTTATTGACCTCACAAGGCATACTTTATCAAGTACTTACGCCGCTTTTGATTTAGAAGAATCAAAACGAAGTTTGGGTAATTTTACGATGCTTTTAGAAATAGAATTGGCTATTGAAATGAAAAAAACATATCATTACCCTGGGTATGCGTATCGTGAACCCTCATTGATGGATTACAAAAAACGCTTTGCGGGTGTTGAGTATTTCGATTGGTGGAATGATTGGTGGATGCCTTTATTGTAATTTTGTAATTTTGTAATTACTTAGCCCATAGCTCGCTTCGCTCGCGCGAGTGAGGAGAGGTGGTTCGTTTTTCGGGCAAAGCCCGAAAAATGAACCACATTTCCCTTTTTTGCGAGCGAAGCGAGCTATGGGCTAAGTAATTACGAAATTTGAAATCTTTGAAATTCTTGAAATTTGAAATTTTTGAAATCTCCTAAAATTCCTTGAAATCTTTGAAATATTGTAATGAATAATAATATAAACGAACGTTTTGAGCGTGAACAAATGTCCCTAACCGATTGGGATACCCTGCTTTCGGCGGGTTGGGACCGTGTGGGAACTTATTTCTTTCGACGGCGGTTTGACCATTTTTCAGTGCCTTTTTTGGGACAAGATGTGCAGGTGACAACTCAGTTGATGCCACTACGGTATCGGTTGTGGAGTTATTTTGAATGGTCCAAAAGTCAGCGTATTGTGCAAAGACGCAATCAGGATTTGCGACTTGTGATGCGCCCTACGTTGATTGACGATGAAAAACTAAATCTCTTTGATGCGTGGTATTTAGCCCGATTTAAGCGCGGAGCTTCTATTTTTACGTGGTTATCGGATACTGAAAAACCTTTTCCGACGTTTGAAATAGCTATGTATAAGTTTGATAAATTGGTGGCGTGTAGCTTTTTTGATGTCACGGCAAAGGCGCAATACAGCACTTTGGCAATGTACGACCCGAACGAAATGAAACGCAGTTTGGGGACATTTACCTTGATGGCAGAGATTGAAAATGCAAAAAAAAATCTTAAACCGCACCATTATCCTGGACATGCGTACTATGAAAATTCGATGTATGAGTATAAGAAAAAATTGCCAAATGCGGAGGGTTTTGATTGGGAAGGTCAACGTTGGCGAACCCTAAGAAAATATTAAATGGCTTATGATTGACGCATTTTATCGGCGAATGACACTCAAAGACATCGCCGTTCAGACATGGGAAAGTTTGCTCGAAGAGGGGCATGATAGACTCGGTACACTTATCCGACGGACGCAATTCGCCTACGATGATGCGATTGGACACGCCCAGCGTATGCCTTTGCGCTACAATTTACAGGCAGATTATGGGCAGTTTGGATTTTCTAAAAGTCAGCGTAAACTATTGAGAGTCAATGGTTCATTGAGCTTTGAATTTAAAAGAGCAATAGAATCTGATGAAAAAAATGCCCTGTTTGAACGTTGGTACTGTGGTCGGTTTGGGCATACCGAATCTCTATCCATTTGGTTTAAACAAGACGAACCGATTAGAAGTTATGATTTATTGGTGTATAAACACGACCGATTAATAGCTTGCTCGAATTTCGATATTACCCAAAACGCACAATACAGCAATGTTGCTTTCTATGACCCCGATGAAAAACACTTAAATCTTGGCACTTGGACAATGCTTAAAGAACTGGAATTGGGCGTGAGTAACAATAAAATTTTCCATTACCCGGGCTACGCCTACATGGAAAAGTCGAAATTTGAATACAAAAAAAACTTTCCCAACGCTGAGTTTTTCGATTGGTATTCAAAATCGTGGCATCGCTTGTCCGATTTTGAGGCACACCATCGCGAAAACTGGGAGGCGGGCAGACTTTCTTACAACTTACGTCTTTTCCTACAACAAAATAATACATGAGGTACTACATAATAGCGGGTGAAGCATCGGGAGATTTGCACGGCTCAAATCTGATAAAAGCCTTACAAAAAAATGACAATCAAGCTGTTATCCGTGCTTGGGGCGGCGATATGATGGCGGCGGCGGGTGCAGATGTACGCAAGCATTACCGCGATTTGGCATTTATGGGATTTTTGGAAGTGGTCAAAAATCTGCGGACTATTCTCGGCAATATGGCTTTTTGCAAGCGCGATATTCTTGAATTTAAACCTGATGTCGTTATTTTTATTGATTATCCAGGGTTCAATTTGCGGATTGCGAAATGGTTGCACGATTATCAACGCGCAAAGATTTTAAAAATCAAACGCTTTTATTATATTTCACCTCAAATTTGGGCATGGCATACATCTCGGGTTCATTTGATTAATAGAATCATGGACAAAGTTTTTTGTATTCTGCCTTTTGAAAAAGATTTTTATCAAAAATACAATTATGAAGTAGATTATATCGGTCATCCTTTGCTCGATGTGGTGAAAAATGCGCAAGATACTGAGGGGGGGAGATTAGAAGATATTTTAGACAAAAATAAGCCTGTCGTCGCGATTCTGGCGGGTAGTCGGCGTCAAGAAATCGAAGCAATGTTGCCCAAAATGTTGGAAATTGTCCCTTTTTTTCCAGATTATCAATTCGTCATTGCAGCAGCTTCCGCCCAAAATTTAAGTTATTACGACAAATTTATCAGCAATATGGCGGGCAATTCTTCGATAAAAATCGTTCAGAATCAGACCTACGATGTTCTGAAAATAGCCTCGGCTGCACTTGTCAAATCGGGTACTTCTACGTTGGAAACTGCCTTGTTTGGTGTTCCGCAGGTTGTTTGTTATAAAGGTTCTGCCTTATCTTTTGCGATAGCGAAGCGGGTAGTCAAAATTAAATACATTTCTTTGGTCAATTTAATTGCAGATAAAGAAATCGTCAAAGAGTTGATTCAAGACGATTTTACCGTCGAAAATTTGAGAATAGAATTAACAAAAGCTATTGAAAACCAAGAAATTATGAAAAAAAACTACGCTATACTGAGGGGGCTGCTCGGCAACGAAGGGGCGAGTGATAGGGCAGGGGCGTTGATGGTGAAGTATTTGGAGAAATAAGGGACTTGGATTAATTCAACGCTTTCAGCGTTGTACCACAAGACTTGGGTTAATTACTTAGTCACGCGCGAGCGAAGCGAGCGCGTGACTAAGTAATTGAGGAGTGGGCATAACCTAAAAACATCGTTTTTTGATTAAAAACAGGTTTTTTGCGCGCGCTTCGCTCGCGCAAAAGGGAGGAGACGTGGTTCGTTTTTCGGCGAAGCCGAAAAACGAACCACATTCCCCTCCCTCGCGCGAGCGAAGCGAGCGCGAGATGCAAAAAACGCTTTTAGGTTATGCCCATCCCTCGACTAAGTAATTACGAAAATATAATAATCAAAATGGGTATTTTATTTTTGGTTTGACGCCTAATTACGTTTTCCGTAAATGTAAAATCAGGAATTTGAGATTCCTAAAATCCAATCTTTTCCTTTTTCTTCCCACTCATATCTTGCTTCAAAGCTGCCATACGAATAGCCGTTACACCCGCTTCTATCCCTTTATTACCGTGCTTTCCTCCTGCTCTATCTAAGGCTTGCTGCTCGTCATTGGGTGTCAAAAGTCCAAAAATAAAAGGTTTTGCAAGGGTGATAGATAAATTTTGAAGTGCATTGGCAACCGACATATTGATATATTCATCGTGTTGGGTCTCTCCTTTAATAACGCAACCCAAGCAAATCACGGCGTCAATAGTCGGATAGCGAGCAGCGAGTAGGCGTCCTGCTGTTGGCAATTCAAATGCCCCGGGTACTTGGGCAACGTGAATATTGTCTTCTTTTACGCCGTGTTTTAAAAGCGTAGAAACACAGCCGTCATACAAGGCATGTGTAATGTGTTCATTCCATTCAGCTACCACGATGCCAAAAGTCATATCGGTTGCCATTGGAATAGAATCGTCATTGTAAGACGATAAATTTTTTAAACTTGATGCCATTTTTTTATTTTTTTTTAGTAAGTTTTGAAACCATACATAAATTCAAAATACGCATTAAAAGGCACTTTTGCGCTCGCTTCGCTCGCGCAAAAGGAGGAGAGGTTGTTCATTTTTCGGGCTTTGCCCGAAAAATGAACAACATTTCCCCTCTCGCGCGAGCGAAGCGAGCGCGAGAACCAGCAGTTTGGACTTTATGTATGGTTTCAAATAGTAAGTAATTGAGGAGTGGGCATAACCTAAAAACATCGTTTTTTGATTAAAAACAGATGTTTTGCGCGCGCTTCGCTCGCGCAAAAGGGAGGAGACGTGGTTCGTTTTTCGGCTTCGCCGAAAAACGAACCACATTCCCTCCCTCGCGCGAGCGAAGCGAGCGCGAGATGCAAAAAACGCTTTTAGGTTATGCCCATCCCTCAACTAAGTAATTACATTTTTTTTAATGAGTTTCTAAGGTTTATGCCGTCGTGATATAAATCCTCTAAACCGCTACTTCTGCTTTAATGTGCGGGTGTGGCTGATAATTTTCTAATTTAAAATCGCTAAAATTGAATGAAAAAATATCTTTTACTGAGTGGTCTATTTTTATTGTGGGCATCGGACGAATGTCTCTTGACAATTGCAGTTCGGCTTGTTCGATGTGGTTGGAATAGAGGTGCAAATCGCCAAAAGTATGGATAAATTCACCCGCTTGCAAGCCGCACACTTGAGCAATCATCAGCGTAAGCAGCGCGTAAGAGGCAATATTGAACGGTACACCCAAGAAACTATCCGCCGAGCGTTGGTACAATTGACAACTCAATTTGCCTTCCACTACGTAAAATTGAAACAAGCAATGACAAGGCGATAAAGCCATTTGCGGCAAATCAATCGGATTCCAAGCCGATACGACCAACCGCCGCGAATCGGGATTGCGTTTTATTTCATTGATGAGCCAAGTAATTTGGTCAACCGTAGCGCCGTTTGGTCCTTCCCAACTGCGCCACTGTTTGCCGTAAACGGGTCCTAATTCGCCCTCCGCATCTGCCCATTCGTCCCAGATACGCACACCATTTTCTTTCAGATATTGAATATTGGTTTCCCCTCTCAGAAACCACAACAATTCATAAATAATGGATTTAAGGTGCAGTTTTTTAGTCGTGACAAGCGGAAAACCCTCCGCCAAATCAAAACGCATTTGGTAGCCAAAGCACGAGATTGTACCTGTGCCTGTTCTGTCCGTTTTCTTTACACCGTTGTTGAGAACGTGTTTTAGAAGGTCGTGATATTGTTTCATAACTTCAAAAAATCAATAATTTTTTCATAAATAAATACGTCCTGCAAGCGGTGTCCATACCCCTCAGTAACAACGTACTCTGAGCCATTCAAAGCCGCGTGAATCTTCGCCGAGTCTTCAAATTTTGCCACATCGTCCGTTCGGTCGTGAATGATTAGGCTTTTGAGGTTTAAATCGCGGCAAAAATTTTCTGCCGTAAATTCTTCCGTTGAACCACCCACTAATCGCTGAAATTCGGCGTAATAACCCTGTCTTACGCGTTGATTTAAGCCAACAACATTTAGAAAGAGTTCAAAAATATGCCGCAAATTGGAAGGCGTAGCGAGTAAAACGAGGTGAGATACTGAGGGGGTCGTTTTTTTGAACCGATGCAAGCACAACGTCGCCGTAAAACCTCCAATAGAATGTCCAACTAAGGCTTCGGGTTTAAAATGCTGTACGACAATATTCATCATTTCACCGTACAAAACTGCCCCAAAATACCGTCCACCCGTTGCCCCATGACGCGGCGCGTCCATTGAAACAATATCGTAATTTTGGGCTTTCAGTAAGGCAATCAACGGCTTCCACCTTGCGGAATTGCTTTCCCAACCATGTGCCAAAAGTATCCGCGTTCCAGAACCTTCCCAATGATAGGTTTGGATATTGTGACCGTCGTATTGCAAGGTTTCCCATTTAGCCGATTTCAAGAACTCCCTATCGGCATCAAGCAAAAGCCCTTTTCGGGGTGAACCAAAGAGACGAATGGTGGTATTGCCGGCTTTCTTGACCGATAGCATAGACAACGTGTTTAAATACAGCCGAACAGTGACTATTTGTAGCGCACCAATCGCTTTTTTTACTTGGCGCATGAGTCGTTTTTTACGATGACACGGGCTAAAGCCCGTGCTACCTTTAATTAAGCAGCAAATATAAACGTAGATTTCATTAAAAATGTCTAAAATTGTGCGGCTTTTCAAAAAAGGCAGGTAGCACGGGCTTTAGCCCGTGTCCCGTTTACGAAAAAACTTAGATTAACTATGTCAGCATTAAAAAAATTGGCGGGGCAAACGGCAGTTTATGGTTTGTCAAGCATCTTGGGACGATTTTTAAATTATCTTTTAGTACCGATTTACACCCGCGTGTTCATTGGTACTGAGGGGGTCGCCGAATACGGTGTTTCGACGTATTTTTACTCCATTGCGGCATTTGGGGGCGTTTTATATACGTATGGTATGGAAACAGCCTTTTTCCGTTTTGCCCAAAAAGAAGGAGAAAACCCCGCAAAGGTTTTTTCAACGGCGGCGTGGTCGCTCATCGCGTCTTCATTGGTACTGAGTTTGGGTATATTTTTCTTTGCCGATTCGTGGGCAAGTTCGGCAGGTTATGCGGGAAAAGGGTCTTATTTTAGCTTTTTTGCCGTTATTTTTGCCGCCGATGCCATTTCTACCATACCTTTTACGTGGCTACGACAGAAAAATGAAGCCTTGCGCTTTGCAACTCTCCGTTTGCTGAGTATCGGTGTCAATATCGGTTTGAACTTAATTTTTTACGTATTTTTACCTTATCTGAGTTCAAAAGGTTTGGGTCAACCCCTTGATTTGTCGGTTCGTTGGATGTTTTTGGCGAATGTCGCGTCAAGTTTGGTTGTTTTGCCTTTTTTCAAAAAAGAATTCGAGATGCTACGGCTGGGCATTGACAAAGTTTTGTGGAAACGCCTGTTTCAATACGCCTATCCGCTTATTTTTATGGGCTTGGCGGGCATGATAAACGAGACATTGAGCCGCATTTTGATGAAAAAACTACTGCCCGACCCGTCAACTGCCGATTATCAAATCGGGATTTTTGGCGCAGTTTACAAATTATCTATCGTTATGACACTTTTTATTCAAGCCTTCAAATTTGCTGCCGAGCCCTTCTTTTTCGCGCAAGCAAAAGGTGAAAATTCTAAAAAAGTGTATGCCGATGTGATGCAGTATTTTATGATTATTTGTTCGGTTATTTTTGTCAGTGTTCTGTTATTTCTTAATGTGTTCAAGCATTTTATTGGCGTTAGCTACCACTCGGGTTTGAAAGTTGTACCAATATTGTTGCTTGCTAATTTGTTTTTGGGCGTGTATTACAATCTCTCGATTTGGTACAAACTCACGGATAAAACCCGATTGGGCGCACTTGTGAGCATTATTGGGGCGATTATCACCATTATTTTGAATTATATGTGGATTCCAACGTATGGTTACGAAGGGGCGGCTTGGTCAACTTTAGTTTGTTATGCGTCAATGGCGGCTATGAGTTTTTATTTGGGTCAACATTATTTTCCTGTCCCTTACAAAACGACGCGCATTTTATCATACCTCGCTGTGTCATTGGGCATCTACTTAGTTAGCGAATTGATACGCGGCAATATGGGCTATTCGGCGAACCAAATGGTTGCAATTAATATTTTGTTATTTTTCGGCTTTTTATTTGTCTTGTTCAAAATGGAAGAACCTGAAGCACGATTGGCATGGGCAAAAACACAAGGGTTAATGGATACATTGGGGCAGAAAATTCAATTTTTACGTAAAAAAATCTTTAATTAACTTCGCAAAACTCTTGAGGGTTTTAACCCTGTCCATTACCCATAAGTTTTTGGGATAGATAAACATTGATAAGATAAACATTTTGACACTACGTGTCAAGCAAAAGTACAAAAATCGGTTTTTATTATAAACATTTTGACACTACGTGTCATTTAACTTTGAGTTTTAAATGACACGCGTTCGCATTGACATTTGAAATCTTAAATTTGAAATCTTCTATATGACTCAAACACAACAATATTCTCCTTTTGAAGTCCTCAAAATTCGGGACTTTCGCAATTTTTTTATTGCCCGAACGTGCATGGTTTTGGGTGTCAATATCTTGGGGACAGCCGTTGGTTGGCAGGTGTATGAAATCACTAAAGATGCTTTTTCGTTGGGAATGATTGGGCTTGCCGAGTTCTTGCCGTTTGTTGTCGTCACTCTTTTGGGCGGATACATAGCGGATATATTCGACCGCCGCAAAATTATCTTGACTTGTGTATTTCTATACACACTCTGCGCTCTGGGTTTGTATTTTTTGACCACAAAATTTTCTTTTTTGTTAGATAATCAAGGCGTTGTAGCTATATTTGTACTTGTTGGGTTAATTGGTTTAGTGCGTGGATTTTTCGGACCTGCCCAATCTTCTTTCTCTTCGCAATTAATTCCTAATCAATTGTTTACAAATGCCGCAACGTGGTCATCAATGGGTTGGCAATTGGCGGCGGTGGGCGGTCCAGCCATTGGGGGATTGTTGTGTGCTGTATCGAAAGGGGCTTGGTCATCTTATCTGACGGCGGCGATTTTAGCATTTATCGGTTTAGTTTTGTTTTATTCAATTGATAGCCGACACGCCGCGTTGCAATTGTCAAAAAACGAAGATAAAAATGCCCAAAATACTGAGGGGGGGCAAGAAGAAGAAAATACGAGTACTATTTCAGGTTTTCTGGCATCGGTAAAGGAAGGATTGAACTTTGTTTTCAAAAATCAAATTCTTTTGGGTGCATTGGCTTTGGATATGTTTGCCGTTTTGTTTGGCGGTGCGGTTGCTTTATTGCCTGCCTTTGCCAAAGATATTTTAGCCGTCGGTCCAGAAGGTTTTGGTGCGTTGCGGGCTGCTCCTGCCGTTGGTGCAGTAACAATGGCGGGCATATTGGCGTATTATCCACCCGTGAAAAATGCGGGTAAACTGTTGCTTATGGCGGTGGCAGGATTTGGTATTTGCACACTGCTCTTTGCGCTGTCCACCAATTTTTATTTCTCCTTGTTTTTGCTCGCAGGTACGGGTTTTTTTGATACGGTGAGCATGGTTATTCGCGGCACAATTGTCCAATTATTTACGCCCAACGAAATGCGTGGGCGTGTCTCCGCCGTGAATTCGCTATTTATTGGTTCGTCCAACGAGTTAGGTGCTTTTGAGTCAGGTGCAGCAGCACGTTTAATGGGCTTAGTGCCTTCGGTTATCTTTGGAGGGACTATGACGCTTGTGGTTGTCGCTTTTGCGTGGCTACGTGCGCCGATACTGAGGGGTCTTGATTTGCGTCCAAAATAAGAAGAATTAGAAGAAATTAGAAACGGCGTAAAATTTGACAGACGTTCAAGGTGTCTTGTTAAAAAAAAACGTAATTACTTAGCCTATAGCTCTCCCGAAGAAATTTGGGATGTAAACAGACTTCGCGCGCAAAAAAAGGGAATGTGGTTCGTTTTTCGGGCTTTGCCCGACAAACGAACCACATCTTCTCTCGCGCGCGCGAAGCGAGCGCGTGACTAAGTAATTGAGGAGTGGGCATAACCTAAAAACATCGTTTTTTGATTAAAAACAGATGTTTTGCGCGCGCTTCGCTCGCGTAAAAGGGAGGAGACGTGGTTCGTTTTTCGGCGAAGCCGAAAAACGAACCACATTCCCCTCCCTCGCGCGAGCGAAGCGAGCGCGAGATGCAAAAAACGCTTTTTGGTTATGCCCATCCCTCGACTAAGTAATTAGAAAAAAAACTATACATTTGGTCGAAAAATTAAAAGTAATTTCATATTTTAGATGTCAAATTCCAAAAAGTATGTTCAAAAAATTTAAAAAATCGTATTTTGTATTACTCGCTCTTAGTTTAGTGTTGACCAATATTCTTGGGTTTACCACTGCTTGCAGAGAAAATACGCGAGAAAATAAAAGGGAAAACGCCCAACGTTCAAATACAAAGTCATCGGACAAAGCCGAGCAGAATACGCTTCTGGGAAGCCGTGTTTCAGATGAGCAAACAGCGCCAAATGCGGCAACAGACAGCCGAATTCCCGCAAAAGTCTATCGTGTTTTAGAGTATGTGCGGCAAAATAACGCGCCGATGAATGGCTACGTAGGTGGACGTAATTTTGGCAATTTTGAACGCCGCCTGCCCACAAAAGACAACAACGGACGCCGCATGAAATACCAAGAATGGGACGTTAATCCGAAAAAAAGAGGAAAAAATAGAGGTGTTGAGCGTTTAGTCACCGCAGTAAATGGGCAAGCATGGTACACAAATGACCATTATGCCACGTTTATAGAAGTTAATTGATGTATTGCTCGCTTCGCTCGCAAAAGAAAGGGAGGTGGTTCATTTTCGGGGTTTGCCCGAAAATGAACCACTTTTCCTTTCTTCTGCGAGCGAAGCGAGCAATAGTGTAATAACTTATCACATTAAATATTTCAAATACAAACAACTCATCACTTAAAGTACAGCAAATGTCAAATTTCAAAATTCTCAAAGCCCCTTACGACCACCAAAAAAAGCGTGATTCCGATACTATTATTGCCTTTATAGAGTGCGGTGAAGCCGCAACAGTAAACGATTTTTACAGCCAAATCCAAAAAGGGCTGAAACTTCCTGCTTACTTCGGTAAAAATTTAGATGCGCTTTATGATTGCTTGTGTGATTTTTCGTGGCTTGATGCCCGTGAAGTGCATATCATTTTGCGCAATTACGATGTTTTTTTGGCAAAAGAACCCAAAAATAAACGTTGGGATATTCTTGCCGTCTTGAACGACGCTGCCGCAGAATGGAAAGCGATGAAAGGTAAAGACAAAATCAAATTAGAGATTTACGTCGAACCAAGTCAACGCATTAAGCAAGATTTAGAAGATGCGGAAGCGTGATTTTATTGCTTGTTACCCAGAAAAATCTAATGGCGCGAGCCGTTTTTTTGTTGAAAATTTGGGCTTTGCCCAAATTTTCAACAAAAAAACGGCTCGCGCGAAAAAAAACTTCCCGCGCCGCCGAAGGCGGTGCGTCTTGAAGCAGTACCACAAAACTCAGGTTAGTTACCATTATTTAAAAGCTACTCAATTATCTTTATATGCGCAACAATGTTCTTTTTTTATGCAGTTACTATCCAAATCGCTTGAGAAGCGGGGGTAATTTTATAGAAAGACATGCCCTTTCAGTGGCACAATACGCCTCTGTTTCGGTTTTAACATTAGAACCAGATGATTTGAATAATCAACCTTATGAATTGGTTTATACCGAAGAACATTCAGAGCAGTTGAAAGTTGTAAGGGCATACTACAACCGCAATTGCGTCGAAATTCCTGTCTTAAAAAGTATTATTCGTTTTTCAAGATTTATGAAAGCGGCTTGGCAGGGCTATCTTTTATTGAAACGAAAAACGGGTAAACCCGACATAGTTCACCTCAACGTTGTACGACCTTTGGGTATTTTTGCCCTGTTTTTAAAGCAATATGAAAAACTACCTTTCGTTTTAACAGAACACTCTACCGCTTATTTAGATAATAATAAAGAAGGCATGAGTTTTTTGGAAAAAAAATTGACAAGCCGTGTTTTAAAGGCAGCAAAAATGATAATGCCTGTGTCTGTGATATTGAAAAATGCGATGATTAAGCGGTTTAATATTGCAGATTCTAAATTTCAAGTCGTTTCAAATGTTGTGTCATCAAATGTTTTTTTTCAAGCGGAAGTACCTGTTTTTAACGAAAAAATACGATTTTTACACATTTCAAATATGAAACCCTTTAAAAATGTTGAAGGGATTTTGCGGGCTTTATATCAATTGGCACAAATCAGACAAGATTTTGAATTACATATTATTGGTGATGGGGACGCTTTATCGGCTATTAAAAACTTAGTTAAAAAATTAAATTTAGAGGATTTCATTGTTTTTCACCCTCAAAAAAGCGAAGAAGACATAGCTGACCAGATGCGCCTCATGGATTGCTTTATTCTTTTCAGCCATTACGAAACTGCTTCTATGGTTGTTATGGAAAGTTTGTGTTGTGGTTTGCCTGTGATTGGCACGAAAGTAGGCGTAGTACCAGAAGTTGTAGAAGATAGAAAAAATGGCATTTTAATCAATCCTACCGACGAAAAAGCATTGGTTGATGCCTGTTTGACTATGATGACGAACATAAAAGTGTTTAAAAATCCAATTAATTTTAGAAACATTAATATCCGATTCTCAGCCAATAGTATTGGCAAACAATATAATGATATTTATAAAAAATTGGTAACGACTTAGTTTATTGCTCGCTTCGCTCGCGAAAAAAGAAGAGATGTGGTTCATTTTTCGGTAAAGCCCGAAAAATGAACCAGATTTCCTCTCTTTTGCGAGCGAAGCGAGCAATAGGCTAAGTCGTTACAAAACTCGATTTAAGATATGATTTCAGACCAATTATCTGCTAAAATAATGCGTCGTTTATACAGTATTAAAGGCTTTGGTTACTTGCCTATTGCTGAAAATAGACGAAGAAAAGGCGTGCAGCAAATAGCAAATTATCCCAAAGAGGCGCGTTACACGGTTATCAATGATTTTTGGGGCAATCTCAAATTTCGTATAGACAGAGCAACTTATATGGGTAGCAATATCTATTGGAAAGGGCATCACCAGAGAGCCGATATTATTTTTTTGAAATCGGTCTTAAAACCCGATATGGTTTTTGTAGATATGGGCGCAAATCAAGGCGAGTTTACCGTTGTTATTGGTTCTATTTTGCCACAAGGAAAAGTTATTTCTTTTGAACCTGTTACATCTATCCGAGAAGATTTGGAACAAAATATAGCTTTGAACAATCTAAAAAATGTTCTGGTTTATGCCTGTGGTGTGTCAGATACTGAGGGGGTATTGCCTATTTATACTTCAGAAGATACCGAGCGTCAGCAGTCAATTCACGAGGGTTTGGGTACATTGTATCAAACGGATTATCGGTCAACACAAATTGGCATAATTCCTCTACGTCCGTTCGATGATATTTTTAAAGAAACAGGCTTGAAACGCTTAGATGCCCTGAAAATTGACATCGAAGGCGCAGAATTATATGCCCTAAAAGGGGCGATAAATTCTATAAAAACCTACAAACCTCGTCATATTTTAATTGAACTCAATCAGGAAACCAGCAGAGCCGCAGGTTATGAAGTTCGAGATGTGATACAATTTTTAGAAAATCTCGGATATGGTTGGTACGAATTATCAAAACATGGGCAACTTTTACCAGCTCGCTCTACGGAAGATATTGAAAAAGCAGCAGTGAGTGGTTTAGATGCTGTTGCTATTTTAAAAAAATAAGGTAATTACTTAGTCACGCGCTCGCTTCGCTCCTGCGAGTGAGGAGAGGTTGTTCATTTTTCGGCTTTGCCGAAAAATGAACAACATTTCCCTTTCTGCGCGAGCGAAGCGAGCGCGTAATAAATAGTTGAGGAGTGGGCATAACCTAAAAACATCGTTTTTTGATTAAAAACAGATGTTTTGCGCGCGCGAAGCGCGCGCGAGATGCAAAAAACGCTTTTAGGTTATCCCCATCCCTCGATAAATAGTTACAAAATTTTTATTTCATTTTTTTATGGGTATTATCAAGCGACAGAGTATAAAAAATAGCCTTGTCAGTTATCTGGGTGTGATAATTGGGGCATTGAGTACCATTTTTATCTATCCACTTATAGATAGTAAAGACTTGGGCTTGGTAAGTTTTATCATTAGTAATGTTACGATATTAGTTCCTTTTGCTTCTTTTGCGCTGAGTTACACGGTCATTCATTTTTTTCCCATTTTTAAAGATGAAAAGCGACAGCATAATGGTTTTTTGTTTCTCGTAACAAGTGCAACTTTAGTGACGAGCCTCATTTTTACAGGCTTGATTTATCTCTTTAGGATAGAATTATCTCATTATTTTGGTAAAGAAAGTACCGATTTTCTAAATAGCCTACCGTATATTCTCGTCATTACGGTCGTCTTTGCTCAAAGTATTTTATTTACGGCTTATGCATCTAATTTCAATAGAATAGTTGTCCCCAATATTTTTCAAAATCTGTTGATGAAAATCATTCAACCCTTTTTGATTCTTCTTTTTTTTTATAGTATTATATCTTTAGAAAGTGTTTTTAAAGGCGTGACTTTGGGTTATATTTTGGGCTTGATAGGCTTAATAGGTTACATCGCTAACCTAAAACAATTGCATTTAAAACCTAATAAAACGTTCTTGACTCCTGTTTTAAGAAAGCAAATAGTCAGCTATTCAGCTTTCAATATTTTAGTTTTATCAGGTGCATTTTTATCAAGTAGCGTAGATAAAATGCTGATTGGACCTATGATAAGTTTCAAAGCAGTAGCCGTTTTTAACATTGCTTCTTTGATAGCTGAAACAATAGATGTCCCCCGAAAAGCACTGGCAGGTATTGCTGCGCCCTTGATTTCGGAATCTATGAAAAAGGACGATATTGGGCATGTGCATGACATTTACCGTAAAACAGCTTATTTGCAAACCTTAGCGGGTGTCTTTTTTTTGGCGGGTATTTGGGCATGTACCGATTCCTTATTTGATTTGATGCCCAAAAATAGTGATATTTATCGGGAAGGGAAATACGTTGTCTTGATTTTGGGTTTAGTTCGCTTGGTAGATATGTCCACAGGTACAAATTCAGAAATTATCACCTACTCTAAATATTACAGATTCAATCTTCTATCATTAGCGATAATGGCGGGTTTAAATATTGCTTTAAATTTGTTATTGATACCCCCTTTTCAATTGGTTGGCTCTGCCTTAGCAACCTTGATTTCAACAACTATTGTCAATTACTGGCGCATGATTTTTATCTACCAAAAAATAAAGATACACCCCCTACAAGTTAACATGATATGGGTTGTTTTGATTGGTTTTTTGGCGTGGTATGTGGCATTTTTGACCCCCTCAGTATCTTCCCCTCTAATCAATATATTGCTGAAAGGTTCTATCGTCACGGTTCTATTTTTAAGTGGGATTTTGTACTTCAAACTGTCGGAAGATGTGCAAAAAGTATATGATAAAGTGTACAAAAAAATCGTATCTTTTAGATAAATTAAACATTGAGCTTTCGTGCCTTTTGCTCGCACAACGACAGGAAAGGAGGTAGTTCGTTTTTCGGCGAAGCCGAAAAACGAACTACCTCCTTTCTCTCCGCGCGAGCGAATCGAGCGCATTTCCCTTGAATCATACTCACGTTCGGGGAACTTTTAAAGTTCCCCGAACGTGCCACCACTAAAATTGTCAAAAAAACTAACTGTTTAAGGCATAATTGTAATATTCCCCACAAACCGTTCAATCCGCCCATCAGTCAATTCAATGTCTATGCGATAAACATATACATCTGGAGGAAGGTCAGGGTAAAATCTTCAGCAATGGGGTTTTGGGGTTGAAAACAAATTTAGAAAATTGGAAATATCTTCTTTATTCCTTCGCCAAAATTCTTTTTGTTCGTTGATTCGACGCTCTTAAACCAAACGGTTCAACTTTTTTTTCAACTTCCGATTGTTTTGTTGTGAACATTACGTCAGCTTTAGCGGCATTGTACCGCCATTTGTAGTCTTTTATTTCTTTTTCCAAAACTTGAATGTGGCGCACCTGCTTGTCCGCAAGATTGGCGTTGGCAACGTAAATCAAGCTCAAAAAGAAAAGAAAAAAAACGAAAGTGAGATTACTGAACAGCCATTCCGACATCATCGTACTGGCGTGAGCGTAATCTTTCAATGGTCTTGCCATAGTAGTTTACCGATTAGTTTACTGATTTTTTATTTATTGAGCGATAAAATCAAGCGATACGGAATTTACGCAATGCCGCACATTTTTTGGCGTAAAACGTTCTCCTGTAAACACATGCCCCAAGTGTCCGTCGCAATGAGCGCAAACAATTTCCACGCGCCGACCGTCTGCATCGGGCAGATACTTAATAGCATTGTCAATGGCATCATCGAATGAGGGCCAGCCGCAGCCACTGTCAAACTTGGATTCAGAGGTATAAAGTGGGGCATCGCAACGCCGACAAACATACACACCCACCGCATAATGCTTGTTGAATTTGCCAGTTCTCGGATATTCTGTACCTTTATAAACGATAACACGTTCTTCTTCGGCGGTCAAAATATTGTATTTTTTAGTATTTTCCATGCTTTTACTAAATATTCGCTACGCGAAATTTATACACATTAATTTTTCCCCAAACATTACCTTTCACATAAGGTTCGTTGTCAAAATACGCCTTAAAATCGGCTTCGGTTGGAAATTGTACCACCATCGTTGAGCCAATCATCTTGCCATCGCTGTCAAGTTTTGCGCCCGCTACAACATAATTGCCATTGTGTTTTAAAACACTTGCGCCTTCTAAATGTTTTTCACGCACAGCCATTCGGCGGTTGAGTCCTTCCGCGTCTGTATGGTCAAGTGCTTCTATTACAAACTGAATCATTGTTTTTTATTTTGAATTGAGGTAATTACTTAGTCACGCGCCTCGCTCGTGCGAGGGAGAAGAGGTGGGCTAAGTAATTACAAATTAAAATTTATTTATCGGGCGGCAAGATACTGTAAAGTAGCGATTATTTATGAATACTTATTTACAATACAACAAAAATTAACAGTAACAGTACATTTTTTTTTGACAAAACAAGTTTTTTCTCCATTTTTATTCAGTTTTTATTTGCATGTTTGCGTCTTTCTAAATTTATTGGTAATTACTTAGCCTATTGCTCGTTTCGCTCGCAAAAAAGGGGAAGGTGGTTCATTTTTCGGGCAAAGCCCGAAAAATGAACCACCTCTCCTCCTTCCGCGCGAGCGAAGCGAGCGCGGGCTAAGTAATTACATTTATTATTTCATTTTAAACACTTGTAAATATTTAGTTGCACTCGCTTCGCTCGCGGAAAAAGAGGAGAGGTGGTTCATTTTTCGAGCAAAACTTGAAAAATGAACCACATTTCCCTCTTTTGCGAGCGAAGTGAGCAATAGACTTAAATAGTCACAAGTATTTTTCACAACAAATATTATGAGACTTTACGTGAACTACCTTCTGAGGAAGGAAAATACTTTTGGGATTGACGCAACGGCGTCTTCATTGATTAAAATTAAGTCAACAGACGCGCTCAAACGTGTTTTGAGGGCGAATAAATTGCCTGTTTACATTTTAGGCGGCGGGTCAAACATCTTGTTAATGCAGACACATTACAAATGGTTATTCCTTAAAAATGCGTATAAAGGCATAAAAATCGTTGAAAATGGGGTTTATACTGAGGGGGTAGCCAAGGCGTCAAGAAACAAAAACGTGGAACTAAAATCAGCCTCTGCCCCCTCTGAAATCGTGGAATACCGCATAAAAATTAAAAATTCACCTTTAATTGAAACAAATTCTAAGGACATACTCGTTGAAATTGGCGGTGGTGAATTGTGGCACGACCTCGTGATATGGGCAGTTCGGCACAATTTTGGCGGTGTCGAAAACCTCTCTTTGATACCGGGAACGGTTGGTGCAGCACCGATTCAAAATATTGGGGCTTATGGTGTTGAACTTAAAGATGTGTTTGTCAAATTAGAGGCTTTTAATTTAACGACTCACGAAACACGCGTTTTTACCGCCGAAGAATGTCAATTTGGCTACCGCGATTCTATTTTTAAAAATGAATTGAAAGGGCAGTACTTAATCACAAAAGTCTATCTGAGATTGACGACGCCCTCATTCCACAAACTTACGCTGCATTATGGCGATATTCAGAAAATACTCGACCACAAAGGCATTGAGTACCCAACAATTAAGCAAATTTCTGATATTGTTATCGGTATTCGACAATCAAAATTGCCTGACCCTACTTTAATCGGTAACGCGGGGAGTTTTTTTAAAAACCCTACAATTTCTGTCGAGCAATTTAACGCATTAAAAACCAAATTCCCCGAAATTGTCGGTAATGTACTGGCTGATAATACAGTCAAAGTAGCGGCAGGTTGGTTGATTGAGGCAGCAGGTTGGAAAGGAAAACGGCTCGGTGAAGTGGGTGTACACGAGCGTCAAGCCCTCGTTTTGGTCAATTATGGTGGTGGTACAGGCGAAAATATTAAGGCTTTGGCAGCGCAAATTCAGCAGTCAATTGTCAAAAAATTTGGGATTACATTGGTCGCAGAAGTGAATGAAGTGTAGATGTTGTTTTGTAAAAAACTTTCCAAAAGTTTATAACTTTTGGAAAGTTAGGGAATTTGAAAACCTTTTGGAAAGTTCGCAACTTTCCAAAAAGTGTAGGTAAGTTATTTTTATAAATTCCCATATACTTTCAAAACTTGAAATCTTCCTTATATGAAAAAGTATTTATTTGTCTTTCTAAAATCCATTTTATTTATTGTAATCGCTTTTTTAATTGTCTTTAAAAGTGTGTCTATCTATGTTGAACGTAAAATAATTAAGCAATATCCTAATCGTTCAATGCCTGAAATGTCTTTAAATGATACCGCAATTATTCATTTTATTCATGGTTCAATTCCGATGAAAAATTGCATTTATTCAAGAAAAAGATTGGGTGGTTTATTGGGCGGACACGTTGAGATTGAACTAAGTGGACGGGTTTATGGTTTCCGTTTGCGGCAACTACCCGTGCATGTTTTTGTCAACAACGACGATTTTAATTCAAAATACGAGGTTAATCCGAAAGAAAAATGGCTCAAAAGGACAGAATACGAAAAAATGACTTCTATTTATTTATGTATCAATGCGGCTCAAAAAGACAAATTACAAGCTATTTTAGATACTTATTTGGATAAAGTACCGTATGATTACGCTTTTTTTGGCAAAAGATGTGCAGCTTCTACTGTTGAAGTTTTATCGCAAGCAGGTATTATTGCGCCTTTGTCCGATTTTGAAAATGAGTTGGCTTTTTTGTCGCCTCGCCCTTTGCGCAATACCTTGTTGACTCTTGCGGATAAAAAAGGATTGTTAGTGGTTAAAAAAGTAGGCGTTGATTGTAGATATTGGGAATAGAAAATCTCAGGTTTAGCCACTAATTTCACTAATTCGCACTAATTTTTTTTGATTATTATCATTAAAACCACAAAATTTTAGTGAAAATTAGTGACACAAAATATTTACAAATTATGTAATTGAGGAGTGGGCATAACCTAAAAACATCGTTTTTTGATTAAAAACAGATGTTTTGCCGCGCTTCGCTCGCGCAAAAGTGAGGAGAGGTGGTTCGTTTTTCGGCGAAGCCGAAAACGAACCACATTCCCCTCCCTCGCGCGAGCGAAGCGAGCAATAGGCTAAGTAATTACCAAATTATTATATAAATTGTTCCAATTCTTTCACATTTTTCAATGGCTTACCAATTCTTTTGATAGATTCCAAAGTGGCGGCAACGGTTGAAAGGGCAGGGGCAAAAAACAAACCCAAGACAGGCACAGCCAATAAAGACAGAAATACTGTCCCATTACCAACTGCCAACCAACGGTGATGTTGAGAGAATTTTTTGCTTTCAGCAATGCCATAATATTTTTCTAACGAATAATCTAAATTGCCAAAACCAGAGTAAAAGGCTTGAATGGCGAACAATATAAACGGCACAAACAAACCAAAAGGAGGAATCAGACTCAATAAAAGCAGCCAAAATGTAAACCACACTTCTTTCATCATATTCCGACAAAACTACTTTTTAAACTGATAAAATCCGTTTTTTCAACGGCAAAAATATGAAATTAGACATACTAAGTATCGGTGTGCATCCCGACGACGTAGAATTATCGTGTTCGGGTACATTGTTGCGGCACATCAAGAAAGGAAAAACAGTGGGTTTACTCGACCTCACAAAGGGCGAATTAGGCACACGCGGCTCGGCTGCTTTACGCACCGAGGAGGCGATGACGGCAGCCCAAATGATGGGCGCAAAAGTACGTGAGCAACTGGACTTAGCCGACGGATTTTTTACCCAAAATGAAGCCGATTTGCGTAAAATTATCCGCGTTATTCGGCGTTATCAGCCCGAAATAGTCTTATGTAATTCCGTCGAAGACCGTCATCCAGACCATGGACGGGCAGCAAAAATGACGGCTGATGCTTGCTTTTTAAGCGGTTTGCGCCGCGTAGAGACGGTCGAAAATGACGGCACTCCTCAAGCCCCGTGGCGTCCAAAAGTAGTCTATCACTATATTCAAGATAGAGCCTTGAAACCCGATTTTGTGGTGGACATTTCAGATTTTGTTGAGCGTAAGTTTGACTTGATTATGGCATATAAAAGCCAATTTTTCGACCCCCTCAGTAATGAGCCAGCCACACCCATTTCGGGACAAAGTTTTTTAGATTCGATTCGGGGTAAAGATGCCGTTTATGGGCGTTATATTGGTGTGCCGTATGCAGAAGGATTTATAGCATCACGAACTGTTGGGGTGAAAGATTTGTTTGATTTAATGTAACTATTTACCACATGCTCTCCCGAAGGCTTTCGGGATGTAAACAGACTTCGCGCACGTGAAAAGGGGAAATGTGGTTCATTTTTCGGCTTTGCCGAAAAATGAACCACCTCTTTTCTTGTCGTTGTGCGAGTAAAAGGCACGTAGCTAAAAGTTACAGTTCTTATCAATATTCACTTATGATATTAAACAAAATACATAAAATTATCAAGCATCGCCGTGTTTTGGCGGCGTTGATTTTCTTGATTGTGGTTGCCTGTTTCGGCGATTGGATAGCCCATACGCCTACTGAGGGGCAGTTTGCTTTAGTGCCATACTCAGCCAGTACTTTAGATAATAAAGCCTATTTTTTGCACCCCAATTTACCAAAATATCTATCTTTATACAATCGGCATTGGCTTGGTACAGATGCTGTTGGACGCGATGTAACGGCAGGACTCATCATGGGGACAAGAACGGCTTTACTGATAGGATTTGGGGGTATGTTTTTGGCATTTTGGGTGGGTGTTCCGATTGGTTTGATGTCTGGTTTTTGGGGTGACGACCGCTTAAAACGCTCTATTTTTAGCCTTATACTGAGGGGGGGTATCGTTTTCGTTTTAGGCTTTTATTTTTTTATTTTTCTAAATTTTAAATTATCAGCTCTAAATATTCTGATTAAATTGTCTTTTGTAACTTTGTGTTATTTATTGGTTATCAAAATTTTAGAATTTATTTTAAATAAAATTCCTATTCTAAATAGAGAATTAATTATCCCTTTTGATTTAGTTGTGATGCGTGTTTTGGATATAGTACAAGCTGTTCCGCTTTTTTTATGGGTAATGAGTGCTGTGGCTGTGTCGGGTGTCCACGAATTGACACCTGTAAGCCTTATTATACTGATTGGATTCACGCATTGGGTCATTTTTGCGCGACTTGTGCGCGGTGAAGTTATGCGTATTCGGTCGTTGGAATATATGGAAGCGGCTGTCGTTTTGGGGGTTTCAGAAGACCAACAAATGTGGCGACATGCCCTGCCAAACGTCTTAACACCTGCTATCGTTGCCCTAAGTTTTGGCATAGCCAATGCAATTTTATTGGAAGCCTTATTGTCATTTTTGGGCATTGGTTTACCTGTTGAAATGGTGAGTTGGGGAACACTTTTACAATCGGCACGTATTAATTTTGATGCTTGGTGGTTGGCAATTTTCCCGGGTTTAGCGATATTTTTTACAGTTTACACGTTCAATCGTTTAGGTGAATTAATTGCAGAGGATTAGATTATTACTTAATTACGGTGTTTTCATCTTTGATTTGATAGGTTTGCTTATCTTTACATAAATTTTTCTAAAAATGGCAAAAAATCATATTCGTTTTGATTGGGCAGCAAAAAAAATGCTGCGGGATAAAAAAAACTTCGACATTCTCGAAGGCTTTCTTTCTGAGTTGCTCAAAGAGGACATTAAAATCGAAGGTCTTTTAGAGAGTGAAAGCAATCAAGAGGAGGAAAACGAGAAATATAACCGTGTTGATTTGTTCGCCGAAAATTCAAAAGGCGAACACATTATCATCGAAATCCAAAATACGCGAGAATTGGATTATTTGATGCGGATGCTCTTTGGTACATCAAAGGCAATTGCAGAATATTTGGAAATTGGGAAACCTTATTCTGATATCAAGAAGGTAATTGCTGTAAGTATAATTTATTTTGGTCTGGGCAAAGGCGATGATTATGTGTATGTTGGACAAACGAGATTTACGGGATTGCATACCAAAAAAGAGCTTGAATTGTCCACTGCTCAACAAGAATTACTTAAAAAGCCCACAATTCACCAAGCATTTCCTGAATATTATCTTATTCAGACGACCCGTTTTAACGATGTCATCAATGAACCTTTAGATGAATGGATTTACTTCTTCAAAAATAATGAAGTTTTAGATACCTTCAGAGCGAAAGGAATGAAAGAGGTAAGAGAGAAGATGATTGTCCATAATTTGCCAGCCGATGAACGAAAAAGCTATAATCGTTTTTTGGATAACCTTCATACAGAAGCAAGTATCGCACAAACTGTCAAAATTGAACATGAGGAAAGAATAAAAGAAGAGCGTGAAAAAGCGGAGGAAAGAATAAAAGAAGAGCGTGAAAAAGCGGAGGAAAGAATAAAAGAAGAGCGTGAAAAAGCGGAGGAAAGAATAAAAGAAGAGCGTGAAAAAGCGGAGGAAGGAATAAAAGAAGAGCGTGAAAAAGCGGAGGAAAGAATAAAAGAAGAGCGTGAAAAAGCGGAGGAAGAAATAAAAGAAGAGCGTGAAAAAGCGGAGGAAGGAATAAAAGAAGAGCGTGAAAAAGCGGAGGAAAGAATAAAAGAAGAGCGTGAAAAAGCGGAGGAAAGAATAAAAGAAGAGCGTGAAAAAGCGGAGGAAATAATAAAAGAAGAGCGTGAAAAAGCGGGGGAAAAAGGGCGAAAAAAACGAGAAATAGAAATGGCTATTCAGTTAATAAAACTAAATTTGGCTAATGACCAAATCATTAAAGTAACTGGGTTTTTGATGGAGGAAATTGACAATTTGAAAAAAGAAATTGAAGATGGAAGGGTTTAAAACGTGTAAGTTTTCATAAAATTTTTGAAAAAAGTATTTATTCGACTAACAAACATTTTCGTTTCGCTCGGCTAAGTATTTATAAAAGGAAAAAATGGTCAAAATAGGACAAGTAGAAATAGGCGATTTTCCGCTTTTATTAGCACCGATGGAAGACGTGAGTGACCCGCCGTTTCGTGCGCTTTGCAAGCAGCAAGGGGCGGATATGATGTACACCGAGTTTATTTCAAGCGATGGGTTGATTCACGAAGCGGAAAAAAGTTTGAAAAAATTAGATATTTTCGACTACGAACGCCCCATTGGAATTCAATATTTCGGTGGACAATTGGAGTCTATGATTAAGGCGGCGGCAATGGTGGAGGCAGCAAATCCAGATGTGATTGACATTAATTACGGTTGTCCAGTGGCAAAAGTGGCGTGCAAAATGGCGGGTGCAGGCTTGCTGCAAGATATTCCAAAGATGATAGAATTGACGGCGGCGGTTGTCAAGTCAACAAACAAACCCGTGACTGTAAAAACGCGCTTGGGCTGGAGTGATGCCACGATAAATATAGTAGATGTGGCGGAGCGTTTGCAAGATGTGGGTATTCAAGCGTTGACGATTCACGGGCGGACGCGACAACAAATGTACAAAGGAGAAGCCAATTGGGAGTGGATAGCAAAAGTCAAAAACAATCCGCGTATGCACATTCCTATCTTTGGCAATGGCGACATAGACTCGCCACAAAAAGCACTTGAATACCGTAATCGGTATGGCATTGATGGCATTATGATAGGTCGAGCAGCTATTGGCTATCCGTGGATTTTCAGAGAAATAAAGCACTACTTTGCAACGGGCGAGATTTTAGACCCCCCTTCAGTATCCGAGCGTATTGAGGCAGTGCGAGGACATTTGCGCCGCGCCATTCAATGGAAAGGGGAGAAATTGGGGTTGTGGGAAACGCGGCAGCATTATACCAACTATTTTCGCGGATTACCACATGTCAAACCGTTTAGGATGCAGCTTGTGACACTCAGCGATACACCTTCAGTATTTGCAGTACTGGACGAAATGGAGCATTACTACAATAATATTGAAGAAACAGTAGGTATTTAAGAATTACTTAGCTACACGCTCGCTTCGCTCGCACAGGAGGAAGCGAAGCGAGCGCGTGGTGTGTGAAAACAAACAACCGAAATAATGTCACAAATTTTAATTTTAAGACGAATAGATAAACCATTTTGGCTTTTGTCTGTTAGATATAGGAGTAAGTGAGAAAATAAAAATAAAAAAAAAATATGTGTTTATTTTTTTACTTTTATTTTCTATCAAAATATTGAAAATCAATTAAATAAACAAAGTGCATAAAAATATGTGAAAACTAACTGTTGTATGATTCAACTAAATAATGTACATTTGTCTTATAATTCATTGAATGTCACGCTTTTTGACATTATTGGTTTATTAAAATAAAAAACAAATCGGCGAACAAACGCCATTTTAAGATAATTTTTAAATGGTTATGAGTATTGCTGTCAAAGTCGGGAAATTTACGTTTTCCGACTTTTTGACGGTTTTTCCAGAAACGGGAAGTTGCAGTGTGCAGCTTCCCGTTTCCGGTTTAAGGATTTACGGATTTTAAGCTACGGATTTACGGATTTTACGAATTTTACGGATTTATACGACTACGGATTTACAGATTGGCTCAATTAGGGTTTCAAATTGCTGACATCTACTTTTAGACTAAAAGCGGCGTAGCTGCTCAATCTTGGTAACTCAATAATCGAATAACTTGGTTTATAACGCGGTATAACCGCTAAAGAAGTCAAATTTAAGGGCTACGCCCCAATGAAAATACTATTTCGTTGGTCATATTACCGATATTTGGCAGCTACGCCGCCTTTAAGAAATTTAAAATTGGCAGCAACTTGAAATCCTAATAGAGCCTACAGATTTATACGACTGTGGATTTTAAGCTACGGATTTACGGATTTTACGAAGTAAAACGCAGTCGTAATAATCCGTAAATCCGTAGCTTAAAATCCGTAGTCGTAATAATCCGTAAAATCCGTAGCTGAAAATCCGTGTTATTTTTTTAAATCAAAGACCAAAATAAGAATTTCAATAATTCGTTTTAGCTTTGCCGTTCAAATTTCAAAAGGATTTCAAAAGGATTTCAAACCTGAAAACCATTGAAACCATTGAAATCTCTGAAATCCTTGAAATTTGAAATCTGCCCCCCTCAGTATCGAACCTTTTTTCTCACCAACACACTAAAAATGGACTATCTTAATTATGATTCGGTACTATGCAAAACAAAATGGACAACTCACCGAGTTGAAAGAGCCAGAAATTGGCTGTTGGATAAATTTGTCGCCGCCTTTTAGCCGTGATGAAATAGAGAAATTTGCTGAAAAATACCTCATTCCGCTTGATTTTTTGACTGACCCTCTCGATATTGACGAGCGTCCGCGCTATGAGCGAGAGGACGATGTGCGACTTATCATCATCTCAACACCGATGGTCAACAATGGTATTGATGACGAAAATCAAGCGATTTATATGGCTGTTCCCGTCGGTATTATCATTACGATTGAACACGTTATTACGATTTGCGCCTTTGAAAATCCTGTTATTGACCAGTTTTTGAAAGAGAAAGTACGCCATTTTGACCCAATGAACGAACCGCGTTTTGTTTTGTTAATATTGGAACAGACCGTCAATCGCTATTTGGCAAGCCTTAGAAAACTCAATCACAAACGCAATGTGATTGAAAAAGAATTGTATGCGTCGAGCCGAAACATGGAAATCAAGCAATTATTGAGCATCGAAAAATCGTTGGTTTACTTCGTTAATGCCCTCAATGCCAATGAATTGTTGGCAATGAAACTCAAACGGACTGATTTCCTTCAAATCAAAACCGATGAAGATTTGACCGATTTGTTGGAAGATTTAATCATTGACAATTCGCAAGCCTTAGAAATGGCGAAGGTTTATACCGATATCTTGGGCGGTACGATGGACGCTTATGCCTCCATTATTTCCAATAACTTGAATATTGTGATGAAGCGATTAACAACCATAACCATTGTTTTGATGGTGCCGACCTTGATAGCCTCGTTTTTTGGTATGAATGTCAAAATTCCTTTTTTCAATAGCGACCATGACTGGGCATTTCCATTGATTTTAACGCTGTCTGTTTTGATTAGCTTGATTACGGGCTACTTATTCAGACGCAGCAATTTTTTCTAAAAAGATGATTACTTTTCAACCACTCAAACGACTGACGCCCGCCGAATTGCTCGAATTCAGCCAACTCAACCGTGAATTGCACTGCGAACTCAACGCAAATGGTACTATGTCGTTGCGTTTGCCCCCGCGCCCACGTTATGCCTTAGCGACCACAACTATAGAAAAAGCCCTAAACGAGTGGAATATGCGGAGTGGCTCGCCCGAAGGCACGATATTGACAACTCGAACGGGCTTTGTTTTGCGTAATGGTGCTGTTCGTCACCCCGTTTTGGCGTGGTTGCAATCCTACAAAATGGCGGCACAAACCGAGCATTTAATCGAGCAGATACCTGATTTTTTCATCGAATTTTTAACCACTTCTGAAAGCCTTGCCATTGCCCATAGCCGTATGTCGGAATACATCGGGAATGGGGCAAGATTGGGCTGGTTGTTGGATTTGGACAATGAAATGGTCTATATTTTTGGACAAAATTTTGAACAAAGCGAAGCACATTTTTCCCAAAAATTGTCAGGCGAAGATATATTGAGGGGGTTTGAATTTAATTTGGTGTCTTTGATTTAGGAATTAAACTTTTCCTCAAAAATCCATTCCAATACCAAAAATTGTAATTGTTTACCACATGCTCTCCCCAAGGCTTTCGGGATGTAAACAGACTTCGCTCGCGCAGAAGTGGGAGTCTGGTTCATTTTTCGGCTTCGCCGAAAAATGAACCAGATATTCTCTTAGACAACCTAAGTTTTGTGGTAGTTATTCAAACCGCGCCGCCTTCGGCGGCGCAGGAGAGTTTTTCGGAGCGAGCCGTTTTTTTGTTTAAAATTTGGGCAAAGCCCAAATTTTAAACAAAAAAAACGGCTCGCTCCATTAGATTTTTACGCGGCGAGGTTCCGCGTTTTTATACCACAAAACTTAGATTAGACAATAAAATTTAGCTTATTTCAAGCCCAATTCTTCCCCAAGAGATTTTACTTTTTCTCGTAAATCCGCATAAACCGCATCAAAATCTTCATTGCGCTTTAATTCACCAACAACACCCACGTAAAACTTAATTTTAGGCTCTGTTCCAGAAGGGCGGCAGGTAAATTTAGTGCCATCAGCCGTAAAAAACTGGAGAACATTGGACGATTCTATGCCCAATGTGCCTGATGGAATATCCACCGTTTGTCCGTTTTCTGTCCGTTTCAGACTTTTATAATCGTCAATGCGAATGACCGCCGAACCCGCGAGGTGAGAAGGCGGTGTTGCACGGAAATTTGCCATCATGTCTTGAATTTCTTCCGCGCCCGTTTTACCTTTTTTGGTCAATGAAATAAGTCCTTCGTAGTAAAAACCGAATTTCTTATATACTTCCATCAACATATCAAAAAGGCTCAAACCTTTATCTTTGGCGTAAGCGGTCAATTCGGCAATCATACCACAACTGGCAATAGCATCTTTATCGCGCACGGCGTCGCCAATCAGATAGCCATAACTTTCTTCACCACCACCGATAAATTGCTCTTTGCCTTCCAATTCCCGAATAACTTGGGCAATATATTTGAAACCTGTGAGTGTATTGTAGCAGTTCACGCCAAAATCTGTCGCCATTTTATCAAGCAAGTCTGTTGTAACAATAGTTTTACAAATAAACTCTTGCCCCTTCAGTTTTCCCGATTCTTTCCATGCTTGGAGTAAATAATAAATGAGCAACGTGGCTGTTTGGTTGCCGTTCAACAATTGGATTTCGCCGTGGTGGTTTTTCACGGCAATACCCACGCGGTCAGCGTCGGGGTCAGTGCCAAGTACCAAATCGGCGTCAATTTCTTTTGCTTTATTGACTGCCATTGACATTGCTTCCGTTTCTTCGGGGTTCGGATATACTACCGTTGGGAATTGACCATTGCCTTTTGGCTCGGCTTGTTCAGCAATCACAGTGACGTTTTTGAAACCCATTTTTTTTAACAATTTCGGGACAAGCGTTACGCCTGTTCCGTGAATGGGTGTAAAGACGATTTTCAAGTCTTTTTGCCGTGAAATTGCCTTTTTTGAAATAGATAATGAAAGGATTTGAGCGATGTATTTATCATCTACATCTTTTCCAATCTTATGAATCTTGTTGCTATCACCTTTAAACTTAATGTCTGCTAATGATTGAATAGCATTTACTTCGGTGATAATATTTTTATCGTGCGGCGCGACAACCTGCGAGCCATCGTCCCAATAAGCCTTGTAGCCGTTGTATTCTTTGGGGTTGTGTGAGGCAGTGACGACAACACCGCTTTTACAGCCCAACAAACGCACGGCGAAACTCAATTCGGGCGTTGGGCGCAAGCTGCTGAATAAATAAACTTCGATGCCATTCGCTGAAAAAATATTGGCGATGACTTTGGCAAATTCGTCTGATTTGATTCGGCAATCGTAGGCAATCGCTACACTGATTTTTTCGCCGACAAAGTTTTTATTCAAATAATTGGCAAGACCCTGCGTTGCTGCGCCGACTGTATAATTATTCATCCGATTAGAGCCAACGCCAATCAGACCGCGCAAGCCGCCCGTTCCAAATTCCAAATTTTTATAAAACGAATCCGTTAATTCAGTTGTGTTGTTGTCGGCTACTAATTTTTTAATGGCGGCTTTGGTTGTCGCATCGTATTTGCCAGTGAGCCACTGATTGACTTTGTTTTGTACTGTGGTTTCGAGCATCTTTTTTAAGATTTATTCTAAAATTATTCAACAATCAATTCTTTCTCAATTTTTACGCCATTTTGTTCTACTTCAAGGGTGTATTTTCCTTTTTGCAAATAGAATTTGCCGTCATCAGCCTTTTTTAATTCAATGGTTTTAGCGTCTTTTTCTTTTTTCTCATTTAAAAACGTCCCATACTGAGGGGTCTGTTTTTCGTCGTAAATCATTTCAAAATCAATATAATTTAAGCCGCGTTTTAATTCCGTTTTAATTGATTTTAAGATTAATTCTTTTCCGGCTTTAATAGAAATATTTGCCGTAGAGTTGGCTTTAGCATAAATAGGAATGATGGCATTTACAGGCTTCATTTCCTGCCAAACAGACCGTTTTGCACCCCAATTTGTCTGCCTCATTTTCTTTACATCGAACAGGGCAAAATCTTTGGCAAGTGTTTGATTGTCAAGTTGTTGTATGTGCTGAACATCGGCGATAAGCATTGAACGACCGTGTGTACCGACAATCAATTCTTTATCGCGTGGGTGTACAACAACGTCGTGAACAGAAACGGCGGGCAAATTATTATCCATCACATTGAAACTACGTCCTTTATCAATCGAAATATACAAGCCGTGGTCAGTGCCAACATAGATTAATTGCGCATTTTTGGGGTCTTCTTTGACCACATTTATAGGTTCGGCGGGTAAATCTGTTCCGATGCGTTCCCACGTTTCACCGTAATTATTGGAGACGTACAAATAAGCATTAAAATCGTCCCAACGATAGCCATTTAACGCCGCATAAACCGTCGCTTTGTTGTGTGCGGAAGCTTGAACGCGGCTAACCCACAAATTTTTGGGCAGGCTATTGCTGATATTTTTCCAAGAATTACCGCCATCTTTCGATACATGAATCAAGCCGTCATCACTCCCTGCGTACAACAAGCCGAATTTTAAAGGCGATTCGTGAATCGTTGCGAGCGTTCCGTAAGGCACATTACCCGCTTTTTTGCCGCGTGTCAAATCGTCTGAAATCGCTTCCCAATTGTCGCCTTTATCAAATGAACGATATAGTTTATTTGCGCCAAAATACAAGACATCTTTGTTGTGGACAGACAACCAAAGCGGTGTTTGCCAATTGAAACGCAAAGGTTTTTCGCCCAATTCGTGCTTGGGTGTGATGAATTTTGGACGACCTGCCGCCGATTTTGTATTCATGCGAAAAGACGCGCCAAATTGATAGCCCGTGTAAACCGTTGTGTTGTCGCGCGTGTCAATCATCGTTTGCATACCGTCACCGCCCATGATTCTGCGGAACTCATTTTGACCCGAATCTTGCCAATCCACATTGGGTTCTGCTTTCGATGAGCCAAACCAAACACCATTGTCTTGCAAACCACCATAAACATTGTACGGTTCTGCCATGTCCACATTGACGTGATAAAACTGTCCAACGGGCGGCGAATTGAGTTTAAACCACGTTTTTCCATCGTCATAACTCAAATTTAGACCGCCATCATTGCCGTTCAGAATGTGTCCTGCACGGTTCGGATTTATCCATAAAGCATGGTGGTCGGCGTGAACATTCGCTTTATCAATGTTTTTCCACGTTTTGCCTCCATCATTTGACGTGACGGCATGGTAGCCCAACACGTAGAGTTTATCGGGATTGGTCGGGTGTACGCGAATTTGTGAAAAATAGTAACCATACGTAAAAAACAAATCGTCCACCGAGCCTTCGTGCGTTTTTGTCCACGTTTTTCCAGCATCATCTGAGCGATATACTTCCGCGCCTTTGATACCGTTGCTATTGGAAAAACCGTCATCTCCTGCGTCAACAAAATCAAAGAGCGCGACGGGTTTTATTTTATCCGATTTAATCAAATCGAATAGATTGTCAACCTTCAATTTACCGCTGAAATCATTGGCTTTCAAATAATTAGTGAGTTGTTTTTTATCTAATTTCAAAAAATCTTCTTTGGTAATTGTTTTAAACAATTCCTTTTTTAAACCTTCTTCTACCTCCGTTTTTTCGTCTTTTTTCGGTTTTGAACCTTGATTGTCAATGACCGCAAAGGCGACCGTTTTACCATTTTTTTGACCCAAAGTCAAGCCAATTCTTCCTGCATCTGCACCCGTCGGAAAACCCGATGTTGCGTTTGTCATCAACGCCCAAGTTTCACCACCATCAGTTGATTTGTAAATGCCCGATGTCGCGCCCGAACCATCAAATTTCCACGCCCGACGCTCTTTTGACCACATAGCAGCATAAATTACTGAGGGGTCTGTTGGGTCAAGGGCAACGTCAATTGCGCCCGTATTTTCGTCCACAAACAGCGTATTTCTCCACGTTTTGCCGCCATCAGAGGTCTTAAAAATGCCTCGTTCTTTATTAGGCGAGTACAGATGTCCCAAAGCGGCGACAAAAACGGTGTTTGCATCAGTTGGGTGCAAGGCAATTCTACCGATGTGCTGCGTTTCAGCCAAACCCAGATGCTCCCAAGTTTTACCGTCATTTGTGGACTTGTACATGCCTACACCCGCATAACTTGAGCGACTTGAATTGTTCTCACCCGTACCCAACCAGATGATGTTTTTGTCCCAATTGACTGCCACATCACCAATTGTCATCACTGCTTCGCGGTCGAAAATTGGGGTGAACTCCGTGCCGTTTGACGCAGTTTTCCATAGACCACCAGAGGCATAACAGGCATAAAATACTGAGGGGTCTTTGGGACTAACGTCCACATCAACAATGCGCCCACTTTGAATAGTTGGACCAACTTCGCGAAATTTAACGCTTTGGAATAGTGAGTTCCCTCTCATTCTTTCTCGCATTTCCGCGCCTTTCATGCGTTCTACGGCAGAGGTAGGCTGTACGGGATTTGCGGCGGGAACAACAGCACGCGGGGCTTGTGCCGTAACGCACATTGCGAAGGATAAAGTCGCCAATAAGCCAAAAGAACGTAATAATTTTTTCATATAAAAGATGATTGGTAGAATTTTAGATTCAAAATATAGAGAATTAGTAAATATTTAATTCCGTGCCTTTTGCGCGCACAACGACATGAAAAGAGGCGGTTCATTTTTCGGCAAAGCCGAAAAATGAACCGTATTATCCTCGCGCGAGCGAAGCGAGCGCGAGATGCAAAAAACGCTTTTAGGTTATGCCCATCCCTCGACTAAGTAATTACTGATTTTCAATAATTTTAGTAACAATTTCTACTGAAATATTTAAGGCTTCCGCTATCTTCTCTTTTGATAAACCGATTTTATAAAAGCCAATAACCGTTTTTTCAAGTGCTTTTTCAGCGGTTATTTTAGCGGCTTCTTCTGCTTCTGCTGCCGCTTCTGCTTTGGCATTTTTTACCGCCAAAGCAATTTCGGCTTGTTTTTCTTTTTCCGCTTTTATGCGGAATCGTTCGTTCACTACTTGCGTTCTTAAAAAACTCGCTTCGCTGCGTAGATGCTTTATATCTTGTTCATATTGCGCCCGTTTTCGGGCAGACATTTTGGCAACCGTCAATTTCTGTTTGGCTTTATCTAAGCCTTTTGCCTTAAAGCTGTCTTTCACATAGCCCGTTTTTAGAAAATAAACCCACTCGTCTAAGGTGTTTTTAATCTTTTCTTCGTCAAAATCACCCGCTTTTATCAAGTAATATTCGGGAAATAAATCTTGTGGTTTCAACTTATTAAAAAGTTGTTGTTGAACTTCGTTCAAAATCAATTCATCGTTTAGGTGAATCCCTCTAAACTGCGTCATACCTTGATAAATATAGTCTTCACCTTGCCCGACTTCAAAATAAACAACGCTGATGGATATAACCTTTTTGACAAATTCGTAAGCCTTGCCCGAACCCATATTATCGGTTATCGTCTTGCTTGCACCGAACAAAATCCGTTGCAAATAATCGTGTTCTTCATTATTCTGAACCTCAACGATGATACGTTCATCTTTTGAGTTGCGTATCATAATATCCACGCGATTGAACTTATCGCCCCTCCTCGTTTGGTTGCTTTCGCTTTCCAGAATCTCTAATATCGTAATGTCCTCTTTGAGCAATTCGCTCAAAAAGCCTTCGAGAATCTCAAAGTCGGATTTGTCCCGAAACATGAATTTTATAAACCAATCGAAGCGGACTAACTCGGTAACATTCTTCATAAGTTATCTATTTTCCTACAAAAATAGTCTTTTTTTTAATTTGAAACCATACATAAATTCAAAATACGCATTAAAAGGCACTTTTGCGCTCACTTCGCTCGCGCAAAAGTAGGAGAGGTGGTTCATTTTTCGGGCAAATCCCGAAAAATGAACCACATTCTCCCTCTCGCGCGAGCGAAGCGAGCGCGAGAACCAGCAGTTTAAATTTTATGTATGGTTTCAAATTTTTTAAAATTGCATAAATAACGTTGCTTTTTAGGTTAAAATACTGAGGGGTCATTTTTTTGAAAAAAAATAAAACTCAAATCCATACCCCCCTCAATATATTTACAAAGAAGGGTCTCTTTCGTGGGAAAGAGACCCTTCTTTACAAATACATTAGCGTCCCTCTCGTCACCTGAAACTCACCAATTCCACATCAAAAACTAAAATCGTATTGGGTGCAATACTCCCTGAGCCTTGACTACCGTAACCATAACGCGATGGCATAAGTATCTTTCCTTTGCCGCCTTCTTTGAACTTTTGAAACCCAATTTGCCAACCTTCAATCAGTCCACTCAAATTAAATTCTATCGGTGCTTTTGGCGCGAGATTGCTGTCAAAAACCGATTCATTGAGAAAGTAACCTTTGTAAAAACATTTGATAATGCTTGTTAGTGTAGGTGTTGCAGTCCCCGTTCCGACTGAATCAATCACGTAATAGACGCCTTCGGGCGTGGCTTGTGCCGTCCAGCCTTTTTTCGCAATATAGGCTTTGATTTGGTCGTCTTCAGCAACGGCTTGGGTTTTGATACTCAACATTTCAAACTCAAAAACGAGAATAGAATAGGCAGGTACACCTCGGTCTGTTGATTCGCCAAATGCGTAAGCTGAGGGTATAATAATTTTTCCTTTGCTGCCCGTTTTGTAGTTCTTCAAGCCAATTCTTAAACCTTCAATAACACTTCCCAATCGAAATTCAACGGGTGTTGTTGTCCGTGATGTATCATAAGGCGTGTCCACATTCAATACATAACTTTTGTATTTTATGCTGACATAATTGGTGTCGGTAGGTGCTTCTGTACCTGTACCTATTGAATCCGTTACATAATAAATGCCTTCAGGTGTAGCTTTTGCTGTCCACGATTTTTTGGCGATGAATGCTTTTATCAAAGCATCTTCTTCAGTAGCTGATAAAATAGTGTCCGTTTTTTTACAAGACCAAGACCCCATTATGCTTATCAGCAAAAAGAGTCCGAATAACTGTTTGTTCATACTTTTATGAGTCGTTTAATTAAAAATAAGTAGTTATGCATAAATAATCCCTATTTTGCAGCACACACCTTTGCGCTCGCTTCGCTCCCGCAAAGGGAAGATAGGTGGTTCATTTTTCGGGCAAAGCCCGAAAAATGAACCACATTCCCCCTTTTTGCGAGCGAAGCGAGCAATAGTCTAAGTAATTTCGTTAATTTTTTTTCATTTACCAAATTTTCTTCTTCCCTCCAAAGCCCAAAGCACCCAAAAGTCCGCGTGTCAGTTCTCTAACAATGGTTGTCCCTACTTGTTTTACGAGTGGGCTTTTCATGGCTTTTTCCACAAAAGAGGGTTCTTCGGTAGCTTTTTTTGCCGTGCTTTGCGGTGTTTGTTTTACGCCTTCACCACTGATTTTTTTAGTCAATAGTTCAAAAGCACTTTCGCGGTCAATCACTTCATTGTACTTTTCGGCAATGGCTGACCCCCTCAGTATATTGGCAATTTCAGCACTTGAAAGCGTATCCATGCGCGATTTTGGGGCGCGTAACATCGTTTGTACAAGCGGTGTCGGAATTCCTTTTTCATTTAGGACTGTGACAAAGGCTTCTCCGATGCCCAATTCGGTCAATAGTGTTTCGACGTCGTAATGGTCAGTCAATGGATAGTTTTGAGCAACTAAACGGATGTTTTGACGGTCCTTTGCCGTGAAAGCCCGTAAAGCGTGCTGCATTTTCATACCCAATTGACTCAAAACGGCGTTGGGAATATCTTGTGGATTTTGTGTACAAAAATAAACACCCACACCTTTCGACCGAATTAGTTTGATGACGGTTTCAATTTGCGATTGCAAGGCTTTTGATGCTTCTGCGAACACCAAATGTGCTTCGTCAATAAAGATACACAACTTGGGCTGGTCGAGGTCGCCTTCTTCGGGGAAAGCTGCGTAGATTTCAGCAAGCATTTGGAGCATGAATGTCGAAAATAGTTTGGGTCTGTCTTGCAAGTCTGTCAAACGCACTATGCTGATAATACCGCGTCCTTCATCGTCCAAACGGCACAAATCATCTACTTCAAAACTGCGTTCTCCAAAGAAAACAGCCGCACCTTGTTGCTCCAATTCAATGACTTTACGGAGAATTGTGCCGACTGTCATCGGCGAAATATTGCCATATTCGGCTTTCAATTCGTCTTTACCATCGTTGACAAAGTAATTCAATACTTTTTTAATATCGGGTAAATCCAAAAGTGGTAAAGCATTGTCATCGCAATACTTAAAAACAACGGCAACGACGCTGCTTTGTGTATCGTTTAAGCCCAAAATTTTAGAAAACAAAACGGGTCCAAATTCTGTCACCGTTGCGCGAAGCCGCGTGCCTTGCTCGTTGGATAATGTCAAAAACTCTACGGTATTTCCGCCAATTTCGTAAGCGATGTCTATTTTTTTATGTCGCTCTTCGATATTTTTATTCGCCGTTCCTGCCGCCGCAATACCCGACAAATCGCCTTTGATGTCCATCAACAAAACGGGTGTTCCCTTCGCCGCGAGTTGTTCGGCTAAGACCTGCAACGTCTTGGTTTTACCAGAACCCGTTGCTCCTGCAATCAAGCCATGCCGATTCATGGTTTTCAATGGAATACGCACTTTTACGCCCGATACCACATCGCCGCCAAGCATCGCACCACCGAGTTCGATGCTATCCCCATTAAAATTATACCCCTCAGTAATTTGGGTAATAAAGTCTTGTTTTGCCATAATTTCTGACATAGATTTTAATTATAATTACGTAATTACTTAGTCACGCGCTCGCTTCGCTCGCGCGAGTGAGGAGAGGTGGTTCGTTTTTCGGGCAAAGCCCGAAAAACGAACCACATTCCCTTTTTTGCGAGCGAAGCGAGCTATGGGCTAAGTAGTTACATAATTACTTAACATAGCTCGCTTCGCTCGCGAAAAAAAAGGTGGTTCATTTTTCGGGCAAAGCCCGAAAAATGAACTACATCTCCTCTCTCGCGAGCGAAGCGAGCGCATCTCGTAACCTTATTTTCCTTGTGCATTTTGAACTCTTCTCACAAACATTTCTGCTTTAGCTAATTCGCCCCATGTCAATTCAATCACCGTTCCGTCTTCATTTTTTCTTACGAGTTCTTTGGGTTTTATTTTTTTAAATTCTTCCTCAAAGCGCGGATTTGTTGATACCATTTCAAGGATTCCTTTTTGATAGCCGAAAAAGTAAAGCATATCGTTACCCGTTTTCATGTAGATATACACGCGGTCATCTTCGTTTGCGGGCATTTTAAACTCCATTATGGTCGTCATTTTTTTATTGATATTGATACCCAAAATGCTTTGAACATCTGTTTTAGTACCATAACTGACGAAACTTTGCAATTGGGAATTCCACCGTAGCGTAGCCCTGCCGATGAGGAAACTGAATTTATTGTATTTATCGGGCAAATTCAACAATCTGGTTTTCATCTCACCCACGACCTTATTGTAGTCTTTATCGTCTTTGATAAATTCCAACAATGCTTTATCTGTAAAATCATCTTTCCGATAATCTACATCTGGTGCATCAAAATTTCCGACTTGCACATCAGCCGCCATAATTTTAAGTAATTTATCTGGAATGTGCATATCAATACCAATCATGGCTTCGAGGCTCAATAAACTGCCTTTCACGCCGTTTGAGTCAGAAGCGGCTTCGGTTGGTGACTGAAAGTTTGTTTTTGCTTTTCCTGCGGCTACCACCTTTATAGACGTTAAGCCCGTTCCGATATTCAATTTACCTTCTGCGTTTATATAGCCTGTTCGGTTGTCGTAAACGAGTTTGTTGCCCCGATTGTCGGTTTCAAAAACCCGTGACGAGTCACCTAATACAAGTTCATCGGTAAGGTTACGGTATTTTACAACGCCTTTTACATCAATTAGAGGACGGTCTTTTCTATAATACAAAGGCATCATCACGCGCGGATAGGCTTCTGAATTTTCTTTACTTAGAAAAATACCCGTGAAAAGCGGTTCTCCTTCTTCATTTTTTGGCGCATTGTAGCGCAAAGCCAAGTCACTTTTATCGGAAAGTGAATTGACGGTAAACCATTGGTGGTCGGGCAGATTTTCGTGCATCAGTTTGGCAAAACCTTCAAAACGTAGGTTTTTGGAAGCTGAGAACAATGAAATTGTGCCTTTAAAAGTTGTTTTATGGTCAATCAAAAAAGTATCATTGGCATTAACCGTGCCTGTTGCTTGGGTTTCGGTTCGTTTTTCACTCATCGAACCCTTGCCAACCCGTTGTCCGATGATGTTGTCGAACTTGATTTCCTGCTCACGTCCCGCAATATTGTACTCATAATAACCACTTGCTGTATAATTTTTTCTCCCTTTAATACTGACCGTCGCACGTTTTATAACGTGGTGTTTGGTTACGGTATCGCACTCAATACGGGCATTTTCAAAGGTCGTCATTTTACCACCCAATTCAATTTGCGTTTTTTGTTCGTTCGGATAAATATAGGCATCGCAAGCTGTGATATGGTCAACACCGCCTATTTTTAAGTTATTGATTTTCAAATCATAGGTTGCTTTTTGACCATAAAAATAAAGTTGTTCTTGGTCAGGGTCGGTGCAGGCAAACAAGGCATCACCTCTTGGCAAAAATTGGATAATCTCATCATCTAAAAGCCATTGAAATTCATTCACCGTTGTTTTGTATTTGATACCCGGCATGACCGTAAATTCATTGTCTGAATTGGATTTAAACTTGCCGATTTTTTTATCGAAATCAATGTCTCCTTTCAAATTTTTGGTATCCAAAGCCAATTGCTCGGAAAAGGCTTTATTCAACACTTTGATACTCAACTGCATGGTGTCGGCGGCAATTTGATGCGAGTTGAAGGCAAATTGTTTAGACCGCAACAAACCTTTTTCCCATTCAAAATCGCCTATGCCTTTCACACCACTTGGCGTTACGATAATGGTACGCCGCATTTTGTAGTCACCTTCTGGAAAAAACTTGAATGAAGTATCCCCGCGAACGGTCAAGTACATGGAATCTCGTTGCGGAATCCAATTGATTTGAACACCGGGGGCTGTGACTTTCGGAACATTTTTTGACCGATTTTCCGCCATATCAAAAGATTCTGCAGAAGCTGTGGTTAGTTTGGGACGAAAAATAATATCTTTTGAATTGATTTTAGCGTCCAAATAACTCAACAGTCCCTTTCCAGTGAAGCCTTTATTGTTCAGCACAACTTCTCCTTTAAAATTGCCTTTTCCATCATAAGCCGCATACTCCTCAGTAGAACGATTGACGAAACCAAGCGACGAATCGGGTTGTAAAGTCAGCGTTTCTCTGAAATCGGGAAAAATGCGTGCGGAGACCATCGTTCCTTTAAAATTAAGCTGTTGGCGCGTTAAACTATCAAGGTTATCGAGGTTAAAGCGGTCGAGTTTGAAGTAGAAAGAATCGCGTTTATAGACCGAATCTTGGGTTTCTTTGTCATCATAAAAGACATAACTATTGTCTTTTGACTGAAAAGATGGAAACATTTTTATGTCTTCGCGCCCCGATTTATTGCTCGGTGCGTCAATCAACAAAACCCCACGCAAGTGTTCAATGCGTGAGTTGATAGCCGATGCAATCGGGCGTTTGTACGCATCTTGACCCGTTTTGAGGTATAAATCAAGGTAGCGCAAGGAGTCCATTTGAATCTCAAACGGGACATAGTTAAAGTGGTGTTGCTTGCCGTGCATAACGCCATAACCCGCATAAACACGTCCGTCAAAGTCAAAATCGCGGTTGCGTTTGAGGCGTACTTCTTCGCCTCTTGGGATAATCCGAATCCGTTGTTTACTACTCAATTGGACACTTTTTACGCCATTTATTTTGATAATGGTGTCTTTTAGCGTGAAAAAAGCATTTTCATCTTTTGTTTCTGATTTGAAGCGCAAAACGTCATAATCCACTTTTTTCTGATTGGCAAGCGAATAGTGGAATATTTTTTCTTTCAATTCCAATTCGTTTTTATCGGGGTCGTAGTTAACAAATCCGCCCGCTACCATATCCGAAATAAGGTTTTGTACCATGCCCGCATCCATTTTTGCGTTGATTTGTTGCATGGCTTCATCGGCGTTAAATTTTCGTTTGTCTATTTTTTGGGCGTACATTTTCAACACCGTCAACGGGTTACGGGTCGCAATATTTTGGAATTTTTCGTAATCATTTTCACTAAAATATTCAAATGATTCAAAAAGAGCATTTTTGGCGTTTACACTATAACCCGGATTTCGGTCGCCCAAAATAAGGGAATCATTGTCAAAAAGCCATTTGAGTTTGCCCATATCCATATTGACGTGGTGATAAGAGTCAAAAAATGGATTGCGTTGGCTTGTACGGTCACCTCGACTTAGTTGCAGCACGTTTTTGGTGATGTCCAATTTGAAATTTACTGAGGGGTGGTAAATGGAATCTTTGCCAAAATAAATGGCTGTTTCAGCCGCCTCTGACAAGACACTTTCTCCTTTCCGAATCGCATATTGCAAAGCTGTTGAACGCAAAGTTCGTTCTCCCGTTTGCCCGTTTGCCACGCTTAGTCGCGCTCGTTCTTCTTTTGTGCCGTAGCCATAAACCGTTAAACCATACAATCTAAAGCCGCCTTCGTAGCTAATATTTTTGCCTATATTATTGATTTTCAATCGTTTTTCAAAACTTTCAAAATGCGGGTAAGTATCTTCATTGCCTGATTTACTAAGATTTACTTTATCATCAAAAGAACCTTCTACATCGTTTTCAAGTAGGGCAGGGTAGTGGAGTTTTGCGCTGTCAGCGTGGTAAAATCCTTTTGACATATCAACAGTGTAGTTTCTCAACTCGCAAGCAATGTCATTATTTTTGAACCTCTCCCAAGTTATTTTAGCACTTTCACCCACCCATTGGTTCACAACGGGAAAGAATATACCTTTTGTATCTTTGATTTGAATAGAATCTTTTTTGTACGTAGCCGTTAGCTTCACTTTTTTCCAAGACACTGAGGGGATACCGTTTTCAAATTTCCAAACGTAATCGCGGTTATCAGCTTGCCAAATAATGGCATTGTATTCTTTAAATAAATAATTGGAGGCAATAAAATCGGTCGAGAATCTTAAAAATTGCTTGAGATGTTCAAATTTACGTGTTTTTTGAAATTCTCCAAACACACCATCAAAGCAATCATGCCATTGCTCAAAGCGCGATATTTCTTTATCTGTGCTTGTACTGCCCGATTCTGCCGCCGTTGCAGCACGGATATAGTCCACGAAATAAGGTTGCGCCCCTAATCGTGCTTCACGCATGGCGTTGCAGGTTGTCATAACTCGCTTTTGTTCGCGTTCAGAGAAACCATTGCGTTTGAATTTTTTTTCAAAAGCATCAAAGGCTTTTGCTGATGCTTCTTGTTTATCGAGCGTGACCAATTCGCCCAATTTTTTCAAGAATTCTGTTGGCGTTTCAGGCGGTCTTTGCGTCGAAAGTGGCTGAAATGCACGACTGGGCATACTTGAAAAAACAAGTATTGCGGTAACAAAGAATTTTAAAATATATTTCATCATGCTTTAAGATAAGTTTTTAAATTTCTAAACGGTTGAATCTCTAATCTAAGTTTTGTGGTATAAAAACGCGGAACCTCGCCGCGAGAGAATTTTAATGGAGCGAGCCGTTTTTTTTTTTGAAAATTTGGACGAAGCCCAAATTTTCAATAAAAAAACGGCTCGCTCCGAAAAAAAATCCCAGAGCCGCCGAAGGCGGCGCGTTTTGAGGTATTACCATAAAACTTAGGTTTTCTATTAATTTATTCTGACGCAAAATTTTCAAATAGTCAAAAGCATAGACAGCCAATTACCACGCTGCAATGTTTTTTGATGCTTAAACCCTGCATAATTGACTGCCTGTAATATGGTGTTTTCATCTATTTTTAAAAAACCAGAAATCAAGAGAATCTTATCAGAATTCGCCGACATTTCTCGTTTTTTTAAGCGACTTTTTAGGTCATCTAACGAGTCAATGATAATATTTCGGTTGATATTGGCTAAAATAATGTCAAAATCGTATGACAGCACATTGTCCAAAATCCCCCATATTGCGGTGACATTGTGGACATCATTGATGCGGCAATTTTCTATCGTATTTTCATAACTTGGTTCTTCAATATCCACGGCTTCAAGGTGGACTGCACCCAATTTAGAAGCTAAGATAGCTAAAATTCCTGTGCCACAACCATAATCTAACACTTTTTTTCCATGAAAATCAATGGAACGAATATGTTGCATCATCATGTAGGTCGTTTCGTGATGTCCTGTGCCAAAAGCCATCTTAGGATTGACAATTAAATCGAATTCGACCCCCTCAGTATTTGGGTGAAAATCGGCACGTACAGCCACAAAATCATCTACTTGAATGGGTTGGAAATTTGATTCCCATACACTGTTCCAATTTTGATAAGGGATAAATCTTTTATCGAAACTAAACTCATACCCCTCACTCAAATCATTCAATTCGTTTTCAACTTCTGGTGTTAAATCTTTTTCTGGAATATAGGCTTTCAATCCCGTTTCGGTATCTTCAAAAGTATCGAAAGGTAATTCTCCAAGTAGAGCCGTGATTATTTCTACGCGTTCTGTATCATAAACAGTTGGCGTGATAGACAAAACGTAATAATTCATTTATTTATTTAAAGATTTAAAATTACTGTACACTAAAAAACACAGAGGTGGTTCATTTTTCGGGCAAAGCCCGAAAAATGAACCACCTCTGTGTTTTTGCGAGCGAAGCAAGCAATAGACCTAATTGATTAAGTTGTTTTTAACAGATTGTAAAGTATTCAGCATCAAAGAAGTAACCGTCATTTGCCCCACACCACCCGGCACGGGTGTAATAAAACTTGATTTCGGCGCAACAGCATCAAAATCAACATCACCAACGAGCCGCGACCCCGATTTTCTACTCAAATCTTCGATGCGATTCATGCCCACGTCAATCACAACAGCCCCTTCTTTGACCATATCGGCTTTAATGAAATGGGCAACGCCGATAGCAGCCACCAAAATATCCGCCCGACGACAAACTGCCGCAAGGTTGCGGGTGCGCGAGTGGGCAAGCGTGACGGTGCAATCCCAACCTTTGCGGGACAGCAAAATACTGAGGGGGGTGCCAACTATGTTTGAACGCCCCACAATAACACATTCTTTACCCGCCGTTTCGATGCCATAACGTTTCAACATCTCTAAAATTCCTGCGGGTGTGGCGGGCAAATAAGCAGACAAACCTTGTGTCATACGTCCGAAATTGGTTGGATGAAAGCCATCTACGTCTTTTTCTGGACGAATAGCGAGGGTGACAGCCGCTTCGTCAATGTGTTTTGGCAAAGGTAATTGAACAATAAAACCGTCAATATCGGGGTCATTGTTGAGGTCTGCCACAATCGCCAACAATTCATCTTGCGTTACTGAAAGGTCACGACGAATGAGGGTTGATTTAAAACCCACCGTCTCGCACGATTTGATTTTATTGCCTACATAAGCCTCACTTGCAGAGTTGTTGCCCACCAAAACGGCGGCTAAATGCGGAATTTTTCCGCCTGTTGCCCGAAGTGTGTCAACTTCAATTTTAATCTCCCCTTTGATAGTGTCTGATAAGAGTTTACCGTCAATAAGTTGCATGTTTGATAATTTAGAAATGTAAACGAAGCCGCAAAGATAAAAATAAGAGGCAATTCTTGATTTTTAATTTTAAGTTTCGAGATTTTCGAGACCCAAAAATTTTTTGGCATAAAGCCTCTAAGCGTTGGCTTATGACGTTGGCATTGGCTGACCGTGTTGAATTTTATGCGTCTAAAAATTTTAAAGATTGAGAAAAAACGGGCGAGTTTGGCAAAGAAATGGGTTCGCACGGTGGCGTGTGGGAATGTCCCGATTTATTTCCTATGAAAGTTGCGGGTAAAAACAAAACGAAATGGGTTTGGGGCGTCAATATCGGTAATGGTACGCCGAACGGTGAGACGGTGAAGGTGGTTCATTTGTCGGCGAAGCCGACAAATGAACCACTCTTTTTTGCGTGAATAAGCCGTAAAAGCCGCGCTTTAAATCACTCTTTTGCGAAAATCTATCACACTTTCTTAGGCGGCAAATTAAATGCCTCAGCTACATGTTCAAAACCGTTTTTATGCGAACCATCGCAAAAAGGTTTATTTTTTGATAGACCACATCTACATAATCCCAAAGTTGTTCTGCCACCGAGTCCGTAGGCATTGCCAGAAGCATCTACGATTTCAATGTCTCCTTCAACTTTGAGTGACCCATTCGGGTTGATTGTTATTTTTGTTTTTGACATACGAATATATTTTTTTTGTTATGTTTTACTTAGCCCTTTGTGTCTTTGTGGCGGTAAAATACGGTATAAGTCACGCTCAAGGCATTGTCTTTTAAGGTATAGTGCAATCGAAATTCAAACAAAAATGGATAAATTTTAAGGCTTTCTTTATCAGAAGTCAATAAAAAAGTCGCTTGGTCTGTTGTTTTCTGTTCCAGCCTAAACGCTTTATCTCGTGCAAAACCATGACGGGGACCTACTCAATCAAGCAAAAGCGAAAACTGCTGTGATATTTTATGAACCACACTACCTCTAAAAATCTTTTCCGTAGTTTTCGTAACCAATCCGTGCCAAATGTTCATATTTTCGGGTGACTTCGTTTGCCAATTCTTGTTTATAGACAACTACTTTATCTTGCATGAGTTTATCGGTTGCGCCCAAGATTTGCGCTGCCAGAATTGCCCCATTTTTCGCTCCATTGAGCGCGACCGTTGCCACAGGCACACCATTGGGCATTTGCAAAATAGACAAAATAGAATCCCAACCATCAATTGAATTTGAGGCTTTAATCGGCACACCAATCACGGGTAGAGGACTCAAAGACGCGACCATTCCCGGCAGGTGAGCCGCACCGCCCGCACCAGCAATAATCACTTTTACGCCGCGATTGTGCGCTTCTTTGGCAAACGTGTAAAGGCGTTCGGGTGTCCGATGTGCAGAAATAAAGGTGATTTCAAACGTGATGCCAAAGATTTCAAGCGTTTCAGCCGCTTGTTTCATAATGGGCAAATCAGAATCAGAACCCATAATAATGCTTACTTGAGGAACTTTCATAGGTGAACAGCTTGTCTTGAAAGACGTTTTTTGATTATCTAACCCGTAGATAATTTGTTGTTATCAGAAGTAAAATCAAATACACTTAAAATAGGTAATTGAGGAGTGGGCATAACCTAAAAACATCGTTTTTTGATTAAAAACAGATGTTTTGCGCTCGCTTTGCTCGGGCAAAAGGGAGGAGACGTGGTTCGTTTTTCGGCGAAGCCGAAAAACGAACCACATTCCTCCCTCGCGCGAGCGAAGCGCGCGCGAGATGCAAAAAACGCTTTTAGGTTATGCCCATTCCTCAGTAAGTAATTACGATTTTTTATAAAAAGAAATTCCTTTTTCGTTTGCACGAAAAAGGACTTCAAGGTAAATATTTTTATTTGATGACATGCAGAGATTTTTCATAAATCCCCACCATCAGTTTTAAGCGTGTACCAATTCTTCGCTATGTTTCCACAAACCTTTCGGATAAACACCAATTGTAGTCAAGGCATTGAAGGCTTCCTGCACTGTTTGTTTATCTTCTTTGTAGGTGACACCATACCATTGGTCGCGGGTTGTCATTACTGTCAAGTCAGCTTTACCCGTTTCTACGTAGTTGTTGGCAACTTTTGGAATGTAGAATTCAGCAGTAGGCTGGTCGAAATTATTTTTAACAAATTCGACAAACATTTTGCGCGTCATTTCAAACACGCTTGGGTGAAATCCCCAGAAGTTCATTGACACAATAGTATCCTCCGCAAGTGGAATTTTAGTGTCATTTTCAAAGAAATAAATGTCATTGTCCACATCGCGGATAATTTTGGTGCGCTCAACAACCGAAGTCAAGTGATTATTTTTGTCGGTAGTACAAACACCACGGCTCACATGACCGTTCTCTGATAACGTGTTTTTGAGCCAATAACCGACCATACCGCATTGTTTTGCCGTACAGCTTTCAGTCAAAAATTCTGACATTTGCTTAAATGCCGAGAAGCCATAGAAATCATCTGCATTGATAACCAAAAACGGTTCTTTGACAAGATGCGCGGCAACGAGCATAGCGTGACCTGTTCCCCACGGTTTAGTACGTCCTTCGGGAAATTTTTTGATACCTTTAATTGGGGAATCAAGTTCTTGAAAAGCAAATTCAACTTTGATTTTGTCATCAAATTTACCTGAAAATTTGTCTTTAAAATCTTGTTCGATACTCTTGCGGATTACAATAACGACTTTGCCGAAACCAGCACGAATGGCATCATAAATAGAGTACTCAATAATCGCTTCGCCCGAAGGTCCAACAGAGTCTGCTTGTTTAAGTCCACCATAACGACTGCCGATACCTGCGGCAAGAATGAGGAGGGTTGGCTTCATGTAATTTTTTAAAGTTTAAATTAAAGAAAAGTTGTTTGACTAATGTCGTTTTGAGATATAATAATCTAAGACCGCACAAAAATAGGGTTAAAAATTTAATATTTTAAAAATAATTATTTCAAAAGTGTAATTATGACACAAGTCTTAAATAGAAGCCCAAAACGCTTGTCGTGTGACTTTATTTTGCAGAATTATTTGTTTGAGGGACGGGCATAACCTAAAAGCGTTTTTTGCACCTCGCGCTCGCTTCGCTCGCGCGAGGGAGGGGAATGTGGTTCGTTTTTCGGCTTCGCCGAAAAACGAACCACGTCTCCTTCCTTTTGCGCGAGCGAAGCGCGCGCAAAACATCTGTTTTTGATCAAAAAACGATGTTTTTAGGTTATGCCCACTCCTCAATTATTTATTTCTAACGTCCCATTTACATCTATTTCTGTTTGTCTCAATTTTTGACGGCACAATTTAATCAAATCAGATGCTTGTTTCACTTTTTCTGCGAGCGAATCCACGCCAATTTGGTCATTTTGTAGTTGGTTCACCAGTGTTTGAAGCTCTTGCATAGCTGCGTCGTAAGAAAATTCACCTGTTTTTTTTGCCATAAAAAGATTTCAAATTTAAGATTAGTGGTGTTCAAAAAATCTATTTTAAATGTAAAACATTGATTTTCAATAATCTTTATGCTGCACTAAATCACTTATTAAATTTAGTTTGAAACCATACATAAAATCTAAGCTGCTGGTTCTCGCGCTCGCTTCGCTCGCGCGAGAGGGGAGTGTGGTTCATTTTTCGGGCAAAGCCCGAAAAATGAACCACCTCTCCTCCTTTTGCGCGAGCGAAGCGAGCGCAAAAGTGCCTTTTAATGCGTATTTTGAATTTATGTATGGTTTCAAAAAAATTAGATTAGATAACCAGTAAAAGGTTTAATAAAACGAGGCTATTTTTCAACACAAGACTATCAAAAAAAGTTCCCGTGAAGTATTTTTTTTGAAACCATACATAAAATCTAAACTGCTGCTGCTCGCGCTCGCTTCGCTCGCGCGAGAAGGGGAATGGGGTTCATTTTTCGGGCAAAGCCCGAAAAAATGAACCCCTTCTTCTCCCTTTGCGCGAGCGAAGCGAGCGCAAAGGTGTACTTTTATGCGTTTTAGAATTTTATGTATGGTTTCAATTTTTTTTTTTTAGTAGTGAGACAAAATTCTTGTTCTTTGACAATTTTGTGGGGGTCAAAAAAATAAAGCCGCAGTCGTTTAAAACTTAAAAATCATCTGTATTTTTTTAGAATTGAACGTGCCAAAGCCATTTTATGCACCTCGTCTGCACCGTCATAAATCCGCGCTGCGCGTTCGTGGCGATACCAGAAGCCGACCAAATATTCATCGGTCAGACCTGCTGCACCGCCAACTTGAATGGCGTGGTCTAAGACCGTTAACATCATTTTGGCAGTTGAAAACTTGATGGCTGAAATACTATTACGGGCTGCGGCTGCGCCTTCTTCATCAATCATTTTTGCGGTTGACAGCACCATGAGTCTTGCGGCATCAATTTCAGCCCGACTTTCGGCAATCCAACCCATTACGAACTGTTTTTCTGCCAATTGCTGCCCGTCACCCATATTTCTACTGGCTGCACGGCGGCACATAATATCAAAAGCACGTTCAGCAATGCCAATCCAACGCATACAATGATGAATCCGACCCGGTCCGAGGCGTTCTTGTGCAAGCGCAAAACCTGCTCCCTCAGTACCAATTAGGTGCGTTTGAGGTACGCGGCAATTGACGAATTCGATTTCCGAATGAGAAAACCAACTGTCATTTTCTTCTCCCATAATGCTGATATTGCGCACAATTCTGAACCCTTTGCTTTTAATAGGAACTACTATTTGAGATGCTCGTTTGTGGGGTGGGGCATCGGGGTTTGTTACTGCCATAACGATACAAAACGCTGAACCATCTGCGCCTGTTGTAAACCATTTGCGCCCATTGATGAGGTAATTGTCTCCATCTTTCACGGCAGTGGTATCTAAATTAGTGGGATTAGACCCTGCCAATTGCGGCTCAGTCATGCCAAAACACGAACGTATTTTGCCCTCCATGAGTGGTTTCAAATACTTGTCCTTCAATGTTTTAGAGCCGAATCTTTCAAGCAACTCCATATTGCCAATGTCGGGTGCTTGACAATTGAAGACATAGTGACCAAAAGGTGTCATGGCTAATGCTTCGCTTACTTGCCCAAATTCGCACAGAGTGAGGTGGTGCTGCAAGCCCCAAAGCCCTGCATTTTTTACGAGTTCGCGTTTTTGTTGGAGCTGTTTTTCAAGTTCTGAAAAATAGTTAGTCATATTTTTTTCCGTTTCAAGCGGATAAAGTTCGTTCTCGACGAAGGCGCGGATTTGAGGCAACAAAGTGGCAGTTTTCTCTGTTGCAAATAAGTTTTTCATCTTGACTAAATGTTTTACGCTCGTTTCGCTCGCGGAAAAAGAGTAGAAGTATTTTATTTTTCGGGCAAAGCCCGAAAAATAAAACATTTTCCCTTTTTTTGCGAGCGAAGCGAGCGCGTGACTAAGTAATTACATTAACTACTTAGATTTATTTTGACGCACTTTTTTTAGTGGTATCTGCCTTGGTTACTTCCATTTCTTTAGTAGTATCAACGCCTTGTTTATCAAGTTTTTCGGCTTCTTTTTCCATTCTTTCAACTTCTGCTTTGGCAAGTCTATCGGCAGTACCTTCTCTAACGAGCGTTAGAAACTGGTCTTTGCCCTTAAAATTCATCTGCAAAATGAGGGTATCAGTCGTAAATGTTTGAATTAAGACAACTTTTTCGCTTGGCTTGTCTTTCAAATTATTGGTTGTATATAAGAAATTTTTTCTTAATCTAAATTTACCTTCTTCGTGAATATTGAGTGTAGAATTAAAAACATATTCACCGTTGTCTTTAAACTCCATGTTAACCAAAGCGATTTGAATCGGCACAACATCATCACATTCACGCAATTCAGACGCTTCCCATTTGCCGACAATTCGGCGTTCACTTTCAGATTTACAACTAAAAAAGATACTTAAGATTACAAAAATTAGAGGTGTTTTTTTCATTATTGCTTAGAATATATATTAATTATGTCCTTTTTGTATATTTTTTCTTGAAACCATACATAAATTCAAAATACGCATTAAAAAGGCACTTTTGCGCTCGCTTCGCTCGCGCAAAAGTAGGGAATGTGGTTCATTTTTCGGGCTTTGCCCGAAAAATGAACCACATTCCCACTCTCGCGCGAGCGAAGCGAGCGCGAGAACCAGCAGTTTGGATTTTATGTACGGTTTCAAATATTTTTTTACTGTACTTTTAAAACAAGCGCAAATATAATCCTATTTCTTAGTAGCTATGAAGATTTTAGATAAAATCAACATCAATATCATAAGGATATTCAATCAAGTATTCAAGCGCACGTTCGATGCTAAAACCGTCGAAAACCACGCGGTACATCATATCTGTAATGGGTACATGCAAACGGTAAGAGCGAGCAACGCGGTGTGCAATACGCAATGTGCGGACACCCTCTGCCACTTCTTTCATAGATGTAATAATTTCTTCACGGGTTTCTCCTTTTGCAAGTCTCATGCCAAACGTATAATTTCTACTATTTGTTGAGGTGGCTGTGGCTATCAAATCGCCGATGCCCGCCGTACCCAAAAAGGCTTGATTAGACGTACCCAAGCGTTTGCCAAACAAAATCATTTCCGTCAAACCACGTGTAATCAGCATGGCTTGAATATTTCTACCTAAGCCTTTACCACCTAAAATACCCGAACCAATGGCAACGATATTTTTCAACGCGCCCGCAAATTCTGCCCCCAAAATCTCTCGTGAACCAAAAACGTGAAAGCGTTTGGAATTTAAAACGGCTTGTCCTGCGTCCACCACTTCATCAAAACGGCTGGCAATCAGCGTGGCAGTGGGCTGTCCTGCAATCAATTCACTCGCTAAATTAGGACCAGACAGACAACCAATACGCACAACAGCAGTTTCATCAGCAATAACTTCGCTCATTGTCCGCAAATTGGAGCGCATTACAACGGAATGACGGTCTAAATCTTCTTCTTTGATGCCCACCAAGTCAAAACCTTTTGTGCCATGAATCAGTATATGGTAGGGTTTCAAAAAAGGTGAAAATGTCTGCATAGTTGTCCGAAAAGCGGCTGATGGGACAACAGGGAAGATTAAGCGGCACTTATCGCAAATCTCCGCAGGGTCAAGTGTGGCGCGGATATTCAAACCGAGGTCGGTGTTGTAATGCCGATGTGTGTTATTGATAGCATCGGCAGTTTCACTTTTTCGGGTGTAAACTAAGACCTCCGTATTCGGATTTATCAATTTGGCAATGGCAATACCGAAGCTGCCAGAACCAATAATACCGACTGGGCGGCGCACTTTTTCTAAATGGGTTGTCTCCAAAATATAGTTCTTTATTGTAACAACTGTTTCCCATACGCTTTTTTCTTGTCGTTGTGCGAGCAAAAGGCACGTAGCTAAATAGTTTTCTTATTAATATTTTATTGTCTTTACTACCTCAAATCGCTCTTCTTGCGTGGATTCTTCGTCAATTTGACGTTTTTTTACGACCCAAAAACTGCCATTATCTTCCACAATATAAACCGTTTCTAAGCCTGCCCAATAGCCTTTACACGCTATTTTCGCGCTTTCGGGTATTTTTAAATCTTTGTATTCTATACGACTCAATACGTTAAAAGATGCAGTGATTTCATCAATCAGGGTTTTTTCGCTGCCCAATTCGACAAACACTTTGGAATGAGGTGTTTCGGTAGTATCCATCTTGAAGTCGAAACTAAATTTGGGCTCTACAACCGTCATTGCCTCTGTTTCTCTTTTCAAATTGGGAGAAGGTTCTATTACAAAAGAGGGTGGTGCTTCAGCCAATATCAAATAATTGAGGGCTGCTAACCCGCCCACCAAAATGACAAGCAGACCCAATAAGACCCATAAAATTGTTTTTTTCATCGTTAACCAGGATTTCAAATTTAAGATTTCAATGGGCAAAAGTAGTTTTTTTTTGTGGAAACAAAAAATACGATACTTTTTTGCTTGCGTAACTGGTATAACTTTTTTGAAACCATACATAAAATCTAAACTGCTGGTTTTCGCGCTCGCTTCGCTCGCGCGAAGGGGAATGTGGTTCATTTTTCGGGCTTTGCCCGAAAAATGAACCACCTCTCCTCCTTTTACGCGAGCGAAGCGAGCGCGAGATGCAAAAAACGCTTTTAGGTTATGCCCATCCCTCAGATACTAATATTTAGGTTTGTTGCATTTTCTTTGAGTTCCTAAACAGGCTTCACGTCAGGTTTTGGTGTTAAGTCCAGCAGTCTCAATTTATTTTTTCGTCCAATTTTAAAAATCCGCCGTCCCGAAACGAGCCAATCTATTGCCGAACCTACGCCAAACGACACAATGCCGACCACTATTGCCTCGTTGCAGTTGGGGCAATTGGGGGTTAATTTGCCTAAAAGCCCGAAACCTGCCGCCGATGCGCCAAAAGTTTGGAGTATTTTTGCGCCACCTTTAACACCGCGATTTACATCACTTTGACGAACGTAGATAATGTCCCCAATAGGTACTTGCCATGTATCAAATATCACCAATTGACGGTCTAAATCAATGTCAACGATGCGCTCAATAAACCAATTTTTATTTGTTTTACTGTCATCATCGAGTCTAAAAACGAGGGCATTGCCGACGAAATAGGTCAGTTTTCGGGCATTTTTAGTCGTTTCCAAACGCAGTAGCTTTTGTGCGGATAGGGTAGTAGTAAGGCATAAAAAAAAGAGAATAATCAGTCGGTGCATAAGTTGTGACTATTTAAAAGTGAATAAAAGTATTTGTTTTATATTTTTGCGCGTTGATAGAAAGTTGAGAAAATTAAAATCATTCAAAAATATGAATCTAAAACACCTTCAATTGATTGCTGACGCGCTCGGCATTTCAAAAAAACAAATTGAAAATACCGTTCAGTTATTGGAAGAAGGCGCAACTATTCCGTTTATTGCTCGCTACCGAAAAGAAGTAACAGGTACGCTCGATGAAGTTCAAATTGGCGATATTAAAACGCACACCCAAAAGCTCGCCGACCTTGAAAAACGCCGCGAAGGTATCCTAAAAAGCATCGAAGAACAAGGCAAAATGACCGATGAACTGCGTCAGCGTATTGTGCAGTGCTACAATCCGACTGAGTTGGAAGACATTTATTTGCCTTACAAACAAAAGCGCAAAACCCGCGCTTCGGTTGCGCGTGAAAAAGGACTTGAACCATTGGCGAACACCCTTTTGATGCAAACACACAAAGAGGTCGAAACTTTAGCTAAAACCTTTTTGTCGGACAAAGTTGCCACAATTGAGGACGCTTTGCAAGGTGCGCGAGATATTATCGCCGAAATGGTCAGCGAAAGTGAACAAACCCGCGCCATTTGCCGCCGAACGTTTGAGCGTGAAGCACAAATTACGACTAAAGTTGTCAAATCAAAAACTGAAGAAGCGGCTAAATTCAAAGATTATTTTGAATTTTCTGAACCCCTCAGTAAATCGCCGTCTCACCGTCTTCTGGCGATGCGGCGGGGCGAAGATGAAGGTTTTTTACGCTTGTCTGTCGCGCCAGCTGATGAAGAATATCTGATAAAAAAGTTGGTAGATGATTATGTCATTTCATCAAATTCATCGGGCGAACAAGTGCGCTTTGCCGTTGAAGACGCTTACGAACGCCTGATTGCGTCATCAATGGAAACTGAATTTCGTAACGTTTCAAAAGACAAAGCCGATGCCGACGCTATCCAAGTTTTTGTAGATAATTTGCGGCAACTTCTTTTGCAAGCACCACTTGGACAACGCCGTGTATTGGGCATTGACCCTGGGTTTCGGACGGGTTGCAAAGTTGTGTGCTTAGATGCAAGCGGAAATTTGATTGAAAATGCGACAGTTTATCCACATTTGGGCGCAAATTCAGACGGAGAAGCCATTTACAAATTGGAACGATTGATTGAAAAACACAATATAGAAGCCGTTGCAATTGGCAATGGTACTGCTGGACGCGAGACAGAAATTTTATGTAAAAAACTGACTTCAAAGCACCCCCTCAGTATTTTTATGGTCAATGAGGCGGGCGCGTCTATTTATTCAGCGTCTGAGATTGGACGCGAAGAATTTCCTGACCATGATATTACGGTACGCGGCGCGGTGTCAATCGGTCGCCGACTCATGGATCCGTTGGCAGAATTGGTTAAAATTGACCCTAAAAGCATTGGCGTAGGGCAGTATCAGCACGATGTCAACCAAACCGCATTGAAAGAAAGCCTTGACCGCAGCGTGGAAAGTTGCGTGAATTTGGTGGGTATCAATTTGAATACCGCAAGTAAACATTTGTTGACGTATGTATCTGGTTTGGGCGCAACTTTGGCGCAAAATATTGTGAATTTTAGAGCTGAGAATGGCGCATTTAAAAGCCGTCAACAACTCAAAAAAGTGCCGCGTTTGGGCGAAAAAGCGTTTGAGCAATGTGCAGGTTTTTTGCGCGTCCGCGATGCCGTAAACCCTTTGGACAATACAGGAGTTCACCCAGAAAGTTATGCTATTGTTGAGAAAATGGCAACTGATTTGGGCGTAAAAATCAGCGATTTGATTCAAAATAAACCCTTGCGTCAACAAATCAAATTGCCTACCTACGTAACGGAAAAGGTAGGTTTGCCAACTTTGACCGATATTATGAAGGAACTCGATAAGCCGGGACTCGACCCGCGTGGAGAAGCAAAATCGTTCTCATTTGCCGATGTTCATAAAATAGAAGACCTCAAATTGGGTATGATTCTTCCTGGTATTGTGACAAATATCACCGCTTTTGGCGCATTTGTAGATATTGGCGTCAAACAAGATGGTTTGGTGCATGTATCGCAAATGTCGAACAGATTTATTAAATCTCCTTCGGAAGTCGTCAAATTGCGGCAGGAAGTGGAGGTTAGGATAGTTGAAGTAGATGCTTCTCGAAAACGGATTACACTGTCTATGAAAGATTTTTGAGGGGATTTCAAATAGTAAGTAGCTCGGTTATGTAACTACTTAGTATATTGCTCGCTTCGCTCGCACGAGGGAGGAGAGGTGGTTTGTTTTTCGGGCTTTGCCCGAAAAACGAACCAAATTTCCCTTTTTTGCGAGCGAAGCGAGCCATGGGCTAAGTAATTACCAAAATTCTATTTAAAAACGATAAACAACTTTACTTATGTCAGTACTAAACGTACAACCACAACAAATCATTATGAATGAAAAACGCACCATGAACGGCTGGGCGTTTTTCGATTGTGCCAACTCCTCCTATTCGCTTGTCATTTCATCGGCGGTATTTCCTGCCTATTTTGCGGCAACTGCGCCCGAAAATATCTCTTTTTGGGGTATGACTATCCCTTCAAGTGCTATTTTGGCGTATGCTGTGACGATTGCTTACTTGGTGATTGCGTTGAGTTCGCCTATTCTGTCGGGTATTGCGGATTATGGTGGCAAACGCAAACTGTTTATGACTGCTTTTACGGTTGTTGGGGCTTTGGCGTGTATTGGTATGTTTTGGATGACGGGGCGCGAAGATTGGCACATTGGTTTTTGGGGTTATGTGGTGGCAACTATGGGTTATGCAGGGGGCGTTGTGTTCAACAATTCTTATTTGCCGATTATTGCTACCGAAGACCGTTTTGATTGGTTGTCTGCGCGTGCTTTTACGTTTGGTTATATTGGCAGCGTGTTTTTATTGGTGGTCAATTTGCCGATGATTATTTTTTACAAAGAATTGGGTTTTCCCGATGAATCCATGCCTACGCGGATTGCTTTTTTGATGGTAGGTTTTTGGTGGTTGGGTTTTGCTCAAATTCCGCGATTGCGTTTGCCTGCCGATTCTACGACACCCCTCAGTGTGTCGGCAGTATCAAGTGGTTGGGCGGAGTTTAAAGGCGTTTTTGAAGTGGTTAAGGCAAATAAAAACCTTAAAAATTATTTATGTGCGTATTTTTTCTTCGATGCGGGCGTGCAATGCGTCTTGTTTATGGCAACGATTTTTGCCGCAAAAGTATTGAATTTTAAAACACCTGAACTGATTCGCGTGGTCTTGATTTTACAAGTTGTCGCGGCATTAGGCTCGTGGCTTTTTGCTAAAGTTTCGGCTGTTAAAGGCAATTTATGGTCAATTACGGTTATGCTTATTGTGTGGTTCTTTATTTGTATCGCGGCTTATTTGGTTCAAACCAAAACCCAATTCTATATTTTGGGGGCAGTTTTGGGGGCAGTTATGGGCGGAATTCAATCGTTGAGCCGTTCTACTTATTCTAAATTAATTCCTGCGGATACCGAGGATGTCACCTCTTTTTTTAGTTTCTACGATGTGACGGATAAAGTTGCCGTTGTAGTTGGCACATTTGCTTTCGGCTTTATTGACCAATTGACAGGCGATATTCGTAACTCGACTCTGGCGTTGAGTTTGTTTTTTATTGTGGGTTTGGTATTGATAAAAAATGTAAAATTGTCGCAAAAAAAACTGATATTTTAGGCTACAACACTCCAAGTACTTCAAACTCTCCAAGGGTTTAAAACCCATGGAGAGTTGTAGCCGAAATAAGTCTAAGCAAACGCATTGGACAAAAACAATTTTGATTGCGAAGCATCTTTCATTTCAAGCGTCGAATTACCACCAGTCAAGAATTCATCAACTGAACGCGCACATTCTCTGCCTTCGGAAATAGCCCAAACCACGAGCGATTGTCCACGCCGCATATCACCCGCCGCAAATACTTTAGGGATATTCGTTTGATAATTTTTATCTGCCACATTACCACGCCCGTCGAGTGTCACTTCCAATTGTTGCAACAAGCCTTCGTGTTGTGGGTGCAAGAAACCCGCCGCCAAAAATGCCATTTCACAAGGAATTTCACGCTCAGAACCAGCACGTTCTACCATGCGCATTTGACCATTTTCGCCCATTGACCATTCTACATCTACCATTTTCAAGGCTTTGAGGTTGCCATTTTCGTCACCGATGAACGCTTTTGTTGAGATTGCCCACGCGCGTTCGCAACCTTCGTCGTGTGAAGAAGAAGTACGCAACATCATGGGCCAGTTGGGCCAGGGTGTTGAACTTGCCCGTTCTGACGGTGGTTTTGAGAGCAATTCAATTTGCGTTACGGACTTTGCCCGATGCCGATTTGATGTACCCACGCAGTCCGAACCCGTATCACCGCCGCCAATAACCACCACGTTTTTATCTGTTGCCATCAGAGGTGTGCCGATGTTTGTGTCACCTGCTACTCGTTTATTGCTTTGTTCCAAAAATTGCATGGCAAAATAAACGCCTTTCAAATCGCGTCCTGGGATTGGCAAATCGCGTGGAATTGTAGAGCCGCCCGACAACACAATGGCATCGTAACCTTTCAACAATTCTTGACCCGTCATGTCCACCCCAACATTCGTATGCGTTTTGAATTTTATGCCCGACGCTTCCATGACTTTCATACGGCGGTCAATCGTAGATTTATCCAATTTGAAATCGGGAATGCCGTAACGCAACAAACCGCCGATGCGCGTATTGCGCTCAAAAACCGTCACCCAATGTCCCGCTTTATTTAACTGCACGGCTGCCGCGAGTCCCGAAGGACCTGAACCGACAACAGCGACCTTTTTACCCGTTCTTAGGGGGGGGGTGTTTGGTTTCACTAAATTGTGGGCGAAAGCGTGTTCGATGATTGATTTTTCAATATGTTCAATGGCAACAGGCGGCTGATTGATGCCCAAAACGCAAGCCGATTCGCAAGGGGCAGGGCAAATCCGTCCCGTAAATTCTGGAAAATTGTTCGTTTCCGACAAAATACTGTATGCCTCCGACCAATCTTGACGATATACGGCATCGTTAAATTCTGGAATGATATTGCCAAGTGGACAACCATTGTGGCAGAAAGGTACGCCACAATCCATACAGCGCGATGCTTGTTCGTTGGTTTTTTCGGCAGAAAACGGCTCATAGAGTTCCTTGTAGTCGTTGAGTCGTTCTTCTACTTTCCGCGTTTTAGGTAATTCGCGTGTCACTTTTAAGAAACCTGTTGGATTTGCCATGTTGTGTAGTCGAGAAATTAGGTTCTCGATGTCGTTGAAATTGATGATAATTGATAATTTAATTACTTAGCCTATTGCTCGCTTCGCTCGCAAAATAGGAGAATGTGGTTTATTTTTCGGGCTTTGCCCGAAAAATGAACCGCCTCTCTTCTTTTCGCGCGAGCGAAGCGAGCGCGGGCTAAAGTAATTGCGATAATTAAATTGATAGCTCACAAAGGTCTAAAATTTTGTGGACGTAGGAAATAAAAGGATTACTTTATTTGTGTTTCGGAATTATATTTTTTAGAATAATTGTAGGGGCAAATTTTTGTAATTTTTATCGAACAGTCGAAAGTGAATAATTTGGATTTTGGCACAATGATTTTTCGGATGGGTAATGGACAGAGTTTTAAACTTGCGTCAAGTTGTTGCCTAATTATCCAACATTTTTTTCCACTCCGCTACCTTCATCATCAACTCAATTGGTGTCATCGTATTCAAATCCATTTTATCTAAAGCATCTTTTATGCGTTGCAAACGTGGGTCGCCGATGTCAAAAATATTCATTTGCATAGGCTTGGTAATGCCTTTTACCTTAGATTGCAAGGCAGTTTTGGACTCTATACTGAGGGGGTAGTTGTCTTGCTGAATGTACGTATCTTTGGATATATTGCTCTCAATACCCCCGATATTACCCGTATTTTCGCGCTCTTTTTTACTATTTTTAGTATTTCCTTCAACAGCGTCGTCATCATTTCCTTCAATGTGTTTTTGTTCCAATTGCGCTAAAATCTCATTGGCTCTGTCCACGATTTGTTGGGGCATACCCGCCATTTTAGCAACGTGTACACCGAATGAATGAGCCGACCCGCCGACCGTCAATTTGCGCAAAAAAATCACTTTTGACCCCAATTCTTTTGTCGCAACGTGGTAGTTTTTAGTGCGCGGAAATTTTTCGGCTAATTCATTGAGTTCGTGGTAATGCGTGGCGAATAAAGTCTTGGCGCGGAAAGGGCTTTCGTGCAGATATTCCGCAATTGACCACGCGATTGAAATACCGTCGTAAGTGGAAGTACCCCGCCCAATTTCATCTAAAAGAATCAAAGAACGGTCGCTGATATTGTTCATAATGCTGGCGGTTTCGTTCATTTCAACCATAAATGTTGATTCGCCACTTGAAATATTATCGCTTGCCCCGACGCGGGTAAAAACCTTGTCCAAAATGCCTAAAGTAGCGGCTTTTGCAGGGACAAAACTGCCCATTTGTGCCATGAGGCATATCAAAGCCGTTTGGCGCAAGAGGGCGGATTTACCCGCCATATTGGGTCCCGTTATCATCAAAATTTGCTGGTCTTCTTTGTCCAAAAACACGTCGTTTGGCACGTAAGAATCGCCAAGTGGCAATTGTTGTTCAATCACCGCATGACGACCTTCTTTAATGTCAATGTCATACCCCTCAGTAAAAACGGGCTTTGTGTAGCGATTTTTACCCGCAATTTCCGCAAATGAGCGCAAACAATCCAAGATGCCAATAACTGACGCATTGTGTTGAATCGGTTGCAAATAGTCGGATAAATCGGCAATTAAGGCTTGAAAAACCCGTTCTTCTATGGCTTGTATTTTTTCTTCGGCGGTCAATATTTTTTCTTCCAAAACCTTCAATTCGGGCGTGATATAGCGCTCCGCATTGGCGAGGGTTTGCTTGCGAATCCAGTCTTTTGGTATTTCAATATTTTTATATTTGGCGGTCACTTCTAAAAAGTAGCCAAAGACATTGTTAAAGCCAATTTTTAGGCTTTGAATACCCGTTTTTTCGATTTCTTTTTGCTGAATCTCAATCAATAAAGCCTGCGCATTTTTGATGATGTGGCGCAAATCGTCTAAATTACTGTCTGCATAATCGGCAATAACGCCCCCTTTTACGAGATTTACGGGCGGTTCTTCGACCAATTTTTGTTCGATTTCTTCCCTGATTTTTCGACACGGATTTAAGCCGTCGGCGAGTTTTTGAAGGTGTGCATTTGTGGTGCTATTGCTTGCGCGAATGAGCATTTGCATCGGCTCAATTGTTGCCAAAGCGCGGGCTAATTGACGGACTTCACGCGGGTTGATTTTGCCCAAAGGTACTTTTGAAATCAAACGTTCCAAGTCGCCAATCTGCCGAATGAGGGCTTCTAATTCAGACTTAAATCCTTGATTATCAAGAAAATGCTGAACAGAATCCAAACGTTGATTAATCGCCACTTGATTTTTTAAAGGCATGACGACCCATTTTTTCATCAAACGCGCACCCATAGGCGACAGCGTTGAATCGAGTACATCAAGCAACGCCCGACCGCCTTCGTGCGACGGTGTAAGCAGTTCCAAATTGCGGATTGTGAAGCGGTCAAGCCACACGTACTTGTCTTGGTGCAACCGCGCAATTTGGCTGATATGTTTCAGATTTGTGTTTTCCGTAGTTGCCAAATAGTGCAAAGCTGCGCCCGCCGCCATTTGTCCCAAACGCATGTCTTCAATACCAAAACCTTTTAAACTTGGCGTTTTGAAGTGTTCCAATAGTTTTTCACGCCCATAATCTTGCTGATAGACCCACTCATCTAAGCTGTATGAGTAAAATTTATCGCCAAAACGCTCTTTAAATTCGGTTGCTTGGCTTTTTGCAAAAAGAATTTCTGCTGGCTGAAAACTCTGAAATAGTTTTTCCACGTACAACCAATCCCCCTCAGTAACTAAAAATTCGCCCGTCGAAATATCCAAAAAAGCAATGCCGACATACTCTTTTTGTACTGCCAAAGCAGCTAAATAATTGTTGCGTTTTTGGTCGAGCAATTTGTCATCTGAGGTCACACCGGGTGTAATCACTTCCACAATGCCCCGCCGCACAATGCGCCCCGTAACAGGTTTTTCCAATTGCTCACAAATTGCCACGCGATAGCCCGCCCGCACGAGTTTTGGCAAATAAGTGTCAACCGAATGGTGCGGAAATCCAGCCAATTCGGTATCCGCCGAGCCATTGTTACGGTTCGTCAAAGTAATGCCCAAAACGCGCGACGCAGTAATGGCATCTTGACCAAAAGTTTCGTAAAAATCACCTATTCGGAACAATAAAAGGGCATCGGGCTGCTTTTTTTTAGCCTCGTAATACTGCCGCATCAAGGGCGTTGTTGTATCTTCGCCCAATGGCTTTTTTGTTCCGTTATCCGATTTAGAGGGTCTTGCCACAGTTGCTTAACTATTTGAGAATGAATGAATCTGCAAAAGTATTTTTTTTTATCAAAAAAGAGGAAGTTTCATTTACGGGTTTACAACTTTTAATTATGTTGGTCAAACACCTAACATTTTGACACTACGTGTCTCTGCATATAAGTTCAAGATTGTGGGTTATTATAAACATTCCCGATTTCATCGGGAATGTTTATTTTGAAACCATACATAAAAACTAAACTGCTGGTTCTCGCGCTCGCTTCGCTCGCGCGATAGGAGAATGTGGTTCATTTTTCGGGCAAAGCCCGAAAAATGAACCACCTCTCCTCCTTTCGCACGAGCGAAGCGAGCGCAAAAGTGCCTTTTAATGCGTATTTTAAATTTATGTATGGTTTCAAAATGTTTATAATAAACGTGTATTGCGGGGCTTTTCTAATGACACGTAGTGTCAAAATGTTACTTTAGTCTCGATAATTAATGTTGCGCACATGTGTTAAAAATGCCGTAGGCATGACCAATTTTGTAGCGGCGGATTTTAATCCGCCGAAATATTAGAACAGATTATTTAAGAGCCGTAGGCTCGGCGCATATTTGTATGCGCCGAGCCTACGGCTCTCAATGAAAAGGATATGTATATTTTCGGCGGATTGAAATCCGTCACTATAAAATCGGTCGAGCCTTCGCGCGTGCGAGGAAGGGGAATGTGGTTCATTTTTCGGGCAAAGCCCGAAAAATGAACCACCTCTCCTCCTTTCGCACGAGCGAAGCGAGCGCAAAACAGCCTTAAAACTGTTTTTTTCTTGATAAATCATGATTTTTGAAAAAGCAGTGGGAAATATCGGTAACGTATTAAAAATTAATTAAATATAATTGAGGAGTGGGCATAACCTAAAAACATCGTTTTTTGATTAAAAACAGATGTTTTGCGCGCGCTTCCCTCGCGCAAAAGGTAGGAGACGTGGTTCGTTTTTCGGCGAAGCCGAAAAACGAACCACATTCTCCTCCCTCGCGCGAGCGAAGCGAGCGCGAGATGCAAAAAACGCTTTTAGGTTATGCCCATCCCTCACCTAAGTAATTACAATAAAAAAATACTGGTGAAATAGCAATGAAGTATAATTTTGTATGTCTATCCTTCTTTTTATGCGTAGCAAACGCCCTTGCCCAAGACACTTATAAACTGAAAAAATGTGTCTATGCCGATGATTTTACAACATCTTACGACACCACAAAATGGTTTGCCGAATTGCGCGCAGACTCTAACAATACTGTGTCGGTAAAAAATGGCGCAATGGAAATTGACGTGGATTATGGAGCAACTGTGTGGTTTAAACAGGAATTAAAAGACGCTTGGGTGATAGAATTTGACCGAACTGTGCCAATGCAAGGCGGTAAAAATGACCGATTATCAGATCTTAATGTCTTTTGGCAAGCGACAGACCCACACACGGGCAAACTTATGGGCAGAGACCCCGCTTTTAAAAATTACGATACGTTGAGTTTGTACTATGTAGGCATGGGTGGCAATAGAAATACCACGACTCGCTTTAGAAAATACATTGGCACGAGCAGCAAAGATATTATTCGAGAATATACAGATGCTACCCATTTATTGGAAACGGATAAAACCTATCATTGTCGCATTGTTTTTAAAACGAATACCTTGTTTTTTTACATCAATGAAGTTTTATTTTTTACTTACACCGATGCTCAACCTCTGACGCACGGCTATTTTGGATTCAGAACAGTGGAATCAAGGCATATTATTGATAATTTTAAAGTTTATGAAATAGAGTAAGACCCCTCCCACAAAATGTCTGTTTTAATAAATGTTGTGGCAAATGTCAGCCATAAGTATTCTGTTACCATTAAAAAATAGTACCTTGCTTTTTTTTAACTTTTTTTAACTTTTTTTAACTTTTTTTAAAACGATATAGAATGAGGTCAATAGTTATAATTCTCAGTATTTTAATTTTTAACCCAATTATCAATGCTCAACCAAGTGTTGTCAACACTTTTCCCGATGGAACACCCATTTCTTCATGGTTTTTAAACCCTACTAAAATAAAATTAAAAAGTTTGGGCAAAAAATTTACCCTTACCAAATTTGGTGTTAAAAATGATAGCACCATTGTACAAACAAAAGCCATTCAAAAACTTATTGACGATGCCGCTGCACAAGGAGGCGGTGTTATCATTGTTCCCAAAGGGACTTTTCTTTCGGGAGCTTTGTTTTTCAAGCCAAAAACACATTTATTTGTATCAAAAGGGGCTATTTTGAGAGGCTCAGACGATATAAAAGACTACCCGATGATGCCTTCAAGAATAGAAGGGCAAAATTTAGATTATTTCTCTGCCCTCGTAAATGCTTATGGCGTTGATGGTTTCACCATTTCAGGTACAGGTACAATTGATGGCAATGGTCTAAAATATTGGGAGGCTTTTTGGCAAAGACGCAAAGAAAATCCAAAATGCACCAATCTTGAAGTCTCCCGTCCACGACTTGTTTTTATTTGGAATTGCAATGATGTGCAGGTACAAGATGTAAAATTGCACAATTCTGGTTTTTGGACAAGCCACTATTACAAATGTAAAAATGTAAAAATACTGGACTTGCACATTGTTTCACCTCACGCCCCTGTAAAAGCACCCAGTACAGATGCGATAGATATTGATGCTTGTACCAATGTCTTGATAAAACGCTGTTATATGTCCGTTAATGACGATGCAATTGCTTTAAAAGGGGGCAAAGGTCCTTGGGCTGATACCGACGTGAATAATGGTGAAAACACCAATATCATTATTGAAGATTGTGAATTTGGCTTTTGTCACGCTGCCCTTACCTGTGGCAGTGAAGCCATTTACAATAAAAATATTGTGATGCGTAATTGCCATGTCAATCAAGCGGTGCGGGTGTTGTGGTTAAAAATGCGCCCTGACACACCCCAAAAATACGAATATATCACATTACAAAACATAGAAGGTCAAGCCAATAGTCTTATTTATGTGAAACCGTGGACACAATTTTTTGATTTAAAAGGGCGTCCCGATGTGCCTTTATCGTATTGCGAACACATCACTTTGAAAGATATTAAAATGCAATGCGCCATTTTTTTTGATATTGCCATTACGCAATACGATAAATTGGCTGATTTTAGTTTTGAAAACCTAATCATCAAAACTGACAATGCGAAGTATGACAAAAGTATTGTTAATGGGATTCGTTTTAAAAATGTGCTTGTGAATGATAAAATAATTGAATGAAATTAATACTATAGTACCACTCGTCGCGGGTTTTCCCTCGGCGGTTGTCCGTTTGGTGCGGGTGTTCTCCGACGCGCGACTACTACAGGAGACGTGGTTCATTTTTCGGGCTTTGCCCGAAAAATGAACCACGTCTCCTCCTTTGCGCGAGCGAAGCGCGCGCAAAACATCTGTTTTTAATCAAAAAACGATGTTTTTAGGTTATGCCCACTCCTCAAATAGAGTAATTTTATTGGTAAAATGCTTGAAAACTCAATTGCTCTCGGGAGGGGGTAAAAAATTAGGGCTCTTTGACAATTTTAGCGGCAGCAAAAGAACTCCCTCAGTAAATAAAGCATTTTGGCGTCAAAAACCGTGTAAACCGACGTTCGGGGAACTTTTAAAGTTCCCCGAACGTGAGTTACCGCTAAAATTGTCACAGAGTCAAAATTAGTATTTCAAGATACCGTTGTTGACATGAGTGCTAAAAAAGTGCAAAATTTATTTACCCTCAATCAAGAAGGCCAGCGTATTGCGACTTTTAAAAATAAAAGGGTCAATTTGGAGTTGCAAATGGTGCATGACTTTGTAAAAGCCAAAAATTACACAGTTTGCGTCATCAACTGACTTCGCAAAATCTGCCGTGTTTCCAATATTTCATCTAATTGAATCGCCAATTGTGGGTTTTTTTCCAGCATTTCAGTCACTTCATCTGGATAAATGATGATGGTTTGTAAATCGGTTATCGCTTTTATGGTGGCAGGATTGGGTTTTGCACCCAAAAGGGCATTTTCACCAAAGAAATCACCCCGACTGTATTTGGCGATTTTAATGTTGTCGCCATTGATATTGTGGGCGGATTCTTCTACTTTGCCTTCGATAACGATGAATAAACAGTCATTTATGTCATTTTCAATCAAAATGGTTTCGCCTTTGCCATAATATTGTAAGGCGATGCCATCTGCCAAATCACCCACTTTTGCTTTATCAATAGGGATAATGGACGACAATTCAGCCAATACTTTTTCAATCGAAGGGGTATTTTTTAAGGCTTCGGCTTGTTGTTGTTCGCCGTTAAAGACAACCCTTTGCGGGAGTGGCATGGTCAAACTATGCCGTTTGGCAGCATACCACAGGCTTGTCATCAGCCCATTGCTGGTTGCTTCAAAATCATTGTATTCGGCAATCGCAAATTCTATTTCGTACTCAATACCTGAATCTCCATATTTTACCGTTTTGATTTCTGGTTCGGGGTCTTTCAAGATGCCATCTATATCTAAACAAACATTGAAAAGGACTTCTTTCACTTTGTTTGGCGGATCATTGTAGGAAAAACTAACATTGATTTTGTGGATATAATAGGTGGTCGGTTGGCTGAAATTGATAATGGCTTCTTTGCCAATTACCAAATGCGGTACGACTATCATTTCTTCTTGAGGCGTTATGATACGCACTGCCCGCCAGTTGAGTTCTATAATTTTACCCGAATGTTCGCCTACTTTGATATTATCGCCCATTTTAAAAGGCTTTTCATAAAATAAAGCGATGCCTGAAAACAAATTGCCAAGTGTATCTTGCAAAGCCAAACCCAAAACGAACGAACCCAAGCCCAAAGCCGTTGCCAAATTGCTCAAATCTGCTCCCCACACATTCGATAAAATGATTGCCCCACCAACCAATATCAAGACTACTTTGAATAAATCTAAAAACAACTTTGGCACTTTCGACCGCCACGAACTAACCCCTGCCGTTTCAAATAAAACGATATTGGTGATGGTTAAAACGCTGCTAATGAGGAACATCCAAGAGATGGTGTCCAATATTTTTAAGAAAAAACTATTGATTTCGCTATTCGATACATAGCGTATCAAAAAACTAAAAGCAAATAGCGGTAAAACCACATTTTTCAGTTGGTTGATGGGCGGAATTATGCCTTGATGCTTGCGTTGCAGCAACCGAATCGCCTCATTGAGCAATAAAATACTGAGGGGTGTCACTATCATCAAACCCAATGCCCAGTAAAACCAAGATTCGTTTGTAAAGATGTCCATGATTAACCCTTTATTTTTGCTTTATAAATGCCTGTTTTATCTGTCAATTTTTCAAAATCAAATAAATCAACCAAGCGGGTTTTGACCGCTTCGCTCACCAATATTTCATTGAGTACGCCTACGTTTCTTAATCCTACGGCATTATTGACGGTATCGCCCCAGACATCATAGACAAATTTTTCGGAACCGACAATACCGCCCACCACTTCGCCAGAATCAATACCGATATTTAAACCTAATTTTGTGGAATGGGTCATATTGAATTGCTGAACAATGCGCCGCATTTCAAAGCCAAATTCCACAACTCGCTTTTGGTGGTCTAATCTTGAAATGTGCAAACCACAAGCCGCCAAGTAGCCGTCGCCGACTGTCCGTATTTTTTCGATGCTCATTTTTGTAGCCGCTTCATCGAAGTTTTTGACCAATTTATTCAAAATATCTAAGGCTTCTTGATGCTCAAACTGTTTGGCATATAGTGAAAAACCACTTAAATCGGCATAAATAATGGACGTATTGCTGTGGTGCTCGACAATGTTTTGCTCACCACTTTTATAGCGTTTGGCAATGGCATCGGGCATGAAATTGAGCAAAAGGCGTTCATTTTCAGCGTTTTGTGTTTTAATCGTTTTTTGTTGGGTCATTTGACTCTGAACCATTTGGTTAAATGTGTTTGCCAAATTGCCAATTTCATCTTTGCTATCTACTTTAATATCAAAATCCGATTCACCTTGACTGATTTTTGTCACGCCATCATTGAGTTGAATAATGGGGCGCACAAAACGTTCAGAAAACCACATGGACAAAAAAGACACGATTAGAATAATCCCACACAAGGTAAAAATCACTTTATGTTTAAATTCTGCAATGGGTGCAAACGCTTCCGATACATCTTTTTCAGAAAAAATAGCCCAACTCAGTCCGTCTATTTTTAAGGGTTGAAAAGAACTAATGACAGGCTGAAAACGGTAATCATCGGTTTCTATGGTATTGATTTCGCCTTTAAAAGCGGCTTTTGTGGCGGCTGTTTTAATGGGCAAATTCAAAATAGTAGAGCCTATTTTGTACATTTTATCCACTTCTTCGGTTGAAATGCCAATTTTATTTAAACCTTCTTTAAAACCTACGGTATCTTGTAGAAAAAAACGAGACGTACTCCGCATTAGAAAATCATCGCCGACCAAATACGTTTCACCCGAATCGCCCAAGCCGTCATTTTTCCAATTTTTATTACCTGTCATTATTTTATTCACTTCGTCAACGGGCAATTGTATAATCAATGCCCCCTCAGTAATCGTGTTCTCTGCAAGCGTAATACCCATAAATGCGGCGGGTGCACCATAAGACGGGCGGTAGGCTTCAAAATCCACGATTTGAGCGTGGTCAATATCACTACTCTTTTTCAATCGGCGAATCAAATCCGCCAAATTGCTATCTTTGTAAGGACCCGTATAAAAATTAGTGGCAAAATCGGTTTCCTTATAGACGGAATAAATCACATTTCCCGATTCTAAATCCACGAGGAAAAGGTCATAGAAGTTAAATTTTTTGACAATATCTCTTAAAACTTTGTGGTATTTGCGGTGTACATTGGCGTATTCGCTTTTGTCGTTAGGGCTGTAATCCATCACATCTTTTTCACCCAAAGGATTCGGATTTTGAAGAATATAATTGTATTGCAAATAACAGGCTTCGGCAGTATTAGGATAATACATTTCAACATTGTCCTTGACGGTCATATTGGCAGCAACTTTACTTGAAAAAGTTTCATAGTGTTTGCTCAGAAGTTGGTTGCACTCTTCGGTCACTTTATCATCGTACAAACTTCGAAAGGCTTGTTTAAATTCCCGCAAAGCACTAAACATCATCTCATCGTGTCCATACACAGTAAGTATGTTATCAATTTGTTTGAAATAAGATTCAACTTGATAAGCCTTTGCCGAGCGAATACTGGTCAATTGATTATAAACGCCTTCTCTAATCGCTTTTTGCCCACTGTTGTAGCCAATAACAATTAAAACAAGTGACGATAGTATGCTGACACTTAAAAGCATCAAAAGTATCCTTGAGCGAATACTGAGTAAGTTTGTAAAAAAGTTCATAGTACTAATTCTTGTAAATAAAAATTCGTCAATGTTGAATTACGTCAAATTTTGAAAAGTCGGTTGATGCCACAAATTTAGTAAAATTTGATAAAAACACATGGCTTATCCCAGTTTTATAACAAAATTTTGAAACCATACATAAAATCTAAACTGCTGGTTCTCGCGCGAGCGAAGCGAGCGCGAAAACCAGCAGTTTAGATTTTATGTATGGTTTCAAAATTCTTTTTGACCTAAGCGAGCAAGAGCTAAATGAACTTCCCATTTTCTTTGATAATTAGAATTAGGCAAAACTAAACTTTTAAGTTTGGGAATAGATTTTTCAATGTCTAAAAAACCTGTCAACAAAACTAAATCTTCATAAGGAGCGTATTCAATTGGTTGTGGAGAGTAAGTGTTGTAATCTTTTGTAAGTAATCTCTGAATTTTTTCAATATCGTCTGTATCAAATTCTTTTTTATCTACTTTTTCTAAATTTTCAAGCGAAGCCTCGCACGCATAAGAAGTTTTTAGCGAATCGCCACAAGAATTAAGTAGAGATTTTATCATATTCTTACGGTCAAATGAAAGCTGTTGTTCCGTGATAAATGTAGTATTCTCCTTGCCCAACTTTGAAATAGACAACGCTTATAGAAATCACTTTTTTAACAAAGGAATAGGGTTGTCCTTTGGCGATATTATCTACAATTGTTTTACAAGTGCCAAACAAAATTCTTTGTAAATAATCATATTCTTCATTGTTTTGGACTTCAACAATGATGTGTTCGCCTTTCGAGTTCTTTATCATTACCTAAAAACATCGTTTTTTGATTAAAAACAGATGTTTTGCGCGCGCTTCGCTCGCGCAAAAGGGAGGAGACGTGGTTCGTTTTTCGGCGAAGCCGAAAAACGAACCACATCCCTCCCCTCGCGCGAGCGAAGCGAGCGCGAGATGCAAAAAACGCTTTTAGGTTATGCCCATCCCTCAATTATTATATCCATTTCAATATAACTAATTGCAATATCTTCGCCAGCGGCAAAGATAGAATAATCAGTTATGTGTAAATGTAAGTAGTTGGAAATCAATCTACTTTTGGCATTATATTATTTTTATTAAACATATTTATAGCCCCTAAATGTTCGAGTACAGCGATGTTTTGGGGGTCTAAAATATTATTTACGTTCAAAATGGGGGTATTTTTCAGGTGTTTACTGAAAAAAATCGCCCTAAAACAGGTTTTTAAGTCCAAAATACTCAAAAACTTGAAATCCGATTGCTCTTTCATATTGTCAATCAAGATAGCGGACAGATTGACCATAAAAAAAGATAAACCGACAGCATTATTCATTTGAGTGGGTTTTATGCTTTTAAAATCAGACAATCCAAAATACTGTTTGGCATCTCTGAAATTGAACTCTATCTGAAAACGTAAAGCATAATAATCCACGAGCGTCATGCCCTCAAGTGTCAAATCGGTAGAAAATAATAGAATGAATTCTGTCTTTTTGCTTTTTTTATGATAGCACCGAATGATAACGACATTAATAAATTGTCCGATATTTCTGGTTCTGACCTTTTTAATTTGAAAAAAGGTAAAAATACAGTCGTCTTCCTCTTTTTCGTCAATTTGGTGGTCTTGTAATTGCGTAAAATCCACCTTGTCGCCATAAATTCGCTGTCTTGTTCCCGCTTTGGGCGGATAAAACAAAACACTCGTGCAATTCAATTTTGAAATTAAAAACAAGTTCTGTTCTCCAGCAAGCAGACAATAGGTCAAGTTACCGTAAGCCCCATCGCCCACTAAATAGGTCGGATGAATGAGAACGCTGGCTAAAAAAGGTAAAACCCGCGTCAATAAAAGGGTCAATGCTCGACTACTTTCGCTTTCTACTTTGGTCTTAACCTTGTTCTTTGAACCCACGGGACGACCCGGTGGGCGGGTTTCAGTGAGCTTCCCTGCCGCTTTATCTTTCTTCTTTTGGGCTTTTTTTTTAGCCTTTAATACCTTTTTAGCCTTGTTTTCGGCTGTTTTTGACGCATCTTGGCTCAACTGCGTGAAATCAACAACATATGACTTTCGTTTATCCACCGCCACTAACGACAAAACCCCAAACGAGACACTTTTGATGACTTTGCCTAATTTACTACTAAAAAAATAACCAATCTTGTCCGTCTGTTTGCCCGCTTTATCTTCAACCGTTTCGTCTATTACTAATAAATAAACGCCCCGATAGTTCGATAAATGCACCACAAGCATCCTTATCAATAATTGATACCAGGATATACTCAAACTCATAAACCGTTGCACGCTGCGGTAACTGATGGAACTATAACGACTTATGTTCAGTTGTGTCACCCCGCCACTACTAATCGAATAAATCCCTTCGACGATTGATAAAAAGTGCCCTATATTTGCACTCGGAATTAAGCGGCTAAGGCTTAGTATGAGACTTGCTAATTGTTCCATTGCACGGAGATTGATGTTATTGTTTCGCAAAACTTAAACATTCAATTTTCGTGCACTTTTTATGTATTGTTTATTTGTTTAATAAATCGCCTTTGGCGAAGATATTGTAATTGTAGAACATGTATTTGTACATAGACCGCGCCGCCCGAAAAGCCCTTGCCCAAGAACGCTTGTTGGGACAACACCCCAATCGTTGTCCGTGTTGTCAAACGGGTACAATGCGGCGGGTCGGCATCTTACCGCCCAGCCGCGCCCCGCCGAGTGAGGACAACACTCTTCAATCCGTGGTCTGGTTGGACTAAAAACAAGGCAAAAGCTGATAGCATCCCTATCGGAAAGCCCATTGTATGCGCCCAACACTACAAAATCGCCCTTTTTGACCCAAAAGGACCCCAAAAAACACCGATATACTGAGGGGGGTAAAAAGCGATAAACAACAAAAAAGCCTTGTGCAAGACGTTAAAGGTCTCGCACAAGGCAGCTTGGAGGAACGGAAGAAAATATTCAAAACCCATAGATAAGAAAATGTTTGGGTTGTCTGCTAAGTTGAACAACGGCTTCGTTCAACATAAGCCCGTCGTCCACTACTCGTGGACTACAGGCTTATTTGTTCAACGCTTTCTTTTTTTTCTTTTTTGTCAAAGTTTAGTTTGATACCCCCCTCAGTATTTTTGTCATTTTTAACCGTTTTTATTAGTATTTGTCTATCAAAAAATGATTTTTTACACTTTTCATATTTTCGATATTTGATAAATTGACTTTAAAATGAATGTTTGAAATTTCGTTTGGAATGTGCTTGGTATTGATTGTAGGTATTTGTTTACTGTCATAAAATGATACGCTTTGTATTGCTAATTCATAATCAAATGTGATTTTTTTTGCTTCCATAATCGTATTGCCAAGCGTTCTCGCAATCATTAAGTTTAGATGTTGTTGCAATTCAAAATCGTTACTTAATTTTTGAGTTATAGAATTTTGTAAATCTTCTAACGACTTTCCGTTACTTATTTCTTCAACAAAAACAGATGCAATAACTAACTGTGTATTTTGTGGCGGTGTCAATTGTTCTAATGAAAAATGGTGTTCTCGTTTTCTTAAAGATGAACTTTTTATTTCTAATCGTTCCGCTTTGTAGCTAAAATCATATTTATCAGTTGGCGAACTATGCCATGCTTTTGTGAAAATATGCGTATCTTTTGCCTGTTCAATAATTAACAATTCTGCCCAAAGTCCTTGTACTGATTTAAGGGGAGGTTGATTAGCTGCTTTAAATAATTCAATAAGTTTATAGACTTCTGTATAAACTTGGGTTTGAGTTGGTGTATTTCCTATCGCTTTAAGTAGTAAATCACCAAGTTTTAAAAAATAAAGTTCTAATTCATGCTTAAAACCTGTAAAACTAATTATTGTGAAAACACCTTTTATTACTTGATTATTTGTAGAAACATTACATTGTGCATCAAAATGAACTGCTATATTTTGAAGTTTAATGCTCGGCAAATTCAAATTTTGGCTTGAAGCTGTAACATTTATCAACAAAATAGGGTTGCCTGTTTCATTTTTACTAATTCGGTGGTTAGTAAATTCTGAAATCGGTAAAGTATTGAAAATACTATTACTCGTATTTGGTTGTAGAGATATTTGCTGAAATAAGGTTATAAGATTTTCCATTATTCAATGTCTTGATAAGTTTGACGTATCACATCTTGACTTAATTCCGAAGGAAGATATGCCGCTATTGTTGGCAATTTCTCTGCTACAGCATTTTTTCCTTCAAGTAATGTGACAACGTGAATTTGAAATGTTATACCTCTTTTTGCTCTTATTTCTCTATCGCCTAAATAATTGTCATTCCGACCTTGAAATAACTCGTTAATTTGCTCATTCTTCATTTTACGTTCTCTTGGTTTGTCCAATGAACCGAATAAATATACTGTGCAAAGTTCGTTTGGTCTTTCTTCTAAGTATTGACTTAAAACAGACTTCAAAGCATTAAAATTGTCAAAATCTGAACGACGGTTGTAAACCAATTTTGATAGTAAATTATTTACTACTGTCATTAATGGCACAATTTCGTACTCTTGACTTTTATTCAAATACGGATTTAGCCCATTATTTTTAATGAAATCTTCGGTAATTCGTTGATTATTAGGGATAGCTGCATCATGTGGAGCTTTAATACTAAACCATTCATCACCAAAAACGGAACGACTTACTTCATTGAATAATACGTTATTGCGTGTCAAATTAAGGAAATCCGCTAAAAATACTTCTCTATACCAGTCGTTAAGTGGTTTTCCCGTTTTTATATGTTCTGAAAGTCTATGTCTCATATCTTCCTCATGTACTACATAATCCTCGTATGCTGCTTGGGCATTTTGGTTAATATAAATACGGCAATAGTTAAGATAGCCTTTTTTATATCCAAAAAATCTTGCTCGTTGTTGTATCGTATCAGCATTACCAACTCCGATATTTCGGGGCATATAAGTAACGGTTAATCCTTCAACTGTAAATCCTCTATCCATAGCTTTTCCACCTATTAAAATAAAGGCGTAATTATCTCGCCAATTTACATTAGGCGTTTTGCCACGACTTGCATTTAGTTTTTCTATTTGCGTACCTCTTATTGCATAAAGTAGCGTTTTTCCGCTTAATTGGTCAAATATTGGTAAATCAGTAGCGATTTGAGCCAATTTGTTGTAAGATTTTTGAAAATCAGCAACTAAAGCCTGTTTTGATAAATCGGTATCGGGTTTGGCTAAAATATCTACCCATTCATTTTTTATCGTTATTGCCCAATTATAGAAATCTGTATGTTCGTCTGTTCTTTCAGATGGGTGTATCATCATAGAACGATTTTTAAACTCATTTTGAGGTTCTCCTTTGGCTACACCTAAAAAGAACATACGTAGTGCATCTAAAAGACTTTCGGGCGGGGAAGTTGCGATAATATCTTGTGGTGGTATGACTTCTATTAAATCTCTACGGTCTCTAAAAAATGTCTTACCGCCTGTGTATTTATCACCTGTCGTTAAAAGTTGAATGAAATTAGGCGATAATCTATTCATGATATTTACAAATAAATTTGCTTGTGGGGTTGCTGTATATTGCACAAAAGTATGATGTGGCAATACTGCTTTAAGGCTTATAATACGGTTGTATATTGTGCTTAACGAATTTTCGTTATACTCTCCGTTTCTTGCATTTCGGGCGTTTTTTCGCTCTTGCGTGTTTAAACTTGCTTGGTCGCCTTCATCGTCAATAATTAATGTGGGAACGCCTTTTAAGTCCAAACGGCTTAATAAATCATGTAAATCCTGTAACCGCTTTTGGTTTTTCAAAATGGTTATTAATATTGTTCTTCTTCGTTCAACTGGAAAAGTTTTATCTTTCCATTCTAATAATTTATCACTAATGCTTTGATAATTTGCTGAAATTGTCGGGTTTTTAATAGATAACCATTGGCGGTCTGTGCGCTCATTTATGCGTAAATCTTTTTCTAATCGGGTAGTAGATTGGTCAATTAAATTAGTTGCTATACCTGCAATAATAATAATAATTTGGTAGCCGTTATCTTTTGCTAACGCTGTTAATGTAGTAAAAGACATTGTTTTACCACTCTGGACATAGCCTAAAACAAGCCCTGTTTCGTTATTGGTTTCACTTTCTGGATTGCCAGATTGCATTAAAATTTGTTGCGTTTCAGCGATTAAACGCATTTTGCCTTCATCGTCAATATTACTAAGATGGGCTAATAGTTCGGTAGTTTCTATACCTACCTTTATTTGTCAATTGTCTTGCATTGGGTTTGCAATTATTTCAATGCGTTCAATATTGTCTTTGTTCATACTAAAATGTATTGGTTATTGTTTAGAAAGAGCATCACGTAAGAGTTTATTTACATTGGCTCTTATTCTTTGAGCATAATTAGACCCGCTTTCGACTGCAACTACTTCCGATAAGGCAAGGGCGGCAGCAACCCTTAACAACGGTTCAATAACAAGTTTGTTAGTACCTGCAAATTGTATCATAAATGGGTGCTTTAATGAAAGCCTTATCCGAATAAACCTTTTGTTGGCTTTTTTCGGTGTATTTGTAGTTAAATAATCATCAAAAACCTCTAACCAATCTGTTATTAAATCATCATAAGACAATTCAATTGAAACAACCCATGTTACCCCATTTAAAAATACTTCAAGTTCACGGCTCGAATATTCTGTTGTTGGCTGTAAATTAGTAGGTTCATCAGCTTTAAGAGGGGTTTCTCTTATGTTATTTAAAGGTTCTGCAATACTATCTTGTATGTTGTTAGCTGTTGTTACTAATACATTTTCGCTTGTTTTCTTATACTGTTCATTACTTGGTCTTTCTCTATAATCTTCCGCTTGCCGTAAAATTGAAGGTTCAGATTTTAAGTCATCTCTTAAAATCTGTAAAAACAATTCCATATTATCGTCCCACTGAAAGCCGTCTTTAGTGTGACTAACGCTAAAACCTTCTAAATGTAATTCACCAAAAACCCGTTGTGACCTAAAACTATTCGGTTTCCCAAAAATAAATTCGGGTCTGAATGGTTCATCAAAACTACCTTCTACAACTCTACCTCTACGGAAAAGTGAAAATCCGTTTTCTGTTGTCGAACCTGTTTCTCTAATTGCTACAAAACCACTAACAGATAAATTTTCATCAATTGGAAAGTCAATTGTTTTTTTCCATTCTATGACTTCATTCGTTGAAGCATTTTTGTATGCAGGGTAAAGTCTGAAAGTATTTTGATTTCTTTATAAAAAAGTCGTTCTTCATTCCAATATAAATCAATAACATCACGTCTAATAAAGTCACGGTAAATACTCGCCAAATGCTCTTTTACTTTTACCTAAACCTCTGCCTTTGGGTAACTTATTATGGATATTATGCAATTCAACAATAGTATAATGATTGTTCTCAATCGCTTCTACTTCTTGAACGTTTAATTCCTCAATACTATCAGTTACGATGCTTTTTAAATCAAATTCAACAGTCCTTTTGACATTTTCACCTAATGCCGTAGTACGGACAATCCAATTATCACAAAACCAACAAGCGGCTTGTTTCATACCGATACCAAACTCTGATCAAACCTGTGCGGTCATAAGGAGCATCAGCGGCTCTGAAAGCTCGTAAATAATGTTCCGTAGGTATTCCTGCGGCATTATCTCGTATTGTAATTCTGTTATCGGTCGTATTGATTTCAACGATAACTTTTAATTTAAAATTATCTCCTTCGACTTGTTTAAGTTGGGTTTCAAACTTTAAATAGCTGTCAATAGCATTGTCAATAAATTCAGCAAGTGCGAACCAAGGTTTATAGTTTTGGTTTTTTAACAATTGCAAGATACCAACGCCAGGGCGAATATAAATTTTGTCAATTTGCTCCATTAGCAATTAGTTTTAGAGGGTTTTTATATTTGACTTCCATTTTGACAATGTTATTTGCTAAGCCTTCATTAAGTAAACTATTTGCTATTTGATATACAATTTCTACATTAACAGCATTACCTAAAGCCTTAAAACAAGTACCATAATTTTCAGGAAGTTTTAAACCTTCCATACATTGAAGTCTTGCCCCTTCTGTTTTTGTGATGTAACGATTTTCCCAACCTATTATGGGAATTTGGGTATTAGTACAAACTAAAGACGGTGAATAATTGCATTTTTTCAACCTTATGCCCGATGCTCTAAATTGAATAATATAGTTTTTAATTATACGTTCATCGTTGCCTACATTCCATTCCAATTTTTGCCAACTTGCAATAGGTAAATTGGCAATTTCGGCAACAACTGATTTTAGTTCTTTTTTATACTCGTTATAAAAATTTCTACTTTGAGTAATATAACGCCTTTTCCAATCGGGAAAAGGTTTATCTACTTTGGCGTAACTTGGTAGTAATTTTAATTGTTCTTCTTTTGTTAATCCTTTTAAAGATTGTCCAAAAGTACCTTTATATTTTCCTAATTCTTTTGAACTTAAAATATGCGGATAATTATCAATTTCTATTGGATAAGTTGCGCCAAACTCCATACCCCAAATAGGAAATCTCGGAATTTCTACATTTTTGGGTATAGCATCAATAAATTTTTGCCATAAGTCTAAGCAATCTAATTCGTCTTGTTCAATCATTTTTGCGTCTTGAGGATTTTTATCTAAAATCTTATGAATAGATAAATTTTCCTCTGCTTTGGGCTCAACCCATTCAAAATGCTTTAACTCTTTCCTACTTCCTACAATGTAAATTCGTTGTCTATGCTGTGGTATTCCAAATTCGTGAGGCGAATATATTTTTTCATCTGACGTATATCCAGCTCGTTCAAACTCAGATTTCATATATTTCCACATACTTTGATTATCGTGTTCTGCAATGAAAGGAACATTTTCTAAGATAAAATATGTTGGTTTATGATGGTGTAATATAAATAAAATTTCATCTATCAAAGTTCCTAAAGTATTATCTTTTCTACCCAATCTTTTTCCCGCTTTTGAAAATGGCTGACATGGGAAACCTGCACATAAAATGTCATGTGGTGGTATATCAGTTTCGATATTTATATCTCTAATGTCTCCGTGTGGTTGTATACCGTGATTTTGATAGTATAAATCTGCAATTGGCTTATTTATTTCAGAAGCAAATACACATTCATGTCCTAATTTTTTTAATGCAAGGTGGAAGCCGCCAAGCCCCGAAAATAAATCTATAAAGCGCATAATAGTTTTAGTTTAGAATTTTTAGAAGCGTAAAAATAGTTAAAATATTGTTATTCGCTCATAAAATTTGGGTGAGTGGGTGGGTTTTTTGAGTTTTGTTTTTTGCTTGTTATTATACTTATATTTGTTCTTTCTTATCATTAAAAAAATAAAATATGTTTTTAAAAAAATATTAATTTCTTTTTCCTTTCCTTAAATTACCCCCTCAGTATTTTTATTTTTTTAAGCTATTGATTATCAATTATTTATGTTTTTATTTTTTATGTTTTTTCCTTTCGTTTAATTAATGAACGGGTCTTTTTTTTGATTGCGTGGAACGCAGACTGTGCAAAAACACCCCCTCAGTAATTTTCCTCAAAAGTGAGCATAAAAGAGCGATTGTTAAGCGAAGGTATTTTGAATTGAGGGAACGCCCAAATATGGTGTGGAAAAAAACACGTAATTATTAAGATGTCTTATAATCGAGCTAAAAAAGCGGTTTACAGTAGTATTTGTCTTGTTTTTAACTGATTTGAGTAGCTCTATGAGTGATTTAGCGGATTTAATAGTAATGGCACGGCGCATGTTGTAGCAAGTACAAACAATAGCGAACTCAGCATTGACTTTGTCAATACCTTTTAGCAGCGTGTAGGAACAATCCCATTGTCTTTTCCATATGCCAAATGGGTGTTCTACAATGGCTTGTCGTCGTTTATAAATATCTTTTCCTGCTTGGGTGTCTAATCTATTTTTATTAGCCACAACAGATTCTTGTCCTTCTGCCCTTTCTAATTGTCTTGAGACGCGATATTTAATTGACGTTTTAGACAGGCATTTTTCGGCGAAAGGACACTCAGAGCAGGTTTTGGGACTCATACCATATCGTTTATATTTATTAACGACTTGTCCGCGTCTGTTTTTCTTTTCGTACCAATTACCGTTATTCGTAAGGGTTTGATTATTAGGACAAGTAAAAGTATCTTCTGTTTGGTTGTAACTAAAATTATTAATTGTAAAATCTTTATCTTTACCTGAATAGGTTAATTGCGGAATAGCGACGTAAGTAATAATATTATTCTCCGTACATTGATGAATTTGTGTAGTGGCATGAAAACCTTTATCTGCTAAACCATTTAGTTTTGTCTTTGGGTCTAATTTATCTGTTAATTTACCCCCCTCAGTATTTTCTATGTTTTTATGCAGATTTTCCTCAAAATTATTATCAAACTCTGCTTTTACCGCAATCATTGAATCGGCTAATAAAGTGGTATCTTTAATATTTTCAGTTAAATAGTCTGCAATTAAACAATGTTTATCATCGACAGCGGTGACGATATTATAACTGACTTCTGCATGACCGCTGTTGTTAATAACAATACTGCGGGCATCTGGGTCTGTAACGGATATTTGGGTTATATCTGGGTCGAGTGCTTGGCGTTCTACTAAATCTTTTTTATAGTCTTTAAATTTAGTGTTCCATTCGCGTAATTCCTCTAATTTCTTTATTGTGCCTTGTTGTAGGGCTTCTTGTTCTTGTGTTTTATTTTCTTTTTGGTCTAATTCGTCTAATTGTTGTAAATAGTTTTCGATATTAGCGTCGGAGAGTTGAATCTTTTTATCTAATTTATCGAGGGTATAATTTTTCTTTTTAGCATTTTGAGCGCGTATTTTAGTGCCATCAGAGGCAACAGTTTCTTTACCAAATAAACCTTCGCCATTTAAAAAGCGATTGAGTGCGCGAAATACTTCTTTTAAGGCTTTTAAATGATTAATAATTGTTTTCTCCCCTGTTTCTTTATTTACTATTTCTTGTTTATACGTTCTAAAACCAGCAATAGAGCGATAACAAGGTTTTTGTTGTTCCGTAAGCCATTGCATTTCAATATTTCTATAACATTCTACTTCGAGTTTTCGGGACGAGCGAATTCGATTGAGATAGCCATATAAATAAATACGGAGCATTAAAGCAGGGTGGTAAGCAGGTGCGCCTGTTTGTTTAGGTTTAATATGAGCGAAGCCCAATTGTTCAAAATTGAGTATATCGACGAACGCGTCAATCACGCGGACGGTATTGTCTTGACTAATAAGGTCTTCGAGACAAATAAACGCCACTTGGTTCCGCGCAATCCCTTTTTTATGTCCTACCATTGTATTATACCTTAACGAGTGATGAAAGCTCTAAGATACAACACAGAACTGGTAGTAACAACAATAAAATCGCGTTTTTGATAAGAGTTTTTTCACAAAATGACGGTCGCATTGCCGACGTACCCGCCCTGCGTTGGGTTTGTGTTGAGCCTTTGGGCGGCTATGTGCGGCAGTGCATTGATGGGCGAATTTTCTACCCCCTCAGTATTTAAGCCTTTATTTAGGCATTTTATAGCATATTGCACTAAAATAAGTAGCTGTATAAATTCTTTTATTTATTGTATCTAATGTTACAACGCCATCAAAACCTCCTTGTCCATTAGGCTTTTTATCAGGAGAAGCTATATCTGCAATAGTCTTTCCGTTTGTAGCATCTATTGCGTGAAATCTCCCATCTCCATTACTTGTATAATAAACAACATCATTATATGCCAAAATACGGCTTGGTGAACCAGATGTATTACTGTCTTCTTGCCAAAGTTGTTGCCCTGTTGTGGCATTGAAGCAGAATAATTTATCAATTGTAGGCATGAAGAGTTTATTATTAGACACGGCAATATTGCCAGAAACATTTGATATTAAGGGTATTTGAATATCTAATTCTTTTTCTAGTGTTGATTCTAATAAAGAATAAACAGGCTCATTTTTTAACCAAAACCTATACGAATCAACAATTTCTAGAACAGGATTGGCATTTTTTTTCAAAAAATCTAATTTCCTTTGGCTGACAACTTTACTGGAATCAATATCATACTTGTAAATAGTTGATTCAGTTTCTGTGAAACTGAAGTCTTTATATTTAGCAACGAGAAAAGCTAAATATTTTGTATTACTAAGGTTTCGATAAGTGTGCATTCCTTGTATATAGATAGGAGCGTTTACGTTGGATGCTGTGTAAATGGATTTCCAGACACCCGTTCTAATGTCTGCTACAAAGATTTCTTCTTTCATTCTATCAAAATTGCCACGAATTTGAAAAATAAAATTATCTATACCTGTAATACGCCAACTCCCGCCCTCTGGTAAAGTGTAGTGCCAAATCTCTTGTCCATTATCAAGGTTAATGGCAGCTATTTGATATATTCTTCCTAATATTGGAACGATTAAAATGTTATCTTTTTGATAAGTATGAATTCTTGGAACATATCCAACATTTTGATGTATATTTTTCCACTGCCAGACCTTTTCTCCCGTTGCTTTATTCAAAGCAATCAACTTAGATTTATTTATGTCACCATTGTCATTAGCAGCATAAACAATAAAATCTTTGTATAGAATTGGATTAGTAGAGCCTGTTTCTTCTCCACTACTAAGAGGTATTTTCCAAAGCATCTCAACCTGATTAGTTGTCTTGGGTTGCTGCGGTTCTTTGCAGCAACCCAAGACAACTAATAAGATGAAACTTAAAAAATTTAATTGTCTCATCTTTTGAATTATTGAGTTATAAAAAAAGGATTTGCTAGGGTGTTTCCGTTAAAGATTTCACGAAACTTTGCAGTCATGTTGAAATGATTATAAAACTCCCGATGATTAACACCGTCAACTCTCTCATTCACGACATGCCTTTCATCAAACGGGTCATTGGGTATTCTCTGCGTTCCTGCATTGAAAAGTCCGTCACTTTCATTATTAATTGGCATAAGCACATCAACAACGGCATTTTCAAAGCAGGTAGGATTAGAAATAATAGTTTGCCGAATAAGCCGCATTTGAGCGGCGGAAATAAGACCTCGTTCCCATTGACTTAGCACTTCATCTAATTGCTGTCGGCAAGCACTTGTCCATATTTGCATCAGCCTTCTTTCGGTGAAAAAGCCACCAGCTCCAATAACTTGATGCCACCTTGACTCACTACGAAGTAGCCAAAAAACGGCATCATAACATTCGTAAGCTGCCCATGCGTTGATAGCTGCTGGAATAAGTAAAGGCCAATTCCATATAGCGTTGATAGCTTGAACAATAGCAATAGTACCAAAGACACTACCAAGCGTATTGAACACATCGATAACCTGGTTGAATGTATTAACCATCTCCTCGTCTGTGTTCGAGACATCTAATTGTTGTGCAAATGGGTCATTTTGGAGGCTTCCCAAAACACGCATATGAACAGGGCTATTTTCAACGCCAAAAACACCTATTTTAAAACTGGGTGTGTTAGTATTATTCAAGAGGTCTATAATATTAGAACCTTCAGACAAATCAGCAACCGTTTGAGGGGAGTCATTAGTAGGTAAATTAGCATTGACGACATTTATCAATTCGTCACAAAGTCGGTTTCTAAATCCTATAATAATACCACCTGCCCATGCAAAAACACCTTGCAATGTAAAAAAAACTGGATTGTTTGTGAAAGGCATATCAACGGCTATGGCAATTAGGCTTGAACCAATAGCATCACCCATTTCTCGGCAACCTTCATTGAGTTCTCCTTGAATTGTACCATTTTGTAGCGCATTTAAAATTACGCCACCTCGATTGGGTGAACCTAAGGTAATAATACCACCATAGTTTACATTGGGTTGCTGGCGGTCAAGTTCACGTGCAACGATGCCACCCATACTTTGCCCAATGGCGATACTTCGATTACTTGGCGAAAATACTTGTGTATCAACTCTGTTGACACCAAATTGAACACCTTGTGTTGTGTTATACTCTGTCCGAAAAACATTGCGAGGGTTATTCAAATTGTTCCGCAAGAATGGTTGATAAACATTCCATGCCGTATTATTATCTCCAAAACCATGTACCAATACTATATCCCGTTGTCCAAATAACGAGACAGCTTGTATGGCGAAGAGAAAAATGAAAAAAGTAGTTTGAATATTTTTCATTTTATTTGAATTTTAAAAAATGAACAAAATAGTTTAGTAAAGTCCAGAATTAGACCCTTTATCACTTGGAATTGTTCCTATGATTTCAAGTTTGTGAAATTGCGTGGTTTTCTCTGTTACTAACGCAATACCATTTCTGGTCGTCTTGTAGCTACGTTGAATCACGTTTTTGACAATAGGATTTGCCCCACTATGATAACTGTAAATCACCATGTACTTTGGTTTGCCTGTGTTATCGTAGATAGCGTTGCCAACAATACGCCCAATTGATTTATCCACCGTAACAGTTACTGTAATTGTCTCGTTGGATTTTACAACTTTCTTTGTCAAAGTATAAACCCCGTCACCTAAATCTGTAACAGTCGCTCCATCATTACGCATCCGCAAGCATTTTTTCAAAATCGCCTGTAGGATTCGTGTTTTTGGCAATTTTTACTCATGTCCTTTAGACCTTAACGCATTGTAACTGATTTGCCCTAAACTCTGCTTCTCTGATGAGATTACCTTTCTCATCAATATGAAGTTGACACATTGTCATTTGAAAATAATGGATGCATTTTGCTTTAAGCGAAGGGTCAGGTAAGGTGTAGCTTTTGGCTTCAAACACTTGCTGAGGCTGCTTTTTTTCGATAAGCCAATCGCTTGTACCATCTTTTTTCATACAAAACTCCACCGTATTCCGTGAAGTTTGGGGCATCAAGTCAACACGGTCTTGCGGCGTTAAGCGATTTGCGTCAGCCATATTCGCAAGTGTTGTAGAGGACGTTACTTCTGCGTCATACTTGACAGAATAAGCACAGTCTTCACCACCCAACATATTGCCGATTCCCCTTCGGAGTGCATGCTGGCGGGCACATGACTTTAACGACAGTAAAAAAAAAGCACCATTTTCAAGAGAATTTTCATAAATTTGTGCGTTAAATTTTAAAAAAGAAGTTTCTGTTGCCTTTTCGACTCAGAGGCTTCGAACTGAGTATCCCGGAATACTCTTGTATTTGTGCGATTTTTTTTGTGAAACTTTTGGTTAGAAAAACTATTCTTTGAGTTTAAAATGTTAGTAAATTCGGTTTAAATGTTGAGCGCATGTTACTTTTTTCTGTTTCTTCTTATTTCGCCCATCATCTGGCTTCCCGCCATATGGCGTGAATACCGCTTACATTTACCCTAAAAATGTGAAAAAATGAGGGACATTTTTTTGGGTAGTAGATGTAAATGATTTAGCAAATATAAAAAGAAATGATAAATAGCATAATCGGTATTTAATATTTTACAAATTTAATTTATCTAAAGGGCTTTTGACGCTTTTGATTTGCTCACTTATCAGGTGGAGGTAGATTTCAGTGGTTGTGGGGCTTTTTGCCCTAATAATTTTTGAACGTAATGCAAATTTTCACCGTTTAGCACCATGTGGGTCGCAAACTGTGGCGTAAAGTATGCACGGTGGCATAAGGGTTAACTATGATTTTTCAACTGCTGCCCGAGCATGTTTTGGACAATTCGATTGGCATATTGTCCGTCGTTGTCCCCTTCAAAAAGCCAATAAGAGGGTTGATAATGTTGGCAATAGATGTCTAAATGTTTCGCGAGTTTAGCTGATAGCACTGTGTATCGGTCTTTTTGCCTTTTCCACCTTTTATAAAATGGCGGTTATCGTCGCGCTCGTATATCTGCTAAGCGCAAATTGGTCAACTCCGATAGCCGTAAACCACCTTTTGAATAAATAGTTAATATACACTTGTGTTTGATATTGTTAACGGTAATTAATCAATTTGATAACTTCATTCTTGTCAATACATTGGGCAATTGAAACGGTTTTTGGGTCTCTTGTGCAGATCATAATAGGTTCGTTCTCGCTCCTTAAAACAAACTCAAAGTAACATTTGATGGCGTTTATAATGCTTATTTTGTTCGTTTGCTTAAATTTTATCCACATGCGCTGCAACATATATTGTATTATTTGCTCTTTGGTAATGTCGGCAGGGTGAATATCATTGTAGAAATATAGAACTGTGCCAGTGGCTTGTAGTTTTTGATAGTCGTCTGACTCATTCTGGCAAGTATCATTTTTTCCGCATCATTTTGGTGATTTTGCCTATACTGAGGGTAGGTATTCGGTATTTCGGTTTGCTGAGGTGATTTTATTTATCTTGTGTCGGGTTATTCGATAAAATTCCAAAAGTGCAAGCAATCACTTTTCAAATGTACTTTTTAAGGTATCAATCATTAGAGGGGAATGTGGTAACGACCAGCATTTATATTCCGGATGCCATCTATGCCCGTTAATTTGTTTCATTTTGAACACTCCACTCTGTGGTATAATAAAAGTCAAGTCGCAGCCGACCTTTCCAAAAAGTGGGCTAATCTGATTACTATTTTCCCTTCTAAATGGATAGGCTTTGCTAATTCGGCAAGTATTTTTCATCGTTGATAGGCTGTTAGTCGGTTATAAATAAAGGTTTTCCAGCCTTCAAAATGTTCTCTTTGTTGGTATCTTTAGGCTCATTTTTAGGTTCATGCTTGGAGTACTCATGTTTCCAACTCCAAATGTGGTGGCTGAAATCATTTCTATTGTTGGTATTTTCAAAGGTTGTCCTGCTTTATCAATGTTGAATGTAAATTCCTTAAAATAGGATTTAAATATTTGCCAATTGTCCACACAATAAGGAAATGCCAACAACCACAAGCGGGGCTCCACCTACGATTAGGTATTTTTTCTAATTTTATCCATCAAATCCGCTTTTGTTTGGGTATAAAAACGGCAACTTGTTGTTATTCGTTTTCAAAACGGCTTTTTTTATTTGGATGATGCTTTGCATTTGTATCATTTTTCATATTTTTACATGAACGAATATTTTTGGAGGTAAATCTATTCAGAATTTATGAAAAAAGCAAATGTAACTTATTGATAATCATTTATTTATAAAAAATAAACGTAACGTTACGGATGCGTTTCGCAACGTTACGGTAACGCATCGAATATTTGAAATGAAAATGTTTGCAATGTATATGTTAAAATAAGAGGTCGGGAAGATAAAGTTCTGTTCTCTGGGTGGCATGCAAGACACAGTACGGTCGTGCAAGGTTAAAACTCACAAATCTGGAATGATATAGTGGCGCAGGTGGACAGTATTTTGCACCGCAATGCCGGATATTGTCACCTTTGATGTCGGAATCAAAACTAAAAAAGAGAAATTCCAGCGCCTGGTTTTGGAGCGGGCGGGTTTAATTTCAACTATTATACAGGCACATACCTGAACAGCCAAAATAAGATATATCACTACGTTTATAACTTTGCGGATGTTTTCGATGGAGGAAATTATGGTAAGTATGAAGTAGGTGATAAAAAAACCTGCACATGAAGTGGTATAAGGCTTGGAACTAAACCAATTACTTAAAGCAATTAAATAAGTTTAACATAAAACAGAAATATTGCCAGATGCCACCATAGGCTTGATGATACTTTGGGGTTAAAATGTTGGTGTAAGAATGGTAAATTTCTCCTCTTTATTTCAACGTGATTGTTGCGCATGAATCGGCGGTATAAGCCAACGGGTGTTTGGTGAAAGTCCACCACGGCGATGATACCACCCGGTTTCAAATCTTAGCCTGTAAAATGAGGTCTCTTGCCAATGTGGATTGACCAGTGAGGCAGTACGAAACAGAGAATATCGGCTTTTTCTCCACGATTGTCAGCCAATCCATGTTGTTTATTGATCAATTGTAATTTGTTTTGGACAGTTACAATTTTCTTCGGCTACCCCCATCATGTCTTCCGAAACATCCCAACCGATGAGTGTGGCTTTAGGGGGCTTTTGAGTTGCCGAGGTGCTTTAAATTGCAGCCAGTGCCACTACCGATTTCCATTATTTTGAGCCGTTCGGTACGACCGAAAGGGAGCATGTTGAGTAATCGTTGTTCGCCGAATAGAAAAGTCCAACGGGTCATATCGTAAATATCGGCGGCTTTATAGTACATTCTCATCTTCACGGGTTGCATCCGCACTTCGAGGGGTAGGGCGCAGCAGAAAGGCCTGACTGGTGAATGGATGGATGCGAAAGCATTGTTGTAGATTCTGACATGTTAATTTTTTATTATTATTTAACAATTCCCAAATAGACATCGCCACAAGTGCCTACGCGTCAAGTGAGTGGGTTTTTACCGTTTTTTTCTTGTTCAAATGATATGTTTTAGAGGACTGTTTTCGGGAAAAATTTATTTCCCGAGCAGCCGAGCGCAACAATATGCGGCGCATTCGGAGCGACTGTTTTGTAAGATAAGTCGCCATTCCTCTTCTAATGCCGGGCGGTTATGTCAAAGCCAAATCCAGTCTTGGTGGTCGAGTAAGCATAGTGCGAGCAAGGAGCGGGGTTAAGGAACCAAAAATCAGAAATTGTCGTATTGTGGGTTTTAATTTTCGCGTTTGTTGCTTGATGATATCGAAATTTTGGGGTTTAAGATAGTTAAACACGCCTGAATATTTCCTTTGATATAAAGCCGCCAAATGAATTATCTTCCATAGGCAGTTGAGTAACATTTTGAGGCATGATTGAATGAATCCGGCTTAACTTCAGTACCAGTAGCTTTGTTGGCTTCAAGTACACCTAACAGGCACATGACGATGTGGCGTCGTCCATTTCAGCGTTATTGAGCCAATCTTTTTCACTGAATAGTAAATTTCCTGTTGTTCATCCAAGCTTTTGGGCGTTGATGAGCTTCTCGATTTGTTTCTGATTGCTTTTTTGGATTTTGGAATATTTATTAAAAAGCCGTTTTCACCAGCCCCGAAGTGCCAGTAATGTGTCGATTTGCGCACGCTTCCTTGCCGACAAGCAATTGATTTTTGAATCAATACGTTTGGGCAATCGGTAGCAAAATCCCCAAAGCATCTTTGTAAAGCAGCCGAGCGGTGCGCTTGTCGCTAAAAGAGAGCAAATAAATCATCGTGTTGTCCATTTTTGAAAGTTGATAATTTTAACTCCAAAAGGGCATTTTGACGGGGATTCATGTCAATGCAATTGATCCTTTGCGGGATTATCGAGACTATAATCCAGTGCGTTGCAGCCAGCGGAAGTAATCAACTAAGCGGCTATCCGGTTTGAGTCTGGTAGTTCTCTATCGCAGCGAGGGTCTTCCAGCAGTGCAGGTGTTGTAGATTAAGTTGTTGGTGTGGATTTGTTTGAAGACTTTCTGGATTGTTGGGTTGGCAAGCATTTTATGAAATCATTTAAAATTGAGGATGTAGCAGATTTAAAATTTGGCTCATAGCGGCTTTATTGTCTTTCAAAGGGAAGTCCTCTTCGTCGGTGTGTTCTTTTCTAATTTACTAAAATCCCTGTTTTCAAATTGCTTTTCATCATATCTGTAAATGTCCCATTCGCCACCATTGTACTCCAGTGCAGTCAAGCGACCCAGTCACCTGAATTGAGATAGGTGACACCGTCAACGCGCTAACAGGGTGCATATACCGACAATGACCTTGTCAAAACCTTTTGGCGGGCAACATCAATGGCGGTTTTTTCGAAGTCAGAGATAAATTTGACGGCATTTTTGGATCATTTTCACTTGCTTTGAGAAAGAAACGCCTTACTCAAAATCCCATCAAGCGGTTAAATGACTTTGTTAAACCTCACCAAGCGGTCGTAGCTGTATCCACCGATTTTAGCGAGCCAAGGGGTTTGCATCGATGTGTCAAATACATCGCCGTGAAAACCAATGTTTTTTTGCTGCAAATGAAGCTCAAGGCTATCGCGAGGTGAAAATTACCGAAATTCATATCTGTGAACCGACGGAGCTGCTCATCGGTTGCTTATGAGGTAACAGACTTTTGTGCCATTGAGCGACAAACGGATTATTTTATTGATATGACGCGAATGTAAAATCCGGAAAATACGACTCCTTTTTGAATTGCCACATATCCACAATATCGCCATTCAGAATGAGCGTTTCGGGTTTGATGCTTTTTCAGTTCAAGAGTTCTTGTGCATGGCATCCATAAGTGCCCAAATGTACATCGATATAACGACTAATTAACATTTCTTCATGCTACAAATTAATGGATAAACAATTAATGGAATGTTAAGCCTGTTTTAAATTAACGTTAAGCTTGTTTTTGGTGCTTGCGACACAACATACTGAAATTATAAAGAATGAATGAAAAAGCCACCGAATACGTTTATTTCGGCGGCTTTGATCAAATCAACAAAAGAGGCGAAAAAAACTTGATACAAAAGTAGTAGAAGTCAGTTCAAGCAACTGAATGCGTTATTGTTGAATGATACAAATGTAAAAAGGTGCTCGCACTTGTTTTTTAGCCACGAATTGACGAATTTGCCTGATTTGGGTGGTGCTTACACTTTTTTTAGCTGTTTAATTTTACTCATTTGGTGTAATGCTTCACCGTTAAGTTTTTTATTGATTGGAGAAACTGTACTAGTACAAGCACTATATATCCAAATTTAAATTGTAAATTCGTATTAAAAAAGTGCAAAGCACTACTAAATTAGTGAAAATTAGTGCAACTCGTGGCTAAAAACCCTAAAATACATCACTCCCTACCGTTCGAATTGGTGCAGATGTCTCCTGTCGCCCATCGTCGTACCTGAATTTTGACCATCGTAGAAACCATCTTGTTCGAGCATGATGCGGATAATTTTATTGTTCCATTCATTGCAACCGATGCATTGAGTTCGATGGAGTAAGCCGTATTCGGGAACATCGGATAATCACCAGGCCCGGTGTGCCTTTTTGATTGTCCCACATGCCGATAGTGCCCCGCCGCGTGCTCCATGAAACCCAATCGGATGGGCAACACCACGATCCCTTCTTTTTCATTTCAGCCGTGCCAGCGGCTAATATTGATCGCCCGTTTTGCCCGCTTTAAAATTTTCGGTCAAGATTGTCCTGCAAGCGGTTGGCTTTTTTAAATGCTTTTTGGAGATAGTCCGGGACTGATTTTTCACCTCAGCACGTAGGCGTGTTCTTGCATATCGGCATTGAGGCGTAAATAGGTGATACCAAAATTCACGCAACAAATCGCCCGGTTCAATCACCTCCTTTTGGGGCGTTTGGAGAAGGTTTCAGGTGGTCAAAACGAGCGGTATCGGCTTTTTGAATATCCACAGTCGGGTGAAACCACGTGTCCAAACCCAATTCAGTGACCTTTTGGCGATACCACCAACGACGTCATTGGTCGTCGTGACTCCGGGTTGAAATCACCTTTTCCGATAAGCCTTCTCTGACAATTTGGTGTGAAATATGGGCGATGTGTTCATACAGCGTCATTTCTTTAGGTGTACGGTTTCGAGCCATGCCACTGCTAATTTTTCTGCTGAAATGACGTTTTTTTGTAGCCTTCTGGCATTTTTTCATCAAATCGCTGTATTCATGGTGGCTCAATCCGTTTGGCATGGGCATAATTGGACGAGACATTGATGCCGATTTTGCGCGGCGTTTCCGCTCTTTGATGGCTTTAATCAAGGCGTCCCATTGGTCGGATAGACGTTCAGGTTCCAAGAGGCTTTGAGCAAACCCACATCGTAGCGGGCGATGGCCATTTTTTCGACCCCCTCTGTACCGCCTTTGTCAAAGAAAGCCATGACCGTGCGGCGGCGAGCAGAGAGCCACTCGGCGGGCAACATGGTTTTCATCACAGGGTCTTCGTTGTACTCTCTGGAGATGATGATCCACATATCAATGCCTTCTCGGCGCATGAGTTGTGGCAGGTTATCGAAAACGGTCGGCTAATATTTCATCAATGATATTTGCCCGTTCTTTTTCCGTTAGGATTTTTTAGGGTAGTTAAGCTTTGGGCTTGAAGGACGGTACATCCTAAGCAACAGCAGGAGTGTCAATATGGTGAATCGCATAGTTTAATGATTTTGGGATTGAAGATACCGAGGGGGAGAGATTGCCAAAATTTTTTCTTGCTCAAAAGAGGGTTTTGGCGGTGAATGGCGAGGGAGTGTGTTTTTTGACCGCACGAAATTGTGTGATAGGGGTGGGTGTTAGTAAGTCTTTTTTAGCTAAGAGGTTGTGTAATAAGCTCTAAAAGTCACTTTATTGAAAAAACATACCAAATTTAATTCTAAATTTTTCTGTAACCACGCGAGGGTTTTGAACCCTCGCATGGTTGAGTTAAAAACAGAATATAATTTTAAGCGAAAATTTTTAAAGAACTTGTTACACAACCCTTGTTATGCTGGTAAAAACAATCAGGTACTGAAGGTACATATCAATCAAAAAACGCATCGTATTGATTGTTTTGACCCTTTCCTCGCATTCGGCTCTTTTGAGCGGGCTTGCTGAGGTTGAGTGTGTCATTTTTTAAGAATGAGTTCTTGTTCGAGGCTTGTACCGAGCAGGAGAGAAGAGCCTTTTTTTCCCCATATCTTCGAGCATATTTCAAGCCTTCTTCTTCAAAAACACCATTTTGAAGGTCAATGCCTTTCATGATTTTTTCACTCATTATCCATAAATTGCTCCATTTCGCCCATTTTACTGCTCACATCGTTGGTAATGGCTTCCAGAGCCATATCAAACGTGACGCGCTTATCGGGGTCACCTTTGAGGATGCTCATAGCTGGAGTTCATCGGCAGAGTGAGCTGGCAATGAATGGCTTTGCGCTCTGTTTCCTTCACCGATCACTTGGTCTTTGAGGTCTTCCGCCATCACGTAGCTGGTTTCCTGCATTTTATGTGAGGATGCGGTACAAGGGCTTCCATGCGCTTGTAAAGGTCTTCGAGACGCTCAGGTTGGAATCTTGCAAACGTCCGGCTTTTCGGGTTTTCAGAATCATCTGCGCTTGTTTCTCGGTCGTCGCATGTATGGTTGCATCGCTGCAGGTTGGTCTGAATTTCTTTCTGGTTGTTGACAATCAACTCTTTGAGTTTGTGCATTTGCCCCCTCAATTGGTTGATTTGTTTAGTCATTTTTGTCAGACTGCTTTCTAAGGTGGTCCATATAAGATTTCAGATACACCAATCGGATCAATGCGTTTGACAAAATGCCTGTGATGGCGCGCATAAAACTCTTGTAACCGTACCACATCAGGTTGCGCGCTTTTAGGATCCAAGAATGACATACAGGATTGTGGACAAGCGCCATCAGTAATTCCCGCCCAGGTAGAGAGTATTTTCCGCCAACTCAATTAGCAACTTACAAATATTGCACAATAAATACCCACCACTCTAACAACATCATCGCTAATAAACAACATCCAACCGTGACGCTCCTCTGGGCGTTCCCCAAAAACTTTTAGGTTTAAATTCTTTGAACTCCATAATTCTCTATAACTCTTTGATTATATTAGATAGTCATTGACAAGATGTATCGATACTTTCAAAGTATCCGATACGTAAATTATTGTCAATATTGTCCTATTGTTTCCTCTTTATTTGGGTTGTATAAAACCCTCGTAAGTAAGTGTTCGATAAATAATAGCTAATTTCATTAGTTTTCATAAAATATTGGAAAATATAGCCGGATTCATTAGCAGGTTTTTGAAAACTCGCAGCGATTTTTTAGCGATTAATTGAGGGATCCTATTTAGGTATTTTCGGCTCTGCCGAAATTCGAACACTCGATCTAATATACCTGTGTTATGAGCGATCATAGGCGGGTTTACTTCTTACAACTCCCTTATTTCACAAAATAATATGCGGAACAAACCGACTGCCATTATCAGTAATCAAAGAATTAGATTCTCGAATCCTGATTCCGGCTGCTTCTTGTCCAATAACCCATGAGCCGATGAGCGCAAAATTACCATCGTGTTTCGGGCAGTACGGACAAAGCTGTTGATAGATAAAACCTTCCTCTCCGTAATCCCCTCAGTATGCGTTTGATGTATTGATTGTTTTTAACTAATGTGACATTCGCTTCTCTTCGGCTTAATTGAAGAATGTTTTTTGACATAATCGGTCAAAAATCCAACGGCAATCAAAATAAGCGGGTAAAAAGTACGGACCTTTCGGGGAAAAGTTCCTATAAAATCGGTAAAATTGCTTTATTGGACAGAATCATTTTCCAAGCTCGGCTCTATCCAATGGGCTTTATTTTTTATCCGTCTTGGAGAATATTTTTGTCCAAAATCATCGAATATCAACCATTCCCCATGATATAAGTTTGAATATGTTTTGAATATGATGCTCTTGTAAAATCTTTGAAGGTCGTGCTTATCTTCATCCCAACCGATATCGTCCATAAAAATTAATTTGGTTTTGAAACCTGCTTTGATGGCGGGTGTCCCGCAGATATTCGGTGGTGGTTAAGTCTTCCAATGATCTCGTGGACGCACACTGAAATGAAGCGTGCCCTTCGTGCAAATAAGGCTTCAAGTAGCCTTCCACGTAGGCAATCAATTTTTCGTGAACCGAGTTGAATTGGTCATATATTCGGAAATCTGTTCTTCGAGCCAATTCCATTGCACCACGCCCGTTTCAAAAAGCGAAGTAGGGGTATCGGCGTTAAATTCCAGCATTTTGGGGACGCCATTTATCAAAAGTGAAATCAAAACGCCCATAAATGGCGGGCGCATCATTTTTCCCACGTGTTTTCTATGTGTGGCACAAACCATTGACGGAATGTGAAAAAGTGTCATATTTTTTTCTTTGACACCACGTGCTCGACGGCTTCGAGGCACATTTGCCACAACTCATTGGTAGCGGTTTCAATTTTTTCAATTTCCTGATTGGTGAATTCGATAATACGCGCTTTCATCCCAATAAATACTATCGAGTGTATGAAAACCGAAACTCAGATTTTCCACCTTCTCTTCCCAGTCGGTGCGCGGTGTTATTGTTTTTCTTTTCATGTTTTTAGTTGCTCACCGATTTAAATGACCTGCCACCAAAGCCACCGCGCACGATACCGCTTTTAGTGGAGTTAGCCCCAATATTTGATTTTGAATGTAAGTTACCGGAGTAAAATCCGCACTTCTGATAGCCCATACACGGCATTGTAAGAGCCATAAGGCTCCGAAAGCGTAATACCACAAAAGGGCAGTACCTACACCTGAGCCGTGATGGTGGGTGCGGGGTATAGGGGGTGGCGCTGGTATCTGAGCGCATATATACTTTTTTCTCCTTTTTGTCGTCCCAATCGTCTGACGCGCCGCTGCTTTGAGCGTCATTTTTATTACAAGAAGCCAATGCTGCGTTGATTAAAACAAGGCTTACTAACTCTCGATTTTTTTCATTGATATTAAATATTATTTCACAGTGATATAAAACTCATAGTCTTTTTTCAACGGCGCCGTTTGTTTATTCCCTTTTTCGTCTTTTGACTCTGCCTGTCATCGCGCCCAATGTCGGGAGCGTGTCAACATATCTGGTTTCTTTCAGCAACAGCGTTGTTTTTCCAGACTTTATGCGTGGTAACGAGTAAATCCGTGCTATCTGACAAGTGTTCAGTCGTGACCACCGTCTCGATTGCCCCCGTCTCGACTGATGTCTTTAGTTTGTACTTTATCGTCCACATTTTTCTCTACGCCACAGGCGGTTAGAGATAATAATAAAACACAAGGCACAAAATATAAAGCGTTTTTCATTTGATGTTAATTAAATTTTTGTAATAAGGCTTTTTCCAAAATATCACTTTGTCATCGCCTTCTTTCCAAAAATCTCGAATGACGGCTTGGGTGACCATTTTGTGATAAAATTCTCTTGTTAAATCAAACTCTGGCATACTTGACGTTTCTACGATGAGTACCTGATTCCCTTACTTCGGAGATATTCTTCGACAAAATTCATCATTTCTTTCAGATTCCTTGTCCTTGTAGGTTTTCTTTTGGACACCAATTGCGTAAAGATTGAAAGTCCTATCTGTTAGTTGTTCCGGCGCACAATAACCTATTGAAATTGGCTTATTATCTTGAATAGATGTAAACCACACTTCTTCTGTTTCGGGGTTGTTGAAATAGTCTGAAATCATTTCATCAAGCATTTCTGCTGGGAATAATTCAACTTTATTCAAGACTTCTTTCAAGACTTCAATGTCGTTTTTGACTATTTTTCTTATTTTATTCATTTTATTTATTTCTCTGTCTTGTGGCCGAGGAACGCGGCATAGCCGCAAAGGAACTATATCTTATGGGACTATGCCGTGTTGATAATGATTTCCAACGACTACCGAACTTTAGGTACAAAGCACTAACCCGATGCCAACTCGTTTTACACGCTCAAAGTTTGGCTATAAGTCGCGCCGTCAGTCTTCTTTGTTTTCAAAATATTTGAAAATCAAAAGACAATAATGTCACAATGGAGAAATCAATAAGAGAGGGCAGTGCTTTTAAGAAAAATATCACGGCTAATAAACCCAAAATAACGAAAAAGACCGTTCCATTTTTACCCCTCAGTATTTTTTGAATATCACTTAAAATATTGTTTAACATAGGTTTATATATTTAAAAATGAACAAATGCTGTTTTGAAACTCCTTAAAAATCGTCTTTTTTGGTACTGATAGTAATTTTACTTTGGCACTTTGGGAAATTTAAAATTTAAATGCCATTTTAACATAATTTTAGAATTAAACCCGTGTCACCGCTCTAAGCGGTGGCACGGATTATACTCTATTTTATCTTAAAATCCGTGCCACCGCTTAGAGCGGTGACACGGGTTTGCCCAAAGTGCCAAAGTAGAACTAAGTAGGTCATTTTAAATAAATGAGAATTTTAATTCATAATAACTTGTTGATTTTCAGTATCTTATAGAGTCTAAATACTCAATACTAAATACTCACTACTACTTATCAGGCGTGTTTTTTCTCAAACTTTTTGAAAATAAAATAGACGATTACACTCATCATGCCGAACCAAATCAATTTGGGTAAAATTTTCAACAAAAAAATACAACGAATATTACTGACATGACTGCGAAATATACGTTGCCGTTTTTACCTCTTAATAATTGAGAAATACCGTTAAAAAAAGTTGCTTAATATGGCTTTATAGATTTAAAATTTTAATAATAATTTATTTCAAATAGTTTTTCATATTGTCGCATATCTTTCTGAATCTGGCTGATAATAGACTGATAAGACATCTCAAAATCAGCTTTTGTTTGCGAAACTTTCGAAGATGATTGGGCAATATCATTTTTGAGTTGTTCCATTTCTTTTTTATGCTCTTCAATCTCGGCGAGCAGTTTTTTAATTTGCTCATTTTTTTGGGTGATAACTGCCGCAAAATTATCAATTTGCCCTTGTTTGTTGCCAATTTGGCTCTGAATCTGGTTGTTTGCCGATTGCTGAAACTTTACTTCTTCTTGTTTCAACGCTTCAAGATAACCATTAGCAGTATGAATCAATTTATCTGGCGTTGCGCCCATTGTTTGAGCCATAGCGAAGGCACTTTTGTACCGCGTAGCTTCAT
>JAXHNU010000033.1:0-182232 GCA_034520175.1 Saprospiraceae bacterium
CAATTTTTTAGACATTTCATAAAACAGCAATAAGCGTATGACCAGATTGAGAGACATCATAAGAAGGTGTGAACTTCAAGAGCCAGAAGGAGCGATTGACGCGATTCGCTTGGTTAAAGCTCGCGCTCAAGGCAAATACAAGAACAGTTATGCCCAAAATACTGAGGGGGGTATCACGGCGGTGAGTTTGACGAATTATCCATTAGAAACACTTGAACTCGATAAAAAAGATGCTGAGTCTTTGAAATATCTCTATCTGAGTGGTAATAAATCGCTTAAAAAAGTAGTGTTTGAAACCGCATTGCCCCACTTAACGCATTTGTATTTAGACGGTTGTGCTTTGGAAAACATCACGATTCCTGCGGGTTGCAATGCCTTAAAACAGCTTTATTTGCAAAAAAACGGCTTGAAAAACGTGGTTTTTGAAGGGGATTGTGAAGAATTGCAGTTATTGGATTTGAGTGACAATGAATTGACGGCGTTCAATCTGCCCGTTGTGTTTGAGCGTATGGAATATTTGTATTTGCAGGGGGAGAAAAATGTGATTGGGAATATACCGAAGGACATTTGGCAAGCGGAGACGAATAGTTGGAACAAAGTCCGTGCTTACCTTCAAGAATTTATTAAAAGTAAAGAAATAAATACCCGCGCCAAATTGATAATTGTTGGTAACGGACGAGTTGGTAAAACCTCCATGTTTCGCCGTTTGAAAGGGGAGAAATTTAACAAAAAAGAACGGTACACGCATGGGCTTCAAATCGGCAGTTTGGATAAAACCAATTTGCCCGAAGCTAAGACCGAAACACTTCAACTGAATGTTTGGGATTTTGGTGGGCAAGAGATTTTTTATGCGACACACCAGTTTTTTCTAAGCGATGAAGCCATTTATATTTTAGCATGGACGAATGAAGAAAACGTCAAATCCTATCGTGAGCGCGACGAAGAGATAATTTCATTCAATGATAAATTTAAAAAAACGGGTTATTGGTTAGACAATATAAGGCTACATGGCAAGCAAAGCCCTATTTTAATGATACAAACTCATTTTGAAAATTCAAAAAATAGGTTAGTGCCAGAGCCCGATTGTCAAAGTCAATACGGTGTGATTCCTTCAAATTTTGATGCGGAAACGAATTTTGGCTTGGTGGAACTCCAAAAATTGATAGTTGAAAAACTAAATCACGCGGTTAAAGGCTATGGTGAGGAAATCGCTACGAATTATATAACCGTTATCGAAAAGGTTGAAGAACGTAAAAATAAAGGCAGTAAACGTTTGACCTTAGCTGAGTTTAAAGACATTTGTACGGAAGAAGCAAAGATTGATAAAGGGAATGAATTGCCTGTTTTAGACTATTTGAATAAAATAGGCGTAGTCGTTTATTTTGATAAAGAGAAACTCAATGATGTTATTTTCATTGACTCCAATTGGCTTACCAAAGAGGTCTATAAACTTATCAACAATAACCTTCGAGGCGGTGAAATTAATACGGGTTATCTTGAAAAAAATTTGCCTGATTATACACGCACTCAGCGCGAACAATTCATGGAACTGTTGGATAGTTTTGACTTGGTTTTCAAAGTAAAAAATGAAGATTATTGGATAGCCCCTCAGTATCTGCCCGAACAATTAGACGGTTTTGCTAAAACTATGTTCAATAGTGCCTTAAAACGGTCGAGTTTAGCCCTTGTATTCCGATTTTCACAATTTACGCCAGAGAATGTTATCATTAACTTTATTTGTCGCTATGGACCTTACTCCGATAAGGTGTATTTCAAGAACGGTATTTATTTCACCAATGAAAAAGGGATAGAATGTATTGTTGAATATCAAGAATCTTCTAATAGTTTGCGTGTTTATGTACCTAAATCAGATACATACGACAGTCAAAACCTTCAAAAAGAAATCTTTGATGCTTTCAGAGAATTGAGTAAAAAAGCAGATGCCGAGTTGTCTCTTGACGGCAGTGTATTCGTGTCCTACCAAGCATTATTGGAAAATGCCGAAGACGCTAAGGACAACCCTAACCATTTTTTTAGATACAATGGGAATAAAATTTTTGTGAAGGATTATGCTTTGTTTTTGGGGTATGAACGTGGTTTTCCTATCAAAGAAGAAGATGTTTCAGAAAAATCTAAACCCGATAATAATATGGATTCTACTTATTTTGAAAACGGCTATGCCTTGCTTATTGGCATTGGTTATGAAGGTCTTTGGGACAATAAACACCGTTTAAAAGGGACATTAAACGATATAAAAGACTTGTCGAAAGTTTTAAAAGACCCTCAAAAAGCGGCTTATAAAACGGAGAATGTGATACCACTTCTTGAAAAAGAGGCAACCGCTCAAGGCATTTTAACGGCTTTAAATAATTTGGCACAAAGAACCCATAATGACCCAGACGCAACGGTTATCATTTACTATTCAGGTCATGGTGTTACGAGCGGTAAGGAATCTTACTTAGTGCCTTATGATTATAACGTTAAAAATTTGCAAACGGGTGTATCGTCAAAAGAGTTTGCTCAAAAAATAGCAGCTATCAAAGCCAAAAAATTATTGGTTATTTTGGATTGTTGCCATTCTGAGAACATGGCTGTCACGGAAAGGAATTCTGATAACTCTTCCGACTTTTTAAGTCAGATAGTAGCCGATTTAAACGCCGAATTTGATACCCCCTCAGTATTAGAAAGAAATTTTTCAAACCAAGTTATTAAAAGTGGTGGTGGCAGAGTCATCATAACCTCCTGCGAAACCGACGAAACTTCGTTAGATGTTGGTTCAAACGGTCTTTTTACCCAAGTCTTGTTGAGTTGTTTGAACGGCGAAGGTAATTTCAAGCAAGACGGTTGGGTACGACTTGAAGACCTTATGCAGATTCGTACCATTGTACCCGAAAAAGCAAAGAAGCATATAATTAGAGGTGTTCCTCATCAACAACACCCTATGTTTAAACGCATAGATAATCTCACACATGAGGAGTTCATTATTTGCGCTTATGATATTGCCAAAGCTAAAAACTTTGATGTGGATACCATTGCTAATTTACCGCCTTCAAAGTTGCCTATTTCTGATAATACTTTAGAAGATTTTAAACAAGAATTAAAAGAGCATATTGACACAAACGAGTTCAGCCACGTCTTTGATAAAATCAAAAAGAGTGCTTATGTCTATGAAAAATCCTCTTTTGGGAAGTTAGAACGGGAATTTGCCTTTAATATTTCACTTTCGTTGGTTGACCAACTTAAAATTTTTGTAGGGACATTGCGGATTTAAAGATAAGGATTTTTACAAATTTCCTAACCCTATTTCCTTCGGGAATTAAGCAAAGCTGCCACAGGTGCAGAACTGAAAATCACCTTGACTTGGAAAAATGAGCAGAAAAAGGAAGAAAAATAACCCAAAATACTGAGGGGGGTGTTTGTTACCGCTTTTTTTGTCATTCAGTAGGAATCTCTATTGTTGCAAAGACAAAAAGGGATTCCTACTGAATGACAAAAGGGCGTACCTAAATCGGATGTTGTTTTAGCTTTTCATGCGCCCCAAATTCGTCCTTTGACTGACTATGCTTTGGCTTGCCCCCTCAGTATACAAGGACGAACCGAACGGTTTTCATTGAAAGTACCCTACGACCAATCAAAGGTTGGTTTTTGAGCTATTCTATTTTTGCATCAACTGCTCGAATGAGTTTTTGGGCAGCTTGGAAGGCGTGTTGTGTGTCATAGTAATCTACCAAATCATCTAATTGTTTGATGGCTTTTTTGTTCCATCTTATTGTTTTAGCCATTTTTCATATCGTTCCATCACGACTTCATGGTCTACCAAGTTCTCTTCGTGATAGGTTTCCTCGACAGCCAATTGAAGTTCTAAATTTTGTTCGACAGTTAAGCCGTCTAATTCAGTTTCATAGCGCAATTTTTTAAAATAGGCTATAACTTGTTCTAAAACAGAGAGTTCATCTGTTTCGACAATTAAGCGGTGTAAATCATTTTTTAATTGTGCTGCTGACATTTATTTCAATTTTTCACAAAAATAAAAATTCAGTTTTTGGAATTTTTCAGGTAATTTTTCAATCAATTTTTCGATTTTTCTCAATTTTGATAGTATAAATGGTAAAATTTGGTTTCACAAAAACAACTCCGATTAGGGAATTTTGAAGATATAGAAAATAAAGGATTGGCTTTTTGCGCTTTATACTGAGGGGTAAATCAAGCCAGAATTTCCCTATTCAAAACACCTATTTGCGCTTCATCGCTTTTTTTAATTCTTCAAGTTCTTTGCGTAGCGCATCTGCTTCTTCTCTATTTTTTTTTGCTTCTTCTTTATTTCTATCAGCCTCTTCTTTATTCTTTTTCGCCCGTATGTTCGCTTTTTCTAATTTCAATTCAATTTTACCAAAAAATTTCTCTACTTCATCTTCTGCTTTCATTTCATTTAAGATTTCTTGACTGGTAATGGCACGGTTAAGACGGTCAAGGATTTTTTGCACCAGAGGGTTATCATTATCTTCTTGAAAATCAAGTTTGCGCCTATCCGTGTTTATTTTAAATTTTTGATTAAACACCCTCAGTACTTTTTGTAATACAGTGTTGACTTCATTGCCCAAAAATGGAATTTGAATGGTGTATGAATCATGTGTCAAATTTTCAATAAAGTGTTCTTTTTGAGCATTTTCAATAGGCTCACCTGTATCTGCATCGGTGTAAACGCGATTGACTTTGATAACAGCGGTCGTGATATATTCTAACTTAAAACCCAGAAAATAAATCGTAATGATGGGCAAAGGGTTGGTTTCTTTCTCTCCTTTCTCATTAACAATATTTTCGCCTTTTTTATAGTTTTCACCAAGATATTCACGGAAACGCATAATATCAAATAGCTTACGTGCTTTTTGTAGCTCAATAAGGACTATTTTTTTCTCACCCGTTATTGTCTTAATGACGGCTTTAAAATCCAAACGAATGATACGAATGACTGCCTCCGTTTGGACTTTTCTGATGGATATTTCTTGAGGTTGTACCGTCAATTCCTCAATTTCTTCGCCTATGATAGTCGAAAGTAAACCACGAGCGATTTCAATATCTTCAAGAAGATATTTGAATACGACATCATATATTGGATTAGCAATTATCATTTTCTACTCTTTTTATGCAAAAATACACTTTTTGGGGTGATTGTACAAGTTTAAATGTAATTGTTTTAGCTTTTCACGCGCCTCAAATTCGTCCTTTGACTAAATATGCTTTGGCTTAACTCCCCCAGATTCACATTCCCCATTTTGTACGCGCAAAAACCTGTGCTAATAAGCTCGTAACTATTTAGCTACGCACCTTTTGCTCATACAACCACATTCCCAGTTTCTGTGCGAGCGAAGTCTGTTTACATCCGAAAGCCTTCGGAAGAGCGTGTGATAAACAGTTATATAAAATCAATTGTCAAAAAATAGAGGAGACAATTGGTTACATCAAATATTTTCCTACTTTTGCCTTGTAGTACAAAACTTTACATGGAAATATTTAATAAAAACCTACACGCCTATACTTGGCTTGACCGCATTATTACTGTCGCCCTCGTGGTCGGCACAGTTCTTTGTATTTACCAACCCGATTCCTATACCATAAAATCGTGGGTGATACGTTTTGCTCCGCAAATAACGGTTGGTTATTGGCTTTCGGGGCTACTCTTTTTGGTATTGCGTCGAAATAGGCTTACCATGATTGCTTTTATTTGTTGTGGTTTTATGTGTATTTTTCTCAAAAAGTGCGGGTAATCAGTCCTTAGTTCAACCGACAAAAACGAGTGAGCCTATGGTGAAAGTTGCTCAATTTAACCTTTCTGCTGTCAATGGTGGCTACAATGAATTGATTGAGAAAGTTATCAGAGCCGATGCAGATGTTGTTTCGTTGCAAGAAGTACCTATTATGATTCAACAAATATTGGAGGATACCTTGCATGCTGTTTATCCGCATCCTTGTCGCTTGGCTTCACCTGATTTTCGAGGTATTTTACTGCTCTCAAAGTATAAGTTCATCAGTTGCGATACCATAAAATCGGGTAATATGTCCAATTTATCCGTGAGTATTCGGACAAAAAATTCGGGACGTAAACTTTTCATTATCAGCACCTACTTAGAGCCGCCTTTAGGGGCAAGTGGTTACAAGGCGTTTCGCCGACAGTTGGACACAGTTGGCAATTATACTAAAATGCTCGGTGAACCCTATATCACGGTGGGGGACTTTAATATAGAAGGCTATTCGTTTGAACTTCAACAATTTCGGCGCAATACAGCACTTTTGGACAGTCGGCGCGGCTTTCAACCCATGTTGGAAGATGGCACATTCAGTTTTAAGGAGACGCCTACTGACCATATTTTTTACACGCCACATTTTCAATGCGTTGATTTTCACATAATTAGCGATTCTTCAAAGTCGCATCTGGGCATTATGGGTACTTACCAATTTCAAATAGACTCCATTAAAAATAATGTTCCGAAAAAGAATTGAGAGTTTTGGCTATGCTTTTAAAGGACTTGCTACGCTTTTTTCGTCGCAGCCCAATGCCCGTATTCATGCGGTTGCTCTGGCAGTAGCCGTGTCGTTTGGGTTTTATTTTAAGATTGAAAAAACAGAATGGTTAGCCATTACGCTCATTGCCGCCCTTGTTTTATCGGCAGAGGCAATGAATACAGCAGTAGAATTTGTGGTGGATTTGGTATCGCCCGATTATCACCCGCTTGCAGGCAAAGCCAAAGATGTGGCGGCGGCGGCGGTTTTATTGGCTGCTTTTGGGGCAATTATCGTGGGTTTGATTATTTTTTTACCGAAAATAGCTGACTTGATTTAGCTTTTATACTTACCCGCGCTGGCTTCGCTCGCAAAAGACGGGAATGTAATGCATTTTCGGACTTTGCCCGAAAATGAACCATATTCGCCTCTTTTGCGAGCGAAGCGAGCAATAGCACGTTGTCACCAAGGAAAAAAATTAATTACTTGCAGGCTGTTTATAAGCACTTGGTTGTTGTTTCACTTCTTCCACACTCACACGTTTTCCATTTTTAAAAATAACAATAAACGCATCTCGATAGCCACTGGCTTTCACTTGTTTGAGCGTTGCGGCAGCCTCGGAATAGTCATTAAATCCTGTTTTGAAATATTTATAAACATTGTTTTCGCGGACAACTTCTAAGCCTTCCACGGCTTGCCATTCTTTATTTTGGCTTTGATCACGGTTCGATGTGGACATTTGAATCTTAAAAACGACCCCCTCAGTAGTTTGGGGTTTCCAAAGCCGTTGTGGAGCAGCTTTTGTCTTTTCGATGGGTTCTTCTTGTTTCGTTTCTACCGATTTTTTATACTTCGTAAATGCCAAGAAGATGGCTTCCGAAATGGTTTCTTGACCGTCGGTACTGCTCAAAAACACACCTTCGCTGTGGTGATTCAAAAAGCCTGTTTCAATCAAAACACTGGGCATTGTTGTTTCTTTAATTACGATAAATCCCGCTTGTTTCACGCCCAAACTACGGCGTCCTGCGTTGTTTTTGAAACTTTCTTCTACCATTCTGGCGAATAAAATGGATTTGTCTAAATACGCATTTTGAAACAAGCTGAACATAATATAGGCTTCATTGGAATAAGGGTCGAAGCCGTCATATTGCGTTTCGTAATCATTTTCCAATAAAATCGACCCATTTTCACGCCGTGCAACGTTAAAATTTTCGTCTTTTTTGTGCATACCCAGCACGTAGGTTTCCGTGCCATTTGCGCCCAAACTTTCCTCTGTCGAATTGCAATGAATGGAGATAAACAAATCGGCTTTTGCCTTGTTTGCAATTTCTGCGCGGCGGTGAAGTTCGATAAATTCGTCTTTATCGCGGGTGTAAAGAATGTCAATATTAGGAAAATTATCTTTAATTCTTTGACCCAATTTTAAAGCAATCGCTAAGGTATTTTTTTTCTCCATACCCGCGCCGCTTTCGCAGCCACTGTCATGTCCACCATGACCCGCATCAATAACAACTTTTTTTATACGGTAATCTTTGCCGTCATTTGGAGACAGTAACGTATTTTCGCCCCGCAATTCAGTAGAGTCGGCAGAAACGGTGGGCGTTAAATTTTCGTTAAATGTGCTTTGGTGCGTTTTCCAAAGCGGCAAAACGAACAATAATGGCGTTAAGAATAAGCCGTAAAGGACAGTTTTCTTCATAAGTTTTGTAACGTTTAGAAATTATAATTTTTAGCTTACGAAAATTTTAACGGATAGATACATTTTATCTCTTAATACGTTTAAGGAATTTGAAATCCTCATAATCGTGCAAAAGTACACCTTTTTTTATCTTGAAAGCAACCCTGTTTTACATATTTATCGCTTGTACGTGCTTTTTAACGTCGTTAAATGCCCAACAACCGCCACGAGCCTCTGAGCCGCCACCAACAACGTTTGGACGACCAGACTCGCTCATGTTTGGAGTTTCGACGCCAAAACCTGCTGCTGAGTCACAACCCGACTCAGTGACTAAAACTGTTGTTTATTCCAAAGATTCGATGGACGCGCCCGTGAATTATGGTGCGCGTGACTCCATTTATTTTGACAATAAAAACAACCTCGTACATCTCTACGGACAGGCTTATGTAAAATACAGAAACTTAGATTTAACCGCAAATTACATCATTATTGACATCAAAAACAGCATTGCGACCGCAGAACCTTACCCTGATTCGGCAGGTGTGATGAAAGGTTTTCCGCATTTTAAGGACGGTACGCAGGATTTAGATTTGAAAAAATTGAAATACAATTTCAAGACCAGCAAAGGCATTGCTTACGATGTGGTGACGAAACAAACGGATATGTTTATTCACGGTGGTATCTCAAAATTTGTGAGTTCAAAAGGCGATACAACGCGGAGTGGTGACGTGGTGTATTCCTCAAAAGCCATTTTTACGACCTGTTCTGCCGAGCATCCACACTTCGGGGTGGTGTCCAATAAACAAAAATTGATGCCCAATAAATTAATTGTCGTTGGTCCTTCCAATATCGTTATTGGCGATATTCCCACGCCTTTATGGTTGCCTTTTGCCGCTTTTCCTTTGTCGAAAGGCAAAAGTACAGGCTTGATTTTTCCGCAGGAATACCAATACTCTGATTTGTGGGGCTATGGTTTGAACAATATTGGCTGGTATTTTCCAATTTCGGACAATTTTGATGCAAAATTACAAGGTGACATATACATACGTGGACGTTTTTCTATCAATGGCTCGGTCAATTACGTTAAAAACTACAAGCATCGCGGTTCTGCTTTGATAGGTTACACGAGCAATCTGACGGAAGTGGGGGATAAAATTATCCGTGAACCTTCTTACAAAATCACTTGGCAGCACAGCCAAGACCAACGGGCAAATCCGACGTTCAATTGGGGTGCAAATATGAATATTTCGTGGTCAAAAAGTAAAAGCAATTTGAGTTATGACAACGTTTACCGCAATTCCTATCAATCGGCAACCTCCAGCCAATTGAATTCAAATCTGAATTTTACCAAGACTTTTCCCGACAAACCTTTTACATTGTCGGGGGGCATCAGCCAATCACAAAATACCGTCACGCGAGATTTTACGACGTCGTTGCCTAATCTGGATTTTCAAGTTCAGACGCTTTTCCCATTTAAAAGAAAACAAAAGATAGGAGAAGATAAGTTTTATGAGAAAATAGCCTTCCAATACAGTTCAAGTATGCGAAACGAATTGGCTTTTAAAGACTCTGTTTTGGGGACAAACCGCATGTTTGACGACGCCCGCTTTGGGGTTCAACACCGTTTAAGCTCAAATGTTAATTTTAATTTTTTGAAATATTTTAATTTCTCCCCCTCAGTAAATTACACAAATAGCATGTATTTGAGGGAAACAAGTTTGAGTTTTGACCCTACAAAATCTTTGTACAGATACGATACAACGTACAATCCACTCAACAGAAATGATTTTAAAATTGACAGCGTTGTTACCCGAAGCGGAAAAATTGATACAGCAACGAAAAAAGGCTTTACATTTGTTGACCAGTTGAGTATGGGCGCAAGTATTTCTACGCGGATTTTCGGAACGGTTCAGTTCAAGCAGGGATTTCTTAGAGGATTGCGACATTCGATGACGCCGACCGTCGGTTTTAGTTATTCGCCAAGTTACAACCGCTATCAAGACAGTGTGCAAAGGAGCGTGAACCCGCGTCAGTTTGAGATTTATAACCGTTACCAAAATGCGGTTTTTGGTGCGCCGAGCAATTCGGGCGTTCAAGCCTCTTTGAATTACGGTTTGACAAATTTGTTTGAAGCAAAAACCTTTAAACGCAGTGACTCGACCTTCCACAAAACAAAATTGTTGGAAAATGTGCAGTTAAATGGCAATTACAATTTTGCGGCGGATTCGTTCCGATTTAGCGATATTTCGATGTCAACAGGCACAAATTTCTTCAATGGCTTGACTTCCGTTGGGGTCAGTGCTTTGTTTAGTCCTTACGGGCGGCAGCAAAACGGATTGCGGTCTAAACGGTTTGCGTGGAAAGAAAATGGGCAATTCCTCAATTTTTTAAATGCCAATATCAGCGTTCAAACTGCCTTAACGATTGGACAAATTCGGGATATTCTCACAGGAAAAGACCTTAAAAACCCTTCTCAAAAAGCCAAAGAAGGAGAGGAAGCACTCGTGGATATTGTAGCTGAGTTTAGAATTAACCACCAATTGAACATAAATTTTGATAAAAATTTTGGTAGTCGAGATACTGTAACTTTTAACAACACGCTTTCAACATCTGGCAACATCAATCTGACTAAAAAATGGCAATTTACGGTTGGCAATATTGGCTACGATTTTGCTCAAAAACAATTGACTTATCCTGATTTGGGCTTTCGCCGCGATTTGCATTGTTGGGAAATGGGAGTCAATTGGCAACCCGTGCGTGGGACGTATTCGTTTTATTTACGCGTGAAACCGGGTACTTTAGATTTCTTGAAATTGCCATACAATAGAAATTATGGTGATGTTCAAATTAGACGGTAAGCTAAACAGCTACTAAAACTTAAAACTTTGTGGTCAATGCAAAAGGTAATTTCTGATATATGGACGAACCCGTAGGAAAAATCGTATTGATGACCATAATATACACACCTACCGATGCTTTTGTACCATCACTACGCTCCCCTTGCCAACGCAATACACCCTCAGTAGCCAGTACTTCGTTGGCGGTTAGGATAGTGGCGAGATGTCCATTGCTATCAAAAATCTTGACCGTTGCCAATCCTCCTCCTTTTTCCAACTTGTAATGAATCAATAAAGCATCTTCAAAACCATCGTCATCGGGCGAGAATGTGTTTCTATCGAGCCTAAATGCGCCAGATACTGAGGGGGTATCCTGTGGGTCTCTGTACTGCGAGTTCTTATAAGCAGGTGTCCCAAAACTACTTTTTTCGGCAGCCGATTGCCAGTTTATTTTATTGGCACTTGGTAAATTAGGGTATGTTTTCTCTAATGACACGCCCTCAGAACTGGCAAGCAATGGATTGTGCCAAGATTCATCGTAAGATAAATAATCCAAAATGACCGCTTTTGAACCCTCAACAGCGTAAATTGTCACATTACCAGAGGTTTCATTCCAAGTGGGTAATTTGTTTTTCAAAATAGAAAAACCAAAAGATGTAGCCTTGTAACGTTTTTGAATATAGGGCGGGTTTTCTGTCAATGCCACATACTGCTTGGGCAGTAAAAGAAAATTGGTAGCAATAGTTTTCACGTCACCGCGTGTTGAGTCTATAATCTTCAAACCACCAATATCCAACGCTTTTTCAGAACGGTTGTATAATTCTAAAAAACGACTACCATTGACTTCTGGATTTACCAGTATCTCATTGATAATCAAATCATTATATGCAGGTTTTTCGGGCAATTGTATCGTCAAAGTATCTGCCATACTGAGGGGTAGGCTTGCATTTTGACAGTCTTTGAGCCACGATTTTATGACCACATTGTACAACGATTTGGGTTGTAGTATCGCACTGAATGAGAACTGAATTGTATTAAAAAAAGGTGAGAAAATTTTGGCGGAGGAGATTTTTATATTTTCCAAAGTTTGATACTGAGGGGTCTGTATCGCCGCATTACGGTCGAGGCTTTTATCAAATGTCACCACAAGTGTTTTATTATCCTTCAAATAATAGCGTTCAATTGAAGGGGGCGTTTTATCCACCCAATCAACCGCTACCGAATTGCGTTTACAAGGCGTTCCTCCCAACAAATCATTGGAAGCTGTCCACGCCAAACCATTACACGGTGCGTTCGGCTGAGTGCGTTCAAGCGACCAGCCACCGTCTGCTTTTTTTGAATTTTCATAAAACGTCAAATCATAACTTACCGCGTCAATAACGTCTCCATTGGGTGCAGCCAAATAAAATGTATCATTCGGATTGCTCAAAGCCACGAGTTTAGAGACTGGCAATGTATCACCAAATTTACTAAAATCTATCCCCGTTTTTTTGGTATAAATCACAACATAAGCCGCAGGTTTGAGTACAAAACTGGGCAAAACCGTCGAAACAGTCCCGTTCACTATCTTGAAATCCTTTAGATTAATAGTTTTGCTTGACCGATTGAACAATTCTATAAATTCGGCATTGGGCAAGCCTATTTGCGGTGTTGGGTCGGGCAAGAATTCATTGATTAAAATATCGTAAGGTGCTACGTTTTGGCTAAATACGGGCAATGACAAAGCGATACCCAATAAAAAAAGGATAAGTTTATGTGTTTTCATGTTAAGTTAAGTGTCTATTATTAATAAAAAGATTCGTAACTGTTTACCACACGCTCTCCCGAAGGTATTCGGGATGTAAACAGACTTCGCTCGCGCAGAGAGGGGGAATGTGGTTCATTTTTCGGCTTCGCCGAAAAATGAACCACCTCTTCTCCTGTCGTTACGCGAGCAAAATACACCGTCTTCGGTAAAGGTTATTTAAGATTATCTACAACTTTTTGAACCATATCAAGTGGAAAACCTGAAATATCAGCGATTTTTTCGGCTGACCAACCTGTTTTATTAAACATGGTTGTAATAGTTGATATATCTTTTTCCATCATAAATTTAGCTTGCTCAACAGCCAATACCTTAGCTTGCTCGGCAGCCAATACCTTAGCTTGCTCAACAGCCAATACCTTAGCTTGCTCAACAGCCAATACCTTAGCTTGCTCGGCAGCCAATACCTTAGCTTGCTCAACAGCCAATACCTTAGCTTGCTCAACAGCCAATACCTTAGCTTGCTCAACAGCCAATACCTTAGCTTGCTCAACAGCCAATACCTTAGCTTGCTCAACAGCCAATACCTTAGCTTGCTCAACAGCCAATACCTTAGCTTGCTCAACAGCCAATACCTTAGCTTGCTCAACAGCCAATACCTTAGCTTGCTCAGCAGCCAATACCTTAGCTTGCTCAACAGCCAATACCTTAGCTTGCTCAACAGCCAATACCTTAGCTTGCTCAACAGCCAATACCTTAGCTTGCTCAACAGCCAATACCTTAGCTTGCTCAACAGCCAATACCTTAGCTTGCTCAACAGCCAATACCTTAGCTTGCTCAACAGCCAATACCTTAGCTTGCTCAGCAGCCAATACCTTAGCTTGTTCAGCAGCTAATACTTTAGCTTGCTCGGCAGCCAATACTTTGACTCGCTCAGTGGTCCAAATCTCTACTTTTTCGGCAACTATGTTTTGCGTCTTTTCCAAAATTTCATCAAAAATCTCATCGTAAGACTTACCATAAGCAAATTCATAAGAAAGGTCTCTTATGTATCTTGCAGTTTTTGAAAGTCTTTCTTTTTTCTCAGGCTTGGTTTGTGTTGCTGTTGCCATGATTGATATTTTTTTATTTTTTCGATAAAAAGATTGTGTTTCAGCTTCAAGCCATTTTGGAAGCTGCATCAAGTATTGTACAAAAGTAAGCAACCTTTCGGTTTTTTCCCTATCATAACCTTTAAATTTTGCTAATTCAAACAATTTTTTCTTGTATTCTGCTCGTTTTTCTAATTCTGTACGTGTCTTATTGACGTACAAGTTAGCGAGAACAGCTATCGCCATCGGATTGTTTGATGCTAATAGTTTAGCTTCCGATTGCTTTGAGACAATGTAAGTATTAAAAATATAACTTATATTTGTGCCAAAATTATTGACTTCAAAGCGGTCATACACTTTCGTCACGCTGTCACCTGTGTAAACAACGACAGCCGTAATATCCGTAGTCTTATATTTCGCCATAATATAGACGAAATACCAAAACATACGATGTAAAAAACGTTTTCCAGATTTGCCTTGAAACTCAATATGAACAAAAAGAAATTTCGTTTTTCCATTTTTCAAGTGCAAGCGAATCAGTTTATCAGCAACTTTTGTCTTCGCTTTACTGTCCGTAAAAGCGGCAGTCAGTTCTTGTTCCAAGTATTCTGGCGGGTGAGTCCAATCTATTAAATTGTAAAGTTGGGTAGGAAGAAAAAACTCAACAAATTCAGGCGTGAATTCAGTAGTTAAACGCTTCCACCAATAATCAAAATTTATGCGTAAAGGCTTCATAGATGCTTGTTTAAATCGGTAAATATGTTTGCAATAAAAAACAAATGTGTGTTGCTACCCCTCAGTATTGAGCGTAAAATAGGCTTAATTTTGATATTTGAGTATGATTTTACGTTTTTTCTAAACATTTTGCAAAAATTTAGTCACGCGCTCGCTTCGCTCGCCCGAAGGAGGGAGTGGTTCATTTTTCGGGCAAGCCCGAAAAATGAACCACCTTTTCTCTTTTTGATGTAAGCGAACCGAGCGTGGCTAAGAAATTACAACATTTTAAAGTAAAAATTTAAAAAGGGACGAATTGCAAACTTGAAAAACCTTAGTTTTGCGCCTCATTAAGCGGACAGTAAAATGCCCGATTACAATTAATTGTCAAACTTTATAAAATCAAAACAAAATGAGAGTAGCCGTAGTAGGTGCGACTGGCTTAGTCGGCACAACGATGTTAAAAGTATTGGAACAACGTAATTTTCCTATTACAGAGTTAATCCCTGTGGCATCAGAACGCAGCGTTGGCAAAACCCTTATGTTCAAAGGTCAACCGTTTAAAGTGGTGTCAATGGAAACGGCAATTGAGATGCGTCCAGATATTGCCTTGTTTTCGGCGGGAGGTTCAACATCTTTGGCGTTCGCGCCTAAATTTGCGGAAGTTGGTACAACCGTTATTGACAATTCGTCGGCTTGGCGAATGGACCCTACTAAAAAATTAATCGTTCCAGAAGTCAATGCACACACTTTGACGGCAGCAGATAAAATCATTGCAAACCCAAATTGCTCGACAATTCAAATGGTCGTTGTTTTAAAACCTTTGCATGACCGTTACAAAATTAAGCGCGTTGTTGTGTCAACTTACCAATCTGTTACTGGAACGGGCGTTGCAGCCGTTGAACAGTTAGAAAACGAAGAAAAAGGGATTTTTGACGGCAAAATGGCGTACAAACACCAAATTCACCGCAACGTTATTCCACATATTGATGTCTTTTTGGACAATGGCTACACCAAAGAAGAAATGAAAATGGTGAATGAAACCCAAAAAATCATGGGTGATACGTCCATCAAAGTCACTGCTACAACCGTTCGGATTCCAACTGTTGGCGGTCATTCTGAATCCGTGAATTTGCAGTTTAAAAAAGAATTTGACCTTCAAGAAGTGCGTGATATGCTCGAAAATACTGAGGGGGTCATTTTGGTGGACGATGTTCAAAATTTCAAATACCCGATGCCAAAAGATGCACACGAACAAGACGAAGTTTTTGTCGGTCGCCTTCGCCGCGATGAATCACAAGCCAAGTCATTGAATTTGTGGGTTGTTGCCGATAATTTGCGCAAAGGAGCTGCGACCAATGCAGTGCAAATTGCGGAATATTTGGTAACAAAGGGAATTGTTAAAACAATGTAATCACTTAGCTCATAGCTCGCTTCGCTCGCAAAAAAGGGGAATGTGGTTCGTTTTTCGGGCTTTGCCCGAAAACGAACCACCGCTCCTCCCTCGCGCAAGCGAAGCGAGCGCGAGATGCAAAAAACGCTTTTAGGTTATGCCCATCTCTCGACTAAGTAATTACAAAACAATTAAAGTAAAATAATAATGAACAAAGTTTTCCATCTTTCCTCTTGCGATACGTGCAAAAAAATTCTGAATGATACAAATGCCGCCTCCGTCTGTACTTTACAAGACATAAAAGTAACCAATATTTCTGCCGAAGAATTGGACGATTTGGCGGTAAAAGTAGGCAGTTACGAAGCCTTGTTCAGTCGCCGCGCCTTGAAATTTAGAGCAATGGGTTTGCACGAAAAAACGCTTTCAGAAGCCGATTATCGAGAATTGATGTTGCAAGAATACACGTTTTTGAAACGCCCGTTTATCATCATCGGCGATAATGTGTTTATTGGCAATACGGCTAAAGTAATAGAGGCAGCGAAGAAAGTTATGAGTTATGAGTTATGAGTTATGAGTTATGAGTTATGAGTTATGAGTTATGAGTTATGAGTTATAACTCATAACTTTATCAAAGTAATATCTCCTTTTTGAATCAGCACTTCTTTATTTTTGGTTTCAACTTCTAAGACATACACAAAAACATCGGGCGACAACACACGTCCCGCGAAACTGCCATTCCATGCAAAATTTCCTGCGGCATCGGGGTTAAAATCACGAGCCGAAAAAACACGATTGCCCCAACGGTCAAAAATATCAAAACGTCTTATTTAGGTAATATCAAAACTTGGATACACTTGCAAAAAATCATTAACGCCGTCGCCATTTGGTGAAAAAATATTAGGGACAAAAGCATGGTAGCAATTGTGAAAAACGACGTTGACAGAATCACGCACATCACCACATTCATTCGATGCTTTTAATGCTGTAAATGACGATTTATAAATGGTTCTTAAACGCTATTTTTAAGCATAAAATTGTGTGTCTTATTTTGCAGCCTTTGCAAAGAATCTATTGGGGCGAGCATGTGGTAAAACAGTCACGCCCTTTTTTTATATATTCATCATATTTTGATATAAAGCAATCAATTGTTCCGCTTCTTTTTCCCAACACAATTCAACTGCTGCTTTTCGACAATTTTCTCCTATTTGTTGATAAAATAGAGGGTCATTTAGCAAACGATTTAAAGCAGAAACGAGCAGTTGTACATCAGTTTTTTCAATTAAAATACCTACGTTGTATTGGTCATTGAAGCGTTGATATTCAGGCAATTGTGTGCAAATTTGTGGCACGCCAGATTGAATATAATCTAAAAATTTATTGGCTAATGAATACCGATAACTCAAGCCTTTGTCTTCCAAAATGTGTAAGCCAATGCTGGCTTTTGCGGTGAAAAAAGGTAGTGCGTCGGGAACAACAAAACCGAGAAATTTTACTTTTTCTTGCAGTTCCAACCGTTCTACCATACCCCTCAGTATTTGGCTCAAATCACCTTCACCAATCAGCCAAAATTCGGCATTTTCCATGTATTGCATCGCTTCGATTGCCGTTTCTAAACCACGTCCTTCGTTCAATGCGCCTTGATAAAGAATAACTTTTGCGCCGATTTTGTAGGCAGGCATCTTGATACCAAGATACTCTATCGCTGCGTGTGTAGGGTACGTTACCACGTCTCTCATTGGTAGATTCCGAATCAATCCAAAACGCCGCCCGTAGCGTCGCTCAAATTCATCGGCAACGGATTGACTAACGGTGTAAGCCACGTCAACTTTAGGTACAATAAACCGTTCAATCGTCAGCCACACACGCCGAATCAACGAACGTCGCACCACTTCGGGCGTCTCGCTAAACAATTCGTGGGCATCGTAAATGATTTTTATTTTAATACCCCTCCCTATATTTTTGATTTTTGCCGAAAAATAGCAAGGCAAAATGCTGTCTAAATCAATACCGCCGATAATGTCAAATCGTTGCGTCAAAAGCCAAAAGAACAAACGAATATTGTATTCGACATAAAAAAGTTTCCCTTTGTTGAACCAAAGAGAAAAACGATGTGCTTTAATGTATTGATTATCAAAGAATTTTGATTCGGGCAATTGCCGCCCGACAAGCCAGACCTCAAAACCAGATTGGGCTAAACTTGTACCGATGCGCAACATACGGCGGTCGTAGGTGAGGTCATTTGTGACCGTGAAGATTATTTTTTTGATGTGTGTTTTCTTTTAAGTTACTGAGAGGTAAGAAAATTTGTAAAAAATAACGGGTCTTTGGCAATTTTAGCGGTAGTTATCTTAAAATAATCGTAAATATTTACCACACGCTCTCCCGAAGGCTTTCGGGATGTAAACAGACTTCGCTCGCGCAGAAAGGAGAATGTGGTTCATTTTTCGGCTTCGCCGAAAAATGAACCACCTCTTTTCTTATCGTTGTGCGAGCAAAAGGCACGTAGCTAAATAGTTACAAGTTTTTACAATTTAGAAATATAAATCTTTATTTCTCTCAAAAAAGCAACGATTTTGTAAATATCGGTATCAGAAGCAACATAAGGCTTACTAACCGCGTATTCGTTGTTATAAAGAACAACAAAAAACCAATTTCGACCAATGACGTAGCAACCATATACTGGATGTTCATTTTCGTTACGATATTGTGCAGTTATCATTTCTACTAACAATTGTCCTTTGGGGTCGTTCGTTCCTTTTACCTCTTGTTTATATTCATGTATGAAAAAATAGGGTTTTGTAGGTCGTTGTTTCCCTTTTGCTAACATAAAATCAACCCTACCACCAATTTCAATTGAATTGATGGTTGCGCTTAAAGTCCGTTGAGAAAAAAATCTAAATGGCGGATTGTCATTATACCGAACAAGTTTCAGTAACGGTCCGATAAATTGTAGTTTTAGTTCGTCCTCGTTCCAAAAATCAACGTAATCAAATAACTCGGTTCGCAAATCCTCAATTAGGACTACTTCTTGCTCCGTAAACGTTGCCACACTACTCAACCAATCCTCCAACAAAGTAGATTTTTTGATTTGAACCAGTCCTAATTCCGTTTCTACGGCTTGTGTATCCCAGGTCTCAAAATTGCGCATGATGTTTAATATTTTTTCGTAAATACTTAGCCACGCGCTTGCCTGACTCAAAAGAACAGCGTACACGACTATTTTCAACACAAAACTAATGCTTTTTCTCACAAATAAAAACTATCTGTCTGATTCAACAACTTTAATTTTATCATTTTCTTTCGCTAAATGTCTTTCTTCCAACATATATCCAATAGTTTGAATCACTTTTGTCCGTTGTTTTTCTGAAAAAGAATCCACTATTTCTTTGAGCGTCAAGGTTTCTCGATTGAGCAATGCGCGAATTTTCGCGCTCAAACTTTCGTATTCTTCGGTTTCTAAAGTACGTTTTTCACCTTCAACGCAAACATCGCAGACACCACAAGGGGCGGCATTGGTTTGTCCAAAATAATTCAATAATTGTTGCGACCGACAAATGTCTAATTCGGCGTATTCTATGGATTTATTGAGCCGCGCCTCCGCCCGTTTTTTGCGAAACATGTAGAGTGTCCAGTCAATTGTCAAATATTGAGCGTCCATGCGTTCACGCAGTAAGGTAAGTTGCGGTTTTTCTTTTCTTGGGCGAAAATCAATAAGGCCGTCGTTGTGAAATTTATGAAAAATAGCGACCATTTCGACTGCCGACATTTTCAAAAATTGGGCGATTTGCGTCTCGCTGAACGTGGCAAAATCACTCATTACATTGGGCAAAGCCCGCAAAATACCCTTCAAAACGCGCTCAGTAGCAGGATTTCTCAACTGGTAATCGTACAAACTTTCTCTATCCACCAAGACCATAATACGTGGCGGCTGCATGACAGCTTCTGACAATGTGAGCCAGCCGTCTTGTTCCAAAATCCGAAAACAAGTGTAGGTTTTCAAGGCTTCAAACTTAAATCGCTCGGTAAAATCGCCAAAATCGAAGTCAAAACTCTCTCCTTCTCCCCCACCAACTGCCAATTGTAGGTAACTGCCCAATGCTTGATAAACACGCCGAATCTCACGCATTTCGGGAAAATTGGCTTCAAATTGAGCGCGTAAAGTAGGAGCATCTGCTTTATTGACCAACAAAACAGCGTAACTTTTTTGTTCATCGCGTCCTGCCCTACCCGCTTCTTGAAAATAGGCTTCCAATGAATCGGGCAAATCAACGTGTACCACCGTCCGCACATTGGGTTTGTCAATGCCCATACCGAAGGCATTTGTGGCAATCATAATGCGCGGGTTGTCTTTCATCCAAGCATCTTGACGGCTGCTGCGTTCGGCGGGCGTCAAACCTGCATGGTAAAAATCTGCGGCAAGACCGCGTTGTTGAAGATATTGAACAAGGTCTTTTGCCCGTTTTCTGTTCCGCACATAAACAATGGCTGCCCCGCGTGTTTTTGATAAAATCTCGTATAATTTTGGTTCTTTTGTCTCTATGTGGCGGACAATATAACTCAAATTAGGTCGAGAAAAATCTTTTTCAAATATCTGAAAACCGCGTTTGAATTCCAATTTTTCGCAAATATCCGTCTTCACTTCGGGTGTTGCGGTAGCAGTCAACGCCAAAATTGGGGTATCGGGCAACCATTCACGTATGGCAGCAATGTCCAAATAAGGCGGTCTAAAATCATAACCCCACTGACTGATGCAATGCGCCTCGTCAACCGCTAAAAGGTTGACATTCATCTTTTTAATCCGTTCGCGTGCCAAAGTTGTTGTCAATCTTTCGGGCGACATATACAGAAATTTCAATCCACCATAAGCCGCATTATCAAGTAATCGGTCAATGTCTTTGTAGTGCATACCCGAATAAATGGCGGCGGCGGCAATATCTCGTTTTTTCAGATTTTCCACTTGGTCTTTCATCAAAGCAATCAAAGGCGAAATCACCAAACAAACACCCTCCTTACACAGCGCAGGTACTTGAAAACACAGACTTTTACCGCCGCCCGTAGGCAACAAAGCAAGCGTATCCGTTCCGTCGAGAACAGATTGAATGATGTCGCTTTGCATCGGACGAAAGGCATCGTAACCCCAATGTTTTTTTAAAATCTCTGGTGGTGTCATAGGGCAAATGTAGGGAAAAAGTTATGAATTATGAGTTATGAATTATGGCGCAAATTAGGGAAGAGGGGCAAAATGGTGTGAAAATGTAAAAATATACTGAGGGGTCTATTTTTAAGTGATAAGTGGGTAAATGAGGGATGGGCATAACCTAAAAGCGTTTTTTGCATCTCGCGCTCGGTTCGCTCGCGCGAGGGAGGGGAATGTGGTTCGTTTTTTTCGGCTTCGCCGAAAAACGAACCACGTCTCCTCCCTTTTGCGCGAGCGAAGCGAGCGCAAAACATCTGTTTTTAATCAAAAAACGATGTTTTAGGTTATGCCCACTCCTCAGTGAGTAAATATTGAGCTTCCAAGCATTTTGCTCGCACAATGATAGGAAAGGAGGGGGTTCATTCTTCGGCAAAGCCGAAAAATGAACCACATTTCCCCTTTCTGCGCGAGCGAAACGAGCTGTGGGTAAGCAGTTACTAATTTTGTTTGGTAAAATACAAAAAAGCATGGTTAACGATTTATCGTTGACCATGCTTTTTTATGTTGAAGAATACTAACTGTTTACCACACGCTCGCTTCGCTCGCGCAGAAAAGGGGAATGCTGTTCATTTTTCGGCTTCGCCGAAAAATGAACAACCTCTTCTCCTGTCGTTGTGCGAGCAAAATGCTCGTAGCTAAATAATTATGAAAAATTAAATTACTATACACTTTTTCTTTTTTGCTCGCTTCGCTCGCAAAAAAGAGGAGAAAGTGGTTCGTTTTTCGGGCTTTGCCCGAAAAACGAACCACCTTCCCTTCTTTTGCGAGCGAAGCGAGCAAAAGTGTATAGTAGTTTAATGAAAAATAAACAAGAACCGTAAAAACTATCAGGCTTCAACCGCCGTTGCTCGCTTCACATTATCTTTATTTCTAATCAAAAATTCTTTGCACAAGTTCAAAAAATTGACTGAACCTTTTGATGCCGCATCGTAAGCAATAATCGGTTTGTGTACATTAGGTGCTTCCGACAAACGCGCAGAACGGTGAATAATCGTCTCAAATACATAATCTTTGGCGTGTTCGCGCACTTGGTCAACGACCAAATTGGCAAGTCGCAAACGCGGGTCATACATAGACAGCAACAAACCTTCGATTTCCAATTTAGGATTCAATGCTTTTTTGACCAGATTGACTGTATTTTTCAGTTTTGCCAATCCTTCCAACGAGAAAATTTCACACTGAACAGGAATCAATACCGAATCCGCCGCCGTCAACGCGTTAACTGTTACAAGACCGAGTGAAGGCAAACAATCTATAAAAATATAATCGTATTCGTCACGCAATTGTTCAAGCACCCCCCTCAGTATAAACTCCCTTTTTTCGCGTCCGATAAGCTCTAATTCCGCGCCTACGAGGTCAATTGACGAGGGCATGAGATAGAGATTAGGCGTTTGTGTTTCTTGGATTGCATCATGTGGGTCGGCATCATTGACCATACAATCGTAAATGGTGTAAGTTTCATCATCAGCAAAAACGTTGACACCCGACGAGGCATTTGCTTGCGGGTCACAGTCAATCAACAATACTTTTTTTTCTAAAACTGCCAAACAAGCGGCTAAATTAATGGCGGTTGTGGTTTTTCCAACACCTCCTTTTTGGTTCGCAATGGCGATTATTTTGCCCATTTTAGTTTACGAAATTTTAATAATACTATAAAATATTACTGTACTCTATTGCTTACTTCGTTCGCAAAAAGGGAAAATGTGTTTCATTTTTCGGTCTTTGCCCGAAAAATGAAACACCTCTTCTCTTTTTACGCGAGCAAAGCGAGCGCGTGGCTAAGTATTTACAGAAAAATTAGTGTTAATTAGTGGCTGTCTAAGTATTTACCTTTAATCTTATATACCGCAAAAGCGGCGTAAATGATGTAAAAAGGTTCGAGAGTGATTCTTCTAAATCTTGGGTCGAAGCTAAAGATTATTGCAAAAATAAGCATCGTTATCATTAACCCCATCATCAAATAATGTTTGCCCAAATCGTTTTTAACGGCATGAAAAATTCCAAAATACCCTAAGACGTACAAAGGTGCGAAAATAATTACACTTATTAGAGAAATACTGAGGGGGTGTATTTTAAAATTTAATCCCCACATAAAAAAATGAAAAAAACTCTCCACTTTCAATTGTATAAACCGATTGGGATTTTGTTGAATCCAAGTGTAAGCATTGCGTTTAAAAATCGCCTGTCTGCCCTGTTCGGAAGGAAAATAGGTTAAGGCATTTTTAAAATTTTCTATCGTCACATTCGGTGGTGTCCAATTATACAACAACATCGCTGTATCCTGTACACTCCCCGATTTATTGACAATATAACGCTTCCCTAAACATTCGCGTTGAAAAGCAAATTCGCTATTGCCAAACCAAAAATAACACGCTAAACCATCGCTTGAAAAAGTATAAACTTGGTGTTTTTGCAAATTGTATAAACCAAAAGGTAAGGTACTTATAAGACATAAGCTACCAAATATTAAGGCACTTTTTATTTTTTCTTGAATAGTAAATTCTTTTATTCTGAAAATAAAAAACACAATAAAAGGCGACCAAAATAGAATAAAACTCGGCTCTATTAGGGTTTCAAGTTGCTGCCAATTTTAAATTTCTTAAAGGCGGCGTAGCTGCCAAATATCGGTAATATTACCAACGAAATAGTATTTTCATTGGGGCGTAGCCCTTAAATTTGACTTCTTTAGCGGTTATACCGCGTTGTAAACCAAGTTATTCGATTATTGAGTTACCAAGATTGAGCAGCTACGCCGCTTTTAGTCTAAAAGTAGATGTCAGCAACTTGAAACCCTAATTGAGCCAAAAAATAAATACTAATAATTAAAAAACTTTGAAATGCCGTTTCTTGACCAATATTTTTTATATAGTAAAATGTCATGGGATAAAAACAATATAGCCAAGCTGCAATTGTGGCAATTTGTTTATTTTTAAATAATAAATCTGTTAATTTATAAACAAAAATACATGTATAGGCACTTTTTGAAACCATACATAAAATCTAAACTGCTGGTTTTCGCGCTCGCTTCGCTCGCGCGAAGAGGGGAATGTGGTTCGTTTTTCGGGCTTTGCCCGAAAAATGAACCACCTCTCCTCCTTTTACGCGAGCGAAGCGAGCGCAAAAATGCCTTTTAATGCGTATTTTGAATTTATGTATGGTTTCAAATAGGCACTTAAAAGACATTGTAAAACAAAAATTATTTCTTGCCAATAATTGAACGAAATTAATTTTATAAAAGCTAAAAAATACGGGATAAATGGCGCGCAAATAAAACAAATAACATCTAAATCATAATTACCCTGAATGATTTGGTCACTTAAAATATCATACCGTTGTTCATCTAATCTAACGGTATTAGGTATTGCAAAACAATAAATCAGCCTGACAACTAATGCTGCTATGAATATAAAAACTTTATTTTTCATCGGTGCGTGAGCAAAATTGTTTGATAATTAACCTAAGTTTTGTGGTAGTGCCTCAAAACGCGCCGCCTTCGGCGGCGCGGGGATTTTTTCGGAGCGAGCCGTTTTTTTTGCTAAAAATTTGGGCTTTGCCCAAATTTTTAGCAAAAAAACGGCTCGCTCCATTAGATTTTTCTCGCGGCGAAGCCGCGTTTTAATACCATAAAACTTAGATTAGTTACTGGCTCTTTCTCGCTTCGCTCGAAAATCGCCAGAGTGTGTTTCTTAGGGGCGAGCGTGTTTTTCAATCAGAAAAATCTTCGATTTTTCTGATTGAAAAACACGCTCGCCCCGATAAATTCTTTCAAAGGGCGATTTTTGAGCGAAGCCCAAAAGAGCCAGTATGCCACAGGTCGGTATTTATTTAGTTTTGACTACTGAATTTGGTTCAACTCCCAAAAAAATCATTTCCAATTAATTTCTTCTCTCAATTGTTTCGATGTTTTGGTGCTGCCGTCGTGACTCCAACCTGGCGGGGCAAACACATATTTGAGCCGTACACTGAGGGGTAGTGTTTTGTGCGTGTGAAAAAAATCTTTCCAAATATCTATGTATTCGTGAAAAATAACGCGAACAGGTCCTTTCAGATTTTTGCTTTTATCCACCAAACCATAATTGATTTTTATATCCGCCAATTCCGCTTGGTATGTGCCGAACATTTTGTCCCAAATAATTAAAAACATGCCCATATTTCTATCCAAATACTGTACGTTGCTGCCATGATGCACGCGGTGATGCGCAGGCGTAACGAAAATCAATTCAAAAACGGGAATACGCTTGATGTATTGTGTATGCACCAAAAGCCCGTAGATTTGGGTAATTGAGAACGATAACATGATGTCTTTGGCATCAAAACCCAAGAAAGGCAAAGGCAAATAAAAGATAAAGCGATAAAGTGGCTCTAAAACCGATGAACGAAAACCAACCGACAAATTAAAATATTCTGATGAATGATGCGTGGCGTGTACTGCCCAAAAAAAGCGCGAAGAATGCTCCGTTCGGTGTATCCAATAAAAGAAAAAATCTTGTAAAACGAGCAACCAAAACCAGTACCAGATAGGGTTTTCTATTTTAAAAAAATGGTGATTGTAGCACCAATCAAAGGCTAAATAAGTTGGTACCCAACGTGTAGCCACGTCAATTGCCATTTGGCTAAGGGTGAGGTAGAGATTGGTTACACTGTCCCGAAACGAGTACATCGGTTTCTCACGACGTTGCTGATTGCTAAAATAGAGTTCCAAAAGAATTAAAATAGTATAAACGGGAACGGTTACTAAGACCAAACCTAATTCTTTGAAACTGCTTGTTAAATTATCCATTTTTGTTTTTTTGGCTCAATTAGGGTTTCAAGTTGCTCTAATAAATCCGTCAGGATTTACGCGTTTATAGAAAAATAAAACAGGCAATTTTTACCGAATTCGTTAGGATTCGCACGTAAAATGTTCAAGAAATGTTTGAAACCATACATAAATTCAAAATACGCATTAAAAGGCATTTTTGCGCTCGCTTCGCTCGCGTAAAAGGAGAAGAGGTGGTTCATTTTTCGGCAAAGCCGAAAAATGAATCACATTCCTCCTTTCTGCGCGAGCGAAGCGAGCGTATGGCAAACAGTTACACAAAGTTATGATTTAATTTTCATTAAACCCAATTGCCCCATCAGAATTTACGCTAACCAATTTGTTTGTTATCAGAAAAGTACGCCATTCTACTGCTCTTTTTGTAGTAGTGTTAATGTAGAAAAATTGGTTTTCATTGAGTTTTTCGTGAAAACCCAATGTCGTTTTGAATTCAAATTCTAATAATTTGATGATGCCGAATGTAAAAAAATTGCGTGGCGCACCACCTGTTGTAAAGGGTTGAACAGCATCGAAGCGTAGGATTTCGTAGATTTTTGCGTAATCCAGTTTGCCATCTGCCGTTTGAAATACTACACCAAATCTTTTCAAATAAAAAATATAAAAATCCATTTTGGACATAATTGCATGATTTTCAATAAACTGCGCCCATTCTTCTTTTGTGTAGGCAAAAAATGGTAGCCCAAAATCCGTTGTTAAAAACGACATCAATGAACTCCCTTCTTCTTGTCGGGTGTAACGATAAGCATACCGAACCGCAGTCCCAATATCGGCATAATTCAAACGTGCCAAAATAGCGGATTGAACTGCCATTTTCATCACATCGGGCGCGTCAAGGGCGAGTGTTGCCTCTAATTTTTCTGTCAGGGTCTTGCCCATATTTTCCAACTCAGCAATATGTACCAAAGTCATTTGTTCCTCAAATTCGGATAAAACCTCATCGGTAGGTGTCAAGTATTTACGGAGTACACCCAGCACCGAATCTCTTCGCGCAGGCTTCAATAAATTATCGTATAAAACATTGTTGAACCAAGATACTTTAAACATGGCGTTCCAAAACGTCGCTTTTTCTGCAAGAGAATAGACCGCCGTTTGTGCCTCAATAAATGCCCAAATTGCCGCATCATCATCTATTTCAAACACCCGAATAACGTCATCTAAATCTTTTGCCCCAATTTCTAAATCGGCAAATGCAACGAGGTCGCGGCTGACTTTAAACCAATTTTTAAGTTTAAAACTGCGAATTGTACTGAGGGGGCTAATTTTTTTCAATAATTTGATAACCAAAGGTCTGTGCGCTTCTGAAAATTTGGAGGCAGCTACAATAGCGTTCAAATCAGCAATAGAAAACGTCCCATCTACTTGCAAACGCCGCAAACGCGATTCTATACTCTCATCACTTGATGCTTCATCATAAGTATTTCCCACAACTCTCCCACTATCTTCCACCTTTTGGGCAAGGGAAGCAGTTGTGCGCCAATCTTGCACATTGTCTTGAATATCTCCATCACTTTCAGAACGCGCAATATGAGTAAGCCGCAAACGCACATATTCGTCTCTACGGTCAAACTTTTTATCGTACATACTGCTCACACCTGCCACGCCAATATTTTTAAACAAAGCTGATTTCTTCAAATACAAGCGCAATTGGGCGTCGTTGTCAATGACTTGTTTCCAATTTTTTGAATAAAAAATATCAATAATACGACCAATTGAGAAGCCCCAGTCCACATTGACTGAATACAATAGTCCATAAAACTCAATGGCAGAAATATTCGTAATATTTATCTGTTCAAGTATTTGATTTTCAATTTTATACCGCTTTTGTTCAGAAATGATCTGCCGCAGTGAATCCATTAAAATGGTCAGATGAGGCGGTAATCTAAGTGAAAAACCATGCTTGCGGCAATAAGCCGAAAGGGCGGTCATTTGTTCCAAATATGTGTAATTGAGAGGGGGCAGATGCGCGTTGTAAGCCCTCAAAATAGGTCTAAAACGTTCAACCATTGCCACAACTGTCGGCGGATCTCCTTCAGTAAGGTGGACAAACGCGGCAAACGCGACTGAGTCATTTGATGACCCAAGGCGACGCACTTGTCGTTCTAATTCTTCTGCTCTTGCTGTTGCTTCGGCTTTGCTAACAAAACGGTGTTCACTTTCATCCCATTCAAAATCTTCGGCGTGACTTGCCCACCAACGAAGAATATCTTTTTGTTTTTCAATGGTAGAGATGCGATGTATCGCGTCTGACGTCGCGTCTGAGGAGGAGAGGTGAGACGACATCGCGTTTCTACAATCAACCTTTGTTAATCGGTTTAAATAATGAACATAATAAGCGGTTTGCTCTGGCTTTAAATACATCTGAGCCGCCAAATAGAACAACAAACGCGGCGTCCTTGTACTTAACATATCAAATCGTGCACTGTTTTGCAGCCATTCGGGTGCTTCATCTTGCAGAAATATTTTTGCAAAATAATCAACTTTTTCGTAAAAAAAATTGAGACGCGTGTCATACATGCGCTCATAACCCGCTGTTCTCAACAATTCGCTTGACCCCAATGAATCGAGTAAAAAACGCGCATGACGTGGCGAAGTGGTGTAGTTTGTCAATTGCAAACAGACCACACTCAGCAGGGATTCTGGCACAAAACCCTGTTCCATTGCCGTCAAAACTGCTTTCAGATTTTCAGCCGATGGCTCATTTGCCAATGCTTCGCACAAGGCAAGATTGGTTTCAATCGCATTTTTTCCAAAAGGTAATAAAGTCAAAGTACGGCGCAACCAATCGTAAGATTCGGGTGTTTCTAATGCAGCAATTTTTTTTATTAGTTTTTGACAGTGATATGTTTCTTGTTTTTTACTTACTAAAGAATCGAATTGATTTGTCAAAATACGGAAATATACTGAGGGGTTCGTTTCTGTTGTCTCTGAGCGTTTTAGATTGATTGTAGCTGTCTGATTTTCAATAGGCGTTAGGTAAAATGCCTTTAAAACATCACTAAATTTTAATTGGTTTCGTTTATCGTATAAAAAAGACAGGCATTGCTCGCGTGTGGCATGAGCTACATCAAGTTCGGAAGGCGTAAAAAAAGTATGGTGAAGTAGCACACCGCGTGTGCGGTTAGCATAATCAGGTTTGTCTAAAAAAGTTGCCATATCCCGTAAAGCACGCCAATTTCCGTGTTGAATTTGGTCTGTCAACACCAATTGTAAGGAATCAATATCTACGTCAGACTGCCCAGACAATTGCTGCGGCAACAGTCCTGATAGAAGTACCCATAGTAGGAAAAAAATGCGTTGTTTGCGAATCATAAGTTGCTTGTAAATTGCTGGTTATTGCTCGTTAAATTGGTCATTATCCAATTTTAGCATCAAAGGTCTTAAAACTAATTTATGGGAGGCGAATTTTATGAAGAGTACATACGGAAGATTTCAACTTTCAGATTCCAAATTTCAAAATGCAATGAATTGACATCTAAGAAGCTGTTTTAAAACCTTTTATGGATTATTTCACGCATCTATTTTCATTTGAAAAACTTAATTTTAAAAGAAATAAAACCATTATTACTTTCAAAATAAAATTTCTGAAATAAAAATATATGCGCAAACTAACCTCAAAAAAGGTTTTAAAACAGCTTCTAAGTTTTTGCAAAATCGAATGGCGCAAAATCAAAATAGTACAAAAACCATGCACAACATTGTAAAATCTACGGTTTAAAATTAATTTTTTTCCAAAAAACAGCCCAATATACTGAGGGGGTGTTTTTTGGAAAAAAAACTCGACGAATATGTAAAAAAATGTAATTACTTAGCCTATTGCTCGCTTCGCTCTCAAAAAAGTAGAATGTGGTTCATTTTTCGGGCTTTGCTCGAAAAATGAACCACCTCCCTCCCTCTTGCGAGCGAAGCGAGTGCGTGACTAAGGCATTACCATGTTTTTAAAACTTTGTTTACTACCCTAATTAGGCTACAAATATTAGCATAAAAAAAGAGATTTCCTAATTATTAGTTAATTTTCTGATTTTTAAAATAGGAAAGTCTCTAATTTTTAAGCTACGTTGTACATTTGCCTTCACAATTTTTAGTTTAATTTTTTCAATTTTAACAATGCTTATGCTGTACAATATGGCTTATCTCACTATAAAAAACTTCTGCACATGCTTAGTCTGTGCGCTCTTCTTTTTCACGCTTGGCTGCAAAGACGCCAATAAAGAAAGTGAAACTAAACTTAATCAAGACATTATGGTTATACATGATGACATTATGCCCAAGATGGGTGACATCAATCGGCTGAAACGGCAATTGGGGACTTACAAAGACATGGTATCGGAAGATAATGCCGAAATGAAGGATTCACTCATCAATACCATTTTGCTTCTTGCCAAAATGGAAGACAATATGAACGATTGGATGGGCAATTATAAATATCCTAATCCAGATATTACACACGATGAAATGGTTAAATACCTTACAGGGCAACGCGACAGTGTAAAATTGTTGAGCGATGATATCTATATGAGTATTGCCATAGCAAATGGTTTTTTAAATAAAATGCCACAAGTGGCAAAAGATTCGACTAATTTTTCTAATTCGAGTGAAAAATAAATAATTTTTTGTAATTACTTAGTCACGCGCCCGCTTCGCTCGCGCGGGTGAGAAAATGTGGTTCGTTTTTCGGGCAAAGCCCGAAAAACGAACCACACTCCCCTTTTTGGTAAGCGAAGCGAGCTATGGGCTAAGTAATTACATTTTTGAGGAGCGGGCATAACCTAAGAACATCGTTTCTTGATTAAAACAGATGTTTTGCGCGCGCTTCGCTCGCGGAAAAGGGAAGAGACGTGGCTCGTTTTTCGGCGAAGCCGAAAAACGAGCCACATTCCCCTCCCTCGCGCGAGCGAAGCGAGCGCGAGATGCAAAAAACGCTTTTAGGTTATGCCCATCCCTCAATTACATTTTTTAAAAAACTATTGCTCGCTTCGCTCGCAAATGACTCATTTGCGAACGAAGCGAGCAATAGACTAAGTAGTTACCAAAAAAAGTAATGACATCTTCAAAACTATCTATCAGTCTAAGCATTTTAATTAGTTTAGCCACCTCAGCGTGTTCTACAAAGGAAGAAACGGCTAATACGCCCTTACCCATCATAGGCGAACGATTGGGCATTACAGAAAAAGGGGACACTATTTACCCTACAATTCCGCATTTTGCCTTTGTCAATCAGAATGGAGACACAATTAAAAATGCCAATTTTGACAACAAAATATATGTTGTGGACTTCTTTTTCACGCATTGCCCCACTATTTGTCCTAAAGTAACAGCGCAAATGTTGCGGGTTTATGACCATTTCAAGGATTCAAGTTCGGTGGGTTTATTGTCCCACACTATTGACCCCAAACGGGATTCAGTGGGCAGATTGCGTGATTATGCCGATAAATTAGGCGTTTCAGCTCCTAAATGGCATTTTGTTACCAGCGAACGAGATTCTATTTACAGTATTGCTGACAACTATTTCAGCATCGCCAAAGAAGACCCAAAATCACCTGGCGGGTTTGACCATTCGGGAAGATTGATTCTGGTGGATAAAAAAGGTCGGGTTCGGTCATTTTGTGACGGCACGGATACGGAAGATGTGGATAGGTTTATGAAAGACGTGGAGCGATTGTGTAAACAATGACCCTATGGCACATTTAGGCGGCGTAGCTGCCAAATATCGGTAATATTACCAACGAAATAGTATTTTCATTGGGGCGTAGCCCTTAAATTTGGCTTGTTTTGCGGTTATACCGCGTTGTAAACCAAGTTATTCGATTATTGAGTTACCAAGATTGAGCAGCTACGCCGCTTTTAGTCTAAAAGAAGATGTCAGCAACTTGAAACCCTAATTGAGCCTTATCCACAACAGAAGCGGCTACTCATGTTTACCATGAGCAGCCGCTTTTTTTTATTCTAATAATATCTCACCATACCCTTTTTTTGCGAACAAAGCAAGCAAAAGCGTACAGTAATGTTATTTAAAACTTACTAAACTTAGTTGTTGTAACTGTACCATCTGCTCTACGCACTTTAACGATATAATTACCTCTTCCAAGATTATGTGTATCAACTTCGTAACGTACTTGGTTGGCAGTAAATCTCTGCGTCTTTACCAAAGCACCCGTTTCTGAATAGATGTCAATAGTCCCCTCAGTATTGTCCATGTCCACTACCTCCACAAATAAGTTTGCGCCAGCAGGATTAGGATAAGAGACAAGTGATTGACCTTGTTCAGCAACAACAACACGCTCTGTTTTTGACATATTTACGTCCACATCTTGCATATTCATTTGGTGAATACGGTAGAACGCACGACCTTGTTTTGGTTGTGGGTCAGAGAAGTTGTAAAGGTTGCTTGGCAAGTTTTGCGAAGCTACTGTACCAATCAATGAGAAGTTAACGTTATCAATTGATTTCTCAACCATGTACTTGCTTGCTTTCTTCTCGTCAGTTGTTGCCCAGTTCAATTTCACACCATTGCTGCCCGTTGTGCTTACGCTAAATGCGAATATATTGCCATAATCTGCCAAGCAGTTGACCACATCAATCGGAACATTTCTTGTCACCACACAACCACCTTTACTGATGCTCAAAGTCACACTCTTAGCACCCAAAGACGTGAATGTGACATTCGCTACTCTTGTTGTTGCAAAAGTAACGTTTGCACCAGTGAAAGTCCATTGGTAGGTTGCACCAGTACCATTGTCAGCCGCCGTAAATACATTAGGACGGTTCAAGCAAGGATAACGTTCAACTTGGAAAGAAAAAGCCACCATTGGCGTTTTAGTAACCGTATTACCTTCAAGATACAAATCACAACCTGCACGGCGTACACAACGAATAAAGTTTGTTGCACGCACCATATTTGGCAATAAGTTAGCAGGAAGGTCTTTGCCTGTTGCGCCGACAATTGTATTCCAACCGCCTACGCTAAAATCAGCCGTAAAATCAGACCACATCCACAGATATTCAACTGCACCTGTACCACCTGCAACAGCAGTCAGTTCAGTAATGCCCGTCAATTCTGATGGATTGCAGAAAGTTTGATTACCCGTAATTGTACCAGCCGAAGTCAATTGTACACAAACAGGCTCTGTTACTGTAATACTGTTTGTTGTTGTACAACCGTTAGCATCTGTGATTGTTACCGTATAAGTACCTGCTTTCAAGCCTGTTGTTGTTGCCAAAGTGCTACCATTTGACCAACGGTAAGTATAAGGCGCACGACCATTTACAGCCGTAACTGTGGCTTCGCCATCACTCGCACCTTGATAAGAAACGCTTTTAGTTAAAGCAATTGTGCTTGAAAGATTTGATGTAACCGCAGGCACATTTACAGTCAAGCTGTTTCTACAACCGCTACCATCTGTAACTGTTACTGTATAGTTGCCACCTGCCAAGTTTGAGATAGTGGCAGTTGTCATACCATTTGACCATAGATAAGTGTAAGAACCAGAACCACCAGTTGCAGCAATAGCGATGCTACCAACAGGTAAGCACGTTGCACTCACAACCGTAGGCGTGATAACCAAAGCTGCTGCTTGTGTTACACTTATTGTACGTGTTGCTGTACAACCTTTAGAATCTGTAACAGTCACCGTGTAAGCCCCAATTGATAAACCAGAGATGGAGGCATTTGTTGCGTTGTTGCTCCAAGCATAACTAAATGGTGCTGTACCACCTGTTACAACTGCTGCAACGCCACCAGTATTACCTCCATTGCAACTGATGTTTGTTGCCGTAAGATTGACTGTTGGTGGCGCAATATAGGTGATAACTGTTGTTGATACTCTTGTACAACCCGAAGCGTCTGTTACCGTAAATGTATAAGTACCACCCGAAAGATTAGTCAAAGACGGCGTTGTTGCACCTGTATTCCAAGCATAAGAATAAGGAGCTGTACCACCCGAAACAGTGTTTGTGATTCTACCCGTACCGTTTGTACAAACCGCGTCAACTGCGTCAACAAACATTGAAATCGCCGTAGGTTGTGTTATCGTTGCAATTTGTGTACTCGTACAACCAACTGCATCTGTTACAGTTACAGCGTAAGTCGCTGCTGCCACATTTGAGATAGTTGCCGTCGTACCACCGTTACTCCAAGCATATCTGTATGGTTGTGCGCCACCAGTTACGGTTGCAGTTGCAGAACCCGTAGCTGCACCATTGCAACGAACAGCCACAACAGAAGTTGCTACTGTGATAGCTGTTGACCTTGTGATTACCATACTGCCAGTAGAAGTGCAGCCATTAGCATCAGTAGTTACGACAGTATAAGTACCAGCCACCAAGCCAGAGATAGATGCCGTAGTTGCACCATTGCTCCACGCATAGCGGAAAGGCGCAGTACCACCCGTAGTTGTTGCTGTTAAAGTACCATTGCTCGAACCGCAAGATGACATTGTACCAGAAACACTTGTTGTAAATGCCGAAGGTTGTGTTACACTAAATTGCTTAACAACCGAACAGTTGCGTGAGTCGTTTACTGTTACACTGTACGTACCTGCCGTGAGGTTAGCGAGTGTTGCTGTTGTTGCACCGTTGCTCCAAGAGTACGAAATCGCACCAGTAGCACCTGTAACAGTCAAAGCAATAGCACCACTGTTTGCGCCATTACATCTAACATTTGTTACGCTTGCCGCTGCATCTAAATTTGTTGACGATGAGATTGTTACTGACCGCGTTGTACGACACGCTTTTGAATCCGTTACAGATACAGTATAAGTACCTGCACCAAGATTTGAAATAGTAGCCGTTGAGCCGCCATTTGTCCAAGCATACGTGTAAGGAGCTGTACCACCACCTGCGACAACAGTTGCAGAGCCATTAGTAGCACCGCAGCTTGATGCTGTTGAAGTAGCCGTAGCTGTTACTGCCGAAGGTTGTGTGATTGTCGCTGATTTGATAGCTGTGCAACCACTTGCATCTGTCACCGTAAGGGAGTAGCTATTAGCACCTAAGTTGGCGATGACCGCTATTGTTGAACCATTGCTCCAACGATATGTATAAGGGGCAGACCCCCCCATGACCATTGCAGAGATTTGTCCATCTGTGCCACCATTACAAGCGACATTTCTTGCGTCTAAGTTTACATCAAATGAAGTTGTTTGAGTGATTGTTCTTGAACCTGTTGCTGTACAACCGCTTGCATCTGTTACAGTTACTGTGTAAGTACCAGCACCTAACACACCGATTGTTTGTGTTGTTGCACCATTGCTCCATGCGTAGCGGAAAGGCGCAGTACCACTTGTAGCGGTTGCTGTAACACTACCATTTGCAATACCACAAGCGGCATTGGTACTTGTGAGGCTAATCGCCAAGCTACCAACTGCATTGACCGTAGCCGTAGCTACTGACGAACAACCCGACGCATCGCTAACTGTTACAGTATAGCTACCTGCACCCAAATTGCTGATAGTTTGTGTTGTTGCACCTGTACTCCAAGTGTAACGGAAAGGCGCAGTACCACCTGTTATGCTGGCTGCTGCACTACCGTTTGAACTACCGCAAGATGCGTTAGCACCTGTTGCACTAAGCGTGAAACCAGCACTTGATGTCAAAGTAACAGAAGCTGTCTTATTACAACCTTTAGCATCTGTAGCTGTAACGAAATAAGTACCAACCGCCAAACCTGTTGCCGTAGCACTCGTTTGACCGTTGCTCCAACGGTAAGTAAATGGCGGACGACCACCTACTGCCGAAACAGTCGCCGAACCACTACTCGAACCGCCCGTTCCGCAACCTGGCGCAACTGTCGTTGTGTTCAAAGTAACAGAAGGCGGATTTGTCACAGTACCTGTTGCAGTACCTGTACAGCCATTTGCGTCAGTGATAGTCACACTGTACGTACCAGAAGGGAGACCAATAATAGCCGCCGTTGTAGCACCCGTGTTCCAACGGTAAGTGAAAGGAGCTACACCACCTTGTGGAAGGGCATCAATTCCTGCGTCGCAATCACCAAAACAGAGCAATTCGCCAATGCGAATACCTGCTGTGAAAGGTACTGGAACATTGACAAATTTGTTGACAGAACAACCTTTGCTGTCTGTGACAACGACGTTGTAACCACCAGCCGCCAAGCCCGATTGAGTCGCACCAACACGACCACCACCCCAGTTGATTGTATAAGGTCCAGTACCGCCTGTAACGTTAGCCGTTACTGCACCACCAGAACAAATACTTGAAAAACTGAAGTTTACATTAATAGCTGTTGCAGCCGTGATAGTTGTTGAGCCAACTGCTGTGGCATTATTTGCGCCTGTTACAGTTACTGAGTAGTTGCCAGCACCAACACCCGAAATCGAGTTAGTTGTTGCGCCTGTACTCCAATTATACCTGTAAGGTGCTACACCGCCTGTTGGGTTAGCCACTGCCGAGCCATTTGTATAGCCTGCACAAGTAGGGTCGGTTTTAGCTACTGACACCGAAAACTGTGCGCTTGCGCTCGTCATCGCCACAACGGAGAGAATAAAAATTGTAAAAACACTTGCGAAATTTCGCACCGTCTGATTCAGAAGTATTGACTTCATGGAATACATAGCGTAGGTTTTTAAGTTTGTTGGAAAATTATTTTTAACTTTAGTGTAGGATTTCGCAGCAAAGCTTACATGCTACGTTCATTCGGTTTGCAATCACCATACTAATACGCAAAGATTGGCTTTTCGTTCGGTAATTTCATTTTTTTTAAGGTTATTTATTGAACTTTTATTAATCATATACATCTTAAAACGCTTTATTTATTTTAAAATGTATTTTAAACCATAATTAGGGTAGATATAAAATTCTAAACTATTCACCAATCATACAACAATACCCTCAGTATGTTGTTTGAGTTTTATGAATACAGCAGTTTATAAATCCATCGAATCGTTCTTTACCAACGACTCGTCAGAACCACAAGCGCGACACTTAAAAGTAGGCGACCCTGCCCCTGACTTCGCTGCACTCGATGAGTACGGTAAAACAGTCGGATTATCAGACTTTAGAGGCAAGAAACTTGCCATTTTCTTCTATCCTGCCGACAACACGCCTGCTTGCACGGCAGCAGCTTGTAGTTTACGGGATCACTACGCAGAACTCAAAGCAAGAGGTATTGAGATGCTCGGTGTCAGCCCCGACTCTCAGAAAAAACATCAAAATTTTATCAAAAAATTTGACTTCCCTTTCTCATTAGTTGCTGATGAAAACATGGAACTCATGCAAGCCTTTGGAGTTTGGGGATTAAAAAAATTTATGGGACGCACATTCAACGGCGTTTTAAGAACCACTTTTTTGATTGACGAAAATGGCATAATTGAACAAATTTTTGATAAAGTAAATACTAAAAATCACGCCGAGCAAATCATAAATTCTTTAACAAAATAAGTAGGTCGTCATAAATAATCGCTACTTTTTACAATGCTTCTCGCGCTCGCTTCGCTCGCGCGAGAAGGTGGTTCATTTTTCGGGCAAAGCCCGAAAAATGAACCACTTTCCCCTCCTTTCGCGAGCGAAGCGAGCGCAATGATTAATGTCTCCACTAAAATTGTCAAACAACTGTTTTTTTGAAAGCGATTGAGATAAGAAAAATAGTGGCGAAAAACGGTGAAATTCATTATCTTTGCACTCAAAATTAAAGAAAATGCGTCAATTTAATACATCAGGTCCAAATATACCCAAAGAACATTACACATTACCACGCTTAGAATGGATAGAAAAAGGTAAGGCATTAGTGCATGATAAGCGTTATTTCACGATTTGGGCACCGCGCCAAACGGGGAAAAGTACCTATTTTCGTTTTCTTGCTGAACATCTTCAACAAGAAGGCTATAAGGTGTGTCATGTCAATTTTGAGAATTATAAACAAGGAAAGTTGGAGAATTTTATCCTTCGCCTCAATAATCACTTGACCAAACAGTGGGGAATTTTGTTTAATAAACCCGATATTGAAGGTGTTTTTGAACAAATAGACAGCCTAAAAGACGAAAAATGTGTTTTAATTGTAGATGAAGTAGAGGGTATCAATTCAGAATATTTTGGGACATTTCTACATTATATTCGCAATGCTTATCATTCACGCTCTGAACACGGTTTGAAATCAGTTATTTTAGTTGGCGTTAGCAATATCGTGGGTGTCATTCAAGACAATGCCAGCCCATTTAATATTGCTGATAATTTAAGTATTCCTTATTTTACAGATGAAGAAACGCAAGAATTATTGAACCAACACGAACGCGAAACAGGACAATTATTTGACCCCTCAGTAAAAAACAAAATTTCGGACATAACAGCCAATCAACCAGGTTTAGTAAATGGTTTTGCAGCGCAGTTGGTCAATAATTGTGTGGGTAAACCACTGATTGATTACACCGATTATTTGAAAGTTGAGAATAATTATTTAAGATTTTCATTGGACAAAAATATTGCTAATATTATCAATAAAGGCGAAAAGCACCGTGCTTTTGTGGAAAATCTATTGTTTGATGAAGAACAAATTGAGTTTCAAATTTATAGAGAGGAAATTAAAGAGTTATTTGTTAACGGAATAATTACCTACGATGAAGATGGTTTTGTTACATTTAGAGTGCCGCTTTATCGTAAATGTTTGTACAAAGCCTTTTATCCTTACACCAATGGCGAAGCCAAACGGATTGGTAGTACTATATTGATGAATATTACACGTCAGACGGTGGTATAAACATTGATAAAGTGATAATGGATTATAAAAAATATGCTTTGAGGCGTAAATTTCGCTATTTTAAAGAAAAAAATAAAAAGGGGCATTATATCAATTTAAAAGAAGCGACTTTGGTATATAGTTTTGAAACTTACTTAAACGCTTTTTTAAACATGGTGGGTGGCAAAACATATCTCGAAGCGCATACAGGCATCGGGCGAACGGATTTAATTATCACGGTCAACAATGAAGAATTTGTCGTCGAAGCCAAAGTGTATAGCGATATTGTGAAATTTAGAAAAGGTAAGCAACAATTGGCTCAATATGCTAAAAGTTTGAGTTTAAAAGAAGCCATTTACTTGGTTTTTGTAGAATCAGAAGTGACCAATGTGACGGTTATTGAAGAAGCAAAAGAATATGACGGTGTTTTAATTAAAACCCATTTAGTACCTTATAATTTGAATAAAGACTTTTAAAATAATGGATAATGGATAATGGATAATGGATAATTTACCCTCTCAGTATTTTTTAACATTTTAATGCCATACGACTAAAATCGTTTGGCTTTTTTTATTTAAGTCTTGGAACCATACATAAAAACTAAACTGCTGGTTTTCGCGCTCGCTTCGCTCGCGCGAGGGGGAAAATGTGGTTCATTTTTCGGGCTTTGCCCGAAAAATGAACCACCTCTCCTCCTTTTTCGCGAGCGAAGCGAGCGCAAAAGTGCCTTTTAATGCGTATTTTAGATTTGTGTATGGTTTCAAAATTTAAGTAACGCGAAATAAAAAAAGCGTGTTTTGAAACGTCCTAATTTTCGCTTCGCGAAAAAAATCTATCAGGGCGAGCGTGTATTCTTGGCTTAAAAATCGAAGATTTTTAAGCCAATAATACACGCTCGCCCTAAAAAAAACTCACTGAAGGCGATTTTCGAGCGAAGCGAGAAAGAGCCCGTAAAACGCGCTTTTATTTATTTCACGTTCCTAAAGTAACTTTTTAGATAAAACAAAGTATAAATAAATCTCAAATAGACGCTAATAGAATGTTAATGCAACCATGGAAACCAAATTTGAATTGTAGCTTTGATGCGTCGTTTACTTATAGTCACATACTTTTAGCACTTATTGATAATCCTTTAAACAGATTTCTTGCCCTATGTTCAACTACTACACCCCCTTGCGTTTATCAAAGTGGTTTTTGCTCTCTTTTTTAACGTTTACTTCATTTTTGAGCTTTGCTCAAAATACTTGTACTGCTTACAATGTTGGTAATGTCAACAATTTTTGTGGCTGTACAGATGTTCTTTTCGCACCCTACGGATTGTATATCGAAACATCAAATGGCTGTGTAGAATATTTCAAAGCAGACGCCGTTACCTTCACGGTGAGTTCTGACAGTTCCGCCTATTTGAAAGGTGTGTTTCGCAATTTCGCCGACTGGCGTCCTGTCGTCGTTGATGTGACTTTCTCAAAAACACGTACTAAAACACCTCGTCTCGAATTGTGTAACCGCGATAGTCTATTGTCTATTGCCGACGCTTGGCGGTACTTCGGTTCAATGAGTGGCACACTAAAATTTGATAACGACCCAATTGTTACCATTTCAAGTAGAAATGGCACATTCCAAATGGGTGTTGGTGCAACTGGGCAGAACGCCGCGTCCTTTGGTGCGGCGGGTCAATTCGCTCTCAGCAATGGCAAAGTGGGTGGCTTTGGCTTCACTTTGTCTGACCCACAAACTGTCAATTGCCCAGCAGTTGTCAACCCATGCTTGACGGATACAGAAGCACCCGTGTTTACAAATTGCCCAACAAATATCTCATTGACAGCATCGGGCAATTCAAGCGTAGCTACTTGGACTCCACCAAGTGTATCAGACAATTGCAGTACCCCCTCAGTATCAAGCACTCATACAAGCGGTCAGACCTTTCCAGTAGGTACAACCAATGTTATTTACACGGCTAAGGATTCACTCCGCAACCAAAGCGAATGTCGTTTCTCTGTAACGGTGACTCAAATGATACCACAAACAGGTTGTGTAAAATATACAGTTGATAACACGAACAATTATTGTGGCTGTTCAGCCTCTCAGTTTTTGCCTTATGGCATTTATCTCAATGCGCCAAATGCTTGTGGTGTAGAATATTACAAAGCAGATAGCGTTTCTTTTACCATTAATGCCGACAGTACTGCCACTTTAAAAGGTACATTTAGGTCATTTACAACCGCTTATACGCCGCTTGTGGTGGATATTTTCTTTCAAAAAACGACACAACGCCTGCCCAAACTTGAATTGTGTAACCGTGACTCGGCAGCTTCCGTTGCCACAACTTGGCGGTATTTTGGCGATATGAGTGGCACGTTTAAATTAGGTACAGATGCGCCAATTGCCATGACAAGCCGCAACGGTTTGTTTCAAGTGGGCAACTCTGCCAATGGACAAAACGCGGGTGTTTTGGGCGCAAGTGGTCAATTTTCATTGAGTACGGGTCAACAAGGTGGTTTTGGTTTTGGTTTATCTAATCCGCAAACGGTGTCATGTCTGCCGCCACCCAATTTGTGTGCAAACGATGTTACACCACCCACACTCAACAACTGCCCCGCCGATATTTCTGTTACGACTGAATCCAGCACGGCAATTGTAACATGGACAGCACCGACGGCAAATGACAACTGTACGCCCCCCTCAGTAACCAGCAATTTCCCAAGCGGTCAAACCTTTGGCGTGGGTACAACAACCATTATTTACACCGCAAAAGATTCGTCAAACAATAAAACTGAGTGCCGTTTCAATGTCATCATCAAGCAAGTCATTCCGCCAACGCGTTGTGTGCGCTACACGGTTGACAATACCAACAATATCTGTGGTTGCACGGAATCGCAGTTTTTACCTTATGGCATTTATTTAGAATCTTTAAATGCTTGCGGCTCTGAATTTTTCAAAGCCGATTCAGTGCGGTTTACCATCAATGCCGATAGTAGTGCTACATTAAAAGGCGTATTTCGCTCTTTTTCTGCCGCTTATACACCCCTCGTAGTGGACATTGTTTTTCCTAAAACAACGGAAAAACTACCTAAATTTGAATTGTGCAACCGCGATAGTTCAGCAGCATTGGCAGCTACATGGCGGTATTTTGGGGGTATGTCGGGTACATTCAAATTGGGAACAGATGCCACAACTTTCATAACGGGTAGAAATGGTTTGTTTCAAGTTGGCACGTCTGCCAATGGGCAAAACGCAGACGTACTTGGCGCAAGTGGTCAATTCAAATTGAGTAATGGACAACAAGGTGGGTTCAATTTTTCTTTATCGAATCCGCAAGCGGTGTCATGTGTACCGTTGACTAATTTCTGTTTTAACGACATAGCAGCACCTGTTCTAAGCTCCTGCCCTGCCAATATTTCGGTAACATCGCCCACAACAACGGCAGTCGTTACTTGGACAGCACCAACTGCTACGGACAATTGTAGCACCCCCTCAGTATCAAGCACCCACACAAGCGGACAATCATTCGGATTAGGTACAACAATCGTGACTTATACGGCGCGTGATTCTGCCAACAACGCGGCTGAATGTAGTTTTATGGTGTCCGTCAGACAAGTATTACCGCCAACGGGTTGTATCAAATACACGGTTGACAATACCAACAATATTTGTGGTTGTACAGAATCGCAATACCAACCTTATGGTCTTTATTTACAATCTACAAATGCGTGCGGTTCAGAATTTTACAAAGCTGATAGCCTTGTATTTCAAACCAATTCAGACAGCACCGCAACCTTGAAAGGTACGTTTCGGTCAAGCGATTGGACACCACTTGTGGTAGATATTTATTTCTATAAAACAACCCAAAAATTACCTAAATTGAGGGATTGCAACCGTGACAGCATGGCATCATTGGCAACTAACTGGCGGTATTTTGGCAATATGATTGGCACAATAAAAGTTGGTAACAATGCCGCACTTGGTGTAGGTAGCCGAAATGGTTTATTCCAAATGGGTGTGGCTGCCAATGGACAAAATGCTAATTTGCTTGGTGCAAGTGGTGATTTTATTATGAGCAACGGACAACGGGGCGGTTTGGCTTTTGTACTCTACAACCCACAAAATGCCGTGTGCGTGCCAACACCTAATTTCTGCTTGATGGACATGATTCCACCAACATTTGACAACTGTCCAGCCGATATTTCAGTCACATCGCCTACAACTACGGCGGTCGTCAATTGGGCAAATATCGCGGCAACGGATAATTGTACAAGTACTACAATAACGAGTAATTTTACGAGTGGTCAAACTTTTCCAGTTGGCACAACAAACGTTGTTTACACAGCTAAAGATTCTCTAAATAATACGGCTGAATGTCGCTTTGCGGTAACAGTTAAATACGTTTTACCACCAACTGGCTGTTTGAAATATACGGTCAACAATACCAATAACAACTGCGGCGGTTGTGCCGATTTGCAATACAAGCCCTACGGCATTTACTTTGAGTCAGCCAATAATGCCTGTGGTTTGGATTATTACAAAGCCGATAGCGTGACTTTCCAAATCAATGCTGACAGTACCGCTTGGCTAAAAGGCATATTCAGAAACGCCAGTTGGCATCCGATTTACGTGGACATTTTCTTCAAAAAAACCACGTCACGCGAACCGAAATTGGCGAACTGCAACCGCGATAGTGCGGTGTCAATAGCGGCAGCATGGCGGTATTTTGGCGATATGTCTGGCACAATTCGTTTTGATAACCGACAACCAATGTTCGTTGCAAGCCGCAATGGTTTGTTTCAAGTCGGGAACTCAGCCAATGGTCAAAATATAGGTGTATTTGGTGCAAGTGGTCAATTTCTCACGAGCGATGGACAAAAAGGGGGCTTTGGTTTTACCCTTACCGACCCTCAAAACGCGCTTTGTTTGCCCGCACCTGATTATTGTGTAAACGATGTTGTACCCCCTTCTTTCACTAATTGTCCTGCGGATATTGTCTTAATGACCCGCCAAACATCGGCAGTTGCGACATGGACAGCACCGACAGCGATGGACAACTGCTCGGCGGTTCAGTTGAATAGCAATTTCAGAAGCGGTAGTACTTTTCCAATAGGGACAACTTATGTGGTCTATACAGCACTTGATGCGGTGAACAACCGTTCAGAATGTCGTTTTTCAGTGAATGTCAATCAAACGGTGGATTTGAATTGTACCCGTTACAATGTGGGCAATACGCAAAATCTCTGCGGTTGTGCGGCATCTAAATTTGCACCTTACAGTTTTTACATTGAAAATCCAACGGCTAATGGTTGTAATCTCATTTATTTTAAAGCCGATGACGCGGCTTTCCAAATCAACGAAGATAGCTCGGCAACACTGAGGGGTACGTTTCGTTCTCCTTCTTGGCAACCGATTTTTGTTAATGTCACTTTTGCAAAATCCACAGCACGCGTACCAAGAATTGACGGTTGCAACCAAGATAGTGCCGCCTCAATTGCCGCAAATTGGCGGTATTTTGGCACAATGCGCGGCTTGATTCAATTTGATACGATGGCTATTTTCAATATAACAAGTGGCACATCATTAACCCAAGTTGGCATAGGCGCAAATGGGCAAGATGGGAATATTCTGGGCGTAAATAGCTTATTTACTATGAGCAATGGACAAAAAGGTGGCTTTGCGTTTACGCTTGGCACGCCTCAACCCATAAGGTGTGTTACAGAGCCAAATCCGTGTGTCAATGACGTGACCAAACCTGTGTTCAACTCCTGTCCTGCAACAGTCAATGTGGGTACTTTGCAAGCCACCGCTATTGCCAATTGGACACCGCCTTCAGTTTATGATAACTGTGCAACCCCCTCAGTATCGAGCAATTTTACAAGCGGTCAATCGTTCCCTGTGGGTGTAACGATCGTATCTTACAAAGCGACTGATGCGGCGGGTAATTCGTCAACGTGTAGTTTTGCAGTCAATGTGTTCCGTTTACCGCCACAAACGGGCTGTAATAGCTACATAGCAGAAAATACAACCAATGCTTGCGGCTGTCCGAGCAGTTTGTGGCAGCCTTATGGTTTGTATCTAGAATCGCCGAGTAGTACCTGCGGCTTGGAATATTTCAAAGCGGATAGCGTAGTTTTTGTCACCAATTCAGACAGTACAGGTTCACTCAAAGGGCGTTTCCGTTCTACCACTTGGCAATCAGTATTGGTGGACATCGCCTTTGCTAAAACAGCCTTCAAAACACCAAATTACGAAAATTGTAACCGAGACAGTATTGCCATCAGCCCCGTTGATTGGCGGTATTTGGGTGCAATGACGGGTACAGTTCAGTTCGATTCTACCACACCAATTAGCATTAGCAGCCGCAACGGTGGCTTCCAATTTGGTACAGGTGCGAGTGGTCAAAATCCAGGGTTACTGAGTGCAAGTGGTCAGTTTTCGTTGGCAAATGGAAAACAAGGCGGTTTTGCCTTCTTGATGACCAATCCAACGCCCGTAGCATGTCCACTTGGACCTTGCTCACGCGACTCTATTGCCCCAATATTCAATAACTGCCCAACAAACATCAACGTAGCGACTTCGCAAACCTCGACCATCATTAACTGGGCAACGCCGAGCGCCCGCGATAATTGCAGCAATCCCCCGTTGGTATTGAGCAATTTCCAACCCGGTCAGTCTTTGGCAATTGGTAAAACGACCATCATCTACTTGGCACGCGATACGGCAGGCAACCAAGCAGAATGTCGTTTTGTGGTGACAGTTACCCAAATCACACCGACACAAGATTTGACAAATACGGCGTTTGAGATTCTCCGTTTTGCCCCAAATCCTGCTTACGATGCACTTACTCTGGACGTAACCAGCCCATTAGAAGGCAATGTGGTGTTTAACCTATCCAACGTGTTGGGTCAAGTTTTGGAACAACAAACACAACATTTGAAAGTCGGTAACAATCAATTACAGTTTGATGTATCGCGCTTGGGAAAAGGTGTGTATTGGCTAAAACCTGCGGCAGTAAACGGACGAAAGGCGATGGTGAAGTTTATAAAAATGTAATAAGCGGATAGAAAATTATTAAGGGCGTGAAATGTGCTTGCACAATTCACGCCCTTAATTTATGACTCTTTGCGAGCGAAGTCTGTTTACATCCCGAATAGCTTCGGGAGAGCAATAGGCTAAGTAATTGAGGAGTGGGCATAACCTAAAAACATCGTTTTTTGATTAAAAACAGATGTTTTGCGCTCGCTTCGCTCGCGCAAAGGGAGAGACGTGGTTCGTTTTCGGCTTCGCCGAAAAACGAACCACACTCCCTCCTCGCGCGAGCGAAGCGAGCGCGAGATGCAAAAAACGCTTTTAGGTTATGCCCATCCCTCAAGTAATTACAGTTTTTTATAAAAACAACGTCTCTAATGATAAAATTTTATCTATATTACTTGCGCTGTATCCATTGGTTGTAATGCCAAAAGTTGTGATGAGCGTATTAATAAGATATTTTGGTGTTTGGGTTTGGGTGCGAAATAGTTCTCGACGTAAATGGAGTTTTTCACCTTCTTTTTTAGTTATCTCAAAAGGTGTTGCATAAAATTTCATTTCACACAAATTAATGGCATTATCGCTGCGGTCAATGAGCATATCTATTTGAAAGCCCGATTCAGAGGCATTGCCTTTAAAATAAAAAGAACTTTCAGTTGAAAAAATACCATTTATACCCAATCCTTGTTTGATTTGAGCAACATGTTTCATACACAATGATTCAAAAGCAAAACCTGCCCATGCTTTGTATTTAGGCGAATTGTTAATTTGTATAAAACTACCTGCGGGCATTTTTTGAGGTGCAAATTGATAGTAAAACAAGGAGTATTCGTCTATCAAACGGTAGATTAAATCCTTTTTCTCCTTGCCAAACGAGGGGGACGACTTAATAAAGGAACATTCTTCCAGTTCTGTTAATATTCGAGTCAGACCGCCGCCATTACTAATTTTAGTGGCTTCAATGATTTCTTGTCGGGTCAAACCTTTTTGTTTTACCGATAAGACACGCACAACCAATTCGTATTTCTCGTATTGGTCGAACAAAGCACGATACAAATTCTGAAACTCATTTTTGAGCGTACTCTTCTCTGAAAATAGAATACGGTCTATACTTTGTACCACAGATTCGCCTCTCTCCACTTCATTAAGGTAATACGGTACGCCACCCAAAGCCATATACAACTGAGCTATGGCATAATCAGGCAATTTTACGCCTCTTGTGTGCAGCAATTCTCGCGTTTCCCTCAACGTAAACGGTTCTAAACGGATGTATTTGGTGATACGGTTGTGCAAACCCGCTTTGTTGTTTACCACATTGTTCAACATCCACGTTGTACTTGAGCCGCAAACGATAACAACTATGTTTTGGTCAACCGCCCAATCGTTCCAAAAAAACTCAAATGCGGATAGAAAACCCGATTTATGGCTGTCCATCCAAGGAAATTCATCTAAAAATATAACTTTTTTTTTCCTACCTTTAGTCGAAATTAAATATTTTTTTAATAATATGAAGACATCTAACCAATTGTCGGGTTCAGCCAGTGGAAACTTAGACGCTGATAATTCCTCAATTTTGGAAACAAACGCTTTAATCATCGTTTTCTTATCCACATCTTTAATCCCTGTAATGTGAAAAGTAAATCCATTTTTGTAAGCCTTCTTCACCAAATACGTTTTGCCAATGCGTCGCCGACCAATAATAGCAACCAAGTCAGCACCCTTCACATTTAACAAGGAATGAAGCGTTGACATTTCCGCACTTCTACCAACAAAAAAAATATTATCATTCATATAATAAATTTATTATCAATTTTAAGAGATTTTCGAAGTTACCAGTAATTATTACTGGCTTAAAATAGGCAAATATACATACTTTAAGCCAACAATTACAAATTATTATTGGCTTAAAGTAGGTGCATTTGCCCGCTTTAAGCCAACAAATACAAATTATTAGTAATTACTTAGTCACGCGCTCGCTTCGCTCGCGCGAGTGAGGAAATGTGGTTCGTTTTTTGGGCAAAGCCCAAAAAACGAACCACATTTCCTCACTCGCGCGAGCGAAGCGAGCGCGTGATGCAAAAAACGCTTTTAGGTTATGCCCATCCCTCGACTAAGTAATTACAATTATTACTCGCTTAATGGCACAACTTCCGAGTTTTAAACGACTAAAAACCGAAATTTGAAATCCTTTGAAATCTTCTAAACCACTCTTTTTTTGATTTTAGGTTTAATAATTAACCTCAATGCCTGGTCAAATGTTATATAACTCCAGAGCCAATTGAAGAAAACAAATACTTTATTTTTAACGCCAATCAAGGAAAACAAATGCACCACCAACCAAACAAACCACGCAAATGCCCCTTGAAAACGCCAAAATGGTAAGTCCACCACTGCTTTGTGTCGCCCGATAGTTGCCATTGAACCCAAGTCTTTGTACATAAACGGCATAGGTTTTTTGGCTTGCGAAAGCGCGATTAAGTTCTCACCCAACCGTTTGCCCATTTGTATTGCTACTTGTGCCACTTGAGGGTGTCCCTCAGTATATTTGCTGTCCGTCATGTAGGCGATGTCGCCAATGGCGAAGATATTGTCAAAACCTTCGACAGCACAAAACTCATTGACTTTCAATCGTTTACCGCGCACAAAGACTTCGGCAGGTAAGCCATTTACAGGATTTCCGACAATGCCCGCCGCCCAAATTACTTTGCGTGAAGACAGAGTTGAGCCGTCTTTCATCGTGACCGTTGTGCCATCATAATCCGTTACATAATTGCCGTAAATAATACGAACGCCCAATTTTTTCAAAAAAGCGTCCGCCGCTTTGCTCGCTTGTACGCTCATTGTATTCAAAACGCGGTCTCCGCCTTGCACCAAAATAATGTCCATGAGGCGATAATTGAGTTCTTTGTATTCTTTGGGCAAGATATTTTCGCGCATTTCGGCGAGCGAACCCGCAATTTCTACACCCGTCGGACCGCCCCCCACGATGACCACGTCCATCAACGCCTCTTGTTCGTTTATGTCATTCGTCAGCAATGCTTTTTCGTAATCTTCCAAAATGGAATTGCGTAGATACAAGGCTTCACTGACCGATTTCATGGGAATCACATTGTCAAATAGACGTTGATTGCCAAAAAAATTGGTATCTGCCCCTACCCCAATGACCAAATAATCGTATTTCAAACGCCCTTTATCCGTTTCTATGTACTTTTCAGCAGGAAAAATGTCCATCATTTCTGCTACCCGAAACAAGACGTTTTCTGCTTTTTGAAACACTTTTCGGAACGGAAAAACAATGCTCGACGGCTCTAAACCCGCCATAGCAACTTGGTAGAAAAGGGGTTGAAATTGGTGATAATTGTTTTTATCCAACAAAATCACTTGGTAAGTAGAATTCGCCAATTTTTGGGCGAGCGTCAAGCCGCCAAAACCACCGCCGACAATGACAACACGTTTATAACCCGGGTCTGGAATATTTAAAGGCATATTATTTTTTTATAATTAAGAAAGGTAATTAATCTAAGTTTTGTGCTAGTTGCTCAAAACGCGCCGCCTTCGGCGGCGCCGGGATTTTTTTAGGAAGTGAGCCGTTTTTTTTTTTAAAAATTTTGGCTTTGCCCAAATTTTTAACAAAAAACGGCTCGCTCCATTAGAATTTCCTCGCGGCAAAGTTCCGCGTTTTTATACCACAAAACTTGGGTTAATTACTTAGTCACGCGCTCGCTTCGCTCGCGCGAGGAAGAAGAGTGGTTGGTTTTTCGGGCTTTGCGCGAAAAAACGAACCACTCTCCCCTTTTTTTGCGAACGAAGCGAGCTATGGGCTAAGTAATAAGAAAGAATAAAGGCGAATATAGGTTCTATAATTCGGCTTAAAAAACAATAACTCTGTAATTTTCATTCGGTGATAAAAACGCGCCTACTTGTACGCTCTTCGCTCGCAAAAGTGTAGAGTAATATTATCTTTGCGTTATTCATCGAACCACATTCCCCTCTTTTGGGAGGGAAGTGAGCAATAAGCTAAGTAATTACCAAACTTCTAAATCTATTTTTAATGGCAATTTTCGATACCATCACAGAATTTAAAACATCTTACGCGCTCCGCGAAAAACTACTTGCCCACAGTCTTGTCAAAAATTACAAAGCGGGTGAGATAATTATCAATGAAAATGCCTCAATCGGTGCAATTCCGATTGTGGCAAGTGGTAGTATTCGCGTCATCAGAACGGAAGAGGACGGACGGGAAATTTTATTGTATTATATTAAAACGGGTGAAAGTTGCATTATGTCTTTTCTCGGTGGTATTCACAACGAGACGAGCAAAATCAAGGCAGAAGTAGAAGAAAATGCCGAAATTTACTTTCTTCCAATGGATAAAGTAACGCTTTTTATTAGAGAACATCCGCAATGGTTGGATTATATTTTCCGCTTGTACCACAAGCGTTTTGAGGAATTATTGACCATTATCAACGCCATTGCTTTCAAAAAAGTAGATGAACGATTGATGAATTTACTCCAGAAAAAAACCGAATTGACCAAATCTAAAACCCTCCACGTAACGCACGAGCAATTGGCAAAAGAACTCGGTACAGCCCGCGTTGTGGTCTCGCGCTTGCTCAAACAGTTAGAATCTGACAATAAAATCCAATTAGGAAGGAATAAAATTTTTCTTATGTAACAAAAGTAGCAAGTTTGTGTGTCCGAAAGCATCACCTTTGTAGTATAAAATTTTTCTTATGATATATATTGGTTATTTTTCATCGGTTCTTATCGGCATTTCATTGGGTTTAATTGGCGGCGGCGGCAGCATCTTGACCGTCCCTGTTTTGGTTTATCTGTTTACGGTAGATGCGGTTGCTGCAACTGCGTACTCTCTTTTTATTGTCGGTCTTACAAGTGCCGTTGGTTCGGTTTCCTATTTTAGAAGTGGTTTGGTGAATGTCAAAACAGCTTTCGTTTTTGGGATTCCTTCCATTGTCGCAGTTTTCTTAACCCGCGCTTATCTCGTCCCCGCTATTCCAAAAGAAATAATGACTGTCGGTCATTTTGTCTTAACCAAAAGTATATTGATGCTTTTATTATTTGCCATTTTGATGATTGCCGCGTCTTACAGCATGATAAAAAAAGGTGAAACTAATATTGAAGAAACAGACGCGCCGCAAGTTTTCAATTATCCATTGATAACCTTAGAAGGTGCTGTTGTTGGCACGTTGACGGGTTTAGTCGGTGCTGGGGGTGGCTTTTTAATCATTCCCGCTTTGGTTGTGCTCTCCAAACTGTCCATGAAAGAAGCAATAGGTACATCTTTAGTCATTATTGCCGCTAAATCATTGATTGGTTTTTTTGGCGAAAGCAGCGAAACCACAATTGATTGGACATTGATTAGCTCGGTCAGTGCTTTAGCTATCATAGGCATTTTTATCGGCACAGCCTTGTCAAAAAGAATTGATGGCGTAAAACTAAAACCCGTTTTTGGGTGGTTTGTCTTGGTTATGGGGGTGTATATTATTGTAAAAGAAGTGTTTTTTCATGTTTAGGTAGATTTCAGATTCCAAATTTCAAACTGCAATGTTTTGGCTAACCGACGTTCGGGGAACTTTAAAAGCTGTGCATACCCTATAAGTTTTGAATCCGTAGGATTCATACATTTGTAGATAAATCACCCAAAATAATCGTTAATCTCCCGAATCCGTAGGATTCGCACGTTTATTATAGTGCTTTTAACGTGCGAATCCTACGGATTCGAGAACATTTTTACCCTATTCATCTTCTACAAACGTATGAATCCTACGGATTCAAGACCTAAAAAAAGATATGGGGTATGCACAGATTTAAAAGTTCCCCGAACGTGAGTTACCACTAAAATTGCCACAAAGCCGAAATATTTTACTTGTTTTTAATTACTTAAAAAAAATCATTATATATTATTGCTCACTTTGATTGCAAATAAGAAAATGAACCACTTCACCCCCTTTTTTGCGCGAAACGAGGAAAAGTTACAGTACTGTTCAAAATTTAAAATTTCATAAAATGATAGTAGAACAAATTTATACTGGTTGCCTTGCACAAGGCGCGTATTACATCGAATCGGAAGGCGAAGTGGCAATTATTGACCCTTTGCGCGAGGTAACACCTTATATCAAAAAAGCAGCACAGGCTAATGCCCGCATAAAATACGTATTTGAAACGCATTTTCACGCCGATTTCGTTTCTGGACACCTTGATTTATCCGAAAAAACGGGTGCAACAATCGTTTATGGACCTAATGCCGTGACTGATTTCAAAAGCCATATTGCAACCGATGGCGAGGAATTTAAAATCGGTAAATACACCATGCGCACCCTGCACACACCCGGGCATACGCTGGAATCAACTTGCTATTTGCTTTTAGACGAAAATGGTCGGGAACGCTATGTTTTTACGGGCGACACCTTGTTTATTGGCGACGTAGGGCGTCCAGATTTGGCGCAAAAGTCAACTTTGACAATGAAGGATTTGGCGGGAATGTTGTACAAATCTTTGAAAACAAAGATTAAAACATTGCCCGATGATGTCATTGTTTACCCTGCACATGGCGCGGGTTCAGCTTGCGGTAAAAATATGTCGAAAGAAACTTTTGACACAATTGGACACCAAAAACAAGTAAATTACGCTTTAAAAGCAACCAATAAAGCGCAATTTATCAAGGAAGTGACGGACGGTTTGACAACGCCACCCGCTTATTTTCCACTCAATGTTATGCTCAATAAAAAAGGCGTAGGCTCTATGGATACCGTTATGAATCGAGGAAACAGACCCCTCAGTATTTTGGCGTTTGAATTGGAAGCCGAAGCTCATAATGCTCTTATTTTGGATACACGCCCTGCGGCAGAATTTTGGAAAGGATTTATTCCCAACAGCATCAATATTGGTTTGGGCGGTCAATTTGCCCCTTGGGTGGGTGAAATGATTACGGACATCAAGCAGCCGATTTTGATTGTCGCTGCCGAAGGTATGGAAGAAGAATCGCTGATTCGGTTGTCACGGGTGGGTTATGACGGCACTATTGGCTATCTTGAAGGTGGCTTCGCCGCTTGGAAAGCAGCAGGTAAAGAAATAGATACGGTCAATCGCATCACACCCGAGCAGTTTGAACAACAATGGCAAAAAGAAGACATTGTTTATGATATTCGCCGAGATGGTGAATATGCCGCCGAACACCTTGACGAGGCATTTCACAGACCCCTCAGTACCCTAAACACTTGGTTCTCAAATATTGATAAAACCAAGCCTTTTACCATGTATTGTGGCAGTGGCTACCGTTCAATGATTGCCGCTTCGATTTTGAAAGCACGCGGTTTTGAGAATTTTACGGAAGTAGCGGGTGGTTTTGGTGCAATTGCCAAGACAAGTTTGCCTAAAACGGATTTCGTTTGTCAGTCAAAACAAATGCTGGTTTGATTTTAAATTAGTTACAATCTGACGCGGGTTTCAAACCCGCGTCAGATTTCTCATATATATAAATGAGGAGTGGGCATAACCTAAAAACATCGTTTTTTGATTAAAAACAGATGTTTTGCGCGCGCTTCGCTCGCGCAAAAAGGGAGGAGACGTGGTTCGTTTTTCGGCGAAGCCGAAAAACGAACCACATTCCCCTCCCTCGCGCGAGCGAAGCGAGCGCGAGATGCAAAAAACGCTTTTAGGTTATGCCCATCCCTCATATATAAATCGTACTACTGAGGGGGTCATATTTCCAATTTTTCATACGCAAAATTGTTGTATCTTCGCATATTAAAATTAATTAAAGAATCCTAAAACAATGTTAGACTTTATTCGCCAACCGTGGCACTGGTCAATTGCAGGTATATTAATTGGTTTGACAGTCCCAACGCTTTTGCTTCTGGGCAACAAATCTTTTGGTATTTCTTCCAATCTTCGTCATATTTGTGCGGCTTGTTTGCCTGCAAATATCCCTTTTTTTCAATACGACTGGAAAAAAGAAATGTGGAATCTCTTTTTCATTGGGGGTGTTTTCATCGGCGGTGTTATCGCTGCCACTGCCCTACAAAATCCCGAACCTATCAAGATTGCTGCCGCCACTCAAGCCACACTTGAAGCACAAGGCATTCGCGAATTTAGTGGTTTAGTACCTACTGATTTATTTAGGTTTGCAAGTCTTATGACATTACGCGGGTTTATTATCATCATTATTGGTGGTTTTCTCGTCGGTTTTGGCACACGCTACGCGGGAGGTTGCACATCAGGACACGCGATAATGGGTTTATCTACCCTGCAATTGCCGTCTTTGATTGCCACTATATGTTTTATGATTGGCGGGTTTTTAATGACTTGGTTCGGTTTACCGTTTATTTTGAGTTTATAAAATACTTATAACTTCGGAAATCTCTAAAATAAACATTTTGACAGCAATTCTCGCTATTAAAAAAATATACAATATAATGCTCGCTTCGCTCGCACAAAAGAGAGGAATGTGGTTTGTTTTTCGGGCTTTGCCCGAAAAACAAACCACCCTCTCCTCTCTTTGTGCGAGCGAAGCGAGTACAAAGAGAGGTTGATATTACGTAAAAATTTAATGGCGAGGATAGCTGACATTTTGACACTACGTGTCATTAAGAAAGACTTAAAATACTTGCTATTATAAACATTTTGACTCTACGAGTCATTAATGTAGGTTTGGTCTTATGACTCGTAGAGTCAAAATATTTATAATAACCCGCGATTTAGAATTATGCACCTGACACGTAGTGTCAAAATGTTTATTTCAAAATTTCCAAAGTTACCAGAAAACAGATAAAATGCTAAAAAAAGCAATCATATACGTTCTTTCAACCATAATTTGGGCAAACTGCACTGCCCAAACCATACAAGCACGCCCACACAGTAAAAATTACAAACTTGAAAAAACACTACGTGCCATGCTTCGGTTTTCAGTGCCTACAATCGGTGTAGATTCGCTCGTTAAGATGACGGATAAAATAGTGTTAGATGCCAGAGAACGCCGAGAATTTGATGTCAGTCATTTACCCAATGCGCAATACTGCGGCTATGACAATTTTGACCCCTCAGTATTAAACGGTATTCCTAAGCATAAAAACATCGTGGTTTATTGTTCCATCGGTGTACGGTCGGAAAAAATTGTAGAAAAAATAAAGGCTTTAGGCTATACACAAGTGTCAAATCTCTATGGAAGCCTATTTGAATGGGTCAATACGGGTCATCAAGTAGTGGACAGCACAGGCAACAATACGCGAAAAGTACATACATACAGCCGACTCTGGGCGATTTATCTTGACGGGAAAAAAGCTGATAAAGTTTGGTGATTAACTCACGTTCGGGGAACTTTAAAAGTTCCCCGAACGTCGGTCTGACGTCGGTTTACACGGTTTTTGATTCAAAAATGCTTTATTTACTGAGGGGGTCTTTTGCTACTGCCAAAATAGTCAAAGAGCCAAAATTATTGTTCACTTTGCTCATGGGGTGAGTGGTTCATTTTTAGGATTTTACCGAAAAATGAACCACTCTCCCCTTTTTTTTGTGCGGAAAGTAATATTCTATACAAGTAATTACTTAGCCCATAGCTCGCTTCGCTCGCAAAGAAGGGGAATGTGGTTCGTTTTTCGGGCAAAGCCCGAAAAACGAACCACCTCTTCTCCCACGCGCGAGCGAAGCGAAGGCGTGGTAAGTAATTACCTATACAACCTTTAAAGTTCGCTAAACGTGAATTACGCCTAAAATTGTCAAAAATCGGTTTTCTAAACGATAAAAAATTCTATTTTCCGTAAAAAATGCCACCAAATCAGTAAATCGTCCTATTCTGATAAATTACTATTTAAGAACTTTGTGTGTCACTAAAGAATGACTTTAATGTTTTTATTCTACAAAAAATAATATATTCAAAATATAATTTTTTATTTTTTATTCACAATCTCTTTTTATAAAACGAAAGCAATTACTTAGCCTATTGCTCGCTTCTCTCTCCGCACGAGCGAAGCGAGCATGGGCTAAATAAGTACAAACGAAAAAACGAATACAAATCATGGCTCATCATCAAATCGTCATTATTGGCGGTGGTAATGCAGGTATTTCGGTAGCTGCCCAATTACTTCGGAAAAATCGGAAACTCGACATTGCTATCGTTGATCCGTCCGAGAAACATTATTATCAACCTGCTTGGACTTTGGTTGGGTCTGGTGTTTTCAACATTAGGGATACCGAGCGCACGGAAGCAGAAGTTATCCCGTCGGGTACAACTTGGATTCGCCAAAAAGCAGCGACGTTCAAGCCCGAACAAAATAGTATTACGCTGGGTGATAACACAGAGGTAAGCTATGATTTTCTCGTTGTTGCCCCTGGTATTCAACTCAATTGGCACGACATCAAAGGTTTGAAGGAGACCTTGGGTAAAAACAATGTGTGCAGCAATTATAGTTTTGAATCTGCGCCTTACACATTTGAGTGCATCAAAAACCTACAAGGCGGTAAAGCGATTTTCCACAATCCGCACACACCCGTAAAATGTGGTGGCGCACCGCATAAAATCATGTATATGGCGGCTGATTTTTGGCGCAAACAAGGCAACTTGTCCAAAATGAACATTGAGTATTGGAGTGGTATCGGTAAATTATTTGCCGTACCTGTCTATGAAAATACACTTTTGGAAGTATGCAGACGCTCGAATATTCAACTCAATTTTATGCAAAAACTCGTCGAAATTGACGGCGCGAACAAACGCGCTAAATTTGTCGGTATTGGCGAAAAAAACCAAGCTGTCGAAACATGGGTAGCGTTCGACATGATGCACGTTACGCCCCCTCAGTCTGCACCCGATTTTATCAAAAACAGCAGTTTGGCAAACGCCGCAGGTTGGGTTGACGTAGATAAAAATACCTTACAGCACGTTCGGCACAGCAATATTTTCTCAATCGGTGATGCCTCGGGTTTGCCAACGTCAAAAACAGGCGCGGCTATTCGCAAACAAGCACCTGTTTTGGTTGAAAATCTTTTGGCAGCTATCAATAATAAGGCTTTGACGGGTGCTTATACGGGCTACACGTCTTGTCCGTTGGTGACAGGCTACGGAAAATTAGTATTGGCTGAATTTGATTACAAAAATGAGCCAATGGAAACTTTTCCATTCGACCAATCTAAAGAACGCTGGTCAATGTATCAACTCAAACGGCGGGTTTTGCCCTGGTTGTATTGGAACAAAATCTTGACTGGTACAGCTTAAAATTTCAGATTTCAAATTTCAGATTTCAAAGTACAGTAAATTAATTTTTGAAACTACCCCCTCAGTATTTCCTATCAAAACTCGTAACTATTTAGCGACGTGCCTTTTGCGCGCACAACGACAGGAAAAGAAGTGGTTCATTTTTCGGCAAAGCCGAAAAATGAACCACATTCCCCCTGTCTGCGCGAGCGAAGCGAGCGTATGATAAACAGTTACCAAAACTCGATGTTTTTTATATTTTGGCTTTGAAACCATACATAAATTCAAAATACGCATTAAAAGGCACTTTTGCGCTCGCTTCGCTCGCGCAAAAGGAGGAGAGGTGGTTCATTTTTTCGGGCTTTGCCCGAAAAATGAACTCATTCTCCCCCTCGCGCGAGCGAAGCGAGCGCGAGAACCAGCAGTTTAGATTTTATGTATGGTTTCAAAATTTTGACATAAAATACTGAGGGGTAATTTTTTACCCACTATCTTTACAAAAGAACCATAATCTGAAATTTGAAATCCTCCTTAACAACTCTATGACAGTCTATAAAAAAATTCCTGTTTATTCCATTTGCAGCCTTATTGGAAGTAACGAAAAACAAACCGACTTGCTGGCAATAGGTTTAAGTCGGTTTTTAACAGAAAATACGAATATTATCTTCCCGCATCGCCACGATTTTTACCAACTCCTTTACATTACCAAAGGAGGCGGTCAACACGTCATTGACTTCGTGACTTATCCTGTTGATGCGGGGTATTTCTATTTTTTGTCGCCGGGTATGATGCACACATGGGCTTTTGAGGGCGATACTGAGGGGTATCTGATTAATTTTACGGGGTCGTTTTTTCAATCTGTTTTTCGTAATGAATCTTTTTTAAGCGATTTTCCTTTTTTCCATTCCATCAATAACGCGCCATTTTTACAAATCAATACCCAAACCAAACAAACAATATTACCCATTTTGATAGATATTCTAACTGAATACGAACACCGTTCTCCTTTTTTTGACACGCTCATTCGCGCTCATCTGACCCGCTTGTTTGTCCTTTTAAGTCGGGCTTACACACCTCAAACGGTTTTAACCGCTTCTTATAATAATATTTCTTTGGTTCGAGAATTTGAAAAATTGGTAGATGCTTATTATTTAGATAAGCGTTTTCCAAGAGATTATGCGCCTATTTTGAGCATCACACCGAGTTATTTGAATGAAGTTTGTGTCGAAACGGTTGGCAAATCGGCAGGGCAAATCATCAGAGAACGGGTGATTTTAGAAATCAAACGATTGCTGGTTCACTCTAAAAGCACGATTTCCGAAATTGCCTACCAACTCAACTTTGAAGACAATGCCTATTTTTCTCGTTTTTTTAAGAAATATACAAACCTAACGCCCGAAAAATTTAGACAACAAACGGCTAAATCTTAAAACCGCAAATAGTACCATAGAAGTATGAATTAGCTCAATACTCATAGGTTGCCTTTCTCTTAACTTTGTACTAAATTTTAATATTAAATCTACGTAAAATCATGGCAAAATTTCTTGAAAAAGGGTCAAAATCTTACAGCATTATGTACTACAAATGCCCACGTTGTCAAGAGGGCGACCTCTATCCTACTAAAATGTGGTCGTTTAAAAAATCTTTTCACATGCTCTCCAATTGTCCTGCTTGTGGCATGAAATACGAGATTGAAACGGGCTTTTTTTGGGGGTCTATGTATGTGTCTTACGCATTGAGTAGTGCTTGGTTACTGGGGTCATTTGCAGTTTGTTTTTTCTTAATGGATTTTTCAGTACGCACAAGTTTAAGTGTTGCTTTTTTGGGAATTATCCCTTTATATGTTTGGGTTTTCCGCACTGCACGAGCAATTTGGCTGAATATTTTTGTGACTTACGCTCAAAAATAATCTCACACGCAAAAAAAGTGTTGTGTAACAAAAGGTAAGTAGATTTTGAATAACAATTTATATTTTGTAATTACTTAATCACGCGCTCGCTTGGCTCGCGCGAGTGAGGAGAGGTGGTTCGTTTTTCGGGCTTTGCCCGAAAAACGAACCACATTCCCCTTTTTTACGAGCGAAGTCTGTTTACATCCCGAATACCTTCGGGAGAGCTATGGGCTAAGTAATTACTATATTTTTTTTATTTACACCATAAATGAAACTGCCGTTCGCGTGCATCAGCATCGGAACGGCAGTTTACGGTAAATAATACAAATGAAATAAATTGATAAATGAAATGAATTTCTAACCTTACGGATACAAAAAATAATCGCTCAATGAATAAAATTAAACAAAAAACTAACTAAAACTAAATTTAGCGAAAACAAAAACAAAAAAACTAACTAAAACTAAATTTAGTGAAAAACAAAAACAAAAAACTAACTAAAAACTAAATTTAGTGAAAAACAAAAACAAAAAACTAACTAAAACTAAATTTAGTGAAAACAAAACTAAAAAAACTAACTAAAACTAAATTTAGTGAAAAACAAGAATTGAGCGAAGTCCCGAAGGTAGAAATTGCTTGGGGCAGAATTAAGCCCCTCGTTAATTGAACCACTAAGATACTGTTGTGATTCTTTACCTCAACTCGAGGTCTTCATATTTACTATTACTTGATTTTAAATGTAAACAAAAAAATAGTTAATACCGCATTGCAAGTCCTATTTTGACTGCCTAACATCCGACGGCACTTGGATTTTCAGATGTGCTGAGTCACATAAACTTAGTCTTTACTTTTCCTAAGTAAAGTTTTTGATGATGATAGTGACTGATTTTCTTTAATGCTTTTCCTTTTGATGATACAAAGATGCGGTGGCTGATTCTCAAAAAATGAGAACGAAAAATATTTTTTTTTAAAAGTCAAAAATATTTTTGCTCTCCACTTCTTTTCACTTCTACCCAAACGCGAATTTCAAACGGCTCTGTGTAATAATAAGAATTTGCGTTTCTGTCATAAGCAAGCGGCGGCTCAAATTCTTGCTTAAAGTTGTCAATGTAACGCGACATTGTGCTGCGTCCTACCCCAAATTTGTCTGCTAAGGCATCTAAAGAGCCTGTGGATTTTCTTTTGATTAAGTCGTGTAACCGATTGATTTGGTTGCGTTGGTCATGCAATTTCATTTTTCAATTGTTTAAAAGTGATAAAATAAGTAAAGCTGACTGTTGGGTTTTGCAATCACCCCCTCAGTATTGAGCGCGTAGGCGCGCGACATTGGCAAAAAAGAATAGTAAAAAAATAGCAACAACAGGACAGTTATGAAAGGCAGTGTTTTTGATGTGGTAGAGACTGTGTGTTACTAAAATCTTCAAAAGGTATGCGTAAAGTTATTGAATAATTGTGCCGTAAATATAGAAGCAATAAATTTATTAGGCAATTTTTTTATAAAAAAAATATTTTGGATAAATATAATCCTAATTCAAGCTATAGCCCAGCATCATATTGATACTCATCAACCTCGACGCGACACCTACGCCAAAAGCCCCACAACGAATTTATGTTTGCTGATGCGCGTACTGTATGTGACGGGTATGCTGTCTATTGTAAGCCATAACAACAGCTTGAATATCAGCCGTTTTGTATTCTGCTTTTTCGATTTTCTTACGTAATTTGGGATAATCAGAGAAATGAAGCCATAATTGGGACTTATAAATAGCTTTTGTGCCAACACGAAGTTCACCTTGTTGTACTCTGGCGAAGCGTCGGTATTGCAATAGTTCCAATGTATCACTGTCTTCTTGGCGCATGTAAAACGCAAAATTATCGTCGCCGATTTCTCCAATAGAATGACTGTACAATCGCCAACTCCCTTTGGCAAGACAGCATAAAAATATTGTTGTGTCATTGCTCACCTTAAAACCCATTAATGGTTGTTCGTCCATTTTTTCTTTCAAATCTTCTTGCAATTTGACGGTGTGCGCTTCGTATAGTTCGTTATTGACCCGAAAAGACTTAATTTGGGTTGGTAACAACGTTTTTTTCTCACTATTGAGCGTTTTCTTGAAAACAATAAACGATGAGTTAGCATACCAATCTTCAAATTTTACAAATCCTTCAATGGTATCGTTTTTATTATCAATGATAGTGGCTTTTTGAAAACCATTTTGGGCGTGGGCGTTCAGAAAAAACAGAGAGAGTAAAAGACAAAGTGCGCTAATCCTAAAATTAATACACACTTTTGCTCGCTTCGCTTGCAAAAAGGGAAGCGAGCAAAGGTCTAAGTACTTACTTTATTGTTTAACAATTTGAGATTAAAACTACGAGAAATACTGAGGGGTATCTTTTTTTATTGTAGTAAAAAAGAAGGCTATTAATGTTTAGTTTTCCATGTTTAACGCCGCCAAGTTCGTCAATTTTATCTTTTCTCCAAAAACGCCTCCACACTCCGCGAATTCAAGCAACCTGCCGCATCTAAGCCTCCTTTTCGAGCAGCCATAATGCCATATCGAATATCGTTGATACCTGCCATTGAGTGGGCATCGGGGTTGACGGAAATCAAAACACCACGCTCTCGTGCGCGAAGAATCCACGTCCAATCCATATCGAGTCGCCACGGGTGGGCGTTGAGCTCAATGGACACACCGTTTGCGGCACAGGCGTCAATCACTTTTTCGTGGTCTAAAGGGTAGCCTTCACGACTCAAAAGTAGGCGTCCCGTTGGGTGTCCGAGAATATGGACATTCGGATTTTCAACGGCTTTTATAATGCGTGCCGTTGCTTTTTCTTCGTTCATTTTCAAATTAGAATGGACGCTGGCGATGACAAAATCGAACCCCCTCAGTATCTCTTCGTTGTAATCCATAGAACCATCGTTCAAAATATCACATTCGATGCCTTTTAGGATTTTGAAATTAAAAAACTGCCCATTGAGGTGGTCAATTTCTGCCCATTGTGCATAAACACGGTCTTCTTTCAAGCCATTGGCATAAAAAGCGGCTTTGGAGTGGTCGGTAATGCCGATGTATTGATAGCCTAAATGTTGCGCGGCTTTCGCCATTTCTTCGATAGAATGTAAGCCGTCTGAATAAGTTGTGTGGGTGTGGATAACGCCACGAATATCACCCAAGTTAATCAAATTTGGCAATTCATTGGCGGCAGCGACCGTTATAATTTGTCCGTTTTCGCGCAATTCTGGGGCAATAAAAGGCAGTTTTGCTTTCTCAAACAGGGCTTTTTCATCGGCGATATGCCTAAAGTCTATCCCCTCAGTATGTTTGATAAAACTGTCTAAAAATGGACGACTTCCCGAATATTTAAACATTTTTGAACCAAATTCCTCTGACAAACACGTAAAAATTTGCACCGCAAACCCTTCTTCATTTTTAGCGAGATAAGAATTTTCTTTTGAATCAATCAATGTCAGATGCACGTTGTCAAATATTTGGTCAATTGCCCCCCCCTCAGTATAACCGACCAGAAAATCCAATCTTTCGACCGTCGGCATTAAGCGGCGCAACTCTCCCACCCTTTCGATACGCGCAGTCGGCAATTTTTCTTTCAAGTATTTCTCCATTTCTGTTGCCAAATCATCAGCCGTTGCCCAATGGATTTTATGGCGCGAGCGCAGATAGTATTCCGCATTTTTACGAATTTCATCTTGTGTTTTTTTGCCAAAACCATGCAATTCTATCAAACGATTTTCATTGCACGCATAGAGCAACTCCCCGACCGTTTCAATGCCCAATTCTTTCCAAACGGCTTGAATTTTTTTAGGTCCAAAACCCTTGATAGAAAGCATGTCCACCACGCCCGCAGGGGTTTCATCAGCATATTTTCTAAAGGCTTGCATGTCACCCGTTTGCAACAATTCTTGGATTTTATCGCCAATTGTCTTGCCAACACCTTTTATCGCGTCCATTTCCGCACGGGGCATGTCAGCAAGAGACGTGTCCAATTTCCGCAAAGTAATGTAAGCGTTCGCGTAGGAACGAATTTTAAATGGGTTTTCATTATGAAGTTCCATTATGGCTGCAAGGTCGGAAAAACGACGCGCAATGTCTTTATTGGTCATTTTTTTACTTATGTTGAGGAATATGTTAGATACTCTTTCAACAGCAATTTTCGCTTTGAAATTTTCGGGGCGGCGTAGCTGCCTAATATCGGTAATATACAACGAAAAAAATATTCTCAGAGCGGTGTAACCGCTAAAGTACACATTTTGCGGTTACACCGCATCAAAAAGTAGTGGCTGCCTTTAAATATTACCAAGATTAGGCAGCTACGCCGCCAGAAAATCCCCAAGCAAAAATTGCTGCTCTTTCAAGTAAAAAACGGCTAAACAGTTGTAAACCAACTATTTAACCGTTTTTTTATTTATTAAAATCTCAAACGCCATCAACTTCAAACACAAAACCTTGTTGAAATTTGAAATCTAAAATCTGAAATTTATTAACGTCTTGGAGGTCCGCTTCTGCGGTCATCGCGTCCACGGTCATCACGTCCGCCACCACCACCGCCTCTGCGGTCATCGCGTCCGCCGCCACGGTCATCACGACCACGACTGCCACCGCCGCCACTGTTGTTTTCAGTAGGTACGTAAGGACGACCATCGGGAGAAGGAATAACGGCTTTACGGCTTACGCGCATTTTACCTGTTTTCTTATCTACTTCGATGATTTGGAACTTGATTTCATCACCTTCTTTGAACTCGTCTTCTACGTTTTCAATCCGACTCCACGACATTTCTGAAACGTGCAACAAGCCCGAATGTCCGCCAGGGAAGTCAACAAACACACCATAAGGCATGACGGTTGCAACAGTTCCCGTGTGTACATCGCCCACTTGTGGCGAATAGGTAATGGCGTTGACCATAGCCGCCGCTTTATCAATTGCCGCACGGTCGGGCGCGAAGATACTGACGTATCCTTTGCCTTCTTTTTCTTCAATTGTTACGGTTGTACCTGTCACCCGTTGAATTTCTTGAATAATCTTACCACCCGGTCCGATAATACCACCAATAAATTCTTTATCAATGATGATTTCCAACATACGTGGTGCGTGTGGTTTGAGGTCTTCGGCTGGGGTAGCAATGGTTTTTTCCATTTCTCCGATGATGTGCAAACGCCCCGCTTTTGCTTGCAACAAGGCTTGTTCCAACAATTCGTAAGGCAAACCATTTACTTTGATGTCCATTTGACAACCACAGATACCGTTTTTAGTACCTGTCAATTTGAAGTCCATATCGCCAAGTGCATCTTCATCACCGAGAATATCGCTCAAAATAGCTACTGGCGAATCAGCATCTGCTTTACCCCCCTCAGTAATTAAGCCCATTGCAATACCTGCAACGTGCGTCGGCAAGCCAATGCCTGCGTCCATCAATGCCAATGAACCTGCACAAACAGTTGCCATTGAAGACGAACCATTTGATTCCAAAATATCACTAACTATACGGATAGTATAAGGTGTTTCTGGCAAGATTTGACGAATCGAACGCGCTGCCAAATTCGCATGACCTACTTCGCGGCGTCCGGGTCCACGTTGTGGTTTTACTTCACCGACTGAAAAGCCCGGGAAGTTGTAATGCAAAATGAATTTGTCGTCATAACGTTCGAGTGCATTGTCCACCATAGCGGCGTCCATTTTTGTACCAAGTGTCAATGACGTTAAGGCTTGTGTTTCACCGCGATTGAAAATAGCAGAACCGTGTGTAGAAGGCAAATAACCAACTTCACTCCAAATTGGGCGAATTTCGTCAAATTTGCGACCATCTAAACGGACTTTGTGTTCCAACATCGCTCCGCGAATCGTCGTTTTTTTGATTTTATCGAAATAACCACTTGCCGTTTTACCATTTAACGCTACGTATTCTTCGCCCATTTTTTCCAAAAGGGCTACTTTCATACCTGCTTTAATGGCATCAAAAGCGGCTTTACGTTCTTGTTTTATTGATGCAGACAAGGCGACTGTCTTGATTTGTTCAGCGCACAATTCTTGAATAATCGCTTTCAATTCTTCATTTGGCTCAACAGGTTTGATAGCCCATTTTGCTTTATTGACCATAGCCGCGAGGTCTTCCTGCGCTTGGATTTGTACTTTAATGGCTTCATGTGCCACTTTAATTGCCTCAATAATCTCAACTTCTTGGCATTCTTTAGCTTCTCCTTCCACCATCATCACATCTGCCTTAGATGCTGCAACAATCAGATTAACCGTTGCGTTTTTCATGGCTGTTGCCGAAGGATTGACGTGGTATTGCCCATTAATTTTCGCAACGCGCACTTCAGAAATCAAAATTGGGAATGGAATATCTGACACTGCCAATGCTGCCGATGCCGCAAGTGCAACAAAAGCATCGGGTGGTGTGTCTTTTTCTCCCGAAATAAGGTTGATAATCAATTGTGTTTCATTGCGGTAGCCATCTGGGAAAAGCGGGCGTACTGCACGGTCAACGAGGCGGCAAATCAACACTTCATTGTCGGAAAGACGGGATTCACGACGGAAAAAATTGCCGGGAATACGACCAGCCGATGCGAATTTTTCTTGATAATCCACCGAAAGCGGGAAAAAATCGAGGTCTGGTTTTGGTTCAGGCGAACCCGATGCAACGGCAAGAATCATGGTATTGCCGCAACGCAGGACAACTGCACCATTCGCCAATGTTGCCAACTTGCCCGTTTCGAGCGATACCTCACGTCCATCTGGAAGATTGAACGCAATTTTGGTAGGCGTTTGTTTACCCATTTTTGTTAAAACGAGTTTGTATTTCAAGCACCGCGACGAAAATAGTCCGTAAAAAGTCGCCGACGTTTGAAAAGATTGATAATTTTATGAAAAGGACACCCCTCAGTATCAAGACGATTTCAGACTTCACATTTCAAATTTCATACGCATTATTACAATTTTGCTACAATTTTGTCGCACGTTGAAATAGGAAATAGGGAATTTGAAATATTTTGAATGACATTTACAAGCCGTTTTCAAGGCAGGACAACGTAATAGGTAGGAATGTTGCCCTATTTCCAGTAATCAGTTGATGATTGCGGCGAATTGCAGGCAATTGTCAACTGACAAGGGAAAACTGTAAATCTTTAGAATGGATAAAGAGAGAATGATGAATTTTTATATGATTCAGCATCTACATTTTGGTTTTACCCATTCCACTGAGGGAATTTACGTCAATATTATTAGGTCAGAATTGGAGAAGTATTGAGCCAATGTGTTTTCAGATACGGGTTGATTGAAAACGTGAATCGGTTTGTTTCACTCTGATTATAGACCGCCAAACGAACCCTTTGTTCGTTGCTAATTTGTCGCTCCCGTCAAACTATTTTCTATTCATTATTTTTACAACGCAAATGTAAGACGCAAGTTGCTAAATTGTATAATTTTTTTGTTTTTTTGTTTGAAAAAGGTAAATTTAACAGAAAAACGTCTCGCTACCCAAAAGTCCCTGCGCCTCCTTCGGCGGCGTATTTTGAGTAGAGACAAGGCATGCTTTGTCTCTACTACCACCAAACTTAGATTATCAAAGAGAAAAGAAAAGAACATTTTATTTTTCCAATAATGGTGTAACTTTGCTTTCTCAAAAAATAAAATGCGTGATTTTGATACATTGGTACCTAATATGCCCGAACATCATTATACGTTGCCGCGTTTGGATTGGATAGCGAACGGATTTACTCATCACGGTCAACAATGAAGAATTTGTCGTTGAAGCAAAAGTGTATAGCGATATAGTGGCGTTTAGAAAAGGTAAAAAACAAGTGGTACAATACGCAAAAAGCCTAAATTTAAGTACTTTAGAATTGACTTGGGGTGGTAAAAATCCAATTACCTTGCCCGATGGCTAAACCCGCACATTTTTAGAAGACGGTGATACAATTATTATCAAAGGTTTTGCTGAAAAAGACGGTATGCGCGTGGATTTTGGCGAAGTGAAAGCGACTATTTTACCAACTTTATAAGTGCGTAATTTTTAGTGTTTAGTCTTTAGTGTTTAGCCCCATCCACACACTAAATACTAAATACTAAATACTAAATACTAAATACTAAATACTAAATACTAAATACTAAACACTACACACTAAAAACTTAAAAAAAATGCTGACAATCAATCCAAAGGAAGTTTCTATTCCTGTTTTGCATCATTATTTGCAATGCGCAGTTGCACCACGCCCTATTGCTTTTGCTTCGACTATTGATAAAGAAGGCAATGTCAATTTAAGTCCATTTAGTTTTTTCAATGTTTTTGGCACAAATCCGCCGACATTGATTTTTTCTCCGAATCGGCGTGTGCGAGACGGCAGCAACAAACACACGCTTGAAAATGTCTTGGAACACGACGAAGTGGTTATCAATATGGTGGATTATGACATGGTAGAACAAATGTCATTAGCGAGTTGTGAGTATGAAAAAGGCGTAAATGAGTTCAAAAAAGCGGGTTTTACTGAGGGGGTGTCTGTGATGGTCAAACCGCCGAGAGTCATGGAATCAAAGGCTGTTTTTGAATGTAAAGTCAAACAAGTGATTCAGATGAGTGAAGAAGGCGGCTCGCCTAATTTGGTGATTTGCGAAGTCATTTTAGCCCATTTTTCAGAAGATATTTTAAACGAAAAAGGCATGGTTGACCAAACAAAAACCGATTGGGTCGCTCGTTTGGGTGGTGATTGGTACTGTCGAGCATCGGGCAAAGCCTTATTTGAAGTACCAAAGCCAAGTATTCACAAAGGCATTGGTATTGATGCTTTGCCCGATTTTATCAAACACGATAAATCATTGACGGGCAATGATTTAGGGCGTTTGGGCAATCTTGAAAAGCTACCTACTCAAACGGAAATTGACACATTCTTAAAAGAAAATCCGTCTAAAAATTATAAAAAACTGGGAAAATTTTTACTCAAAAATGGAAAAATTAAAGAGGCTTTGCTGGTTTTTTTGTGCGATAAATAAATTACGCCCCTCAGTATTTTGATTAAAAAAAGGTAACTATTTAGCTATGTGCCTTTTGCTCGCACAACGACAGAAAAAGAGGTGGTTCATTTTTCGGCAAAGCCGAAAAATGAACCACATTCCCCTTTTTTGCGCGAACGAAGCGAGCGCGTTACTAAATCTACTCCGACATAAAATAGCGAAGCCACGAATTGAGTCGCACTCAATTCATGGCCTCACTAAACAAATGACATGAAGTTATATTTTAGTTTATTCTCTACGGTGTGTGCGAAAGAAGCAAAACGAATTAAACTTAGGCATAAAACCCATTCGCTTCTCAAAAAAAACCGTAGATAAGTGTTTTAATTTTTAACTGCTTAGACTATTGCTCGCTTCGCTCGCAAGAGAGGGGAATGTGGTTCATTTTTCGGGCTTTGCCCGAAAAATGAACCACCCTCTTCTCTTTTGCGCAAGCGAAGCGAGCGCGGCTAAGTTCTTACTTAATTTTTAACCATCAACTTACCCGAACCAATCAATTGTCCATTGTTGTCAATTTTGAAAACGTACAAACCAACGGGCAAATTCTGGCGTTCAAACTCTAAACGACCCGCGTTCATCTTCTCTGAACGAACAAGACGACCCGTGACATCGTAGAGTGAAAAATCTGATTTTATACTGAGGGGTGTATTTTTTTCCTCAATTTCAAAAATAGCCTTGTCTGAGAACGGATTTGGATATACCTTTATCTGCAGATTCGCAGATGTCGGCGGGTCAATAGTGGCAGTTAATACAAAATTTTGCCCTACGGTGTGAAAAACCTCATTGGTTATAACGTCCGTTCCAAAATTTGTGCTGATATTCGCCGCGTTCAAAACGCGTGTTCCGTTTGGAATCGCGCTTTTGAGTTTGACACGGAATTTGACGAAACCTGCCGCTTCGTCGCGGTCGGTCGAGCCATTTGGTAATAATTTGATATTTTCAAAAGTGAATTTTATCAAATTTTCACCAAACATTTGGAAGCGGTACGGGTGACTACTTGCCCCCAATTCAACCGTTGCCGCATCTAAAAACGCGCTCAATGTATCTCGAACAACAACAGTAAAAGCGGTATCGGTTGTACGGTTACGGAAATTTATTTGGTACTCAATTTCGTCAGTTGGTTCAATTTTATGTTGATTTTGATAACCAACGGGCAAAGCGTTCAGTTCATTGTTGACAGCAGCACCCCTCAGTATTTGGCACTCTTTGTCCACATAAGGGTCAAAATCATCTTCGGGAAACTGATTGACTTTACCGAGACTGTAAGGTGCAGCAGGGTTTGTTCGGCAACCTTCTACCGCAATCGTCGGGCGAGAATTGCCAGGATGATTCGGCACTTGCGGCACGGTCACACGATAAGTATAGCCGTTGCTTATGTCAAGTAAAGGCAATGCTTGCAGTGCGCCTGTATTTGTATTAATAGGTACACGGCGGAATAAAACTTCGTCTTGAATAACAATACTACTAATAGATGAGCCTCCCGATGAAGGTCTTCCAATGTTTTGAACAAAAACACGTAAAGAGTCCAAATCACAAACAGCCTCTACTTTCAGACTTTCGCCCGACCAATTAGGCGAAGTGAAACAAGGGCTATTCGGGTATATCGTTGCTTTGACGCATAGAGTTTGTCCTTCTTTGACAGCAGAACCGCAGTTAGGGGTCATACGCACGTCGAAGCCGCCACATTTGCCGACTTCAAGGCTACCGATGTCAAAACGGTAAAGGCGTTTACCAACAAGTTGGGCAGGAATAGTGGCGTTTTGAAAATTGAGCAGCGAATCTAATTGTACCGTCACGTAAGCATTTTGCGCCGTTGCCGAGCCATTGTTGCAATAACGAACGCGGTAAACGCTGGTACTGCAAGCACGTATAAAAGGCGTAGAAACGTTGACCTCAAGTTGAGGACACAAGGCGGTTGTGGGACGTAAACCAAAACTGCGTTGTGCCTGTTTGTATTCAAAATCGGTATTAAACGAAATATTATCGGTACAGGCACTCCACATGGACGGTACACCGCGCAAACGAAGGTCATACATACCACTGTCTAAAGCAATGGTGTAAAAGCCAAAAGAATCAACCACGCGGGTTCTGAATATACGGCTTGGGTCGAAACGGTTGACCGCTTCAACAACGGCGTTTAGAAAAGGTTTGTCATCGCCGTCTTGTTGGCAATTGTTGTTATTGTCCACAAACACGCGCCCCGATATTTCGTTTGTCCATATTTTGCCAACTGTTCCGAGTTTCATTAAACGGGCGCGACTGCCACCCGATATTTCTTCGGAAGCAAGAATAAAACCACCGTCTGTACTTGGAATAATCGCGTTTTGAAAAGAGAAAGATACAGCAGCAATATTGTCAATAAATCCAATTTGTTTAGGTGAGACTATGGTTGTACCGTTGGTCGCATTGATTTTCAGAAAATAAGACCTTGACACTTGACGGGTTTCATCGAATGTACCAACGACGGCAAAATTACCGTCTTGGGATTGCGTAAAGGCTTTAGGCGAAGCATTAAATTCGACAAAAGTATTTGCCCACAAGACATTGCCGTTTGTGTCAACTTTAGCAAAGAAGTCGCCCAAAATTGCCAGATTCCCGTCGGATAGAACCGAAAGATCGTCAATGCGGGAGAAAAATTTATCATTGTTTGTGCCGAAAGATTTGATTTTGACCTCTCTCGGGTTTGTGCCATTCGCGTCGAGTTTCACGAGGCGAGCGGTATCGCTCGCCCCGTTAGGTCGAAAAGAAATAAAAAGGGTGGATCGGTTTTGGGATTCCGCAATTGCAGTTGCGAATTTCTTGTTAATAAACTGCGGAGTCGTAAAAAATAGTTGCTGCCCTTGCGGGTCGGTTTTTAGGATGGCCGTACTGTCGCCATTTGTCGTAAACTTAGTGCCAACGATAACAAAATTACCATCGGCGAGGCGTTTAATATCGCCAATGCGCTCGTTGTTAGTGTCCCCGAATTGTTTTGTCCAAACGGTGTCGCCGTTTGGTCTAATTTTATAGAGTGAAATATTTTTAGTGTTAGTCGGCGTATTTTTAGTGGCAAAAGCAATCAAAAAATTGCCATCACCTGCGTCCGTCATTTTTACAGCGTCTTGAATGTCATCGGCTGTCTTGTATTTACGAGTTGCCAAAACGACACCTTCGGGGTCAGTTTTGACGATGTACAATTGTGTACCACCATCAGAATAGCCGCAAAAAATGTACCCGTTGTCGGCAGTACGCGCAACCGCTTGTGCCGAAGTACGCTCTGAGTTTGTTCCGTAGCGTTGCAACCAACCTTGTGCTGTCAAGTTGCTCAGTGTACTGAATACCAGTAAAAGTGCCGTAGCGTATCCCCTATTTTTGTTCATGTCGCGCTCTAATCTTTTTTTGATAGTACAAAGGTGCGTTACGCAAGACAACTGTACAATTACATTATTTTTCATTTCTCAATCAACTTCACTCATTAACTAATTGACTATCATTTAATTATAATCAATTTTCTCGTAAATTTACGCATATATTTGTTCTATTTTTTCACAAATTTTAACTAAAAAAATATTATTTGACTAATCTATGACAATGGTGCGTGAATTTTTTAGGCAAGATAAGCCGCATACGGCGGCGTTTATACAGATTATATGTAATTAATCTAAGTTTTGTGGTAGTGCCTAAAAACGCGCCGCCTTCGGCGGCGCGGGGGATTTTTTCGGAGCGAGCCGTTTTTTTTGTTGAAAATTTGGGCTAAGCCCAAATTTTCAACAAAAAAAACGGCTCGCTCCATTAGAATTTCCTCGCGGCGAAGCCGCGTTTTTATACCACAAAACTTGGGTTAATTACTTGGTCACGCGCTCGCTTCGCTCGCACGAGGGAAGATAGGTGGTTCATTTTTCGGGCTTTGCCCGAAAAATGAACCACATTCCCCTTTTTTGCGAGCGAAGCGAGCTGTGGGCTAAGTAGTTACAATTGTACAAATAAATTTTTAGCTCTTAAATTTGAAATTAACCTTAACACGGATAGCTTCGGCGATTTCTAAAATAAACATTTTGACACTACGTGTCCGTCCGTAGGGCACAAAATCGTGGTTTATTATAAACATTTTGACTCTACGAGTCAGAGAAGTCAAACAGATAGTAATGACACGTAGTGTCAAAATGTTTATAATAACATGTACTTAAAGCGTTTTCTAATGACACGTAGTGTCAAAATGTTTATTTTAAAAATTTCCGAAGCTATCAATTAGCAACACACAATGAACAACTCCACACTTATTCAATTATTCAAAAGCCTTGACAAAGCCGACCGCCGACAATTGCGGAAGGTTGTAGCATCACCTTATTTCAATCAACGAGAAGATGTCACTGCCCTATTTGAATACATTGACAAACACATAGACGCGGGTGCGCCGAAATTACTTAAAGAAAAAGCCTTCGCCGCCATTTATAAAAAAGAAAAATTTGATGTTGACCGATTTTATTATCCCATGTCTATGCTTTATCAAATTATTCTTAAATTTTTGGCAATAAATGAATTAGAAAAACAACCCCCTCAGTATAATCGGCTTTTAAACCAGTCATTGCGACAACGAGGGGCAGAAAAAATTTATGAAAAAACAACATCTGATGCTAAAACTTACTTAGAACAACAGCCACTTCGCAATGCGCACTTTCATCTTGACAGTTTTATGTTACGTTTTGAGGAAGCCGATGCTGAACAACGGTTGCATAGAGATGGTAATTTTGAGTTGCAAGAAATAAGTAACGATTTTAATTATTTTTGTATCGCTGAAACACTGAGATTATCTTGTGGACTGTTATCGCACCAACTTGTTGCAAAAATAGAGTATAAACAACCCCTACTTGAACACGCTTTAGAAGTGGCAAAGGAACACCTTGATGTTCCCGCAGTTGCTATGCAATACTATGCTTATAAAACATTAAGCGAGTCAAGCAAATTGTCACACTCAATTAGTACTGAAAGTGCTGATAAACAAGAAAATCAAGAAGGAATATTTTTTGTGAAATTAAAGAACGAAATCATTGAAAATAAAAAACTATTTCCTGAAACAGAATTACGAGATTTAGTTTTAGTAGCTATAAATTATTGTATTCGTCGTCAAAATCGCGGAGAACTTCAATACGTGCATGAGGCATTGGATTTATTCCAATTAGGCTTAAATGAGGGCGTTCTTCTTGAGCGCGGTGTCCTTTCTCCTTACACGTACAAAAATGTCTTAATGCTTGCTCTAAAAATCAATAACTACGATTGGGCAGAACGATTTTTAAATGATTATAAAAAATTCTTACCAGAAAAAGAGAGCGAAAATTTATACAAATACAACTATGCTATTTACTGTTTTAGAAAACAAGATTACGACAAAGCTATTGAGCTATTACAAGAAGTAAACTTAAAAGAAGTGCTATTTAACTTAGATGCAAGACGTATGTTGGCACGTATTTATTATGATTTGAAAGAGTTTTCGGCTTTAGATTCTTACATAGAAAGTTCTAAAATTTATTTGCACCGTCAAAGTGATATTGGCTATCACAAAGAATCGTACACCAATTTCTTTAGAACAATTGAAAAAATTTTAAAATCTGATTTGCGTTCTACTACAATAAAAGATAAATTACGGCAAGAAGTCACCGACACGCAGATGATAGTTGAACGCGATTGGCTTTTATCTATTTTAAAGTAGGAAGATTTCAGATGTCCACCTGCATAGCCCAAAGAGTTAAAATTTTGTTAAACAAGAACCTTGATTATTGCAGTTTTTTTTTGCAATACATTTACGTAAGTTCTGAAACAATATTTTTTCACTTTAAATCTCTAAGTCATGATTGAATTACTTATTATCGTTGTTGTGTCGATTGTTATTACTGATGAAGTTGTCTTTTAAAACTTCCTTATTGACAGCACACAAAACAGTTAGGGCGAATGACGTGTGGTCATTCGCCCATTTTTTTTAGAATCAGGATTTCTTAAAAACCCGAAATAAATAACTTACTTGCGAAAACTTAACATTAACTTAATAATGACTTAATATTCAGTTCATATTGCGCTCCTACTTTTGCACCATAATTAAAGAAAAATTGAATTATGGTACGGAAATTTTTAACGCTCGTTTTATTATCCCTCAGTATTTTTACTGCAAAAGCGCAATCGGGCGCAATCAAAGGCATTATTATAGATGCCAAAACTAAGGAAAGCCTTATCGGGGCTGCTGCCGTGATAAAAGGCACAAACAAAGGCGCACAAGCAGATTTAGACGGCAATTTCATCATTGAAAACCTTGCAGATGGCAACTATACGGTTGCTATTTCCTTTATATCTTACACATCTAAAGAAATTCCTGTTGCAATAAAAGACGGCAAAACCGTTGAATTGCCAAGCATTTCAATGCAAGAAGAAGGTAAAATCATGACAGAAGTCGTCATAAAAGCCGCTAAAAAGACCAATACCGAAACCGCTATTTTAGTGGAAACCAAAAAGTTGGAACAAATTGCAGTCGGTATTTCAGCCCAACAAATTGCTAAAACCCAAGACCGTGATGCGTCCCAAGTGATGCGGCGTGTGCCGGGTGTGAGCATTATGGACAACCGTTTTGTGATGATTCGGGGCTTAAACGAACGCTACAATACGGTTCTTTTGAACGATGCGATTACGCCCAGTACGGAGGTAGATGTGCGGTCTTTTAGCTTCGATTTGATTCCTTCAAACGCTATTGACCGTATGTTGATTTTCAAGACGGCATCGGCTGAAAATTCGGGTGAAATGGCGGGAGGCATCGTGAAAATTTACACTAAAAGTCGTCCAGAGGAAAATAGTACCAATTTTGGTATTGCAATAGGGTACCGTTCGGGTGTGACTTTTAATAATACGCTTTCTAACGTGGGTGGTAAAATTGATGGTTTGGGTTTTGACGATGGCACACGCGCTTTGCCGAAGGGTTTTGCGAGCCGCAGCGTTTTAAATGGCTCAAATAGAGACTTAGCAAACGAGCAATTTCGCAGTTTATCGCCTTTTTTTGCCTTGAAAAACCAACAAATTCTGCCCGATTTTAGGGTCAATTTGGGCTTGTCTCGCTTGATTAAAATTGGTGAAAAAGAATTGTCCAACATTTCAAATGTTAATTACAGTGTTTCAAACGCATTACCCCAAAATGCCCTTCAAGAACGCTACGAAGGCTTGAAAAACGATGAATCGGCGTACAATTGGCTTGATAATGCCTTCGCTCAAACGGTGCGCGTGGGTGCAATGTCCAATTTTAGTATGCCCTTAAATGATAAAAGTCGCTTGGAATTTCGCAATCTTTTCAACCAAACGGCTATCAATGAAACCTTGATTCGCAACGGTTCTAACAACAACGAAGGCATTGATTTTCGCAACTACGCTTTCCGCTACGAATCGCGCACGATTTATAGTGGTCAGTTGAATGGCACACACGAACTTTCAGACAATTCTAAACTCACATGGAACACGGGCTACGGCTTTACGAACCGCTACGAACCCGATTATCGCCGCATCACAACAAGCCGCACACAGGGTGCAACTGACCAACCTTTTAAAATAGATGTGCCGCCTGTTTCTAATCCGTCATTGACCCAAGCTGCCCGTTTTTGGTCGGCTTTGAACGAACACGCTGTTTCGGGTGCGGTCAATTTTGAACAAAAAATGTTCGCCAAAGAACGAGAAGTGAAACTCCGTGCAGGAGTATTTGGAGAATATAAAAATAGGGATTTTAATGCCCGTTGGTTCGGGTATGTCAATCCTAAAAATTCTGATATTACCAAACAGACCCCCTCAGTATTTTTTGACCCCAACAATATTTCTAACAATTCGGGCGGTGTTTCGATGCTGGAAGGCACTAATTTCGATGACCAATACCAAGCTCAAAACCTCTTAACGGCGGCATACACGAGTGTTTTTATTCCTCTTACCGATAAATTGCAAGCAACTATCGGTTTCAGAGGAGAATTTAATCGCCAACAATTGCAAAGCCGTTTGCGGGGTGCAGGTACAGCCGTGAAAGTGGATAATCCGATTTTTTCACCGCTGCCAAGTGTCAATATGACCTATAATTTGAGTGAAAAACAAAAACTACGCTTTGCTTATGGCATGACCGTAAACAGACCAGAATTTCGGGAATTAGCACCTTTTAGCTACTACGATTTTAATTTAAACCTCTCAAAAACGGGTAATCCCGATTTGAAAACGGCAAATATTCACAACGTGGATGCCCGTTATGAAATCTATCCAAATAACGGTGAAATGATTACAATTGCTGCATTTTATAAGCATTTTATCAATCCCATTGAGGTATCGGGTCGGGCGGCAGGTAGTGGTACAGCGTTCTTTTTCTCAAATCCGAACAGTGCAAAAAGTGCAGGTGCAGAGCTTGAAATTCGTAAAATACTGAGGGGGGTACTCAACGACCGTTTGACGGTTGTGGCTAATGCGTCCGTGATTTACAGCCGTGTTGATGCGTCAAATTTGGAAGGTCAATTGTCCAATCGTCCTTTACAAGGTCAATCGCCTTATTTGATAAATGCAGGTTTTTACTACAATGGAGGGGATTTTCAAGCCAATATTCTTTACAATGTTATCGGAAAACGCATTTTTGTAGCGGGTGACAAACTCGGCAATCAGACGATTTACGAAATGCCCCGCAACGTGGTGGATGTGAATTTCACAAAATCAATCGGTAAATTTATGGAGTTAAAACTCGGTATTTCAGATATTTTAAATCAAAAATTCCGCTACACATCCGACACGAATAACGATGCTGAAATTGATGTTTCAGATAAAAATTGGCAGTCATTCAATCGGGGTACGATGGCGAATTTGGGCGTGAATTTTAAGTTTTAGGAGTGCCGCCAATCGCTGATTGGCGAATTAATTTACAACATACGCCAATCGGCGATTGGCGATAAATTAAAAAAAATGAAAAAAATCACCCAACTGTTCCTTCTCGGGACTATTTTAAGCGTTTTCACCATCATCGCCGCCTGCAAAAAGGTAGAAAATGGAACAGACACACCCACACCCACCAACAAAGAAGTGGTGGAATTAACAGGCACAATTTCAGCCAATACAACATTGGTAGAAAGTAAAAAATACTTGTTAAAAGGCTTTGTTTACGTAGCGGAAGGCGTGACTTTGACCATCGAAGCAGGTACAATTATCAAGGGCGATAAGGACACAAAAGGCTCGCTTATCATCAAACCAGGAGCGAAGTTGATTGCCCAAGGAACGGCACAAAAACCCATTATTTTTACTTCAAATCAGGCAAAAGGCGCACGCAGTTATGGCGATTGGGGAGGCATTATTTTGCTGGGAAAAGCAACCGTCAATAAGTCACCCGCTACAATTGAAGGTGAAAATATCTCCACTTTTGGTGGCACAAATGACGACGACAATTCAGGTATTTTAAAATATGTTCGCATCGAATTTTCGGGCGTTGCTTTTGAACCCGATAAAGAAATCAATGGCTTGACACTCGGCGGTGTCGGGCGTGGCACAACCATTGATTATGTGCAAGTTTCCTATTCTGGCGATGATGCTTTTGAGTGGTTTGGCGGAACAGCCAGCGCCAATCACTTGATTTCTTTCCGCACTTTGGACGATGATTTTGACACCGATAATGGGTACACTGGTAAAGTGCAATTCGGTTTTGCCTTGCGTGACCCGAACATTGCCGACCAATGCAGTTGCTCGTCTTCCAATGGTTTTGAAAGTGATAATGATGGAAACGGCACGAACGCGCTTCCCCAAACTAAAGCAGCTTTTGCAAATATGAGCGTTTTTATGGCAGCTGGCACAGTCAATTCAAAATACAATAATGGCGCATTGATTCGCCGAAACTCCGCAATAAGCCTTTATAATACGTTGATTGTGGGCGCATATCCAAAGGCAGGTTTAGAATTGAATGGCACAGCGAGCCAAAATAATTTTAAGAGTGGTCTGTCTGAAATAAAAGGTTTGGTGTTAAGTGGTATGTCAAAAACGATTTTGACTACCGATTCTACCCGTTTTTATGCCACGGAACGCAGCAATAAAACGATGTCTTTAGCAGATTTGAAATTAGATGCGTCTTTCAACAGTTATCTATCGCCAAAATTATTACCCCTCAGTACTTCACCGCTTTTGACGAGTTCGGTTGTTTTGCCAACGGGTTTCACAACAGCCAATTATATTGGGGCATTTGGTATAGAAGATTGGACTTTGACGTGGGCAAATTTTGACCCGCAGAATACGGATTATTGATGAATAGGTAATAACCCAAGTTTTGTGGTCGTGCTTCAAAACTTAGATGAATAGTTAATCCGACATTCCGCCACTATTGGCAGTACACAAAACAGTTAGGGCGAATGACTTGTGGTCATTCGGCCATTTTTTTAGCATAATTTTTATGGAATAAAATCTATAAAAATTATGCTTTTTATGGAATAAAATCTATATTTTCATCAAATATAGAATATGATGATACAAAGAATACTACAAAAAAGATTAGAGAATCAGCCTGAAATTACGAAGGTGATTCACCAAGAAAATTTTTGGCAATGGCTGAACGAATATCCTTATTAAATGGATTCACGTTGTTAAAAACAAGGCATATTGACTCTACAAGTGATTGGATTTAGTGCGATTGCTCTGACCTGTTGAGTTAAAATGCTTATTTCTTAAACGTAATATTTTTATAAATTTTAGCAAAATCAAGGGTACAATCAACGGATTTTAGGTGCAAATGTCCTTCTGTTTCAGTAAAAAAGCTATCGCGCCAGAGGTTTTTTTCTTCCTTAAAATGAGTTTTGATATACGGGCGATTCGGGTCAATTAGTATATATTCTTCAAATGAATCTAAGGTTTTATATTTTTCAAACTTTTCTGTTGTATCGTATTTGTTCGTACTTTTTGACAAAACCTCAATGATAATCAAGGGATTGATTAATAATACCTCACTATTGTCAAAATACTGAGGGGTATCAGTAATGGTTAATACATCAGGATAAACCCCCACATTAAGCTTTGGAAAATAAACAAGTTGCTGACTCCCAATGACAATATAATCCTTGCCTTTTAGCGCAAATGCGTTGAGAAGTGCTGCCGTCATATTAGCGACAATGATATTGTGCGGTCCTTTTGCAATAGGTAGTTTTTTGATAATACCATCATAGTATTCGTGTAGTTCTTCTGCTCGTTCTTCACGACGCAGGTACTCCGTTAGTGTGTAACGGCGTGGTTCTTTTCTCGGCTCTAAAACCGCGAGTGATTTAACAGACGCATTAGAATCGCTGTACATATTTGCTCTTTTTTTACAAAGTTGAACGCAATTTGTTTTTTTCACAATAGTTGACGTTTTTTTACAAAAAGTAAAGTAGTTATTTAGCCTATTGCTCGCTTCGCTCGCAAAAGAGGGGAATGTGTTTTATTTTTCGGGCAAAGCCCGAAAAATAAAACACCTCTCCTCTTTTCCGCGAGCGAAGCGAGCGCGTCTAAATATTTACAAAGTAAAAAAATTAAGCCACTACAATCTCCCCATACAAATCAAAATCTTCTGCTTTTGTAATCAGCACCGTTGCAAAATCACCGATTCGGACGTAATTTTTCTTTGTAGCTTTTACCAAAACCTCATTATCTACTTCGGGCGAATCGTGTTCGGTTCTGCCGATATAATACGCACCTTCTTTTCGGTCAAACAAAACGCGGAGTTTCTGCCCGACTTTTGCTTGGTTTTTATCGAACGAAATATCTTGCTGAATTGCCATCAAACGCTCGGCACGCTCGGCTTTTACTGAGGGGGTCACATCATCGGCAAAACTGTATGCCGACGTGTCTTCTTCGTGAGAATATTGAAAAACACCAACGCGCTCAAATTTCATATCCGCCACAAAATCGCATAAATCTTGAAATTCGGCTTCTGTTTCATCGGGAAAACCGACCAACATGGTGGTACGAATGGCAATATCTGGCACTTTCTGCCGCGCAATGGCAATCAATTCTCGGGTTTCTTCTTGCGTTATTTGGCGGCGCATACGTTTCAACACATCATTATTGGCGTGTTGCAAAGGCATATCCAAATAGTTGCAAACCTTTGGCAAACGCGCCATTGTATCAAAAATTTCAATCGGAAATTTAGACGGATAAGCATAATGCAGACGAATCCACTCGATGCCTTCTACTTCGTGCAATGCCTCCAAAAGGCGCGACAATTCGCGTTTTTTGTACAAATCCAAGCCATAATACGTCAATTCTTGGGCAATCAACATGATTTCTTTAACACCCATGCGTGCCAAATTTTTAGTCTCTCGCACCAATTCTTCAATCGGACGACTGACATGACCGCCGCGCATCAAGGGAATGGCACAAAACGAACACGTCCGATTACAGCCTTCTGCAATTTTCAAATAAGCATAATGTGAAGGCGTTGAAATCAGACGTTCACCAACGAGTTCATGTTGGTAATTGGCATTGAGTTTTGCCAACAACTGCGGCATTTCCATTGTGCCGAAAAAGGCATCTACTTCTGGAATATCCGCCTCCAAACTGTCTTTGTAACGCTGCGACAAACAGCCTGTAACGTAGAGTTTATCAATAGTGCCTTGATTTTTGCGGTCAGCATAATCCAAAATCGTATTCACCGATTCTTCTTTTGCCAAATCAATAAAACCGCACGTATTGACGATAATAATATTAGCTTTACGTTCTGAATCGTGCGCCACGTCAAAATCATTGGCTTTCAACTGCGTCATTAAGTTTTCCGAATCCACCGTATTTTTGGAGCAACCAAGCGTGATGACATTCACCTTGTTTTGCTTTAAAGTCTTAGTTTTCAATATTTTATACTTTTATTTTTTTGATTTGACCACAGATTGGGCTGATTTGTGGTCAAAAAACTATTTCTGGCGCGAAATTACAAATACTCAGCGTAAAAATGCCCCCCTCAGTATTTTAGTTAAAAAAACAGGCTCATAACCCAAGTTCACATAAGAATAATTGTACCCGATGTCCAAACTTTTGTTTGTAAACAAACGCCCCAAACCACCCTACTCCACTACCCAACATTGCGCCGCAGACCACATCTAAAGGGTAATGTACGCCTACATAAACCTGCCCAAACGCAATACTTATTGCCCAAGCTAAAAGACTGTATTTCAACCATTTACGACTACCCACAAAAGTCAAAATAACAAAAACAGCCACCGCAAAATGATTGGTAGCATGGCTCGATGTAAAACTATAACCACCACCACAAGGCACAAGTAATTTTACACGGAGCTTAACCGTTTCATCATTGCAAGGACGCAAACGCGCAACTGTTTTTTTTATAACGCGGCTACTCAAAATATCCGCCGTACCGACCGTCAAACCCAACGCAAGTAAGTAGATAGCTACCTGTTTTTTTTCAAAATTGAAGAATAAATAGCTAATAAAAAACACATATAAAGGCAGCCAAAGGTACATACTGCGCCAATACGGGGCAATTTTATCGAGCGTAGAAACATGCAACGCATTGTTGATGAAATAAAATAATTCTTGGTCGAGATGCAACATTTAAGAGTGATAAGTGATAAGTGATTGCTCTATTGCTCGCTTCGCTCGCAAAAAAAGGGGAAAGTGGTTCGTTTTCGGGCAAAGCCCGAAAACGAACCACCTCTCTTTTTTACGAGCGAAGTGAGCAATAGAAATATCTAAGAGAAAGTCATTTCTAAAGGTTTAATTTAGGGCAAAAATAAGAAAAAATGTATCTTTTTAATGAATCAAGGTAAATATTGAGCTTCCGTGCATTTTACTCGCGTAGATAGGGGGAATGTGGTTCGTTTTTCGGGCTTTGCCCGAAAAACGAACCACATTCCCTCCTTCGAGCGAGCGAAGCGAACTATGGGCTAAATAATCACAAATAAGATACAAAAGATCCTAAAAATGTGATAATTGATGTTCATCTTTGCAAAAAAATAACTTTTATACTGAGGGGTGCGTTTTATATATTTTTAGAAAATCTGACGCGGGGTTCAAACCCGCGTCAGATTGCAACTGATTTAAAATCAATAAATTGTATTTCAATTTTGTAATTACTTAGTCTATTGCTCGCTTCGCTCGCAAAAAAGGGAATGTGGTTCGTTTTTCGGGCTTTGCCCGAAAAACGAACCACCTCTCCTCCTTCGAGCGAGCGAAGCGAGCGCGTGACTAAGTAATTACTCAATTTTAATTCTAAAAATATGTAAAACACACTACTAAAGTATCCTCTTTTCTCAATTTAAACTAAAAACATGGATAAATATCTTGATTTAATTGCCGATAGTTATAAAAACTACGCCGCTTTTCTTCTTCAACAAGTGCTTAACCCACATTGGGGGAACTATTTTTATTGGGTGATTGGCGCATCAGTAGCGATATTCTTATTAGAAAAAAAAATTCCGTGGCGAACCAATCAACCTGCTTTGCGTGAAGATTTTTGGTTAGACACGTTTTACATTTTTTGGAATTATTTTTTGTTTTCATTGGTCATGTACAATGCCCTATCCGATGTATTTGTCCAATTGTTCAAAGATTTTTTGGGCATGTTTGGCATCAAAAACTTAGTGGCTATCCAGTTTGGTGGATTTCCTACTTGGGCGCAATTAGTGATTATTTTTGTGGTACGTGATTTTATGCAATTCAATATTCACCGTATGTATCACAAAGTACCGTTGTTTTGGCGGTTCCACCGCGTTCACCACAGCACCGAAGAAATGGGGTTTGGGGCATTGATGCGCTATAATTTTATGGAGCAAATCATTTATCGGTCACTTGAATATCTGCCTTTGGCGATGATGGGTTTTGGCATTTCCAATTTTTTTATCGTCCACATGTTTACATTCATCACGGGGCAATTGGGTCACGCGAACTTATACATGCCACTTGGTAAATTGCGGTACATATTGAATGGTCCACAAATGCACTTGTGGCACCATGCCAAAGAGTTTCCGACTTCGCATCCACACGGTATGAATTTCGGTATCACCTTGAGTGTGTGGGATTACCTGTTCAAAACTGTCTATCACCCGCACGACGACCCGTATTTACCCGTCGGTTTGTCAGAAAAAGATAAAATAGGGGAAACGTTTATGGAGCAACAATTGGGTGTTTTTAAACAATCGTAATGACTTAGTCCATACCTCGCTTCGCTCGCAAAAAAGGGCAATGTGGTTCGTTTTTCGGGCTTTGCCCGAAAAACGAACCACTCCTCTTGCGCGCGCGAAGCGAGCGCATGACTAAGAAATTACAAATAATCTAAATTTCGCAGTAAGTTATCAAACCCTTTGGCAGCGCAGGGCGTGTTTTGAGGCACTAACACAAAACTCAGATTATATTATTTAAAAGGCGTACGCGGTGTCCATTTTTCTCTCGGACTCAAAACTTTCAGAATATAAGGCAAAAGCCGATTCACAATCAAATTGTCGTGCCGCATAAACAGCGACATTTCAACGGGTTCTGCCCCAATAGACGATTTGATTTCGTGGGCGGTGCGGCTAAAAATAATCTTTTTAAATTTACCCTCAATGCCCAAACGAATGATGTCGAAAAGCATATTCAGATACACTTGATGTTCGTGGTTTAAACTGGCTTCGTAACCCAAAAAATGTGCTTCTAATTCTTCACCATTGCTAATTGTGGTGTAAAAACCAATCAATTTTTGGTCTAAAAAATAACCAAACAAACGGAAATTATCGCCCAAATCTGTCTTCATGCGCGGGAAATAATCGGCGTGCAAATCCACTAAATTGAAGCCCGAATTGCCTGATACTTGTCCGTACAAACCATTTATTGCCAATTGATTAGCCAAAATACGCGCTTCAAAAAATTCTTTCTTTTCAACGTTATTACCCAATTTTTTAAACGCCCGTTTCACCCGAACACGGTATTTTGACCCCAATACCTCTAAGTAATTATCAAAATTTTGCCACTCTGGTTTGATGTCAAAAACAAAATTGGGTTCAACTTGAAACTCGTTGTAACCACCCGATTTTAGGGCTTGCATAAGTGTGTAATCGGCAGAATCTTGGTAAAAATCTTTGACAAAAACGGAAGCAATTTTAATTTTATACGTCTCCAACAACTGTTTTTTCAAAAAAGATACCCCCTCAGTATAAAGCCGTTTTTTGACCTCAAAATCGTTGATTTCAGCATCGTTGAAATAAAAAGAATGTTGACCCGTTAAAGTCAAATTACCGATGATTAATGTCGAAAAACGGGTTAATTTTGCGACCAATTTCTGTACATTTATTTTTAATTTGTCAAATACAGTCAAATTGTTTTCTTTAAAATTAAAACTTTTTGCCGCATCAAAGTATTTTATCTGGCATGCCATGAAACCAGCAATTTTATCCGTTTCAGCGTTTTGAATCACCAAATACGCAAAACTATAATCAGTTGGCGGCGTGCGCTCTACAGTTTCAAGATAGTTTAAATTAAGGAAAAAATCATTGGGTAAGCCTATAATTGGGAAATTTTGAAAGCTCTCCAATGTTTTGTCAGGCGCGAAATTTCGCCGAATGTCAGCGACAGTTCGGAAGAAAATTAATTTAAAATTATTGACTATCAATTGATTATTTGCAAATTCTGTGGTTTTAGACACACTTGGAACGGCTGTTTTGAAGCACATGATTTTTTGAAACTTTTGATTTTACCGCATAAACGCAACACGACCTTCAGGTCATGAAAGTCACCCGTATGGTTTGCAGTTTACACATTTCACGACCTAAAGGTCGCGCTACATCTATAATGAAATACATTTCCTCGTTTGCGAATAAAGTGAGCAACATATATAACGTACTAAATTACTGTACACGTACAAGCACGGTTTTGGGTTGAAAAAGATTAGCCAATATACTGACGTTTAATGTCAAATTAAATTTTAAAGCGGTTAAATTAAATTATTTTTTAATGCGTATTTTGAATTTATGTGTGGTTTCAAACAAATAAAATACCTTTCAATAAATAAGCTAAGCTTTGTGGTACTGCTTCAAAACGCGCCACCTTCGGCGGCGCGAGAAGTTTTTCGGATCGAGCCGTTTTTTTCTTAAAAATTTGGGCTTTGCCCAAATTTTTAAGAAAAAAACGGCTCGATCCATTAGATTTTTACGCGGCGAAGCCGCATTTTTATACCATAAAACTTAGATTAAATAAGGCATTTTGAATCAAAAGAGAGGTAAAACTGACGTTCTGCGAACTTTAAAAGTTCCCCGAACGTGCTTCACCACTAAAATTTTCAAATAACCAAAAAAATAAAGCTATGCTAATAACTAAAAATCTACAATATCAGTACCCAAACACGGGACAAATGTCTTTCCCCGATATTAACTTGCAACGCGGCGAACAAGGCTTATTGCTCGGTCAATCGGGCAGTGGAAAAACGACTTTGTTGCATTTATTGGGTGGTTTATTGTCGCCAAAATCGGGCGACATTCACATCAATAACCAAAACCTTGCTCTAATGAGGGGGGCTGAACTCGACCGTTTTCGCGGAAAAAACATTGGTATTATTTTTCAAACCGCACATTTTGTGCGGTCGTTGACGGTAGAAGAAAATTTGCTACTTGCCCAACAATTAGCGAGTAACAAAATGGATAAATCTTTGATTATTAGTTTTTTAGAGAAGCTAAATTTAGGGCATAAATTAAAATCAAAGCCGCATGAATTGAGCATTGGCGAAGCACAACGGGCAAATATTGCGCGGGCATTAATCAATGCTCCCCCCCTAATTTTAGCCGATGAACCAACTTCGGCACTCGATGACAAAAACGCAGAAGAAGTTATCAAACTCTTGGAACAACAAGCCGCCGCCGTCAACGCCACTTTACTGATTGTGACGCATGACGGGCGTTTGAAAAGCAGATTTAAAAATCACTTCAAATTATAAACATGCTCTTTTAGCCATTGCGCCCATTCAACTTGTGTTTTTTCTTTCGTAAAATGCGCGGGATAAACAGGCTCGCCAAAAACAAATTCAATGGTTTGATTTTTTTGACGGTACATTTCATCGGCTAAATACAACATTTCGATATTGGCTTTTACACCTAATTTCTTACGGATATTGGCTAAATTATAGAAAAAAGCTGAGTTCTCGCCACCAATATAGGCTGGAACAATGGGTTTATTGTATTTAATGGCTTTGGCAATAAAACTCTTTTGCCACTCCAAGTCCTTGATGCCTTCGTCTTGCCGCCGCGACACTAAGCCCGCAGGAAAAAACAGTACACAATTATCGGAAGCAAAAACTTCGTCCATTAAGCGGAGATTTTCTTTAGGATTTTTGCCGTGCTTGTTGACACCGACAAACAATTCGCCAAAATTTTGAAGATTTAATAAAATATCGTTGACAAAAAAACGAATATCTGTTCGCTTTACACCCACCACTTTCATCAGACCGATACCATCTAAACCGCCCAAAGGGTGATTTGCCGCAACGATGCAACCACCCGATGCAGGGATATTTTCCAACCCTTTGACACCAACTTTCGCACCCATTTCTTGAAAACAAGCGTTGACAAAATCATGATTTTTCAAATGCCCATTCAATTCAATAAATCTATTGACCTCATTTTGATGGATAATGCGCTTTAAATAATTCAAAATAAAATTGGGCAAAACGCGGGCGAGTGTAGCGTTTTTAGAAGCGATAACTTGTTGAATATCAATAAAAGGCGTCTGTTTTTCTGACATAAAGAAGATTTCAAATTTAAGATTTCAAAATTCGTAACTATATAGCTATGTGCATTTTGCTCGCGCAACGACAAGAGAAGAGGTGGTTCATTTTTCGGCTTCGCCGAAAAATGAACCACATTCCCCTTTCTGCGCGAGCGAAGCGAGCGCGTGGTAAACAGTTACCCAAATTCAATATATTCTGCCAACCGTTTTTCCAAAATTTCAATTAATTCGGGCTGCATGAACTTGTAATCGTCGGGAATGTTTAAGGTAATGACTGTTTTATCGCGTATTTCTCCACCAAATTTTTGTTTCAATCTATCTCGGTGTTTGCGTTCCATCACGAAAATCATATCCGCCCAACCAATCATACCTGCTGTTATTTTTTGTCGGGCATTGTGTTCCGTTCCTGCCGATTTCACGGCAAAATCGGGATTTTTATCAAATAATTTTTCAGCCGTCAAACTGCGTAATTTGTTTTGGCTGCATACGAAAAGGAGTTTTTGTTTTTCCATTTTATTTAACTGAGAATAACTTGAAACCAATATGCAGCTTTCAAAAAGTTGTAAACTTTTTGAAAGTTTTACACCCTAAGAAACTTAAGATTTTGAAACCATACATAAAATCTAAACTGCTCCCCCTCGCGCTCGCTTCGCTCGCGCGAGGGGGGGAATGTGGTTCATTTTTCGGGCAAAGCCCGAAAAATGAACCACCTCTCCTCCTTTTTCGCGAGCGAAGCGAGCGCAAAAGTGCCTTTTAATGCGTATTTTGAATTTATGTATGGTTTCAAAACTTAAGATAAATAAAGTATCCCATTTTGCAAAAATTTATTACACTTTGAAATTTAAAATCTAAAACTTGAAATCTCCTTAAATCGTCTTAATCTCCTTCTCTACTTTCCGTTTTGTCAAATCCAATTTCAACGAAAAAATATGCGATACTTGAACCGCCGAAGTATTGCCAATATTCGTCAAACCATAGTCCACAATCAAGCGACCAAGCCGTAAGCCGACACCAAAATTAGGCTGTACATTCAGTTCTTTTTTGGTGGGGTCAAGCTCATTTTTCAAGCGTTGAAAATTGCCAATGCCACCGCGCAGCCATATATTTTTTTGATATTCCAACTCAAAACCGACACGGGGGTCGAGGTTGAACGCTGCTGCCGATACCAAAACATTGCGTTGCCCGTCAGTTGCCACACCAGCATTGGCTTCGACCGTCAAATTGAGGTTTGTACTGAGGGGGGTCGAATAAGCTGCACCGATGAAAAAAGTCGGCTTTGTTATCTCCACCGATGTTTTCGGAATGGCATTGCCCGAAGTTGCGAAGGCTAATTTTTCATCTGCCGTCAGAGTGGCTGTCCACGCATTGTAGGTTGTAGTAATATCACGACCAACGGCAGCCAATTTAAACTTGCCTACTTTGTATTGAATCCCCAAATCAGCACCCACGCCCCACGCCCCTGCAAGCGTACCTATTACTCGTCTAATGACTTTAATATTGCCACCGATTGACAAATTTTCGGTCAATATTTGCGCATAAGAGCCTTGAATGGCGTAATCTGACGCTGAAAATGAGCGCACATTGTCGTAATTGATGCTGCCGTCTGCACCAATCAAATTCAAAGTATAAGGAATATTGTCAATACCAAAACGAATTACGGACAAGCCAATCGTTCTTTTTTTATCGCCTCCCAAAGGTTTTGCAAAGCCTAAAAAATCGTATTTGGCGACACCCGCAAACCACTCAGCGTGCATCAAACCCAATTGAAGCGGCGATTCGATGCTCGATAAACCCGCAGGATTCCAGTAACTTGAATACACATCGCCCGTGCTGGCTATCACCGCCCCACTCATGCCATGCGCCCTTGCCCCAACGCCAATGGCTAAAAATTCGTTGGAATAACTTTGTGTTTGGGCAATACTAAGGATTGAAAAAAGAAAAAAAGTCGTGGTAATTATTTTTTTAATCATTGTAAGTCAGCAGTTTAAATTTTTTCAACCGCAAAATTATAACACCTTTGCGAGATTTTTATTTTTACTTTACATTGTTAACTTGACTTTCACAGCTTAGCCATAAAAGCATTGTTATAAATGTACGACCTCGGAGAGGTCGCACATTTATAGAAAAACGAATAAAAAACGATGAATAGAAACCAACTAAAAATTATTTTAGGCTGCCTTGCCGCTTATATTTTAATTCTTTTTCGACACGGTTATATCTTCGGTTCGGGCGACCAATCGGAGATGCTGCCTTATGCTAAATACTTGGCAGACAATAGTTTATACTCCAAGGATTTTTATGTACAAAGCATTGCGGCTTATGTGCCTAATGAACGTTTTGTGTTTTCAAAACTCCTGTCTTATTGCGTTCCTTATTTGCCAGAATTAACGTTTGGGCTTCATGCGTTGGGTTCATTTTTCCTAATTTTGGGTCTGCACCGACTCGCCAAAAAGTGGTTGACTACTGAGGGGGGACAATGGATTGCTACACTTGCGCCAATTCTTATTTTGTACAATATTCATCTTGGCGGCAACGAATTGTATTACAATACATTGACACCCAGCTATTTGGCACAAGTAATTGGGCTTTGGGCATTTGTTTTGGTCTTTGAAGGTTACACCGATTTTTCTTATGGACTCATATTTTTGACTACTTTTATTCACCCTCTCATAGGTGTTCAATTGTGGCTTTTAGTGGCTGCCACCAATAGTATTTCAAAATTTTATGGTGTAGCGTACGAATCTTGGCGAGCGATTTTTTTAATCAATCTGGGTTATTTATTGACGGCAGGCTTTTATATTTTTAAGATAAAAAGTGGTTACGATGCAGGGAACATATCGAGTGATGCGTTTTTAAATATTATTGAATTTCGTGCGCCACATCATTATTTTCCCAATTATTTTCCACTCAAACATTGGCTTATTTTAATGGCTTTGTTTGTTGTCTATTTTCTTATGAGTCAACCCTTATTGCGGCTCGTGATTGGTATTATTTTAACGGGTTGCGCCGTTTATGCGTTTGGTGTTTTGGTCTTAAAATCACCAACAATTATGAGTACGCAATGGTTTTCGATGACTATTTGGCTTAAAACCTTTTCAATAATGGCAATTATTGGTTTGATTGAATCTTTTATTGAAGACAATAAGAGATTAGAAAAAATAATTAATTCTAATTTAATTTTTAATTGTTTGATTGTTTTTTCTTTAGTGTCTGTCATTTTTATGACCCCTCAGTATAAATTGTTTAAAAATAAAAATTATGACTTTTTAACGGCTGAATTAATCAAAACACCCGAAATAGACATTTCTTTGAAAGCCAAAGAATTGACAGACAAGAATGCTGTATTCTTAATTCCTTCCGATTTTTCTGCTTTTAGATATTGGAGCGAACGGAATATTTTTATTGATTACAAAGCCACGAATCACCGCCAAGCAGCTTTTGCAGAATGGTACAAGCGCGTCCAAAATGTTTACGCCATTAATTTAGAAGATAGATTGAGAAATGCCGATTTGCCTTTTTTAGCCAATGAAAATTATAAACGTTTGAAAGAAAATGACTTTTTGCAATTCGCTAAAAAATCAAGGTATTACGCATATTTTAACGTTTAAAAATTGCGTGTTGAATTTTCGTAAAATTGCAGAAAATGAGGTGTATGTTATTTATGAAGTGCGAAATTAGTCGTTTAAAACTTCCGTGAAGTCCTTGAAAATAAGACTCTCAAAGTGCTTCCTCTAAAATTGTCAGAGAACCAAAGATACTAAAAAGCCTTGCAAACCAATTGTTTTGCAAGGCTTTTAAGTATCTCTCAACGTCCTTATCCTACCTAAATCCCGCTAAAATAGTTATTACAAAAACAACTATTTGATTATCAATTATTTATCCCTTAGTTTTGCACTTCAACAGCAATTTCCGCTTTGGGATTTTCGGGCGGCGTAGCTGCCTAATCTCGGTAATATTTAAAAATAATCTACTAATTTGTATGCGGTGTAACCGCAAAACAGGCGGTTTAGCGGTTACACCGCTTAGTAAACCCCATTTTTTCGTTATTTATTACCGAGATTAGGCAGCTACGCCGCCTGTAAAGAAGCCAAAACGGAAATTGCTGGCACTTTGATACAAACTTATAATTTATAGTGAACAACAATTTACGACTATTACGATGCAGAACTTTTCAACCATTCCAATTTTATTGGGACTATTAACCTCAATTTTAATTTCGTTCCCTACCAATCTCTCTGCTCAACCAAATTACACAGCCAACGAACGCGTTGTTCCTTACAATGGGGGCTTCCGTGCAGGTGTGAATTTCGATATTTTTCGCGGCTTCACCGATGAAGATTTGGCGACTCTGGCGGCTGGTAATCCCAAAGTCGGGGTGCAGGGCGTTGGCGCAAAAGCGGTTCGTCCAGCTTTTTTTGAAGATTTTGCGGAGAAATTTGGCTACGATTCGCGTGATGAAGCGTTCAAATTTTACGATACTTTGGGTTTGAAAGACAATACCTTAATCGTCGGTTTTCCTTCACCCGAACACCAAGATACTGCTTTTTACTGCCCGTCGGTGCGCTCAACTGTCTTTAAAAATCTTTATACGCCCATTTGGGACGATGGCGCAAATGACACGCCCGTGAATGACAACAATTATTATGCTCTGTACATTTGGCGAATTGCCAATAAATTTAAAAAACAAGTTAAATTTTGGGAAATTTGGAACGAACCCGGGCTTGATTTTACAGGCGGAAAAGGGTGGCTCAACAAAGGCGCACCCGGAAATTGGTGGGACAATAATCCCGAACCTTGCGATTATAAACTCCGCGCACCAATTCAAACCTACGTGCGAATGCTCAGAATTAGCTACGAAATCATCAAATCTGTTGACCCAAATGCTTATGTTGTAACTTCTGGCTTGGGTTTTCCCGCATTTTTGGACGCTATTTTACGCAATACCGACAACCCAAACAATGGACAAGTGACCCCTCAGTATCCACTCGGTGGCGGGGCATATTTTGACGGCATTGGCTACCACGCTTACCCACATTTCGACGATGCTTTAAGGGTTTACAATGACCAACGCCAAGCCTTTGATTATTTTCGCCACTCCGACGCGGCAGGGTCGGATATGGGACGCATCAAAGAATTATTTGATAAAGTTCTCCGCGATTATGGTTACAATGGGCAGCGTTTTCCCAAAAAACAGTATTTAATCACCGAGGCAAATGTGCCACGCAAAGAATTTGGTGATTTTGCTGGCTCGGAAGAATTGCAACGGAATTGGGCAGCAAAAGCAATAGTGAGTTGTTTGAAAAATGACATTCACCAATTGCACGTATTCAAAATAGCGGAAGAAACCTCCTTCAAAACAGCCACGTACAGTTTTGATGTAATGGGCTTTTATGAACGCCTCAATTACACCAATAAACGGCAGCCTAAACTTACACAATTAGGCATTTCTTACCATTCGGCAAGCCAAATTTTATTCGGCAAGAGCTACGATGCCGCCCAAACGCAAGCCATGAATTTGCCGCCAACAGTTGATGGCATCGCTCTAAGAGATTCAAATGGCGTTTTGACTTACGTACTTTGGGCAAAAACAACAATAGATAAAAGTGAAATTGCCAACGCAACGTATTCATTTCCAAGCAATTTTCAGTATGCCGACCTTGTAAAACGCGATTGGCGATTTTCGGAAACCCGTAATCAAACCCTCATTTCAGCACGAAATATTGTTCTGACAGCAACACCTATTTTTCTGACGGAACAAAAAATAAAGGTGTCCAAGCAATTCGCTTGCGAAAATGAACCTATACAATTTGAAGATGTGACCCCCTCAGTATCCCGCACTTGGACAATTGATATTGGACAAAATCGGACGGCTACGGAGTCTGCTAAAACCTTTTCGCAGGTCTTTCCCGTGCGTGGCGAATACCGTATTTTGCTGGATTCTAAAGATGCCAATGGCGTGATTTTCTCCAAGCAAACGCTTTTGATTTCGGTTGAAAAACCGCCAATTGTTGATTTCATAGCTGATGTCCAAACGCCTTATGTTTTGCTCAAAAACCTGTCAAGCCCGAATACAGATTCAATCGTTTGGACATTTTCAGATGGTTCACGCGATAATTTGCCCGAATTAAAAAAAGTATTCTATCAAAATGGTACCGTAACTGCCAAACTTACCGCAATTAATCGTTGTGGTGCGCCGAGTTTGACGAAAACATGGACGATAAATACAGCAGTGCAACCGCCACCGTCAAGTACAGCAAACAAAACTCCCCCCGCCTATAATGCGCCTTTTCGGGCGGGTGTCAATGCCCGTTTTGTGGAAGGCTGGACAGATGAACAAATTGGTGACATTGCGGCGGGGAATAAAGAAACAGGCATTGAAGGCGTGGCAGCAAAATCTCTGCGAACGGCATTGCCCGAATATTTTACCAAATTTTGGGGTGTTGATATTAGAAAAAAGACCTATCAACATTTTGAAAATCTGGACTTGCGCGACCTGACTTTAACACTCGGTTCGCCCGATGCCGCCCACCGCGACCCCAATTTTTATTGTTACAGAGAACAATCGCAATTGTTCAAAAATATGTATCTCGATATTTGGAACGCCAATAACTCAGTCGTCAATGATTCCAATTATTTTGCTAAATACGTATCTGATTTGGTCAAAATGTATAAAAATCAAGTCAAATTTTGGGAAATCTTTGATACCCCGGGTTGGGATAGAGAAGGTAAAAACGGTTGGAAACCACGCAATTGGCAACACAATTGGTGGGAAAATCAGCCCGACCCTTGCGAAATAGGCACACAAGCTCCCGTTTCTCACCTCGTTAGAATGATGCGTATTGCTTATGAAGTGATAAAACGGGAAGATTCTACGGCGTTTGTGGTCTATTCGGGTTCGGGTTTTACGAGTTTTTTAGATGCCGTTTGCCGCACTACGGACAATCCTGCCGAAGGACCTTCCACGGTGACCCCTCAGTATCCTTTGGGTGGTGGCGCGTATTTTGATGCTGTTTTGTACAATGCTTTCCCGCATGTCGATGGTTCTTTGGCAAATTATGACCAAGCTCTTGGAGGATTGGTGTATAAACGTAACACCGATTTTGCGGCATTGAGTATTGTCCGTCAACGTGATTCTTTACAATCTGTTTTGAAAAATTACGGTTATGATGGTCGTCAATTTCCTAAAAAACGCTTTATTATCGGTGAAATAAATGTACCACGCAAGGCATTTAGTGGCTCAATGAGTTTTGGTTCTGAGGAAATTCAGCGCAATTTTATCTTAAAATCTTACGTCACCGCAGCCATGAACGGTATTCTTCAGATGAATGTAAAAAGTGTGTCGGAAGAATCCGATTTCAACGCCGCCCAAGATGGCAGTCAAGTAATGGGTTTGTACCAAAAACTGAACTTTCCACCGCCGACGCGCTCACTCAATATTCAAGGTGTGGCGTTCAAAACAACGAGTGAATTGTTGTTCGGCTTGAGCTACGATTCGGTGCGGACACGCCAACTCAATTTGCCGCAAAATGCAAGAGGTGGCGCGTTCAAATCAGCAACGGGTAAATATACCTACGTGCTGTGGTCACCCGCACAAGAAGATTTAATTGAATATAGTAGTTCGACATACAGTTTTCCTACGACATTGAATATCAATAATTTATACAGAAAAGAATGGACTTGGACGCAAGATAAAAAAGTATCAACGGTGAGTTCTCAAAATGTAGCCCTTACTTCTGTACCGATATTTTTAAGCGATAATGCCGTAGTTGAAACACCACCTATCGCCGCTTTTGGTTCGGATACACGTAAGGTTTGTCCACCATTGACAGTGAAATACGACAACAAATCAACCGATGGACAAACGTATTTATGGAAATTTGACGGTGGCGAGCCTGCCACTTCAACCGAGCGTACTCCCTCAATAATTTACCGTCAAAGCGGCAAATATGACGTGATTTTAGAAGTTAGAAATGCCTACGGTGTGCATAAAAACCGCAAAACAGAATACGTAGAAGTAAATGCCGCCCCCAAAGCTAACTTTGATTGGAAACGCGACCCAAGTAATCCTTTATCCATTCAATTTACGTCAAAATCATCGGGTTCGTTCACAATGATTTGGGATTTTGGCGATGGTTCACAAGGATTTAGCTTAAATCCTTCTCATATATTTCCAACAAAAAAAATCTATCGTGTTCGCTTAATTGCAGTCAATGATTGTGGGCGAGATACGCTATTCCAAAACATTGATTTAAGTACAAATGAGGTTGATTTCTTGGCAATTAAGCAATTTTCAGCTTCGCCAAATCCTTTTTCAAACGAATTGACGGTTGAGTTTTCTTTGGCAAAAACAGAACGGGTTTCCTTAAAATTGTATAATGTACAAGGCAAACTAATCAATACTTGGCTTCAAGGAACGGAAGTACCCGAAGGCGTTTTTAGACGTAATTTCCCTACATTCAATTTGTTGTCTGGTGTGTATTTGCTCCAAGTTCGAGTTGGAAATGCGGTGTTTTATCGAAAAGTTGTTAAGATGAATTAGGAAATCCGTCCCCAAACCCGTCTTTGTTCATTTAATTCATCTAAATACTCTTTCAAAACGCGGTGTTCGGGTTTTTCAAATGTCGGGTCGGCATCTAAAATATCGCTGGCGGTATTGCGGGCAAAAGCAAGAATTTTGCCGTCTTTTGCAAGGTCAGCAATACGTAAATTAAGCAAACCGCTTTGAGATGTGCCTTCAATGTCGCCCGGTCCACGGAGTTTCAAATCGGCTTCGGCAATGTCAAAACCGTTGGTCGTGCGTACCATTGTGTTGATGCGTTCGCGCCCGTCGGCGGAGAGTTTGAAACTTGTCATCAAAATACAATACGATTGGTCTGCCCCACGCCCGACACGTCCACGAAGCTGATGCAACTGCGACAAACCAAACCTTTCGGCGTGTTCTATGACCATAACCGACGCATTTGGCACATTTACCCCTACTTCAATCACCGTCGTAGCAACCATAATTTGCGCTTCTTGTTTCACAAAACGCTGCATTTCGTACTCTTTATCCTTCGATTTGAGTTTACCGTGAACGATGGCAATTTGATACTCGGGCATCGGAAATTCACGACTCAATGACTCATAACCTTCCATTAAGTTCAATAAATCGAGCTTTTCCGACTCTTCAATCAAGGGATACACCACATAGATTTGCCGTCCTAAATCAATTTGTTCTTTCATAAAAGCGATAACCCTCATGCGGTTGTTATCGTTTTTGTGTTGCGTTACAATCGGCTTTCGACCTGCTGGCAATTGGTCAATCACCGATACATCTAAATCACCGTACAAAGTCATCGCCAAAGTGCGGGGAATCGGTGTTGCCGACATCACCAAAACATGCGGTGGATAGGGTTTGGATTTACGCCACAATCTGCCGCGTTGCTCGACACCAAAACGGTGCTGCTCGTCTGTAATCGCCAAACCCAAATTTTTAAATTCTACCCAATCTTCAAAAATAGCGTGCGTTCCAATCAATATTTGCGTTTCGCCCGAAATCAGATCCCTCAGTACCTCTTCTCTTTTTTTGCCTTTTATTGAACCACTCAGAAAGGCAATACCGATACCCATTTGTTCGCAATAGACGGAAATACCTTCGTAATGTTGTTGCGCCAAAATCTCAGTAGGTGCCATCATCAAGGCTTGAAAACCATTGTCAAGGGCGAGCAACATGGATAAAAACGCCACAACTGTTTTCCCCGAACCCACATCGCCTTGCAACAAACGGTTCATCTGGATATTGCTGCCCAAGTCTTTTCTAATTTCTTTAACAACGCGTTTTTGGGCGTCGGTCAATTGAAACGGCATAATTTCAGCGTAAAACTGATTGAAATACGCGCCTACTTTTTCAAAAACGTGTCCGCGAACGGTGGCTTTTCGCACTTTTTTTGCTTGCAGCAAACGCAATTGCAAATAAAACAACTCTTCAAATTTCAAACGTTGCCGCGCAATCTCCAAATCGCGGTTATTTTCGGGAAAATGTATCGTTTTTAGGGCTTGATACTGAGGGGGTAAATTGTACATTTTCAAAACCGTTTCAGGCAAAATCTCCCCAACATCAGACAATTTCATTTTATCAAAAAGCGTCCGAATCAATTTTCGTTGCCCTTTCGCGTCCAAATTTTTAGCATCTAACTTTGCGGTTGATGGATAAACAGGGTCAAATGCGGCTGTTTTTTTATCAAGTGCATCGGGCGTTGCCACTTCCATTTCGGGATGCGGCAGGGAAAAACGTCCATTGAAATTATTGAGTCGCCCGTAGGCAATGTATTCCGTGCCAACGACCAAGGTTTTTTCCAGAAAATGCGTTTGTTGAAACCACACCAAGTCAATGCTCCCCGTTTCATCACGCAAAGTACCCGACAAACGCCGCGCTCTCCCCTCTCCCATTACTTCAAGACGGCGCAAAACACCTTTGAATTGAACGGTATCGCTCTCTTCATTGATGTCGCAAATGCGGTGAAATCGGGTTTTATCCACGTATCTGAACGGAAAGTGGTAAAGCAAATCGCGGAAAGTAAATATCCGCAATTCCAATTTCAGCAATTCAGCCCGCATTGGTCCAACGCCCGACAAAAATTCTATGCCAGTATCTAAAAAGGATTGATTAGTCATGTTTTATAAAACAGGGTTTAGGCAACTCAAGTCACCTGTATGTACTTTGGGGCAAAAATAGTTTTTCTCACGAATAATTAGTTTTAATTGGTAAAATTTTGCTCATTTTTGTTTTAAATATTTGTAATTACTTAGCCACCTGCACTTTGTTCGCGTAACTACAGCAAGAGAGGTGGTTCATTTTTCGGCTTCGCCGAAAAATGAACCACATTCCCCCTTGCGCGAGCGAAGCGAGCGCACGGCTAAGTAGTTACAAATATTTATTGCACTCTTGCTTTTCTGAACAAATTGTTTACTTTTGCCTGAATTTTAGCTATAATTTTGACTTACAAAAAATAACCTACAATGGAAGAAAACGACACCTCCAATGGACTTAACAATCCACATGACAAATTTTTCAAAGGTTCGCTTAGTATGAAAACAATCGCCCGTGCCTGTATCAAAGAATTTGTTGACAAAGATACCTTAGATGACCTTGACCTCGATTCGCTTGAAATTGATACGGCAACGTATATCACCGACGAACTATCTGAATTTTATGCAGATATGGTTTGGCGGTGTTTCTTTAAACGAGGCAGTCGTCATGCAAAAATTTCTTTTTTATACGAGCATAAAAGCTATAACCCAGCTTATCCTCATTTTCAATTATTAGATTACTTACGTGGTGCTTGGCGTACCCAGATTTTGCAAGGAAATACGCCCGTTCTGATGATTCCCATTGTTTTGTATCATGGAGAAGCAAAGTGGACAGAGCGTTCTTTTCAAGATTATTTTGGTGAAGTCCGCCCTAAACATTTGCGTTTTTTGCCTTGTTTTGACTATATTTTGGTCAATTTGCAAAATTATTCAGATAAAACCATTCGCGCTTTTGAGTCTATGTTTTTACAAAAAGTCCTATTGAGTTTTAAACATTATTTGGACAAAGAGTATCTAAAAATTCATATTGTAGAGTTGCTTTTAACAGGCTATAAATCAGAAAAAAAAGAAGAAATACATCAATTTATTCGGATGTTGACTGTATATTTGACCAATATTTCTGGTATGTCAAGCCATGACATCGAGAAAGCTGCTGAAAATCATCATAATCACACTTTAAAATCTGAAGCTATGTCGCTAATTGATGAACTTATTGAACGGGGTATATCACAAGGTATATCACAAGGTATATCACAAGGTATATCACAAGGTATATCACAAGGTATTACGAAAGGTAAATCAGAAGGTCTTACTAAAGCCGTTTCAGCCATAAAAATGTGGCAGAAAGGAGTGTCTATCACTGCTATTGCCCAAAAACTTGATTTATCTATTGCAGAAGTCAAAAAAACTATTGAGGATTTCAAAGCGGATAATTAATGACCTTTCACATTGAGAGACTTACGCTCCACGACGCAGCGCGTCTCTCTGCCTTAGCCAAACGTGCGTATCCGCCACATTATGCTTATTTGTGGGCAGACGGTGGACAATGGTATACGGAAACGATGTACGGCGAAAGCATACTTGCCGATGAAATTAATGACCCAAATGTGGTTTATTACATCGTTTCTGACGGTCAAGAAGACTTAGGATATATGAAATTGACCCTTGACTACCCCCTCAGTATAGGACAAGGTTTTAGCGTTGGAAACGGGGCTGGTAGCACTATGGACGCACCAAATGCCTTGTATTTGGACAGAATTTACTTGACTGAACACGCCGTTGGGAAAAAAATTGGGACATATTTGGTTAATATGAGTACAGATATTGCGCGTCAACTGGGCAAAACAGCCGTTTGGCTTGCAGCTATGGATTCTTCGCAAGCAGTAATCATGTACGAAAAAATGGGTTTCATTAGTTGTGGGAATTGGCGATTGGATTTTGAAAAAATGTACCCAAAATATAGAGGTATGGTGTTGATGATAAAAAAGTTGGCTCAATAATGGCGTTAAGGTTTTAAAATGAAATAAATAAATCATGACACACTACTTTCTGACCAATTTTAAGACCGTTTCAACACATGGAATATTTAAAAAAACGCTTCACGCAACTTACCTCTTTTTTGCTCAACAAAAATCTCAGTAATGCCTCTGATAAACACTTGTCCTTGTTGGGCATAGTTAGTTTACCCATTATTTTAGTGGCATTTACCTTACTTTTCTACTTTTTTTCCATTAGTTTTTATGTATCCCTATTGATTTTCGCGCTTATTGGCATTGCCATTATTTCGCAAATTCGTTATATCAATATCTTAAAAAGCCAAAAAGCTATTCTTATTGAACAGAATGAGCTGCTGATGCAACACAAAATTTTGTTGGAGCAACAAGCCGTCGAGATTGAACAAAAAAACGCAGGCTTAGTCCTTGCTGAAAAACGATTAATTGCTATCAATGCAGAACTTGAGAATTTTGCTTATGTAGCCAGCCATGACCTTAAAGAACCGTTGAGAATGGTGGGCATGTACACCCAAATCATTCAAAAAAAATTAAATGCTACGGCTGACAATGCCACAAAAGAATATATGGGTTATATCACTGAGGGGGTCGGACGTATGCAAAATTTACTGAATGACTTACTCCAATATTCACGGCTTGGCACGCGCAAAGAAGAAGCTGCACCCGTCAATCTGAATAATATTTTAGAATTGGTTATCCATAATTTGACAGTCAACATGACGCAGAATGAAGCGGCTATTATTGCTTCTCCACTCCCCATTGTGCGGGCAACTTCTGTTGAAATGACTCAATTATTTCAAAATCTCATCGCCAATGCTATTAAATTTAGGCATAAAGAACAAACACCTATTGTTGATATTCGAGCATTTGACAAAGATAACCACTATCTTTTTACCTTCACGGACAATGGCATTGGCATCGAAGAACAATACCATGAAAAAGTGTTCAAAATTTTTGAACGCTTGCATCCGCGTACAAAATACGAAGGCTCGGGCATTGGTTTAGCTACTTGCAAAAAAATTGTTGAAAATAACGGCGGAGATATTTGGTTAGAATCAATTGAAGGAAATGGTACAACTTTTTTCTTAACTTTGCCAAAAGTATTATCTAACTAATTAATAAAATATGGATTACGCCGAATTTCTCTACGAACAATTTCCCGACCTTTTAGACCAATTGCACGCTGACACACATCCTTTGTGGGGCAAAATGAACGCTCAACAAATGGTTGAGCATTTGGTGTATGTTGTCAGCTTTTCAAATGGGCGTTTTGAAGCCAAACCAACGGCAGATGCCGAGCGTTTGGCGTATCGTCAAATACGCTATTTTGAGAAATATATTCCTATGACGCACCACATCAGACAGGAATTCTTGCCCGAAACACCTCACCCCGTGATGCACCACGACATAGAAACAGCTAAAAATGTTCTCCTCCAACAATTAGAGCGTTTTGATGATTATTACGCCGAACATCCGCAGATTGAGGCAATGCACCCCGTCTTGGGTATGTTGAATTATGACAAGTGGGTGGAGTTCCATGCCCGTCATTTTGAACACCATTTGCGACAATTTGGATTATTAACAATGCCGATTAAGTGATAATTGAGGAATAATTATCTCTTTAGAAAATATTTTCGCTAAAACTACGTTTTATTCGCGTTTTTGAGTAACAAATGTACTTAAAATAGCGTAATTTTGCAATAAATATTTTCCTTGATATTGAAAAAATCCATTAAAAATGAAAAAATCATTCGTGCGTAATGTTTTAATTTTTGCAGCACTTACTGCCCTTTTTGCTTCTTGTCACCGTGGCTACGGCTGCCCTTATAAATTTGAAGCAAAATCAGAGGTTAGAAAATAGTTCAAAAGTCAAATTGAGATTTGATATTTTGTCACACCTAATTTTAATACCTCCTCAGTATTTTGCTCTGAAAGACCTATAAGATTATAAGTATCTTATAAAGTCACGAAGGCGACAAAGTGGATAATCTGTACGTTCCGTGTTTTCTATGCCTACCAGTTTTAGATAAAAAACCTAAGTTTTGTGGCGGTACCTAAATAAACGCGGTTTGATACGCACTGTTTCTCGCTTCGCTCGAAAGGCGTGCGGAAGTAAACTTATCGGGGCGAGCGTATTTTTGAAAGAGAAAAATTTTCGATTTTTCTCTTTCAAAAATACGCTCGCCCCAAAGAAACCCTTTTTGGGCGATTTTTGAGCGAAGCGAAAAAGAGCCAGTAAATATCTCGCAAAACCGCGTTTATTTAGGGATAGCTACTGGTCTTGAACCATGATTCTTATTATTTGTTTGACTTTAATGAGATATACAACTCTAATCTAATTAATCATAAAAATCATAATTCAGACAATGGCGGTTAAGTTTTTCTAAAAAATCAAGTTATTAATTTTGAAAAAAAAAAAACTCCGCTATCTTTGCGTCACTTTTGAAGGAAAAGGAAATAAATATCGAAGTATAGCTCAGTTGGTTAGAGTATCACCTTGACATGGTGGGGGTCAGTGGTTCGAATCCACTTACTTCGACAATTAAGTGGTAAGCGGTAAACGATAACTAGAACAGCCGTTCATAATTTATCGTTCATCACTTAACAACGAGATGTAGCGCAGTTGGTAGCGTGCGCGTCTGGGGGGCGCGAGGTCGCAAGTTCGAATCTTGTCATCTCGACTTTTCTAAGTTTTAAAATACTGATAATCAACTAACTATAAAAAAATATAATTTTTCGGGTTAATTTCTGCCCGTTACCAAAAACAAACGCCTGCGTTAGCTAAGCTAACACGGGCGTTTGTTTTTACTAATTGATGTTACGCAGAGCCATAGGCTCGACCGATTTTGTAGCGGCGGATTAAAATCCACCACTGCAAAATCGGTCATGCCTACGGCATTTTCAGCATATATGCCTAACATCAATAATAACAGATTTAAGCCTTTGTATTGACACGTAGCGTCAAAATAAGGATTTTAAAAAAACTGTAAGAAAGAACTAATTTCTAAGGGTTGTCTTACAACCTTGGTTGAGGCAGAGGTTATGCCTTCCTTTATTGATAAAGGTTATTGAACCTTAGTTTTTCGCAACAAAAAACAGAAAACAAAAATTGAAACACCCCCTCAGTAAACAAGCCGTTTTTTGCTCATTTTGAGCAAAAAACGGCTTGTTTATTGAGGGGTGATTGTATAAAAAACAAAACCGCACCAACTTAGAAGAAGGCACGGTATGTATAGATAAAAAAAAAAATCTTAGCCTTGTGCGTCATTGCTTTCCTCCGTAGTAGTAGCAATTTCGGCGGTCGTTTCTGTCGTTCCTGTTGTTGCTTTACCACGACCACGACGTACTTTCTTCTTCTTAGGTGCCGCGTTTTTAGCTTCAAACATTACTTCGTTAAAATCAACGAGTTCAATCATTGCTGTCTCTGCACCGTCACCAATACGTGTTCCTGTTTTAATAACACGCACATAACCACCTGGACGATCCATTACTTTCGGGCCGATAACGTCAAACAATTCTTTAATCGCATCTTTGTCTTGCAATAAGCTAAAGGCTGTACGACGCGAGTGTGTGGTGTTATCTTTCGATTTAGTAATAAGCGGCTCTACGTGTACACGCAAAGCTTTTGCTTTTGCCAAAGTTGTGTTGATGCGCTTATGCTCAATCAACGCCTTTGTCAAGTTTTGTAAGAGGGCAACGCGGTGCGCTTTCTTACGTCCGAGGTTGTTAACCTTATCTCCGTGTCTCATTTTGAGAAAAATTTAAACTTCATAACATCGGAGCAGCGTCAAAAAATTTGGATTTAATAATGTATAAATATACATATTATTTCTTAGAAAATTCTTCTACGCGCTCATGCGATTTTCATGAAGCAGTTAAGAAAAAAATCAAATTTCAAATTTCAGATTTCAAGACTGTAATGCTTTATTAGCCTTGAAATCTGAAATTTGAAATCTGAAATCTGAAATTTTATTCTTCGTCAAGTTTGTATTTCGACAAATCCATGCCGAACATCAAACCTTTATCTGTCAACAATTCTTCAATTTCGACAAGTGATTTCTTACCAAAATTACGGAATTTCAACAATTCATGTGTGTCATAACGCACCATTTCACCGAGAGAGTTGATTTTAGCAGCTTTCAAACAGTTGTAAGCACGCACCGACAAATCAAGGTCTTCTAATTGCGTTTTCAACAATTTACGCATGTGAAGGATATGCTCATCTACAACGTTTTCTTCACGGCTACGCTCATCGTCAAACGTAATATTTTCATCAGTTATCAACATCAAGTGTTGAATCATAATACGCGATGCTTCTTTTACAGCGTCTTCTGGGTGAATTGTACCATCTGTTTTTACGTCCATCACCAATTTCTCATAATCCGTGCGTTGACCTACGCGAAAGGACTCAATGCGGTACGCTACATTTTTGATAGGCGTATAGATAGCATCAATCGGAATAACACCAATTGGTGCATCTTTTGGCAAATTTTCGTCAGCAGGAACATAACCACGTCCTTTGGTAATGGTTAATTCCATTTCCAAACTAACACTTGGTTCCATGCTACAAATGATTAAATTCGGGTTCATGATTTTGAATACGTTTGTCGCTTCTTCAATATCACCCGCAGTAAATTTGTCTTTACCTGCAACAGTCAAATAAATTTTTTCCTCACGAATGTCTTCCCCAGCAATTAATTGCTTCAAACGAACTTGTTTGAGGTTGAGAATAATATCCACAACGTCTTCGACAACACCGCGAATCGTTGCGAATTCGTGTTCAACGCCCGCGATACGGACTGCCGAAATAGAGAAACCCTCCAACGACGACAACAGGACGCGACGCAGAGAGTTACCAACTGTTTGACCGAAACCCGGCTCAAGTGGTTTGAACTCAAACTGACCCTCAAATTCGGTCGTTTTATTCAATACAATTTTATCGGGCTTCTGGAAATTCAATATTGCCATGCTTGTATTTTATCTTAAAAGATGAAGGGGAGATGTTTTCCTTTGTAACTGCTTACTACAAGCTAGTTTAGCTCGGTCAGGAAGGGATAATGTGGTTCATTTTTCGGCAAAGCCGAAAAATGAACCACCTCTTTTCCTGTCGTTGTGCGAGCAAAAGGCACGTAGCTAAATAGTTACTTTCCTTTAATAAATGATTAGAATTAGCGGTTAATAGTCAATCGAGAATTTATAAAAATATCCCAGTTAACTATTAACCACAAATCATTAACCATTAATTTTATTTCGAGTACAACTCGACAATCAACTGCTCGTTAATTTTTTCAGGAATTTGGTCGCGTTCAGGATAAGCGATAAACTTACCTTCCATTTTAGCAGAATTCCAATCAAGCCATGCGTATTGTTTAACACTATTGTTCACACCAACACCTTCAAGTTTGCCATTGTTGATAGATTTGCCGCGAACAGCAATCACATCACCTGGACGAATCAAAGTAGAAGGAACGTTATTAAGAACGCCATTAACCGTAACATGTTTGTGCGATACTAATTGACGCGCACCATTGCGGGTATTTGACAAACCGAGACGGAAAGCGATATTATCCAAACGTGATTCAAGCAACTGGAGCAAAACTGCACCTGTTACACCATGACGCTTAGTTGCTTCATGGAAAGTTTTGCGGAATTGACGTTCCAAAACGCCATAAGTATATTTCGCTTTTTGCTTTTCCATTAACTGAACGGCGTAGTCCGACTTTTGCTTCTTCTTGCGCGAATTACCGTGCATACCCGGTCCGTATTTCTTGCGGTCGAAAGCCTTGTCATTGCCGTAGATTGCCTCACCAAAAGCACGGGCTTTTTTGGAGGTAGGTCCTGTATATCTTGCCATTTTATTGACTTTGAAATTATTGCTATTGAAAAATTTGGCAGATGTAGCGTGAAAACATCGTTTAAAACGATTTGCTTTTATTTCTAACCCTACCGAGTTTTATATCAAAAACGGCTTAGGCAATTAATTTATGAGGACATTTCCTACCCTATTTTACAGAAATCTGATACATTATACGCGAAAAAGTTCATAATGTTCGATTTTTAAGTGAAAAATACTGAGGGGTCCGTTATCCATAAATTGACCGCCAACTACCTATATTTTAGAATGAAATTATACACGACGGCGTTTAGGCGGACGGCAACCGTTGTGAGGAACGGGCGTCATATCGCGGATAACCATAACTTTGATACCTGCTGCGTCAATTGCACGAATTGCCGCTTCACGTCCTGCACCAGGACCTTTTACAAATACATCGCAGAAGCGCATACCCGCATCGAAAGCGACTTTTGCTGCATCAGATGCAGCAATCTGAGCTGCATAAGGTGTATTTTTCTTTGAACCACGGAAACCACCTTTACCCGCAGAACCCCACGAAATAACCTGCCCGTTTTTGTTCGTCATCGAGACGATGATGTTGTTGAAAGATGCGTGAATGTGTCCACACCCTTCTGGCGTTATCTGTACGACCCGTTTTTTAACGATCTTTTTAGCTTTGCCGCCTTTTCCTGCTGCTTTTGCTGCTGCCTTTGCCATTGTAATTTTAGGCTTTGGTGTTCGGGTTTTCATCCAAAATGGATAATCCTTGAACTGTTAAACGGAGTAATGAACAAATAAGATTTCAAATTTCAAATTTCAGATTTTAAAGTGCAATAATTGATTTCGAGTATTTTGAAAATCAAGCGGTGTACTTTATTTATTTTCTATTCTAAGTATTTGAGCATAAGATCTTTTACATTCATCAAATCCTGAGATGTTTTAATCATTCCGAACTGATTTCGGAATCTTTGTTTTGAACCAGAAAGGTTAGTAGATAAATCAAAAACAGTGTACATCAGTGCTTTTGAGAAAAAGGATTTTAAAACGATTATTCATTTTAAAATTGCCCAACATCTTTAGTAACCCTTCTAATTACTTAGTCACTTTTTTCTTGTTAGCGACTGTTTTACGTCTGCCTTTACGTGTACGAGCATTCGTTTTAGTGCGTTGTCCGCGAACGGGCAAGCCTTTACGGTGGCGAAGACCACGATAACAAGCAATGTCCATAAGGCGTTTGATACTCAACTGTACTTCTGAGCGCAATTCGCCCTCAACTTTGTACTGGTCGTTTACAATACCGGAGATTGCTTTGATGTTCTCGTCTGTCCATTCTACAACCTTAGTTTCTTCACTCACACCTGCTTTCTCTAAGATAGCCGATGCTGTTGTTGGACCAACGCCGTAAATGTAAGTCAAGCCGATAACGCCGCGCTTGTTTTTTGGCAAATCAATACCTGCAATACGTGCCATGTTTCTATTTTAATTTTTAACCTTGACGTTGTTTGTATTTGGGATTCTTTTTGTTAATAACGTATAATCTGCCTTTCCGACGTACAATTTTGCAGTCAGCAGAACGTTTTTTAATGGAAGCTCTAACTTTCATTGTTCGCTATATTTATTAAAATGAATTAAACTATTTGTAACGATAACAAATCCGACCGCGCGACAAATCGTATGGAGACATTTCTACCGCTACTTTGTCGCCAGGCAGGATTCGGATATAATTCATCCGCATTTTACCCGAAATTGTCGCCAAAATAAGGTGGTCATTTTCGAGACGTACCCGAAAATTCGCATTAGAGAGTGCTTCTTCTACGATGCCGTCTAATTTAATTAAGTCGTTTTTTGCCATAAAGATACTAAATTGATATTAAAATTTTGATACTATTGATAGTCTTGTTGACGTAAATCATTGAAAATCAGTATTTAACAACTAACAAGCATATACATGCCGTTTTCGGCGTGCAAATATCTACTTTATTGGCTGAACCGCCAAAAGATTTTGATTATTCTTTTCAGCTTCTTCAATAAAAGAATGGTCAGACAGAATATCCGCCTTTCCAGCCCGCACTGCAACCGAGTGTTCAAAGTGTGCAGAAGGTTTCCCATCTTTAGTTAAAATTGTCCAACCGTCGGGCATAATGCGCACATCTTTTGTTCCCATGTTAATCATTGGTTCAATTGCAATGACTAAGTTTTTACGGAGTAAGAAGCCACTCCCCCGCTTTCCATGATTCGGAACATCGGGTTCTTCGTGCATACTCTTACCAATACCGTGACCAATTAAATCACGCACCACGCCAAACTTGTGCAATCTTTCACAATAATCAAAAACGGCAAAGCCAATATCACCCATACGCTTGCCAATAACTGCTTGTTCTATGGCTTTATGAACTGACTGCTTAGTAACTTCCAGAAGTTTCATTACTGAGGGGTCTGTTCCGACTAAGGCATACGTATAAGCTGCATCACCGTAATAACCATTTAAATTTACACCGCAATCCACCGATACCACATCACCTTCTTTGATTTCTCTTTCGTTGGGAATCCCGTGCACCACTTGTTCATTGATAGAAACCGTTAATGTATTGGGGAAACCGCGATAACCTTTAAAAGCTGGAATACCGCCATTATCACGGATAAATGTTTCAACTTCTTGGTCAAGAAATATACCCGTTACACCTGGTTTAATCAAACTACCTGCTAAAGCAATGGCTTGGCAATTTAAGGTATTCGCCGACCTCATTAACTCTAACTCGTCATCGGTTTTGTAATAAATATCTTTCTTATCTGGAGACTGAAACATTTTCTTTTGAATTACACTATAAAAAATTAGGAATTAAAAAGCGCAACGATTTGAATGAACGTGCATTTTTAATTCCTAATTTTTAAAAAGCTATTTAAAATGTATTGAATTATAAACCACCTTCACCAACATTGACTAAGCCACCACGACCTTGCAATTTACCGCTTTTTGTCAAACCATCGTACTTACTTAAAAGTAAATATGATTCTACTTGGGTCAATGTATCCAAAACAACACCAATCATGATAAGGATAGACGTACCTCCGAAGAACCGTGCAAAACCTGCACTTACACCGAAAAACGCCGCCATACCCGGCATGATAGAGATGAAACCTAAGATAATTGCACCAGGCAATGTGATACGCGTTGTAACAGAGTCAATAAACTCGGCAGTATTTTCACCCGGCTTAACACCCGGAATAAAAGCATTTTGACGCTTTAAATACTCTGAATATTGCTGCGGATTGATAATCAAGGCAGTATAAACATACGTAAATACAACGACTAAAACAAAATACAAAGCATTGTGCGGCAATGAAGTATAGTTATTCAACTGACCAATAAAGCTATTTGGGTCGGTATTTCCACCTGCAAATTGTGCGATAGTAGAAGGAATAAACATCAGAGCTTGTGCAAAAATGATAGGCATAACACCTGCTGAATTCAATTTTATTGGCAAATAGTCACGATTACCCGCCGCAGGTACTTCTGCACCTGTACGACCAACCATGCGTTTTGCGAATTGTAATGGAATTTTACGTACTGCTTGAATGACCACAATAATACCCATGATGATAGCAAACCAAATTGCCATTTCAAGGACAAAAGAAAAGCCACCTTGCAAAGAGAATTCTGCAATAAGTGATTGCGGCAATGCGTCAATGATACCCGACATAATGATGAAAGATGTACCATTACCCAAACCTTTTTCAGTAATACGCTCACCGAGCCACATTGCGAAAACAGTACCTGCTGTCAAAATCACTAAACCAGAAAACCAAAAAACACCCGGGTTCAAGCCCGGCGCAATGGCATTTTGCGAAGTGAGATAAGTCAAATAACCACTACCTTGTACTGCTGCCACGCCAATCGTAAGAAAACGTGTCAACTGATTCAATTTTTTACGTCCCGACTCTCCTTCATGCTGTTGTAAACGTTGGAAGTAAGGAACTGCAAAGCCCAACAACTGGATGATGATAGAAGCCGTAATGTAAGGCATAACGCCCAGTGCAAAAATAGCACCTTTAGCAAAAGCACCACCCGTAAAAGTGTTGATTAAGCCAAGTAAGTCGTTGCTACCGCCACGATTACTCGCCAAAGCGTCGAGAGCTTGGGCATTAACGCCAGGCAACAAAACGAATGTGCCAAGACGGAAGACGAACAACAGACCTAATGTATAAAGAATACGATTGCGGAGTTCTTCGATGCCCCAAATGTTTTTGAATGTTTCGATTAGCCGATTCATTGAGCTATATTTTATTGATGTGAATAGAACGGTTTTTTACGGCTCTATCACGCCAAAGTTACGCAAACCCAGAGTTATGCCGCAGCTTCTGCTGCTTTTACGGGTGTCATAATTGTTACCGAACCACCTTTTGCCTCAATTGCTGCTTTGGCAGTGTCAGAACAACCATGAGCCGAGATAGTCAATGCTGACGTCAATTCTCCTGTTCCCAATACTTTAACGCGCTCGCCTTTCTGAATGTAACGGTTTTGATACAAAAACTCAGCCGTAATAGTTGTTACGTTGAATTTTTCAGAAATAGCTTGCAACTGACCCAAGTTCATAGGGATATATTCCACACGGAACGGGTTTTTGAAGCCGCGTTTTGGCAAACGACGCTGCAAAGGTGTTTGACCACCTTCATGGTGACGCTTGTTTTTGTGACCAGAACGGGCTTTATCACCCTTGTGACCGCGTGTTGACGTGCCACCGTGACCAGAACCTTGACCACGACCAATACGCTTGACGCTATGTGTTGAACCCTTCGCGGGTCTTAAATTATTTAATTCCATTGTTTGAAACAATTTTTCAAATTCAAGATTTCAAGATTTCAAATGTCAAATTTCAAATTTTAATTAGCACATTCTGATATAGAATCTGAAATTTGAAATCTGAAATTTGGAATAAGTAATTCCAAATTATCCCTCAGTAACAGTAACGAGGTGTGCGACTTTTTTAACCATTCCCAAAATCTGGGGTGTCGCTTCTTTTTCAACCGTGCCGTTCATCTTGCGGATGCCCAATGCTCTGACCGTATCTTTTTGGTCTTTCGGACGGTGAATCGTGCTTTTTACAAGCTTGATTGTAATCGTAGCCATTGTTGATTTAAGATTTTACAATTTCAAATTTGATAATTTCAGCCCCTCAATAGTGCGTTTTATATATTTTTAGAATAGATTAGTTCCAACTCTTGGAGGGTTTAAAAACCTCCAAGAGTTTTCTACCTATAACGCAAAAATCAGTGTTTGAAATCAAAAATTTGAAATCAATTTATCCGTTGAAAACTTGATTCACGTCAATTCGGCGCGTTTTAGCAACTTGGTGAGCTGTCCGCAATTTTGAAAGCGCGTCTAATGTTGCTTTCACAACATTATGCGGGTTTGAAGACCCTTGTGACTTCGCCAAAACGTTGTGGATACCTGCCATATCGAGAACAGCACGCATAGCACCGCCCGCAATAACACCCGTACCTTCTGATGCAGGCTTGAGCAACACCTTACCCGCACCAAATTTACCAAGTGCTTCGTGAGGAATTGTTCCTTTGATAATAGGCACTTTGATAAGGCTTTTTTTAGCGTCTTCCACTGCTTTTGCAATAGCTTCCGATACCTCACGCGCTTTACCCAAACCTTGACCAACTTGACCTTTACCATCGCCAACGACAACAATCGCCGCGAAGCTAAATGTCCGACCACCTTTTGTTACTTTCGCAACGCGGTTGAGGGCAACCATTTTTTCTTTGAATTCTGGAGCTTCGCCTGTTTGAGCGGCTCTTTCATTATTCTTTGCCATTAGAGAATATATAATTTTATAAAGACGGCAATGTTTTTAATAAAATAAGTTGGAAATGTTTGAGTATTAGAACGCCAAACCACCTTCTCTTGCACCTTCAGCTAAAGCCTTGATGCGACCGTGATACAAATAACCACCTCTATCAAATGAGGCTGCGATGATACCTGCCTCTTTTGCTTTTCCAGCGATTGCCAAACCAACTGCGTGAGCTTGTTCAACTTTTGTTCCCGTTGTACCGATTGATGTTGCTGCACCGAGCGTATGCCCTGTTGTATCGTCAATCAATTGGCAGTAAATCGCTTTGTTACTGCGGTAAACCGCTAAACGAGGCGTTGCTGCCGTTCCGCTTACTTTTTTGCGGATTCTTCTGTGAATACGAGCGCGACGCTCTTTCAAAGTCATTTTCATTGTCGAAAACGAATTTTAATTTTTATGAAAATCCCGAAATTTCTATGTCAAATTACGAATAATTAAACAAGCCCTGAACTCGAAATTCCAGAAAGTGAACTTAATATGAAAAATAAGACCCCTCAGTATTTTTATTGATTTTGAGATTCTTTGTCTCACGTATCGGATACCTTTAAGGTATCCGATACGTAGAAAACAAATCTTCCTAACCACCTCCAATAAAAACCTAAAGAATTTATTTTTTCTTACCACCAGCCGTTTTACCAGCTTTACGGCGCAATTCTTCGCCTTTAAATCTGACACCCTTGCCTTTGTACGGTTCAGGTGAACGGAAAGTACGGAGTTTAGCACACACTTGACCCAACAATTGCTTATCGTGGCTGCTCATAATAATGGTTGGAGGCGCACCTTTTACCATTTGAGCTTCCCACTTGATTTCTGCTGGCATTGCCACTTCAATCGGGTGAGAGAAACCGAGTGTGAAAAGCATATTGCCGTCTTTTGGCTCGACTTTATAACCCACACCAATAAGTTCCAAGGTAGCTGTGTAACCTTCGCTAACACCCTTGACCATGTTCGCAATCAATGCACGGTACAAGCCGTGTAAAGCGCGGTGACGTTTTTGGTCTGTGGGGCGTGTCACGCTGATTATGCCATCTTCGATAGCGACCGTAATATCGGGGTCAACTTGTTGTGCCAACGTTCCTTTCGGTCCTTTTACTGTTACCAAATTGCTTTTTGAAACTGCCAACTCAACTTTTGCTGGCAACGCAACTGGCATTTTACCAATTCTTGACATCTTTTATATCCTTTTAAAAGATTTCGTAATTACTTAGTCTGTTGCTCACTTCGTTCGCAAAAGAATGGAGTGTGGTTCATTTTTCGGGCTTTGCTTGAAAAATGAACCACTTCTCTTATTTTTTCGCGAGCGAACCGAGTGCGGCTAAGTAGTTACAAGGTTTCTAATATTCTTAATACGTTGCTATTTGTTAGAAAAGTGTTGAGTCGTAAAACGGGATAACCAAACGTTGTAAGAAAAGTCAAACATTTGTGAAACCACTAAACACCCAGAACAAATAGTCAAACTAAGTTTAATAAACGTAGCAAAGCAATTCGCCGCCAACGTTTTGTTTACGCGCGTCCTTATCGGTCATTACGCCTTTAGAAGTAGAGACAATTGCAATGCCTAAACCATTGATAATACGTGGGATAGACTTAGAACCGCTATACTTCCGCAAACCTGAACGAGAAATGCGTTGCATTTCGCGTATAACGGGTTCTTTGGTTTGAGGGTCGTATTTCAAAGCGACTTTGATAAGTCCTTGACCATTTTCCGACGACTCAAATTTGTATTTGAGGATGTAGCCTTGCTCGTACAGGATTTCGGTGATGCGCTTCTTCATGTTTGAAGCGGGAATCTCAACGATGCTGTGACGTGCCATTTGCGCGTTCCGAAGACGCGTCAAGTAGTCAGCTATTGGATCTGTTACTGCCATTGTATAGCAATTTTGATTTTTTTTATATCGTTACTGAGGGGGTATCAATCTGAAAGGTGTGTGATTGACCTGCCTCAATAATTGTTTTTTTTAAGAAAATTTAGAATGACAAATAATAAATGATGAGTTTTTAAAAAAGAATTGAACATAAATAAAATTTCTAATTTATTTTTACAAAATATTGAGAATCAATTTATTGCAGCTTTAAATTTGAAATCTAAAATCTGAAATTCTCCTAAAACACATCACTTATACATCACTCACTATTACCAAGATGATTTGGTAACGCCCGGCAACTTGCCTTCAAGAGCCATTAAGCGGAAGGTGTAACGGTTGATACCGAACTTACGCATAAAACCCTTTGGACGACCTGTCAATTGGCAACGATTGTGCAAACGGACTTTTGAGCCATTGCGCGGCAATTTGTCGAGTTCTTCCCAATTGCCTTCTGCCTTGAGTTTTGCACGTACATCGGCTTGTTGTGCCACTAAGCGTTCGCGCTTTATTTCTCTTGCGATGATAGATTTCTTAGCCATCTAATTTGACATATTTTGATAGTGTGACATTGTTGGATAATGTGATATTGAAGAATCCTTAGAATATCTTAATATCCCAATATCTTTGAATATCCAAAAAAATTACTTTTTAAAAGGCATACCCATTGCTTTCAACAAAGCCAAAGCCTCAGCATCAGTTTTCGCTGTTGTAACGAAAGTGATGTCCATACCTTGAATTTTATTGATTTTGTCAATATCAATTTCAGGGAAAATGATTTGCTCAGTGATACCCATTGTATAGTTGCCACGACCGTCGAAAGACTTGTCATTGACACCTTTAAAGTCACGTACACGCGGCAACGCCAATGTTACCAAACGGTCAAGAAATTCAAACATTTGTGTATTACGCAATGTAACACGGACACCAATAGGCATACCTTCACGCAATTTGAAGTTTGAGACCGATGTACGGGCTTTGGTAGAAACGGCTTTTTGACCAGCAATGGTTGACAATTCGTTCATCGCAACGTCCACCAATTTCTTGTCTTGTGTTGCGCCACCAACGCCTTGATTGATGCAAATCTTTGTAATTCTCGGCACTTGCATCACCGTTTTGTATTGAAATTGTTCCATCAATGCAGGAACAGCTTCATTCAGATACCTTGTTTTTAATCTTGGAACGTAGCTCATTATTGAATCGTTTGACCTGATTTTTTTGAATAACGAACTACTTTGCCGTCTTCCACACGGCGACCAACGCGAGTTGGGTTGCCATCTGCATCAACGAGCATTAAGTTCGAGATATTTATACGCGCTTCCATCTTTTCGATACCACCTTGCGAATTTTGTGTTGGTTTACGGTGTTTAGTCACCAATTGTACACCTCCCACAACTGCTAAGTTTTCGGTAGGAAACACGCGCAAAATCGTACCTTCTTTGCCCTTATCTTTACCAGTCGTGACGACGACCGTATCGCCAGTCTTGACTTTGAGCTTTGGTGCGAATCTTTTAGTTGCCATTTTTTGAATGAAATTTTTTATCATTTAATTCGCTTGTCGTTAGCCGCGATAGGTTGGAAGCGACTCGTTCAAGCTGAAAAAACCTCGTTATACTTATTAAAGTACTTCTGGTGCTAAAGACACGATACGCATATAATCGCGGTCGCGTAATTCACGCGCAACAGGTCCGAAAATACGGCTGCCACGCGGCTCATCTGCTGCGTTTAAAAGTACGCAAGCATTGTCGTCGAAGCGGATGTAAGAACCATCTTTGCGACGAATTTCCTTGTGAGTCCGTACAATAACGGCTTTAGAGACAATGCCTTTTTTCACACCGCCTGGGGAAGCATCTTTCACTGTGACAACAATTTTGTCACCAACCGACGCATAACGTCTTTTCGAGCCACCCAATACGCGGATGCAAAGCACCTCTTTTGCGCCACTGTTGTCTGCTACTCGCAATCTTGATTCTGCCTGTATCATTTTTTATTATGAATTTAGACGTTAGAAATTTCAAAGATTTCAAGTATTTCAAAAATTTCAAAAATTTCAAAGATTTTAAGGATTCCAGAGATTTCAAGGATTTCAAAGATTTCAGATTCCAACAATAATAATATAGTTTGAAATTTGAAATTTGAAATTGTTGAAATTTGAAATTATCGAAATTTGAAATTGTCGCAATTATTGAAATTTGAAATTATTAAAATTATTTCGCTTTTTCGAGAATTTGCACCAATCTCCAACGCTTTGTCTTACTGAGGGGGCGTGTCTCCATGATGAGAACAGTATCGCCAATACCCGCCGTATTTTCTTCGTCGTGTGCTTGAAATTTTGTGGTCTTTTTCATGAACTTACCATACATCGGGTGTTCAATTTTCCGTTCCACTTTCACCGTGATTGTCTTTTCGCGTGCGCTACTTGAGACAACACCAGTACGGGTTTTTCTTAGATTTCTTTCGATTTCGACACTCATTTTTATTCTAAAATTTTGAGTTGAATTCTTGAGTGTTTGGTTTTTAATTTTAAGTTAATATTGCTAAAAACCAAATAACTAAACACCAAAAACTCACTTACTTTTTGAGTCGAGCGCGCCGAGCGCGGATGCGTGAACGACCTTCAAGGTCTTCTGCTGAATATTCTGAGAGTTCGCGTTTCCGCAATTCTGTCAAAATACGCGCTGTTTCTTGACGCATTTTTTTAAATTGGCTATTGTCCGCAATGCCGCGAATAGCTTGTTCAAACTTCATTTTTTGACTGTCTGTTGCGAGAGTCGCCAATTGAGTTTCGAGAGCCTCTTCCGTCATTTCGTGCCACGTACTTTTTTCGCTTGCCATTTTTTTATACTAATTTTAATCGTTTGGCGTGTTAGTTTATATTGATTTAGCCAAGCTAAACAACAAACCAAACACTAAACTTTTGATTTATTCCGCAACGTAGTCAGTACGTGTAACGGTTTTTGTCAAACAAGGCAATTTTTGTGCGCCCAATCTGAGGGCTTCGCGTGCAACCTCTTCTGTAACACCGTCAATTTCAAAAATGATTCTGCCCGGTTGTACTTGAGCTACCCAATGGTCAAGTGCACCTTTACCCTTACCCATACGTACTTCGGCGGGTTTTGCCGTTACGGGTTTGTCAGGGAAAATTAAACACCAAACTTTACCTTCACGTTTCATAAAACGTGTGATCGCAATACGCGCTGATTCGATTTGGCGATTCGTGATACGGACTGCCATCGTAGATTTGAGCGCGAAAGTGCCGAACGAAACGGTGCTACCTTTCCAAGCCAAGCCTGTGTTGCGCCCTTTCTGTTGCTTGCGATATTTTGTTCTTTTCGGCTGTAACATCGTTCAAATGTTTTATAGCGGTCAAAAACCGCCGTTTTTATCGAAAAAGTCCGCTTCACCACGCTTTTCTTTCAAAGCGGCGGCAAATATACGCACTCTTATTGAATTATTTTAGTAGAACCAAACTTTATTTTGCAAAAAAATTTGGTCAAAATGAGCCGTCTTTTTCAGTCGGTCACAAGCGTAATTTTAGCGTCTTGGACCGCCGCCACCTGCGTTGCCGCCACCGCCGCCACGGTTTCCACCGCCGCCAGCACCACCGCCACCGCGATTTTGACCGCCACCAGCACCGCCACGGTTTTGACCACCGCCAGCACCGCCACCACGATTGTTACCACCACCACGATTGTTACCACCCGGTTTATTACGGTCGCCACCGCCGCCTCTACGGTCATTGCGGTCACCACCAGAATCACCATCACGACGGTCACGGCGGTCATTACCACCACCACGCTGTGTCGTTTTGCTGTCTTCTTGGAATGGAGATAAATCGCGTTTGCCAAATACTTCACCCTTGCAAATCCAGATTTTCAAACCTAATTTACCGTAAACCGTTTGTGCTTCCACGTTTGCATAGTCAATGTCTGCACGGAAAGTATGCAACGGCGTACGTCCTTCCTTGTATTCTTCTGTCCGCGCCATATCAGCACCACCAACACGTCCGCTAATACGAACCTTGATGCCTTCTGCACCTACACGCATCGTTGACTGGATAGCCATTTTGATTGCGCGACGGTGGTTGATACGTCCTTCAAGTTGTTTTGCAATTGTTTCACCCACGATTTGCGCGTCCATTTCTGGCTTACGGATTTCGTGAATGTTGATTTGCACGTCCTTAGCCGTCAATTTTTTTAATTCTTCACGGATACGGTCAACTTCTTGCCCCGCTTTACCAATGATGATACCAGGACGTGAAGTTTGAATAGTCACCGTTACCCGCTTTAGTGTGCGCTCGATAATGATACGAGCAACACCACCTTTGCTGATACGCGCTTTCAAATAAGTGCGAATCTTTGCGTCTTCAACGACTTTCGCAGCCATGTCTTTGCCACCGAACCAGTTAGATTCCCAACCGCGAATGATGCCTAAACGATTACCTATTGGATTTGTCTTTTGACCCATTGTTATCCTCTTGTCAAAACCTGTTTTCCAAGGTTTAGATTATTGTGGAAATTTAATTTTTCTTATCAAAACCACCTCGATACTGAGGGGTCTCTTAAAACGATTTCAAGTGATTTCAAATTTCAATATACTTTCTGCATACTTGAAATTTGAAATCTGAAATTTCTTATTCGCTAACGACTGCCAATTCCTTACGGTTTTCAACGACAATCGTAATATGATTTGTCCGTTTCAAAATCCGGTGAGCGCGACCTTGTGGTGCAGGCTGAAACCGCTTCAACATCGTTGCCGCATCGCTAAATGCTGTTTTGATGTAGAGGTCGTGTTCTGCTGGGTCTGCCCCCGTTTTCACTTCCCAGTTTGCAACGGCTGACATAACGATTTTTTGCAACCAAATTGCCGCTTCTTTATTAGTAAAGCGTAAGATATTGATAGCATCGCCGACTTTTTTGCCGCGAATAGTGTCAATCACCAAGCGCATTTTTTGCGCCGACATTGGGCAACTGCTGAATCTTGCTACTGCTTCCATTATTTAATCAGTATGATAATTTTGTAAAAATGAACTGGTAAATCGTATCAAATTTCAAATTTCAAGCCTCAAAATCCTCTTTATACTAGGGGGTCTGATATTTGAAATTTTTATTGAGATGCCTAATTATTTTTTGTTGCCAGTACCTTTGTGACCTCTAAAATTCCGCGTAGGCGAGAATTCACCGAGTTTGTGTCCCACCATGTTTTCTGTAACGTAAACAGGTACGAACGTTTTACCGTTGTGTACTGCCATAGTTAAGCCAACCATATCGGGGCTAATCATTGAAGAACGAGACCATGTTTTGATGACTGTCTTCTTATTGCTCTCCTTCATTTTCGCAACTTTTTCTAAAAGTTTGTGAAAAATGTAAGGTCCTTTTTTTAATGAACGAGGCATGATGAATTTTTTTAATTGAAAATTAAAAATTAAGAATTAAGGCTTAATAAGCACTACTCCACCTTTTTAATTTCTAACTTTTAATTTTTAATTATTTATTACCTGTTTTGCGGCGTTGGATAATCAAACGGTTTGATGATGCTGTTCTGCTACGTGTTTTCTTGCCTTTTGCAATCAAACCTTTGCGTGAACGTGGGTGACCACCAGAAGCACGACCTTCACCACCACCCATCGGGTGATCCACTGGGTTCATCACGACTGGACGAACACGCGGGCGACGACCAATCCAACGGCTTGCACCTGCTTTACCTGCTACTTCAAGGCTATGGTCAGGATTTGATGCTGCACCTACTGTTGCTTTACACGTCATCAAGATACGACGCATTTCGCCAGAAGGCATTTTAAGCACTGCATACTTACCTTCTTTACCTACCAAAGTGGCATAGTTACCAGCAGAACGCGCAACTGCACCGCCTTTTCCCGGTTGCATTTCAATATTGTGCAATTGAACACCGAGTGGCACTTCGCCCAATATCATTGCATTACCAATCTCTGGCGTAACACCTGTACCACTTTGTACAGTTGCACCTACTTTCAAGCCATTTGGTGCAAGAATGTAACGCTTTTCACCATCTGCATAGAACAACAAAGCGATGAAAGCTGTACGATTCGGGTCGTATTCAATTGTTTTAACGACAGCAGGAACGCCATCTTTATCGCGTTTGAAGTCAATAATACGATAAGTACGTTTACCACGACCACCGATATTACGAACCGTCATTTTACCATCGTGGTTACGACCACCTGACTGCTTGATTGAAGTAGTCAAACTTTTTTCGGGCGTCGAAGCTGTTACTTCTGTAAAAGCATTGGTGACGCGCGTTCGCAACGAAGGCGTTAGCGGATTATATTTTTTAACTCCCATTTTGACTTTAATTATTATCTTTATTATTCAACACATAGACACGTAGTTCACATAGAATACACATTGAGTAAATAGATTCACGTAGAAGAAAGTATTTTCTATGAGAACTATGTGCATAATGTGTAAAAAACTACGACTAAGCCATGAATGCGAAAAATCAAATTATTCTTCTGTTGCTACATCACCGAAGATATCAATCTTCTCACCTGCTTGAAGCGTGATATACGCTTTCTTGTAAGACGGTTTCATGCCACGCATAACGCCGCTACGTGTTGAACGTACCTTGACTTTCCCGGGGATAATCGCAGTATTGACATTATCTACTGACACATTGAACATTGACTCCACTGCTTTCGCAACTTCAAGTTTGTTCGCCGTTTTAGCCACAACGAATGTATAAACTTGCTTGTTCATACCTTTGTCTGACTTCTCAGTGATAAGTGGACGGATTAAAATATTATTTGCCATTTTATTATTGACTATTGTTGATTATAATATTGTCTATTTTGATTTTTGACCCTTCGGTAGAGACGTAATATATTACTTCTCTACCGAAATTATCAATAATCAATAGCCAGTAATCAATTAAACGTTTCCGAAATTTTTGCAATTGAACTTTCTGTCAATACCAAAACCGACGTATTCAAGATTTGGTAAGTGTTCAAATCACCTGCACGGCTGACCGATGCGTTCTTAAGATTGCGGCTCGACTTCAATACGTTTTCGTTGTATTCAGGAACAACAAGCGTTGTACGACGTGCATTTGGTGCAACCGAACTAATAATTGACATGAAAGCCTTTGTTTTTGGCGTATCCATTGTTACATCTTCGATGACAACAATAGCACCTTCCGCAGCTTTAGTCGAAAATGCTGATTTACGAGCAGCGCGACTAACTTTCTTGTTCAACTTAACATTATAAAGGTGTGGCTTAGGTCCAAAAACCCGCGCACCACCGTAAAGAACTGGCGAGTTAATATCACCTTTACGTGCGCCACCTGTACCTTTTTGCTTGATAAGTTTGCGTGTCGAACCAGACATTTCGCTACGTTCCTTAGCCTTGTGCGTACCTTGACGTTGGTGCGCCAAGTACTGTTTCACGGCAAGATAAACCGCGTGTTGGCTCGGCTCTACACCGAAAACGTCAGCAGGTAACTCTACGCTTCTGCCCGTTTTTTCGCCTTTTATATTTAAAATGTCAACTGTCATTTTATGAATGATATTTTTCAAGAGATTTCTTTAAATTTCAGATTTCAGGTTTCAGATTTCAACTACTATCGTACAATGAGGTATTGAAATTTGAAAATATTGAAATTAGAAATCCTTAAAACCGCTATTACTTTTCAATAATGATGTAGCCGCCATTGTGACCAGGCACTGCACCTTTAATAAGGATTAAATTTTGTTCCGCGAAGATTTTGACTACTTTCAAACCTTTCACAGTTTTAGTGTCACCACCCATACGACCCGCCATGCGCATACCCTTGAATACTTTTGAAGGGAAAGACGACGCACCGATTGAACCCGGCGCACGAAGGCGATTGTGCTGACCACGCGTTGACTCACCGACACCACCGAAGCCGTGACGCTTGACAACACCCTGAAAACCTTTACCTTTTGACGTGCCAATTGCTTGAACTTTTTCGCCTTCGGTGAAGATGTCAGTCACATTAACTGTCTCTCCCAAACTTTTTGCGAGAGTCGAATCACGAAATTCTGCTACCTCACGCGCTGCACCTTCGATGCCTGCTGCTTTGAAGTGACCGAGCATCGCTTTCGATGTTCTTTTTACTTTTGCTTCGCCGAAAGCCAACTGAATCGCGTTGTAACCGTCTGATTCTATCGTTTTCACTTGTGTGACTACGTTTGGACCCAACTCTACAACCGTTACGCCAACTGCATTACCTTTCTCGTCGAAGACGGAAGTCATGCCGACTTTTTTACCAATTAAACCGTTCACTGTTAAGAAATTTTTATTAAGTTTAAGAAACTTAGATAGGCAAGAAACTGTGAAGTTTGTAGTGTAGAGTGTATAGTTTGTAGAAACGTTAGACGCTCTAAACACTACACCCTAAATACTAAACACTCAATAAAGTCCGAGTACCTTTGAAAAACCTAAATTTTTCGCGGCGATACTGAGGGGGTCGGTTGTCAACACTAAAAAGCAAGAATGTGGGATTGTACGTCGAAACGCACGAAATATTCGATACTATTTTTAATTGCTGTTGTATGACCTCTCTTTTCGGCTTAATTCACTGAAGAGTTTCTGATTTAATTTGGGCAGAAAAAGAAAACATTTGACAGACACACGTATATATACGTAGTGTTTGGGACTGTTTAACTTTTTGACCAACAAAACCGACTTGTTCAGTTTGCCACTAAATGACTTAAAGTATGGTTGATGAATAGGTTTCGTTAATGGAAACTCAATGCAACTCAATTCAATTAACTTGAGTTATGTGGAAGGAAACGCTGTGGAAACGATTGCAATTAAACACTCGAAAAGACAAGTTCCTTGACACATTTTAAATTAAATTACATCAACTTAACTTGGATGTCAACACCACTCGGTAACTCCAACTTTGACAATGCGTCAACAGTTTTGGCGTTAGGCGAGTAGATTTCAATCAAACGCTTGTGCGTGCGGAGTTGGAACTGCTCCCGAGCTTTTTTATTAACGTGTGGCGAGCGCAACACGGTATAAATTTGCTTCTCGGTGGGCAGCGGAATCGGACCAACTACTGCCGCGTTCGTTGCGCGGACTGTTTTTACGATTTTTTCAGTGGATTTGTCCACTAAACTGTGATCGTAGGATTGGAGTTTGATACGAATTTTCTGATTCATGACCCTTATTAAATCGTTTTTCAAAATTAACTCTAACCCTTTTGGCTAAAGCGACGCAAAGGTAGTATTCCTTTTCGTATCACCAAGCGTTTTTGTCTTTTTTTATGTTTTTTTTTTCACGAATGGAAAAAAAATTTGAAAAATTTGATCTTTACTTTTATTCTCGTAAAAATTAATTTAAAACCATACATAAAATCTAAACTGCTGGTTTTCGCGCTCGCTTCGCTCGCGCGAAGGGGGGAATGTGGTTCATTTTTCGGGCAAAGCCCGAAAAATGAACCATCCCTCTCTTCCTTTTACGCGAGCGAAGCGAGCGCAAAAATGCCTTTTAATGCGTATTTTGAATTTATGTATGGTTTCAAATTAAAAAATAACAAAAATCATGGCTGATTATTCTTCATATTCATTTTCGGCAGTAAAAAAAAATTTTAGAGCATATATCAGATGTTGTTGAATTGCCTCTCTTTGATACGTCGCTTTCAGTAGAAACGATTTATGAGAATATTGAGTTGAAGCCCCCTCAGTAAAAAGAAGCATGGTGAGCTTCTGAAGACCGACACCAACAAGGCGAGCGCGGGCTAACTAATTACAAAAAATATTATGAAAGCGTGATTTTTGTTTGTATTTTTGCATAAAATTTTATAAAAATGGCAAAAAATCATATTCGTTTCGATTGGGCAGCAAAAAAAATGCTGCGCGATAAAAAGAACTTCGACATTCTCGAAGGCTTCCTTTCTGAACTTCTGAACGAGGATATTAAAATTGAAGGACTTTTGGAAAGCGAAAGCAACCAAGAAGAAGACAATGAAAAATATAATCGGGTTGATTTGTATGCTGAAAATTCAAAAGGTGAACACATCATCATCGAAATCCAAAACACACGAGAGTTGGACTATTTGATGCAGATGTTATTCGGCGCATCAAAAGCCGTTACAGAATACCTCGAAGTTGGCGCACCTTACGCCGATATAAAAAAGGTTATTTCAATCAGTATCATCTACTTTGGTTTGGGCAAAGGTGACGATTATGTATATGTTGGACAGACAAAATTTACAGGTTTGCACTCAAAAAAAGAGCTTGAACTCTCCAATGCCCAAAAAGAATTGTTGAAAAAACCAACCATTCATCAGGCTTTTCCCGAATATTATTTGATTCAAACAACAAAATTTGATGACATCATCAATGACTCTTTGGACGAATGGATTTATTTCTTAAAGAATAGTGAAGTCTTAGATGACTTTAAAGCCAAAGGCATGGAAGCGGTTAGAGAAAAATTGACCGTCCATAATATGCCCGTTGAAGAAAAAAAACGCTACAAACGATTCTTAGACAATCTCCATACAGAAGCAAGTATTGCTCAAACAGTTAGGATTGAGCAAGAAGAAAGAATGCAGACAAGAATCAAAGAAGAAAGTGAAAAAGCAAAAAAAGAAGAACGAAAAAAACGAGAAACTGAAATAGCTATCCAGTTGATTAAAATGAACTTGAGCAATGACCAAATTATAAATGCAACGGGGTTAGCAGAAACAGAAATTGAACAATTAAGAATAGAGATTGGCGATAGGGAATATTGAAAATGAATAAAATACTGAGGGGTCACTTAATCTAAATTCCTTTGGTGTCAAACTCGTATGTGTTTATTCACACAAAATTCTGCCATAATTAACACTCGGTAGTTCGGTCTGAAGACCGACAACAACGAGGAAATATTGAGTTGAAGTATGGTACTACCACAAAATCTGGGTTTTGTTATTGAAATTCAAAACTTGTTATTGAAATTCAAACGTTAAAAAACTATCAGATACGTGTTCTACTTTTGGGAATATTTTTCACACAAATTATTCTAAAACGTAAAATGCAATCAAGGACAATGACAAACAGGACTTCCTTCTTGGTATTAGTTGCTATGTTTTTTTGCTCAAGCTGCGCAAGTTTTTACCAACCAGCACCCGCATTAACACCTATTCTAAAAAACAAAGGCGATGCCAATGCCTTTATTTCACTCAAAGATGCGCAATTGGCTTATGCACTGACCGACCACATTGGGGTTACGCTATCTGGTCATTACGATACCCGCAAACAATCATTTTTCTCAGATACTGCCGGTGTTATTGCCAAACTTTTAGACAATAAACTTGAAAATATTGAGTCCAAAGGTTTTAAATCTCTGCAAGGGGGCGTAACGTATTTTCAAGAACTCGACCATACTAAAAGCGTTCAAGTGGGTGTAGTGGTAGGTACTTACAATCCTTCGATGATGATAAGCGTTAACAGAGGTTTGTTTAAAAAATCAACCGATGAAAATTTGGCTTATAAATGTATGAAAACGGACATGTATCTTAATTTTGTCCATTCTTCAAAATACGTAAATTTCATCACATCTATAAAAATGACGGGAATCCAATACAATAATATTGTATATTCAGAACCTTTGGTGATGAAAGAATTGAATAAAATGACTGCTAATCAATATCCAACCCTCAAAACAAACTATTTTTTAATCGAACCTTCCGCAACGCTCCAATATGGTTTCGATAATTTCAAATTTCATATGCAAGGTTTTTTATCACAACCCCTCAAAGAAAATGTTTTTGCTAAGATGCAAATGGGCGTAGTTTGGGGTTTAAATTATGAGTTTAATGTGGGTGGGAAAAAAGCTGTAAGTAAGAATAAAAAACGGCAGGGCGTTTGAACAAGTTGTACCCCCCTCAGTATAAAAGCTGCTTTTACACCTATTGCTCACTTGGCTCGCAAAGGAGGAGGTGAGGTTTATTTTTCGGGCTTTGCCCAAAAAATGAACCTCTTTTCTATTTTGGGCAGGAAATACTGAGAGGGTAACTTTTGACCACAATCTTTACGAAAGTACCGAATCTTTGAAATCTGAAATCCTTAAAATCTGAAATCTTTGAAATTTACCGCAACCCCAAACTTTTCAACAACTCCTCTAACGAATCAAATTCCTGCCGAAAACGCAGACCGCCTGCTGTTTTATCACGTGGACCTTCCAAAACTTGGTCACGGGTGTAGGACAAACGGAGTTTCAGACGGCGGTCTTCGCTGAATGACCAATCCACAATCACATCGCCACCGACAAAAACATTGCCTTGAATAAAACCTCCACTCTCGCGCGTGACACCGCCACTGACTGTAATTTTATCGTCAACGGCATAGCTACCCCTCAGTCTAAATTGGCGTCCGCCTGTTCCCGAACCGCTTGAAATCGCGTCGTATTGGTATTCATTGTACCCTACTTGAAAATCTAAACCCGTGATGTATTCCGAAACAAGTTTGTTCAAGAGCGTAGATACGATGTTGGAAGCCGTTTCAGTTGCCGTATTTAAGCCGCCCGAACGCAAAACATCGCCCCCGATAACCGCCGAATTGGACGGCAAAAAACCACCCAAAGCAATCAACCCGAACACTTGTCGGTTGAGTTCGTTTTGGTCTTGGCGTAGGTCACTCAATTTACTTTCCACATAGCCTTTGAGTTGCCCTTGCGTGTTGGGAAAAGCCATGTTAAAATTAATATCGGGTTTGAGCATTTGTCCCGTTAAGTTCAGATTGAGCGCAATAGGCGTTGGTTTACGGCTTTCTCTCTGAATATCGGAAGTTGCCCCCGCATCGGCAATGTATTGTGCAATGAAATTATAAGGCGCAGTCGTCACGTTGTATTGTGCATTGAGATTCATTGTAGCATCGAAAGGTGTGCCGTTCCAACGAATTGTGCCACCGCGTTTTATCGCAAATTTCTTATTGACAACGCGCAAAAGCGTGAACAAATAATCCCCTTGTTCAATCCGATATTCGCCCGTCATACTCACATCACCGCCTCTTGGAATCTTGATTTGCATATCTCCCGTCCCGCGTGCCTTGATATTGTCACCCGCCACTTCATCAAAAATCAAATTGACTTCGGCATCAGGTGTGAATGACAGTTCCATATCGAGACTCAGACCACTCAATTGTTTCACTTCATTATTGCCCGTTGCCGTCGTGGAAGTGGGTTGATTTTTATTTTGAAAAACCACAAAGCCTACATCACTTGCCGTTTGTTCGCTCGCAAATGGGAAAGTGATATTTGTTCCTTTTCCCGCTTTTGCCCGAATTGTCAAATCTGTTTGCACAAAATCGCGCGAAAAAAGCACGTCGCCCGACCCAACAGCTTTTCCATAAAACAAAGGATTGTCGTCACGACTCGTGTTCATAAACATAAAATTTTTGGAAACAATGCGCACATTAAGTCCAAAATCAAGAAAACGTTTGTGGGTCAAACCGCCATAAACTGTTGCCGAATTGCCCAATGGGTCATATATTTTTCCACCTGTTGCGTCAAATCCCGTATTGGTGATTCTAATGGTTTCATCTTTTACCAAAAGTGGTAATTTGAGATAGTCCACCGTCACGCCCGCATTGCGTAAGCGCAACGCACCATTTGTGTTCAGTTCCGAAAGTTTGCCTTCAACATGGGCTTCACCGTCCACATTCCCTTTAAAATCAGATGCCCCCTCAGTAATGAGCAGTTGTAGGGTCTTGAATGGCAAATTCTGAATCGCCAGTTGCGCATCGAGCGAATTTGCGGGATGTGCGCCCGATACTGAGGGGTAGTAAAGTCCCTCAATTGCCACTTTTGAACTATTCGTTGAGAGTGAGATATTGGCTTTAATCGGCGATTGCAGATTTGTTCCAACGGCTTCCACTTTCAAACTCCCTCGATTTTCACCTTTCACCATAAAGGTATCCAATATGGCGATAACACCATAATTCTGCACATTAAACGCGTCTTCCACCGCCGCAAAAATATGGTATTTACCGCCGAGCGTAAAACGGTCGTCGTCAGCAAATTGATTGACAAAACTGATGTCAAAATTATTCAAAAAAGCACTCAATCCGCGTTTTCCATAACTTCTAAGTTGAATCGTTCGGTCATCATTTGTGAGGTTAAAACCTTGAATTTTGACTTCATTTTTGCCAATTAAGAAAAAATTATTGCGGTCAATATCCCAAAAATCGCCAAAAATCTTTAAACGAGAACTTTGTCTTGCCCCAAAATTGATGCGGTAAACAGAATCCTCCCGACTCACAAGGGCATTGAGTTCCACGTTGTCCAAGTGCAAAGCTGATGAAAATTCGTGCGACAAAAAGCCCACTTCAAGCGTATCACCCAGCATCAGATTCGTCAAAGTGATGTTTCTAAAATCTTTGCCGCCTACCACAACGTTATAGGTTTTAAATTCCAAATTCAGAACATCTTTATTGGCTTCGCCCGTCACCGCAAAATCCACAATTTTTATATCATCATAAAAATGAATCGTATCCGTTGATACTTCCCAATCATATTTGTCTTCATCATTGTCAAAAGACACTTCCATAGTAATATTCCTAAGCGTATCTAATTTCTTGTCAAAGAGTTTTGTCCAATTTTTAGAATTTGGAATCTCTCCTTTAAAAGTAAAATTTTGAGGAATATTGGGATATTGGGGCGTTGAACCATTAAATATACTGAGGGGGTCGTTTTTGAGCAAACTCAAACCCAAATCGGCGGCAAAGCGCGGGTGGTATTTCTCAAAAAGCCGCCTAAAAGCCGTTGGAATGTCCTCCAAATCAAACACACCTTCAATTTGCGCGTTTAGAATATCTGAATTGACCGAAATAAAACGTTTGCTACCCAAAGGTGCAAGCGGGGTTATGACATCAAAATCAGATAAAACAGATAGCGTATCAAGCGCGTATTTTTCCGTTTTATTCTTGATAATCAATAAATTACTGGCGTTTATCCTCCCTGCCATGTCTGCAATTGAACGACCCGTTAGGTTGATATTGAGTGTGCCGCTTGTTGTTAAATCTTGTTTTAATAAGTTAAGATTCAGAAAATTGATTTGCCTAATATCGGAACGAAAGCGGAAAATGGGTTTGGCAGCCGCAAAATCCACCATACCGTCAAATGTAAAATCAATGTTCGGGTCACGGCTGTCAAACTGTCCGTTGAACTGTTGTTTGCTCAGATTACCCGACAATTTCAGGTTTTTGTAATCATATCTTTTAAATTCAAAATTATCCACCGTAGCCACTAAATCCATATTGAGTTTCTCCAAATTCACACCTCTACCCTTCTCAATTATCGTTTTCAACGACACTTTGCCCACGTCTGAATTGTTGGTAAATTTGCCAACATCAAACTGTTCCAATGCCAAACTACCACTATAAAACGCCGTAGCCGAGTCCGAATCAGGTTTCAATTGAAGGTCTAAAGCCGCATTGCCCAAGGCTGTTTGCAACGTACCTTTTGTAACAAAAGAATTTGTAAACCCGAAAAATTCGCCTTGATAATTGAGTGTTCCGAGTTGGTCAAAAGTCGCTACTGGTTTAAAATCGGGAACTAATTGACGTAAAGACGGCATATTTGTCTGCAAATTATCCAATTTTAAGGTAATAATCGTTGATAAAGGATTGTTCAAATCACGAGAACGAAGTGAACCCTTTGCTACAAAACCATCACCCAATTGAATGTCAAATTCTGGCACATCTAATTTATTGACAATGCCTTTTACCCGTCCTTGAATACGGGCATTTTTGTAGCGATTTTGCCTAAAAAACGGATTGTTTTCCAATGGATTAGAAAAAGTCATAATATCGTCTATCAACACCTGAGATGCGTGAATCCGCGCATCCATTTCCACCTGATTATTGAAATCTAAAAACGATGTATAGCCTTTCGGGTAATTCATAATAAACGTATCCCCAACGACAGAATACGGCGTAATAATTTGTAAACCATAGAGTTCCGTTTTCTGAGGCGTTACTTTTGCATCACCAACCGACAATTGTGTGAGTTTGAAACCGCTTGCTTCGTTGAAACTTATACCGTCCACAACGCCCGTATATTCGTCTTTTGTAAATAAAAAATTGTGAATATAGGCGTTTAAATCATAGACCTTAAAATGGTCTAAATCGAGCAAAGAATCGGGATAAAGCAACTTAGGTGTCCGATAAAAATTCTCATTTCTGAATTTTCCGTCTTCAATTGCTACTGCACCAATGCTGAAACGGAAAGCTTTTCCCTTCGTTTTTACCTTAGAAACGGCTTTATAGGGGGGAGGAGTATTTGTGGAATCAGCAGGTGATTGCACAAGCGTTTTGGTGGAATCTGCCGATTTTTTGATTGGAAAACGGGGCGGACGCGGCGGCATAGGCTTACTATCCGTTTCGGTTAGCGTGAAATCGGGTTTATGCAATTCAACACTCCGCAAATCCATGATTTTATTGGGCAAATTCATGATATTCGTGTGAATATCGGCAACAGGCAAGCGAAAATCAAGGCGTTGCCCGTGTACTTTATCATCTTTTGTAAAATCAATATTGCGCAAATGAATCTGCGCAAACCGAATATCGGGCGTAGGCGGTGTCTTGCCCGTAGGTGGTTTGGGCGGGTCGAAATAATCAATGATAAACTGGAAATTATCGTCGTATTGTCCCTCATCGCGTCGCCACCTAAACGTCACATCGCCAATGCCCACATTGTCAAGCTGGACGATACCCCAAGCCAAATCCAAGTAATTGATGTCAACGCGCAATGCCCCAATATTCAATAAAGTGTCTTTTGGCGCATTTTGATTGCCGATGTATAAATTTTTAACACTAAGTTCGTCGAGAAAATCGAGGCTAAAACTGCCAATAGCCACATTGGTTTTTAGCTCTTTAGACAAATAAGTTGTGGATTTATCAATCACCCAATTCTGTACTATTGGAATCCTTAAAACCAACGTCAGTACAATAAACAGTAGAAGAATACCCAACACAATCCACATCAACCCACGCAGAATTCGACGCACAAACGACCCCTTTTTGGGCAGCATTGACTGCTCAAAAATGGGCGTGTTGTCTTCTTCTTGAACGAATATATGTGGTGGCGTTTCAGACATTTATCGTAGTGAATAGAGTTGCAATGGGTTGATTTATAAAGTGTTGCGTTTTTATTTTTCCAAAGAACAAAGACACCGATACCCCATTTTAAAACCCAAAGTTACGGCTTTTAGTGTGTTGACATGGTGTATTTAACAATTTTTTATTGAAAAAATATGAAAATAGAAATTTCTTTGTTCGTGTAGGGAGGAAATATGAGTTTATAACTTTTTTGAAAGTTTTGTACGACACGCAAAATCACTTCTATAAAATCAGCAGTTTCCGCTTTGGGAAAAACGCAGCTTCGCTGCGCATAGTTCTTTATGGGGCGAGGTGCATTTTTTTGTTGAAAATTGGGGCAAAGCCCCAATTTTCAACAAAAAAATGCACCTCGCCCCGAAAAATCCTCTCACGCCGCCGAAGGCGGCGTATGGAAAAAGCCAAAGCGGAAACTGCTGGTATAAAATTTATTTCACGCCTAAACATTTGATAATCAAATGATTAATGTATTTTAAAGAAAATAAATTTTTTTTTTTAAAAAAATGCTTGGCAGAATAAAAAAAACGTTCTACATTTGCGTCGCAATCAGCCGAAGGGCATGAGAGTTGTTGGAAATGATCACGTAGCTCAGTCGGTAGAGCATTTGACTTTTAATCAAAGGGTCCTGGGTTCGAATCCCAGCGTGATCACTCAAAAAAACCATAAAGCCTTGACTATCAGTTGATTGTCAAGGCTTTTTTATTTTTCGGTACAAAAAACGGCTCGCTCCATTAGATTTTTACGCGGCGAGGCTCCGCGTTTTTATACCACAAAACCTGGGTTAATTACTGTCCCGCAAAAAAAAGGAGAAAATATAACCCAGATTTCGGGCTTACCCAAAATCTGAATCACATTCTCTCCTTTTTGCTGGCTTTACGCGCAAAAAACATCATTTTCCTACGCCATTACCGCTTTTTCCGTCTTCACATTCAGCAAATCGCCCAAAACAATAAACGCTTCTTTCCATTCTATACTCGGATAAGCGCGGTTGCCGGTCATAAATTGCTGGATCATATCGAAGTAGAGATTTTGACTTTTCCAAACATTGGGTTTCACCTTCATGTCCGTCAAAATAGTCAAAATAGCGTTCAAAGACTCCAATTTACTGAGAGGTATGCCTACACGTTTGGCTTTCTTCAACTCCTCAAAAATCCGTTCACTTGCTGCCAATTTGAAAGCACTTTCGTCCGTAAAACCGATTGACCATTTTTTGAACTCGTCTAAAAAGCGTTTTAAGTCATTGATTTCCAATTCTTCACGACGGAAAAAGTTTTTCAAATCATTGTTCAAGACATACTGAACCGCGCTTTTATACGCATCGGGTACTACAACGCCCGACACCAATAAACCTGACATCAATTGATAATTATTTTCGTAGATTTTTCGGAACGATGTCTCCACATCGCGCAGATTTCTCTCCGTGATTTGGTTGATAATCTTCTGTTTTTCTTCTTTGAATAACTCCCAAATTGTGAATTTTTCGGGTCCAAAATATTTCTGAAACGCACTTATCACGCCCGCTAAATCCACTTTTTCAAAGGATTTTTTAACCGCTTCAAACATTTCATCAAATTCTGCCCTGTCCATATTCAACGAAATATTGCCAATCAAATTGAGTTGCCCCAGATACAAAACGGCAAAACTGAAATGTTTTTCAGAATGCGTAATTTTCGACCGTACAACCGTCCGACCTACTGCCAACATCTGATTGCCCGCATCAACACGTTTAAAGAACTCGCTCGTCGCGTTGTAATTAAAGAAATCGAGCTTATCTGGATGTTTCTCAAACATCGAACTTGCCGCATAGTGCATACCTACCCGCGTCAAATCCACGAAAGCAGGACGCACATTTTTCTCATACACCCCTGCCCCATCGCCGTATTCGGGCAAATTGCTCGGTGCTTGGGTTAAGCGGAACACAAATTCACTTTCCAAATCGGCATCAGATACCTGTTTGGCGTAGTGAATCGCCCGACAAGCATATTGCAAAATTTGAGCATTTTCTAAGCCCGAAATTTCGTCGAAAAACCAACCACAACTTGAAAACATCAAAATCGCATTGCGTTGCAATTCCAACAAACGGAATAAATGCACTTTCTCACGCTTTGTTAGTTGGCGACTGGCTTGCTTGGTCAAAAAGCGGTCTATACTTTCCTCCGAACGGTCGAGCAGTACCTCAATATATTCGTTCCTAACTTTCCAAACATCTTTGACGTATTTACCCGCTTGCTCCTCATAAATCGGAATCAATTCATCGCGCAACCAATTCAAGGCAAAGCGCAAAGGTCCGCGCCAACGCTGATGCCAACGCCCATGACCACCACCCGTATTGCACCCACAATCTGACTGCCAACGCTCAACACCATGCACACAAGACCACGACGAATTTTCGTGAATTTGGGCTTCATACTGAGGGGGGAACATTTCGAGATATTCACCGTAATTAGTCAACGTCGCAAACGATTTTTCTTCAATATGATTCAAACAATCCGCCAAAGCCATTTCACCCAGACGGTGATGATGCCCGTAGCTTTCACCGTCAGTTGCAATGTGTACCAATTGTGGCTCGTCAGAACCGTCAAATGCCCCTAACAAACGGTTTGCAAATGCTTTACCACTGTTCAACAAGCCTTCAAAAGCGACACCTTGCGCAACATTGCCATTGTAAAAAAACAAAGCAATCTCTTTTCCACTCGGCAATTTGCAGAGATACGGGCGGCGGGTGTCAATATTTTCATTATGAATTATGTCAAAATGCGCGTTCCCGATTTTGCGAATCGCCTTAGCTTGGCGCGGTGCAAGAATCGTGTATTTGATGCCATAATCCGCCAAAATCTCCAAAGTATCCGTATTTACCGCCGTTTCAGCGAGCCACATACCTTCGGGTTTTCTGCCAAAACGGTGTTCAAAATCGCGTAAGCCCCAATAAACTTGGGTGATTTTATCGTTCAAATTTGCCAAAGGCAAAATCAAATGCGAATGTACTTGTGCCACTGCCGAACCATGCCCACTAAATTGCTTACGGCTTTGACGGTCGCCTTCTTGAATCAAGCGATACGTATCAGGGTCAGCTTTTTCCATCCAACTTAGGAGCGTTGCCCCAAAATTGAAACTCATACGGCTGTAATTATTTTGAATTTTAACAATGCGATTCTCGCTGTCCAAAACCCGTGCTACGGTGTTTGTTGCATAACATTCAAAATTAATGCGTTCGTTCCAATCGTGAAACGGTGCGGCGGATTCTTGCTGTTCAATGACTTCCAACCACGCATTTTCACGCGGTGGTTGATAGAAATGTCCGTGGATACAAATAAATTTTTTAGACATAAAAACGTGCTTGATTAATTTTTTAGTAATGTAAAGGTACTAAAAAATGGGAAAATAGCTAAGATTGTGGAAGAAAAAATCTAAATCCCTTAGCCAAATATAAAATGCGCAAACGATTGTTTATTTTTTAACACATTGATTTCCAATTTATTGTATTAATCATTTTTCATTAATTATTTTTGAAAAATGTAAGTAGCTGGTCGTAAATAATCACTCCATACTTACTGGCTCCCGATGAAGGTCGGGACAAGTTCTTTGTCGCTTCGCTCAAAAATTGCCCTAAGAGGGTTTCTTTGGGGCGAGCGTGTTTTGAAAGAAAAATCGTAGATTTTTCTTTCAAAACACGCTCGCCCCGATAAATTTTCCGCATACGACTTGGTGCGTAAAAGCAGCGTTTATTTAGTTTTGACTACTTATCAGCCGAACAACGTGTTTCAACGAAAAATATAAAACAAGATTAGGAGAACTTGAATTGATTTCTAACTTTGTCGGAAATAAGAAATTTAAACAGAGAATAATGAAAAAAATAATTGCTTTAGCACTCTTTAGTGCTTTGACGTCCCATTTTTTAACGGCACAAACGCCCACCCCTGCAGCGGCTCAATCAGAACCCATCTTGATTCTCAATGCCACATTACATGTTGGCGATGGACAAGTGATCACTGAGGCGTCTATTGGTTTTGACAATGGCAAAATCACGCTTATTGGGAAAGATATTTCAGCAAAATATGACCGTTCACGGTATAAAAAAGTGATTGATGCCAAAGGAAAACACGTTTATCCCAGTCTGATTGCACCAAACACGCCTTTAGGTTTGGTAGAAGTCCAATCCGTTCGAGCAACAGTTGATTTGGTGGAAATTGGGGATTACAACCCCTCAGTACGCAGCCTTGTTGCCTACAATACGGATTCTCATATACTGCCCACAATTCGGTCGAACGGCGTCTTATTAGCACAAGTTGTGCCACAAGGTGGTCGGATAAGCGGCTCGTCAAGCATTATGGAACTCGACGGCTGGAATTGGGAAGATGCCGCCCATAGTATTGACGACGGTATGCACCTCCGTTTCCCAGCCATTTTTTCATCGGGTTTTGACCCCGTTAATGGTTTTTCTCAAAGAAAAAATGAAAATTTTGTCAAAGACATTACGGATACTGAAACGTTTTTCCGCGAAGCCAAAGCCTATAACGAAAAAACCGCGCCAACACCTAAAAACTTAAAATTTGAGGCAATGCGTGGCATTTTCACGGGCAAAAAGACGCTTTTTATCCATGCCAACGCCGCGAAAGAAATTACTGAGGGGGTCGCTTTGGGTAAAAAGTTTGGTTGCAAAACGGTTATCGTAGGCGGTCGCGAGTCTTGGATGTTGACAGATGTGCTTCTGTCTAACAATGTTGCCGTTATTTTAGAAGAAACCCAAGCCCTCCCCAACCGCAATGACGACGATATTGACCAACCTTTCAAAACACCCGCAATGCTCAAAAAAGCAGGTGTCGAATTTTGTATGTCCGTAGCAGGCTATTGGCAACAGCGCAATTTGCCTCTTATGGCAGGTCAAGCCGTCGGTTTTGGCTTGGACAAAGAAGCCGCAATTGCCGCAATGACTTCTTCAACTGCCAAAATTTTGGGCATTGACAAAACAGTCGGCACGCTTGAAACAGGAAAAGATGCAACACTCATCATCAGCGAAGGCGATATTTTGGATATGCGGACTTCGATTGTCACACAAGCCTTTATCAAAGGTAAAGCAGTAGATTTGGATACGAAGCAAAAGCAGTTGTACAGAAGATATAAAACGAAATATGAACGCGGGAATTAAGTGAAAAGTGAAAAGTGATCACTTATCACTTTTCACTTCTACAAAACCTCTGTTATCCATTCATTAATTTCTTTATCTTCGGACACAAAATTAACCCCAATACCGATAAGTGTTTTTTTACTTGCGCGGTATTTGTCGGCATATTTTTTATCTTTGATTTGTTGCAAACCTTCGGCGGCTGTTTTGTTGAATTTAAATTCAAAAATAAAAACGTGTGTTCCTGTTTCTACAACACTATCTGCACGCCCGTGTGAACTGTGAACTTCGCTTTTAATGTACATACTCAAAAGCTGAAAAATCAAGTGAATCAGTCCATGATACAATCCTTCTGATTTTTTATTAAAAGCCTCGTAAGGCAAGCCAGCAAGCAATGAATTAATGAGTTTTTTAATGCGGTCAAGGTCGGCATCTTGAAAGGCTTTAAGTAGGTCTTTATTTGTAATATTAGCGTCTCGCCGTTGCGTATTTTTGGCTAAACTATCAATCATAAAGCAATAAAGACTTTCCCGTACCTCTTTGTTCGGATAATCCAAAACCATGTCGTCCGTTCGGCGGTCAATAGATTTGACCGTTAAATAGCCTGTTTGAAAAAATAGTGGCACTAAACTCAGGTTTTCAATATCATATTTTTCTAATTCAAGACCGTTAATTAGCGTATTTTCAACATCAAAAACCATGTTTTCTCGCATTATTTTATACAAAAAGGTAGGCATACCCGATGAAAACCAAAAGTTTTTGAAAGATTCTTTTTGCAAAAAATGAATGATACCATAAGGATTGTACAGTTTATTGATACCGTCCCAACTAAAACCATCATACCAGATACGCATACTTTCCAAAAGGTCTTCGCGGGTCATTTCAAGACTGTGCATAACTTTTTGGATATATTCTTCAAAATAAAACTCTAATTCTTGTTGCGTATAACCGGCTACCGTTGTGTATCGTTTGTCCAATGTTAGATCGTCCACATGATTCAAATCAGAAAAAATAGATACTTTTGAAAACTTAGAGACGCCTGTAATAAAGAAAAAACGCAAATAATCTTCCGAATTTTTCAACACGGAATAAAAACCTTTCATTATTTTTTGATTTTTTTGTGCTTGCGCTAATTCCCCTTTTTCTAAATAATCAATAATGGGTTTATCGTATTCATCTATCAAAAGAACAATTTTACCTTCTTTTTCATATAGCCCGATTAACAGTTCTTTAAACTGTGTTTTGTAATTTTCAGTTGACAATTCAACCCCGTATTTCTTTGCATATTTCTTCAATTCATAAGAAATTGCTTTATCTAAGCCCAAACCTTGATAGTCCATTGAATCAAAAGACAAATGAATGACAGGATAAGACTGTGACCAATCCCATTTGTCGTAAATCCAAAGACCTTGAAACAATTTTTCGTTGCCCAAAAACAGTTCTTTGAAGGTATTGACCAACAGCGATTTACCGAAACGACGCGGGCGAGACAGAAAACAACTGGTGTTATTTTCTAATATCGTATGAATTAAGGCTGTTTTATCTACATAGATATAGCCCTCTTCACGCATTTTTTTGAAAGTCTGAACGCTTATTGGTAATTTCTTCATACGCTTTATCTCTGTTAATAACAAAATTATACTTCAAAACGGCTTCTATACTGAGGGGGTGTATTTACAAAACCTCTGTTTCCCAACCATTAATTTCTCTATCTTCGGACACAAAATTAACCCCAATACCGATGATTGTTTTATTCGACGCACGGTATTTGTCCGCATATTTTTTATCTTTGATTTGTTGCAAACCTTCTGCTGCTGTTTTGTTGAATTTGAATTCAAAAATAAAAACGTGCGTTCTTGTTTCCACAATACTATCCGCCCGACCTTTTGAACTGTGAACCTCACTTTTGATGTACATACCCAAAAGCTGAAAGATGAAGTGAATCAGCCCATGAAACAATCCTTCAGCCGTTTTGCGGTAAGCCTCGTAAGGCAAACCCGCAAGTAACGAATTGATAAGCTTTTTTATCTGGTCAAGGTCGGCATCTTGAAAGGCTTTAAGAAGGTCTCGATTGGTAATTTCAGCCCCGCTACGGTGTTCATTTCGGGCGATACTGTCAATCATAAAACCGTAAAGACTTTCTCGGACTTCATCATTTGGGTAGCCCAAAAGCATTTCGCGGGTCATGCGATTGAAAGATTTGACCGTCAAATAACCTGTTTGGAAAAACAGTGGGACTAAATCAAGGTTTTCAATGTCATATTTCTCCAAATCAATAGTCGTCACTTTAGTATTGTCCACATCAAAAATCAAACGTTCTTTCATGATTTTGGACAAAAAATTGGGCATTCCTGATGTAAACCAAAAATTGTCGAACGTTTCTTTTTTCAAAAAGTGGATAATACCGTAAGGGCTATATACTTTATGAATACCGTCCCAACTAAGACCATTGTACCGAATACGCATATTGTCCAAAAGCTCTTCACGCGTCAATTCAAGACTTCGCATCACTTTTTGCAGATGTTCTTCAAAATAAAATTCCAATTCTTCCTGCGTATAACCTGTAAGCGTGACACAATTTTTATCCAACGTTAAGTCATCTAAATAATTCAAATCCGAAAAAATAGATACTTTTGAAAACTTAGATACCCCTGTAATAAAGAAAAAACGTAAATAATCTTCCGAATTTTTCAACACGGAATAAAAACCTTTCATAATTTTTTGATTTTTTCGGGCTTCTGGCAATTCCTCTTTTTCCAAATAATCAATAATCGGTTTATCGTATTCATCTATCAAAAGAACAATTTTACCTTCTTTTTCATATAGCCCGATTAACAGTTCTTTAAACTGTGTTTTGTAATTTTCAGTTGACAATTCAACCCCGTATTTCTTTGCATATTTCTTCAATTCATAAGAAATTGCTTTATCTAAGCCCAAACCTTGATAGTCCATTGAATCAAAAGACAAATGAATGACGGGATAAGACTGTGACCAATCCCATTTGTCGTAAATCCAAAGACCTTGAAACAATTTTTCGTTGCCCAAAAACAGTTCTTTGAAGGTATTGACCAACAACGATTTACCGAAACGACGCGGACGGGAGAAAAAGTGGCTTGCTTCTTTTCGGGCTATTTCGTAAACAAGCTCTGTTTTATCTACGTAAATATAGTTATTTTCGCGTATTTTTTTGAAGGTTTGGATACTTATTGGTAAATCTTTCATTCGTTTTATCTTTATAAATGATAAAATTATACTAAAAACGGCTTCTATACTGAGGGGTCTATTTGGCATCAAACAAAAGATAAAATGCCCGTTTAGACAACATCTTCCTCCAACCAAACAACCTGTCCCTCGGCATTAATATACGCCCACATGCCATTTTTTTCAATCCAAGCCAAACCATTTTTAAAAGGTGAAACGGCATCTAAAAACCGAGGCGGAATAACAATATTTCCTTCCACATCAATATACAGCCATTGATTTTTGACGTTGACTGCCGCCAAACCTTCACTAAAAGCCTGTGCATCGTCAAATTGTGGCTCGATATGCAACTGTGCAGTGGAGGTCATGTAGCCATATTTTCCTTTGTAAGCAAAAACGGCTAAACCATTGCGAAAATCGCCTGCATACTCAAAGACAGGCTTGATAATTATCTCCCCTTTTTGGTCAATAAAACCATATTTTCCGTCAATTTCAACCACTGCCAAGCCTTCCGAAAATTTGCCTTCCGACACACCTTCAATGTGCGGATACTGAGGGGGTATAATTGTTTCACCCGTTTTGTAAATCAAGCCCCATTTATTGTCTTGAATAATAGTTGCCATATCGCCTTGAAAAGCATTGACGGCATCAAAATTGGGTTCTATCACCACTTTACCTTTGTTGTTCACAAAGCCCCATTTATTGCCCATTTTTACGGCTGCCAAACCATTGTTGAACTTATCGGCTGCCTCAAATTGCGGGCGAATCACGAACTCACCTTCTCGATTGATAAAACCCCATTTACCGCCAAAACGCGCCGCCGCCAAGCCACCACTAAAATCACCAGCACCTTCGTATTGCACCTCAAGAACAAGATTGCAACGCCCATCAATATAGCCCCATAGGTGAACAAGCTGCACCCGTGCCAAACCTTCTTCCATAAGACCGATGAAACTAAAAAGGTTCTTGAACAAAGGACGACCCATTGAATCAATAAAAACCAAGCGGTCAAACACTTTAACCCGTGCAAAACCGTTGTGAAAGTCCTCTACTTGCGGGTATTGCGGCTCGACTACAATTTCGCCATCAGCGTCAACAAAGCCGTATTTACCTTTTTCGCGTATTTTAAAAAGCGGTGGAAACATATTATTATGATTTGTAGTTTTCTTTAGTTGTTTAATAAAAACAAAAAACGAACGTGGGCAAATGTATAAAATATTTGGCAATTTTGTCCATCTATGTTTGAGGTGAACGCTTTTTTTTCCAACGTTTGTGTGTCCATAACCAATTTTCAGGTTTAAATAATAAAATTTTTTCTAGTTTAAGCATAAAACGACGGGTGACTTCTTCATCGGGCAAAGTGCCTACATTATCCGCTATTTTTTCAAAAGTAAGTTGATAGTAACCGCGCTTTATCCGTTGCATATCAAGATAATAAGTAGGATAATCGTACAATCGGGCATATTTATCGCCCCCGTAAGGACAAGCTGTGTCTTGGTTCAAAAAAGTTACCCAATGCGCTTTATCTGAGTTCGTATTCTGGTCGCTGACAAAAAAATAAGCCGAAGGCGTGTTTTTCAAGCGTTCAAAAGCCACTGAGGTTTCGCCAATAGGGACAAGTTCAATGCCGAATTGTCCGCGTTGTTTACGCCCATACGCTTCTATGTATTTATTTGACAAAGGTTTATAGATACCAACTATATGCCGTTTGATAAAAAGAGGCAATGAAATCACGCCCCATTCCCAATTTGTGTAATGCGCCGCCATATGGATTGAATTACCCCCCGATGCTGTTGCATCATGCACCAATTCTGGATTTGTAAAAATATACCGCTCACTAAATTCGGCTTTTGTCATCGAAAAACCTTTGACACTTTCGAGCATAATATCGCTCAAATTCAAGTAAGAAGCCCGCGCAATTTGGTTGATTTCTGCCGATGATTTATCAGGAAAACAAGCGCGCAATTGGTTAAATACAACTTTTTTACGGTAGCCAATAACGTGAAACAATAACCAAGCGACACCGTTTGACAAACGGTAAAGTGTCGAAAAAGGTAATATAGAAAAAAGAGATACAACGCAGCGAAATGCTAAATAGCCAAGATATTGCATGATTGAGTAAAGAGATTTGATGTGATTTTTTTGTGCATGGTACACCGCCGTGGGCGGTGTACCATGCACAAAAAAATCAACGAACTGTTGGTTAAAGAACATTAATCGCTGCAAAGGTAAGTTTTCAAATCAAATCATGGAGAAGATTTCTTTTATGATGATTTTGAACCCATAGATAAATTCCCAACGATGCTTCTCGCGCTCGCTTCGCTCGCGCAAAAGGGAGAAGACGTGGTTCGTTTTTCGGGTTCGCCGAAAAACGAACCATATTCCCCTCCCTCGCGCGAGCGAAGCGAGCGCGAGATGCAAAAAACGCTTTTAAGTTATGCCCATCCCTCACTTACTATCTAAAGTAGTATTTTTTTAGTGTATCGAAATAAAAAAGGTTCAAAAAACGACCTCCAAAAGCAACAGAAAATAAAAATCAATACTCTCACTATTTTTTTTCTAGAATTTCGTTGCCGTCTGCCAATAAACACCTATTTTAGCCGCCAGATTCGGCATATTTTTAGATATTAATCCAAATCCTTATTCAACTTAATTTCATACAAACAGCTTTTGAAGCATCTCTATGGGAATGATTATCTCACTTTTGAATCATAAAGGCGGGGTTGGCAAAACAACAAGTGCCATTAATATAGGTGCAGGACTTGTCGAACTCGGCAAGCGCGTCCTACTCGTTGACCTCGACCCACAAGCCAATTTGACACTTTCTCTCGGTATTCCACGCCAAAAAGTCACCATTTATGAGGCAATTCGCGGCGAAGCTGAACTCGAACCTTACACTGCAAAACCCAATCTTGACATTATCACCTCATCGCTCGATTTGTCGGGTGCAGAAATGGAAATGATAAATGAAGCTGGACGCGAATACATCTTACGTGAGTTATTTGAACCACTTGTTGACCAATACGATTTTATCATTATTGACTGCCCGCCATCACTTGGTCTATTGACACTCAATGCCTTGACATGCAGCCGCATGGTGATTATCCCATTACAAACCCAATTTTTAGCGTTGCAAGGTTTGGCAAAAATCAAGCAAGTGATTGATAAAGTTAAATTCCGTTTAAATAAATCCCTCGATATTGGTGGTGTTGTTGCCACAATGTACGATTCGCGTGTCGTTTTGAACCGTGATGTTGTCGAAACTATCCATAAATATTTTGGCGAAAAAGTATTTAAGACGTATATTCGTAACAATGTAGCTCTTGCCGAAGCACCTGCACAACGCAAAGATATTTTTGGCTATCAGCCCCGTTCATCGGGTGCAGACGATTATTTGAGCGTTTGCCGCGAACTCTTAGAACGCGTTGAGAAAATCAACAACGGAATTTAATCAGAAAAAGACATACACATCATATCCGCCAAACCAAACATTAATCATGGCAAAAAAGAGATTTACAGGTGATTTTACCGACTCTATATTTGACGATTCAAGTCCAAAAGAAGCGGCGGCAATGCCCACTTCAGCAACAAAAGTAGAGACAGACATGGTCTCTGCATCGGGTGTTGTACTACGCCGCACATCTAAAAACTTCACAAGTGACCTTGATTCTCTTTTTCAAGAGGCTTTCACGGAAGCTGTGGAAGAAAAATTGGATAAAATGAAGCGCGATTCGGGGTTGCAAGACCCTTTCGCAAATGAGGAACGCACGCCCAAAAAGCCATTATCGGGACTTGATGCTCTGATTCGGCAAACAGTTGATGCTTCACTTGCTTCACTTGACCACGCAGCAGTGAAACGCTTGACCATTATGTTTGAAAATCAAAAAATTGAAAAATTAAAAACAATTGCAAAGCAAGAACGGGCTTTTGTTAAGGATTTGGTGAGCGGTGTCTTGTCAGATTTCATCGAAAACTACGATAAAAAACTGCTTAATCGTTAACTTAAATTATGAGTGATGAGTTATGAGTTATGAGTTATAACTCATGCGAATTAAGAGTTGAAAATAGATATTGATTATCAATGAATTGTGAAATAGTTTTTAGCCTATTTTATAGATTTAAAAATCTAACTCATTGATTATCAATTACATTAAAAATTCAACTCTTAATTCGCCAGCAGTTTCCGCTTTGGCTTTTTCACAGGCGGCGTAGCTGCCTAATCTTGGTAATACTCAACGAAAAAAATGCGGTGTACTAAGCGGTGTAACCGCTAAACCACCTGTTTTGCGGTTACACTGCATAAAAATTAGTGGATTATTTTTTTTATATTACCGAGATTAGGCAGCTACGCCGCCCCTAAAATCCCAAAGCGGAAATTGCTGTTAATTAGCATAACTCATAACTTATCGTTTTTTTTCACTCCTCTGCCCCTATGAAATACGTCATTTCACCTGTCCAAAAAGCCATAGTGGGGCTTCTCCTTTTTTTCGTCAGTGACCAACTGAACGGGCAGACTAATCCGTATTGGCAAGCCCGACTAACTCGAAATATGACGGTGATAGAATTACTCACCAAATATCAACTCGATGGCTACGAATGTGCTATTCAACAATTTCAGAAAATAAACAACCTCTCGTCTAAAAATACTACGTTAAAAAGTGGACAAACTGTAAATTTACCCGTCTGGATTTACACCTACAACGGCAAAACGATTCGCTCATCTATTGGTACAAGTGATTTAGATATGGCAAAAATGGTGCAGTCCTACAACTCTGAAATGAATCGGGTGGGTTTGCGCAGTACAACCTATCAATCGAGTAGTCTGTTGCTTGTGCCTTATTACGCCCTCAATTGTGCGCATAGCCGTAAGCCCAAACCTAAAGTTGTAGAAACTGAAGAAGAAGTGGTCAAGCAAGAAAATACTGAGGGGGTCGAAAAATTAACCTCAAAAAGTAGTAAGGGAAGAAAAACTTTTGCTATTTTTGGCAAAAAATATCAAGATGTTGAGCAAGTTGACCGTTCACTCAAAGGAAAAGTATTTTATGTAGAAGGTGGTCACGGAGGTCCTGACCCGGGGGCGGAAGCCAAAGTACAAGGCAGAACCTTGTGCGAAGACGAATACGCCTACGATGTGTCGCTCAGAGTTGCACGAGAATTGATAAAACACGGAGCAATTGTTTACATCATCAACCGCGACCCAACCGACGGCATCAGAGACGGGGATTTTTTGATTTGCGACAGCGATGAACTCACTTATCCAAATATTGCGGTTGCCCGAAACCACAAAGAACGACTTACACAACGGTCAGATGCCGTTAATTTATTGTACGAAGCGAATAAAAAAAAGGGCGTTACAGACCAACGACTGATTGTCATTCACGTTGATTCGCGTGGGGTCAGCCAACAAACTGATACATTTTTGTACTATCAAAACGGCAATGAAGAAAGTCTTAAAATTGCCAAACGAATGCAAAAAACACTTGAAGAAAAATATGCCCGATACCGCGATTATAAAGGCACACTCACAACCCGCGATTTGCACATGCTCCGAGAATGTAAACCAACTACTGTTTATGTTGAATTGGGCAATATACGCAACGAATTTGATAGAAAACGCTTGATGATTAAGAACAATCGGCAGGCAATTGCAGCGTGGTTAGCGGAGGGATTTATGAGATAATTTGAAATTTTTGAAATCTAAAATAAATGAAAAATAAATTCACACTATTCTTTAGCGCAGCACTTGCAAGTGCTGTTTTTATGCAATGCACAGCACCCAAAACAACGATGACTACCCCCTCAGTACCCATGCCCTCAACGGCAACAACAAATACTTTGGGCGCGACAAAAACCGTTGAAGAACGTTGGCAGCAACGGGCAGAATACACTATGGACGTTGATTTTGACCATACAAAACACCAATATACGGGCAAACAATCCCTCGTGTATTACAACAATTCGGGTGATGCGCTTAGTCGGGCGTTCTATCATTTGTATCCAAATGCCTTTCAGCCAGGGAGTATCATGGACGTTCGGAGTTTGACAATTTCAGACCCCGACCCGCGTGTGAGTAGCCGTATTTCTAAGTTAAAACCCAACGAAATAGGCTATTTGAACGTCAAAAATTTGAAAATGAATGGTAAACCTTGCACATTCAAAATGGAAGGAACAATTCTGGAAGTCGAATTGCCCGAAAAAATAGCCCCCCTCAGTAAAGTTGTGTTTGAATGTGAATTTGACGGACAAGTACCAATTCAAATTCGCCGTTCGGGACGCGACAGCAAAGAAGGCGTGGACTATTCTATGGCGCAATGGTATCCAAAATTGTGCGAATATGATGAACAAGGCTGGCACGCCAATCCTTACGTGGGACGTGAATTTTACGGCATTTGGGGCGATTTTGACGTCACTATCCGCATGGATAAGCGTTTTACAATTGGCGGAACGGGTGTTTTACAAAACCCTTCGGAAATTGGAAAAGGCTATTCAAACGCCGCAGGCACGTCAGGTGGGGACAAATTGGCTTGGCATTTTAAAGCCCAAAATGTACACGATTTTATGTTCGGTGCGGACACTGACTACAAACATGTGATTAGAAAAGCGGACGACGGGACGCTCATGCACTTTTTCTACATTCCTTCGGAAAAAACTGAACCGTGGGAAAAATTGCCCGATGCTATGAGCAAAGTGTTTGGTTTTGTTGCCACAAACTACGGAAAATATCCATATTCCGATTTTAGTTTCGTTCAAGGTGGTGACGGTGGCATGGAATACGCGATGTCCACGCTTATCACAGGTGAACGCAATTGGCAATCATTGGTGGGCGTGTCGGTACATGAACTCATGCACTCTTGGTATCAAGGTGTTTTAGGTTCAAATGAAAGTTTGTATTCTTGGATGGACGAAGGCTTCACAAGTTTTACCTCCAACTACATTATGAATGATTTGAAAAAGCAAAAATTCTTCCCCAATATGAAGCCCGAAGACGACCCAATGGAAGACGATGTGGCAGGTTATTGCCGTTATGCTTTGTCAGGAAGAGAAGAACCTTTATCAACACATTCCGACCATTTTAACACAAATACTGCCTTTTCAATCGGTTCTTACGTGAAAGGAGCGACTTTCTTGCAGCAAATAAAGTATATTATTGGTGATGAGGCGTTCAATAAGGGCTTTTTAAATTATTTCAATACGTGGAAATTCAAACACCCGAACGCCAATGACGTGATTCGTGTATTTGAAAAAGAGTCAAATCTCGAATTGGATTGGTTCAAAGAATACTTTGTTTACACAACTAAAACGATTGATTACGGTGTTGAAAACGTGGTGGGTACAACCGTCAAATTGGGAAAAGAAGGTTTGACACCAATGCCACTTGATGTATTGGTGACGTATAAAGACGGGTCAACCGAAATGTTTTACATTCCAATTGATTTGATGCGGGGTGAAAAACCTACTGAAAATGCGAAACAAAAACGCTCAATCTTAAAAGACTGGACGTGGGTAAACCCAACTTATGAGTTTCAAGCGAAGGGTGAAGTAAAATCAGTCGTCATTGACGCAAGTATGCGCATGGCAGATGTTAACCGTGAAAACAATGTTTTTCCAAAAGGAAAGGGGGAGTAGTTTTATCCACGTAAGTACCTAAATGTAAATAATCGTGGTTTAAACCTCGCAGGTTTGAAGGAAACCTGCGAGGTTTGGCAAATTGAAAACCGTGTTTATTTAAACTTCACTACTTACTCACTACTTATAAAATAAAAATAAGATGAAAGACTTGCCTATATCCATTCAGACCTTTAAAAAAATACGCGAGCAAAACTATATTTATGTAGATAAGACAGCACTTATTTACGAACTAACTCGAAAAGAAGGCAGTTATTTTACTGACATTACGCAGTCCAAAAATTTGGAAAAATGAAATAACTTACAGATACCTAAAATAAACATGTTGACACTACGTGTCAGCGCGAAATGTTCAAAATCGTACATTATTATAAACATATTGACACTACGTGTCATTAAAATTTGCCCGACTGCAATGACTCGTAGAGTCAAAATGTTTATAATAACGAGTATTTTAAGCGTTTGTATTGACACGTAGTGTCAAAATAACAATTTTAAAGCTATCTGTAAAGAAGAACTAATTTCCAAATTTTTGGACTGCGTAATGTCAGTGACTAATACGAAATTTTACTTTTGGCACTTCTAAATACTAAACACCAAAAACTAAAAACTGGTTTACAAAAAAAAGTGTTATGTAACAAAAGTTGCTCAATATGTTTTTTCTTTACTCCATATTTGCAGCGTTCAATAAAAATACAATAAAATGGTAGAAAAAACTCAAAACGAAGAATTCGTTTGCGAAGCCCCTAACAACGGAGTTCAAAAAGAAAGCACTTTCAGCAATGTAAAATACGCCGTAGTCGGTGTTTTATTCGGCATAGTGTTCGTCAAAGCCGAAATTGTGTCGTGGTTTCGGATTCAAGAAATGTTCCAAATGACTTCTTTTCACATGTACGGCGTGATTGGAACGGCGGTTGTGGTGGGTGCATTGTCGGTGTTTCTCATCAAACGGTTCAATATTAAGACATTGACAGGTGAAAAAGTTATCTTTCACAATAAGACCTTTAACAAAGGACAAATTTACGGTGGCTTAATCTTTGGTTTTGGCTGGGCGATGACAGGCGCGTGTCCTGGTCCTTTGTTCGCTCAAATCGGCACGGGTGCTGCTGTTGTGGGCTTAACTTTACTTAGTGCCATTGTAGGTACTTGGGTGTATGGGCTTTTGCGCGATAAATTACCGAATTAAAGCAATTCTGTCATGCTATTACTCGCTTCGCTCGCAAAAAAAAGGGAGGCGGTTCATTTTTCGAGCTTGCCCCAAAAATGAACCGCTTTCCGCTTTTTTGTTCGCTGCGCTCACAAAAAAGATATATTGACTAAACAATGGAACAACTACTAATACCACTTTTATTAATTATCGCTATTGGTTTAATGGCATTGCTGACATACGTCTTGTGGCGTATTAACACAGTAAACCGTATTTTATATGCAGATTATCCAGATAGAATACAATTAGATAAAAGTGGCAGTTTTTTGAAAACAGTCAAATATCATATTTATGTCCCCGCCGCATTTTTAGCCTTTGTGCTTCTGTGTGTATGGCAAGAAAAACGGTATGAAAAAGAGTTTGCATTAGAAAATATCAAGAAAGCAGCATTGGCTCAATTCGATACGGCTAAAATTTGGGAAGCTCCAGACCCCCTCAGTATAAAAGCCGAAAAAGATGCCGAATTGATACAATATGGACGCGATTTAATTGCCCATACGGCCGATTATTTAGGTCCAGAAGGCAGCGTAAAACCTATTTCAAATGGTATGAATTGCCAGAATTGTCATTTAGAAGGCGCATCAAAGCCTTTTGGAAACAATTACTCGGCAGTAGCGGCAACTTATCCAAAATTTCGGGCGCGGTCTGGTACTCCCGAAACAATTGCCAAACGCATCAATGATTGTTTTCAACGCAGCCTCAACGGACAAGCATTGGACTCTACAAGCCATGAAATGAACGCGATTAAAGCCTACATTAAGTGGTTAGCTTATGGTGTACCGAAAGGAAAAACACCAAAAGGTTCGGGTTTATTAAAGATAAATTTTTTGAATCGGGCAGCAAATCCAGACAGTGGTAGCGTTGTTTACGCCGCCAAATGCGCCTCTTGTCATGGGCAAAATGGCGAAGGTCTGGCTATGCCTGAAGGTAATAGACGTATGTATCCGCCACTTTGGGGCGCGAAAAGTTTTAATGAAGCGGCTGGTTTGTATCGATTATCAACTTTTGCGGGCTATATAAAAGCCAACATGCCCTTCGGAGCAAGCTACCAAAATCCGCAATTGACAGATGCCGAAGCATGGGATTTGGCGGCTTTTGTGAACAGCCAACCTCGACCCAAACACCCGTTTCTGGCGACTGATTTTCCTAAAATTGACGCCAAACCGTTTGACCACCCGTTTGCACCGTTTGCCGATTCGTTTCCCGAAATTCAACATAAATTTGGTCCTTTTCAGCCCATTGTTGATGCTCAAAAACGCCAAAAGAACGCAAAATAAATAATTCATTGATAAACGGTTTAAGCAGCCCCACGTTCGGGGAACTTTGAAAGTTCCCCGAACGTTACACACCGCTAAATTTCAAATCTTCATAAAATGGAAAAGAAAAATCATTGGGAAACTGTTTATCAGAATAAAGACTTTAAAGACGCGAAAATGGTCTAACTAAATGCAGTGGTTTGCCGATTCAACAATATTCAGAACAGACTTTATCTGAACGGGTTGAGGCATTTTTTACCAAACTAAAATGCGTCATTGTTGACCATATCCCCCCTTTTAACACGGTTCAAAATTTTATCTTTTGCAGTTTTAAAAGAAATTTAATACCGCTTGAAATCTAAAATAAAAAATATGTCTAATCGCAGAAAATTTCTAAAAAATAGCTTTCTGGGTGGTCTCGGAATCGGTCTAAGCCCAAATCTTTCACCCGCCGAACACCCCTCTGAAGTCGGACACCCCCTCAGTATAAACGCCGATTCTGAAGCAAATAAGGCTATGGCTGACGACAAAACTGGTAAAACCAAAACAATTACCATTTTGCAAACCACAGATGTGCATTGCCAAGTGCATCCACACGATGAATTATTTTGGGAAAACAACCAAATCGTTTTTCGCAAAACGGCGGGTTATGCCCAATTAGCCACTCTTTTTGATACCGTAAAAAAACAGAATCCAGATACGTTTATTATGGATACAGGCGATATGTTTCAAGGCAGTATGCTGTCCGTAAAAACGATGGGAACGGCTTACGTGGACATTCTAAATGCCCTGAATTACGACCTTTATTTGCCCGGTAATTGGGAAGTAATCTATGGAAAAAATAAGATGCAAAAACTTTTAGGTGCTTTAGATGCGCCCAAAGTTTGTGCGAATATGTACCACGATTTAGGCGGCGGAAAAAAAGGCGAATTGATTTTTCCTGCTTATCAAACCCTATCAAAACACGGGGTTAAGGTTGGGTTTTTGGGTTACACCGACCATTTAGTGCCTATTCGTCAATCGCCCAATTATTCAAAAGGGATTGTTTACACGAAACCAGAAGAAAATTTAGCGTATTATGTAGATGTGCTGAAAGAACAGGAACAATGCGATTTTGTGATAATTATCGCGCATTTGGGTTTGTCACAACAGATTTCGTTGGCAAATATGCCTGAGTGTAAAGGCGTAAATTATATTTTTGGCGGCGATACACACGAGCGTGTCCGCAAGCCAATTGTGTGTAAATACGCAAAAGTGGTTGAGCCGGGTGCGTTTGGTTCGTTTGTTGGTCGCTTAGATTTGACGATTGAAAATGGGAAAATTGTGGGTGAAAAATACGAATTAATGGAGGTTGATGCCAAAAAATATAAACCCAAACGAGCTATTTTAGAGATGATTCAAGCGCAAGAACAGCCTTTTGCCGAGTCTATCAACAAAATCCATGGTTATTCTACACTCCCACTCTACCGTTATTTTGTTGTTGAAAATACCATTGACACAATGATTATTGATGCCCTAAAATGGCGCATTGGAACAGACATTGTGTTGTCAAACGGGTTCCGTTTTTGTCCGCCACGCAATGTAGATGCGACTGGAAAAGTGCCTATTACTGAGGGGTATATTTTTGATATGTTGCCCGTTGATTCGCAAGTCAGAACGGCAGTTGTGACGGGTAAACAATTGAAAGAGTGGTTGGAAAAGGAATTAAACAACGTTTTTACAAAAGATGCGTCAAAACGTTTTGGCGGTTGGGTGGTCAAATTGAAAGGCTTAGAAATGACCTTCAATGCCCACGGCGAAGCAGGAAAACGGGTGCAATCGCTCACGACAAACGGCGTGCCTTTGGACATGGAAAAAGAGTACAGTATTTGTGCTTGCGAACGCGACGGCGACCCCGAAACGATGTTGTGCCGGATCTCGAATGTCAAAAATGGTAAAAATACAGCCTATACTTTGCACCAAACCATGCGCGATTATTTGGCTGCTAACTCGCCCGTCACGCCTTCACCACGCGGTGATGTAAAGATATTAGATGCACCACAGACTTTGTTATCTCAAGTTTTTGGCGTGGAATACCAGTTTGTTTAGATTTTTGGTAATTACTTAGCTCATAGCTCGCTTCGCTCGCAAAAAAGGGGAATGTGGTTCGTTTTTCGGGCAAAGCCCGAAAAACGAACCACCTCTACTCACTCGCGCGAGCGAAGCGAGCGCGTGACTAAGTAATTACGATTTTTGGTTATTAATCCAAGTCTGACTGGCTCGTTGAAAATCTTCACCTTGTAGAGGTATGCTACGTGTAGCGCGCAATAAAAAAAAGCGGTAGGAAAAATTCCTGCCGCTCAAACCAACATACTATGATCGAAAACTAAACATTTTCTTTTTGAATCATTGAAAACGGTGTTTTCAACAGCAATTTTAAATCAAACCAGAAAGAATTTTTTTGCGCGTAAGCAATATCGAGTGCAATGCGTTCTTCGGCAGACATGTCGTCACCGCCGCGCTTGCTTACTTGCCACAAGCCTGTCAAACCAGCAGGTGCGAGAAAACGGTATGCCCAATCTTCCTTTGTCAATTGCTCTGCTTCGTAAAGCGGTAATGGACGATTGCCCACAAGCGACATATCACCGCGCAGAACGTTAATCAATTGCGGCAATTCATCAATGCTTGTTTTGCGGATAATGCGACCAATACGCGTGATACGTGGGTCGTTTTTCACTTTGATAAAAGTGGGTGTGTTGCCATCACCTTTATCTGAATATTGATTTAAGTGTTCGATTTCTTTCAAACGCTTGTCCGCATCTGCGTACATTGAACGGAATTTCAAGAAATCAAAAACTTGGTAGCCTGTACCACTTCTTTTTGATTTGTAAATGATGGGACCACCTGATTCCAATTTAATCAAAGCAGCAGTCAACAATAAAAATGGGCTTGCACACAACAAAACCGTAGAAGCACCCAAAATATCAATCACCCGTTTGAAAGGTGAGATTTTCACGCGTAACATTTCGTGTTTTGAAGTGTCAACCGATGACAATTGTGCTTTGTTGTCGTGTAAAAACTCAATACGTCCTTTGATGGCTGCAAAATCAGCAGGCATTTTATAACAATCGTCAATACCAGAGGCAAGAACACCCTTAAAATCAATCATATCGCTTTCATCAGCTACGGCTACAATCGGCACATTGACCACCAACTTGTTGCGGCGAAATGAGCGCACAAACGCAAAATCATTAAACGCCAATAATTTATAATCCGCAACGATGGCATAAGGTACTTCTTCTGCACGTGCAATCGTCAACAACTGCGTGAAGCAAACGTTGGCTTGTGTGCTGCTAAGTGGGCGCACTTTGTAGTCCGAAAACGGTGTGTACAACGTTTCTGCCATTGTTGGGACATTGAGGAGGATAAGTTCTTTGATGTTAAGACGAATTGTTGGTAAAGTTTGAGACATGTTGAAGCAAAATTTTGGTAAAGCGATTATTAAGAATGTTTGTTGAAATTATAGCGTGTTGGTAGGATGTATTCTATTAAGCTGCTGCGGCAACTGCTTTTTGTTTGTCCAAAATAGCAGTTACTCTATCTCGTAATGAAACTGGATTGAAAGGTTTTGGCACAAAATCAACAATACCCAAGTCAAATACTTGAGCGTTTTCAATTGCATCATCGTTACCAGATACAAGTAATACAGGAATCTGCGCAAAAAAGCCGGTTGACCGAAGTTGACGCAAAAATTCCAAGCCATTGAGGCGGGGCATTTGCATATCCAACATGATTAAGTCAGGCATATTACCTGCTGCCAACCATGCTAAACCTTCGATACCATCGCGCTTTGTTACGACGTGATATTGCTGTTTGAAGGTAAGACCAAGTAATAGACGCACTGCGTCGTGATCTTCGATGATGAGAATGTTCGCTTTCTTCATTGTGTAATTGTCGTAGTACGCCTGTTGTAAATAAAATTTCAAAAGTGAATCGTAATAATCTCGGTTTTTGAGATACGAATGGCGTCCAAAACTTGTCAAGCTAAATCATTGCTACGGGAGGAAAGCAACTATTGTTATCCATAAAAAATTAGGACTATGCTCAATTGGAATATAAGTTTCTCAAAAGTACGTTCCGGGTTCTACTAAAACATTGTTTGTAATTTATGGTCAGGCTTAAGTATCGGTTGGGAGGAATTCTACTTAGAAGTGTGTTTAACTATACTGACCCTTGTCAAACACAATACAAAGATACGGGGAGTTTTCGATTTTCCAATTTTTTTTACGAAATCTCGTCACATTTTTTTTTATTTTTTTTTATTTTTTTTTATTTAATCCAATAAAACATGCTATTTAAAACCATACCTCGGTTACCTATAAAATAGAGGCAGAAATGGTATTTTTTAAAAAATATTAAAATTATAAGTATAAATAATTAAATAATATAATTTTAAATAATTAAATAAAACACAATATTAAAATTTACTAAAAAAAAGAGTTATTTTTCAAATGATATTTTTTAATAAATTCTCTATTTTTTATCAAAAACTATGTCACGAATTTAAAATAAATAAAATAAAATACAGAAATGGTGACGCTATTTGTAATTTCAATAATCTGTCCTACTTTTGTCTTATAATTCAAGCGTAAAACTATTTAATTTAATCGGTTCAAATTAGAAAAGAAACGGTTGCGATAAAATGGTGAACGGTTAATTTTAAATTATGCGCAAAAAAATACACCAACAATTTATTTCATCATATTTGAGAAAACGCTACCTTTCTTATGGCTTTTACAAACACGGACATGCTCATATTGGCATTTTGGGCATTGCTTTTCATCGTTTTTTACAGTTATGTCGGTTATGGCATTCTTTTAGGCTTTTTGGTTAAACTCAAAAAAACACCGCCGCCGCCCACTACGACTATGAACGCCGCAGATTTACCCGAAGTGACTTTTATGGTCGCTGCTTACAATGAAGAACGTTGGATTGAAGACAAAATCCGCAACTCATTGGCACTTGATTATCCCAAAAACAAGATGCACTTCTTTTTCGTGACAGATGGTTCAACGGATTCAACGCCCGACCGTGTATTAAATTTCCCAAATACAGGGGGCTATAACATTGAATTGTTTCACAAGCCTGAGCGTCGTGGCAAGATTGCGGCAGTAGAACGGGTCATGCCGTTTGTTAAAACACCTGTCGTTGTGTTTACCGATGCCAATACGGATTTGAATCCAGAAGCCGTTTGGAAAATGGTGCGGCATTATGCTGACCCGACTGTTGGGGCTATTGCGGGTGAAAAGCGGGTACAAATGTCGAGTGTTGCAAGCGGGGCGGGCGAAGGCATTTATTGGAAATACGAATCTTTATTGAAAAGGTGGGATTCTCAATTGTATTCTGCCGTTGGTGCGGCAGGTGAATTGTTTTCGGTACGCACCGATTTGTATGAACCCGTAGAAAAAGATACCTTAATTGAAGACTTCGTGATGACAATGCGCATTGCCAAACGCGGTTTTAAGATTGTCTATGAATCCGAAGCCTACGCAGTTGAAGGACATTCTGCCGATGTCAAAGAAGAATTGAAGCGCAAAATTCGCATTTCGGCGGGTGGTTTGCAAGCTGTTTGGCGGTTGCGTAGTTTGTTGAATCCGATTAAGCACGGCGTTTTATCCTTCCAATATTGGTCGCACCGCGTTTTGCGTTGGACACTCGCGCCTTTGGCTTTGCCATTTATTTTCCTTTTTAACTGGCTTATACTGAGGGGGCAAGATGCAGAAGGGGGCAACACTATATACAATGCCTTGTTTGTTGCACAAGCCGTTTTTTACGGTGCTGCCCTACTTGGGTGGCTTTTTGAACAAATGAAGCTAAAAGTGAAAGCCTTTTATGTCCCTTATTATTTCTGTATGATGAATTATTCCGTTTATCGCGGTTTAGGACGACTGATTGCGGGTAGTCAATCGGTTGTTTGGGAAAAATCTAAACGAGCATAAGGGAATTTCAAATCTTCCTTATCTTTGCGGCAGCATCAGTAATCAGTTTAGATTTTTTCAAAAAATAAAACCCACGTAGAGACGTTGCATACAACGTCTCTACACGCGGCATGAATGTATAACGTAGAGACGTTGCATGCAACGTCTCTACCACCAACAAAATAGCAATTTTTAAAATCCACATTAAATTATGGCATCTCTTATAGACCTTTTTCTTCACCTCGACAAACACGTCGAGAGTTTCTTTTTAAACTACCAAACCCTCTCCTACTTCTTGATTTGCTTAATTTTATTTTGCGAAACGGGCTTGGTGGTTACACCTTTTTTACCGGGCGATTCTCTTCTTTTTGCAGTTGGGGCAACCATTGCTAAAGTAGGTATTTTGAATATTTGGGTGATGATTCCCATTATGATTGTCGCCGTTTTATTGGGCGATAATGTCAATTACTTTATGGGTAAATTCATTGGCAATAAACTTTTTGATTCGGATAATCCACTGTTAAAGCGTTTTTTGAAACGGGAATATTTGACAAAAACAGAAGCGTTTTATGAAAAACATGGCGGTAAAACGGTCATTATGGCGCGTTTTGTGCCGATTGTACGCACATTCGCCCCTTTTGTAGCGGGTATCGGTGCAATGGAATATCGAAAATATATCAGCTATTGCATCGGTGGCGCAATTTTGTGGGTGACGGGTTTGACGCTTTTAGGCTATTTCTTCGGACAATTGGAGTTTGTCAAAAAGAATTTTGAATTGGTCGTTTTGGGTATTATTGGTATTTCTATTTTACCAATGGTTTTTGAAATCGTCAAAGCAAAAATGCAATCGGCAGAGTAAATTTAGACCCCTCAGTATTTCAAGCCCATCATTGCGTTTTTTATGTCGTAACCAATATTACCGTACAAATTACTACGCCCTCTTTCTCGCTTCGCTCAAAAATCGGGCGCGTAACATCTATTGGGGCGAGCGTATTTTAAACCATACATAAAATTCTAAAACGCATAAAAGTATATCTTTGCGCTCGCTTCGCTCGCGCAAAGGGAGAAGAGGGGGTTCATTTTTCGGGCTTTGCCCGAAAAATGAACCCCATTCCCTCTTCTCGCGCGAGCGAAGCGAGCGCGAGAAGCAGCAGTTTAGATTTTATGTATGGTTTCAAAATTTAAAATACGCTCGCCCCTCAGAATCACGCTTAGAGCGATTTTTGAGCGAAGCGAAAAAGAGCCAGTAAATATTTCGTGATTATTTATAGAGACCTACTTACCACAAAACTTAGGTTCGTATTCACATATTTTTCCTATCTTTGTTGAATGAAAAATTTACCCACTGGTATCCAAACATTGACAGAAATACGAGCTATGAACTGTATTTACGTTGACAAAACCGAGTTGGTCCACAAGATGGTCACAACTGGTAAATACTACTTTTTCTCTCGTCCTCGCCGTTTTGGAAAGTCACTTTTAGTCTCGACACTCAAAGAACTTTTTAAAGGTAATCGTCTTATATTCAGTGATTTATGGATTAATGATAAATGGGAATGGACACAAACTAATCCTGTTATTCACATCTCTTTCGATGCTTTGGGTTATTCAGAATTAGGTTTGTTAGATGTGTTGAAAAGCGAATTGTCAGCGCAAGCCAAATTGTATGGTATTCGCTTACAGGCAAAAGATTTGAAAGGAAAATTCAACGAATTGCTCCAAAAACTCAATGCCAAACATGGTAAAGTTGTCCTATTGATTGATGAATATGACAAACCTATCATTGATTACTTGGAATTGGCGACCCTCGAACAAGCAAAAATCAACCGCACAATTCTACGCGATTTTTATTCCGTTTTGAAAAATGCAGATGATTTATTACGCTTGGTTTTCATTACAGGAATTACAAAGTTTTCAAAAATCTCTTTGTTTTCGCACTTGAATAATTTGACAGATATTACAATTGACGAAAAATATGGCACATTGGCAGGCTACACGCACGAGGAATTGGAACTTTATTTTAGTGATTATTTGACGGATATTGCCGCCAAATTCAGTATATCGCGAGAGGAATTGTTGAATAAAATGAAAATTTGGTACAACGGGTATTCTTGGGACGGCGTGACGCGGGTTTATAATCCATTTGGTACGTTGAATTTTTTGAGCCAACGCGATTTTCGCAATTATTGGTTTTCAACGGGTAATCCCAAATTTTTGGTTGAACAAATGCGGGTTCAAGAATACTACAATGTCGAGAATGTTGCAGCGAGTAGCATCACTTTTGAAAAATTTGACATCGAAAATATCGAACTCATTTCCCTGCTTTTTCAAACAGGTTATTTGACGATAAAAGAAAAAAAATACGGCGAAGACGAAATCATTTTGGACTATCCCAACAAAGAAGTTCGGGAAAGTATGTACCAATTTTTAATGGGCGATTTGGCAAAAAATGCTCGACGAACCCACACGGGACGCACGATGAAGGATTTGAGCCATGCCTTCATAACCGACGATTTACCCCGTGTTCATGATATGCTAAACGCTATTTTAGCTGATTTGCCCTCTGAAACTTACCTCAATCAAACCGAGGGTCTGTATCACGGACTCGTTCACATTGTGTTCAGTTATCTGGGCATGTTCATCAATAGTGAAGTTCATTCGTCGCAAGGTCGCGCTGATGCGGTTGTCCAAACTAATGATAATGTTTATATTTTTGAATTCAAATTTAATAAAACTGCCGCCGAAGGAATGACGCAAATTCACACTCAAAAATATGCAGATAAGTATCGGGCAACAGGCAAAACAATAACGGGTATTAGCTTAAATTTCAATGCCACTATACGCCGTATTGATGGTTGGTTGGTGGAAAAATTATAAAATTTGGGACTTATGAAAATTATAGAGGCTTTAGAATCTTCTGTAATCCACACTGTTCTACTATTTCGCTGATGCGCTTTTCACTTGTTTCGGGTCTCTTGGCAGATACGAGCCAATACAACATCATTTTTTTAGCGGACTTACTTAAACTTTGAAAAAAGTCCATTGCATTTTCTTTAGCATTTAATTCCTTTTCTAAATCTTCTGGAATAATCAGTGATTCTACACTATCCAAAATTTCCCATGAGCCATTTTTCTTAGCAATTTCTATGCAATTTAAGCCCGCTTGGGTCATTTGTTCTGTCTCAATCAGTTTTACTACTTTATCTTTATTTATTTTTGACCAAGTGCTTTTGGGTTTGCGTTTAGTGAAGAATTGAATTGACCGTTCTTCGTCCAATCTTTTTTGAGTACTGTCTATCCAGCCAAAACACAAGGCTTCGTCAACGGCTTCGCTCCAAGTTATGGTTGGTTTGCCTACCTTTTGTCTATAATAAATAAGCCAAACAAAATCTTTTTCGACATGGTTTTCTGCTAACCACGTTCGCCATTGCTGTTTTGTTTCGGGGTAAAATTGCGCTGTCTCGTTTATTATTCTATCCACTATCTACAAGTTTTGAATGTCTAAAAATCTTGAAGGGATTAAACTTGAATAGCCCGAATTTCATTTCAGGCTATTCAAGTTTAATCCCTTAGGAACTTGTGGGTAATCTAAATTGTAGAAATTACCTCCTCAGTAGTGCATTTTATATATTTTTAGAAAATCTGAAAATCTGACGCAGGTTTGAAAACCTGTCCATTACCTACAAGTATGTTTCGACCACATAGAGCCAGCGGCTCGATCAATTTTGTAGCCAGTGATTTTAATCACTGGACTGGAATACAAGCAATTTCATTGAGTTCCGTAGGAACGGCACATATACTTTCGTGCAATTTTGCGGTTTAAAACGGATAATATGCACCGTTCCTACGGAACTCAAAAAAATCGTTCGTATTCTCGGCGGATTGCAATCCGCCGTTACAAAATTGATCGAGCCTACGGCTCTTCAGAATACCAAAATACGTGTAGTAATGGACAGGGTCTCAAACCCGCGTCAGATTGGAACTAATTTAAAATCAATCAATTGTATTTCAATTTTAATTCTAAAAATATATAAAACGTGCTACCCAGTACCTTGCTTAAAAACGCGCCGTAATCCCGCCTAAAATATTCAAACCAAAGTTGGGATAATTTTGCCAGCGTTGACGTTTTAGATTCAACAAATTATTGATGTCTAAAAAGACACCGATGTTCTTGCTTAACCAATATTCACCACCCAAACTAACATCGAAAAGCGGGTCGAGACGGGCAAAGTCAGCATTTTTGACTTTGTAAGGCACACCATTTTGAACGAACAATGATGCTTTTACGAGTGCCATGCGGTTGCCCGATTCAATAACTTTGTATTTTGCGCCCACGTTCACATCGGTTGAAGGTAAACCCCAAGCAGCCGCTTGGTTTTTAGCTGAGTAAATATTTTGGCTAATCGTACCCGTTATTTCCAATTTATCCGTCGGGTGTGCCGTGATAGCACCCCGAATATTGAAAATATTGACAGAATCGTAAACAACATCGAAACGGCGGTACTTGTCCAATGTATCGGCTGAAAACAGAGCTAAATTGTTGTTCGTACTAAAACCAGCTTGTGCCGAATAAGTCAAAAAGCCAAGTCCGCCTCTGATACCACCATAATACTCAATTTTTTGGGTATTTCTGATTAAAAGCGTATCGGGATTGATAAACGGATTGTAATTTGTCAAATTGCGGTACGAGTTTTTGATAAAATCGCCTTTCCAGCCCGCGAAAATCCCCAACGCTTTACCTGCCAAATTGAAGTTGGCTTCAATATCGGGCATCGGATAAAATACGTCTTTGAACGACATCAAATTTGCGCCCAATTTAAGGCTCAACGCATCAGTTTTGTAGGTAAAACTTGGCTTCAAATAAATATTATTCAAATCCTGCGTTTTCTCCGATTTGGGCGACAATTTTGTAAATTCTGCACCTACAATAACCGTCAAAGGGTGTTTTTCGGCAAACCATTTTGTGGCATCACCGATGATATTAATGTCGGTTTCTTTATTGGCGTAGTTGTCGTTCATATTTGAAAAACCAAAGCCCAAACCATAATTAATATCTGCCACCGTCCGTGTCGAATTGTAGGCTTTTGCTGATGCTGACAGCGTGTTGAAATGCTGTTCTGTTCCCACGCGGGTATAAGTGCCTAAAGGAATTTTAGCGTGGTCGTAGCCATAATACTGCCGCGAATTGTTGGCATAGCCCAATTTGGCATCTACTGCCACACCTACTTGAGCGTAAAAAGTACCGTTTACTTCACCTTCCGTATTAGAAAAGCGTTGATTTTCAAGGCTTTTATTCGCATTTGCCGAGTGGTGCTTGATTTTCGCGCCAATCAAATAATGCGCTGGGTCGCCAAAACGATACGCCGCTTCCCCGTAAGGCGAGTTCGGGAAGCCATAACCGAGCTTCGCGTAGCCATTATACTGAGGGGGTAGTTTTTGAGCAGGCAATGACTGCGGACGCATTTTCGGCGGCTGATATTCCACTGTCAATACCTTATTCGGGATACTGTACGTTTGCGCTTTGGTGGAAGTATCCACTGAGGGCAATATTGGATTGATACTGACTTTCTCCGCATCAATAAGCCGCGCTTCAAAGTTTTTAACCACATCTTGCGACTGGTTGTCAACGCCACCGCCCGGTTTTTGCGCCATTGCCACAATAGGCACAAACAATGTAATCAAAAGGATTTTATTTATAGTTCTCATAAAAAGAATTTCGTTTTTTGAATGATTGACTGTTGTCCACTGATTTACGCGGATGAACACTGATTATTATCTACGGATTTAGGAATTTAACGGATTTGACGGATTTTTATCTACGGATTTAGTTTTTCTCCATATCGAGCAAGCCCGTTGCATTGTCTTTGGAGATACGGCTTTTTAGGGCTTCTTTTTTCGACAAATTATCCAATTTCTGCTTTGCTTCTGCTACAATGTCTGGATATTCTTTCACACCGTCAATAATGGATTCTAACGCCGCGCGTGCATTGATTAAATCATTTTTTTCTGCAAAAATATCCGCTTGCAAAATCACGCATTTGGCAGCCCAATACACAAAAGAATTATTTTGTGAGGCTCTATCCGCTTTGTTTAGGGCAGATTCCAAATTGCGTTTTTTGTAATCAATCAAGGCATCAATGTATTTTGCTTCGGCGGTTTGTTCGTCGTTGCCGCCGTTGCGAATTGTTTGCGACATGGCTTGTTGAGCGCGGTAGTAATCGTTTTTATCGAAGGCTATTTTGCCCAAATAAAAATTCGCGGCAGCTACTTGGTCTTTGGTTGCGCGTGAATTATTGGCAACTTTTGAAGCAAATTCAGTCACCGCATCTGTCCGATTTAAGCGATAAGCCGAGCGCATTGCCCCTAATTCGGCGTCAAAACGTTTAATATCATCGGTTGCCGCTTTTTCCATTTTTACAAACAAATCAAGCGATTTGTTGAAATCCTTTTTGTGATTGTACGCAATCAACGCCGCTTTTTCCGTCGCTTTTTGATAAAATTTTGACGTTCCTCTATTCACAACCGCTTCGTAATCCGTGAAAGCATTGTCAAAATCTTTATTCGCTGCGTAAGATTCAGCGCGGTAGTAATAGGCGTTTAAAGTATTCGCGGCGTTGGGAAAACGTCCCAAATAAGTCGTAAAACTCGTAATGGCACGGTCGTAATTGCCTTGCTCGTATTGCACTTCGGCAGCACGGTAGGTAACAGATTCTTGTTCTGCTTGGTCTGGTTTGTAACCCGGAATTGTTTGCAAAAAAGCAAAATATTCGTCTGGTTTACCCAAATCATTTACGTAAATATCTTGCAAACGCTCCAATGCCGCTTTTGAATCAACAGAATTTGGCGAATTGTAAAAGACCTGCTTGTAGTAAGAAATAGCTTGCTCGTTGTTGCCTTTGTTTTGCGCAATCAAACCCAATTTCAATAAAGCAGGTACAACTTCTGGTTTGCCTTTAAAATTAGCGACCACTTGCACCAAAGCACCTTGCGCTTTATCCAATTGGTTGAGGTTCAAGTAAGTTGTACCAATTTCCAACAAAGACACCGCCGCGTATTCCGAATTGGGATAGTTGTTGGTAAGTTTCTCCAACGCAATAATCTTCTCCAAATTATTGCCCCGTAAACCTTGAATCACGCCTTTTTGGAACAAAGCATACACAAAACCTGAATATTTTTTATTGATGGCTTCATCGTAATATTTAATCGCTTCATCATATTTATTGCGTTTGAAATTGCAATCACCCAAGCGCAAAGTAGCATCACCCAAAATCTGATTTTTCACATTGTCCGAACTGATGTAATCGTAATCTCTCTTGATACTGTTCATACATTCTTGAAAATACTGTTGGGCTGATTGGAAGTTCTTTTGCTTCAAAAAATTGTAGCCTTGAATATAATTTGCCGTGTAAACCGACGATTCGGCAGGTAAACCCGAAGTTGTCTTCGCGATTGTCAAAAAACTACCCATATAACGCGAGCTGGCATCATAATTTTTCTGCTCATAATTGGTGTATCCCAACCAATAATTGGCAATGCCTTTCGTAACAGCGTCGGGTGCATCAGCGAGTGAGCGTTCAAAATAACTTTTTGCGCCATTCACATCACCGCTTTGCATCAACTGCATACCGCGATAAACCAACGCTTTTTGGGCAGCTTCGCGCAAACGGGGCGTTTTATTGCCCGAACGGTTGATGATATTCAAAGCCGCATCAAAATCGCGGGTTTTCAATAAAACTTCTGACAATAAATTTTGTGCTTCGGTATAGTTTTTCGATGACTGCGGAATGGCTTGCAAGGCATCAACCGCCTCTTGTGTTTGCTTAGATTCATACGCCAATTTCGCATAATTCCACTGCGACTCCTCTTGTACTGAGGGGTCGAAATTCATGCGCGATGTGAGCGAAAAAGCGTTTTTAGCTTTGAGTCTTTCGCCCATTCTCAAATAACAATCGCCCAAAAGGTACAAACCATGTTGTGCCAACTTACTGTTTTGACCGCTTAGGTTTTCAAACGACCGTGCAGCATCGGCGTAGCGTTGTGTGCGGTGTTGGCAAAAACCCAATTGGTAATAGTCTTCTGTCCGCATCGGTGCATTGCTGGCGGCGGCTTCCAACAAGAATTTTTCGGCTTGGTCATATTGTTTTTTCTCAAAATACGCCTGTCCAATCAATTGATTGATTTGTGCACGGTTTTTTACTTTTGAATCGTCCAAAGCCCGCAAACCCGACTTTATGGTGTTGTCCCAATCGCGTTGTGCGGCATAAATCTGCACGATGCTCGACGGCACAACTGCGGCGTACTGTTTGGAACTTTGAACGCGCTGAAAACTGCGCGAGGCTTCTTCAAGATTGTTCTCAAAAAAAGCACAAACACCGTAGTAATAATTTGTTTCGTTGTAATAACGACTGTCTTTATCATCTTTTGTTTTTGAGAAATTGCCTTTCGCGTCCTTAAATTTCTTTTGGGTAAACAAGGCATAACCGCGCTTGAAGTACAATTCATTGCGCTCAGAAGCGGGCAAATCCGAGCCTTCTATGAGGTCATAAAACGATAAGGCTTTATCTGGTTTGTTTTTGGCAAAATAAAAATCGCCCATTTCGATAGCCGCCGCACCTGCCACGGCATCGGGCGCGTACTTGCGGATATAATCGAGCATCAATTGTTCGCCATTAGGCTGCCCACTTCTGACGGCGGCTTTGGCGTAAAACAACTCCGCTTGCCCCCTCAGTAAACGGGCTTCGGGTTCGGGCGCGGGACGTAGTTGTGTGAGTGCGCTGTGCAATTCCTGCATAGCGGCGGTATAAATCGCTTTGTCGTAAAAATCCATGCCGCGTTTGAAAGCCAAATTAGCTTCCGTAAAAACGGTCGTCGGCTGGGCGAAAGTTGTCGTGATTGAGCCTATAAAAAGCACGACAAACGGAATGAGCAATCCCTGTTTTAGTTTCATAGTTGTTTCGTGAAACGTTTTATGAGTGGTGAAAAACCTTAGACAAGGCTGAATATTGAAAAGTTGGTGACGCATGTTGTTACATTTTTAAATCAAGGGTCTTTATAATCGGCAAATTTTAACATTTAAACCCGATTAGACAAATTTTATTATACTCTATTGTGTCATTTTGAGAAAAATTTAACGAAATAGGAACGCGAAATAAGTAAAAGCGTGTTTTACATTTCCGAAACGTGAAGGCTACCCCCGACACGTAGTGTCAAAATAACAATTTTAAAGCTATCTGTAAAGAAGAACTAATTTCCAAATTTTTGCACTGCGTAATGTCAGCTAATAATCAATTAAAAAAAGGCTCAATTAAGATTTCAAGTTGCTGTTAAAAATCCGTTAGGATTTAAACGTTTATAGAAAACAAAAGGCTTGATTTTTCCTCGAATCCGTTAGAATTCGTACATTTCTTGAACATTTTACGTGCAAATCCTAACGGATTCGGTAAAAATTGCCTGTTTTATTTTTCTATAAACGCGTAAATCCTAACAGATTTTTTGAAACCATACATAAATTCAAAATACGCATTAAAAGGCATTTTTGCGCTCGCTTCGCTCGCGTAAAAGGAGGAGAGGTGGTTCATTTTTCGGGCAAAGCCCGAAAAATGAACCACATTCGCCCCTTCGCGCGAGCGAAGCGAGCGCGAAAACCAGCAGTTTAGATTTTATGTATGGTTTCAAATTTTTTTAGAAAAATACCCCTCAGTAAAATGACTCAATTTTGTTGATATTTTACTGAGGGGTACATTTTGTCACGCCTTCAAACTCAAAATTTCAAACTAAACTACATCGCCTTCCGTTCTCCTGCCGACACGTCCACCCAAAAACCTCCTTGTTTTGCCGAAACGGAATTGTCATACATTGCCTCACATTGCTGCGTGGGCAACCAAAAACGACCGATGTAGGCGGCGTTGAGTTGCACCCGATAAATATGTGATTTGCCAGTAGCGATGTCAAAAAACGTATTCACACGGTCGTCGCGTATGTCTTGATAGCGTGGGGCGGTTGTGTTAGTATAGCCTTGCACTTTTTCCATTCTGGAATTGAGGATTTCCCAACCCGACGGGAAAGTTTGTGTCAATGCCATTTCTTTATAATCTTTGCCCAAACTGCCCGTATTTGCGACGGTGACTTCGGCAACAAAATCCGTTCCTTGACGAATATTTGTTACGTTTAAAGGTTGACCTTTCAATGTTTTGTATTGAATATTCATGTTTAAGTTCGATGCCACAAATTGCGTAGCCGAACCGACCGCTTGTTGACCCCTCAGTATCACACGCGCAAAAATCTGTGATTTGCCTGTGTTGCGAATCGTCACATTGTTTGTGCCATTTGCGGGCAATTTGATTTGAGCAATGGGTGTCGAACTCGTAAAATTCGCCGATTTGCCATTGATGTCATAGCTAAACGTAAATGTGTCCCCCCCTTCTGATTTACCCGCAAATTTTGCCATTGCCATCAAGCCATAAGCCACTGATTGAGTGCCATACCAATCGCCCGAACTCAATTTTTGGCTCACTTCTCGCGCAATTTGAAGGGATTGCCCCGTGTTTTGCATCAACACTTGACTTTCTAAAACTATCGCTTGGTCGCGCAAATCTGAACCATACGTGTAAGACATATCACGGTATTTTGTAACCGAAGTGGCGGCATTGTTTACCAATTGCCGTGCAATTTCTAGTTTTCCCGTTGTTGAATAAGCCGAAGCGAGCATCCAACGTGCTGTTGCGTTCAAATTTTTCTTTTCTCGAAGGGCGTTCATGGCGGCATTTTCGGGCGTTTTGGCTTGCGCCAATGTGTATAAACGATACGCCTGCGTCAAATCGGTAGCCCCCTCCGATTCCCCCGAAGGGAGAGAGTACAGACCACCGTTAGCGTTATTTGATGTCGGCGGTATGGCTGTCCAGCGTTTTGCCGCGCCTTGTTGGGATTTTGCCCAACGTTCCAACATATTTGGCGGCAAGGCATAACCTGCGTTTTTGGCTTCAATCAGAAAATGTCCCACGTAATTTGTCGCCCAAGCATTGGCAAAGTCTTCGCCCTGCCAATAGCCAAAACCACCGTCTCCCGTTTGGAACATTTTGAGCCGTTCAATTGCCGCACGGACATTTGTGGACACTTGTTTTTTAGCATTGTCGTCCAGATTCATCAATTTTTCCACATAAAGTTGTGGAAAAGCCGCACTTGTTGTCTGTTCCACGCAACCATAAGGATATTGCAAAAGGTATTGCAAACGGCTCGCTAAGTCCAAAGGCGGCATTGTGGAAATTTCCAAAGTGGCTTCATTCGTCCCATTCGACCCGATGCCCGTGTAAGGCAACGCGCCACTTTGACCCGCTTGAACGACCGCTTCTTTCACTGTCGTTATAATCGGATTGGGGTTGCGCACATAAATTTCAATCTCCGTTGTTGAGCGTTCGCCGCCGCCTTCGGCAATGACTTGAAACTTGGCAATACCCACGCCGTCATTTACCGTGATGTCGAAATCCACCATTTTATCGGAAGGTTTTTCAAACACCACATTGCGCGTTTTTGACCCCGAAATAGCAATCAAACCCGAATTTTCAACGACTGTCACCGTCGCATTCTTGATTTTATCGCTCATGGCAAACACATCAACTGGCAATTTGAGTCGTTCATTTGGACTCAATACACGCGGCAATGTAGCAATGACCATCAATGGTTTTTGCACTTTTGCCGTCATTTCGTTGCTGCCATACGCCGCATTACCGTCCGTTGCGACGACCATCGCCCGAACCGAACCAACGTAATTGGGCATTGTGAACGTATGTCGTTGCGTGCCGCCCGATGAGTAAAATGGACCTATATTCATCACCACGGGCTTAAATCTATTGGCATTAAAAGCATTTTTGAGTTTACCCGCTTTGTCACCGCCTATTTGCAAGATTCGTTCAAGTTGTCCGCCATACGCGCCCAAAACTTGGTCATACACATCGAATGTCTGAACGCCCAAAGCTCCTTTTGCGTAAAAAACACCCCACGGATTTGGTGTTTTGAAATTTGTCAAATCCAACAAACCATCGTCCACAATCGCAATAGTGTAAGCCATCGCCCGCCCCGATTTTTCGCTCACTTCTACCGTCACTTTGTCTTCGGGTTTCAATATTTCGGGTATTTTCACGATTGGCTCAAGATGCGTTTTGGGGTCTTCGACATTGACAGGCGCAACGCCGTACATGCGAATCGGCAAGTCATTTTTCACCGAATTGTGCGGCTGCACGAGTGTCACGAAGGCATAAACCGTCGGCGACATTTCGGGCGTTGCCTTAAATGTGTATTTTGTCATGCCACTTTTCGTTTGAATCCACTTCGATTCAATTACTTTTGAACTGTTTTCAAACGAAATCAATGCCTTTGCACCTTCGGGTGTCGGTATCGTCAATTCGACGGTTTCGCCAACGGCGTATTTATCTTTATTGGTCGAAAAACTCAACATGGCGGCATTGTTGCGGCTCAAACCTGCTTGTTCTTCATCGTCCCACGGATAACCACTGTAAAAAAAGTTGCCCGTTGAGTGATTACTGAGGGGGTCTTTGGCGTGGACAAAATAGCGTCCCCAACGGTCGGGTTTGACATCAATTGTTGCCAAGCCTTCGGCATTTGTCGTAAGTTTTTGGGACACCAACGACTTCATATTTTTTGACGCTGTAAATTGTCCCCGTTCATCGTCACCCGTTTCCCACCACCAACGCCATTCCACGCGGTAAACATTGACCTCCACTTGCCGATTGCGCAGAGGATTACCGTTTTTATCTACCGCAACCACCGTCAATTGGTTGTTTCTGCCAATATCAAAACGCGGTTCATTTTGCTTATTTTTAGGAATACTTACGCCGATGTAGGTATTGTAAGGCGAATAATCCAATTCTCCATAGCTGTTTGAAAAATCGCCACTTGGTTCAAAAGCGCGAATTTTCAAGCCGACTTTTATTTTTCCTGCCGCATTTTCTATTTTAGGCAGAGGAGCGTTGAGTTTTGCCGTGCCATTGGCGTCCACATTGTTTTCAAAAATAACGGCTGCTTCGCTTTCAGTATAGCGGTAAGGGTCGTCAAAGACAAAATCTTTGTATTTCGGAAAAGCCGTTTTCACGGGTACAAGCGTTGCTTCAATTTTCACTTTGGCGTTTTGCGTAGGTGCGCCATGCAACCAATTGATTTGCAGAGTACCCGCCAGATTTTCACCTGCTGAAATGTCTTTTTTATCAAAATCAAGTTTAATTTTTAACCGATTGGGCTTGACTGTTTCGATTTTCAAAGGTTGTGAAAACTGCGCCCCGCCCGCTTTTATAGTGGCAGTCCACGTACCTGTTGGCGCATCGGGGCGTGTTGCGATGTGAAAAGGATAGATATTTTTGACATTTTCAACGCTCGTTTGCCGCAATTGCAAAGTGCCACGCGGGTCGGCGAGTTCCAATGTTATCGGATAATCATTGGGTAGTTTATTGTCTTTATCTTCCAAAATAAAATTCAGATGCAGAGAATCACCGGGACGCCAAACGCCGCGCTCGCCGTACAAAAAGCCTTTCAAACCCCTTTGACTTGCTTCACCTGCCACGTCAAAACGACTCAGATTTAAGGCATTGTTGTCGCTCAAAGGCAGGTAGCCTTTTTGATTGCCGACTGTTGCAACAACCATCCACGGTTTGCCTTTTACATCTTTTAGAAGGGCTGTACCATCGGTATTCGTAATGGCAGACGCCATAATTTGCTGCTGAAAATCGTAAATATCGAGCTTAACCGAGCCGCGTGGGAAAGTTGTTTTGAGGTCAGAAACCGCGATAAAAATAGAATTATCGCCCCCTTTTTTAGCAATTATACCCAAATCTGAGGCAAAAACATTGCGTCGTGCAAAATGCTCGTAGTTGTAATACGCATCGTTGCATGGATTTTGACGCTGAGTGTAACTGTCTTCATCGTCATTGAGTTGTGCGCCACCGTTCCAGTTGTATGACCAGATTGAATTTTGCTGCTCCCAATCGTCATCACTTTCGTTTATCTCATCGGGTGATTGAACAACCGTCATACCTTGCAAATCGTTTTTTGCCCCCTCCTCAGTAGTACAACTATAATTGGCATAATTGCGGCGAAAACCGACGCGCACTTGATAAATCGCCGTCGGGTCTTGCTTGATTAAAGTGGCTAAATCCAAGCCGTAGCGCGTCCATTTTGTGGTGGAAGCACTGGCATTTAAGGCTTTCAATTCGACCCGTTTCGTCGCGATAATGCGCCCAACGCGCTCCAAGCCATCTTGTCCTTCAAGGTCGTTTGATTGCAAAAATTGAATGACATTATTATTGAAAATTTTGACGATTTCAACGTCCACGTAATTCAAATTTATGGCTTCAAATGGAAAATTCAACCCATCTGAACTTGGCAATATCACCCCACGCCCCACCAAACGAACGGCAGGTTTGACATCAGAAAACTGTAAAGAAAATGTTTCGGGTTTCTTTAAGGGTTCGCCCCGATAATTTTTAATGCCATTTGCCACGCTGACCGCCCGTTCGCCGACAATTCTATCAGACGGATAAACGAGTAGATTGTTACCATCAACAGCCGTCCGAATTGTCTCATAAGCGTTGAGAATAGACACCAAACCACTCACATCGCCCGTTGTACTGAGGGGGTCAGAAAAATTGATTTTTATGTATTGTTCAGCATCTTGAACGAGCCTTGCGGACATTGCCACAAAATCGCCGATTGCGGGAATATCCACTGTTTTTTCGCCTTGGATGTCCACATCTAAGGGCTTGCCTGTCCATGATAAATCTAGTTTTGAGAGTGACTCCCCCCTCAGTATTTCCTTGACATGAAAGACGTGGTGTTGTCCATCGGCTGCGTGTATCCAATTGATTTTCAGCGTATTATTGCCTTGTTTTGCCGACAATGTTTTTTCAACAGTTGCATTGTCCGTTTTATCAGAAGTGGTAACATCACCGACTAAATCCTGATGCCGCATATCATTTTGGTTATCGGGTTCAATGCCGTCTATATTGACATCGAAATACAATTGCCGCGCTCTAAAATCAAATTCAAATGTTTCCGCGTCCGCAGGTACACTTTTAAATAAGCGTTTCAGCCGCACCGATGCCACGTAGGTCTCGCCCGATTTAAACCCATTTTGGGGTGTGAACCGAATCGTTTGTGCATCTTCCCAAACCGCCCCGCCCGATACTGAGGGGGTCAGATTGAAAATGCCCGACTCCACCGATTTGCCAATTTCGTCCGCCCGAACAATCGGCGAGGTAAACCGCACCCGAACAGGCTGTTCTTTTCCCACCGTCCCCGACGAATAAGCATAAACATAAGCTGCAATGTGTTGGGTAATTTTTTTGGCGGAAAGTTGGCGTTTGCACGCGCCAAAGGCTAACGCACCGAAAGCCACAAGAGTGAGGCGGACGAACAAGGCATTAATGTTTTTCATAATAAATAAAATTGTAACGAAAATGGTTGAGGAATGATTGTTTTAAAGTGGTGTCCTTTTTTAAGTGATAAATGAAAAATGATAAGTGATAAATTTTTATGGCGACTGCTTGGTGTTTTGAATATGGTAATTACTTCGTCACGCGCTCTTCCGAAGGTATTCGGATGATAAACAGACTTCGCTCGCACGAGGGAGGAGAGGTGGTTCGTTTTTCGGGCAAAGCCCGAAAAACGAACCACCTCTCCCCTTTTTTACGAGCGAAGGGAGCTATGGGCTAAATAATTAATCTAAGTTTTGTGGTATAAAAACGCGGAACCTCGCCCCGTAAAAATCTAATGGAGCGAGCCGTTTTTTTGTTTAAAATTTGGGCTTTGCCCAAATTTTAAACAAAAAACGGCTCGCTCCGAAAAAATTCCCGCGCCGCCGAAGGCGGCGCGTTCTGAATGACTACAACAAAACTTAGATTAATTACTGAATATGTATCACTTTTCGTTTTTCACTTCTGAAACTTGGTAGAAAGTTACAAGTATTTTCGGGATTTGCAAGCGGTTTGCTGTACTTATTTAATATTTTTTTCTCTGAGTTTTGGAAAATTACAAAACGTTCAAAGAATCAAATTTTTCACCTCTTTTTACCCCATTTTTTCCAAAACATCCATTCATCATTTTTGTAGAACCGACCTGCCAAAACGTAGCGAATAGTAAACGCTGATTGCATATCAAAAGGTTTAATATCGGAATTATTACCACCTGCGAGTTTGATGTTGGGCTTAAAATCAATGGATACATTGAACTTGCCAACTGTCAATTCAGCCCCTGCAATGGGCGAAATACCAAACGCATTGGTGGGTTGTGTAATTAAATTTGGACGGTCTTGAAGCAAGGTGTAATAAACACCACCACCTGCGTACATATTCAATCCCTTTGTCAAAATGTTTTTATGCGATTCATATAAAACGCTTACTGTCGCGTCACTCGCTGTCGATGACCCCGAACGAAGTAAAATGCCCTCAAGAGTTGTGTTATGGGCAATTTGGTGCTGATAGGAAATACCAAAACCACTGCCGACACGCACACCTGCCGCGATACCGTAACCTTGTGCCGATATACTGAGGGGTGCTAAAAATAGCAAAAACAAACAAATAATTGATACAACTAAACTTTTACAATACGTCATTGAGTAATGGTTTTGTTAATTTTGAAACCATACATAAAATCCAAACTGCTGGTTCTAGCGCTCTCCCGAAGGTATTCGGGAGAGCGCAAAAGTGCCTTTTAATGCGTATTTTGAATTTATGTATGGTTTCAAATTGTTAATTAAGAAGATTTAAGAGATTTCAGATTTAAAAGATTTCAGAGATTTCAAAGATTTCATCATACTACTGGACATGAACTTAAATCCGTTAGGATTTACACGTTTATATAAAATGATAATAAGCGGTTTTTCCTCGAATCCGTAGGATTCGCACGTTAAAATATTCCAAATAAACGTGCGAATCCTACGGATTCGAGGGAAATGTTCATTTAGTTTTTCTACAAACGTTCAAATCCTAACGGATTTGTGGGTCATGTCCAGTAGTATGAGATTTCATATCTCATATCTCAGAAATTTGAAATTCTTGAAATTCTTGAAATTTGAAATCTTAAAAACGTAGTTTTGCCGCAAAGTTAAACAATGTTGAATCGAATAAAAATCCTTGTCCGTTTTATCGGCTTTTATTTTCGCGCCAAGACGCAATACAATGTTCATTCGCCTTTCGTATTTGAGTTCGTTCAGAACGTGCTTGAAGATGACCGTGCTTTTTATGTCTTCCACGAGACCGATATACTGAGGGGGGAGCTTTTGGCGAGTAAAGAGTCCATTGAAGTCGAAGATTTCGGCGCGGGTTCGGTGGTAGATGGTTTGAAAAAGACGCGCAAAATTAGGTCTATTGCGGGTTCTGCACTGTCACCTGCTTTTCAATGCCAATGGTTGTTTAAGACAATCGAATTGTATAAACCATTGACAGTTATTGAATTAGGTACATCTTTGGGGATTTCCACCTTGCATTTAGCCGAAGGCGCACCACGCAGGGCGAAAATTATGACTTTAGAAGGTTCGCCAGAAATAGCCAAAGCTGCCCGCCGCAATTTTGATTGGTTTTACGATACTTTTCGTAAAACAGGTTTGCGCCACAATGACCCCTCCTTATTGAATTTTGATAAATACGCCGACAATTTTTCTACGGAATTTGAAAAGCATAAAATCGAAATAGTCGTCGGAAAATTTGATGAGACATTGCCCAAAGTATTGTCGGCTATTGACGTATTAAACTTTGCATTCATTGATGGCAACCACCAACGTCTGCCTACAATTGATTATTTTGAGCAATGTCTAACCAAAGCCAATGACCAAACAGTATTGATTTTTGACGATATTCATTGGTCAGAAGATATGGAAGCCGCTTGGGGAGCAATAAAAGGACATCCGCGTGTCCGTTTGTCCATTGATTTGTTTTGGTGTGGTATCGTTTTTTTTAGAAATGAAAATCGAGAAAAAGAACATTTTGATTTGATAAAAGCCCGTTTAAAACCTTTTTCAACGGGATTGTTTGGTTGAGAAATTTTGAAACCATACATAAATTCAAAATACGCATTAAAAGGCACTTTTGCGCTCGCTTCGCTCGCGTAAAAGGAGGAGAGGTGGTTCATTTTTCGGGCTTTGCCCGAAAAATGAACCACATTCCCCTCTTTTGCGAGCGAAGCGAGCAATACGCTAAGTAATTACAAAATATTTTTTGATTTTTTGTGATTTTTTTTAAAAATATTTGGAGGTTTCAGAAAAAGCTGTACATTTGCACCCGCAAGCGCAAATGAGCGCGCTTGACGATTGGAAAAACGGAGGTGTGGCAGAGCGGTTGATTGCATCAGTCTTGAAAACTGACGTACTTGAAAGGGTACCCGGGGTTCGAATCCCTGCGCCTCCGCCCTTTTTTTTCAAGACGGAGATTGTAGCTCAGTTGGTTAGAGCATCGGATTGTGATTCCGAAGGTCGCGGGTTCGAGACCCGTCATTCTCCCAGCTTCCAAAAGCTTTAACATTTAAACGGGGTTCAGTGTGATACTGAATCCCGTTTTCTTTTGTGGTATATTGGCTCTTTCTCGCTTCGCTCGAAAATCGCCCTAAAAAGACTTTTATGGGGCGAGCGTGTTTTTTAAGGAGAAAAATCTACGATTTTTCTCCTTAAAAAACACGCTCGCCCCAATAGATTCCCTCTGCGAGCGAAGCGAGCGCGTGGCTAAGTATTCAAGAAATCAGGTAGCTACTGGTAACTTCGGAAATCTCTTGAATCCATCGGATTCATACGTTTGTAGAATAAAAATCAAGTAACTGTACCCCGAATCCGTAGGATTCGCACGTTTTTTAACCCTTACAAACGTATGAATCCTACGGATTCAATGTGCGTTTTGCTTTATATTTTCTACAAACATGTAAATCCTAACGGATTTATGAGATTTCCGAAGTTACCAGTAGCTATTTAGCTACGTGCCTTTTGCTCGCACAACGACAGAAAAAGAGGTGGTTCATTTTTCGGCTTTTCCGAAAAATGAACCACATTCCCCCTTTCTGCGCGAGCGAAGCGAGCGTATGGTAAACAGTTACGAAATCAATATCAAATCTCCTCAACATCATGGAACTCAATCAATTAAAGACAGTCTATTTCATCGGTATTGGCGGCATTGGTATGTCGGCATTGGCGCGTTATTTCATAGGTCGTGGCGTAGAAGTACATGGCTACGACAAAACAGAAACGGTTTTGACCCAAGCCCTCGCTGCCGAAGGAATGAAAATCCATTACACCGACGATGTGTCCATGATACCGCCGAATGTTGATTTGGTTGTCTATACACCTGCTATCAAGGAATTGAATGAACTGGCACAGTTTAAAACACGGGGCGTGCCGATTCTCAAACGCGCCGCAGTTTTAGGTTTGATTTCGCGGGGCATGAAGTGTATTGGCGTGGCGGGAACGCACGGTAAAACGACAACTTCGAGCCTTTTAACCCATATTTTGCGCACGGGTAAAGTTGACGCTACGGCGTTTTTGGGTGGTATTTCCTTGTCTTTGGGGTCAAATTTTGTTCAAGGCAAATCAAAATGGGTGGTGATTGAAGCCGATGAATTTGACCGTTCTTTCCTTCAATTGTCGCCACAAATGGCGATTATCACGGCAGTTGACGCTGACCATTTGGATATTTATGGCAATGAAAAATCTTTTAGAGAAGCCTTTGGTTTGTACCAATGGCGGATTAAGAAAAAAGGCGTATGCTTTACGCAAGTAGGAGCGAAGGTGTTGAAACCGCGTGGTTTGTGGATGAACCCTGCGGCAGCAAAAGAATTAAACTTTGGTCAATTTGAAGAAACGACTTACGGCATTGGTAAAGGCAAATACAAGGCTGTAAAAGTGCGCGTTGAAAACGGGTTTTTCGTTTTTGATTATAAAAGCCCAATGGGTGATATTTTGAACATAAAAACCACTTTGCCCGGTGAACACAACGTTGAAAATGCCGTTGCAGCCATTGCTGTTGCCCAGCATATTGGGGTTTCAGCCGAAGCGGTGAAGGAAGCTCTATCTACATTTAAAGGAATTCGGCGGCGTTTTGAGTCGATTTATCAAAATAATGACGCGCAAGTGACGTTTATTGATGACTACGCCCACCACCCAACGGAGTTGGCGGCTGCCATTCAAGCGGCACGTACTTTATATCCTAAACGCCGTTTGATAGGCATTTTTCAACCGCATTTGTTTACCCGCACCCGCGATTTTCAAGACAGTTTTGCAGCCGCTTTGGATACATTAGATGAAACCGTTTTGATGGATATTTATCCTGCCCGCGAGTTGCCAATTGAAGGCGTTTCGTCTGATATGTTGGTAGAAAAAATGAAAAATACGCATGTAAAACGCGCCAATAAGGAAAATTTGATGACTATACTGAGGGGGTGTTTATCTGATGCTCATTTGGAAAATACCACTATTTTAACGCTCGGTGCGGGTGATATTGATACTTTTGTGCAGCCCATCGGCGGGCTTCTGGCTGAAATTTTATGATTTTTTGTAATTACTTAGCAGGGGGAAGAGGTGGTTCATTTTTCGGGCAAAGCCCGAAAAACAAACCACGTTGCCCCTTTTCGCGCGAGCGAAGCGCGTGCGAGCTGGAGAAATTACTTTATACTAAAGTGTTATTTTTAGACGGAGAAGGCGGTGTCTTATGCCAATCTATCCGTTTTTTTTTCATTTCGTCCAATTCTTTATTTTTATGTAAAACAATTTTTTCCCCAATCAAACCCCGAATCACGACAGAGGCACATGCCCCACCAAAAGCAGCAGGAATATAAGAAATAGTACCATAAGCCGATTTTTTAAAATTAGTGCCGTCGGTGAGCATTAAAGCCGATTTTGGAGAAGGTTCGTCAGAAAAAACGGTAATCAATCCCTTGCCGATGCCTCTGCGTTTCAATCTTTTGCGGATTTGCAGGGCGAAATGATCGGTATAAGTATCGTACAAATCAGCGATTTTTATGCGTGTGGGGTCGAGTTTACCACCCGCACCCATCGAACTGACTATCTTCAAGCCATTGCGCTTGGCAGAGAGTATCAAATGCAATTTTGGCGTAATGCTGTCAATACAGTCCATAACATAATCATAACAAGCTGCTTGACAGATTTCATCGGCTTTATCGGGTGTGAGAAAATCCTTTCGGACGTGTAATCTTATTTCTGGATTAATCGCAGCGAGTCGTTCTGCCATCCATTCCGCTTTCGACATGCCGTGATTGGTTGCCAAAGCGGGCAATTGTCGGTTTCGGTTTGTGGGGTCAACCACGTCACCGTCCACAATTGTCATCTCACCAACACCCGCACGGGCAATAAATTCAGCCGCGAAAGAGCCTACACCGCCCAATCCAACCACTAAAACGTGTGCTTTTTGCAAGGCATCAACGCTCGATTCCCCAACCAAAAGCGTTGTTCTTGATAACCAACTTGGATTCATAATTTCAAAAGATTTCAGTTTTCAAAGAATTAGCTTATACATTAAGTAGTCTTTCATATTTTGAAACCATACATAAATTCAAAATACGCATTAAAAGAGCACTTGCGCTCGCTTCGCTCGCGCAAAAGTAGGAGAGGTGGTTCATTTTTCGGGCTTTGCCCGAAAAATGAACCACATTTCTCCCTCGCGCGAGCGAAGCGAGCGCGAGAACGAGCAGTTTAGATTTTATGTATGGTTTCAAATTTCATATTAATACTGTCGCGTTGGGGTTTAAAGTCTTTCTAACGATGTTACGAATATACGCTAAAAATGCCGTAGGCATGACTAATTGTGGCGGATTTTAATCCGCCGAAAAAGTAAAACAGATGAGTTGAAAGCCGTAGGGTCGGTGCATATAAATAGGGGTCGAGCCTACGGCTCTTAATGAAAAGGTATAGACGTTTTAGGCGGATTGGAATCCGCCGCTGGAAAATCGGTCGAGCCTACGGCTCTGCGTAACAGCAGTAAGTAAAATACTGAGGGGTGATTTTTACAATTTTCATTACCCACAACTTTTACGAAAATACCAAAATATTAGCCAACCCGACAGTATTAATATGAAAGGCTATAAGCGACATCTGTATTCCAGGTGTCGCTTAATGTGTAGATTAAGAGGGAATTTCTTAGAATTTGAATTTTTTGAAATTTGAAACCTTTTTAATTTTCCTGTTCTGGATTCAAAATTTCATAAATATCACGGTTTATTTTTGAAATTAAATTGTCCGCAATGACCCCTGAACTGCTTTCCGCGTAAATCCGAATAATCGGTTCTGTATTTGATTTGCGCATGTGAATCCAATTACCGTCGTTGAAATCAATTTTCAATCCATCAATTCTATCACGTGTGCAGGACTTCATCAAACGGTATTTTTCATCTAAATTGTTCAACAATTCGTCCACATCAACGCCTTGTGGCAAGTCCAATTTTTTCTTAGAAATAACGTATTCTGGAAACCGTTTTTTCAAAAAAGACAAAGGTTTACCGAATTTTGCCAACGAAGTGAGCATCAAAGCCACACCCACGAGGGCATCGCGTCCGTAGTGCAAAGCGGGATAAATCACACCACCATTGCCTTCGCCACCAATTACAGCATTAATTTCCTTCATTTTTGTCACCACATTTACTTCACCAACGGCTGCTGCTTCGTATTTACCACCGCGTTTTTCAGTTACATCGCGCAAGGCTCGGGTAGAACTAAGGTTTGAAACGGTGTTGCCTGGCGTATTTTGTAAAACATAATCCGCAATAGCCACCAATGTATATTCTTCTCCAAACATTTCGCTGTCTTCACATACGAATGCCAAACGGTCAACATCGGGGTCAACTGCAATACCCAAATGCGCCTTTTGTGTGGCGACAGTGCGCGCCAACTCATTGAGATGTGCAGGAAGTGGCTCTGGATTGTGGGCAAAATTGCCCGTCATTTCTTCATTAATCACAAAGACTTTACAGCCCATTTGTTCTAAAAGTGGCACAATAGAAATTGTTCCCGTTGAGTTAATTGCATCAACAGCAACACGGAATTTTTTCGACTTAACCAATTCAACGTCAACGAGTGGTAAAGCAAAAATAGCATCAATATGTTTTTGAATATAGGTATTGTCGGTGGTGTAGTCACCCAATTCTTCAACATCAGCGTAGGCAATTGTACCTTGCTCTATTAGGGCTAAAAAAGCTGCCCCATCTTCGGCAGAAATAAATTCACCTTTGGCGTTTAGGAGTTTTAAGGCGTTCCATTCTTTCGGATTGTGGCTTGCAGTGAGGATAATGCCCGCATCTGCTTTTTCAGCAGTTACCGCCATTTCTACCGTCGGTGTTGTGGAAAGTCCCAAATCTACAATATCAATGCCCAACGAAATAAGCGTATTGACAACCAACTGACTGACCATTGCCCCCGACATACGGGCGTCGCGCCCAATAACTAATTTGGCTTTTAGCTCTTTGTCCCTTCGGTTTTTTAGTATCCAAGTGCCAAAAGCAGCTGTACATTCTACAATATCTTGTGGTGTCAGGTCGTTACCATAATTCCCGCCAATCGTGCCTCTGATGCCCGAGATAGATTTAATAAGTGCCAAAATAGTTTTTTTTTAGAAAATTTAAGTTCAAATTCAAATTATAGAGTTCTGTAAGAAATTGATAATCAATTTTTTATTAGTTTTTTATCTAATATATTTACCTTAATCTTAGAAACTGCGCAACAAAGGTAGTAAAAAGAAGTCGGGCTTCAGTACCTCTAATTGTTAAAAAATAAAAAAATAAAAAATAAAAAAATTGTGCATACAATTAACAAGTAAGAGATTTAAAATAACTTCTACCACTTTTCACAGCGATACGTAAAAATTTTAAACGTATTAAAGTAGTTTTTTGCGCTCGCTTCGCTCGCGCAAAGAGAGGAGAGGTGGTTTTTTCGGGCAAAGCCCAAAAAATGAACCACCTCTCCTCTCTTTGCGCTATAGGTCTTAAAACGCTAAACCCAATTTGACTTCACCAAAACCACCAACATTACTTCCACCATTTTTTCCGTTATTAAATATCAAACCATCTAAATTTTTTTCTGATTTTGCGCCAACGCCGAATTTATATTCTAAAAAAAAGTATTTTAACATACGCTGTTGGTGACCATACACTAAATAAGCATAAGCGTAATCTGATTTATCGTTTTTCGTCAAGGCATTTAATTCATAATTATTTTTTTCATAATTTTTGTAGCCCATTTGTAAAGCAAAATAATTTCCAGATAAATTATTGGCTGAATTTCCTTTGGCAATTTGTTTTTTCATTTGGTAATACCAACGTGGTTCAATGTAGCTTTTAAAAGTATAGCCTTTTATTTTTTTATCATTCTCGGCGAATGTTTTTAGGTTATAGCGTACACCATTTAAGCCAAAATTTGCGGAAAAAGCCGATTTATTAATCTTGGCTTCGTAACTCACGTCCAAGCCCAAGTCCGAATTGCTGCTATTCGCTATATTGACCAGATTGAATAGATCAATTTTGAGCAAGCGTTTTTCTTCTTCATAACAACGGAAAATATTGCATAGAGCTGAAACGTCCTTCTTTGGTGTATTTTTACCCGTCAAATTATTAAAAAAGCCGCCTAATTGCATTTGGAAATGGTAAGACATTGCCCATTTTTGTTGGGTATTGTAAGCCGCGCCTAAACCCAAATTGACATCAACATAGTTTTCAGTAAGCCCGTGCCTTGATTTTTGGAAAAAAACTTGTTGTAAACCCAAAACAGCTTCACTAAAGTAGGTTGCTCCTTTAAAAGCTGGACTAATTCTGACACCTGTTCTCATACCCGTATAAGTACCCATCAAATTGTCAGCACTGCGTTTTGCGGCGATTTCTTGTGCTTTATTGATGTAATAGCGTGGTTCAACATACAGCAGCATCGGAGTTATGCGATCAGGGTTGACTTTTTCACCTCTAACCCAATAATCTTGCATTTCAACACCTATACCTAAAGACACGCCTTGTTTAAGTCTTGTTTCTAAAACAAAAGAAATATTATTGGCAAATACACCATAATCTCGAAAAATTGTACTACCCCCAAATTTGAAAAGCTTATTGTAAGGCTGTTTTTTCAAAAAAAACGCATCATAATCACTTTCATACTGAGGGGTACTAAAAGTGTCTATTTCTGTTCTGATAGAAATAGAATCTTGGCTAAATGCCATTGTATTTAGGCAGAAAAGGAGGGTAGTTAGGATTAAATATTTCATTGTTTAATTTTAAAAAATTGAAGATTAATTTTTTGATATTATTGTTGTCCAACTTCCGTGAAGTGTCTCAAAAATTGTTCAAAAACGCTGAAGCGTTTTTTGAACAATTTTGAGACACTTCACGGAAGTTTTTACCTTATTCAATTAAAATATGCCCCAAAGATGTAGAAACGGTAACATTCGATGCTGTTGCAGTATGTTGTAAATTTGCGCGTTTTCGATTTTTAGAATTTTCTAAATAATTGAAATTGCGCCTTTTAGGGGTTGATATTGTGCCAAAATCGGTTGATAAAAAATAATTGATGAGGGCATTTTTGGGGTTTAAAATATCCACATCGGCTTTATCGGCATTGACGTTTAGGGTAGTTAAAGTGCGGTCGGCTTCGATAATTATTTTTCCGTAGGTGGCATTGATTAAAGTTGCCCCCCTCAGTATCCGCAGTGTTACATTAGACCGATTGCTGGAGATGGTGAGTTTGTTATTAAAATTGTCACCTTCGAGGTCACCAAAACGGGTATTGATGCTTACTTCACCATTTAATTGACTCAGTTTTGTTTTACAAAATTCAGAAGTCAAATCAATGCGTCCATTAAATTGCTGTATATTGTTCTTACCAAAACTATTTTTAATCGAAACGGGTGCGTCGGTGGGTAGCCAAATTGTGATAAGAACACGTAAATCTGAACTTGGCTTTTCTTTTCCTTTATCAATAGCCACATAATTCCGAATATAAATCGTTTTGCCTACACGTTCGGCAACGAATTTTAAAGCCATTAAATCCTGTTTTGCCGCTTCTAATTGTGGGTTTTTTGACAACAATTCAACTTGTATTTTGACTTGTGCCGATGCCCAACTTTTTATCGTCAAATTCGCTTTTTCAAGATTGATTTCGACCGCTTTTCCTGCTTTAAAATCAAGCGTTTTGTCTATATTTTTAGAAACAACTTGCAAAGTGGTTTGAGCATTTAGAAAAATCCCCCCCCTCAGTATTAAGAGCAATAAAAACGATTTTTTAATTAAATTTCTCATGCTAAATAAATTAATTTAATTGATTTTAAAGGTTATTCATTATCCATTATAAAACGCCAATAATTTGCTTTAAAATAACTGCCCTTTCTTGTTCAATATTTTTTAATTGCATCATCAAATCGGTATCCGAATTAAATGCACCAATGGCATTTTTAACTGATTCTCTTGCTTGGTTCAACTCATCTAATTCGTGTTTTAATGTTTTGAAGCTGGGCGTTTCACAAGCCGCTATGTGTTGTTGACAGAGGGTTTCTACCATTTTGTAGTCTAATTCGGCATCGTCCCAATCATTTTTAAGTAATTGATTGTCAACTATTTCCGTTGAAAATTTCAGATTTGCTCCCCCCTCAGTATTTGAGCGTTTTAAAAGGATAAATAGGGCGAAAATTAACCCCGTCATTGTTGCCGCCATTGCCCATCTTTGAAGGGATAAACGTCTAAATACACTTTGTTTTTTAATGGGTTTATTATCCGCAATTAATTCATTTGTAATTAATTCATTAATTTTTGAATTATTATCTAATAAATACCCCCCCTCAGTATTTTGGGTACTTTTAGCATCTTTTTCTAATTCTAATGACAAATTATCCCAAATAAGGGGGGGAGGATTGTATTCTTTTAATTGCGTTTTTAATGCGTTTATTTTATCGGTATTCAATTGCGATTCAATACCTGCCCAAACCGAATCGGATAGGGGGTAATCTGGCAATTTTGATAAAGCCGTTTTTAAAGTATTTTTATTTAATTCTTCCATTTTTAAATTATTGTTCCAACCTAACGCGGGTTTGTAACCCGCGTTAGGTTTAGATTTTTTGAAACCATACATAAATTGAAAATACGCATTAAAAGGCACTTTTGCGCTCGCTTCGCTCGCGGAAAAGGAAGAGAGGTGGTTCATTTTTCGGGCTTTGCCCGAAAAATGAACCACATTCCCCTCTCGCGCGAGCGAAGCGAGCGCGAGAACTCAGCAGTTTAGATTTTATGTATGGTTTCAAATTAGATTTTACTAAAATTACTCTTTGAGAACTTTTCTAAGTCGTTGTTTTGAATAAAATAATTGAGATTTAGACGTCCCTTCCGAAATTCCCATTATTTCTGCAACTTCTTTATGCGTATAACCTTCAATTTCGATCAACACAAAAACAGTTCTAAAACCATGAGGGGAGGGACTGAATGGCTTTTTCTGGGTTATTCTGCGTCCATAGTCTCGCCCCAATCAATTAAGGTGTCAGATACTGAGGGGGTGAGTTCATCGAATGTTTTTAGCGTTTTTACATGTTTTAAAGCCGTTCTAATGACAATTGTTTTCAACCAAGCACCTAGAGTTGATTCTTCTCTAAAACTTGAGATGGCTCGAAAGGCTTGTAAAAAACCATCTTGTAAGACCTCGTTTGCCACCTCAAAATTGTGCGTTAGTCGGTAGGCAAGGGTGTACATTGCACGACTGTAACGGTCATAAAATGTTTTTTGCGCCAGCCGATTTTGCGCGATACAGCCTTGTATGAGTTCTTTTTCGTTAAGCATTTGATTATAAAGTGTAGGGTAAATGACTAAAAGGTTGTATGCCCCCAATTATTTTTTAAGATTTTTTGTAATTAACCTAAGTTTTGTAGTAGTCATTCAAAACGCGCCGCCTTCGGCGGCGCAGGGGGAGTTTTTTTGGAGCGAGTCGTTTTTTTGTTTAAAATTGGGCTTTGCCCAAATTTGAAACGAAAAATGGCTCGCTCCATTAGATTTTTACGCGGCGAGGTTCCGCGTTTTTACACCACAAAATTAGGGGAATTACTTCGCCCATGGCTCTCCCGAAGGTATTCGGTAGAGCGCGTGACTAAGAAGTTGAGGAGTGAAGGAGAAAACTAAAAACATCGTTTTTTGATTAAAAACAGCAATACGTAACTA